>NZ_CH959310.1:1104739-1108208 GCF_000152605.1 Sulfitobacter sp. EE-36 | reverse complement strand
CTGTGGTAGGGTCATTCGATTTCGAAAATGCTTCGATCTCGACCGCGACACCCAGCGGCAAGGAAGCGGCAGAAACGGCCGAGCGCGCGTGACGCCCCGCATCCCCCAAAGCTTCGACTAGGAAGTCAGAGGCCCCGTTAACCACTTTGGGCTGGTCGGTGAAGTCGGCGGTGGAGTTCACAAAGGCCGTCAGCTTCACCACCCGCTTGAGCCGTTCGATATCGCCGTCACATGCGGCTTTGACTTGCGCCAGCAAGCTGATCGCGCAGGTCTTGGCGGCTTCGGCACCCGCGGCGACATCCATATCCGCGCCCAGTTTTCCGGTGATGAACCCGTCCGGCCCGTTCGAGATCTGGCCCGAAACATAGACCGTGTTGCCGGTTTTCACGAAGGGCACATAGTTCGCCGCAGGGGCAGGTGCGTCGGGCAGGGTGACGCCAAGATCGTTCAGACGGCTGGTGATGCTCATGGGGGACTTCCTTGGAATGAATGGCTTTTGCGGGACGATAGCGATGCGATGGAGAAACGAAAAGACCCAAGAGGGAGGAACTGCAACACCTGCCACCAACGCGAGCCGCCCAAGGAAACTCATGTTGCGTATTTCGGGGACGCTGCGCATAACAAACCATGTTTTTCACGCGTTTTCGGGATTTATACCATGTTCAAGGCCACGACCCTCTCCACATCGCTGCGCGCCCTTGTGGGTGTCACTTTGGTTGCAGGTCTTGCCGCCTGTAGCGGTGCATCGCGCCCCCAGCCCGCAGGGGTCAATGACCCGCACGAGGCCGGTAACCGCAAGGTCCACGCCTTCAATCAGAAGATCGGCGGATCCGGCAAACCCAACCGCGTGCTGGGGGCGGTGCCGATCGAATTCCAGACGGTCGTGCATAACGTCTCCGAGAACCTGTCGATGCCGCAAGCTGCCGTTAACAGCGCCTTGCAGGCGGATCTCGCGGGCTTTGGCCTGTCGACCTACCGCTTCTTGGTAAACAGCACGCTTGGGATGGGCGGCCTGTTCGACGTCGCGAGCGAATTCAAAGTGCCCGAGCATGATACCGACTTTGGCGAAACGCTGTATGTCTGGGGTGTGGGCGAAGGCCCGTATATCGAACTTCCGCTGATCGGGCCATCGACCCGTCGCGACACCGCCGGCCGCGTCGTGGACCTGTTCACCAACCCGCTGTCCTATACGCTTGATAGCCCCGAAAGCTATGTCGGCACCGTCACCGGTTATGCCGATAGCGCATTCGAGAAAAACCGCCGCATCGTGAATGGCAAACAAGTGCCAATCTCCGCATCGGGCGACAGCTATGCCCAGGCACGTCACGACTATCTGCAAAAGCGCCGTGCCGATCTGGCGCGCCCCACCAGCATCGCTGCCACCACCGGCCCGCGCATGGTTGACTAAGCATCAAATAACACGCGCCTCCCTTCCGGTCTCTTTCGGATAGGGGCGCGCGATTCAGGTCAGGGCAGCTTGGCAACGGGCCTGCGGAGGATCATTATCAGGGCATGGATATCACCCTGATCAAAACCTTTATCGAAGTCGCCAACACCGGCTCTTTTGTCGCTGCTTCCGAACGGCTGTTTGTCACCCAATCCGCTGTCAGCCTGCGCGTGCAACGGCTTGAGGACAGCCTGGGCCACCCGCTGTTCAAACGATCAAAAGCGGGGGCGGTGCTGACCTCGGAAGGCGAACAATTCACCTCATACGCGCTGAGCCTTCTCAAGATATGGGAAGAAGCGCGCCAGCAGATCGCCATCCCCGAAGGATACAGCCGCAGCTTTTCCTTCGGCGCGCAGCACGCCCTTTGGCACAAGCTTGGCTTTCGCTGGATCGACGCGATGCAAGCGATGATGCCCGAACTTAGTATTCACGCCGAAATGGGCATGTCCGACCGGCTGACGCGGTTTCTGGTCGAAGGGGTTATTCAGGCCGCTTTGCTTTACACCCCGCAGCTGCGCCCCGGTTTGCGCGTCGAACCCGTGCTGGAGGAAGAACTGATTCTCGTCGCGTCCTTTGAAACGGACGTCAAAGATCTTGGCAAAGAATATGTCGCGGTCGACTGGGGGCCGGAGTTTACACATATGCACGCCAGCGCCCTGCCCCATCTCACCAATTCGGGACGATCATTGGCCCTTGGCGGGCTTGCGGCCGACTATATCGTCAACCGTCGCGCCGCTGCCTACCTGCCCGCACGGGCAGTGCAACGGTATCTCGACGTCGGAAAACTGCATGTTGTGGCAAATTCCCCACGCTTTGCGTACCCCGCATGGGTGGTCTGGCGCGAAGATCTGGACCCCGAGATGCTGTCGATCGCACGGCGTAGTTTGATGGACCTCGCTCAAGCGGCTGAAAATCAACAGAATATCCTGATCGAGAGCTTGGACAACGGGCAAAACACGCCTTAATTCCGCTTCAAGGGCAGTTAACACGAGTAATACTTGCTTCATGCACGATTTATTCGAATTTCACTTATCTGACCCCCTATCTTAAATCCATTCTCAGCAGAGATGCTCTCGCCTCAATCAACGAGGCGGGTCACTTCTAAGGGAAAGGATTCCCCAATGAATACAGTACTTAAAGCGTCCGCGGTTTCCGTAATCGCACTCTTGGCTGCTGCTCCCGTTTTCGCGCAGCAACGTGCGCTTGGCATTGAAACGCTGAACGACCAGATCGACGACATCACCGATGATGTGAACACCGACCTGGCCCGCGGCACCGACGCAGAACGTTATGGCGCCAATGGCGTTGCCCAAGGCTGGCGCGGGTCTTTCGCCCTGTCCGCATCGGGCACCAGCGGCAACACAGACAACGGCGAAGTATCGGGCGCTGGCCGCCTGACATACGGTGTCGGCGACTGGAACCACCTGGTTGGTTTTGCGGTAGAATACGGCGAAGCAAACGGCACCAAGAGCGAAGAGAAGTTCTTTGGTACCTATGAAGGTAGCCGCTACTTCACGCCCGAGTTCTATGCGTTCGGCCTGGCCCGTTACCAATATGACGGTTACCTGACCGACACATCCGGTGCAGCCGTTGACGGTTCCGAAACAGACGCATTCTTGGGCTTTGGTCCGGGTTACCGCGCGATCAATAAAGAAGACAACACATGGCGCGTTCAAGCGGGCCCCGGTGTACGCTACTTTAAAGACGCAACCGGCACCTCCGAAACCGAAGTCGGCTTCATCGCCTCGTCGCGCTACTTCTACGCGTTCAACGACATCGTATCCTTCACCATGGACACCGACATTGTCGGCTCTGACGTGAACACCATCGTGTCGAACGACGCTGGCATCAACTACAAGATGTCCGACAACCTGTCGACACGCGTAAGCTACCGTACCGACTACAACACCGATCCGGTTGCGGGCCTGAAATCCACTGACAATACCCTGGGTGTGTCGCTGGTTCTGGGCTTCTAAGCCAGACCGTCAAACCCTCGGGGGCGGGTCTCCTCGTACCGCCTTC
>NZ_CH959310.1:0-1104639 GCF_000152605.1 Sulfitobacter sp. EE-36 | reverse complement strand
GTTTCGATAGCGCTGTGCTGCGGCAGAGGCAGGGTCTTTACCCGCCAAAGATATCGCGCAGCACCCTGTCGATGACGCCCAGTGGGTTGTCCTGACGCGGCACCCGCTGCGGCTGCGCCGGTTGCTGAGGCTGCGGCGGGGCTTGCACCACTGGCGGTTCCGGCACGATCATCGGCAGCGGCGTATTCGGCAGCCCTTCGTGAACGCGCATCATGACCTGCTGCCAGATCTCGGTGGGCAACCCGCCCCCCGATACACCGGTCAACGGCGTGTTGTCGTCATAGCCCATCCAGACACCGGCCACGTAGTCGGCGGAGAAACCGATGAACCACGCGTCGCGGTTGGCCTGTGTCGTGCCCGTTTTACCGGCCAGTTCACGGCCACCAAATTGCGCCCGCTGCCCGGTGCCTTCGGACACGACCTTTTCCATCATATAGACCAGTTGCAGCGCGGCATCTTCCTGAATGACCCGCTCGCCGATACCGCCGCCCGTGCCCATCACCGGATCAGTGTCGCCCTGCAACGTCAGATCAATCAGCCCATAGGGTTTAACGGATGACCCGCCGTTCAGGATGCCGGCATAGGCACCTGTCATTTCAAGCAACGTGCTTTCGGACGCCCCAAGCGCCAGCGCCGGACCGACGGCCAGATCGCTTTTGATGCCGAACTGCTCCGCCACCTGGCTGACCACATCGCGCCCGACACTCTCCGAGACTTTGACCGCCGGAATGTTCAGCGAATCCTTAAGCGCGGTGGTGAGCGTCACGTTGCCCTTGAAGCTGTTGGTATAGTTCTTCGGGCACCATTGGCCCGACCCGGGCACGTTCAGACAATAGGGCGCGTCTTCGATCAGATCGTTGGGCGAATACCCCAGATCCAGCGCCGCTGCATAGATAAACGGTTTGAAGGCAGAGCCGGTCTGGCGCATCGCTTGTGTCGCGCGGTTAAAGGCCCCCGCGACCTTGGTCTTGCGCCCACCGACCATGCCACGCACGGCCCCGTCAGCAGACATGATCACCACAGCCGCCTGCGCTTTGGAGCCTTCGCGAACCTTGTTTTCGAACACCCAGCTCAGACCTTCCTCGGCGGCGCGCTGGATCTTTTGGTCAAGGGTGGTCTTGATCACCACATCCTCGGTCGTGTTGCGGGTAAAGAACTCCGGCCCCGACGACATCACCCAATCCGCGAAATAGCCACCCGCCTCGGCCTCTGCGGCTTCTGACAGCTCTGCGGGGTTGGCAATGGCGTTATCCGCTTCGGCCTTTGACAGATAGCCCTGATCCTCCATCAGGCGGATCACGGTTGCCGCACGGCTTTGCGACCGATCAAGATTATTGGTCGGTGACAGCGTGGTCGGTGCGGTCAACAGACCCGCCAGCATCGCGCCCTCGGCAGGCTTCAACGCGGCGGCCGGTTTGCCAAAGAAACGCTGCGCCGCAGCTTCGGCCCCAAAGGCACCGCCGCCCATATAGGCGCGGTTGAGGTAGATCGACAGGATATCATCCTTGGAATACTTCGCTTCCATCGCCATGGAGAACAGGGCTTCCTTGCCCTTGCGCGACAGCGAGGACCGGCGACATTCGGCTTCGTATTCCTTTTCCGTCTGCCCCGACGACGCATCATAGGGTTCACCCAGACACAGCAGTTTGGCCACCTGCTGCGTGATCGTCGACCCCCCGTGACCGGACAAGGGTCCGCGGCCTTCGCTCAGGTTGATCTTGACCGCTGAAGCGATGCCGCGCGGGCTGACACCAAAGTGACGATAGAAGCGTTTGTCCTCTGTCGCGATCACCGCGTTCTTAAGCGCGGGGGATACGCTGTCTGCGGTGACGACGCCGCCGAACTGATCCCCGCGCCATGCAAAGACATCACCATAGCGATCCTTGAGCGTGACAGACCCTCGCGCACGCCCGTCCAGCAGCGCCTCGAGCGGCGGCAACGTGGTGTAGAAATAGCCGACGGCCAAGGCAACCATCAGCACCGCCACGGCAGTCACCCGCCAGACGATCGTCCAAATCAAACGGAAGACCCACCGCACCAGCGCGGCCAGCCAGCCAATAGGCCCCTTGGGGCGCGCAGGCGCACGACGTGCAGGCTTGCGTTTGGCCGGAGCCTTTTTCGCGACCGGCTTGCGGGGCGGTTTGCCGCCTTTGCCCGCGGTGCGTTTATCGGCAACCAAGGGCCGCTTCCGTTTGGATGAATCACTCATATTCTGCTCGCTGAACCATTCTTTTTTTTTCGCACTCTATCCTGCACAGCGCGGTTTGTTTAGCGCAGACGCCCCGCTGCGCCGTCTAATTAACGCCCAATAATTGGGCACATTTCCCACAGCGCCCAATAATCAGGCAAACACGCCCGCCCAGAGAGGGACTAAGCGCGATGCACCCTTCCTTCAAGGGGCGCCGGCCGCTCTTTTATCCAAGGCATAACGCAGGAAGTACCTGCCATCTGGAAGAGGGATTATAGGTGAAACTCATTATCGCAACAATCAAGCCATTCAAGCTCGAGGAGGTGCGCGAAGCACTGACCGAAGCGGGCGTGCGTGGCCTGATGGTGACCGAGATCAAGGGCTTCGGTGCCCAATCCGGCCATACCGAAATCTACCGCGGCGCTGAATATGTCGTGAACTTCGTACCCAAGGTGAAGCTTGAACTGGTGGTCGCAGATGCGCTGGCCGACCAGATGGTCGAGACGATCACCCGCACCGCACATACCGGCAAGATCGGCGACGGCAAAATCTTTGTCCTCGACGTTGAACAAGCCGTGCGCGTGCGCACCGGCGAAACCGGCGAAGACGCCATCTGACCCCCACGTCCGAGGAATTGACGACATGACATCACGACTTCTTATTCCCCTTGCCGCCGCAGCGACGCTGCTGCCGTCCTTGGGTTTCGCGCAGGAGGCCGAGTATGCAACCGCGGCTGACACTGCTTTCATTTTCAACACGATCCTGTTCCTGATCGGCGGCTTTCTGGTGTTCTGGATGGCGGCGGGTTTTGCCATGCTCGAAGCCGGTCTGGTACGGTCCAAGAACGTGACCACCCAGCTGACCAAGAACATCGCGCTGTTCGCACTGGCCGCCATTCTCTACTGGCTGGTTGGCTATAACATCATGTACCCCGGCGACGCGTGGATCATCCCCGGCGTGTTCGGCACGTTTGCAACCAAGGACATCAAGACGGCGATTGACGCGGGCGGCTATTCCAACGCGTCGGATTTCTTCTTCCAGCTGATGTTCTGCGCGACCACCGCATCCATCGTTTCGGGCACATTGGCCGAGCGTATCAAACTGTGGCCCTTCCTGATCTTTACCATCGTGCTGACCGGCTTTATCTATCCGATCGAAGCAAGCTGGCAGTGGGGCGCAGGCTGGTTGTCTGACGCGGGCTTCAGCGACTTTGCGGGCTCCACTCTGGTCCACGCCGCGGGCGGCTTTGCGGCTCTGGCAGGTGCGCTGGTGCTTGGCCCCCGTATCGGCAAATACAAAGACGGTCGTGTGATCCCGATGCAGGGTTCGAACCTGCCGCTCGCCACTTTGGGCACGTTCATCCTGTGGCTGGGTTGGTTCGGCTTCAACGGCGGCTCGCAATTGGCCATGGGGTCGATGATCGACGCTGATGCTGTTGCGCAGATCTTTGCCAACACCAACATGGCTGCTGCTGCCGGTGCCATCGCCGCGCTGGTCCTGACCCAGATGCTGTACAAAAAGCCTGACCTGACAATGGTGCTGAACGGCGCGCTGGCCGGTCTGGTCTCTATCACAGCTGGCCCGCTTGACCCGACGCTCTTCGGTGCGCTTTGGATCGGTGCTGTGGGCGGTGCGATCGTGGTCTTCGCGGTGCCCTTCCTCGACAAGCTCAAGATCGATGACGTGGTCGGTGCGATCCCGGTTCACCTGATCGCAGGCTTCTGGGGCACGCTGGTTGTTCCCGTCTACACCGACGGCACATCCTTTGTGACACAGATCATCGGCTTTGCCTCTATCGGTGCCTTTGTCTTCATCGTGTCGCTGATTGTCTGGATGATCCTGAAAGCCACCACCGGCATCCGCGTCAGCGAAGAAGCCGAGATCGCTGGTCTGGACGTGTCCGAACTGGGCATGGAAGCCTACCCTGAGTTCTCCAAGAGCTAAGGTCTAAACTCCTGCAGGCAGGCAGAGGCCCGGGCGTTCGCGCCCGGGCTTTTTGCTGCGCGCGTGTTATGCTGGGCAGGGCTGGCAGTGCGCCCAAACAAAACCGCCGCGCCAGATGCCAGCGCGGCGGTTTGAGTATTTTTGAAAGGGTGAAGTGGCGGGTTAGATGCCGACCTCAATGATCGCCTTGGCGAGGATCGGCACGGTTTCGGCGTTCAGCCCCGCGATGTTCATGCGGCTGTCACCCACCATATAAATACCGTGGTCTTCGCGCAGCTTGTCGACCATGTCAGACGAGGTTCCGAGGCGCGAGAACATGCCGCGGTGTTCGGCAAGGAATCCAAAACGGTCAGAGCCGGAGAGACGCTGAAGTTCGCCCGCGAGCTGGCTGCGCAGACCCAGCATGGTGTTGCGGATGTCTTCGAGCTCGGCCATCCAGTCGCTGCGCAAGGCGTCGTCGTTCAGGATGGTGGTGACGATGCGCGCCCCGTGATCGGGCGGGAAGCTGAAGTTCTGGCGGTTGAGAAAGGCCAGCGTGCCCTGGTTCAGCTTTTGCGCCGAGGTGTCTGCCGACAGCGCCATCAGGATGCCAGTGCGTTCGCGGTAAATCCCGAAGTTCTTGGAGCAGCTTGCCGCGATCAGACATTCCGGCACCGCCGCCGCGACCTTGCGCGTGGCCGCCGCATCCGCGTCAAGCCCGTCGCCAAAGCCCTGGTAGGCGATATCGATCATCGGGGTGGCGCCGGTGTCTTGCAACACTTTGATCACCGCGTCCCATTCGGCGGCGTTCAGGTTGGCCCCTGTCGGGTTGTGGCAGCAGCCGTGCAGCAGGACCACATCGCCTTTTTGCGCGGTCTTGAGGTCGGCGATCATGCCATCGAAATCAACGCCACGGGTTTCATCGTCGAAATAGCGGTAGGGGGCCACCTCCATCCCCAGATATTTCAGGATCGACAGATGGTTCGGCCATGTCGGGTTCGACACAAACACCCGCGCCTGAGGACGGGCCATCTGGATCAGCTCGAACGCCTGACGGATCGCGCCGGTCCCGCCCGGAGTCGCGGCGGCGGCGACCTGTGCGCGGGGGACCGCATCGCCAAGCACCATCTGCACCATCGCATCGCCAAAGGCAGGGTCGCCCGCCAAACCAGTATAGGCCTTGCTGGTCTGGGCTTCCCACAGTTGGTGTTCAGCCGCCTTGACCGCGCGCATGACGGGCGTCAGCCCCGTGGCATCCTTGTACACGCCCACGCCAAGGTCGATCTTGGTCTCGCGGGGGTCATCCTTGTACATCTGCATCAAGGCAAGGATTTTATCGGCGGGCTGCGCCTGTAGGGTTTCGAACATTATGCGTCTCCGGTCGCAACGGGCACGGTGGGGAACATCCCCCATTCTGCCCAAGATCCATCGTAAAGGGACCAATCGGTATGGCCCATCCGTTCCAGTGCCAGCGCGAGTATCGCCGCGGTGATGCCGGACCCGCAGGTCGTGATCACAGGGTGCGACAGGTCAATGCCCGCCGCTTCAAAAGCCGCTTTGGTCTCGGCTACGGATTTCAGTGTTTTGTCGTCGTTCAACAGCTCTGTGAAAGGCAGGTTGCGCGACCCGGGGATGTGGCCAGCGCGCAGGCCTTCGCGGGGTTCGGGCGCGTCGCCGCGAAAGCGGGCCGCTGCGCGGGCATCAACGATCTGCGGTGCCTTGAGCTTGGACGCCTGAGCGACCTGCGTCACATCGCGCACCAGTTGGTTCTGGAACCGCACGGTCATGTGGCGGTCGCGGGGGATCGGGGGCATGTCTTCGGTGGGGCGACCTTCGGCGACCCATTTGGGCAGGCCCCCATCCAGCACGGCGACATTTTCCTGCCCCATCAGACGGAACAGCCACCACACACGCGCAGCCGACAGCAAGCCGGCCCCGTCATAGACCACCACCTGATGCCCGTCGCCCACCCCCATAGCGCGCATCCGCGACATGAACTTTTCAGCAGGTGGGGCCATATGCGGCATATCCGACCGCCCATCCGAGATTTCGTCGATGTCGAAAAAGCGGGCACCGGGGATATGCGCCTGATTGTATTCAGCTTTGGGGTCGCGTCCCGCATCGGGCAAATACCATGACGCGTCCAGCAGACGCAGGTCGGGATCCTTGAGGTGCTGCGCCAGCCAATCGGTTGAAACAAGCGTTTTCGGGTTGTCAGCCATGGGTCCACCCCCTTTTAGAACAGGTTTTTCAATGCCTACCCGCGACGGCCCCCGCAAGCAAGAGCCCGCGACTGTGCGCATGCAGCACAGGCCGGAAATGGGCATATTGTGTTCCGTTCAGGCCCCGAGAGCGGGACAGGGCGTCAGCCGTGGTCTTTCAGCAGACGCTGCTTTTGGCGGGACCAGTCGCGCTTGGCGGCGGTTTCCCGTTTATCGTGCAGCTTTTTACCCTTGGCGATGCCGATCTTGATCTTAGCCATGCCACGGTGATTGAAATACATCACCATCGGGACCAGCGTCATGCCTTTGCGTTGGGTTTCATTCCACAGGTTCGACAGCTCCTTCTTGGACACCAAGAGCTTGCGGCGACGGCGTTCCTCGTGGGTGAAGGTCTTGGCCTGCGTGTAAGGCGCGACGTAGGAGTTCACCAACCACAGTTCGCCATCTTCCACGGCGGCATAGCTTTCGGCGATATTGGCACCGCCGTTGCGCAGGGATTTGACCTCGGAGCCTTCAAGGATGATGCCGCATTCGACATCATCGTCGATCGCGTAATCGAACCGCGCGCGGCGGTTTTCGGCGATGACCTTGTAGTTCGGGTCGGATTTGGAAGATGATTTAACCTGTGACATGCCAAGGATGTAGGGCGTTGCGGCCCTGCGCGCAAGATGCCGCAGCGGGCATAACCGCATGGACCGTCAGGCGGGGCGCGCCGGCCCTGCCTGCTTAGTCGCCCAGCTTGGCGTGCACCTCGGCAAGGTCGATCTCGCCCGTGGGCATCTTGTTTGCCGGATTGTCGAAATCGTATTTGAACAGCTCGAAATCCTTTTTGAAGATCTCGCGCATCAGATGCATCGACAGATCGTCGAAGTAATCCTCTACCGGGTGGGCGCGCTTGGGGCCGTGGCCTTCGGATTCGTTAAACCGCGGAATGTCGGACAGGTTCACCGCATGGGGCGTGTCGATGGCATCCAGCACGCTTTGCATGCCGTCGTTGAACTTCTCTGTCCAGATGATCTTGTCATAGGTGCCGCCGTTCACGATGAACGTGCTGACATGCCCCGACTGCGCGGACCAGTGGATGTCCGGGTCCATCGGGCGACGCCAGCGGATGGTGTCGCGGGCAAACAGCAGGAAACGGCGGAAGCTGGCGATCTGGTCAAACTCTTGCTTGCCGTCATCGCCGCCGACCTCGATCCCGTATTTCTGCACGAGCAGCGGCACCAGATTGCCGCGATACCGCCGGCCATTGCGCTGGATGCCGCAGATCTTGTCGAAGAAAGAGCTGAGGATGCGGGTATATGGATTGCGCACGCAGGTGAAGGCGTAGGATTTGTGGTTTTCCACATTTCGCGTGATCAACGGCTGAGAGTCGTCATGCGCCCATTTGTGCATGCCCGATTTCGCGTCATGGATGTCGCCGTCAAAGAATTCTCCATGGTCCGAATAGAACATGATCTGCCCGATGGTCGAACAGGCGCATTTGGGCACCACGCGGTAGACCACGCTTTCGCTTTCTGTCATCCATGTCCCTGGGAAACCCATAATCGGCTCTGCCTCCTAAATTTTTTCGCACTTATGCTGCCATTTATGGCGACAGAATGGCCTGAAATATAGAAAAAGCAAATATTCGCGGTTTATTCAATCGCTGTTCGCCTTTATCTAACAAACTCGTCCAGAGCAGAGGGGATGCGTGTTTCGCGATGGCCAGAATTGCCTATATCCTTTTGTGTCACAAAGACCCCGTTGCAATCATCAAGCAGGCGGAGAGATTGACGGCGTCTGGCGATTACATGTCGATCCACTTTGACGCCTCGGCCAGCCCGACCGATTTCGCACAGATCACCCAAGCGCTTGGCAAGAACCCCAATGTGACCTTCGCAAGCAAGCGCATCCGCTGCGGCTGGGGAGAATGGTCGCTGGTACAGGCGACGCTGAACGCCGTCGAAAGCGCGATTGATGCCTTTCCGCGTGCCACACACTTCTACATGCTGTCGGGCGATTGCATGGCAATCAAATCCGCCGAATACATCCACGACTACCTTGATGATAACGACGTCGATTTCATCGAAAGCTTTGACTACTTCGAAAGCGACTGGATCAAGACCGGCTGGAAGGAAGAGCGGCTGATCTACCGTCACTGGTTCAACGAGCGCACCCAGAAAAAGCGGTTCTACGGCATGTTCGAGCTGCAGAAACGCCTTGGTCTGACGCGCGACATTCCTGCGGACCTGCAAATCCAGATCGGCAGCCAGTGGTGGTGCCTGCGCCGCCAGACCATAGAGGCGGTGATGGCCTTCACCCGCAAACGCAAAGACGTGATGCGGTTTTTCAGGACCACCTGGATTCCGGACGAGACGTTTTTTCAGACCATTGTGCGCCATATCGTGCCCGACAATGAAATTCGTGCGCGCACGCTGACGTTCCTGATGTTTACCGACTACGGCATGCCGGTGACCTTCTATAACGACCACTACGATCTGCTGCTGGCCCAAGACTATCTGTTCGCACGCAAGATCAGCAGCGAGGCGACGGACCTCAAGCGCCGGTTGGGGTTGCTCTATTCGGCGAAGGATGTCGAATTGCAGATCAGCAACGAAGGGCGTAACCTGTTCAAATTCCTGACCGGTCGGGGCCGGATCGGGCGGCGGTTCTCTACCCGTTTCTGGGAGACGGAGAGCACGCTGGGGCGCGAGCGCGAGCTGCTGATTGTCGTGTGCAAAAAGTGGCATGTCGCCAAACGCGTGCTAGAGCAGATGCGTCAGGTCACCAACCTGCCCGCGATCGAATATCTTTTCAGCGAACAGGAAACCCCCTTGCCCGATCTTGGCGGCATCCAGAACAGTCTGGGCAAGCGCACCCGCCACCGGCGGTCCCTGATGCGGATGCTGTTCGACTATTACGAAGCCGACCGGCTGATCGTCTGCATGGACCCCGGCGATATCGACCTGCTGAACGACTTTGCCTCTGACCGGTCGATGACACGGGTCCTCGAGATCGAATGCCAGTTCTCGGATGACTACCTGATCGGCCACGCCATGCGCGTGGGGCTGGCGGGCGAACGCACCTCGGCTGACACGCTGGAACGGTTGCTGCCCACCATCCGGAACGACCTGACCCTTGAATCCGACCGCATCCGCGACGCGCAGTTTGAAAACTACGCCCGGATGCGCGAAACAGCCTCGGCGCAGGACAATGCCGAGGCGCTGGCCGCTTTCCTGCGCATTTCTCCGGAACAGGCGCAGCCCATTGCCGACACACATTATCTTTTCACCGATTAAGGACATTCCATGGCTTACAGCTACGACGACCAGAACATCTTTGCCAAAATCCTGCGCGGCGAAATCCCGAACAACACGGTATATGAATCCGACCACGCGCTTGCCTTTCGCGATATCGAACCCCAAGCGCCGACGCATGTGCTGGTGATCCCCAAGGGCCCCTACATCAGCTTTGACCACTTCGCGGCAGAGGCAAGTGATGCCGAAATCGTCGGCTATGTACGCGCCATCTCGGAAGTCTGCAAAGCCGAAGGGGTTACATTGGACGCGGGCGAAGGGTTTCGTATGATCGCCAATGCCGGCGCGCATGGGGTTCAGGAAGTCCCGCATCTGCATGTGCATATTCTGGGCGGTCGGCCCATGGGGCGCATGGTGGCGCGCCCCAGCTAACCCGTCACGACATCAATCAGTGCGCAAAAGGCGCGGCGTGATCTTGCGCCGCGCTTATTTGTTTTTACGACCCGCCCGCCAGCGCGCGAAACGGCCCTGCTTTTCGGCGATGTCATCTTCCAGCCGCTCTAACGTCGGATCGATGCGCGCGCGTTTGAACCGACGCCAGCGGACCCAGATCGCATAGACCACGGCCGCAAACAGGATCAGGATAATGATATTCAGGAACGGGATGCCCTTGCTCGCATCCGGCCCGTCCACCACGCGCACGGACACCGCGTTGGGGAAGATCGACAGGAACTCGTTGCGCCAGCCGTAATGCTTGACCGCGACATACTGCGGCGTACCGGCCGCGGACTTCAGATCAGATGCCTCGGCCTGCAGGTTGGTCGTGTCGAACTTGAAATACGGCGGCCAGCCCCAGCCGGTATCCTCGTTGCGGTAAACCATGACGTCGCCCTTGGCCCGACGCGTCTGGATGAAGAAAACATCGCGGTTACCCAAGGCGGTGCTGTTGCCCACATCCGCATGCGACCAGAAGATCGAGTTCTCGCCAAAGTCGATGCGCTTTTCATAGGTATCGGTGATCCGCACGATATCGACCTGAGGCAGCGTATAGTGAAAGAACGCGGCAATGATCAGCCAGATCACACCCCAGAAGGTCCATTTGATGATCGCCATCGGCGTTACCCCTTAGTTAAAGTTGGTGAGGTAGACGGTCAGGATAACCAGCCCCACCGGGACAATATAGACCCCAAGGATCAGCTTGCGACGGATCGACCCGTCATATCGTTTGAGCCCTCGTTGCACGAAAATGTCGCGATCCACAAGACGCGGCCCATCCGCCCACTTCTGATAGAGCTTGCCGCGCCGTACCCGACGCGAATAGATCGACAGGGCGATATAGATGATCGTTAGAACGACGAACCCGATGACGATCAACCTTAACAAAGCCAGCATAATCCCTGCGCCTCTCTTGTGTCCCGGGCCGGGTGTCAGTCGGTGACGGGCCAGACGATCTTGATCTCGCCGCCGCTTTCACGCTCTGGGGTTTCCAGCTCTCCGCCCAATTGCTGGGCGGCGGCAAGCAGGATGCGCATGCCGAGCCCCGTGCCCGTGGTCCGATCTTTGGGAATACCGGGGCCGTCGTCAATGCAGCTGAGGTGGTAGAAGCCGCCCTTGCGTTCGCCGCGCAGGTCGAGTGTCCCGCGTTTGCGGCCCTCATAGGCGTATTTCGCAGCGTTGGTCATCGCCTCGTTCACGATCATCCCCACGGATGACGCAGAGCGGGACGACAGATGCGCCTGATCGACCTCTATGTTCACCTGCACCCCGTCGGGCAATTGTTCACTGGTGGAATGAGCGACCTTCTTCAGGAAGGCTGCGATATCCACCGCGGCGCCGGTTTCAGTCAGGTACAACGCTTCATGCAGGCTGCTGATGGTCGACAGGCGGCCCTGAATGGTGTCCAGCGCGGCGCGGGCTTCGGGGGATTTTTCGCTGCGGATCTGGATGCGGATCAATGCCTCCAGGGACTGGAGCGAGTTTTTCACGCGGTGGTCGACCTCTTTGCGCAGCACCTCGGCATCGGCCAGTGCCTTGCGCAGCTCGATCTGCCGCATCGCCTGCCCCGCCAGCACCTTGAGCGCACGGCGCTGAAAATCATTCAGCTGATGCGGTTTCTTATCCAGCACGCAGAGCGTCCCGAGCGGCAGATTCTTGTCATCCTCCAGCAAGGCACCGGCATAGAACCGGATCGAATCCTCGCCAGTGACGAAATTATTGTCAGCGGTGCGCGGATCGGCGGTGGTGTCGGTCACCTCCAGGTAGTCATCGCCCGCGATGGCATGGGCGCAAATACTGTCGGTGATGTCGCTGCCGTCAATTTCAAGCCCGACCTTGGATTTGAACCATTGGCGGTCTTCATCCACCAAAGAGATCAGCGCGATCGGCACCTCGCAAATCTCTGCCGCGAGGCGCGTGATGTCATCGAACCCTTCTTCGGGGGCGGTATCCAGAATATTATATCCCCGCAGCAACGCGAGGCGCATTTCTTCTTGTTCTATCAAAGATGCTTTCATCGGGAACACTCACGAAACAGCGTGCGGAAAGCACTTTTAACTAAGACTAAGGATGCAGGCGTTAGGCACGGATATGGCCTGACACCCCCATCCCGCGACAGCGATGCGTCAAGATATCGACGTCACAGGGTACGTCAAGCCATATTCCCTGTTTGTACTCGCGGTCACCCCCAACCGCCAAAAGGGCGTTTGCCCCCCGTAAAGGGGGCAGCGCAATCAGCCTACGACGTTGAAATCAGGGCCATAAGGATAGCCGGTGATATTGTCGTTACCGTCTTCTGTGATCACCAGAATATCATGTTCGCGGTAGCCGCCCGCGCCGGGTTGACCTTCGGGAAGGGTCAGCATCGGCTCCATCGAGATGACCATGCCGGGTTCAAGCACCGTGTCGATGTCCTCGCGCAGCTCCAGCCCTGCTTCGCGGCCATAGAAATGCGACAGCACGCCGAACGAATGACCATAGCCAAAGGTGCGGTATTGCAGCAGGTCACGCTCTTCGAGGAAGGCGTTGATCTTGTGGGTGACATCGGCGCAGCTGACACCGGGCTTCAGCAGGCTCATCCCGTATTCATGGGCAGCGACATTGGCCTCCCAGATTTTCAGGCTTGCGGGGTCCACCTCTCCGGCAAACATAGTGCGTTCCAGCGCCACGTAATAGGCCGAGATCATCGGGAAGGTGTTCAGCGACAGGATATCGCCGCGCTCCAGCTGCCGGGCAGTGACCGGATTATGCGCACCATCGGTGTTGATGCCTGATTGGAACCACACCCAGGTGTCACGGTATTCGGCGTCGGGGAACCGCTTGGCAATCTCAAGCTCCATCGCATCGCGGCCTGCCATTGCGATGTCGATCTCGCGCGCGCCGATCTTGACCGCATCGCGGATCGCATAGCCGCCCACATCAGCAACCTGAGCGGCCTGACGGATCAACGCAATCTCTGCCGGAGACTTATGCATCCGCTGGCGCATGGTCGTCTCGAAAAGGTCGATCATCACCACCGGCTCAAGGAAATCTTCCAGCTTGTCGCGCTGCATTAGCGTCAGGTGATCCCCCTCATAGCCGATCACCGCGCCCTTGCCCGTAACCGAGGCGACGGCGCGCCAGTAATTGTCGCGCTGCCAGTCAGTATAGGTAATGTTGTCGCAAAAGCTGCGGCGCCACGGCTGACCGGCGTCGATGCCTGCGGAAATCGTCACACACTCTGTATCGGTCACCACCAGCCCATAGGGGCGACCAAAGGCGCAATACAGAAAGCCCGAATAATAGGCGATATTGTGCATCGACGTGAAGACCGCCGCCGTCGCTCCGGCCGCATCCATCCGTTCGCGCAGCTCTTCCAGACGCGCTTCGTATTCAGCGGTGTCAAACGGCAGCGGAGACTTCGTGCCGTTATGGAAACGGTACATATCGGGACGGGCGGTTTTGGATGTATTGGTCATATCAGACCCTCCTTCTCAGAAAGGTCCCGGCGTGCAGGACGCAAGGGCCGTGAAACGCAGGACGACGCCATCGTCCCAACCCACCCCCTGTCTCGCCGATTTGCGCGGCCCGATCAAGGCTCACTTTATGCCAAGCAGCGCTTTCACCATATCGCTGTCGGGGTCTTCCAGCAGGTCGATAATGTCAAAGTGGTGCCGCCCCTCGACGACGAACTGCTTGGCCCCCCACACGCGCGAGAATTGTTCGGCCTGCTCCAGAAAGGCGGGGCGCTCATCGGCCCCGACCCAGATCGTGACGTTCACCCCATGGGGCGGCGTCATGTTCACGGGGCTTTCTGCCGTCGCTTCGGCTTCGTCCAACCGAAGGATGTCGTTCATAGAGGTCTGCAACAGCGGCATCAGGTCTGCCACGGGCGAGATGGACACGATATTCTCGATCCGGTCGCGGACATCGCCGGACAGGATCAGCGGGTCGGTCATGCGGGCAACCTGCTGCCCACCTGCGGAATGCCCGACAAGCGCCAGCGCACCTTGGGTGCGTTTGGCGATCTCGGAAATGGCGCGGGCGACCTGTCCGGTGATCTGGCTGATCCGCACATCGGGGCACAGGTCATAGCCGACCATCGCAACCGCATAGCCGCGCGCCAGGGGGCCCGCCGCCAGATGGGACCAATCGGCAGGAGCAAACGCTTTCCAATAGCCACCATGGACAAAGATCACCGTGCCCCGCGACACGCCTTCGGGTTCAAACAGATCATAGATTTCGCGGTCGGTCGGCCCGTAAGAGATATTCTTTTGCGCACGAAACCCCAGCTTCTTGCGGAATGCCGCTGCGGCGTCTTTCCAGCGGGGCGGATATGCCTCTGCGTTATCGATATAAGCGGCGTTGGCATAGGCGTCGTCTAGCTGCATGTGGTCCTCCGTCAGCGTCCCGATACGAACTGGAACTAGACAATCATAGCGTTTGTTGCTTTGGGTAACCACAGACAAAAGCGGAGAGATCAAAATGACTGACGCAAAGACTGACCTGAAATCAATGCTCAAGGATCCAAGTCTGCTAGAGACCCGCGCCTATATCGGTGGCGAATGGGTGGATGGCGACGATGGCACCTTTGATGTAGTGAACCCCGCCCGCGGCGATGTGATTGCCAAGGTCGCCAACCTCAGCCGTGCGCAGGTGGCCGGTGCCATCGCCCAGGCGGAAAAGGCACAGAAGGAATGGGCCAGCTGGACTGGCAAGGAACGGGCCGGCGTCATGCGCAAATGGTTCGACCTGATGATGGAAAACCAAGACGATCTGGGGGCCATCCTGACCGCTGAACAGGGCAAGCCTCTGGGCGAGGCCAAAGGCGAAATCGCCTATGGCGCGTCCTTTATTGAATTCTTTGGCGAAGAGGCCAAACGCGTCTACGGTGAGACCATCCCCGGCCACCAGCGCGACAAGCGGATCACCGTGATCAAGCAGCCCATCGGCGTGGCCGCGTCGATCACGCCCTGGAACTTCCCCAACGCGATGATCACCCGCAAGGCCGCGCCCGCGCTGGCCGCCGGCTGCGCCTTTGTGGCGCGCCCCGCTGCGGAAACACCGCTGTCGGCAATCGTGATGGGTGTGCTGGCCGAACGCGCGGGCATCCCCGCAGGCGTGTTCAACGTGCTGCCGTCGTCGTCTTCCTCTGCCGTGGGCAAGGAGTTCTGCGAAAACCCCGCAGTGCGCAAACTGACCTTTACCGGATCAACCGAAGTGGGCCGCATCCTGCTGAAACAGGCTGCCGATCAGGTCATGAAATGCTCGATGGAGCTGGGGGGCAACGCGCCGTTCATCGTCTTTGACGACGCCGATCTGGACGCCGCTGTCGAAGGCGCGATCCTGTGCAAGTTCCGCAACAACGGCCAGACCTGTGTTTGCGCGAACCGCATCTACGTGCAGGCCGGTGTCTATGACGCCTTCGCCGAAAAGCTGAAAGCCCGCGTTGAAAAGATGAAGGTCGGCGACGGCTTTGAAGACGGCGTAGAGCTGGGGCCGCTGATCAACGGAGATGCCTCCGACAAGGTGAAAGAACATGTCGAGGACGCGGTGTCGAAAGGTGCCGAAATCCTGCTGGGCAGCAAAGAAGAGAAGATGGAGGGCAACTTCCTCGCGCCGACCATCATCACCGGTGTGACGCAGGATATGAAAGTCTCGAAAGAGGAAACCTTCGGCCCGCTCGCCCCGCTGTTCAAGTTCGATAACGAAGACGACGTGATCGAAATGGCCAATGACACGATCTTTGGTCTTGCGTCCTATTTCTATGCCAAAGACCTGAGCCGCGTGTATAAGGTCGCAGAGGCGCTGGAATATGGCATCGTGGGTGTGAACACCGGCATCATCTCGACCGAGGTCGCGCCGTTTGGCGGCGTCAAGCAGTCCGGTCTGGGCCGCGAAGGCAGCCACCACGGGATCGAGGATTACCTTGAGATGAAATACATCTGCATGTCGGTCTGACCTGCGGATCATCCGGGATTTGAAACGGGCGGCGGGATCATCCTGCCGCCCGTTTTCGTATCAGCCGTTCAGCGCGCGGGTGATCAGCTGGCCCAAGCGTTCGATCCCTTCCGCGATCTTGCCTTCGGTCGAGGTGGAATAGCTGAGCCGCAAGGTATTGCGCCCCGACCCGTCCGCGAAAAACGCGTGCCCCGGTACAAAGGCGACCCGTTCGCTTTCCAGCGATTGTTTCAGCAGATCGGCCCCGTCCAGCGTGTCGGGCAGTGTCACCCAGATGAACATGCCGCCTTCGGGTTTGGTCCAGCTCACCCCTTCGGGCATATGCGCCTGCAGCGCTTCCAGCATAGCATCGCGACGGGCACGGTAGGCGCTGCGGATCGTGTCGATGTGGCTGTCGAAATGCTGCTCCGCGACCGAGGCCACGGCAATCTGGTTCAATGTGGCACTGTGCAGATCCGCCGCCTGTTTCATCAACACAAGTTGCGAGATCACCGGCATCGCGGCGCAGACCCAGCCCACACGCAGCCCGGGCGACAGTGTTTTCGAAAAGCTGCCGCAATAGATCGTCCGACAGGCTTCCAGATCACCGTTCCGGCGTTCGGCTTCAAGCGCGAGGATCGGCGGGATCGCGTCGCCGTCAAAGCGCAGCGACTGATAGGCCGCGTCTTCGATCACGGCGATGTCCATTTCCTCGGCCAGATCAATCACCCGCTCGCGCGCGGCGCGGCTGACGGTGGCCCCTGTCGGATTGGCAAAATCAACGGAAAGATAGGCGAACTTGGCCGCGCCGCCTGCCTCTTTCGCGGCGGCGGTATAATCCGCACCACTGCGATTGCTCAGCGGGTCCAGCTTGTCATAGCGCGGCTCGTAGGCGTTAAAGGCGCCCAAGGCCCCCAGGTAGGTCGGCCAGCCCACCAGCGCGGTATCCCCCGGCGACAGGAACAGCTTGCCCAGATAATCCAGCGCCTGCTGCGAGCCCGAGGTGATCAGGATGTTGTCCGGCGTCGCCGGAATACCGATCGCCTGCATCTGCGCGGCAATCCAGACACGAAGCGGTTTGTGCCCCTCGCTGGTGGAATACTGCAACCCCTGCGCCGCCATCGGCCCGTTCAGCGCCTCGGCGAAAGCGTCCTGAAACGCCGCTTTTGGAAACAGATCAGGGTCAGGAATACCACCGGCGAAAGAGATGATATCCGGCTGGTCCAACAGCTTGAGCAGCTCGCGAATTTCCGACGCCTTCATGCGATTGGCGCGTGTGGCAAATATTTCCTGCAGTGACATCCGGCGTTCCTCCCCCGACTGGATCGGGGCACTGTGCCCATTGCGCTATTTTAAGTCAACAACTGTGACCTAGCCCCCACGCGCACAAAAAAGCCCGGCGCAAATGCACCGGGCTTCGTCTGTCACAGAGGGGACGGTTAGTTGACGGTGTTCGCGTCAACCACATCCTTTTCAATCGCCTTTGGCGCACGCGCGATCTGGATCTGGCGCGGCTTCAGCGCTTCGGGCACCTGACGTTCCAGATCGATGTGCAGCATACCGTCGGCATGGGCCGCGCCGGTCACTTGCACGTGATCCGCCAGATGGAAGCGGCGTTCGAACGCGCGGGTCGCGATGCCACGATGCAGATAGGTTTTATCCGTATCTTCATCAGCTTTGCGCGCCGAGACGATCAGAGATTTTTCACGGACTTCAACGCTCAGGTCGCCTTCGGTAAAGCCGGCGACGGCGATGCTGATACGATAGGAATCATCGTCCAGTTTTTCGATGTTGTAAGGGGGATAGCTTGGCTGCGGTGCGTCGTTGGCCATCACGCGATCCATCAGATTGGCAATCTGGTCAAAGCCGACAGTCGAACGGTGCAGCGGTGCAAAATCAAAACTACGCATAGGTATTCATCCTCGTTTGAGCGATAATCATTCAGGCCTTCCACCATGGACAGACCCTGGGTTGTCTGCCGGAACCCTCAACAGGCGTTCCGGTGACATTCATGTGGGGATGGGTAAATCGCGTTTCAAGGGGACAAAATCACCCCGGATGACAAGGTCAGGGTTTGACGAATTTCGCGCCGGTGGTGCGGCGGCGATCCTCTGACGTGATGCGCTTGCTAACAACACCTCCGCCTTGGAAAACACCCTTGCCCGCCACCAGATCCGCCTGAAGCCGCGCCAGCGGTGCACCAAGCGCGGTACCAAGGGACACTTCCTTGTCCTCGACATGGGCCTTGGCGGATACGACAGACACAATCTGCGGCACCCCGTTTTCAAAGGTAAAGATCGGCGCACCACTGGCCCCGAAATCGACGGAGCATGTGGTCACCAGCACGCCTTCTTGGCGGGCCAGCACGCTGCAGACCTCTTGCAGGGACGGCGCCTCTGACCGGTCCTTGGCATAGCTCACCACCCCTAACTGGTCGCCACGGCGCGGACGGCGGGCGGTGTCGAAGGGTTTGATCGTGGTATTGCGGATCGGCCGGTCGAGTTCGAGCAGGGCCAGATCGTTGCGCACACGGTCCGAGGATACGACGCCGTCGTAGACATAATCGGGATGCACCACCGCACGGCGCACATTGCGATAGGCCCCCGCCCGCCCGTTGCGCCAACCGGCAAGGAATTCTACCTCGCCATGATCAATGCGCTGCTTGCTTTCCTTGTCGTACAGACAATGCGCCGCCGTCAGCACCAGACGGGGCGCGATCAACGCGCCGGTGCAAAACCCCTTGCCGCCGATATCCAGACGGCCCACGGCCTCCCACGCGCCGGCATCCACCCCTGTGTCCAGCCTGCGCAACCGCGCATCCTGAGCAAGCCCGGCCGTCGCGACGGTCAGGCACATGATAGAGATGGCTACCCAACGGCGCACGGATATCGCTCCTACTTCGGTGAGGTCTGGTCTTTAGCCTCTCCTAGCTGCGAGATAAGGCGAAAATGCGGCGAAACCCCTAGCGGAGGCGAGGAATCTGCAAGTTTGTGCCTTTTTCTTGCGACAACGCCGGAGGCTTCGGCCCGCCCGACGCCCAATCCAGCAACTCTACCGTGTGCACCACGGGCACGCCCGCCGCCGATCCGATCTGCATCATGCAGCCAATATTGCCTGCCGCGATCACGTCGGGGTTCTTGGCCTGCAGGGTTTTGACCTTGCGGTCTTTCAATTGCTTAGAGATTTCGGGCTGCATCAGGTTGTACGTCCCCGCCGACCCGCAGCACAGATGTGAATCCGCAGGCTCAACCACGGTAAAGCCTGCGCGTTTCAGCAAATCCTTGGGGTAGCTTTTGATCTGCTGGCCGTGTTGCAGGGAGCAAGCGGCATGATAGGCCACGGTCAGGCCGTGATGGGCGGGCGTGGGGGCCGTTGGCGCGTCGATGCCCGCGATATCCCCCTTGGCGGGGTTGGGCATGGCGTCTGGGTCTGCACCCCCCGCAAGATCGTGCAGCACCTCGGACACATCCTTGGCGATCGCCGACACCCGCGCCGCATCCGCCGCCAGCGGGTCATTGCGGAACATATGGCCGTAGTCTTTCACCGTGGTGCCACAGCCCGAGGTGTTGATGACGATGGCGTCCAGCCCCTGCCCGTCCATCTCGGCGCACCATGCCTTGATGTTGCGCGCCGCGGTGGCGTGGCTTTCGCTGGTTTTGCCCATGTGATGGGTCAGCGCCCCGCAGCAGCCTGCGCCTTCGGCGACGACCACTTCGCAGCCCTGCCGTGTCAGCAGGCGGATGGTGGCGTCGTTGATGTCGGTGTTCAGCGCCTTTTGCGCACAGCCCGTCATCAGCGCCACCCGTTTACGCGGTGCCCCCTGCGCGGGAAAACTTTGCGGGTCGTCGTTGCGGCTGACCGGAGGAATCGTCTTGGGGGCCATCTCGATCATCGCACGTAACCGCGCGTCGGGCATCAACCGCGCGAAGGGCCGCCCGATCTTCGCCCCCAGCAGCGCCAGCCGGAACCGCGTCGGATAGGGCAGGATACGCGCCAGAATCCACCGCAGGGCACGATCGCTGAAGGGCCGTTTGTAGCGTTTTTCGATGTAATCGCGGGCATGATCCACCAGATGCATATAGTGCACGCCCGAGGGGCAGGTCGTCATACACGCCAGACAGGACAGGCAGCGGTCGATATGTTTGACCGTCTTTTCATCCGGATCGCGATCGTTTTCGAGCATGTCCTTGATCAGATATATACGTCCGCGCGGGCTATCCAATTCGTCACCCAACACCTGATACGTGGGGCATGTGGCGGTGCAAAAGCCGCAATGCACACAGGCGCGCAGAATTTCGTTGCTGCGCGCCGTCGCGGGGTTTTTCAACTGTTCTGCGGTGAATGTGGTTTGCATGAAAGCTCCGGCGTTGCGGGCACGAGACCCTGACGAGGTAAAGAGTTAAGCGGCGACGGTGCTGGCCCAGATCAGGCCGAACCAGGGCAGCGTGGTGGCCAAGATCCCCAGCACATTGGTCCAGCGCTGCGTAACGGGGCCGGGATAGGCGCGGCGCAACACCTGCGCGACAAAGGCCAGAACGGCGATCCAGCCCAGCCAGATACAGGAAATCGCCCCCATCGACGCCAGCAGGTTTTCGCCCCAATACTGCGCCACGCCATAGCGTATCGCCATCCCCGCCACGGCACAGAGAAAAGCCAAGAGCACCAGCGCACGTAGGCTGCGCCGGTCAGGCTTGCCACGGGTCAAGAGGCGGAACACCAACGGCCCGCCGATAAAGACAACAAGGAAGACCGCAAGCAAGCTCATGCCGCACGGTCCAGCTGGCCCGCGTTGAAGATGCCCTTGGGGTCGAACTGCGCCCGCAGGGCCGCTGTCAGCCGCGCCACACCGGCGGGTTCGGGGTGGAACACGCCCAAGCGCGCCTTGGTCTGCGCATCGGCCCGCACCAGCGTTGCATGCCCATCCATCGGACCGATGGCCGCGCGCAGATCATGGCCCGCGGCGCTGCGCAGCCAGATCAGCCCGCCCGCCCAGTCATAGGTCCAGCGCTCTGCCCCCGACCGCGCCGCGATCCCCGGCGCGTCAGAGGGTTTGCACGACACGCGCCACACATCACCCTGCCCCTCGTGAAACGCCGCCACATCACGGATGCCGGACCAAAGCGCCTGCGTCGCCGCTGCATCGCGTTGCTCGACCTCTGCCCCCGCGCCGGCGAGCAACGATTGAAGCTGGCTCAGACGGTAGCTGACCGATGCCTCGAACCCCTCTATGCGCAGTGCGGTTTCGCGGGTGGCAGGGTCATGGGCGGCACCTGTCACCTCGAACGGGCTGCCAAGGGCGCGGGCCATCGCGGCCACAGCGGCCCCATCATCCAGCCCGTGCAACACCAAGGTCGCCTGCGTTTCAGGGCGTGGCAGCACCTTCATCGATACCTCGCTCAGCACACCCAAAGTGCCGTAAGACCCCGCCATCAGCTTGACCAGGTCATAGCCGGTGACATTCTTCATCACGCGCCCGCCGTTCTTGACCACGGCACCGCGCCCGTCGACAAAGCGCACCCCCAACAGAAAGTCCCGCGCCGCCCCGACCGAGATCCGCCGCGGTCCGCTGATATTGCCCGCCATCACCCCACCGATCGTCGGTGTGCCGCTGGTGCCCAACAGTTCGCGATGGTCCATCGGTTCGAACGCGAGACGCTGGTTTTCGGCGGCCAGCGCCTCTTCGATCTCGGCCACGGGGGTGCCGGGTTTCGCGACCAGCGTCAGCGCACCGGGTTCATACAGCGTGATCCCCTGCAGCCCCGCAACGCGCATGATCTGACCCGTCGCGGGCAGGCCGCGCGTGCCGCCCCCCTGAACCGAGATCGGGCCAGCGGCACCTTTGACCGCTTCGACCAGCGCCTCTTCGGATGTGATGGCCATGTCTCGGCTCCTTCGTCGTGCGTGTGATCTGTTGAAGATCAGCAGTTAATCAGGCGCGGGTTATTCCGCCGCCAGCGCCACGGCGCGGCGTGTCTCTGACGCGTCCAGCGGAAAGACCTTGGCGGGGTTCAGCAGCCATGCGGGGTCGAACACATCCTTCACCGCCATCTGCGCCTCCAGATCGTCGGGGGCGTATTGCACATGCATCAGATCGCGTTTCTCGATCCCGACGCCATGTTCGCCGGTCAGACAGCCGCCCACTTCGACGCAGAGCTTGAGGATCTCGGCCCCGAATTCCTCGCACAGTTCCAGATCGCCCGGTTTGTTGGCATCAAACAGGATCAACGGGTGCATATTGCCGTCGCCTGCGTGAAACACATTGCCGACCTTCAGCCCGAACTGATCGCTGAGTTCCTTGATGCGTTTGAGCACAAAGGGCAGCGAGGACACAGGGATGGTGCCATCCAGACACATGTAGTCGTTGATCTGCCCCATCGCGCCAAAGGCCGATTTCCGACCCAGCCAGATCTTGGCGCTTTCCTCAGCGGATTTGGATTGCCGCAGCTCCACCGGATTGTGCCGCTGCGCGATGTCGGAAATCAGACCCAACTGGTGGTCGATCTCCGCGTCAGAGCCTTCGACCTCAATGATCAGCAATGCCTCGCACATGGGATACCCAGCCTTGGCGAAGGCTTCCGTCGCTTCGATACAGGGGCGGTCCATGAATTCGATGGCGACGGGCAAGACACCCGCCTTGATGATGTCAGAGACACATTCCCCCGCGACCTCGTTATCGTCGAACCCGATCAACACGGGCCGCGCGCCTTCGGGTTTGTGCAGGATGCGCAGCGTGGCTTCGGTGACGACACCCAGCTGCCCTTCAGAGCCGCAGATCAGCCCCAGCAGGTCCAGCCCGCCCGCATCCAGATGCGCGCCGCCGACCTCGATCACCTCGCCATCCATCAAGACCATCGTAACGCCCATGAGGTTGTTGGTCGTCACCCCGTATTTCAGACAATGCGCCCCGCCCGAATTCATCGCGATATTGCCCGCGATGGCACAGGCCAGCTGGCTAGACGGGTCGGGCGCGTAAAAGAAACCGTCTTCCTCGACCGCGCCTGTGACGCTCAGGTTGGTACGCCCGGTTTGCACCTTGATGATGCGGTTGGGGTAATCGGTTTCGATCACCTCGTTCATACGCGCCACGCCAAGGATCACGCAGTCCGCCGTGGGCAGCGCGCCCCCCGCCAGCGACGTACCGGACCCGCGCGGCACGACGGGCACACCCTCTTCGTGGCAGATGCGCAACACATCCGACACCTGCTGTGTGGTATAGGGCAACACCGCCACCATCGGCGCACATTTATAGGCGGTCAGCGCGTCACATTCATAGGCCCGCGTCTCACGCTCATCCGAGATGACAGCATCAGCCGGCAGAACCTGACGCAGCCGATCAACCACACGCGTCTTGCGCGCGATCACGGCTTGGCTGGGAATAGGCATTTCCATGGCGAACCTCCAGTTTGGTAAAATAATATGACCAATTAAAGACATTGGCAACACAGAACCAGTCGGCGTATGCAGCTTAGCATGACTTGGATGGATCGCATCGCCCTGTTTCAACCGCTGGATTATGCCGCTTTGGCGATAATCTTTTGCGCCTGGCTGGCCATTGGCTGGCGCATCGAACACCCGAACCCCGCGAAGCCCTCTGTGTCACTGATCATGGCGCAATACCGGCGCGAATGGATGACCCAGATGATCACCCGTCAGCCGCGTATCTTTGATTCGCAGATGATCAGCACCCTGCGGCAAAGCACGGCTTTCTTCGCCTCTACCAGCATGATCGCTTTGGGTGGGACGCTGGCGCTTTTGGGCAACAGCGAGCGTCTGTCGACGGTGGTCGAAGACCTTGCCCTGACCGAGCTGCCCACCGTGGTGTGGGAATTCAAAATGCTGCTGCCACTGTTCTTTCTGACCAACGGCTTTCTGAAATTCGTCTGGTCAAACCGGCTGTTTGGCTATTGTTCGGTGCTCATGGCCGCCGTCCCAAATGACCCCGAGGACCGCCGCGCCCCCCCGTTGGCGTCCAAGGCGGCAGAGATCAACATCACCGCCGCGCGCAGTTTCAATCGGGGGTTGCGATCGCTTTATTTTGCGCTGGCCAGTCTGGGCTGGATCGTCGGCCCGATCCCCCTCACCGTCGCGGCCATGGTCACCGTCATCATCATCTGGCGGCGCGAGTTCACGTCACTGTCACGGCGCATTCTATTGGAAAATGAGCAAGGCTAGTCTATATGTCTGTTTTCAGACATTGGTGTATTCATGTACAAATTGATCCTTTCCATTCCGCTGCTGGTTGCAGCACAGGTCGCTGCGGCTGACCCGACCTCCATCAACTCGGTGCGCGTTTCGAAAGAGGGCGGCCTTTATAAATTCGACGTGACGATCAGCCATAATGATACCGGCTGGGACCACTTTTCGGACGCGTGGCGCATTCTGGATGCCGATGGCAACCAGCTGGCGATCCGCGAATTGATCCACCCCCACGTGGACGAACAACCGCTGACTCGTTCCCTGTCCGGCGTTGAGCTGCCCGCAGGCACGACAGAGGTCGGCATTCAGGCCCGCGATACGCAGGCCGGTTGGGGGAAAGAGATCAAGAAGGTCCAGATCAAGTAAGGTTTGGGCCCTGCCGGACCCCAGAGCTGGCGGATTTATACGCGGTGGTATGGGCCGCCCGACAGGATCGAGGCGGCGCGATACAGCTGTTCTGCCAGCATGACGCGCACCAGCATGTGCGGCCAGACCATCTTGCCGAATGACAGCGCATGATCCGCCTCGCGGCGTAGCTCTTTGTCGATGCCATCCGCGCCGCCGATGACAAAGCACAGATCCCCCCGCCCCTGATCGCGCCAGTCCCCTAGACGGGTGGCGAAATCCGGCGAGGTTTCGACCCTGCCTCGTTCGTCCATCACGCAGATCAACGACCCCGCAGGAATAGCGCGGCGCAGCAGCGCGGCTTCGGCGGGCATACCGCCATTTTTCTTATCCTCAACCTCGATCACGCGCGCGGGCCCAAGGCCCAGCGCGCGACCGGTTCGATCGAACCGATTCAGATAATCATCAATGAGGTCTTTTTCCGGTCCGGCGCGCAAACGCCCGACCGCACAGATGTGAACACGCATGAACCCTGCCTGAAAGGCAGCTTAATGCGGCATCACGGCTGGGGCTTCTGTGGTCATCCACATCTTCTCCAGCTGGTAGAATTCGCGGACTTCCGGACGGAACACGTGAACGATCACATCGCCGGTGTCGATCAACACCCAGTCGCCGGTTTCCTTGCCTTCGACCTTGGGCGAGCGACCATAGTCGTCCTTGACCATCTGGGCCAGCTTTTCGGCGATTGCCGAAACCTGACGCGAAGACCGGCCGGAGCACACAACCATATAGTCGCCGATCGCCGTTTTGCCGCGCAGATCGATCTGCACAACTTCTTCGGCTTTGTCGTCGTCAAGTTGGGAAAGGATTGAAGCCAGCAGAGCGTCGCTTGTGGCTGTGTTTTGTTCAGCAGTCATCAGGGCTGCCTGCGGGGTAGCAGTCGGAACTGCGTTTGAAAGCGTTGACAGGACATTGTCCTCCTTTAGACGCGCCGACAGTCCCCCGGCGCTGGGGATGTCCTAGAATAGGCACGCCGAAGTGAAATTTCAATGACAAGCGGCCATGACCGGCATTTACCGGCGCGCGCCAGTCGGGGCCGTTCCGAGAGCCGCGACACCACTGCTTTGACGGGCCGCCCGTGACGCGGCCAGAGAATGGCACGCCCTGACGGCAAACTCTTGTCCGCTGTGCATTTTTACTGACGGCACTGGCGTTGTCAGGGGGTACGACGACCACCCTCCTCGCAGCGCCATGAAGGTCTGGCCGATAGGCGCATATGCCATCTGTCCGGCTCGGGTTGGCAGTCGTGCCACAGCGTCGCAAAGCTGCCATGCGCCCGCGACAGGGGGATATGGCGGTTCGGGCGCAGTCACGACAGGCTCACGGCCCCGCTGATTCCCGCCGCTCATTCCTGTGTTGATCCGGCACCTGCACCCGCGCGGGACAGGGCGAGCTTGCTGTCGTCCAGAACCTTGACCTCGCGCTGCGGGAAGGGGATCGAAATGCCGTGCTCTTTGAACGCATCCCAAAGCGCCAGATACACATTGCCCCTGATATTGGTCAGACCGCCTGTCGGGTCCTTGATCCAGAAGCGCAGGATATAATCGACGCTGCTGTCCCCAAAGCCCACGATATGACAGACCGGCGCCTTGAAGCTCAGCACCCTCTCGACCCCGCTTGCGGCCTCTACCGCAAGTTTGCGCACCACATGGGGATCATCCCCGTAAGCCGTGCCGAAATAGATATCGAGCCGCACAAAATCGTTGGAGTGGGACCAGTTCACCACCTGACCAGTGATCAGGTCCTCGTTCGGGATCAGATATTCCTTCCCGTCCCGCGTCACGACAGAGGCATAGCGCGCGCCCAAGGTCTGGATCCAGCCAAAGGTATCGCCAAGGCTGATCACATCCCCC
The DNA here is from genome assembly GCF_000152605.1 of Sulfitobacter sp. EE-36. Taxonomy (NCBI): domain Bacteria; kingdom Pseudomonadati; phylum Pseudomonadota; class Alphaproteobacteria; order Rhodobacterales; family Roseobacteraceae; genus Sulfitobacter; species Sulfitobacter sp. EE-36. The sequence goes on along the minus strand of NZ_CH959310.1, from coordinate 1,078,199 downwards.
GGCTTGATCGACTTATCGATGAGGATGATGATCCCCGACACAAGGTTCGACACGACCTTTTGCAGGCCGAAACCAAGGCCCACACCAATCGCCCCCGACAGCACCGCAAGCCCGGTCAGGTCAATCCCGACGGCCTTGACCCCCATAAAGAACGCGATGCCATAAAGCGTCAGCTGTACGCCCTTCACCGCCAGCACCTGCATAGAGGGGCTGATATCTTCGTTCTTGCGGATCGTGGCAGCGCTGGTCTGGCTGATGATCCGCGCCACAGAGAAGAACAGACCGATCACCACCAGCGCGGTGATCACCGTCAGCAGCGACAGCCGGAAATCCCCGATCGACAGCGCGACCGAATCCAGAAACGCCGAGACATCATCGACCACGTTCAGCGCATAGAGCGTGGCGTAGATCCACAGCCCCCATGTCACCAGACGCCGCATGGGGCGGTTGCGCACCAGCCGCGCTGCAAAGGCGATACAGACCCAGACCGCCACCAGCGTTGCGAATATGCCGATCAGATAGGACCGCGACGGCCAGGTGATGTTCTGCATCACCAGATAGACCGTCCCTGCCAGCAGGGCGAACCACATCAGCCCCAGACGCCGCTTGACCTGCACCACCATGCGCAGCTGCCACTTGGACCACCCCTCGCGCGAGCGGACCCAGTTTTGCAGCCAGTTGCCCGTGGCGTGATGCAGCCCCCATGATATCAGCGCAAGCCCGAGCAGGATGAACATCTGGTACTGACGCCAGCCGGGCTGCATCAGGCTTTCCGCCAATCCGATCCCCCCTGCGATCAACGCCTGGATACTCTCAAGGAAATGGGCAAAGGGGTCTGGGGTCATCATGAACTTTCAAGGCAAGAAACTTGTACAGGGCTTCAATGGTGGGACAATCCCGCGCACCGCGCAAGAAGGGATACCCGCGCCCATGCACAAGCACGTGATCCGATGCAGCCGCGCCACCACCGTGCCACCACCGCACACCGTCAGAATCCTTGATCACATGGCCGAAAGCGTCTAGCTAAGCCGCTATGACACATGTTTCAGACGATCTGTTCAACATTTGCGACCGCGCCCGCTTGCGCGAACGCTTTTTCGGGGCAACCCACACCGTGCTGGCGCGACTATAAACGCCCGCCCGCGCCTTGGCGCTCGTCTTTCGTACACCCCTATACTTCGCTTACATAACATACGGGAGAGGACCACATGTCCCCCAAAACGCTCTATGATAAAATCTGGGATGCCCATGTCGCGCACGAGGCCGACGATGGCACCTGCCTTCTGTACATCGACCGTCACCTCGTCCACGAAGTGACCAGCCCGCAAGCCTTTGAAGGGCTGCGGATGACGGGCCGCACCGTGCGCCGCCCTGACCAGACCATCGCTGTGCCCGATCACAACGTGCCGACCACGCTGGACCGCGCCAACGCCGCGACGATGACCGAAGACAGCCGCGTTCAGGTGGCCGCCCTTGATACAAACGCCAAGGAATTCGGCCTGCACTACTACCCCGTGTCCGACGTGCGTCAGGGCATCGTGCATATCGTCGGCCCCGAGCAGGGCTGGACCCTGCCCGGCATGACCGTTGTCTGCGGTGACAGCCACACCGCGACACATGGGGCCTTCGGGTCGCTGGCCCACGGGATCGGCACCTCGGAGGTGGAACACGTGCTGGCGACGCAAACGCTGATCCAGAAGAAATCCAAGAACATGAAGGTCGAGATCACCGGCAAACTTGCCCCTGGTGTGACGGCCAAGGACATCACCATGACCGTGATCGGTGAAACCGGCACGGCGGGCGGCACCGGCTATGTCATCGAATATTGCGGCGAGGCGATCCGTGACCTGTCGATGGAAGGCCGCATGACCGTCTGCAACATGGCCATCGAGGGCGGCGCGCGCGCTGGCCTGATCGCGCCGGACGACAAGACGTTCGAATATTGCAAAGGCCGCCCCCACGCGCCCAAGGGTGCCCAGTGGGAAGCCGCGATGGATTGGTGGAAAACTCTGTATTCCGATGACGACGCCCATTGGGACAAGGTGATCACGATCAAGGGCGAAGACATCGCGCCAGCCGTCACCTGGGGCACCTCGCCCGAAGATGTTCTGCCCATCACCGCCAAAGTGCCCGCGGCATCGGACTTTACCGGCGGCAAGGTCGACGCGGCGAAACGCGCGATCGAATACATGGGCCTGACCGAAGGCATGGCGCTGACGGATATCGAGATCGACACCGTGTTCATCGGGTCTTGCACCAACGGCCGCATCGAAGACCTGCGCGCTGCGGCGGCGGTTCTGAAAGGCAAGAAGATCAAGGACGGGATGCGCGCCATGATCGTCCCGGGCTCCGGCCTTGTGCGGGCGCAGGCCGAGGAAGAAGGGCTTGCCGACATCTTCAAGGAAGCCGGTTTCGAATGGCGCCTTGCGGGGTGTTCCATGTGTTTGGCGATGAACCCCGACCAACTGGCACCGGGCGAACGCTGCGCATCGACATCGAACCGCAACTTCGAAGGCCGTCAGGGCTTTAAGGGGCGCACCCATTTGATGTCCCCCGCGATGGCTGCCGCTGCCGCTCTTACCGGACGTTTGACCGATATCCGCAAGCTCGACGCGTAAGCGGCCAGCAGATCAAAGGACAACAAAACCATGAACAAATTCGACAAACTTTCCGGGATCGCGGCCCCCATGCCGATGGTGAATATCGACACCGATATGATCATCCCCAAGCAGTTCCTGAAAACGATCAAACGGTCGGGCCTTGGCGTGAACCTGTTTGACGAAATGCGCTATGACCGCGACGGCAACGAAGTACCGGATTTCGTGCTCAACAAACCGCAATACCGTGACGCGCAGATTCTTGTGGCGGGCGATAACTTCGGATGTGGTTCTTCGCGGGAACACGCGCCTTGGGCCATCGCCGATTTCGGCATCACCTGTGTTATCGCGCCCAGCTTTGCGGACATCTTCTACAACAACTGTTTCAAGAACGGCATCCTGCCGATCGCCCTGCCGCAAGAGCAGGTAGACCTGTTGATGAAAGACGCCGAAAAAGGCTCTAACGCGCGGATCGAAGTGGATCTTGAGGCGCAGACGATCACCAGCTCTGACGGTGAAGTCATCAGCTTCCAGGTTGACGCGTTCAAGAAGCACTGCCTGATGAACGGGCTCGACGATATTGGTCTGACGCTGGAAAAAGCGGCCTCTATCGACAGCTTCGAATCTGCCGCTGCACAGGCACGCCCCTGGGTCTGACCCCCACGGGCCCGGCCTGACGGGCTGGCGCGCTTGACCTAACTACGGGTTGAGTTCTATACATGGTTGTGGGCACCGCTTTATTGCCCACAACAGACCGCGGGTTGCGTCATTTTCGCCGCAGCTATGATGCAATATCGCACCACACCTGCGCTCAAAATGTCTCAGATCCGCGCGCATCGTCAGGAACGGGCTTGAGGAATGTGGCGAAAGAAGACACAATTGAGGCAATTCTGAGGCAGGCCTTCGACACCCGAGGGCATCAAGTTGGAACAAGCACGCGGCAAAGAATCGTGGCTGGCCAGTTTGGAAGGGTAGTTTTGTGATTGCACGTATATCCGGCGCGGCAGCGCGTGGCATTCTGGTGGCATTGTTGATTGCAACGCCCGCCCTCATGTTACCCGATGCGTTGAACGATTCCAGCCAGATCACAATGCTGGTGGCGCTGATCGCCTGTTTCCTCACGTTCATCGAATACAACTCGAACTTCCCCAGCATCATCGAATTCCGCGACGCGGCCCCCTTCAACCGGCTGCGCTATGTCTGCTTGCTGGTCACGATCATCCTGCTGACGTTGATCCTGAAGCAAAAGGTCAGCCCCTCGGTTCTGGGCGGTGCCATGACCTCTATCGGGACGATCCTTGGCAATGCGATGGATTTCCCCTTTTCGCCGGTGCGCATGATTGTCCTGATGCTGCCCGAAAGCGCCAGCGATGCACTGGTGACATCGGTCCGTACGTCCGCAGGCATGGCCTATCTGATCTCGCTGATCTCGATGGGGGCGTTTCTGGTGCTGGTGCGCATCATGAATTGGCCAGTGCGTCAGGGGGCCTTTAACGTCTGGGTGAACCTGCCGCTGTTCGACCCGACCGCGGGCGGCGATGTCATCTATCGTCTGCAACGGGACGCACGGATCAATATCGCGCTTGGCTTCCTTCTGCCCTTCCTGATCCCCGCAGTAGTCAAAGCGGCGGCCGATCTGCTAGACCCGATTACATTGCAGAACCCGCATACCCAGATCTGGACAGTCGCCGCATGGGCCTTCCTTCCTGCCAGCATCATCATGCGCGGCATTGCCATGGGCAAGATCGCCGAGATGATCGAAGAGAAACGCCGTCGCGCCTATGCCGACGAGGCGGAGAAAGATCACGGCTTGCAGCCAGCCTGATCGCAGGCGTCCTGCTGGCCGCATCCCCCGCGGTGGCAGAGCCCCTGCGCATCGCCACCTTCAACACCGAATTATCGCGGGCCGGACCGGGTCTGCTGCTGCGCGACATTGCCAAAGGGTCGGACCCGCAGATTACCGCTGTGACGCGCCTGCTGGCGGATGTCGCTGCCGATATCATCGTGCTGCAGGGGGTGGATTACGATCTTAGCGGCACAACGCTTGGCGCTTTGGCGGACAGGCTTGGCGAGGCTGGCCCCAGCTACCCCTACCGTTTCGCGCTGCCTCCGAATGCGGGACGGCCTACGGGTCTGGATATGGACGGCGACGGTAAAACGGGCGGAGCGCGCGATGGTCAGGGCTATGGCCGCTTCTTCGGCGCGGGCGCGCTGGCGATCCTGTCGCGCTATCCCGTGCTGCGCACCGATGTTCAGGATTACAGCGATTTTCTGTGGCGTGACCTGCCCGATGCGCTGCTGCCGCAGACGGACGGTGCCCCCTTCCCCTCTGCCGCGGCGCAAGAGGTGCAGCGGCTTGCCTCGCACGGGGCATGGGTCGTACCCCTCGACATCCCAGATCAAGCGCCCCTGACCCTGCTGACCTTCTATGCCACGCCCCCTGTGTTCGACGGACCAGAGGACCGCAACGGCAAACGCAACCATGATGAAATCCTCTTCTGGGATCACTATCTGGCGGGCAGCTTCGGCCCGCCGCCAACAGACCGTTTTATCCTGCTGGGGGATGCAAATCTTGATCCGGCGAAAGGCGAAGGGCTGCGCGCCGCGATCCAGACGCTGTTGGATCACCCCGCGCTCCACGACCCGCTGGCGGGTCAGCCCACCGTGACCTTCGACGGTTTGGGCGATATGCGTGTCGATTATCTACTGCCCTCAACCGACTGGCGCGTCGTCGCCGCTGGCGTGGCCCGCGACCCTGCTGCCAGCCGCCATGGCGTGGTCTGGGTCGATCTTGACCGCTAGCCGTTCTTGACCCCTCTGCCTCCCCGCGCTACCCCGCTATCAACGTATTTTTCAGGAGACACCGCATGGCCAACCCCACATTGCTAATCCTCGCCGGTGACGGCATCGGCCCCGAGGTCATGGGCCAGGTTGTTCGCATCATCGACTGGTTTGGCGACAAGCGCGATCTGGCCTTTGACGTAGATCACGATCTGGTCGGCGGTGCCGCCTATGATAAACACGGCACCCCCCTGCATGACGACACGATGGCCAAAGCGCTGGCGGCGGATGCTGTTCTGCTGGGTGCCGTTGGCGGGCCGAAATACGACGCGCTTGATTTCAGCGTCAAACCCGAACGCGGCCTGCTGCGCCTGCGCAAGGAAATGGACCTGTTTTCGAACCTACGTCCGGCACAGTGTTTTGACGCGTTGGCGGATTTCTCCTCGCTGAAGAAAGACCTCGTTGCCGGGCTCGACATCATGATCGTGCGCGAACTGACATCGGGTGTCTACTTTGGCGAACCCCGCGGAATTTTCGAGGAAGGCAACGAGCGCGTCGGCATCAATACACAGCGCTACACCGAATCCGAGATCGACCGTGTCGCACGGTCAGCCTTTGAACTGGCGCGTCGTCGGGGCAACAAAGTCTGCTCGATGGAGAAAGCCAACGTCATGGAAAGCGGCATCCTGTGGCGCGAAGTCGTGCAGAAAGTGCATGACGAAGACTACCCCGATGTCGAGCTGTCCCACATGTACGCCGACAACGGCGCGATGCAGCTGGTGCGCGCGCCCAAACAGTTCGACGTGATCGTCACCGACAACCTGTTCGGCGATATCCTGTCCGATTGTGCCGCGATGCTGACAGGCTCGCTGGGGATGCTGCCCTCTGCCTCGCTGGGTGCGCCCAATGCCGATGGCCGCCCCAAAGCGCTGTACGAGCCCGTCCACGGCTCTGCCCCCGATATCGCGGGTCAAGGCAAGGCGAACCCCATCGCCTGCATCCTCAGCTTTGCAATGGCGCTGCGCTATTCCTTCGACCAGGGCGATGAAGCCGCGCGTCTGGAAAAAGCCGTTGAAAAAGTGCTGGCCGATGGGGCACGCACCGCGGATCTGATGGGCCCCGAAGGCGGCTCCCCCATCTCGACCTCGGAAATGGGTGACGCAATCCTCGCCGCCCTGGACGCAAGCCTGTAAGCCATAAAGCGCAGCCCTGCCGGATGACCGGCGGGGCTGCTTTGCTTTGGCCAGACGCATCAGACGCTGCCGCATGCCGCAGCCACGTCCGTTGAAGCGGGCATAAGCGAATGCAGCAGCCGTGACCCTATCCGCGCCCCTGCCGGCGCAGAAACAATACCGCCAGAGTGATCACCGTCGCCATCGCAATCACACCGAGATACCTTTCGTAAAGACCGTCGACATCGGTGGGTAGCATGAAAAAGACCGGTGCCGAGACGGTCCAGAGCGCGGAGAGACCGACAAGAGTTCTGCCGTATATTGCACCGCAGCAGCGCGCCCCGTCTGACATGGACCACGGCAAGATCGCCATAAGAAGGCCAAGAGCATAGACCAGGTAGCTATGGATCACGACGCCATCGCTGTCGTTGTCGCCGTATTCATTCCGCGCGCCGACAAGGAAGACAATCAGCCCCAAGACGGTGAAGCCCACGATCCCGACGCTCCAGCGCCAATTGCCCAGATGAATATGCGCGGCAAGTAAAGCGACCGATATCAGTGAAGCCGAAAACGCATAGATGCCGATATCGACAATATATTCATATTCACCCGCGCCAAGATCGCTGATGGTGTCGGCGATCCAGTCGTGGTCCGGAACAACAAAATCCGCGATCAGGATCATCCCCGAAAACAGGATGCAGCCAAATATCGCGTACCATGCAAGGAGGCGCACGAGCCCGGGCCTTTCTCGAACTGCGGCGTCGCCGATTTCGTTCTCCATGTACAATTTACCTTTTAGAAATGAAAAATTCCGATCGTAAGCTTTTCGTAAGCTTACGCTGGTCATGAGCACGCATCTAAATCTGCGAAAGCTCTATTATGGCCTCTGTGAAGACCCTTTTATCCCGGCTAGCCGTTCTGCGTGAACGGATAAGCATCTCCCCCGTGCTGCTGACCGTTCTTTCCATCGCATTCGTGTTCAGTGTCGATAATAGCACATTCTGGAACATCTCAAGGGATGTCTTCTCGGGCCACCTATTGTCGCTCGCCGGCTTTATGGGGGCTGTGTTCTGTTTGACGTTGGCCGCCTTCAGCCTGTTCGCATACCCATGGACGGCTAAACCGTTTCTGGTCTCGATGCTCATCCTGGCCGCCATGACGTCTTATTACGTCGATACACTTGGCATTATCGTTGACCGCGACATGATCCAGAATGTCATGGTGACCACCGTCGCGGAATCTCGGCATCTGATAACACTTGGCTACATCACCCATATTATTGTCTTCGGCGTGTTGCCCGCGCTCATCGTGATGTGGGTGCCCATTCGACCCCAGACGCGGATCAGGGCGGCTGTAACGCCGATAGTGACCTTTGTTGTCAGCCTTGCATTGGCCGCAGGATTGCTGATGTCAGACCTGAAATCCTATGCGTCGATCCTGCGCGAGCGGAAGGATTTCATGAGCAGCTACCAGCCCGGTGCCCCGTTGGTAGGCGCGATCCGTTACGCCAAGATGATGTCGCGTTCGGCCAATCTGGTCCTCACCAGCACCGGAACGGATGCAAGAGGCGGTTCTGCCTATGACGCGCCGCAAAAGCCTATGCTGACCGTTGTCGTTGCGGGGGAAACCGCGCGGGCGCAGGATTTCAGCTTGAACGGATACGGCGTCGACACGAACCCAGAGCTGTCCAAGCTACCAATTATCAACTTCAGCAATACCCAGTCCTGTGGCACTGCCACGGCGGTGTCACTGCCTTGTATGTTCTCAAAATACAGCCGAGATGACTACAGCTTTGAAAAAGGCACCTCGACCGAGAATGTGCTAGATGTCTTCGGGCATGCCGGGCTGCAGGTCGAATGGTGGGACAATAACACCGGCGACAAAGCGATTGCCGCACGGTTCAAGACACGCAGGTTCAACGATCTGACCGACCCGGAGTTCTGTGCAACGGGTGAATGTATCGACGGCATATTCCTTGAACCGTTGAAAGACTACATCGCATCGATCAAGCAGGACACGGTCTTGGTTCTGCACCAGATCGGCAGTCACGGGCCGACCTATTATCAGCGCTATCCGGCAGCATTTGAACGCTTCACACCCGCATGCCGTACGGCGGAGTTCAAGAAATGCACCCCGCAGGAGATCACCAATGCCTATGATAACACCATCGCCTATACGGATCAGATCCTTGCCCAGACGATAAAAATGCTTGCCGCGAATGAAGCTTTGGCCACGTCACTGCTTTATGTGTCCGACCACGGTGAATCGCTTGGCGAACGCGGGCTGTATTTGCACGGGGCACCCTATTTCATGGCCCCGGACACGCAGACCCATGTCCCGATGCTCCTATGGATGTCAGACGCATTCCGAACCCGCTTTGGCATCGATGAAAGCTGTGTGGCGGAACAGAAGGACAAGCCGCTGTCACACGACAACCTGTTCCATTCCCTACTTGGGATGCTCGACATCAACACCGCAGAGCGTAACCCGGATCTGGATATCTTCGCTTCCTGCAAAACAAATACTGAGGTGGCCAAGATATGAAGCCGGAAATTATCAAACCGCTTGAGAAACCCGAACGCGTTACGGGGGCCGCCCATCTGTTTGCCGCTGCGGGCTATTCGATTGGCGGGCTGCGACGTCTTTGGATGGAAACCGCGTTCAGGCATATCATTGTGGCGCTGCCAATCGGTAGTGTTCTACTCTACATCATGGATGCGGGTGTCGCTGATTTTCTGGTCTTTCTGGTCCTCTTTTCCGCTCTTGTCGCGGTCGAGGCTCTGAATACGGCGATCGAATGCATCGTCGACCACCTCGCTCCACAGTGGGAAGTTTTCGCCCGTGACGCCAAAGACCTTGGTTCGCTCGCGACCATGTGTTTGCTTTTCGCGAACGGTTTTTTCATGGCTGTGGTCGCTTTGCGCTATTTCGGGATGGCCTGAGATATGCCGATGCACCGGTCGCAGAAAATAGAATGCCCTAAGCCTGAAACTATGATCATGTCAGCATCAGCCGAATTGGCTAAGCCGCGTCTCGGAACTGGACAGTAACATTATGCGCATACTCTTGATCGAGGATGAAAAAGCTTTGGCGCGGCCGTTGAAAGAGCATCTGGAAGCGGATCTTCACATTGTCGAATGGTTCTGCACCCTGGACGAGGCAGACGCCGCGCTGCGTACGCTATCCTATGATGTGGTACTTCTGGACCTGCAGTTGCCTGATGGCGACGGGTTGGACTTTCTAAGCAAACTGCGGGCAAAGGCCATACGCACGCCGATCCTCATTCTCACCGCCCGCGACAAGGTGTCGGACCGGATAGAGGGGCTGAACAGGGGGGCTGATGACTATGTGATCAAGCCTTTTGACCTAGATGAGGTCAAAGCGCGCATCCATACCGTCTGTCGACGCAGCGCCAACCAGTTTGCCCAAATGGTTCAGCTGCACGATGTGGTGGTCAATCTGTCCGATCACACTGTCATGCGCGCTGAACAGCCCGTACGTCTGACCGCTAAGGAATGGGGTGTCTTCGAAACTCTACTGCGCCGCAAACCCCAGATCGTGCCGAAGGAGAGCCTTGAAGCTGCCATCTATGACTACGGCGAAGAAGTCGAAAGCAACGCGATCGAGGTACATATCAGCCGTTTGCGCACGAAATTAGGCAAAGACCTTATCGCCACGCACCGTGGTTTAGGCTACGCCTTGACCTCATGACACGCCGCCACAAAAGTCTGGTTCAGTCGCTGCTTGGGTCGCTGCTTGTGCCCGGGCTGGCGGTGATGGTGATTGGCGTTTTGATCGTCCAGCATATCTTCAAGGACGAGTATGACGAGCTGCTTGATGCCAGCCTGATTGGCAAGGCGCATCTCTTGGTGGAGTTCATCGAAACGGCCCAAGGCGACGCGGGCTTTGACGTGGGCGGCTTGCTGGATTTTGAAAGCAAACTGCGTAAGCCGGATGAACGCGCGTTGATGTGGTATCTGGATCCGGATGGTCAGGTCTACGCGCAGTCAAAAAGCGTTGGTGCTTTCGCGCTTCCCACGCCCTTGGCCACCGGGCTAAGCACCGCCGCCGGGCATCGCTTTATCATGCTCCGTTCAGATCAGCCCGAGACGGGCAGCGTCGTAGTGGCCGAGCCGATGGTGGAACGTAATGAGGCGATAACCGATGTGGTGATCGCTGTGGCGATCGGTTTTGGCCTGCTGGGGGCGCTATTTGCGTTATCTTCCTTCTGGGCGGTTCGACGATCAGTCGCGATGATTGCCGAGCTCAGCCGGAACATCGCAGAAAAGAACGAACACAATCTTTCCCCGATTGAACGCGAAAATGTCTTTTCCGAAATAACCCCGGCGATTGATACGCTTGACGGGCTCATGGGGCGACTTGACCGCGCCATCACCGCAGAACGTGCCTTTGCCACGAATGCCGCGCATGAATTGCGCACCCCCGTTGCCATTTGTCTGGCGCAGGCGCAGCGGCTGCGGGCAAAGCTGAGCGACCCCGCAAAGATCGACAATATCGTCGAAATCGAAACAGGTCTGAAGCGGCTCGAGCGCTTGATCGAGCGCCTATTGCAATTATCAAGGGCGCAATCAGGACTGGGCCTCAATGCGGTCGCGACGGATGTTTCCCCGGTAATCACGCTTTTGATGTCCGAGATGCGCAGCCGAAGCCGCACCCCGGAAAAGATCGAATTGAAGTTTCCCGAAACACATTTTTCAACGCGCGTTGATCCGGATGCCCTTGGGATCATCCTGAACAATATGTTCGACAACGCCCTGAAGCACGCTAGCGGCCCTGTGCCCACGGTTGTAGACGCCAGCCAATCGGGAAGAGTTGCCGTCGTGAACGATTGCGCCCCTCTCTCACCCGCGGACCTCGACCGCATAAAGCAGCGGTTCAACCGGCGTGGCGCGCTGTCAGACGGATACGGGCTGGGACTGTCGATCATACAAGATCTATGCGCCCAGTCCGGATGCCAACTTGAAATTTACGTACCCCGGGAACTGAGCCCGCGCGGTTTTGCTGCCGTCTTGCGCCTGCCCGAGACGACGAACGGCCCAAGCTGACTTTCCCCAACTGATCCAGAAGCACGCCCAAGCAGCACCACGCGTTGTAAAATGCGTGTCAGGTCAGCCGCGCGTAAAGGCCATTGCGCGCGCGCAAGCTGTCGTCGGTTCCGGCTTCGACCTTGCGCCCTGCCTCCATGACGATGATCTGGTCGGCATGTTTCACCGTCTCGAGCCGATGCGCGATAATGAGCGTGGTGCGGCCCTTTGAAAGCCGCTCCAACGCCTGCTGGATGTCGCGCTCCGTCTCGCGATCCAGCGCCGATGTTGCCTCGTCCAGGATCAGGATCGGCGGGTTTTTCAGGAAAGCGCGAGCAATGGCGACACGCTGTTTCTGCCCGCCCGACAGCATGACACCCCGCTCGCCCACGATGGTTTCCAGCCCCTCGGGCAGTGCGGAGACGAGCGCGCCCAACTGGGCATTCTCGACCGCGGCATCCAGTTCCGCCGCCGTGGCATCGAGTTTTCCGTACAGGATATTCTCGCGCAGGGTGGACCCGAATAGGAACACATCCTGAGAGACCAACCCGATCTGAGAGCGCAGACTGTTCAGGGTCATATCCGCAATGTCGATCCCATCAATCGTAATCCGCCCGCCGGAAGGGTCGTAAAACCGCGGGAGCAATGCCAGAAGCGTTGTCTTGCCTGCACCCGACGGCCCGACGAAAGCCACTGTCTCACCGGCTTTGGCTGTCAAGGTGACGTTGTGCAGAATGGGCAACGGGCTGTCATAGGCAAATGACACATCTTCAAAAGCGACCTCGCCTTGCGTGACGGTCACTGCGACGGCATCCGGCCGATCTCTGACATCGCGGTCGGTCTGCAACAATTCGGTGTAGCGTTGGAAACCGGCGATACCGCGGGGGTAGGTTTCGATCACTGCGGCAATTTTCTCCAGCGGGCGGAAAAAGACGCTGACCAGCAGCAGGAAGCCGACAAAGCCGCCCGTGGTCAGCGACCCTTCCAGCACAAAACCCGCACCCGCCACCATCACCACAACCTGCACGAAACGCAGGCCCATGTAGTGGATCGCACTGGCCTTCGCCATGATCGCATAGGCCGACAGTTTGGTCCTGCGATAGGCTGCGTTGTCACGCGCGAACAACGTTTCTTCGTGACCTTCATTGGCAAAGGCCTGCACGACCCGGATGCCGCTGATGGCTTCCTCCAGGCGCACGTTAAAGGCCCCCACACGCGCATAGATATCGCGCCAAGACCGTGTCATGCGCGCGCCGTAGACGGCCACCACCCAGACCATCAGCGGCACGATCACGACCGTAATCAGGGCGAGCGTGACATGCAGATTGATCATCAACGCAAAGGCTCCGACAAAGGTGACCACCGCGATGAACAGATCTTCGGGCCCGTGGTGCGCGACCTCGCCTATTTCTTCAAGGTCGCGGGTCACTCGGGCGACAAGCTTGCCGGTGCGCGCCCGGTCATACCAGCGCCACGAGAGCCGCGTCAGATGCGAAAAGGCGCGGCGGCGCATCTCGGTCTCGATCTCGATCCCCAGACGGTGCCCCCAATAGATCACCACCCCCATCAGGGCGGTATTGACCAGATACACCAGCAACAGCCCAATCGCGGCCAGTATGGTCAGCCTCAGATCGCCAAGCGGTAGCAGGTGATCTATGAAGGCGGTGATGGCGAGCGGGAAGGCAAGCTCCAGCAAGCCGGACAGCACGGCAGAGCCGAAGTCCACCCAGAACAGGCGCGTGTGGGGACGATAGTATTCGAAAAATTGGCGGAGCATAAGGCTGGCTTTCGGATGAATATGGTCGGGGTCAAATCGGATGAACGACCGGGCTGGGCTTTGTGTCGATGACCTGCATGGGCAGTCCGTAGATCCGCTGAAGCGCGTCGGGGTCGAGCAAGCAGTGCGCATCGCCCTCAAGCGCCACGCGCCCGGCATCCAGCGCGATAACATGATCGCAAAAGCGCACCGCCATATTCACGTCATGCAGCACCACCACGGCAGAAAGCGCACCGGCATTGACCGTTTCACGCAGCAGCCCCAGCACTTCGATCTGATGGGCCACATCCAGGGCCGAAATCGGTTCATCCAGCAGCAAGCTACGCGCCCCCTGCGCCAGCATCATCGCTATCCACGACCGTTGTTTTTCCCCGCCCGACATGGTGTCGACCATCTGGCCGCGCTTGTGCTCCAGACCACATTGAGCAATCGCCGTATCAATCATAAAGCGATCCTCGGGGCCCAATCGACCCAAGGCTCCGCGCCACGGGTATCGGCCAAGCGCGACCAGCTCCTCCAGCCACAGCCCTTCGGTCGGGGGCGTCACCTGCGGCAGAAACGCCAGATCACGGGCAAAATCCCGCGGCGTCCAGTCCCTCAGGTCTTGGCCGCCATATTGGATGGTTCCGGCGCTCGGCCGGGTTTGCGCGGCGAGCATTTTCAGCAGCGTTGATTTGCCCGACCCGTTGCGCCCGACAAGCGCCGTGATCCCCGGTTTGATCGCCAAGGAAAGGTGATCGACCAGCCGCCGCTTGGGCACGTCAAAGCAGACATTTTCGAGCGTAAAGAGGGTCATGCGTGTCTCCGTCCGAGTAGGGCAATGAAAAGCCAGGGCGTGCCGATCAGCGTCGCGAAAAGCCCCAGCGGCAGGTCGTAGGGGTAGCTGGCGGTGCGCGCGCCAAAGGCTGCGAGGCTCATGAGCAACGCACCCAGACACCAGCTGGCGGCCAGAAACGGCGCAGGGCGCAGCAGGCCAAGGCTGCGGGCGATATGGGGGGCCATCAGGCCAACGAAACTGACCGGGCCGACCAGCACGCTTGCCGCGCCGGTGGCCAGCCCTGCCGCCAGCACAACGGCAAGCCGCACGGTGCCAAGCGGCACCCCCAGTCCCTGCGCGACACCCGATCCCAGCGGCAGGATGTCGAACCAGCGCGACAGCAAAAGCGCCGCGCCAAGCGCCGCCACCGCCATTGCGGCAAGCGCCATCGCCCCTGCGACCGAGACCCGTGTCGCACTTCCCGCAAGCCACCCCAGCAGGGACCATGCTCTGGGATCGCCCGACGCCATGATCGCTGCCAGAAGGGCCGAGGCGAAGGCTCCGATCGCCAGCCCCGCCAGCAACAGCCGCGCCGGTGCCATATCACTGCGCGCCGCATAGGCGGACAGGATGATCAGCGTCGCCGCCGCCCCGCCAGAAGACCCGAGCGCCAGCGCCACGGGCGACGGGGCAGGCAGCAGGAACAGCGTCGCCGCATAGCCAAGCGCGGCACCACCGGTCACACCCAGAACCTCGGGCGCGGCCATCGGGTTTGCAGTCACCCGTTGCAATGCCGCCCCCGAAAGCGCCAGCAGCGCTCCGGCCGCTGCAGCCGCCAGAATGGCCGTGGCCCGCAATGGCACGAAACTCGCCGCAATCGCGCCCGATATCACGCCCCAGCCCTCGGGTCCGCGGGTGCCAAACAGGCTCAGCACGGCAAAGGCGACCGCCGCGCAGGCCAGCAGAGCAACCCGCCGCCACGGGTGCGGCGCGCGCGGTGGCAAGGTGTCGTTACGTTCAGCCTCGGGCGGGACAATGTTGCGCAATCGCGGGAGCAAAGCGATCAAAAGCGGCCCGCCGATCAGCCCGGTCAACGCGCCCGTCGGCAGTTCTGGCAGCCCAAAGGCGGCAAGCGCCAGCAGCGCGCTGTCCACCAGCCACAGCAGCAGCGCGCCCGCCAGTGGTGCGGCCAGCAGGACTTGTGCCACGCTGCGCGCGCCCAAACGCCGTGCCAGGGCCGGTGCCGCCAGCCCGACAAACCCGACCAGCCCCACCTCTGCAGAGACCATCGCCGAGACGAACACCGCCAACGCCAGCGCCGCGACCCGTATCGCCCCGACCTGCGCCCCAAGCGCTTTGGCCGTGGCCCCGCCAAGACTTAGGACCACCAGTGGCCGCACCAGCAAGGCGGCTCCTGCCGCCCCCAGCACCAGCACCACAGCCAGTCGGGTCACCCCGTGCCAACTGTCTTGTGACAGCGCCCCGCCGTTCCAGATCACCAGCGACAGCAGGTAATGCCCCTGCCCCAGCGTGAGCGCGGTAGAGATGGCGGAAGCAAGCATGCCCACCAGCATCCCCGCGATGGTGACCGTAACAGGCGCAAAGCCACGCCGCGCGCCAAGCGCCATGACAATCAGCGCTGCAAGCCCGCCTCCGACCACTGCGACAGGGCCGGGACCAAGGGCGAGCATATTCGGCCATAGCAGCGTGGCGCAGACCAGCGCCAGCTGTGCACCCGAGGCCACGCCAAGGGTCGTTGGATCGGCCAGCGGATTGCGCAGCACCGCCTGCATCAATGCGCCCGACAGCCCCAGAAGCGCCCCGATCAGCAGGGCAATCACCGCCCGCGGCATCAACCCGAAGGCAAAGAGAATCTGTTCGGGCGACAGGTCTTGCGAACCTGCGACGGGCAGCACCCATTGCGCAGCGGGCAGGACGGCAAGCGCTGCGATGGTCCATAGGCACGCCGCGCCGAGGGCGGCCACAAGGGGCAGCGTTAAAAAGGGCGGACGGATCATGCGGCTTCCAGCGCCGTCACAAGATGGGACGCAAAACGCAGCCCGGAAGGCGCGCCGCCAAAGGGCATCTGATCGGGCAGATACGACACGCGACCCGCCCGCACGGGCGGCAGCGCGGACCAAAGCGCGCTTTGGCCAATCGCGCGCCGAGCAGACACTGGCAAAGCGCCCGCGATGACCAGATGCGCCTGCGGAAAATCGATCAATCTGGAGAGAGGGACCGGGGCATTGAATCCGAATTCAGTATCGCCGCCCCAGGCATTCGTCAGGCCGATCCGGCGAAGCGCCCCGCCATACAGGCTGTCGCTGCCATAGATCTGCACATGACGCGCATCCCCCACCGTCATCACCACAAAGGGGCGCGCGGCAAAGCCTGTCGCGCGTGCGCGCAGCGCATCGAAAGCGGCCTCAAAGTCCCGACGCACCCGGTGGCCCACCTCTCCGCGGTCCAGCTGTATTGCCAACGTCTCCAGCGCCGACAGCGCCTTGGGCAGCGCCGGTTCGGTCGGGATGAACATATTTTGCGTGAACACCGGTGCGATACGTCCCAACTGCGGTTCAACGAAACTGTAGAAATTCGACGACAGGATCAGGTCAGGGGCGACAAGGCTCAGCGCTTCGAGGTTGGGGCTGCCGCGCAACCCGACATCCGCACAGTTCGGGGGCAGCGTCACCGCCGTACCGCGCAGGAATTGACGTTTCTCAGCCACGGCAACCAGCGGCAGGTCGAGGGCGGCCGCGGTTTCCGCCATCGCCCAGTCAATCGCGGCGAGGCGCGATCCCCCCCAACCGCGCGCACCGCGCGCGCGAGATGCCACAAGAGCGCAGGCTCCTGTGGCAATGATCGCGCGGCGCGTGAGGGCGAGGCGCTTTACCACTTCTTGGACAGCGTCGCAGAGATCGTGCGCCCGTCGCCATAGTAGGTGGAGAAATAGCCCACCGACGAGACATAGGCCTCGTCTGTCAGGTTGGTCACATTGACCTGCAGCTCTGTGCCGTCGTCAAAGTCATAGGACACAGCCGCATCCAGCAGCGTCACAGAGTCGAGCTGATTGGCATTGGCGTTGAACGCATAGCGTTCCCCGATGAACCGCGCGCCTGCGCCCACGGTCAGCCCGGCAAGCGGCCCGCCCTGGATCTCTTTCGATGCCCACAGCTTGAAGGTATGTTTCGGGGTCAGCCCCAGTTCGTTGCCATTGTTGTCACCGCCGATGATCTCGCTGTCGGTATAGGAATAGCCGCCCGTCACGCTCCAGCCGTCGGCCAGATTGGCACGGCCTTCCAGCTCTAGCCCGCGGATGCGGGATTTGCCGACCTGATCATAGGCCCGCACCCCGGCCCCATTCTGCACATAGACGGGGCGGTTCTTTTCTTCGAGCTGATAGACCGAGGCCGACAGATAGGCATCAAGGGTGGCGGGCAGGTATTTCGCGCCAACTTCCCATTGCTCGCCCGTGGTCGGGTCAAGCGCTGTGCCCGTGTCGCCCGGTTCTGCAAAGCTTTGGAACGAGGTGCCATAGGACAGATAGGCCGACACGCCATTGTCCCAGACATAGCCAAGGCTTGCCTGACCGGTGGTGGCGCTGTCGTCGCGTGTCAGATCAACGGTGCCGGGCGTGCCGCCAGAGCCCGGAACGGTGTAAAGGGTGTTGGACTGCCCTTCGGATTTGTTGCGATCATGGCGCAGGGCCAGACCCGCGCGCCAATTGCCATATTCGATTTCGTCGCTGGCGTAGATGCCGACCTGTTCCACGGTCACATTCTTGTTCGCATACCAGCTTGCCCCGTCGCGCACCGGCGTGATCGGGCTGTAGTCTGGCGCAGCAAAATCAATGCTGTCCTGACCATAGTAAAACACGCTGAGCGCAGTTTCTTCGAACCGGCTGGCATCGATACCAAAGGCGAGATTATGCAGCACATCGCCGGTCAGCGCCGAGCCTTCAAGCCGCAGGTCCGTGGCATAAGACGTCACATCTTCGTCTTGCAACAGCTGTGTGCGCGCCACATCGGTGCCGGTCACGCCGCCGACAAAAAGGTTGGAATAGGACCAGTCGAATTTCGTCACGCCGGTGTTGCTGACCAGCCGCCAGCCATTATCGAACGTATGGGTGACCTGCGCGCCCAGATTAAGCACTTTGCGGTCGCCGTATTCCAATGCCTCATTGCCAAAGTAGAAGTCGCGCAGGTCTTCGTCGGAACGGGTGCCGACCAGCCCGTTGGGCACGCCCGAGGGGGAATCCGGGTCGTCATCCTGATAGGACAGCAGGAATTCCACCGTCGTTGCATCGGTCGCCTGGTATTTCGCGGCAAAGCCCAGATAGGCCCCGGGGTTGTCGTATTCATCGATCCCCAGAACGCGATTGCCCGCCTTGCCGACGATGCGGTAAGCAAAGCGGTCATCGACCACGCGGTTGGCATCGCCAAAGACATAATGGGACCCGTTGCCATCCGCATGCAGGCCCAGCTCGGTCGTGTCGCCATCAGATTGCGCGCGTTTCTGGATCAGGTTCACCAGCCCGGCGGGCGACCCTGCCCCGTATAGCACCGAATTTGGGCCGCGCAGAAGCTCCACCCGTTCCATGCCGTAAAGATCAAGCGAGGGCGCGCCATAGTTCGGACGCGTAGAGCGGCTGAATTGCAACCCGTTGAGGTAGATCTGGTTTTGCAGGTCAGCCCCGCGGACCGAAATTGAATCAAACCGCGGATCGGCCCCATAGGCTTCGGTCACGACACCCGCCGCATAGCCAAGCGCCTCTGAAAGATTGTTGGCGGCCGTATCCTCGATCTGGTCGGTGGTGACCACCGTGACGGAGGACGGCGTTTCCAGCAAGGACCGCCCGCTTTTGGTCGACGCCGTGGTGCCCGCGGCATAGCCCACCACCGGACCGGTCGGGTCTTCTTCGGACTGGATAATGATCTCGCCCAGATCGACGGCGTCCTGCGCCGTCGCCACACCGGCAGACAGGGCCAGCGCGCTGGTCCCCAGCATCAAGAAAAAGGTGAATTTCATGGATATACGTCCCGCTGTTTATTTTTCCGAGTATTTAACTCAGTTATAAGGCGGCGTCTTGAACGCATCCGCCGTCATTTGTCCCAATCCGCTGTAAACGTATCACTGAATATCGCGTCGCCACTGCGATGGCGGCACCCCGACAGACCGGCGAAAGACCCGTGACAGATGGGCCTGATCGGAAAAACCGGTTGCCGCGGCGATGTCGGCAAGGGGGCGTCCGGGGTCGGCCATCATCTCCTTGGCGGCGACAACGCGACACTCGGCGATCCAGCGTTGGGGCGACAGACCCGAGGTTTGCTTGAACGCGCGGCTGAACCAGCTTTCGGAGAGCCCCGCCAAATCGGCCAATTCACCCACACCGACGGGGCGAAATATATTCTGCGCCATGTACTGCCGCACGGCCGTCATATGCTGAGGCGACAGCCCGCCGGACGCAGGCAGGGCGTTTTGCGACAGCGGGTCCATCACTGCGCCCAAAAGCGATTGCAGCAGGCCTTCCAAGACCATCGTCCCACGTTGAGGGGTCTCCACTTCGCGGGCCGCAAGACGGCCAAGGGTCAGCAGCAAGCTATCCTCCGGCGCAAACATCACGCGGCGAGGCAGCTCTGATACACCGATCGCACCAAGCCGTGTCTGCAATGCAGCTGCGTCAAAATGGAAATCAATATGGCTGAGCCTTTGGGCCTTGCCCAGCTTGCTCCACAACGGGGTTCCCGCCGGAACAAAGAAAGCGCGCGTTCCGAATTGGGCCGTCGCCCCCTCGCCCGTTCGAAGCGCGATCAGCGGCGGGGTGTCATCCAGAAAGACCACAAGGCGCGGATCCGGCGCGGTGTAATACCCGCCGCCCCCTTGGTCCCCGTCGACATGCCAGACATCTGCGATAGCCCCCGACAAGGGCCGAAACCGCAAGGGCTTGATCGTGCGCAGGTTCCGGGTCTGCGCCTCCATACGAGGGACAAAAACCTGTGGCACATAGGATTTTGATAGAGGGGCGGATGACATGACGACGCGCTGAGACAGCTCCAGAATTCTGAAACCATTTTCTGACAAATTTACTCGGATAAGTCAATTCCGCAACATCCCCGCGGGGATCGTCACCAAGGGTCAGTCTTGCACCATCGATACGACGCGCCCCACTGCGCTTTGCACCAAGGGCATATCGGCCTGATGGGCCTCCCGAGGCCACCGGATGAAAAGCATGGCCTCGCCTGCGATCTTATTGACGCTCAGCGTCGCTTCCAGATCTTGAAGGGAGCAGCGCAAAATCTTCTGATCCTTGCGCTGCGCTTTCGCGGCGATTTGCAGGTCGAACTGAACCCCCGGATGCGCTGTCTTTAGGTGATCCACAATCTGTGGCGCGGCCCCCACGGCCATGTAAAGCGCCACGCATGTGCCGGGTCTGATATCCTTGATCGGTTCGGGCACCGCATATCCATCTTGGCGATGGCCGGTCGTCAGCACCACGGTGTCGATCTTGCCCCGATCCGTCAGGCTTTCACCGATGCTCGCGGCCGCGGCGCAGGCCGCGGTGACGCCGGGAATGATCTCGAATGCGATACCGCTGGCTTTCAGCGCATCGACTTCTTCAGTGCTGCGCCCGAACACCCCCGGATCACCACATTTCAGGCGCACGACGCGCTGGCCGCGTTTGGCAGCCATCACAAGGGTCTGTGTGATTTTCTCTTGCGGCCAGCTGTGACAGCCCGGAGCCTTGCCGACGTAAATGCGCTCGGCGTCACGACGGGCCAATTCAAGGATTTCAGGGTCAAGCAACCGGTCATAATAGATCACATCCGCTTCTTGCAGGCGCTGCACGCCGCGCAGGGTGATCAGATCCTTCGCCCCCGGTCCTGCGCCAACAAGGCTGACACTGCCGCCCGCAGCGGTGCCGAAGTCGCCCGTTTCGATGGCCGTCTTGATACGCTTGGCCGCCGCCCGTTCGGCACCGGCGGCAAACATCCAGCGCGGGCTGTCGTTGAAGACCCAACGCCACAGATCGCGACGCGCGCGCGGATCAAGGCGCGCAGACGCTTTCCCCCGCAACCGGCCCACAAGAGCAGCAAGATCCCCCAGCCGCGGCTCTAGCATTTCCTCTACTTTTGTCTTGATCTGGCGGGCCAGCACCGGGGCTGTCCCCTCGGTGCCGATGGCCACGACCACCGGATCACGGTCCACGATCGAAGGCGTGATCGCATCGCAAAGCTGTGGCTGGTCGACGACGTTCACAACCGCCCCGGCCTCTTTGGCCAAAACATGCAGCGCCATGTCCGCACCAGGGCAGCCAGTGGCGATAAAGGCCAGCGCGGTGTCTGAAAAGCTGTTCGGGGTGATTGTACCGTCGTGAAGTGTGACACGGCCCGATGCAGCAAGGTCCGACAGTTCGGCATCGAATGTAGCGGCCCAGATCTCGACCGTCGCCTCGGTTTTCAGGATCAGTCGCACCTTCTGGGCGGCCTGCTCGCCCCCGCCCATGATCACGACGCGGCGACCCGCCATTTGCAGGAACATTGGAAATGTCTTCATGCGGATTGCTCCTTTGACTGGTGTCGCTGGTCCCAAAGGCTGCGCGCCATTTGGTCGGCTTGAGAGAGCGTCGGAGACGCCTTCAGCGTCCACAGCGCAAGTGCCGCAGTGCCGGTCACCGTGGCGATAGCGAAAGGGTCGTCCACGCGCCCTTGCCACAGGCCCTGTAGGTCGATGACATCGCCTGTTTCATGCAAACGCCGGGTGTCATCCAGGATTGGCGCGGCGGTCTGCTGGATATGCGCCCCGTCGCGCAGGCCGAACAGGGCGATGTCCTTGGAGGGATGACGTTCGAATTCGCCGCCGCCCCCTTTGATGATGCTCAGATCCTGCTGGCCCAATAGCTGCGCGGCTTGGGCCTGCAGGCTGCGGTACGACGGGTGGAACACGCCTTGCACCGTCGCCGGGGCCTCGGACGGGTTCCACATCCGCAATACCGTATTGAAACACGATCTGAGGCCGAGCGTATCGCGCAGGTTCAAGATGCTGAAAGCCGCAGGGCTTAGGGTTTCTAGCGGGGTATAGGCCACCTGCGGCCCGGCAAGATCGATCACTTCGCGCACCGATGCATTGGCCGATTGATGCGAATTCCACCCGTGCATCGAAATGCTGTAACCGGCCTGCCCCACCAGCCGCGCAGCAAGCAGGAACAGCGGCACCCCCCGGCTGCGGCCTGCGGCGTAGGACGGCCAGTCCAGATCCGCTTTGGGCAGTTTGCCCACCACATGTGCGCGCAATGCGGCGGTGAAACCGGCAATCTCTTCGGGGGTTTCGCCGCGCAGACGCATGACCATCAACAGCGCGCCGACCGCTTCGGGGGCAGCATCACCGCGTAAGATCAGCGCCATGGCGTCCTGAGCTTCGGCCAAGGTCATAGCGCGGGCCCGCCCCTTGCCGCGCGCGACGATCCGGACATAGGGGGCCAGGCTCATTCTGCGGCCATCCGTTGCAAGGTCTGATCCAGCAAGGCGGCGAGTTCGGGTTTGCACGACCCGCAGTTTGTCCCCGCGCAGGTGGCGTCGCCCAAGGCCGCGACGGTAGAGGCCCCGCCGGCGATAGCCGCCAGCAAGGTGTTGCGCCCCACATCAAAACAGGCACAGACCGTAGCACCCGGGTCCGGCCGGTCAGAGGCATTGCGCCCGGCGAGCGCCGCCAACGCCGATGTGTCCGTCCCGATCAGCGAGATAATCGCACTGCGCGAGACGACCACCGGATTGGGCGATACGAAAAGCAGCCCGGTGATCCGCCCACCTTGGGTTATCGCAATCCGAACGCCACCGGTTGCCACGTCGGATTGGAGCGACAGATCACCCTCCGCCTGCCCCGTCAGAAGACGGGCCTCTGCCTCCCAATCCTCGGGGCTTTTGCTGCCCCCCAGCTCTGCCTGCCAGCCGGTATTGGTGCGGGCCACGGCGGCATAGGTGGTGCGTGGGGCGGGTTCCACGATGCTTGCCAGAAAGCCGTACCATTTCGCCTTGAAAACCTCGGCAGTGACAGCGCTGGCCTTCAAGGCGGGTTGACCTGAAATCGGATCGGTCAGCGGCGTCATGACGCTATTGACCGTGCCCGCGGTGCTGCGCTGACGTGTCCAGTGCATTGGCGCGAACAACGCGCCTTGGGCGACGCGCGGGGTGATCAATGCCCGCATCAAAACACGACCACGGCTGTTTTGCAGCGCGATCAACGCACCGGGGAGTGCGCCCAATGCGGCGGCATCAACTGGGTTCATCTCTACATACGGTTCGGCCAGATGTGCCCCTAGCCGCGCCGATTTGCCCGTGCGCGTCATCGTGTGCCACTGGTCGCGGTTCCGTCCGGTATTGAGCGTAAAGCGTGAATTCAGCGACACAGGCGATGTCACGGCAACCATCTGCGCCTTGCCGTCAGGGTGATAATATTGCCCGTTCGCAAAGAAACGCGCCCCATTGCGCGGCCATTGGGTCGGCACCATTTTCGCGTAATCCGCATCGGCAAAAATGCTCAGATCAAGATCGCGCGGGAAGGCCGAAGCAGCCTGATCAAGCGCTACATATTCGGCAAACACATCCGCGGATGAGCCATAGGAAAAGGCACCCGAAAACCCCATACGCTTGGCCACGTCGCTGATGATCTTCCAGTCGGGCCGCGCATCACCGGGGGCGGGCAGAAAGGCGCGCTGGCGCGAAATGCGCCGTTCGGAATTGGTCACGGTGCCGTCTTTTTCACCCCAACCGGTGGCGGGCAGCAGGACATCTGCCAACGCGTTGGTATCCGTCTTCTCCATGATGTCAGACGTAACAACGAAGGGCACATTTGCAATTGCCGCCGCCACGCCATCGGCATCAGGCAACGACACCGCGGGGTTGGTCGAGATCACCCACAGTGCCTTGATCTGCCCGTCGGCACAGGCCTCGAACAGATCGACAGCCTTCAGTCCCGGTTTGGTGCAAATCGTCGGGCTTTGCCAGAAACTCTGCACCACGCTGCGGTGCGCTTCATCCCCGATCTCTAGGTGGTTTGCCAGCATATTGGCCAGACCGCCCACTTCGCGCCCCCCCATGGCATTGGGCTGGCCGGTCAATGAGAACGGGCCCATCCCCGGATTGCCGATGCGCCCTGTGGCAAGATGGCAATTCAGGATCGCGTTCACCTTATCCGTGCCGCAGACCGATTGGTTGACGCCTTGGGAGTACGCGGTGACGACTTTGGGCGTGTTTGCCCAAAGCGCATAGAAATCGACCAATTCCCGAGCGTTCAACCCGCTGTCCGCCGGATCACTGGCCTGTGCCGCCGCCAGTGCCGCGTCCAGCCCGTTCACATGGTTTTCCGTATAGGCCGTGTCGAGTTTTCCGGTCTCTGCCAGATACGCCAGCAACCCGTTGAACAAGGCAACATCCCCGTCGGGAGCGATTCTCAGATGCACATCCGCCAGATCGGTGGTCGCCGTACGGCGCGGATCGACATTGACGATCCGCATATGGGGGCGCGCCTGCTTTGCGGCGGCAATACGCTGGTGCAGGACCGGATGGCACCACGCCAGATTGGACCCGACAAGCACAACCAGATCGGCTTGCTCCAGATCTTCATAGGTGCCGGGAACGGTATCGGTGCCGAAGGCACGCTTGTGACCCGCGACAGAGGACGCCATGCACAGACGTGAATTCGTGTCGATATTGGCCGCCCCGATGAACCCTTTCATCAGCTTGTTGGCGACATAATAGTCTTCGATCAGCATCTGGCCCGAGGCGTAGAAGGCGACGCTTTCCGGCCCATGCTGCGCGATGGCATCGCTGAACCTCTGCGCCACCATATCGAGCGCCGCATCCCAGTCTGCGCGCACCCCGTTGATCTGCGGATGCAAAAGCCGCCCGTCCAGATCAATGGTTTCCCCCAAGGCAGCGCCTTTGGAGCAGAGCCGCCCGAAGTTGGCCGGATGATCCGGATCCCCCTTGATTGTACCATCGGCGGCCGCCAGCACACCGCAACCTACACCGCAATAAGGGCAAGTGGTGCGCGTGAGGGTCATGCGGCGCTCCGCGCGTGCAGGAACGTCCGGTCCAGCAGGATGCGCCCGCTTTCCACCCGCGCCGGATAAGTCGCGACGCGGCCCGCGTCCGCGCCCTGCGCCTCTCCGGTCTCGAGAGAGAATACCCAGTTGTGCAGCGGGCAGGTCACGGATTTGCCATGCACGATGCCTTCGGCCAGCGGCCCCGCCTTGTGCGGACAGGCATTATCAAGCGCAAAGACCTCATCCTCGGCGGTGCGGAACACCGCGACACAGCCAAGCGTGGTCTTGATCATACGCGCACCGCGCTGTGGCACATCATCAAGTGCTGCGATATCGATCCAGCTGGTCATTCCGCAGCCTCCAGTGACAGGGTTGCAAGGGGTTTGTAGCGCTCGGCCTGCTGGGTCACGTGTTCGGCCCAGGGGTCTTTGCGGTAAATCGTCTGGCTCAGCTCGAAGCGATCAACCAAAGCGTCGCCTTCGGCAGCAACCCGTTCCTTGATCCAGTCCAGACCGACCTTGGCCATCCATTTGTAAATGCGATCAAGGTATTTGGCATTCTCGCGATACAGCTGGGTCACCGCCTTGATCACATTGATCGCCTCTTGCTCGGTCGGCACCTGGATCAGCAATTCGGTTTCCCTGACGTCCATACCGGCCGCCCCGCCGATGCTGATCTGGTATCCGCTGTCGACACAGATGACCCCGATGTCCTTGCAGGTCGCTTCGGCGCAATTGCGCGGGCAGCCCGACACCCCGAGTTTCAGCTTATGCGGCGTCCAGGCCCCCCAGAGCTCTTTCTCAAGCTGGATGCCCAGACCCGTGCTGTCCTGGGTGCCAAAGCGGCAATGATCCGTGCCGACACAGGTTTTGACCGTGCGCAGCCCTTTGGAATAGGCATGTCCCGACACCATGCCGGCCGCGTTCAGATCGGCCCAGATGTCGGGGAGATCCTCGCTTTTTACGCCCAATAGGTCGATCCGCTGCCCGCCGGTGACCTTGACCGTTGGCACCATGTATTTATCCGCCGCATCGGCAATGGCACGCAGTTCGTCCGGCGTGGTGATCCCACCCCACATGCGCGGCACGACGCTGTAGGTGCCGTCCTTCTGGATGTTGGCGTGTTTGCGTTCGTTGATGAAACGCGATTGCGGATCGTCGCGATATTCCAGCGGCCAATCGGCAAGCAGATAGAAGTTCAACGCGGGGCGGCAGACATGGCAGCCGTCGGGCGTCTTCCACCCGCATTCCTGCCAGACCGCCGGCATCGAGGTCAGTCGCTGCGACTTGATCATCCGCCGCACGTCTTCGTGGGTCATGTCGGTGCAGCCGCAGATCGACGCCGCGGCAGGCAAGACGAAATCATCCCCCAGCGTGACCGCCAATACCTGTTCGACCAGCCCGGTGCACGTCCCGCAGGATGCGCTGGCCTTGGTCGTCGCTTTGATCGCGCCCAGATCAGAGACGCCCGCCGCGATGGCGTCTTCGATTTGTCCTTTGCAGATACCGTTGCAGCCACAGATCTCCGCGTCACGCGGTAAGGCTGCAACAGCTGCTAAAGGGTCCAGGGGGGTCCCCCCTTGGTAGGCCGGGCCGAAAATCAGCGTATCGCGCATGTCCGCGATGTCGGTCTTGTCGCGTATCAGGCCAAAGAACCAGTTGCTGTCGGCGGTGTCGCCATACATCACCGCCCCGATAACCACGTTGTTCTTGATCACCAGACGGCGATAGACACCCCGCGCCGGATCGCGAAAGACGATATCCTCGCGCCCCTCACCATCGGCAAAATCGCCCGCACTGAACAGATCGCAGCCCGTCACCTTGAGCTTGGTCGACAGCTCTTTCGGGACAAAGGTCGATGACTGCCCCAGCAGGGTCTGCGCCGCCACCTTTGCCTGATCGTACAGCGGTGCCACCAGACCGAAAAGCGCGCCGTTATGTTCCACACATTCCCCGACAGCCAGCACATCGGCGTCGGAGGTCACCATCTGGTCATCTACATGGATGCCCTTTCCAACGGCCAAGCCTGCGCCCTGCCCGAGTGCCACGTTGGGGCGGATGCCCACGGCCATGACCAGCAAATCGCAGGGCAGTTCCGTCCCGTCATCCAGCAGCAGGGCACGGACCTTTCCGTTCTCGCCCAGGATCTCCTTGGAGTTTGCGGCGCATTTGACGGTGATGCCCTTATCCGTCAGGGCGCGGCGCAGCAGATAGCCTGCGGCCTCGTCCAATTGCCGCTCCATCAAATGCCCCATGATGTGCACAACGGTCACGTCGACGCCGCGGGCCGCCATGCCTGCCGCCGCCTCCAACCCCAGCAGCCCGCCGCCGATCACGACGCATTTACTGCCTTCGCCCAGCCCCATCATCCGTTCGGTGTCTTCCAGATCGCGGTAGGCGATGACGCCTTCCAGATCGTGACCCGGCAAAGGGATCATAAAGGGGTTCGATCCGGTGCCCAGAACCAGCTTGTCATAGGACACCGTGCCGTTCTCGCCCGTTACCGTCTTTGCTGCACGGTCTATTTCCAGCACCTTTTCGCCAAAACGGCAGGTGATGTCATTTTCAGCGTACCATCCAGCATCATGGGTCACGATGTCGGCATAGGTCTTCTCTCCCGACAGGACCGGGGACAGCATGATGCGGTTGTAATTGCCCCGCGCCTCTGCGTTGAAAAGGGTGATGTCATAGGCATCGCGGTCCTGTTCCAGAAGGTGCTCCAGCACCCGACCAGAGGCCATCCCGGCACCGATAACGACAAGTTTCTGTTTCATGGTCTCACTCCGCCGCGATTGCTTTGGGTTTCGGTGTCCCGCCCGAGGCAGGTGATTTCGGCGCATTGCCGTGTTCGTATTCCTCAAGGAAATCGAGCACTTCTTGCCGGTAGCTGTAATAGTCGGGGTGTTCGAGCAGCGCCTTGCGGGTGCGTGGGCGCGGCAGGTTTACGTCGGTGATCTTGCCGATGGTGGCTTGGGGTCCGTTGGTCATCATCACCACGCGGTCGGCCAGCAGGATCGCCTCGTCCACATCATGGGTCACGCAGATCGCCGTCACCTTGGTGCGCGACCAGACTTCCATCAGCACTTCCTGCAATTCCCAGCGGGTCAGACTGTCGAGCATGCCGAAGGGTTCATCCAGAAGCAGCAGTTTGGGCGATAGGGCAAAGGCACGGGCAATGCCGACGCGCTGTTTCATCCCGTTCGACAGGCTGGCGGCATTCTTGTCCATACTGTCTGCCAGCCCGACACGTTCAAGGTAGTATTCCACCACATCCTGACGTTCCGCCTGCGACGCGCGGGGATAGACCTTGTCGACACCAATGGCGACGTTCTCCTTGGCCGAGAGCCACGGGAACAGATTGGGCGACTGGAACACGACGGCGCGTTCGGGGTCTGCACCTTGGACGTTCCACCCGTCCAGACGGATCGCACCTTTCGAGATCGGGTTCAGCCCCGCAGCCATCGTCAGCACAGTGGATTTACCGCAGCCCGAATGCCCGATCAGCGAGATAAATTCGCCCCTGTTGACCTTGAGATCAAAGTTCTCGACCACGGTCAGCGGCCCTTTCGGCGTCGGATACACCTTGTCGAGCTGCGAGAAATTCAGGAATTTTTCCTGGATGGCTCCTTCCTGCGCTTTGGAGACTGCCGCGGGCACTGAATGGATCGGCGTGACATTGGGCAGCATACGCGTTTCTTCGACTTTCGCGGCGATACCGATGTCCATCAGATAGGTCGTGACCTGCCCGCGCAGCGCCTTGAATGCCGCGTCATTGTTCATCGCAATCCGGTCGCGGGGGCGGGGAATGTCGACTTTGAATGCCTCCCCAAGCGTGCCGTCCGGATTAAGGGCGATGATCCGATCCGCCAGAATGATCGCTTCATCCACATCATTGGTGATCAGGACGCAGGTTTTCTTGTCTTCGTCCCAGATCGCCTCGATCTCATCCGCGAGATTGGCGCGGGTCAGAGCGTCGAGCGCCGACAGCGGCTCATCCAGCAGCAGCATTTCGGGGTCCATCGCCAGGGCGCGTGCCACATTGACCCGCTGGCGCATCCCACCGGACAATTCAGCAGGGCGGCGCGTGGCCGCATGGGACAGACCCACCATGTCGACATAGTGATCGACCTTGGCCGCCCGTTCGAGTTTGGAGAGATCAGGGAACATCGTATCGACAGCAAGCCTGACATTGCCCTGCACGGAAAGCCACGGCATCAGAGAATAGTTCTGAAAGATCACACCGCGTTCGCGGCCCGGTTCGGTGATGGGCTTTCCCTTGTAGGTCACGCTGCCCGAGGTCGGCTGCTCAAGCCCCGCCATCAGATTGATCAACGTGGTCTTGCCGGTGCCCGAAAACCCGAGGATGACGACGAATTCACCTTCGGCAACGTCAAGGGAGATGTCCTTGAGAACGGGTTGGGTGCCATAGGTTTTGGTGACATTGTTAAAGTTCAAGATACCCATATCGATCACCGGTTATTCGAGAAGGTGAACATGGACTGGAGCGCATACATCACACGGTCCAGAAGGAAGCCGATGATGCCGATGGTCAGCACCGCGACCATGATCCGCGCCAGACTTTGCGAGCTGCCGTTCTGGAATTCATCCCAGACGAATTTTCCAAGCCCGGGGTTCTGCGCCAGCATTTCCGCCGCGATCAAAACCATCCAGCCCACACCAAGCGACAGCCGCAGCCCGGTAAAGATCAATGGCAGCGCCGAGGGCAGCACCAGTTTGGTGATCTTGGTATAGGTATTCATTTTCAGCACGCGACTGACGCTGACAAGATCCTTGTCGATGCTGGCGACGCCAAGGGATGTATTGATCAGCGTGGGCCAGAGCGAGCAGAGCGTAACAGTGATCGCCGAGATGAGGAACGACTTTGAGAACATACCGTCATTGGTGCTATAGACGGCTGATACGATCATGGTCACGATGGGCAGCCATGCCAGTGGCGAGACCGGTTTGAAGATCTGTATCAGCGGATTCAGCGCCGCATTCGCCGTTACAGACAGGCCCGCAGCGATGCCCAATGGGATCGCAACGATCGACGCAATGAGAAAACCGAAAAGCACCGTTTTGATCGAGGTCCAGATCTGGTCGTAGTAGGTTGGCTTGCCTGTATAGGCGCGATCACGCACACGATCTGCGTTGCCACTTGCGATATGCTTGGCGTTGCGCGCCTCTTGCCGCTCGTAGAAGGCGGCTTCGCGTTCGCCCTCGCGGATGGCATCCTGATGCAACTCGCCGACCTGCTCCCAGACTTGGGCAGGGCCGGGCACAGCCCCGAGCGAGGTTTGAACCTTGGGGGCCAAGCTTGCCCATAGGGTCAGGAAGATCGCAATCGCCAAGAGCGGCACGCCCAGAAGCCGCCAGATCTCGCCCGCCTGCGCGCGCGGATTATCCCCCGCGGCGGCCTTCAGGATCGGTGTCATCCAAGACAGGCCAAAGACGCTGAACCATGCGTCGGCCTTGTTGATCCGGGCAAAGCGCCGCGCGCGGCGGGCTTCGATATCGAGTGTGTTTGTGTCAATCGCGGTCATATCGGCTGTCCAATTGCTGCTTTTGATGAAAGTGGCTCCCTCCCCCCTCCGCTTTGCGGTGTGGCAAAGCGGAGGGGGCGGGGTTTAGCCTTCGACCTTGCTGTCGACGACCGTTTGACCGGACTTCAGACCGATGGGCAGGCTGTCGATATAGGCGTTCGGCGCGCGCCCGTCGTAGCTGATCCCGTCGATGATATCGGCAGCCGGTGTCGGTGATTTGAAGCCGTCGCTATCCCAAGGGAACGCCGCTTCGTCGGCCATACCCTCGTCCACCAGCAGCCTTGCGGCCTGCAGGTAGATGTCCGGGCGATACACGTCTGCGGCAGTCTCGAAATACCATTCATCCGGCTTTGTCTCGTCGATCTGGCCCCAGCGACGCATCTGGGTCAGATACCAGATCGCGTCTGAATAGAACGGATAGGTCGCATTGTAGCGGAAGAAGACGTTGAAGTCGGGGGCGGGGCGCACATCCCCTTTCTCGAACTCGAAAAAGCCGGTCATGGAGTTGGCGATCACATCCGCATCCGCGCCGACATATTCAGAGCGCGACAACATCTCTACCGCTTCCTCGCGGTTGGCGTTGTCGTTGGCATCAAGCCACATTGCCGCGCGGATCAGTGCCTTGGTCAATGCAAGCGTGGTGTTGGGGTTGTCCTCGGCAAATTCGGCGGTAATGCCAAAGACCTTCTCGGGGTTGTTTTTCCACATGTCGTAGTCGGTGATCACCGGCACGCCGATCCCTTTGAAAACCGCCTGCTGGTTCCAAGGTTCCCCCACGGCGTAGCCCGATATCGTCCCCGCTTCCATTGTGGCAGGCATCTGCGGTGGCGGCGTCACGGACAGCAGCACATCCGCATCAATCTGACCGGAAATATCTTGCGCGCTATAATAGCCGGGCTTCAGTCCGCCCGCCGCAAGCCAGTACCGGATCTCGTAGTTGTGGGTCGAAACGGGAAAGACCATGCCCATATTGAACGGCTCGCCGCGGTCCTTGTAGCCTTCGACCACCGGAGCCAAAGCACTGGCGCTGATGGGATGCTGCGGCCGACCATCGTCCATCGTGGGCACGTTCGGCTTCATCTCGTCCCAGATGTCATTGGAAACGGTGATCGCATTGCCGTTCAGGTCCATCGAGAAGGGCGTGATGATATGCGCTTTGGTGCCATAGCCGATTGTTGCCGCCAGCGGTTGGCCCGCCAGCATATGCGCGCCGTCCAATTGGCCGTCGATCACGCCGTCCAACAGCACTTTCCAGTTGGCCTGCGCCTCAAGCCTGACAAAAAGCCCCTCGTCCTCAAAGTATCCCAGCTCGTAGGCCACGGCCAAAGGTGCCATATCGGTCAGCTTGATAAAGCCAAAGGTCAGCTCCTCTTTCTCGAGCGCCAGCATTTCGGCCGACGCCGCGGTCGCCAGCAGACTGGTCGAGGCGAGCAGGAGTGCGAATGTATTTTTCATGGGTCATGTCCTTTCATGGCCCCGAAGGGCAGAAACGAAAAAAGCCGCACGTATGGTTCACGGGGAAGAAATCCGTGCTCCGTACGAGCGGCATTGCTCTGAGTGATGTGCGACCAGCATTGGTCAGCGGTATAGGTCGGACAACGTTGTCCCTTGGTATCAAGGGTGGCTCATAGACGCGGCTTCACGCAACGAATTTTCTGCATTGCGGCAGCTTTTCAGAGGCCCATGCAGAAGCCGCTTAAGAATTCATCGCACAGCTGCGGTGAAATCAAACGTTCTGCCGTCAAAAAAGGCGTCGGGCGAAAGAATCATCTCTCCCCGCGCAGATGCTACAGATGTTGGCAAGGTCATCGCCCCTTCGGTTTTCTCGGAGGATTGGGGCATATCAGCGCCGATATCAGACAGATTCTGGCGGAAAAGATCGGCGCGAAAACAGGTTTTGGCTTTCTCGATTCCCGCGGCGTCGGCGCCTAAGTGATGCGCGATCCACGCCGCCTGGCTGCGCCACGGGAAAGTGGCGGCATGGCTGTGGAACTGCAAAAACCGGTCCACCGTGATCGGAGAGGCCCCCGTTCGGGGGACGATATGCCCGGTCAGCGCCGGATCGATCAAATCGGGCGACATGCTCAGGTGTTCACTGCGGCCCAGAATCTCGACCGAAAGCGGCTTGTTTCCCGGCGCATCAAGCCAGGCCGACGCTTGGTATACCGCCCGCATCAGGCGACGCACGCTGTCCTCGTTCTGCGAGGCCCACTCATGGCGCGCGGCAAGCACCTTCTCCGGCGCGAACTGCCAGACATCGCGGCCCGCCATCATTAGCTTGGCAATATTATTCTGCACGGCCACACCGCCCCAGGGCTCGCCCACCCAAAAGGCGTCGACAAACCCGTCCGAGACTGCATCCGCCATGCGCATCGGCGGCACGGTGACTTCCTCGATCTGCAGGTCGGGCGCTTGCGCGGCCCAATAGGACAGCAGCAGCCGGTGCATGGAATAGTGGAACGGGATACCCACACGCAGCGGTTTGGCACCGCGCGCGCTGAGCCCCGACAGCAATGCAGTCGTGTCCCCAAAGCGCACATCCTCCAATGCGGAAGCAACAGCGTTAGAGACGCCGAACACCGTGCCGTTCACGGACAAGACCATCAGCGCATCTACCCGCGCGGGCAATCCGCCCATCCCGATGGACATGGCCACGGGCATTGGTGACAGCATATGCGCGGCATCCAGATGCCCCAGTGCAAGCATATCGCGCAGCGCAGACCACGAAGGCTGACGCAAAAGATTAAGCGCGAGCCCCTGTTCGGCAGCAAATCCCAGCTCTTTCGCGATGACCAGCGGGGCGCAATCAACCAACGGGACATAGCCACAGTTCAGAACAACCTCGCTCATGACAACAGATCCGCTGCCGTTACCAACGCTTGTGCCACATCGATGACCTTGCGATTCTGGCTCATCGCGGTGGTGCGCAGCAGCTTATAGGCGTCATCCTCGGACATGCCACGTTGGCGCATCAGGATCCCCTTTGCGCGGTCGATCGTCTTGCGATCCTCCAGCGCTTGCTTGGCAGCATTCAGTTCGAAGTGGAATTGACGCATCATTTTGAAGCGCGCGATGGCCGTTTGCAGCACGGGTTTTATCCGGTCCATCTGAAGACCATCCACCACATAGGCGCTGACCCCGGCATTCAGCGCCGCCTGCGTCAGGTTCTCATCGGTCTGATCCACAAACAGCGCGACCGCCCGCTTGGTCGTCTCGGTCGCGTGAGAGATATGTTCAAGCGTATCGCGGTCCGGATTTGTCAGGTCGATAAGAACGATATCCGGTGAAAATTCCCTCACCGTCTGGTTCAGCTCCGACATCTGCAGCAAAGCCTTGACGTCAGACCAACCCGCTTCGCGCAGTGCATCCACGATGTCACGCACGCGGTCGGGGTTTGGCTCTACAACCAGGATACGCAGATCTGCATTCATGCATTTTGATCCACGATCATCGGTGCAACTTCAATCTGACACCCCTCGTGCGCCAGCGGCTTACGACATGCTTAGCCCAAACAGTGAGCAGAAAAGACGCATGTGCCAATCTGTTGTGCAGAATAAAACAGTCGCTCGATCACAGCGGTGCCAGCCATGCAGGTTTACACCAGAGCTACGGGCAGCCCCCGCAAGAACACCCGCGTTCCGGAACGTGGTACCGCCGCGACATCCGGCTGTGGGGCCGTCAATGATCCTGTGGCAGCAGCGACAGCCCTAATCGCTTGGCCGCATTCAGCGCGGCCTCATGATGCAGGGGCCACGCTTGCGTCAGCCCTTCGATGATCAACAACAGCGCGGTATCGGCCCCCTTCAACGCTGATGGCATGGAGGTCCGGTTTCGCGCAGACCGTGAGAACGTCTCGCATTCTGCCATCACTAAATGCGCAATCGCTGCAAGGCGTGTCGAATACGTCCTGCTGGCCAATGCAGCTAAGCCGCCCCCTTACCTCCACGCGTTCGGCTTCCCCGCAAATAGGTCACGTTCTCAGGCAGGAATGGTGACCCCGGCAGGATTCGAACCTGCAACCTGCCCCTTAGGAGGGGGCGGGATTATTCCAATTTATTGATTAATATTGGTTAGTTAAGAGCTAACTTTGGCATGGCTGCACGGATTTTGCACGTTTCGACAATGCAGCCAATGAGCAGCTAATAAGCTAAGGAGCGCTTATATCACCTTCGGCCCTTCAATAACGCGACGAGAGAGTCAACATATCGACCTTCGACCTCTCGTACTCCTCTGGCCTTTTCAAGTTCAACTGTGGTCTGCCCCTTGTCTATGATCATATTTCTTTCAGTGGTTGCGAGCTCGTGAATTACTTTCGGCAAATCGTCTCTACTTTCGCTTAACGCTAAGTTTGCCGCGATGAGCTTCATTTCAACATTGGTTATCTCATTTTGAGTTAGGCGCACTTCGTCCAATGCTCCACGGAAAAGCTTCAGAAAGAAAAAACCGATGATTTCTACGATCAATACCAACGATAGTCTGGGGGCAAAGACCTTTAGGAACTCTGCCCAGTATAAGCTCCCTGAGACAGCTTCAGGGGTGGAAAACTCAACGTTTGCCAACGTCCACCATAAGATTAACAAGCCACCTACACAAAAAATTACGCCAGTGACGAGTGCTAGGTTCGCCCGTGAGCCGAGCACAACGATTTGATCAGACAGTCGGGCTAATGAGGCATTCTCCAACTCCAGAATGCGGGACTGCCAAAGCTTCTCTTTCACCCGCTCTCGCACATCGTCCGCTAATTTCTCAGTAACGGCAACGATAGCCTGCGATCGAATGGCTTCCCATTCTCCCTCACCCACCTTAACTTCGGCCGGGTAAGAAAGCTTATTCTCCATCTTGGCGAGCCGATCATCAATCTTTCTTCTAAATTCGTCTCCATTTCTGAAAGGGTTATCCGAACCAGCAGTCACACTGAACTTGGACAAACGAGCCGCGTTAGCACCCAAGTGAAAAGACTTTTCTTGCTTTACTACTACACCCGCCAATCGAAAAAGTGACTTGCGAACACTTGGGTTCAGCATCACTAGCATGGCAAATGTGATGTAGGTTGACACAAATATACCGGCAGTGACTGCAGAAGTACTTATGTCAAGTAGATCGCTCAAGCCAACTACAGCTTCTAGAAAAGCGCTTGAAACTGGCCCTGCAAGCCAAATGATGGCGAATACAGCGACCCATACCCCGGATACCGCAAAGGCTGCCGAAACAACCCTAGACGCACTGATCCGAGACCGAAGGTCACCGTCGCTCTTCGCATCCTCTTCGTTCTCATTCTGTTCAGACAATGCACTGCTCCAATATCACTTGCTTGGTAAATTAACTTACGCTTCTCGCTTTACATAAAGCAGTAGGTCCGCCGACCTCAAGACAAACGCTCCTTGACAAAAAATTGCAGGAAATCCGATCTGCGTCATGCTGCTAAATTGAGTTGGATACCGCGCTCATTCCCAACCCGCGTGGCTTCCGCTTTCTCGCGCCTACTTGAGGGTGAACAATGCCAGAACCAACTGCACGGATTTTGCACGGAAATTTCGTGCAATTTGCAGGGTTTCACACGCAAATGCAGTAAAACACAGCAAAAGGTGAGAATCACCTCACACAGAAAATCATAATAATTGTATTGAAATTCATATAGTTACTGGTGACCCCGGCAGGATTCGAACCTGCAACCTGCCCCTTAGGAGGGGGCTGCTCTATCCAGTTGAGCCACGGGGCCACGGGTTTGGCTTAGCGCAAAACGGGGTGGTGATCCAGCCACACTGCACGGTGGTATGGCAGCGCTGTGGTGGGGGGCTTGATATGGTGATTGCCTGCGCCCGACCGACGCACTACGCTGTTGATAGAATACCACTTTCAAGCAGGACAAGCGCCTTTGACACAGCCTCCGAAACGCCCGTTGACCCTTCGTGATGTATCCGATGCCTGCGGGGTGTCGGAAATGACGGTCAGCCGGGTTCTGCGAAAACGCGGCGACGTGTCCGAAGCGACGCGCCGGCGGGTGCTGGCTGCGGCGAAAGAGCTGGGGTATGTGCCCAACCAGATTGCCGGATCGCTAGCGTCCCAACGGGTGAACCTTGTCGCGGTGATTATCCCGTCGCTGTCGAACATGGTCTTTCCCGAGGTGCTGAACGGCGTCAATCAGGTGCTTGAAGACACGCCGCTGCAGCCGGTCGTGGGCGTCACCGACTATATGCCCGAAAAAGAAGAACGTGTTCTCTATGAAATGCTGTCGTGGCGGCCCTCGGGCGTGATCATCGCGGGGCTGGAACATAGTGATGCGACGCGTGCCATGCTCAAGAACGCGGGCATCCCCGTGGTCGAGATCATGGATGTTGACGGGCGTCCGATTGATGCGATGGTCGGCATCTCGCACCGCCGTGCGGGGCAGGAAATGGCCAAGGCGATCCTCAAGGAAGGCTATGAACACATCGGTTTCATGGGCACCAAGATGCCGCTTGACCACCGCGCCCGCAAACGGTTCGAAGGGTTTACCGAAGGGCTCGCCAAAGCCGGGATAGAGATCGAGGACCGCGCGTTCTACTCTGGCGGCTCTGCGCTGGCCAAGGGGCGCGAGATGACGCAAGACATGCTTGAGCGGTCGCCCGAGCTGGATTTCCTGTATTATTCAAACGACATGATCGGTGCCGGCGGATTGCTGTATCTGATCGATCAGGGCATCGATATTCCGGGCCAGATCGGCCTTGCCGGTTTCAACAACGTCGAGCTGCTACAGGGCTTGCCCCGTCAGCTTGCCACGATGGACGCCTGTCGGCTCGAGATCGGACAGGCCGCGGCGCGTATCATTCTGAACGATACACTGGATGAACCGGACCCCGACCTGCAAACGCAGATTACCCTGACACCGACCCTGTCGCTGGGGGACACGCTGCGCCGCAACCGCAAGGTATGACCCTGCCGCTGATCGGCAACCGCGACGCCCGTCGCATCTTTCTGCATCGCCATCTGCTAAGCGATGCGCCCCAGGGGCCCGCCAGCGGGAACGACCTGTTGCAGCTGATCCAGGGCCTGGGCTTTGTGCAGTTGGACAGCATCAATACCGTGGCGCGGGCGCATGACCTGATCCTGTTCTCGCGCCGCCAACGCTATCGCCCGCAAGCGTTGAAGACATTGTATGAACGCGATGGGGCGCTGTTTGAGCACTGGACCCATGACGCCGCGGTGATCCCGATGGGATACTACCCCCATTGGGAATTGCGCCGCCAGCGGGACGCGCAGATGCTGCGCCAGCGGTACAAGAACTGGCACCAACATGATTTCGAGGGGCGGTTCCAGACCGTGCTCGACCAGATCCGCGCACAGGGGCCGGTGTCGTCGTCTGATGTCGGGCAGGATGAACCGCGATCAAATGGCGGGTGGTGGGATTGGCATCCCTCCAAAACCGCGCTGGAATATCTGTGGCGCGCCGGTGCGCTTTGCGTCGTGGGGCGGGACGGCTTCCAGAAACGCTATGACCTGACAGAGCGGGTGATTGACGCGGCGCTATGCGACCCGTCGCAGGCACCGGATGAGGCGCAGACCATTGATTGGTGCTGCAACGGCGCGCTGGATCGTCTGGGCTTTGCCACACCGGGGGAGCTGGCGGCATTCTGGGCGCATATCTCTCCGGCAGAGGCGAAGGCATGGGTCCAGCGTGAACAGGCCGCCGGACGTGTCGAGCAGGTGCAGATCGCGGGCGCCGACGGCACAGTCCATCGCAGCTTTGCCCGTCCCGGTCTGGCAAGCGACCCCGCGAGAGACATGGCTCCGACCGCACGGCTACGCGTGCTCAGCCCCTTTGACCCGGCCTTGCGCGATCGCAAACGCGCCGAACGTCTGTTCGGCTTCCGCTACCGGATAGAGATGTTCGTGCCCGCGCCCAAACGGGTGTATGGCTATTATGTTTTTCCGATCCTGCAGGGCGACAGCATCATCGCGCGGGTGGATATGAAAGCGCATCGTGACCGCGATACGCTGGTGGTACGCGCCCTTTGGCCAGAACCGGGCAGCCGGTGGGGCAAAGGCAAACAAGCCGCCTTCGAGGCAGAGCTGGCCCGCATCATCCGTCTGGCAGGCGTCAGTCAGATCGCTTTCGAAGACGGCTGGCTTCGCTAACCCACCCCGTTTCGATGAACGAATTGGCGGTACATGCCTGCGCAGGCAACAACGATGACAATTTGTAAACATTTTGTTGACGTATTGCTTTTCCCTGCCAAAGTGAGCGGAAAGGAATCAAGAACCATGTCGAACCGTCTTTGCTTTCATCCCAAGGGTCGCCCATGACGCGCCATGTGGTCGTCGTGGGGGCGGGTATTGTCGGTGTGTCATCGGCGATCTGGCTGCAACGCGCAGGCGCGCAGGTCACGATCATTGACCGCGCGGCACCGGGGACAGGCACGTCGCATGGAAACGCGGGCGTGCTGGCGGCCTGCGCCGTGGCACCCGTCACCGCCCCCGGCCTGATCGCCAAAGCCCCCGCGATGCTGCTGAACCCGGATGTGCCGCTTTACCTGCGCCTGCCCTATCTGCCGCGTCTGCTGCCTTGGCTGGCAAAGTATCTGCGGGTCGCGAACGACCGCGACACCCGCCGGATTGCGCAGGGGCTCGCGCCTATTGTCAGCGACAGTGTGGACCAACACAAAAGCCTGACCGCTGATTTGGGCCTGTCCGACTGGGTGCGGGACAGCGATTATGTTTTCGCCTACCGAAACCGCGCCGCGTTTGACGTCGAAGCCTACACCTGGGCGCTGCGGGCCGAGGCGGGGTTCGCGCCAGAGCTGATCGAGGGGCCGCAGATACACGAGTATGAACCGACGCTCGGGCCGGACATTCACCTGCTTGCCACCATGAAGAACCACGGCTTTATCCGCGACCCCGGCGGCTATGTCGGCGCGCTGGCGCGGGCGTTCGAACAGGGCGGCGGCAAGATCCTGCAGGCCGAGGTCAAGGATTTCGACCTGTCCGGCGGCGCGATTTCCGGGGTCGAGACGACCCAAGGCCGCGTGGCCTGTGACGATATCGTGCTGGCCACCGGCGTCTGGTCGAAACCGCTGATGGCCAAGCTGGGGCTGAACGTCCCGCTGGAAAGCGAACGCGGCTATCATGTGATATTCGAGGGGGCGACGGGCGGCCCCGCGCGCCCCGTGATGATCGCCAGCGGGAAATTCGTTGCCACCCCCATGGCGCAGGGCCTACGCTGCGCGGGTATTCTGGAATTCGGCGGGCTTGACGCAGCCCCGTCCAAGGCACCGCTGGCGCTGCTGCGGCGACAGGCCAAGGCGGCCTTTCCACAGCTTGAGGCCACGCGCGAAATCGAATGGCTGGGGCACCGACCTGCCCCCAGCGACAGCCTGCCCCTGATCGGACAGGTTGGCACAAGCCGGGTCTTTACCGCCTTCGGGCATCACCACATCGGGTTGACAGGCGGGCCCAAAACAGGCCGCCTCGTCGCAGGATTGGTTATCGGGCAACCCGTCAACACCGACCTGCAGCCCTATGCACCACAACGGTTTAGCAGGGGCTAACCCCGCAAACCAAAGACATACCAACAAGGAGAGAACCACATGAAACGGACCACCACATTGATGACAGGCGTCGCGACCGCCGCCCTGACGGTCACCACCGCCCTGCCCGCTTTCGCGGCTGAGAAATGGGACATGCCGATGGCCTATTCGGCGTCGAACTTCCATTCCGAGAACGGCGTTGAATTTGCCAACTGCGTGACCGAAGGCACCGCGGGCGAGATCGAGATCACCGTGCACCCCGGCGGGTCGCTGATCGCGGGTGCCGATATCAAACGCGCGATCCAGACCGGTCAGGTCCAGCTGGGCGAACGCATCCTGTCGGGGCACCAGAATGAAAACGCGATCTTCGGCTTTGATTCCATCCCCTTCCTCGCGCCGTCCTTCGAGGCGTCCGACAAGCTGTGGAAAGCCGCGAAACCCAAGATCGAAGAGCTGTTGGCAGAGCAGAACCTGACGCTGCTTTATAACGTGCCATGGCCGCCACAGGGTCTGTACTTCAAGAAAGAGGTCAACACGATCGAGGACATGAAGGGCGTCAAGTTCCGGTCCTACAACAACGCCACCAGCCGTCTGGCAGAGCTGACAGGCATGCTGCCCGTCACCATCGAAGCCGCCGAGCTGAGCCAGGCTTTTGCCACCGGCGTTGCGGAATCGATGATCTCGTCCGGTGCGACCGGCTATGACCAGAAAGTCTGGGAAAGCCTGACCCATTTCTACGAGGTCGACGCTTGGCTGCCGCGCAACTACATCATGATCAACAATGACGTGTGGAACGATGTCTCGGAAGAGAACAAGGCGATCATCACCACCTGTGCCAGCGATGCGGAAACGCGCGGGCTGCAAGCCTCCAAGGATTATACGCAGTTCACCTATGACGGGCTGCGCGAAGGCGGCATGACCGTGGAACCCGCCAGCGAAGAGCTGATGTCCGGCCTGCGCGACATTGGCGGCACCATGACCTCCGAATGGCTGGAGAATGCGGGCGAGGACGGTCAGGCGATCGTCGATAGCTACAAATCCATGCAGTAAATCAACGAACGGCGGCACCCCCACAGGTGCCGCCGTTTGACCTTCGATCCGCCAATCCGGAGACCTTTCCCATGAACATCCTGCGACGCCTGCTTGATTTCATCTATTTCGCATCCGGCGCCCTGGCTGCCGTCAGTCTTGTCGCGATCCTGCTGCTGATCGTGGTGCAGATGGTTGCCCGCTGGACCGGCGAGGTTTTCCCCGGTGCGGCAAGCTATGCCGGCTATGCGATGGCCGCCGCCAGCTTCCTCGCTTTCGCCAACGCACTGAACCGTGGCGCGCATATCCGCGTATCTGTGCTGCTGAACGCCCTGCCCGCAGGCCCGAAACGGCTGCTTGAAATATGGTGTTTCGGCCTTGCCGCGGCGATTGCGTGGTATTTCACCTACTACGCCTATTGGTTCGTCTACTGGTCGTGGAAATTCAACGAAGTCAGCCAGTCGCAAGACGCCACGTCCTTGTGGATTCCGCAGTCGGTGATGGTTGTGGGCGGCGGCATCCTTGCCATCGCGCTGACCGATAACCTGCTCTATCTGATCGTAAAAGGCGAACACCGTCTCACCCGCGATCTTGTCGATCAAAGTTTTGGGGAGTGACGCTGTGACGGAACTTTACGCGATCATTCTGTTTATCACTGTCCTGCTGTTCCTGCTGGGCACCGGCGTCTGGGTTGGTCTGGCGCTGATGGGCGTCGCCTGGTTCGGGATGGAGCTGTTTACCACCCGCCCCGTGGGCGATGCTATGGTCACGACGATCTGGGCCTCGTCCAGCTCGTGGACGCTGACCGCGCTGCCGCTGTTCATCTGGATGGGGGAGATCCTGTTCAGGACGCGGCTATCCGAGGATATGTTCAAAGGGCTGTCGCCGTGGCTGGCGAAATTGCCCGGCGGGCTGGTGCATACCAATATCGTCGGCTGCACCGTCTTTGCCGCCGTGTCAGGGTCGTCTGCCGCGACGCTGTCGACCGTGGGCAAAATGTCGATCCCCGAACTGCGGGCGCGCAACTATCCCGAAAAGATGATCATCGGCACGCTGGCCGGTGCCGCCACGCTGGGTCTGATGATCCCGCCCTCGCTCGCGCTGATCGTTTACGGCGTCACCGTGAACGAAAGCATCACCGAACTGTTCTTTGCCGGCGTCCTGCCAGGGCTTATTCTGGCGCTGATGTTCATGGCCTATGTCGCCTTTATCGCGCTGACCTCGAAGGACTGGAACCCCAGCGTCGAGACAGGGATGAGCTTTGCCGCCAAGCTGCGCAACTCGCGCTTTCTGCTGCCGGTCTTCGGGCTGATCACGGTGGTGATCGGGTCGATGTATCTGGGCTACGCCACCGCGACAGAGGCGGCTGCCATCGGTGTGCTAGGGTCGCTGGCGCTGGCGTTGATGCAAGGGTCGCTGAACTGGACCAGTTTTCAGGAAAGCCTGATGGGGGCGATGCGCACCTCTGCCATGATCGCATTGATCCTTGCGGGCGCGGCCTTTCTTAAACTGTCGATGGGCTTTACCGGCCTGCCGCGTGCGCTGGCGGACGGGATTGCCGCGCTTGAACTGACGCGCTTTCAACTGCTGATGGCGCTGCTGGTATTCTATATCGTACTGGGCATGTTCCTTGATGGTATTTCGTCGGTCGTGCTGACGATGGCTGTCGTTGAACCGATGGTGCGCGGTGCGGGGATCGACTTGATCTGGTTCGGAATCTTTGTTGTGGTCGTGGTCGAGATGGCGCAGATCACGCCGCCGATCGGGTTCAATCTGTTCGTGCTGCAAGGCATGACGGATCACGAGATGGGATATATCACCAAAGCCGCCTTGCCGATGTTCCTGATTATGGTGGTGATGGTCTTTGTCCTGATCTTTTTCCCCGACATCGCGACTTGGCTGCCCGAAAATCTAAGGCAGGTGCCCCAATGACCGACTTTCCCCTGATCCAGACCGTTGGCCTGTCCGGCGTGCTGGTGCGTTTTGCCGACACGATGTCAGAGCCCGCGAACCGCGCCGCCCTGTCGTTTCGCGCCGCCGTGGATGCCGCCGACTGGCCCGAGGTAACAGAGACGAGCACCTCGCTGGTGTCCACCTTCCTGCAGATCGATCTGGTGGCGGCTTCGGTGGACACCCTGCTGGACCGGCTGCACGACCTTCTGGCAACGCGCGACTGGTACACCTCTGACCTGCCGACGGGGCGGACGCTGTGGCATGTGCCAACGGTCTATGGCACCGACCTTGCGCCACAGCTTGAAGAAGCGGCAGAGCTTGCGGGGCTGGACCCCGATGCGGCGATTGCACAGCTGTCGCAGGCGCGCGTACGGGTGCTGACCATCGGCTTTGCCCCCGGCCAGCCCTATATGGGCGAACTGCCGCAGAACTGGGATATTCCGCGCCAGCAGGGGCTGACAAAATCCGTCCCCGCCGGCGCGTTGATCGTGGCGATCCGGCAGCTGATTATCTTCACCAATGCCTCCCCCACCGGCTGGCGCCATATCGGGCAGACCGCGTTCAAGACCTTCCGCCCGCGCAGCGACACGCCCTTTGCCCTGTCACCGGGGGACGAGCTGTGCTTCCCCTCCATATCGCGCGCCGAATATGACAAGATCACCGCGACAGATGAAACAGGTCAGGGCGGCGCAGAGACAGAGGTGCTGGCATGAGCGCGACCCTCACCATTTCCCAAGCCGGTCCCGCCCTGACGATACAGGATATGGGCCGTCCCGGTTGGCGTGCCCAAGGGCTTACAAAGGGCGGTGCCGC
The DNA here is from genome assembly GCF_000152605.1 of Sulfitobacter sp. EE-36. Taxonomy (NCBI): domain Bacteria; kingdom Pseudomonadati; phylum Pseudomonadota; class Alphaproteobacteria; order Rhodobacterales; family Roseobacteraceae; genus Sulfitobacter; species Sulfitobacter sp. EE-36. Next base: position 1,034,189 of record NZ_CH959310.1, on the reverse strand, counting down.
CGATCCCGTGGCGCTTTACGAAGGGGCCGCCCTGCTTGGCCAATCGCCCGAGCTTGCGGTGATAGAGATGACAGGCACCGGCGGGACCTTCACGGCTGACGCCGACATCCGTATCGCCCTGACAGGGGCCACCATGGCCGCCAGCATCGACGGGGATGCCATCGTCTGGAACGCCAGCCACATGCTGCCCGCTGGGGCAAAGCTGACCATTGGCGGCACCACGGGCGGCACCTATGGCTATCTGCATGTGGGCGGGGGCATCGCCTCTGACAGACTGTTGGGGGCACGGGCCAGCCACCTGAGCGCAGGTCTGGGCCAGCCGCTTGCTGCGGGCGACGCGCTGCCCCTTGGGGCGGACAAGTCGCGCGAAACGGGGCTACAACTGCCCCGCGACAGTCGTTTTGACGGCGGCACCGTGCGCGTCGTGGCCAGCATGCAGACCGACCACTTTACCGCTGATGAACGCGAACGTTTCGAGACCACCGCCTTTACCCGCGACCCGCGTGCCAACCGCATGGGCGTGCGCATGGACCACGACGGCGACGGTTTCAGCGCCGAGGGCGGTCTGTCCATCCTGTCCGAGGTCATCGTGCCCGGCGACATCCAGATCACCGGTGACGGCGCACCTTTCGTGCTGATGGGCGAATGCCAGACCACCGGCGGCTATCCCCGCATCGGGACCGTGATTCCCCGCGACCTGCCCCGCGTGGCGCAAGCCGCATCGGGCACCGCGATCCGGTTCGAATTCATCACGCTGGAACAGGCCATCACCCTCGAGACGCAGCACCGCCAAGACATCAAGGCGCTTGGCGGGCAGGTCACACCGCTGGTCCGCGACCCTGCAAAAATCCGCAACCTGCTGGCCTATCAGCTGGTGGGGGGCGCGATCTCTGCCACCGACAATCCCTTTGAAGAGGAGCATTAAATGCCGACCGTCGATCTGAATGCCGATATGGGCGAAAGCTTTGGCCCGTGGAAAATGGGCGATGATGCCGCTTTGTTGCAAATCATCAGCTCTGCCAACATCGCCTGTGGCGGCCACGCGGGCGACGCCGATGTGATGTCTGCCACAATGGCGCTGGCGCGTGACAATGGCGTCGGTATCGGTGCGCACCCCGGTTTCATGGATCTGGCCGGTTTTGGCCGCAACCGCATGTCGGTGCCACGGGGCGCGCTGCAAAATCAGGTCCGCTATCAGGTCGCCGCCAGCGTCGGCATGGCCCGCAGCCTTGGCACATCGGTGCGGCACCTGAAACTTCACGGCGCGCTCGCCAATATGGCGTCAGAGGACGAGATACTGGCCCGTGACCTTTATGAGGCCGCGCTCAGCGTCGCGCCTGATCTGATCGTCATGGTGCTGGCCGCCACGGCGCAACAGGACGCGGTGCAATCGCTTGGCTGTAAGTGGGCCGGAGAGATCTTTGCCGACCGCGCTTATAACGACGACGCGACGCTGGTCGACCGCTCTAAACCCGGTGCGGTGATTCACGATGCGGCACTGGCGGGCGAACGGATGGTCAAAATGGTCAAAGCCGGTGCGATTTTGACCGAGGGCGGCCAAACAATTCCTGCCGCGATCGATACGATCTGTCTGCACGGCGACACCCCCGAAGCCGTCGATATTGCCCGCGCTGTCAAATCATCCCTGCAAGAAGCAGGGATCGCGCTGAAATGTTTTGAAGGCCATACGGGCTAAGCCCTAAACCCAACACCTGAAACGAAAAACAGCGCCCCGAGGGGCGCTGTTTTTATCCGTTCCAGTCAGACTGGAAAGTAGTGGTGAGCCGTGATGGGTTCGAACCATCGACCTACTGATTAAAAGTCAGTTGCTCTACCAACTGAGCTAACGGCCCACTAGGCGGGTATCTAGAAAGGTGCGGCCTTGGGGTCAAGCGGAAACTTACGAAAAATTTCACTCTCGCTGGATTAGTTTCAAATGCCGCGTTATATGCGCCGAATGTATAGTGATCTGACCAACGGTTTGCCCTTCATGAAGATGCATGGGCTGGGCAATGATTTTGTCGTGCTAGACGCGCGCGAAAAGGTCGTGCTGGATGCGCGCCAAAAAGAAATGCTGGATGCGCGCGACGGTGCTGTGCGTGCCGACGGCACCCCGGCGCTCCCGAAGGTGACCCCTGCGCTTGCGCAGGCCATCGGACATCGCCAGTTCGGCGTGGGCTTCGACCAGCTGGCCGTGATCACCAATGGCGCGGCTGATGCGCATCTGACGTTCTTCAACGCTGACGGCTCTACCTCTGCAGCTTGCGGCAATGCCACGCGCTGCATCGCGCGGTTCCTGATGGAGGAAACAGGCAAAACCCAGCTGCACCTGACCACCGACCGCGGCGATCTGGCGGCGCGGGATGCAGGCAATGGGCTGACATCGGTCAACATGGGTCATCCACAGCTTGAATGGGACGAAATTCCGCTGGCCCGCCAGATGGATACGCTTGAGCTGCCAATCGACGGTGCGCCGACAGCCACTGGCATGGGCAACCCCCATTGCACCTTCTTTGTCGATGATGTCGACGCGATTGATCTGGCCGGTTTTGGCCCCGGTATCGAGCATCACGCGCTTTACCCCGAACGCACCAATGTGCAGATCGCCCAGATCATCGGCCCCGATCACATCCGTATGCGCGTTTGGGAACGGGGTGTGGGCATCACGCTGGCCTCCGGCTCCTCTAGCTGTGCGACGGCCGTGGCAGCGGCACGCAGAGGGCTGACAGGCCGCGCCGTGCGCATTGATCTGGACGGTGGCACGCTGCACATCGACTGGCGCGAGGATGGCGTCTGGATGACCGGCCCCTCGGCCCATGTCTTCAGCGGCGTGCTGACCCCTTCGTTTCTGGAAAGCCTGACATGAGCGCCCCGATCTTCTCGAATCACGGCTGCCGCCTGAACGCTTATGAGACCGAAGCGATGAAGGAACTGGCCGAACAGGCTGGCCTGAAAGACGCGGTGATCATCAACACCTGCGCCGTCACCGCCGAGGCCGTGCGCAAGGCGCGTCAGGACATCCGCAAACTGCGCAAGGCCAACCCCGACGCGCGTTTGATCGTCACCGGCTGCGCCGCCCAGACCGAACCGGAGACCTTCACCAAGATGGCAGAGGTCGACGCGGTCATCGGCAACACCGAAAAGATGGTGGGCGCGACGTGGCAGGGATTGGCCGCTGATTTCATCGGCGAGACAGAGGCGCTTCAGGTCGATGACATCATGTCGGTGACCGAAACGGCGGGGCATCTCATTGACGGTTTCGGCACGCGCAGCCGGGCCTATGTGCAGGTCCAAAACGGCTGCGATCACCGCTGCACCTTCTGCATCATCCCCTATGGCCGCGGCAATTCCCGCTCGGTCCCCGCGGGGGTCGTGGTGGATCAGATCAAGCGGCTGGTAGACAAGGGCTTTAACGAAGTCGTTCTGACCGGCGTCGATCTAACCAGTTGGGGTGCGGACCTTCCCGCGACGCCCAAGCTGGGTGATCTGGTAATGCGCATCCTGCGGCTGGTGCCGGACCTGCCACGCCTGCGCATCAGTTCCATCGATTCGATCGAGGTGGACGAGAACCTGATGCAGGCCATCGCCACCGAGCCCCGCTTGATGCCGCACCTGCATCTGTCCTTGCAGCATGGCGACGATATGATCCTGAAACGGATGAAGCGCCGCCACCTGCGCGACGATGCGATCCGTTTTGCCCAAGAGGCCCGCAAACTGCGTCCCGACATGACCTTTGGGGCCGATATCATCGCCGGTTTCCCGACCGAAACCGACGCGATGTTCGAAAACTCGCTCAAGCTGGTGACGGACTGCGATCTGACATGGCTGCATGTCTTCCCCTATTCGGCGCGCGAAGGCACGCCCGCTGCACGGATGCCTGCGGTGAACGGCACGCTCATCAAGGAACGCGCGGCGCAGCTGCGTGCTGCGGGTGACGCGCAGGTCGCGCGCCATTTGGCCGCCCAACAAGGACGCGCCCATCAGGTGTTGATGGAAAACCCCACAATGGGCCGGACCGAACAATTCACCGAAACCCATTTTGCCACCCCCCAGACCGAGGGCGCGATCATTTCGGCCACGATCACCGGCCAGAACGCAGGGCATCTGCTGGCTGTGTGAGGCGTTGCAGATTGTAAACCTTTCTCCTCTAGGGTGATTCCCTAGCGAGAAAGGGTTAACATGAGCGAAATTATCGAATGGGTCCTCGAGATGGACGTGCGGGATGGTCAGGGCGACAATGTCCAACCGTTGCTTGAGGAAATGGTACAGGCTGCAGAGGCAGACGAACCGCGCACGCTGCATTGCGAATTCTACATGTCCGACGACCGACGCACCTGCACTGTGCTGGAACGTTATGCGGACAACGCAGCCGTGATGGCGCATTTTGCGCAGTTCGGTGGCCGCTTTGCTGACCGGTTTACAGAGCTGTTTATGCCGGTGCGTTTAACCGTCTACGGCCCTGCCACCGCCGCGGTGATGTCCGTGCTTGCCGGCTATGGCGGTGTGCGGCTGGACCGCGTGGCAGGGTTCCACCGCTAAGCCACGGGCACCGTCGCTAGCGGTACTTTACCAGCGAGCTTGGCGACCAGCCGATTACCCTAAAAAAAGAAAGCCCCCCGAACCACAATGGATCGGGGGGCTATATTCAGGCATTGGTCGTGTGAAGGAAGATCAGTCTTCCTTGTGTTTCACAGGAGCCCACAGACGTTTGTTGGTCAGGTACAGGAGTACCGACAGTAGCGTCAGGAACAGAACGCCAGCAAAACCGGCTTGCTTGCGTGCCATCATCTTGGGCTCGGCTGTCCACATCAGGAAGGCCGCAACGTCTTCGGCTTCGTGGTGCAGGTCAGAATCGTGGCCGTCGTTATAGGTCACGTCGTCGCCGTACAGCGGGGGTGCCATGGCGATCCAGCTGCCTTCGATTGTGGCGTGGCCATTCTCGTCCTTACAGGACTCGGGGATACCGCCGCTTGGGAACGCCGTGTTGTAGTGACCGGGGAAATCCTCGGGGGCACAGGCAGGCGCTTCTTCATAGCCGACCATCAGGGACGCAATGTACTCGGGTCCGCCGATGCCTTTGAAGAACTGGTTGATCCCCAGACCGTAAGGCCCGTGGAAACCGGCGCGCTTCTTGGCCATCAAGCTGAGGTCGGGCGCGGTATCCAACGCGGACTCAGGGAAATGGTCAACCGGCGTGCCGGGGCGTGTGTCGTCCAGCTCGGGGTCGAAGATATCAAAGTTCGCGGCATAGGCACGGACCTGGTCTTCGGGAAGGTGGGGGCCACCTTCATCCGCAAGTGTACGGATCGGCACAAACTTCATCCCGTGGCAGGCAGAGCAGACCTCGGTATAGATTTGCAGACCGCGTTGCAGCTGGTTGGCATCGAAGGACCCGAAAGGCCCTTCGAAAGAGAAGTCAAAGTCTTCGACATGCGCTTCACCACCGGCGGCGAAAGCAGCGGAACCTGCAAAGCCCAAGGCGACAACAGCCGAAAGGAAGGTTTTCTTGATCATTGTCATGGTCCTTACTCTGCTGGCTTGACCAGCGTCTTGGTGCCGCCGGTTTTTGGCGCGTAATGCGCGTCAAAGTCGGCTTCGATGGTTTCAGGCTGCGGCGCTGGTTTCTCGATCACACCCAGAAGCGGCAGGATCACCAGGAAGTATGCGAACCAATAGGCCGACGCGATCAGCGAGAAGCTGGCATATGGCTCTTCCGCAGGCATGGCACCCAGCCACATCAGCGCGAAGAAGTCGATCACCAGCAGCGCGAACCACCACTTGAACATGGGACGATAGCGGCCCGAACGCACCGAGGATGTGTCCAGCCAAGGCACCAGCGCCATCACCGCGATCGCACCGAACATCGCCAGAACACCAAAGAACTTGGCGTCGATGATGCCACCGGTCACGAAAGACGCAATCTGAACAACCCAGACTTCGGCAGTAAAGGCACGCAGGATCGCGTAGAACGGCAGGAAGTACCATTCAGGCACAATATGCGCAGGCGTCGAAAGCGGGTTCGCCTCGATATAGTTATCGGGGTGGCCCAGATAGTTCGGCATGAAACCCACGATCGCAAAGAAAACAACCAGGATCACGGCCAGCGCGAACAGGTCTTTCATCACGAAGTAGGGCCAGAAGGGCAGCGTGTCTTTCTCTGCGTCTTCCTTGCTTGTGCGACGGACCTCGACCCCTGTGGGGTTGTTGTTCCCGGTGGTGTGGAAGGCCCAGATGTGCACGATCACCAGACCGGCAATCACGAAGGGCAGCAGGTAGTGCAAGCTGAAGAAACGGTTCAGCGTGGCGTTATCGACCGCAGGCCCGCCCAGCAGAAGCGTTTGCAGGCTTTCCCCGATGAACGGGATCGCACCGAACAGACCGGTGATAACCGTTGCGCCCCAGAACGACATCTGACCCCAAGGCAGAACATAGCCCATAAAGCCGGTTGCCATCATCAGAAGGTAGATCAGCATGCCGACGATCCATGTGATTTCACGTGGCGCTTTATACGACCCGTAGTACAGGCCGCGGAAGATGTGCGCGTAGACCGCAACAAAGAACAGCGACGCGCCATTCATGTGCAGATAGCGCAGCATGTAGCCGCCGTTCACGTTCCGCATGATGTGTTCAACGCTCGAGAACGCGACATCGACATGGGGTGTGTAGTGCATCGCCAGCACGATGCCGGTCACGATTTGCAGTGCCAGACAGAACGTCAGAACAATGCCCCAGATCCACATCCAGTTCAGGTTCTTCGGTGTCGGGATCATCAATGTGTCATACAGCAGCCCAACAACGGGAAGACGGGTGTGCAGCCACTTCTCTCCGTTAGATTTCGGCTCGTAATGGTCGTGAGGAATTCCAGCCATTCCCGTTCTCCCTTAACCTAGTTTGATCGTGGTTTCATCCACGAATTCTGCGATTGGCACCGGCAGGTTGCGCGGTGCTGGCCCTTTGCGGATACGGCCCGCAGTGTCATAGTGCGACCCGTGGCAGGGGCAGAACCAGCCGCCAAAGTCACCTGCGTCGCCCAATGGCACGCAGCCCAGGTGGGTACAGACGCCCATCATCACCAGCCAGTCTTCTTTACCGGCCATGGCGCGGTTTTCATCCGTCGCGGGGGCACCGGCTGCGATGTTGGCGTTCTCGGCGCCCGGATCGGGCAGCTCGGACATTTCAACGTCACGTGCCTTGGCGATTTCTTCTTCGGTACGGCGGCGGATGAACACCGGCTTACCCAACCATTTGACCGTGAGCTGTGTACCTGGCTCAACAGCGGACACATCGACGCGGATGGACGACAGCGCCTTCACATCTGCGGATGGGTTCAACTGATTGACCAATGGCCAGACTGCCGCGCCGACGGCGACCGCACCTGTACCAGCTGTGGCGTAATAGAGGAAATCCCTCCGGGTGCCTGCGTGATCTTCTGCTTGGGACACGGGTTAACTCCAAATCGAGGGCCTGACGGCCATTAAATCAAGGGGCGGCGCTGACGCACCTCCCACAATTCTTTTGGTTACTAGCGGGCTGCGTCGCGCACGTCCAGATACCTTTGTCGCGCAAACCGTCGCAGTGTTGCATTCCTTCAAGGGTGCAGACCGGATTTTTTGCGCTTTTATCCTGCCGGAGGGGCAGTGGCCTGCATGGATGCACGCGAATCAAAGCGGCGCGCCCAATCTGCCAAGGCGTCGTTTCCCTTACGCCAATTGCGCGCGTCATGCCGGAAATCAAGGTATCCCAAAGCACAGCCGACGGCGATCTGCCCCATATCCAGCGGACCGGAAAGCTGACTGATCCAGCGTGTATTCAGCGCCGCGCAGGCCCGTTCGATCTTGGACCACTGACCCTCGACCCATTCCGGCATCTGCGTGCCTTCGGGGCGCATCCGGCCCTCGTAGACCATCGATAGCGCCGCATCCAGCATACCATCCGCCGTTGCCTCAAGCGTCAGCGTGTCCCAGCGGCGGCTGCCGGTCGGGTACAGCTTGCCGCCCGCGCGGTCATCCAGATAGGCGCAGATTACACGGCTATCATACAGCGCAGGCCCCTCGTCGCGCACCAGTGCCGGTACTTTGGCCAGCGGGTTGTTCGGCAGCAGCGCGGCATCAGGCGCCAGCGGCGTGGTCGAGATATTCTCAAGCGTCACATCTTCGATCTGGCCGGTTTCGTGCAGCAATACCATGACCTTGCGGACATAGGGTGATGTCGGGGAATAGGATAGTTTCACGGGTGTCTCCTCCTCGGGGTTCTGGCGAACTATCACCGTCATCCGCGCGCGGTGCAATCGCTTGTTGATCAGGCGCCTTTTGCCGCGCGCATCTGGTCGGCCAAACTGCCTGTTCCCGCGCCAAAGCCGTGCGCCTCTACCCCGTCGGCTGCGGCCAGTCGCACCGCATCGGGTTTATTCTGGCTCAGCTTCCACGTCCCGTCGACGCCGGTGATCCGCATCCGGCAGGGCACGATCATGCGCATCATTTTCTGCAGGGTCACGGGGTTCATCTTGGCGGTGGTCCACGGCGGCTTGGGCAGCAGGCGGTCCTCGAACCAGGCAGACTGGCGATCCAGCAGGTCCAGCAGCTCTTCTTGTGGGCGCAGCTCTAGCGTGCCGGTCAGATGCACCGCTACATAGTTCCACGTCGGCACCTGATCGTCGATGTCGTACCAGTCGGGCGAGACATAGCTATCGCCCCCGCTGATGGCGAGCTTAACCGGCAACGCGGGTTTGAGCGCCCGCGCAATCGGGTTTGACCTGACCAGATGCAGATCCGCCTGATCCCCTGCTTCGTTCAGCAAAAACGGCACATGGCTGATCAACGGGCCGTCGCTGCCATTGGCTGCAAGCACGCCAAAGCTGCGGTCGCGGGCAAAAGCGATGTTCTTGGCGGTGTCGGCGTCGTGGTAAACGGGATTCGGGTGCATAACGTAGGGTCCAAACTGCAAACGCGCTTTTGGTATTGCAGACGCGCCCCTGCCTTGGCAACGTATCCCTATTCTCAGGGCGGGGCGCAATTCCCCACCGGCGGTATGTGGCCCCAGTGCCACGAGCCCGCGAGCGCTGGCGACATCCCTTCGGGATGCGCCGGGTCAGCAGATCTGGTGAGATGCCAGAGCCGACGGTCATAGTCCGGATGAAAGAGAATGCGTTTGTTGCGGCCCCTTGGGGCCGTCCGCAATCGTGATCGCCTTGGGTGACTTGTGTCGCTGACGTAAAAAAGGAGATCACTATGACACACACCCGCTACGCCTTTGTAAAAGCACGCTGGCACGCCGATATTGTAGATCGTGCCTATGACGGGTTTTCCGAAACCATCCCCGCAAGCCAGATCGATGTTGTCGATGTCCCCGGCGCGTTCGAGATGCCGCTGATGGCGCAAACCCTCGCCAAATCCGGCAAATACGATGCGGTGATCTGCGCGGCCTTCGTGGTCGATGGCGGCATCTACCGGCATGATTTCGTGGCGACAGCCGTGGTTGACGGGTTGATGCGCGTAGGCCTTGATACGGGCGTGCCCGTGCTATCCGTATCGCTGACGCCGCACCATTATCAGGAAACCGACCACCACAATGCGATCTACCGCGCGCATTTCGTTGAAAAGGGGCGCGAAGCCGCTTCGGCAGCGCTTGGCATCGTCGCGGCGCGTCAACTGCTTGACGCGTAAGACGGGTTTACCGCGCGGGCCTGTGCGTCAGGCCCGCTGCGCCCCGATGCTGGCGATGCCCAGCACATCCAGCACTTTGGCCTCGATATGTTCGGCGTTCATCCCCGCGACCGCATACATATCCGCAGGGCTCGCCTGATCGATAAAGATATCGGGCAGCACCATAGACCGGTATTTCAGCCCTGCGTCGAACACACCCTCGTCCGCCAGAAGCTGTGCCACATGGCTGCCAAAACCGCCGACTGCACCCTCTTCGATGGTGATCAGCGCCTCGTGATCGGCGGCCAGCGACAGGATCATCTCGCGGTCCAGTGGCTTGGCAAAGCGAGCGTCGGCAATGGTCGGCGTGATCCCCTTGGCCCGTAGCGCCTCGGCGGCTTTTTCCACCTCTGACAGGCGTGTGCCAAAAGACAGCAGCGCCACGCGCTTGCCCTCGGCGATGATGCGCCCCTTGCCGATCTCTAGCGGTTCGCCGCGTTCGGGCATGGTCACGCCCGCGCCTTCGCCCCGCGGGAAGCGGAAGGCAATCGGCCCGTCGTCATAGGCCGCCGCCGTGGCAACCATATGCACCAGCTCTGCCTCATCCGCGGCAGCCATCACGACGAAATCGGGCAGGTTCGCCAAAAACGCCACGTCAAAGGCGCCGGCATGAGTGGCCCCATCCGCCCCGACCAACCCCGCGCGATCAATCGCGAAGCGCACCGGCAAGCGCTGGATCGCCACGTCATGCACCACCTGATCATAGCCGCGCTGCAGGAAGGTCGAATACATCGTGCAGAACGGCTTCATCCCGCCCGCTGCCAATCCGGCAGAGAATGTCACACCGTGCTGTTCCGCGATGCCCACGTCAAAGCACCGGCTGGGGTAGCGTTCGGCGAAAAGGTTCAGCCCGGTCCCATCCGGCATCGCGGCTGTCACGGCGCAGATCTTGTCGTCTTTTGCGGCCTCGGCGATCAGGCTGTCCGCAAAGACGCGGGTATAGCTGGGCGCGTTTGACGGCGCTTTCTTCTGCTCGCCCGTTAGCACATTGAACTTGGCGGTCGCGTGGCCCTTGTCACGGGCGGCTTCGGCGGGGCCATAGCCCTTGCCCTTTTTGGTGATCACATGGATCAGCACCGGCCCCGTCGCCCGCGCCTTGACCGTGCGCAAGACCGGCAGCAACTGGTTCAGGTCATGCCCGTCAATCGGCCCGAGATAGGAAAACCCAAGCTGTTCGAACAACGTACCGCCCACGGCCATGCCTTTGAGCATATCCTTGGCGCGCTTGGCGCCTTCGCGGAACGGGCCGGGCAACATGCTGACAGCGCCCTTGGCCGCGGCTTTGAAATCCTGAAACGGCTCTTCGGCATAAAGACGGCTGAGGTAGGTCGACATCGCCCCCACCGGCGGCGCGATCGACATCTCGTTGTCGTTCAGGATGACGAACATCCGTTTTTTCAGATGACCCGCGTTGTTCATCGCCTCATAGGCCATGCCCGCCGACATCGACCCATCGCCGATCACCGCAATCGCATCGCCCAGACCTTCGGGGACATTGCCGCCCAGATCCCGCGCCACCGAAAAGCCCAAAGCCGCGCTGATAGAGGTCGACGAATGCGCCGCACCAAAGGGGTCGTAGGGGGATTCACTGCGTTTGGTAAATCCGCTCAACCCGTCTTTCATACGCAGGGTGCGGATACGGTCGCGGCGTTCGGTCAGGATCTTATGCGGGTAGCACTGGTGGCTCACGTCCCAGATCAGCTTGTCCTTCGGCGTATCAAACACCGAATGGATCGCGACCGTCAGTTCAACCACGCCCAGACCCGCGCCCAGATGGCCGCCCGTCTCTGATACGGCAGAAATCGTCTCTGCCCGCAGTTCATGGGACAGTTTCACCAGCTCTGCATCCGAGAAATTCTTCAGATCGGCAGGGCGGTTCACGCGGTCCAAAAGGGGCGTATCTGGTCTATCGGTCATCTGGCTCTCCACCGGATCAGCTTTTGCGGGAAATAACGAAGCGGGCCGCGTCTCGCAAGGTTTCGGCGTCACTGCCGTAGGGGGACAGGGCATCACAGGCAGCATCGACAAGATCACGGGCGCGGGCGCGGGCGGGGTCCAGCCCCAGCAGCGACACAAAGGTCGCCTTGCCCGCATCGGCATCCTTGCCCACGGCCTTGCCCACCGTGGCGGCATCGCCTTCGACGTCAAGAATGTCATCCGCAATCTGGAACGCCAGCCCGAGGTTGCGCGCATAGCTGCGCAGCGCGGCGGCATCATCGCCCGCCATCACCGGCCCCGCCGTCGCGGCCCATTCGATCAGCGCACCGGTCTTGCCGGCCTGAAGCGTTGTGATCTGGTCCAGCGTCAGCGGCTGGCGCGCGGTTTCGGCGGCGATGTCCATCGCCTGCCCGCCCACCATGCCGCGCACTCCGGCAGCCCGCGCCAGCCCCGTGACCAGCGCAACCCGTTCAGCGTCGCCGCAGCCCGTTGCCGCGACCAGTTCAAACGCCAATGTCTGCAGCGCATCGCCCGCCAGAACCGCCGTCGCCTCGTCCCATTTCACATGTACCGTGGGTTGACCCCGACGCAGGGCGTCATCATCCATGCAAGGCATGTCATCATGCACCAGCGAATAGGCGTGCAGCGCCTCGATCGCGCCGGCGGCGGGGGCGGCCTGCGCGTCCATCACCCCGTGCAGCCGCGCACTTTCGATCACCAGAAAGGCCCGCAGGCCCTTGCCGCCTGTCACGGCATAGCGCATCGCCTCGGCCACGGTGCCGTCCAACCCGTCAAGCCCGTGCAGAATCTGGCCAATCGCCAGATCCGCAGCATGGGGCATGGCCGCATGAAACGGTTTGCGCGTCAGCTCTGTCTCAAGCGAGATGTCAAACCCCGCCAACAGGAGCCACTCCGACAGGGTTGCCGTCGCCATCCAGCGTGATCTGCGCGACTTTCTCTTCGGCTTCCTTCAGCTTGGTCTCGCAGCGTTTCTTGAGCTTGGCCCCGCGTTCGTAAAGCGAAATGCTTTCATCCAGCGCCACATCGCCCCGTTCCAGCTGGCCCAGAACCTTTTCCAGTTCGGCCATCGCTGCCTCAAAGCTCATCTCTTCTACCGGAGTATCCGTCATTGCCGTGAATCCCATCAATCAAACTTGGCCTGACCATAGCCCGCCCGCGCCATAGCTTCCAGTGACCGTGCCGATTTCTTGGGCGCAAATTCTCTTACGCCACGATACCACATTTACCGCCAAGGCAGCGCGTGGTCAGTCGGGGGCCAGCATATAGCCCGCGCCGCGCACGGTTTGCAGATAGCGGGGCTGTTTGGGATTGTCTTCGATCTTGCGGCGCAATCGGGTGATCTGCACATCGACAGCACGTTCCTGCGCCTGCCCGCGGTCACGGCCCAGTTCCTCGACCAGTTTTGACCGGCTCAGCGCAGCACCCGGTTGGGCCGCGAAAATGCGCATCAGCTGGATTTCGGTGGCGGTCAGCCGCACCAGATCGTCGCCCTGCCACAGCTCTCCGCGTTCGATGTCATAGCGGATCGGCCCCATCGACAGCACCTTGGGCGCGGTATCAGCCACACGAGTGTCGGGCATACGCCGCAGGATCGCGTTGATCCGCAACAGCAGCTCTTTGGGTTCGAACGGTTTGGCAAGGTAATCATCCGCCCCCGCTTCCAGCCCTTCGATCCGGTTGCCCGTCTCGCCCTTGGCGGTCAGCAGTAGGATCGGCGTTTGCATGTCTTCGCGCAGGCTGCGGGTCAGGCTTAGACCATCCTCGCCCGGCATCATCACATCCAGCACGATCAGGTCAAAATCCAGCCCCGCCAGAATACGCCGCGCATGGGCGGCATCGCGGGCCGAGGTCACAAGGAACCCGTGCCGCATCAGGAACTTCTGCAGCAGCGTGCGAATACGTTCGTCGTCATCGACGATCAGCAGATGTGCGTCGGCCTCGTTCACGCGCCGTTTTCCTTCAGACGGGTGTAACAATGGTGCATTTCGGGGTCCATCATCGCCTCTAGCACGGTGCGGAAACCGGCGACCGCCTCGGGGCCCGCGTCGCGGAACGCACTGCGCATCCGCATCCGTTGTGCATCAGACAATGTCTGTTCGAGCGCGCGCCCGGCGTCAGTCAGATACAAGTGCCGCTCCCGCTTGTCTGCTTTTCCTACTTGGCTTTTGACAAGACCATCGGCGATCAGCGTGCGCAATACACGATTAAGGGATTGTTTTGTAACACCCAAAATCCCCAGAAGGTTGTTTACCGTCGTGCCCGGGGCCCGGTTGATAAAGTGGATCGCACGGTGGTGCGCACGACCATAGGCCATATCCACCAGGATCTTGTCAGGGTCGGCTGTAAAACCGCGATAGGCAAAGAACATCGCCTCGATCCCCTGCCGCAGCTGTTCATCCGTCAGGAACAGCAGGTTCTCGCCCGTGTGTGATGATGGGCCGCGTCCGTCTGCCATTATACTCTCCCCTTGCTGCGCCAAGAGCTTACGTCAGCGTTATTGACTTTCCAAGAGTCAAAGGCTATCGAATCCCATGTTTTGCGTAATTATATGTCTGCACACAGCGGGTTTCACGCAATTTTCATAAATCCCGAGGTGCTTTGAGGAAGGATACATCATGGACGGCGCATACGACGATCGCGACGGCAAAATCTGGTTGGACGGTAAAATGGTCGATTGGCGCGACGCCAATGTCCACATCCTGACCCACGCCATGCACTATGCGTCATCGGTGTTCGAGGGCGAACGCTGCTACAATGGCAAGATTTTCAAAGGCCGCGAGCATTCGGAACGGCTGCGCAAATCGGCGCAATACCTCGACTTCGAAATCCCCTATTCCGTGGACGAGATCGAAGCCGCGAAATACGAAATGCTCAAGGCGAACGGCTGGACCGATGCCTATGTCCGTGCGGTCGCGTGGCGTGGTGCCGGCCCCGACATGGGTGTCTCGGCGGCGCGCAACCCTGTGCGTCTGGCCATCGCGGGCTGGGAATGGGGCAACTATTACGGCGACGCCAAGATGAAGGGCGCCAAGCTCGACATCTCGAAGTGGAAGCGCCCGTCGCCCGAAACGATCCCCGTACACGCCAAAGCGGCGGGCCTGTATATGATCTGCACCACCTCCAAACACGCGGCAGAGGCCAAGGGCTGTTCCGACGCGCTGTTCATGGACTACCGTGGCTATGTGGCCGAAGCGACCGGCGCGAACATCTTTTTCGTCAAGGACGGCGAAGTGCACACGCCACTGGCCGATTGCTTCCTCAACGGGCTGACCCGTCAGACCGTGATCGGGATGCTCAAGGAAAAGGGCCTGACCGTGCACGAACGCCACATCATGCCGGAAGAGCTGGAAGGCTTCGAGCAATGCTGGCTGACCGGCACCGCGGCCGAGGTCACACCCGTCGGACAGATCGGCGACTACACCTTCGAGGTCGGCGCGCTCACCCGCGAGATTTCGGAAGACTACGAAAAGCTCGTCCGGTCCTGACCTGCCCCATCAAAACAAACGGCGCGAGGGGATCTCCCCCCGCGCCGTTTTCATGTCCGCACCTGCGGTGCAGCACGTCGTATTAGTAAAGCGCGACCGGATTGATCATGGCCTGTACCGTGCCTTTGATCAGCGGCTGCCCGAGCACAAACATGAACTCTTGCACGCCTTCCGCGACCAGCGGTCCTGTGTTCATCGTCTCCAGAATATAGATGCCGTTATCCTTGAGCAGCGTGACATGGCCATAGAACACCTTGTCCCCCTCTTTCGGTGGAATGGCTTCTAGGCCCCATGTGTCTGCACCCACGGCCATCGGGTTCATCGACGCCATAAACACCGCGCCTTCGTTATTCAGCCCCGGTTCGGTGGACCCCCAGGCCGTCGGGTCGCTTTCCATCATGCCGTCGGTCCAGCCGGTGTGAAACAGCACGATATCACCTTCGTTTACCGTGATCTGCTGCGCCTCCATCGCGGCGGTAATCTCTGCCTCGCCAAAATGCTCACCGGCGGCCAACACATCTTTGCCCATGTGCTTGGCCATATCGATGATCACGGCGCGCCCGACCAAGGGCGGCACGGCATGCGTTCCCAATTTGGTCAGGCCGCTGATCGCCGAGATTTCCTTTTCGTCCAGGCAGTTATAATACATCCCGTCTTCGCCCAGATGCCCAAGCCCGTCCAACTGCGACCCGATACCGATCCAGGTTTGCAGCAGATCGTCGTTATAATTGCCCTCATAGCCAAAGGACGACAGCTTTTGGCCGCCGTGCTGGTTCGGCTGAACGACCTGAAGGCTCAGCGAACGGGGCGGGAAGGCAGGTGTATCCGGCCCGATCACGATCCCGAGCGGCATCGATTTGCCCTGCTTGATCAGCTTGGCGGCCTCCAACGTGCGCTCAGTCGAGATCAGGTTCGCCGATCCCAGCTGGTCGTCAGGGCCCCAATGCGAATGGTCACAGTCTTGCGCCCATGCGGCAGATGCCCCGACACCGATGGACAAGGCAGTTGCGATAATCTTGGTAAATTTCATCTTTCTTCCCTCCCAGAAAACAGGGTGCAGCACCGACGGGATACCCGCGGCTCCACACCCCAGAGGGTTAGGCTAACATGAAATTCAATCATGGCACGTAATTTCAACCGGTCAGCTGGGCGTCCCCTGTGGCGTGCTGCTGGCCTTGGATTTGGACCGATCCAGCCCCAACTGCCGTTCCCGCCAGATGATCGCGGCACCGCCGGCGATGACCAGACCCGCACCGATCAGGATCGCAGGCGTCGGGATTTCGCTGAAAAGCACCCAGCCGATCATCACCGCGAACAGCATAGAGGCATAGTCGAACGGGGCGAGCATCGACACCGGGCCAAACCGGTAAGAGGCCGTGATCATGATCTGTGATACCCCGCCGATCATGCCCGACAGGATCAACAGCGCCGAGACTTGCCAACCGGGGTTCACCCACCAAAGCGGCTCCCAGTTGATCACCATGCCTGCGGGCAGCGTGAGGAACGACAGGCAGGTCGCGGTGAGCGAGAAATAGAACACGATGGCCGCCGTGCTGTCGGTTTGCACCAATCGGCGCACGTGGATCTGGACAAGCGCGCGCATGATCGACGCGGCAACCACCATCATCGCCCCCAGCATGGCAAGCTGCGACACACTATCCCCGCCTACGGTAAAGCGGGGATACAGAACGATCAGCACGCCGATCAGCCCCACGGCCACCGCAGACAGTCGGAACACACGCACCTGTTCGCCCAGGAATATCGCGGCGAAGATTACCGTGAAAAGCGGCGTGGCATAGCCGATCGCGGTGACCTCTGGCAGGGGCAGCAGGCTAAGCCCGGCAAAGGTCAGCGCCATCGCCGTGGTCCCGAAAACGCCGCGCCAGACGTGGCCCATCAGATTGCTTGGCTTCAGCCCGTCGCGCAGGTCGCCGCTTTGCCATAGCCACAGGATGATCATCGGGAAGGCAAAGAACGACCGGTAGAACACGGCCTGGGCGGCGGGCACGGTGGCCGTCGCGATCTTGATGAGGGCCGCCATGACCGAGAACAGAAAGACCGCCCCCAGTTTAAGGGCGATGGCCCGGCCGGGGCGGTGCTCTGTCGTGGTGCTTTGCATGGCGCATGCTTGCGCCTGCAGGTTTCAAGTTGCAAGACCCCGCGTCAACTTGCACGTCGTATTCCCGCCAACATGCGGAAAATCCAAGCGTTCCGCGCGACTTAGCCGATGATGCCGCGGTTTTCGCCGACCTGACCGCGGTGCAACAGCATATGGTCAAGCAGGACGCAGGCCATCATCGCTTCGCCCACCGGCACGGCGCGGATGCCAACGCAAGGGTCATGGCGGCCTTTGGTAATGATCTCTGTGTCTTCGCCGGTCTTGGTGATTGTCTTGCGTGTGGTCAGGATGCTTGACGTCGGCTTGACCGCAAAACGCAGCACGATGTCCTGACCGGTGCTGATGCCGCCCAAAATACCGCCCGCGTGGTTTGACGAATAGACAGGGCCGTCGGGGCCCATGCTGATCTCGTCCGCGTTCAGCTCTCCGGTCAGCATGGCGGCGGACATGCCTTCGCCGATCTCCACGCCTTTGACGGCGTTGATGCTCATCATCGCGGCGGCAAGATCGGTGTCGAGCTTGCCATAGACCGGCGCGCCAAGACCCGCGGGCACGCCGCGCGCTGTCACCTCGATGATCGCACCGACGGAGGATCCGGATTTACGCAGACCGTCCAGATACGCCGCCCACTCTTCTGCCGCTTTGGCGTCGGGCACCCAGAACGGGTTCTGTTCGATCTGGTCCCAATCGAAGGCATCGCGGTCGATCTTGTGCGGGCCCATCTGCACCATGTAGCCGGTGATCTGCACATTCGGCGCAATCGCCTTGATCGCTTCGCGCGCAAGGCCACCCGCCGCCACACGCGACGCGGTTTCACGTGCCGAGGACCGCCCGCCCCCGCGATAATCGCGGATGCCGTATTTCTGGAAATAGGTGATGTCGGCGTGACCGGGGCGGAACTTGTCCTTGATGTCGCCGTAGTCCTTTGACCGCTGGTCGGTGTTCTCGATCATCAGCTGGATCGGCGTGCCGGTGGTGACGCCTTCGAACACGCCCGACAAGATCCGCACCTCATCCGCCTCGCGGCGCTGCGTGGTGTATTTGTTCTGGCCGGGTTTGCGCTTGTCCATCCAGTGCTGGATCATCTCTTCGGTGATCGTCACACCGGGAGGGCAGCCGTCCACCGTGGCCCCCAAAGCAGGCCCGTGGCTTTCGCCCCAGGTGGTCACGCGGAAAAGATGGCCAAAGCTGTTGATCGACATGGGCGGTGCTCCTTTGGCGGTGATCCTTAACGGGGGCTGCACCATGCCTCAAGGGGTTTCACCTTGCGCGCGGGCGACAGGCGTTCTACCGATAAGATACCTCGGGGGGCCTGACAGGCTGAGATGTGCGCGCACGGACCCGTTGAACCTGAACCGGTTAACACCGGCGGAGGGAAGGTCTGGATACACCTCCAACGCTTTCTGACGCCGCATTTTGGAGGATGCCATGAAGTATCTTACACTTGCTGCCACCACGCTTTTCGCCACGCAAGCATGGGCCGATACGCCCGAACTGGTGGTCTATACCTACGACAGCTTTGTCGCCGAATGGGGCCCCGGCCCCGTGATCGAAGCGGCCTTCGAGGCCGAATGCGCCTGCGATCTGAAATTCGTCGGCATGGGCGATGGCGCGGCGCTGCTGGCGCGGCTCAAGCTGGAAGGCGCGCGGTCTGACGCCGATCTGGTGCTGGGGCTTGATACCAGCCTGATCGCGGGGGCCAAGGAAACAGGGCTGTTCGCGCCCGCCACAGTGAACGCGGATTATGACCTGCCGGTCACATGGGAGGATGACAGCTTTGCCCCCTATGACTGGGGCTATTTCGCCTTTGTCCATAACGCTGATCTGACCCCGCCCGCGAATTTCCGCGCGCTGGCCGACAGTGACCTCAAGATCGTGATCCAGGACCCGCGGTCCTCTACCCCCGGTCTGGGCCTGCTGATGTGGGTCAAGGACGCTTATGGCGACGAGGCCCCTGCGATCTGGGAAGGTCTGGCGGATAACGTCGTGACCGTGACCAAGGGCTGGTCCGAAGCCTACGGCCTGTTTCTTGAGGGCGAAGCCGACATGGTGCTGAGCTATACCACATCCCCCGCTTACCACCTGATCGCCGAAGAGGACGCGACCAAAGCCGCCGCCGCCTTTGACGAAGGCCACTACATGCAGATCGAAGTGGTCGGCAAACTGGCGGGCAGCGACCAGCCCGAGCTGGCCGATCAGTTCATGCAGTTCATGGTATCGGACGCGGCGCAATCGGTGCTGCCCACGACCAACTGGATGTACCCCGCCGTCACGCCCCAAGGCGGGCTGCCCGAAGGCTTTGAGCAGTTGATCGAACCGGGCAAGGCGCTGCTGATCCCGAACGATGACGTGCCCGCCCTGCGCGAGGAAGCATTGGCCGAATGGCTCTCCGCACTGTCGCAATAAGCACGAAATCCGGCATCAGCGCCGCCGTTCTGGTTGCGGCGCTGATCCTTGCTGCGGTGGGGGCCGTGCTGTGGCGGGCCGAGTTCGGCAGCGGGCTTGGCCCGGCCGATTGGTCCGCGATCCGGTTCACCGTGCTACAGGCCGCGCTTTCCGCCCTGCTGTCTACCATGCTGGCAATCCCTGTCGCCCGCGCCTTGGCGCGACGGCGCTTTGTCGGGCGCGGGCTGCTGGTCACGCTGCTGGGGGCACCGTTCATCCTGCCGGTGATTGTCGCCGTGCTCGGGGTGCTTGCGGTCTTTGGCCGCGCGGGCTGGCTCAATGCGGCGCTGGCGGCGGTCGGATTGCCCGGCATCACGATCTACGGGCTGCACGGCGTGGTGCTGGCGCATATCTTTTTTAACCTCCCGCTGGCCACGCGGCTGTTGTTGCAGGCGTGGCAGACCGTGCCCGCGGAACGGTTCCGGCTGGCCGCACAGCTTGGCCTGACCCCGCGCGCGGTATTCCGCAGCATCGAGCTTCCCCTCCTGCGGCAAATCCTGCCCGGCACCGCAGCGTTGATCTTTGTGATCTGCCTGACCAGCTTTGCCGTCGCGCTGACCCTCGGCGGCGGCCCCCGCGCCACGACGATCGAGCTTGCGATCTATCAGGCGTTCCGTTTCGACTTTGACCTGAACCGTGCAGCGCTGCTGTCGCTGGTGCAGCTTGGGCTTGCGGGCAGCACCGCCGCGCTGGCGCTGTGGATCATCCCCGCGATCAGTCTGGGCGGCGGGCAGGACCGACCCCTGCACCGCTGGGACGCACGTGGTGGGCTGCAACGGTGGCTCGACGCGCTGTTCATCACGTTGGCGGCGGGGTTTCTGCTGCTGCCCCTGACCTCGGTCGTGCTGCGCGGGGTGATCGGCCTGCCGCAAATGCCCGCCAGCGTGTGGCAGGCGGCGGGCACCTCACTCACCGTGGCACTGATTAGCGTGGTGGTCTTGCTGGCCTTGGCCCTGCCCCTTGCCGGATGGATCGCGACCCGCGCCCGCGGCGGGGTAGAGGCCGTGGGCCTCTTGGGTCTAGCCGCCTCTCCGCTGATGATCGGCACCGGCTGGTTCATTCTGATCAACCCTGTCGCCAGCCCCTTTGCGCTGGCCCTGCCCGTCACGGCGCTGGTCAATGCGCTGATGGCCCTGCCCTTCGCCCTGCGTATTCTGGTGCCCCGCCTGCGCGACACGGTGCAGATCTATGGCCGGCAGGCGCAGATGCTGGGGCTGAGTGGATGGCCGCTTTGGCGCTGGCTGATCCTGCCACGCTTGCGCCCGCAGATCGGCTTTGCCGCGGGGCTGACCGGCGCCCTGTCGATGGGGGATCTGGGGGTCATCGCCTTGTTCGCCGACCCCGACAGTGCCACCCTGCCACTGCAGATGTACCGGTTGATGGGGGCCTACCGGATGGAGGCCGCGGCCGGTGCGGCCCTGATCCTGCTGGCGCTGTCGCTTGGGATTTTCTGGATATTCGACAAGGGAGGGCGCTGGCATGCTGACGCTTGAGACCGCACAGATCACCCAAGGCAGCTTTACCCTGCACGCCGACCTGACCCTTGCGCCCGCGCAGACCTATGCGGTGATCGGCCCCTCGGGTGCGGGAAAATCCACCCTGCTGGGGGCGCTTTGCGGGTTCATTCCGCTCAGGTCCGGCAGGCTGCTGTGGCAGGGCAAAGACATCACCCAAGCCGCCCCCGGTGCACGGCCGATGACGATGCTTTTTCAGGACAACAACCTCTTTCCCCATCTCAGCGTGATGCAGAATGTGGGGCTGGGGCTGCGCCCCGACCTGCGGCTCGGCACCGCGGACCAAACCCGTGTACACGAGGCGCTTGATCGCGTCGGGCTGCAGGGGATGGCTGCCCGCAAACCTGCCGAGCTTTCCGGCGGGCAGCAAAGCCGTGTGGCCCTCGCACGGGTGCTGGTACAAGCCCGTCCGCTTGTGCTGCTCGACGAACCCTTTGCCGCACTTGGCCCCGCCCTGCGCAACGACATGCTGGATCTGGTGGCCGCCCTCGCCGCAGAGACCAAAGCCGCGTTGATCATGGTCACCCACGCCCCCGAGGACGTGCGCCGCATCGCGGATCAGGTGATCTTTGTCGAAGCTGGCACTGCACATCCGCCGCAGCCTGCCGCAGCGCTGATGGACAACCCGCCCGACGCGCTGCGCGCCTATCTGGGGTAATCAGAAAATAACGGCGTAAAAGGTCAGCGATGTCAGCAGGATTGTCAGATACCCCAGCAGCACATAAAGCCCGTCGCGGGTGAACAGACCAAAGGCAAACAGCGCCACCGTCCCGCCCCCGAAGGACGACGCGAAGGGCACGAATTCAAGCAAGGGCCAACCCACAGGCAGGATCACGCAGGTCACCAACGTCAGCAGACGCATCGGGCCTGTCGTCAGAAACTGGAGCCTTTTGCCCGAGTGGCGATCAAAAAACGCCGCGGGCTTGCGCAGCCACCGCACGCAGAACAGCAATCGGGATGACTTGACCTCCCGGCGCAGCAGGAACTGCGGCAACCACAGACGTTTGCGCCCATAGACCGCCTGCGCCGACAGCACGATGATCACCATCGCCATGAAACTGGACACACCAAAGACACCGGACAGCGGCGACACCAACAGCAGCGCGGCCAGCAGAATGAACGGGAGCAGGGACCGCTCTCCGAATTCGTTCAGCACATCGTTGATCGTGACCGTCTCGCGGCTGGCCGCTTGTTCCATCCCGTCCAGCAGATGGGTGAGGCTACGCTCCTCGATATTGTGCATATACCCCCCAAAGGTCAGCTGTCTTGTGCAAGCAATGCCGCCAGCCCGGCCCGATAGGTGGGGAACTGCGGTGCCCAGCCTAACGCCTGCTTGATACGGTCGTTCCGAACCTTCTTGCTTTCCGCGTAAAAGCTGCGGGCCATGGGGGTCATATCGGCCTGATCAAAGGGGATCGCGGGGGGCACGGGCAGGCCAAGCAGCGCTGCCGCGTGGGCGATCACGTCTTGCGGCGGCGCGGGGTCATCGTCGCACAGATTATAGACCGCGCCCGGGTCGGGCCGCTGCAAGGACAGCTCAAGCGCTTGGGCAATATCCTCGACATGGATCCGAGAGAAGACCTGCCCCTGCTTGATGATCCGCCGCGCCGTTCCGGCCCGCACCTTGGCAAAGGGGCCGCGTCCGGGGCCATAGATGCCTGCGAGGCGAAAGATATGCAGCGGCAGATCGGGGATCGCCTGCCACCGTGCCTCTGCCGTGACACGGGCGCGTCCGCGCTTGGTCGATGGTGTCAGCGGCGTGTCCTCGTCCACCCAATTGCCGTCGTGGTCACCGTAAACCCCTGTTGTCGACAGGTAGCCGACCCACCGCAGATCGGGCGCGGCGCGAATGACCGCATCCTCGACCGCATTCAAAACCGGATCGCCTGCGCTGTCCGGTCCGGCCGAGACGAGCACATTGGGAAACTGCGCGATCAACGCCCCCAGATCGGCCCCCGGCCAGACGACGGGTTCAACGCCTGTGTCCGCGATGGCATCTGCCTTGTCGGGGCTGCGCGTGGTGCCGATGATGCGCCAGCCCTGCGGCACCAGCCGTGCGGCAAGGGCGCGCGCGCTAAAGCCATGCCCAATCGACAGCAGCGTTTTCTCCATGAGGCGTCCTTTCTATGTGGTGGCGGTCCGGGGCAAGGCGATCCGCTGCCCTTCGGGGACCAATGCATTCATCTGCGCGATATGTTCCGGCAGGCATTTGGTCAGGAAGTCGTACGTCTGGACCACATGCGCCCGCGCCGCAGGCCCCAGATGCGCATAGGCCGCCGGATTGCCCAGCACATCCGCCACCTGATCGCCCAGCGCGTCGGGATCGAAGAAATCGCATAGCAGACCGGTTTCGCCGTGGGTAATCGCCTCGCGCACGGGGGCCACGTCAGAGCCGACAATCGTCGCGCCCATCGCCATCGCCTCGAGCAGGGACCACGACAGCACAAATGGCATGGTCAGATAAAGGTGGCAGCGGCTGATCTGAATAACCTTCTGGTAGTCCTCGTAGGACAGCTTGCCCAGAAAATGCACCCGTGACCAATCGACGTGCTTGCCTACCTCTGCCTCCATCTCGGCGCGCAGACCCCCGGGGTGTTTGCTTTTGCCGCCATAAGAGGTGTCGTTGCCCCCTACCACCAACACCCGCGCATCGGGGCGTTGCTTCAGAATGCGTGGCAATGCGCGCATGAACACATGAAAACCCCGCGTGCGTTCAAGGTTGCGCGACACAAAGGTCAGCACCTCGTCATCCTTGGTCAGGGCGCGATCCATCCGCCCCAGCTTGAGCGTCACCGCCGGATCGGGGCGCAGCTGGTCCGTGCGTATCCCGTCGTGACAGACATAGAGCTTGCGGTGAAAGCTTTGCGGAAAACGGTCGCGCTGCCAGTAGGTCGGGCTGAGCCCGACATCGACAGTTTCGATATTGGCCAGCGGCACGGCATTGCGCGCGTGCAACAGAAACGGGGTATTCTCGGTCACCGGGTCTTCGGGGTCGAACCCCACAGGGCCGCCGGTATCGCTGTAGTAATACTCGAAGAAGCCGATGATCGGGACATCGGGCCAGATCTGCTTGAAAAACGTCAGCTCCCCCCAGCCCACATGCCCCACCACGATATCCGGCTTGAACCCTTCGCGGGTCTCGATCTGTTTGGCCGCGCGGGCGGCCCCCAAGCCGTTGCCAGTCGATTCCTCCCAGTTCTTCGACAGCCCATAGGCAGTCTCTGCCGGTCTGTGATGCGCCTTGTAGACCCGTGTCTCGACGCCATCAAAACGGGGCGGATTTTTGCGTTGGGTCAGGAAATAGATCTGGTGTGTGCGTTGATCGGCCAGCCATTGCACCAGCTCGCGGTATTGGCCGGGCATATTCTGGTGCACAAACATGATCTTCATGGGGTCGCCTTATGTCCTGTCGGTTGCAGACAGTTAGCCCAGTCAGCACGGACAGTGCAAACGCCACGGCGCTGGACGGCTCTGGCTTGAACCTCGGGCGATCTTCGTGTCAACGTCAGGTATGAAAGAACACACATTCCCCTCGTGGCCCGATGTGGCCGATCAACTGGTCGCTGTTGCGGCAGGACGCAGTGCTGCGGATACGATTATCACCGGCGGTATCTGGGTCAACGTGCACACGCGCGAAACCCTGCCGGACCATGATATCGCGATCAAGGCGGGGCGCATTGCCTTTGTCGGGCCGGACGCCAGCCATTGCAAAGGCGACACGACCAAGGTGATCGAGGCAAAGGGCCGCTATATGATCCCCGGCCTGTGTGACGGGCATATGCACATCGAAAGCGGCATGCTGACACCGGCGGAATTTGCCCGCGCCGTGATCCCCCATGGCACCACGTCGATGTTCACCGACCCGCATGAGATCGCCAATGTGCTGGGGCTGGAAGGCGTGCGCATGATGCATGACGAAGCCCTGATGCAGCCGGTGAACATCTTCACCCAGATGCCGTCCTGTGCGCCATCCGCCCCCGGTCTGGAAACCACCGGCTTTGAAATCACGGCAGAGGATGTCGCCGAGGCCATGCACTGGCCCGGCATCATCGGTCTGGGCGAGATGATGAACTTCCCCGGTGTGACCGCGGGCGACCCCAAGATGCTGGCCGAGATTGCCGCAACGCAACGCGCGGGCAAGACCGTGGGCGGGCACTATGCCTCCCCCGATCTGGGGCCCGCCTTTGCAGCCTATGTGGCGGGCGGCCCTGCGGATGATCACGAGGGCACCTGCGAGGCGGATGCCATTGCGCGGATGCGTCAGGGGATGCGGTCGATGATCCGGCTGGGGTCCGCGTGGTATGACGTGGAAACACAGATCACCGCGATCACCGAAAAAGGGCTGGATTCGCGCAACATGATCCTGTGCACCGATGACTGCCATTCCGGCACCTTGGTCAATGACGGTCATATGAACCGCGTGGTGCGCCATGCCATCGACTGCGGCTGCGATCCTTTGGTCGCGCTGCAAATGGCGACGATCAACACCGCGACCCACTTTGGGCTGGAACGCGAGATCGGATCGCTGACGCCCGGGCGGCGGGCCGATGTGATCCTGACCTCTGACCTCGAAACGCTCCCCATCGAGACGGTGATCGCGCGGGGGCAGATCGTGGCCGAGGATGGCGCGTGTCTGGTAGACTGCCCGCATTACGACTGGCCGCCCCATGCGCGGCAGACCGTCAACATGGGCAAAGCCCTTGGCGCGGATGATTTCCAGATCACCGCTCCTGCGGGGGCCAATGCCGTCACCGCCAATGTCATCGGCGTGGTCGAGAATCAGGCCCCCACCCGCGCGCTGAAATTCGAGCTGCCGGTGACCGAAGGGCGCGTGCAGTCCACGGGCGAAGTGTGCCAGATCGCACTGGTCGAACGGCACCGCGGCACCGGCACTGTGGTCAACGCGCTGGTCTCGGGCTTTGGCTATCAGGGGCCGATGGCGATGGCGTCCACCGTGGCGCATGACAGTCACCACATGATCGTGGTGGGCACCGATACCAAGCATATGGCGATGGCCGCGAACCGTCTGCGCGAGGTTGGCGGCGGGATCACCATCTTCAAGGACGGGGCAGAGCTGGCCATGGTCGAGCTGCCGATCGCCGGCCTGATGTCCGACAACCCCGCCTCCGAGGTCGCCGCCAAGACCGAAGCCATGATGCAGGCGATGCGCGACTGTGGCTGCACGCTGAACAACGCCTATATGCAGCATTCGCTTTTGGCGCTTGTTGTCATTCCCGAATTGCGCATCTCTGACCTCGGCTTGGTCGATGTGCGCAGTTTTGAATTTATTCCTTTGTTAGAGCCCGTTTCATGACCAGAATCCTTACCCCAGACGCCCGCCCCGCCGAACAGTTCACCGATGCCGCTGCCGCCGTTGCACGGCTGATCGAGCTATACAGCCAAGCGACAGGCTTCCTGAGCGCACATTTCCAGAAGGCGATGGACAGCGCCGCCCCGGAAACGCGGATCAGGGCCTTCTACCCCGAGATCCGGTTTACCACCTCCAGCTATGCGCAGGTGGATTCACGGCTGTCGTTCGGCCATGTGTCGTCCCCCGGCACCTTCTCGGCCACGATTACGCGGCCAGAATTGTTCAAACATTACCTGACACAACAAATCCGTCTGCTGATCGAAAACCACGGCCAGCCCGTGACCATCGCGGTATCCGACACGCCAATCCCCGTGCATTTCGCGGTCAGCAATGACGACAGCGTGACGATCCCGCAGGAAGGTGCCGCGGATTTCACCCTGCGCGATGTGTTTGACGTGCCGGACCTGAGCACAACCAATGACGACATCGTCAACGGCACCTATCTACCGCTGGACAACGTGCGCCCGCTGGCCCCCTTCACCGCGCAGCGCGTCGATTATTCGCTGGCACGGCTGACGCATTACACCGCAACCGATCCCGAACATTTCCAAAGCCACGTGCTGTTCACCAACTACCAGTTCTACGTCACCGAGTTCGAGGAATACGCCCGCGCCATGTTGCGCGACCCCGATAGCGGCTACACGTCCTTCGTCTCTACCGGCAATGTCGAGATTTCCGACGGCGACGCGCCGCTGCCTGCGTCGGTCAAGACTCCGCAGATGCCGACCTACCACCTCAAGCGCGCGAACGGGTCCGGGATCACGCTGGTCAACATCGGCGTCGGCCCATCCAACGCGAAAACCGCGACCGACCACATCGCCGTGCTGCGGCCCCATGCGTGGCTGATGGTCGGCCACTGTGCCGGTTTGCGCAACACACAGGCGCTTGGGGATTTCGTGCTGGCGCATGGCTATCTGCGCGAGGATCACGTGCTGGACGACGATTTGCCGGTCTGGGTTCCGATCCCCGCGCTGGCCGAGATCCAGATCGCGCTGGAGGACGCCGTTGAACAGGTCACCCAGCTTGAGGGCTACGAGTTGAAGCGGATCATGCGCACGGGCACCGTTGCCACCATCGACAACCGCAACTGGGAATTGCGCGATCAATCCGGTCCGGTGCAACGGCTCAGCCAGTCGCGCGCCGTGGCGCTGGATATGGAAAGCGCCACGATTGCGGCCAACGGCTACCGCTTCCGGGTGCCCTACGGCACGCTTCTATGCGTCTCGGACAAACCCTTGCATGGCGAGTTGAAGCTGCCCGGTATGGCCTCTGATTTCTACAAAACGCAGGTCGCACGACACTTGATGATCGGTATTCGCGCGATGGAACAGCTACGCGATATGCCGCTAGAGCGGTTGCATAGCCGAAAATTGCGCTCGTTTGACGAAACTGCCTTTCTCTAAAGGCCGAAATCGGCTGAAAATAGCATGTTTTCGCGGTTTCTTGCGACCTATTCGTTGTGTTCAGCCACAACATACCGTTACATTCTGCGCGTGAGGCCCTAATCCGGGCGGACGAAGGAGAAAAACAAGATGGCAACTAAACCAATGACAAAAACCCAGCTCGTCGCGGCTTTGGCTGAGGAAATGGGCGAAGACAAGAAAACAGCAAGCGCGGCACTGGACGCGGTTTGCGCGTTGATCACCAAAGAAGTCTCCGGCGGTGGCGCTGTGACACTTCCCGGCATTGGCAAAATCTACTGCCGCGAACGCCCCGAGCGTATGGTGCGCAACCCTGCCACCGGCGAACAGTTCAAGAAAGACGCGGACAAGGTTGTTAAGATGACCATCGCGAAAGCGCTGAAAGACAGCGTTAACGAATAAGACTGATCACAGTCTGTTCTGACAAAGGGTCGCCCACGGGCGGCCCTTTGCGTTTGGCGCAGGTCTGTGTTGCGATGAATGCGCTTGCCCCTGTCGGGCAACTGCGGAAGTCTCCGCCCACTGGAAAACCTGAAAGGCCCCCTCATGGATATACGTGCAATTCTCATGGGGCTGGCCTTCGCCGTCATGTGGTCCTCTGCCTTTACATCGGCGCGGATTATCGTCGCGGACGCGTCCCCTTTGATGGCTTTGTCGGCGCGGTATCTGATCTCTGGCCTGATCGGCGTGGGGGTCGCGCTGGCGCTTGGTCAGACGTGGCGACTGACGCCTGCGCAATGGCGGGCAACGATCATTTTCGGCGTGCTGCAAAACGCGGTCTATCTGGGGATGAACTTTGTCGCGATGCAGACCGTACAGGCGTCACTGGCGGCGATCATCGCCTCGACCATGCCGTTGCTGGTCGGTCTGGCGACATGGCTGTTTCTGGGGGAAAAGCTCAAGCCGTTGGGCGTCGCAGGGCTGATCGCCGGTGTGATCGGGGTGGCCATCATTATGGGCGCAAGGATCAGCGGCGGCGTCGATCTGACGGGGTTGGTGCTATGCGGCGTCGGTGTGGTCGCGCTATCAGCGGCGACCCTGCTGGTGCGCGGTGCGACCTCTGGCGGGAACTTCCTGATGGTGGTGGGTTTGCAGATGCTTGTCGGCTGCGTGGCGCTATCGATTGCGACCTTGCTGTTCGAGACGCCGCACATCAGCCCAAGCTGGCCACTGGCGCTGGCGTTCCTGTATACCTGTCTGGTGCCGGGGCTGCTGGCGACGGTGGTCTGGTTCTGGCTGGTCAACCGTATCGGAGCCACCCGCGCCGCAACCTTCCATTTCCTCAACCCGTTTTTCGGGGTGGCGATTGCCTGGCTATTGCTGGGCGAACCGCTGGGGGTTCAGGATATCATCGGCGTCGCCGTGATTGCCTTGGGTATTCTTGCGGTTCAGGTCTCGCGGCAGCGCAGGGCCTGACCTGCAAGCCAAGGGGTTGGGCGACAGGCGGGCGGTCACAGATCGGTGCGTCGGTGCATTACCCCTTTGAAAAACCCGCGCAGGCCCCATTTAATGTATCAAACCGCAAAGGAGCCTCGCATGCCGACCTATGAAAAGACCGACGCCGCCATTAACGCTCTGTCCCCCGAAGAATTCCGTGTCACCCAGCAGAACGGCACCGAACGGCCGGGCACGGGCAAGCTGCTTGATAACAAAGAGCCGGGCATCTACGTAGACATCGTCTCTGGCGAGCCGCTGTTCGCGTCCTCGGACAAATACGAATCCGGCTGCGGCTGGCCGAGCTTTACCAAACCCATCGAACCGGCCCATGTCGCCGAACTGCGTGACGCGTCGCTGGGCATGATCCGCACCGAGGTGCGCAGCGCCCATGGGGACAGCCATCTGGGCCACGTCTTCCCCGACGGTCCCGCGGATCGTGGCGGGCTGCGCTATTGCATCAATTCCGCCTCGTTGCGCTTTATTCATCGTGACGACATGCAAGACGCAGGCTATGGCGATTATATCAACCAAGTGGAGGATGTAGCATGAGCGAACAACGCGCAGTACTGGCCGGAGGATGCTTTTGGGGCATGCAGGACCTGATCCGCAAACGCGAGGGGGTTCTATCGACCCGCGTGGGCTATTCGGGCGGCGATGTGCCCAATGCCACCTACCGCGATCACGGCACCCATGCCGAGGCGATCGAGGTGATGTTTGACGACGACGTGATCAGCTATCGCGATCTGCTGGAACTGTTTTTCCAGATCCACGACCCGACCACGTTGAACCGTCAGGGCAATGACCGCGGGCTGAGCTATCGTTCGGCGATCTACTATGTCGACGAAGACCAGAAAGCCACGGCGCTGGACACGATTGCCGATGTAGAGGCATCGGGCATCTGGCCGGGCAAAGTCGTGACAGAGGTAGAACCCGTCAGCGATTTCTGGGAAGCAGAGCCCGAGCATCAGGATTATCTGGAGCGTATTCCAAACGGCTACACCTGCCACTTCCCGCGCCCCGATTGGGTCCTGCCCAAACGCGCGGCAGCAGAATAAACGCAAAACGGCGCAGCCCCTCGGGTTTGCGCCGTTTTCTTTTGTGCAGCGTCAGGCCGATGCGACCCTTGGCCTGCCTGTCGCCTCGACCGTCAGCAGCGCTTCAATAAAGACCTTGCGGCTTTCGACCTCTGCATGGCGGATGTCGCGTTGCACGTCGATCTGCACATCGACCACCCCCGCCGCCCGAGCCGCCGCCTCTGCCTTGTCGCGCAGGGTTGCCTCAAGCGTGCTCAGCGCCTGTGTCTGATCCGTGAAATCCTGCGGCCCGCCGGCCAGATACACCCTGAACCGCCCCTCTGCCGGGGACGTCACCGTGCCGCTTTCCCGCATGGTCACCCGCCCGACGACAGCGCCAATGGCATTGGCCACCGCGGCATTTTCGGGCAGGATCATCTGCGTGCCCAGCCGTTCCCCCACCGCCGGATAATAGGCCGCGGCAGAGGCCCCCAGCCCGATCACCGGCAGGTTCAACGCCGCCTCGATCCGCACAAGCCCCGCGTGCCCGCGCAACCCGCGCTGCAACAGCTGGTGGCGGGCCAGCGTTTCGGGTTCTGTATCAAAGGCGGGCTCTTCTTCCGCCAACGCCGCTTCCAGCATGGCCAGCGCGGTCTGTTCGGTCAGTTGATCCACAATGATCTGCGCCATAGCGGCAGGGTCAGGGGCTAGCATCTGCCCCGCGCCTGTGCGTCGCCGTCCAAACAACCGCAGCGCCTTGCCTGCGGCCTCTGCGTCCCACGCCGCGACCCGTCCCAGCACATGGCTTGCGTCCGATGGCGTAACGCCGGCCAGCTGGACCAAACCACGCTCTACCAGACGTTTCAGCGCGCCTGTCTCTATGCGGGCGCGCAGGATGTCGGCCATCGGGTGCAGCCCGTCACCAATACGGTCCAGCAGCATTTGTTCACGCGCCGAGATCCCCTCGCGCGGTTGACTGGCTACGGCACGCACAAAGCGCCCGTCATATTCGCCGGGGGTGGTGCTGCGCAGCTGCGCATCAAGCGCGGCATGAACCACCTCGGGTGCCTCCGTCGCGATGAGCGCAATGGGCAAGACCCGCTTGGGCCCCAGCGTCACCCCCCCTTGCAAGCCTTCTGTCAGGAAATGCACCTCGCTGTCGCCCCCCAGACCAGTGGTGCGCATGGCAACGGCCTCTACCATCGTGCGGTAGCTGCCGACGCGGGCCCCTGCGGGGTCGATCGCGGGCCGGCCATCGCGCAACAGGGCTACATCGGTGGTGGTGCCGCCAATATCGCTGACCAACGCACGGGCCGCACCGGTCATCCACCGCGCCCCCACGATCGAGGCCGCAGGCCCGCTGAGGATCGTTTCAATCGGCCGTTCCCGTGCCTGCGCGGCAGAGATCAGCGCTCCGTCCCCCCGCACCACCATCAGCGGGGCGGTGACGCCAATGTCGGTCAACACATCCTCTGCCCGCCCGATCAGCCGGTCGATCATCCCGATCAGCCGCGCGTTCAGCACCGCCGTCAGCGCCCGTTTTGGCCCGTTGAGCTTGGCCGACAGCTGATGCGAGGCCGACACGGGCCGCCCCGTCACCTGCGTCACCAAGGCGGCGACGCGTTGTTCATGGACGGGGTTGCGCGTGGCGAACTGGCTGGCGACGGCAAAACCGCTGACCTGTTCACGCTGCTCGGTCAAAAAGGAGATCAGCGCGGCTTCGTCCAGCGGGGCACGCTCTGCGCCTGCGTGGTCATGACCCCCGCCAAGGATCAGATAAGGGTCACCGTTCAGCGCCCCTGCCAGCCCGTGCGTCTCAAGATCCCGTTCCTTGAAGCCGACATAGATCAACGCGACGCGCCCGCCCTGCCCTTCGACCAGCGCATTGGTTGCCAGCGTGGTCGACAGCGACGCCATCGCCACCTGACCCGCTGAAACATCGGCCGCCGCCAGCACGCGGCGCACGGCCTGCCCCACACCAAGGGCCAGATCGGCGCGGGTGGTCAGCGCCTTGGCCGATGCGATCACCGTGGTTTCATCGCGGATCAGCACCGCATCCGTATAGGTGCCGCCCGTATCGACCCCAAGCAAAAGCGCCATTCAACTATCCTTGCACCGTTTGCCTAGGGTTTACCTGTTCCGGCGCAGCGGTCCAGCCCTGTCAGCCTTGGTTTTCGCGCAGACGGGCCACGGCCCATTGCGCCGCGTCGGCGACAGTCGCGTCCGGATCGTCCAACAAGCCCTGCGCCACAGGGGTCAGACGCGCCTGACCGGAATTGCCGATGGCATAAAGCACATTGCGAATGAACCGGTTGCGCCCGATCCGCTTGATCGGCGAGCCGCTGAACCGCAGACGAAAGGCCGCATCATCCAGCGTCGCCAGTTCTGCCAGATCGGGGGCTCCGACACCGCCGTGATAGCGCAAATCGCTCGCCGCGACGGCGAATTTGTTCCACGGGCAGGCGGCAAGGCAATCGTCACAGCCGTAGATGCGGTTGCCCATCTTGCTGCGCAGCTCTAGGTCGACCGGCCCGTTGTGTTCAATCGTCAGATAGGAAATGCAGCGCCGCGCATCCAGCTGATAGGGCGCGGGGAAGGCATTCGTCGGGCACGCCGTGAGGCAGGACCGGCACGACCCGCAGTGATCCACCTCTGCCGTGTCGGGGGTGAAATCCAACGTGGTGAAAATCGCGCCCAGAAAGGCCCAGTTCCCCCAGTCGCGGCTTAGCAGATTGGTGTGCTTGCCCTGCCAGCCCAGCCCCGCCGCCTGCCCAAGCGCCTTTTCCGGCACGGGGGCCGTGTCGACAAAGACCTTCACCTCGCAGGGTTCCTGCGCCACCAGCCATCGCGCCACCCGCTTGAGCCGTTTCTTTACGATGTCGTGGTAGTCGCGTCCCTGCGCATAGACAGATACGCCCGCCTTGTCGGGGTGGTTCAGCACCTCGGTCGGGTCGTATTCTGGGGTGTAGCTTTCGGCCAACATGATCACCGACCGCGCCTCGGGCCAAAGGGCGGCAGGGTTGCCGCGCCATGCCATACGGTCGGCCATCCACGCCATCTGCCCGTGATAGCCTGCATCGACGAAAGCCTGCAGCCGTTCGGGCACATCAGGCACCGCGTCGGGGCGGCAGATCCGGCAGGAGACAAAGCCTTCGTCCAGCGCCTGCGCCACCAACCGGCCCCGCAGGGAGTCCGTATCGGCAGCCGGTGTCACAGACATCGGGCGCGGCGTGGATCAGAAATCAAGGTCATTGTAATGCTTCGGCGGCGGGAAGCCCGGCACCTGATCGGCCAGCAACGACCGGAACGCAGGGCGGGACTTGATCTTGGCGTACCAGTCCTTGACCACGTCGGACCGGTTCCAGTCCACATCCGAGATATAATCGAGCGAGGACAGATGCGCCGCCGCCGCGAAATCGGCCAGCGTCATCACATCGCCTGCCAGCCAGCGCCGGTGGTCCAGCAGCCATGCCATATAGTCGATGTGATACTTGATCGCCTTAGCCCCGTCCTTGACGTTGCGGCTGTCGGGAAACCCCTGCTTCATCACCTTTTTGTTGACCCGTTCGTAGAGCAGCTTCGAGGTGACCTCGTCGTGGAACTTGTCATCGAACCAGCTGACCAGACGACGCACTTCAAGCCGCTGAACCGGATCAGAGGGCATCAGCGACGGTTCGGGGCGGGTCTCCTCGATATATTCGCAGATCGCGGCGCTTTCGGACATGATGATGCCGTCAAGCTGCAATACGGGCACCTTGCCCGCCGGATTGCGACGCATGAAATCTGGGTCTTGCTCCCAATACCGCTCTTCGACGCGTTCGACCTCGATCTTCTTTTCAGCGAGGCTCAGCCGGACTTTGCGGCAGAACGGCGAAAGCGGGACGTGAAACAGGCGAGCCATAAGGGGTTCCGGTACTAACAAACAGGGGTTTCATCCTCATGCCCGTCTTGGTTGGGTTTTTCAACTCTCGAAACAGGCTGCCCGTCCGTCCTTGCTGATTGTCGCCGCACCATCGCGGATCTGGGCACTGCGCTTGCGCACCGCGGCAGAGGGGCGCGCGGCCGAACGGGTTTTCGGCGACGGCAGGATCGCGGCCAGCCGCGCCGCTTGGGTTGCGGTCAGCTTGGCGGGAATCACCCCAAAGTAATGTTGCGCCGCGGCGTCGACACCAAAGATGCCTTCATCGAACTCGGCCACATTCAGATAGACCTCGATGATGCGCCGCTTGGTCCAGACGGTTTCAACCAGCGGCGTGATCCCGGCCTCAAGCGCTTTGCGCAACCATGTGCGGCCATGCCAGAGATAGACGTTCTTGACCGTCTGTTGCGACAGGGTGGATGCCCCGCGGTTTGATCCTTCGGCGATGGCGCGTTTGATCGCGGCCAGATCAAAGCCCCAGTGTTCGCAGAAATTCGCATCCTCCGCCGCCACGACAGACCGCGCCATGACAGGGGCCACGTCTTCCAGCGCGACCCATTGCTGGTCCACGCCCCCCAGCCTGCGGCCTTCGCTGAACATATAGGGGGTCGTCGGCGGGTTAATCACCGCGAACAGCAACACCAGGGCGATCAACAGGCCAAGCACGGCGAGCACCAGCTTGAACGCGCCCCGAACCACACGCCGCTTGAGCGACCGCAACTGCGCCGCAGGGGACGGGGTCTTGGACTTGGCTTTGCCCTTGGATTTGGAGGATGCGCGTTTTGCCATAGCCATCAGCTATATCGTGGCAATGGCTTATTGTGAACGGGCACTGCGGGCGGAAATCCCTTTTGCAAGATAGGCCCCGATCAACGCCGAGGCCTTGGGCGACGGGTGGGTGTTATCGCTGGCAAACAAGCTGGGATCCTGACGGTCGATCACTGTTTCTGAATCAAGGAATGTCACCCCCGGGGTTTGTGCCGCAAACCGCGCGATGCGGCGTTCCAGCAGAACCAGATCATCACGACAGCCCTCGAATGACCCTTTGCCGTTGCCTGCGTAATACCCCATCCACATCACCTGCGCGCCCGTGCTGCGCAAACGTGTCAGGAAGGCGGGGATTTCCCCAGTAGCGGCATCCGCCGCGATTAGCGTGTCGACAACAGGCGTGCAGGCCGCGCATTTGCAGTCGTTGAACCCCAGATCATTGGCCCCGCCGTTCACCACGATCCAGTTCCACCGCCCGCCGGGGTACTGATCCTGAATATCGAAACCGACAGCGGACAAGAGCGTGCTGTCATTGCTGAACTGCGCCCCGGGGACGGCCTTGCTGACCACATTGCGCCCGAGGCTGGCTGCCATCGCATCGGGGATCGCCTGATCGCTTGATCCGTTCCACGCCATGACGGAGTCGCCAATCACCAGAATATCGCCGCCGCCCTTGGGCGCAGCATCGGTACAGGCCGCAAGCGCGAGCCCCACCAGCAAAAGCGCCATCAGCCGGACGCGAGAGGTAAGTGTTTTGATCATCCCGTAACTATAGGCCGGTTGCGGCCCCGGTAAAGCGTGGGCGACGCACAAAAGAAATCGGGCGCGAGGTTTCCCCCCCGCCCGATCTATCCGTTTTGCTTACTCCGCCGGGATCGCGTGTTCTTCGACGCTCAGCGGGGCGGGCAGATGGACCAGCATCTCTTTGGGGCAGATCTGCAGGAAGTTATCCTTTTCAATGTCCCAGTGCTGCAGGATGTCTTCAGCCTTGCGGCTGTTGGTTTCCTGCAGGTGCCGTTCAATCAGACCCTTCAGCTGGTTTTCCCAATGCTCGACCGTGACAGGGCAGGTCACCAGCGTTTCGCGGTTCAGCATTTTGTCGGCCTTGCCATCGGGGTTGTAGAGATATGCCATACCGCCCGTCATACCCGCGCCAAAGTTCGCGCCGATCTCGCCCAGGATCACGGCCACACCGCCGGTCATGTATTCACACCCGTTGCTGCCGCAGCCTTCGATCACCACATGCGCGCCCGAGTTCCGAACGCCGAAACGTTCACCGGCACGGCCCGCTGCGAACAAAAAGCCCTTGGTCGCACCATAAAGCACCGTGTTGCCGATGATGGTGTTGTCAGAGGCGACGATGGTGCTGGCCATAGACGGGCGCACGACGATGGTGCCGCCCGACAGACCCTTGCCGACATAGTCATTCGCATCGCCGGACACTTCAAGCTTGAGCCCCGGTGCCGCGAAGGCCCCCAGCGACTGCCCTGCCGAACCGGTCAGCTTGACCGTCAGGTGATCGGGCTGCAGCTGGTTGTTCATGCCGAAGTTTCGGATGATGTGGCTTGAGACGCGGGTGCCCACGGTACGGTGCGTGTTCTGCACCGCATAGCTCAGCTGCATCTTCTCGCCATCCTCGAGGAACCGTGCGGCGTCGCGCACGATTTCAGAGTCCAGCGTGTCCAGCACAGCGTTGCGTGGCTTGTTGCGGTCATAGACGATCTCTGCCGCGCCATCGACGGTGATCAGCAGCGGGTTGAGATCCAGATCGTCAAGATGCGCAGAGCCACGGCTGACCTGTGCCAGCAGATCGGCACGGCCAATCACGTCATCCAGGCTACGCGCCCCGATAGAGGCGAGCAATTCGCGCACTTCGGTGGCGTAGAAGGTGATCAGGTTCACGACCTTATCCGCGTTGCCGGTGAACTTGCCACGCAGCGCTTCGTCTTGGGTGCAGACGCCGACGGGGCAGGTGTTCGACTGGCACTGACGCACCATGATACAACCCATCGCGATCAGCGCGGCAGTGCCGATGCCGTATTCCTCGGCTCCCATCATCGCGGCCATCACGATGTCACGCCCTGTGCGTAAACCACCATCGGTCCGCAGGGTCACGCGGTCACGCAGGTTGTTCATCGCCAGAACCTGATGCGCTTCGGTCAGGCCCATCTCCCACGGCAGACCCGCATACTTGATCGAGGTCGCAGGCGATGCGCCCGTGCCGCCATTATGGCCGGAAATCAGAATGATATCGGCCTTGGCCTTTGCCACACCGGCCGCAATCGTGCCAACGCCCGAGGACGCCACCAGCTTCACGGTCACCTTACAGCGCGGGTTGATCTGCTTGAGGTCATAGATCAACTGCGCGAGGTCTTCGATGGAATAGATATCGTGGTGCGGCGGGGGCGAGATCAGGGTCACGCCTTTGGTCGAATGGCGCAGACGGGCGATCAGGTCGGTGACCTTCATGCCCGGAAGCTGACCACCCTCGCCGGGCTTGGCCCCTTGGGCGACCTTGATCTCAAGCTCTTCACACTGGTTCAGGTATTCGGCAGTCACACCGAAACGGCCCGACGCCACCTGCTTAATCTTGGCCGACGGGTTATCGCCGTTGGCCTCGGGCACGAAGTGCGCCGGATCTTCGCCACCCTCGCCAGAGTCGGACTTGGCCCCGATGCGGTTCATCGCGACGTTCAGGGTCTTGTGTGCCTCGGGCGACAGCGCGCCAAGGGACATGCCCGGCGTCACGAACCGCTTGCGGATAGAGGTGATGGATTCGACCTCTTCGATGGGCACTGGGGCCCCCAGCGGCTTGATATCCAGCAGGTCGCGCAGATGGATCGGCGGGTTGCTTTGCATCTTGGCGCTATACTGCTTCCACATCTGGTAGGACGCTTTGTTGCAGGCCATTTGCAGCATGTGCATCGACGATGCTTCCCATGCGTGGGTCTCGCCGGATTTGCGCGCCTTGTAGAAGCCGCCGATGGGCATGACGACGCCATCGCCCTGCCAACCACGGTCGTGGACCGCTTCGGCCTTGCGTTGGATACCGGTCACACCGATCCCGCTGATACGGCTGGTCATGCCGGGGAAGTATTCCGCGCACATCGCACGGCTCAGCCCTACGGCTTCGAAGTTCAGGCCGCCACGGTAGGAGGACATGACGCTGATGCCCATCTTCGCCATGATTTTCAACAGGCCCTGATCAATCGCCTCGCGGTAGCGGGCCATTGCGGTGGTCAGGGTCATGTCCAGCAGACCACGCCCGATACGATCCGCCAGCGAATCTTCGGCAAGGTAGGCGTTCACCACGGTGGCACCACAGCCGATCAGCACGGCAAAGTAATGCGGGTCCACACATTCGGCCGAGCGCACGTTGAGCGAGGTAAAGGTCCGCAGGCCCTTGCGGGTCAGCTGGCTGTGCACGGCAGAGGTCGCAAGGATCATCGGCATCGCCACACGGGTCGCATCGCTGAACTGGTCGGTCAGCACGATGTGACCAGCACCGGAGCGCACGGCGTCTTCTGCCTCGTCCCGGATGCGGCGCAGGTTTTCGCTCAGGCTGTTGCCCCCCGGCTCGAACGTACAGTCGATGGTGACGGAATTCGCGTTGAATTCGGTCATCAACTGATCGAACTGCGCGTTCGCGAGGAACGGGCTGTCGAGCACGAGGATCTCGGTCTGGGCGCTGGATTCATCCAACACGTTCTTGAGGTTCCCGAACCGCGTTTTCAGGCTCATGACGCGGAATTCGCGCAGGCTATCGATGGGCGGGTTGGTGACCTGGCTGAAGTTCTGGCGGAAGAAGTGGCTGAGCGGGCGGTACTGGTTCGACAGAACCGCCGACGGGGTGTCATCGCCCATGGATGCCAAGGGCTCTTTCGCATCTTCGGCCATCGGTGCGAGGATCTGCTCGAGGTCTTCGATGGTATAGCCCGCTGCAACCTGACGGCGGCGCAGCTCATCGCCCGAGAACAGGGCCTTTTCCTCGACATCGCCAAGCGCTTTGTCCAGCTCGTTGATCTTGCCGACCCATTCACCAAAGGGACGCGACGCGGCGAGCTTGTCCTTGATCTCGGTGTCGCCGAACATCTTGCCTTCTTCGATGTCGACCGCCAGCAGCTGACCGGGGCCAAGCGCGCCTTTGCGCACGACATTCGCCTCGTCCTGCGGGACCATCCCCGCCTCGGAACCCGCGATCAGCATGCCGTCGCCGGTGACGACGAAACGCATGGGGCGCAGGCCGTTCCGGTCAAGACCGGCGCAGACCCAGCGGCCATCGGTCATGGCCAGCGCTGCGGGACCATCCCAAGGCTCCATCACCGAGTTGCAGTAGGAATACATGTCGCGCCATGCCTGTGGCAGCTCGACCGCTTGCTTTGACCAGCTTTCAGGCACCAGCATGGTTTTCGCCATCGGGGCCGAACGACCCGCGCGCACCAGGACTTCGAACACCGAATCCAGAGCGGCAGAGTCGGACGACCCCGCGGCGACGATCGGTTTGATATCTTCGGCCATGTCGCCAAAGGTGCCCGACGCCATGCGGATCTCGTGGCTCTTCATCCAGTTGACGTTACCCTTGAGCGTGTTGATCTCGCCGTTATGGGCCAGCATGCGGAAGGGCTGCGCCAGCCACCACTGCGGGAAGGTGTTGGTCGAATAGCGCTGGTGATAGATCGCGAAGGCGGATTCAAAGCGTTCGTCCATCAGGTCGGGGTAGAAGTTGGCAACATCCTGCGCCAGCATCATGCCCTTGTAGATGATCGACCGGCAGGACATCGACGCGATATAAAGCGTCGGCACCTGAGCGGCCAGCGCGGCTTTCTCGATGCGGCGACGGATGACGTAAAGCTCGCGCTCGAATGTTTCCTCGTCCACGCCCTTGGCGTTGGAAATCAGGATCTGTTCGATCTCGGGACGGGTCGCGTTGGCCTTTTCCCCCAGAACAGAGGTGTCCACGGGCACGTGGCGCCAGCCGTAGATATAGTAGCCCATCCGCAGCACTTCGGTTTCAACGATGGTCCGGCAGGTTTCCTGCGCGGCAAAGTTGGTGCGCGGCAGAAAGACCTGACCGATGGCGATCAATTCGCCTTCGCGGGGGCTGTGACCGGTGCGACGCACCTGATCGTAGAAAAAGTTTACGGGGATCTGCACGTGGATGCCCGCGCCATCGCCGGTCTTGCCATCGGCATCCACCGCACCACGGTGCCAGATCGCCTTGAGCGCCTTGATCCCGTTTTCGACAACCGCGCGGCTGCTGGAGCCGTCGATGTTCACAACAAGACCCACCCCGCAGGATGAATGCTCTTCTTCTTCGGAATACAGACCGTTTTCTGCCATGAAGGCGCGTTTTGCTTCTTCGCGTGCTACCCAGGCGTCATCATATTTGGTCATTTGGAATCTCCTAAATCGGGCGCGCCCGAGGCGCGAAATATCAGTTGAAAGGGGCGCTTATTCGGCTGCGATGGCCACGCTGGCCCCCATCTTTTCAAGGATCGCCTGCGCACAGTCGCGCCCGTCCTTGATGGCCCAGACCACCAGCGACGCACCGCGCACGATATCGCCCACGGCATAGACGCCATCCAGTTCGGTCGCGCCGGTGATATAGTCGGCCTTGACCGTGCCCCAGCGGTTGACCGGCAGCTCGGGCGTGTTCCATAGCGTGGGCAGGTCTTCGGGTTCAAAGCCAAGCGCCATGATCACAAGATCCGCCTCTTCGACATAATCGGCACCCTCGATCACCTCGGGGGCCTGACGGCCCGAGACATCCGGCGCGCCAAGGCGCATCTTTTGCACGACGACGCCGGTCACCGGATCACCGACGAACCCTTTGGGCGCGGACAGCCATTCGAAGACCACGCCTTCTTCCTCGGCGTTTTGCACTTCGCGTTGCGAGCCGGGCATGTTGGCGCGGTCACGGCGGTACAGACATTTGACCGAGGTCGCCCCCTGACGGATCGAGGTCCGTACACAGTCCATCGCGGTATCCCCGCCGCCGATCACGACAACGCGCTTCCCTTCGGCATTGAAACGGCCGGAATCGAATTCCTCTACCTTGTCGCCAAAGCTTTTGCGGTTGCTCACGGTCAGGAAATCAATCGCGCGCTCAAGGCCAACGCCGCCCACACCGGGGGCCTGGATGTCGCGTGTTTTATAGACGCCCGTCGCGATGATCACGGCGTCATGCTTGGCGCGGATATCGGCAAAGCTGATGTCGACGCCCACATCGCAGTTCAATTCAAAGTTAACGCCACCTTCGGCCAGCTGGTCGTTGCGGCGCATGACCACATCTTTTTCCAGTTTGAAACCGGGGATGCCGTAGGTCAGCAAACCACCCGCGCGGTCATAACGGTCATAGATGGTGACCTGCACACCCGCGCGGCGCAGCACGTCGGCTGCGGCCAGACCACCGGGGCCCGCGCCGATAATGCCAACGGATTCGGCGCGTTCGGTCTTGGGCTTGATCGGCTGCACCCAGCCATTTTCCCACGCGGTATCGGTGATGTATTTCTCGACCGAGCCGATGGTCACGGTGCCGTGGCCCGATTGTTCGATCACACAGTTGCCTTCGCACAGACGGTCCTGCGGGCAGATGCGGCCGCAGATTTCGGGGAAGGTGTTGGTGGCCTGGCTGACCTCATAGGCTTCTTGCAGACGCCCCTCGGCGGTCAGGCGCAGCCAGTCGGGGATGTTATTGTGCAGCGGGCAATGGGTCTGGCAATAGGGAACGCCACATTGGCTACAGCGGCTGGACTGCTCCTGCGCTTTCTCATCCGCGTATTCCGCATAAATCTCTTTAAAGTCTTCACGACGCAGATTCGGCATCCGTTTTTCGGGCATATCCCGGGATACCGTTGTAAACTTGAGCATTGGCTGCTTTGCCATCTTGGATCTCTCCGCCTGAAACACGTTGCTGCCCCCTCATACACAGGGGTCAAACGATTATAAAGGCAGCATTGCTGACCTATATGCGGTTTATTTCATATCACCCCCGATATTCTCACAAATTTACCATATATTTATGTCCGATTCGGACCCAACAACGGACTTTCCTTCCAGCCCCCCAAAGTTATACGCCTAGGGCATCGCAAATGATCCAAAGGCCGCCACCCTTATGACCCTGTTCCAACTGCTGCTTGTCGCAATCATTCAGGGTCTGACAGAGTTTCTGCCTGTCTCTTCCTCGGGTCATTTGATCCTGCTGCCCACGCTGACCGGCGGGCCGGATCAGGGGCTTGCGATTGATGTCGCGGTGCATGTGGGCACGCTTCTCGCGGTCGTGCTCTACTTCCGGTCCGAGGTCGCAGAAGCCACCATCGGGCTTGGTCGCCTGCTGCGCGGCAAGATGGACACCCCCGGCGCAAGGCTGGCCGCCCTGCTGATCCTCGCAACAATTCCGGTGCTGGTCGTCGGGCTGACGTTCAAGCTGCTGGGGATTGACGAAATGCTCCGCTCTGTCGCGGTGATCGGCTGGACCATGCTGCTCTTCGGTATTGTGCTCTATTGGGCGGATCACACGGGGCGCAGCGATCGGGAGTCCGGCGACTGGGATATCAAAGGTGCCGCCTGGATGGGTCTGGCGCAGGCGCTTGCGCTGATCCCCGGCACGTCGCGGTCGGGCATCACCATCACCGCAGCCCGCAAACTGGGCTATGACCGCGCCAGCGCCGCAACGCTGTCTATGCTGATGTCGATTCCCACGATCCTCGCCTCTGGCGCGCTTTTGTCACTGGATGTGATCGGGCAAGCCGACGCGCAGCTCGCGCGCGACGCGTCGATCGCTGCGGGCTTTGCCTTTGTTGCCGCACTGGCGGCACTGGTCCTGATGATGCGCCTGCTGCGCAGCGTGAATTTCACCCCTTATGTGATCTACCGCATCCTGCTGGGGGCAGCGCTGTTGGTATACGCCTACAGCTAACGCAAAAGGC
Source organism: Sulfitobacter sp. EE-36 (assembly GCF_000152605.1). Lineage (NCBI taxonomy): Bacteria > Pseudomonadati > Pseudomonadota > Alphaproteobacteria > Rhodobacterales > Roseobacteraceae > Sulfitobacter > Sulfitobacter sp. EE-36. The sequence continues at coordinate 991,109 of NZ_CH959310.1, read as the reverse complement.
CCCGCCGTCGCCGGCAGGGCCTTTCCAAATTCGACATCGAAATCGTTAGGTCCGCAGGTTCTTCGCGGATTGCTTGATCTCGTCATACTGGCCCGAGGGGCGGAACCGCCACAGGTACTCGGGCAGGACGGAGCCCATGGACACCGGGCTGATACCCAAAGCATCAAAGCCCTGCGCCCCCCCGCCCACAACATTGTCATGCGCCAGGTTCTTGACCTGATCACGGGTCAGCGTGTTGTTCTTGACAAGGCCGAGCGTCACCGACTGCAACACATCAAGACCAAAGGCGATCACCCGCGCCACGAAAGTCGGCAAGGCGACAACCATGCGGCGCCGGTTCACCACATCAAGCATACGTTGCATCAGGCCGCGAAAGCTTTCGACCTCGGGGCCACCCAGTTCGTAAATTCCGGCAGCGGCCTTGCCTGTCACTGCAAGCTCCGCCGCGTGGGCCACGTCATCTACATAGACGGGCTGGAACAGCGTATCCGCCCCTACAGCAGGGATCGCGGGGCTGATCCGCGTCATACCAGCGAAACGGTTAAAGAAGTCATCCTCGGGGCCGAACACGATCGAGGGGCGCAGGATAACAGCCTGCGGCATATGCTTGAGCACACCGGCCTCTCCCATCGCCTTGGTCTGGGCATATTCGCTATCCGCCTCGGCATCCGCCCCGATGGCAGAGATTTGCACCAAACGCGTGATCCCTTCGGCGGCGGCCAAGCGCGCAATGCGTTCCGCGCCGTCGGCCTGAATGGCGTCAAAAGTGTTTTTTCCCGCCTCGGCCAGAATACCGACGCAGTTCACCACCGCATCAGCGCCCTGCAGCGCATCGCGTACCGAAGCGTCATCACGGATGTTGCAAAAAACCGGTTCGACCTGGCCGACAGTGCCGTAGGTGCGCACAAACAGCGCCTCGTTCGGGCGACGCACCGCGACGCGCACCCGCCACCCCGCCAACGCCATGCGACGAACGATATACCGCCCCACAAACCCGGAGCCGCCGTAAACCGTGACCAGCTTTGCCATGATGATACCCCTGACCAGAAAATCTAGCGCTACAGATACATCCAGCCCCCCTCGGGAACAAGCAGCAATTCCGGCAGAGATCGCCTCGAAAGCCCGTCCCACCGCACCAAACCTCGGTTTTCCGGATTTATTTTCACGCCGTTTCATTTTGTTGCGAGAATCCAATTGACACCCCCGCCCCACAACAATAAACGCTCCCTCACAACCCCCCTGTGCCCAGGTGGCGGAATGGTAGACGCGCTAGCTTCAGGTGCTAGTACTGGCAACGGTGTGGAGGTTCGAGTCCTCTCCTGGGCACCACTTATCCCCGATAAGTCGCTTTTTCATTTCACTGTTACTTAGTGCTCCTTAGCGATCGTTGTCCCTGCCCATCGAACTGCCCTTTCAAATTAGCTTCGCATCTGCGGCATACCATCCCCCATCGATAGCGCCATCAAAGACGCCCCACTGGCGTCGGGCTCGCTTCACATCCATGTGATATGTCAAAAGTTAATTCGATTTGTCGCCACTTATCGCTAATGAATTTGCGGAGATTACTATAAACTAGGCCGATCCGGATCATTTGACCGACCCACAGGCCAGCAGAGGATAAAGAGATGGCGAGCTTTTTTGCGTTTGGTATCGATGTTATCAACAATCCCGCTGTGTCCACAAACTCCAGCGCAGGCCAAGACGGCGCTGGTCAGATGACACTTTCCGGTGGCAGCCAGCCCTTCGCTGACGATGCCATCATCGAATTCATCACACAGAATGAAACGGCAGACGGTGAACTTGACGGGGGCTCGTCCTTCATCGGGATCAAGGTCTATGCCAGTGCTGCCGACTATAACGCCGGCATCGTCCAATATAATTACGTTCCGATGAACCCCGGCCAATCGGCGAATATCCAAAGCGATGTCAGCGGACTTGGCGACACCTACGTACGGTTCAACGCCAACGTTCTGGTGCCCCGCACTGAAAGCGGTGCCAACGACCCAAGCGCGCCGACATTTGGGAATCTACTGGTGGCACCAGGTACCAATGCGGGCGACAATATCGGCACACTCAAGATTGACCGCAATACGGATCAGGATTTTGACGGCGACGGCTCCATCGCATCCGGTACCTTGGAGGATGGCAACGGCAAGTTCTATGTCGGTAACACCGTACCATGTTTCACCGCGGGCAGCCTGATCGCTACTGCAAAAGGCGACACCCCTGTAGAGCACTTGAAAGCCGGTGACGCTGTCATCACACGCGACCACGGAATGCAGAAGGTCTCTTGGGTCGGTGCACGTCAGCTGACAGCGGCAGAGCTGGTCGTCTATCCACACCTGCGCCCCGTTTTGATCACGGCGGGTGCTCTCGGCGCTGGAACGCCGGAACGCGACCTTATCGTTTCACCCAACCACCGAATATTTCTTTCCGATGCGCGATCGATGCTACATTTTGGTCAGGACGAGGTCCTCGTCGCCGCGAAGCACTTGGTGAATGGTGACACGATCCGGACGTTGACGCCTCCGTCGGTTCAATACGTGCACCTGATGTTCGAAAGCCATCAGCTTGTGCTGTCGGACGGGGCATGGACAGAAAGCTTTCAGCCGGGAGTAGAAACACTTCAAAGCATCGGCCAAGCGCAACGCGACGAGATACTGGCGCTGTTCCCCGCGCTTTCAGAGCAGATCGGGATAAAGCAATACAACGCCGCGCGTAACACGCTGAAACGCCATGAGGCACGCCTGCTGCGGCTCTAGGGCGCGTTCAGGTTGTTTGAGTGGAGGGCTAACAGTTTGCGCTCTCGCTGAGGTGTCTCTGCGCGAATCTTTGTGTTTACGAAGCATCCCACTTCCGTAAATTCAGCTATAGGTAGCGGGACCTGCGTTCCTATCAGGTCACCCCTCGCGCCATCACGTTGGCTCAAATCGGCACAAGGCCCGCAGGCGATGCGGGCGTTTCCTATATCGTATTTTTGTATTTGGTTGCGGGAGTAGGATTTGAACCTACGACCTTCAGGTTATGAGCCTGACGAGCTACCGGGCTGCTCCATCCCGCGGCTGTGGCCAATGTTATTGTATTGGCTTATTAATTGTCATCGTTTGAGAGATACGTAGAGGTTTTGCTAGGTTTGGCGGTGACCTACTCTCCCACGTCTTAAGACGCAGTACCATTGGCGCAGTAGCACTTAACTGCCGAGTTCGGGATGGGATCGGGTGTTTTGCTTACGCTATGACCACCAAACCGAGTAAAACCTCTATGTTGCTGCTTTTGCCATTGGCAAAAGAGCAACAAGCGGGAGAGAGCGTATCCGAAGGATGCGCGTTCCCGCCCCCTCACCATTCTGGGTAAGGATTTGTCCAAGTCAGCACAACTGATTGTATGTGTATGCTTTTGTCCGAGTAGAAAGTCTTTCTTCTACTGGATCAAATCAAGCCTATCGAGCAATTAGTACCAGTCAACTGAACGTATTACTACGCTTACATCTCTGGCCTATCGACGAGATGGTCTATCTCGGCTCTCAGGGATACCTTGTTTTGAGGGGGGCTTCCCGCTTAGATGCCTTCAGCGGTTATCCTGTCCGATCATAGCTACCCAGCACTGCTATTGGCATAACAACTGGTCCACCAGTGGATCGTTCACCCCGGTCCTCTCGTACTAGGGGCAACTCCTCTCAAGTATCCTACACCCACGGAAGATAGGGACCGAACTGTCTCACGACGTTCTAAACCCAGCTCACGTACCTCTTTAAACGGCGAACAGCCGTACCCTTGGGACCTGCTCCAGCCCCAGGATGAGATGAGCCGACATCGAGGTGCCAAACACTGCCGTCGATATGGACTCTGTGGCAGTATCAGCCTGTTATCCCCGGCGTACCTTTTATCCGTTGAGCGATGGCCCTCCCACTTGGGACCACCGGATCACTATGGCCGTCTTTCGACTCTGCTCGACTTGTCAGTCTCGCAGTCAGGCTGGCTTCTGCCATTGCACTCAACGAGCGATTTCCGACCGCTCTGAGCCAACCTTCGCGCGCCTCCGTTACGATTTAGGAGGCGACCGCCCCAGTCAAACTACCCACCACACAGGGTCCCGGATCCGGATAACGGACCGCGGTTAGACATCAAGCAGAACAAGGGTGGTATCTCAAGGGAGGCTCCACGCAGACTGGCGTCCACGTTTCAAAGCCCACCACCTATCCTGCACATGTTCGGCCTAATGCCAGTGTGAAGTTGTAGTAAAGGTGCACGGGGTCTTTCCGTCTAACCGCGGGTAACCGGCATCTTGACCGGTAATTCAATTTCGCTGAGTCTATGTTGGAGACAGCGGGGAAGTCGTTACGCCATTCGTGCAGGTCGGAACTTACCCGACAAGGAATTTCGCTACCTTAGGACCGTTATAGTTACGGCCGCCGTTTACCTGGGCTTCAATTCAGAGCTCTCACTCCTCCTTTTAACCTTCAGGCACCGGGCAGGCGTCAGACCCTATACGTCGTCTTACGACTTCGCAGAGCCCTGTGTTTTTAATAAACAGTCGCCACCCCCTGGTTTGTGCCCCCAGCCCCTAGTTGCCTAGGAACCGGGCCTCCTTCTCGCGAACTTACGGAGGTATTTTGCCGAGTTCCTTCAACATAGTTCTCTCAAGCGCCTTGGTATTCTCTACCTATCCACCTGTGTCGGTTTAGGGTACGATCTAGCGATGGAGCTATTTCCAGGGACCTCTAAGCAGCCCATTCAATCCGATAAGGATGAACTACCCTCGAGATCCGTCACTTCCATCTGGCCCAGGAATATTAACCTGGTTCCCATCGACTACGCCTTTCGGCCTCGCCTTAGGGGTCGGCTTACCCTGCTCAGATTAGCTTTAAGCAGGAACCCTTGGATTTTCGGCGAGAGTGTCTCTCACACTCTTTGTCGCTACTCATGTCATCATTCTCACTAGTGATCTCTCCACGGGATCGCTCACGCGCCCGCTTCACAGAAAGCTCCGCGTCTCCAATACCCCGAAGGGCTAAGGAGACATGGAACTATGTCACACTACGCTCTGCTACCATGCAATTAATGCATCCTAAGCTTCGGCTCATGGCTTGAGCCCCGTTACATCTTCGCCGCAAGACAACTTATTTAGACCAGTGAGCTGTTACGCTATCTTTAAAGGATGGCTGCTTCTAAGCCAACCTCCTGGTTGTTTTGGTCGTCTCACCTGCTTTCCCACTTAGCCATGAATTAGGGGCCTTAGCTGTAGGTCAGGGTTGTTTCCCTCTTCACAACGGACGTTAGCATCCGCTGTGTGTCTGCCATCTAGTACTCCTCGGTATTCGGAGTTTGGTTAGGATCAGTAAGCCTGTGGGGCCCCATTACCCATCCAGTGCTCTACCCCCGAGGGTATTCGGATGACGCTCTACCTAAATAGATTTCGCAGAGAACCAGCTATCTCCGAGTTTGATTGGCCTTTCACCCCTAGGCACAGCTCATCCCGATCCTTTTCAACGGATGTGGGTTCGGTCCTCCAATAAGTGTTACCTTATCTTCAACCTGGCCATGCCTAGATCACTCGGTTTCGGGTCTGATCCCACAAACTCAACGCCCTATTAAGACTCGCTTTCGCTACGCCTACACCTAACGGCTTAAGCTTGCTTGTGAGACCAAGTCGATGACCCATTATACAAAAGGTACGCTGTCAGGCCGTAAAGACCCTCCAACTGATTGTAGGCGTTCGGTTTCAGGTACTGTTTCACTCCCCTCGTCGGGGTGCTTTTCACCTTTCCCTCACGGTACTGGTTCACTATCGGTCAGTAAGGAGTACTTAGCCTTCGAAGGTGGTCCTCCGATCTTCAGACAGAATTTCACGTGTTCCGCCCTACTTAATACGTCCAATCATGCTTCTTATACGGGACTATCACCCACTTTGGTTGCGCATTCCAACGCATTCTAACCACACTCATGGCTCGGCTGGTCCCCGTTCGCTCGCCGCTACTAGGGGAGTATCAATTGATTTCCTTTCCTCCGGGTACTTAGATGTTTCAGTTCCCCGGGTTTGCTTTTATAAACCTATGTATTCAGTCTATAAATACCTGGTTCTGCTTACTGATGAACCCACCGTCTGCACCTTGCGAACTTACGTCCTCAAGTAGCAAAGCGGTAGGACAACAATAAACAATCAGGTGGGTTGCCCCATTCAGAAATCCATGGATCAAAGCTTATTCTCAGCTCCCCATGGCTTATCGCAGAGTATCACGTCTTTCATCGCCTCTTACTGCCAAGGCATTCACCAAACGCCCTTTTCGCGCTTGATTTGATCCAGAAAAAGAAAGACTGATTTAATGTCCTACCGCCTATTCGGCTACTTGAGGACAATTTAGACCCTCAAACGGCCGATAGAGTGCAGGACGTCAGTCCAACGCGGGAGACAGAAGCTGGTAAGAAACTGTCTTCCCTTATTCCAGATCAAAAGCATACTTTTACCCGCCCACTCTCTCAGAGTGGACAGCGAGTAGTGCATCTAGCCTACCTTCCGTGCAGGAAGTAGGCGTCACTACTCTGGTTAGTGTACTTGACTTGGACAACACGTCGCTTTCAGTCGCGATACGTTCAAAAGACCGAGGAAACAGTCAAATAAACGCCGGCTCCAAAAGGAGCAGCAACCGAGATCATCACCTAACGCGGTGCGATCAGATCGTGTTGTTTGTTACTTTAAGATTACTCTTAAAGTAACTGTATCTCTCTTTACGATGTCAATCAGATGCATTCCAAAGGAATGTCACCCATGCGCTTGCGCGCCGTCCGATTGGACGATTAAGAACTGCGAACAGTGCTTAATGGTCAAATCGTGTGCTTGCCCAACGCGTGCTTTGCTGCGCAAAACCCTGTTTGGGCGACGATCTTTAGCTGGCAAAGATCTTGGTGGGTCGAGGAGGACTTGAACCTCCGACCTCACGCTTATCAGGCGTGCGCTCTAACCACCTGAGCTACCGACCCAGCGTGTTTTGCAAAGCAAAACCGCGACGTCCCGGCAGGGCATTCCGAAGGAATGTCCCGAGAGGGACCAGCCCAAGCGGTTATTCAAGGGCCGTATGCTTGGTGGAGCCTAGGAGGATCGAACTCCTGACCTCCTGAATGCAAATCAGGCGCTCTCCCAGCTGAGCTAAGGCCCCAGCGTAGCCCGAGGGCTGCGTGTTACGTTGGCTGCATGAAGCAACCCGACCCCTCTCGGGACACCGCTGCGCGGTACCCTGTCGGGGCTTCGCGCCTCACTGCGTGAGACGCTTGCTGAAGAGATATGAGGACGGCTCGGTCCGAAAGGTCATCTTGCGATGCCTTGAATATGGTCAGTTTTGTTTACTGACCTGCTAAGTGATCTACGAGTGAGAACAAGTTCTCGCTGCTAAGATCATCCTTAGAAAGGAGGTGATCCAGCCGCAGGTTCCCCTACGGCTACCTTGTTACGACTTCACCCCAGTCGCTGATCCTACCGTGGCCGCCTGCCCCCCGAAGGTTAGCGCAGCGTCGTCGGGTAGAACCAACTCCCATGGTGTGACGGGCGGTGTGTACAAGGCCCGGGAACGTATTCACCGCGTCATGCTGTTACGCGATTACTAGCGATTCCGACTTCATGGGGTCGAGTTGCAGACCCCAATCCGAACTGAGACAGCTTTTGGGGATTAACCCATTGTCACTGCCATTGTAGCACGTGTGTAGCCCAACCCGTAAGGGCCATGAGGACTTGACGTCATCCACACCTTCCTCCCGCTTATCACGGGCAGTTTCCTTAGAGTGCCCAGCCGAACTGCTGGCAACTAAGGATGTGGGTTGCGCTCGTTGCCGGACTTAACCGAACATCTCACGACACGAGCTGACGACAGCCATGCAGCACCTGTCACTGCGTCACCGAAGTGAACGCCCGATCTCTCGGGTTAGCACAGGATGTCAAGGGTTGGTAAGGTTCTGCGCGTTGCTTCGAATTAAACCACATGCTCCACCGCTTGTGCGGGCCCCCGTCAATTCCTTTGAGTTTTAATCTTGCGACCGTACTCCCCAGGCGGAATGCTTAATCCGTTAGGTGTGTCACCGAACAGTATACTGCCCGACGACTGGCATTCATCGTTTACGGTGTGGACTACCAGGGTATCTAATCCTGTTTGCTCCCCACACTTTCGTACCTCAGCGTCAGTATCGAGCCAGTGAGCCGCCTTCGCCACTGGTGTTCCTCCAAATATCTACGAATTTCACCTCTACACTTGGAATTCCACTCACCTCTCTCGAACTCTAGACTGATAGTTTTGGAGGCAGTTCCAGGGTTGAGCCCTGGGATTTCACCCCCAACTTTCCAATCCGCCTACGTACGCTTTACGCCCAGTAATTCCGAACAACGCTAACCCCCTCCGTATTACCGCGGCTGCTGGCACGGAGTTAGCCGGGGTTTCTTTACCAGGTACTGTCATTATCATCCCTGGCGAAAGTGCTTTACGATCCTAAGACCTTCATCACACACGCGGCATGGCTAGATCAGGCTTGCGCCCATTGTCTAAGATTCCCCACTGCTGCCTCCCGTAGGAGTCTGGGCCGTGTCTCAGTCCCAGTGTTGCTGATCATCCTCTAAAACCAGCTATAGATCGTAGACTTGGTAGGCCATTACCCCACCAACTATCTAATCTAACGCGGGCCAATCCTTTCCCGATAAATCTTTCCCCCGAAGGGCTTATACGGTATTACTCTCAGTTTCCCGAGGCTATTCCGTAGAAAAGGGTATGTTCCCACGCGTTACTAACCCGTCCGCCGCTCACCCGAAGGTGCGCTCGACTTGCATGTGTTAGGCCTGCCGCCAGCGTTCGTTCTGAGCCAGGATCAAACTCTCAAGTTGAAACGCATTACTGCGTATCCTTGACGTCGAACCTCTGCACATCAAACCTGCATCACTTACTGAATGATACAGGCGTTTTCTCCGTTTGAAGTGCTTAAAGTTACCAAAGTAACGAAAAGCCGTCCAAACAGTGAAGCTGACACTCCATCATCGGCCGAAGCCTAAGAGCGCGATATACAGACGTTGATCCATCGAATGAACCAAACCGCCCACATATCTCTTCAGATATCTATCAATTTCAAAGAGCGTCGAGACAAAAGAAACCAAGATGCGCCGTAAACTTCTCAGCGCGCCCCGCCTCAATTACCTCAGAATTTTCCCGCTACGTAAGACCCGAACCGTAACCCGTCGTCCCCGTCTAGCGCCCCGTGTCAGCGTGTCTGCGTCTCCGGTAAGGGGCGTTCTAAGGTTTGTTCCAAATACCCGCAACCCCTTTTTTCGGATTTTATCCTTTTCGTCAAAAAACCTTCACAAACGCCTGTTTTATTGACTTTCTGAGCGTCGGAAATTTGTAGCACCCAGGCCCCTCAGGGTATCTCTCTCCGCTTATACGGGGCTTTTCGTGCCTCGACCCAACCACAGGTAGGGCATTGCGGTGGAATCGCCGACTCGCGGGCTGGATAATCGCGAATCCATATCGGGCGTTACAGCCGGTGCACGGTCACATCTGTGCCGCAGGCCTCTTGTGCAAGATCGACCACATGCTGGTGGTGGGTGAGATAGATGGCCTGCCCGCGCTTTCCGACCCGTTGCATCAATCGACAGGCCGCGCGGGTGCGGTCTTCGTCGAAGGTTTCAAACACATCATCACAGAAGAACGGCAGCACGGTTCCTGTCGACGCCATTTGCTCGTAGGCCGCCGCGCGCAGGGCAAGGTAAAGCTGGAACCGCGTCCCTTTGGACATTGCGGCGGCTTCCTTAGACACCCCATCCTCTGCCCGCACGGCCATTAACACATCCCCCTGAGCGGCAGGCTGCGTGGTCAGTGTAGTGTATGCCCCTTGGGTCAGGTCGCTGAATGCCTGTTCGGTCGCGGCCAACATCGTGCTGCGGTGGGTGTCGCGATACCGGCGGATGGCATCCTCGGCCAAAGTATGTCCAAAGCGCCCCGTCAGATAGCGCAGCATCACGGCCTGCATCTGTTCTTCGACCGTGCGCTTTTGCGAGGTGAGCGCCGCAATATCACCATCCCCCCCAACCGCATCCAGCGCCGCTTGCGCCCGAGCGCGCGCAGCAATCGCGCTGTCGAGCTCTGCTTCAAGTCGCGACAGGTCTTCGCAGAGCTCGGCAAGCGCCACTTGCGCCTGTGCGAGGGGCGCGGCGCTGAGGCGTTCCTGCGCCTGCTCCCAGGCATCAACCCCCAGGATCGAGAGCAGACGGGTATGCAAATCCGCACTTTGCTGGCGCAGGGCAATTGCCTGTTGCGCGGTCGCCGTCGCCTGACGCAATGCATCGAGGGTAGAGGTGTCTATCTGGTCATTAAACGCACGGGCCAGAAGTTGGACCTGATCATCTAGCACGGCAATCTCGCGCAGCGCCTCAGCCGCGGCGTCCTCCGCAACGGCAAGGCGGGCGTCTAGATCGCTGCGACGCGCTTGGGCCTGACGGGCACGCTCCACCGCGGTTTGCAAAGCGGCGTAACGCGCCAAGGGCTGTTCCTGCGCGTCTGCCCCGCCATCCAGTGCATCCAACTGTGCGATGAAACCGGCGCGATCCTGTTTGATGCCCGCAATCTGACGCCGGACACCCGCCATGCGGGCGTCGACCTCTCGGATACTACGCAGGCCGGTCAGCCCGTTCCACATGTCTATGCCAGCCTGCAGCGCCGGAAGATGCATCGCGACGGCATCGCGCCACTGGTCACGCGCCTCGGTCACGGCCGTGCGTGCCTTGTCCGCTGCGACTGCTCGGCGATCCCGCTCTGCCGTGGCCTGACGCACTGTGGCCTGTGCGAGCTTTTGCGCATTCTGATGCTCGCGCGACGCTGCGATCTGGGTTTTGGCCATGAGCACGACGGTCCGCAAAGGCGCATCCCCTGCACCCAATCGTGCCGCCAGATCGTCGCGCATCTGTTCTGCCGCGCGCAATAACTCTGTGTTGGCCTGTTCAGATGTCTTTAAGGTTTCGGCTGCAGTTTGCGCAGCCTCTGCGTCGCGCACCCATTCGACAAAATCCTCGGCAGAAAGGGTTTCGGGCAGGCCAAGTGCGTCGAGGTGGGACCGCAGTTCACCCGTCACCTTATCAAACGCCACCTCGGTCGCGGTACGTTTATTCTGGGCCCTGTCATGATCCTGTCGCGCCTCGATCAACTGTCGTTCCGCCTGCCGCATTTCCGCCAGCGATTGGCTTTGCCCGGCGCGGAATGAGGTCTGCGCGTCATCCGCCCGCATGGCAGCCTCGAACGCAGAGGCAGAGGCCATGTCCAACACATCTTTATGCAGCGCCCATAACTCGTCTCGGGTTTGTCGCCCTTTGGCGGCGGCATCATCGCTGATCAAGTCTGGGGCCGAGGCGGCCATCGCATGTTTTGTCTCGGCATCCGCCAAACGATCGGCTGCCGTGGTTTCCGCCTGCACGGCCGCACGCAGGGCAAGCCGCGCTTCGCCATGGGCCTGCATCAATTCCTGCGCGCGCCGGCTGCTGAGCGGAAGTGCCGGAACCGCGTCGAACGCCACATTTTGCCGCGTCAGCCCGCGCAAGGCTGTGGCCACCCCCTGACGATCCGCCGCGAGCCGGCGCAGCGCGTCATGATATCGACTGACCAGATCCTCCGCTTCGGCCTGCATGAACAGGCGTTCGACATCCGCATCGACGGCGGTCTCTTCTTCGGTATCGCGCAGGGCCCGTGCCGCGTCATCGTATTTGTCGCGCGCGACCTCTGCCTCCGCCAGAGTGGTTTGCAGATGCTTGCGCGCATCGTCCAAAGTGGCGCGCTCCTGTTCGAGCGCCGCAAGGGCGGGATCGCTTAAGATGAATTGCGCAAGCGTGCCATCGGCGGGCAACCCCAGAGTATCAAGCCGCGCCCGCATATCAGCGGTATCCTGCATCAACTGTGCTTCGCGTTTGGGCAGGTCGGATTGTCCCGCCTCTACCTGACTTTTCTTGAAGGCAAGCGCATCAACATCAGCCCCTCGCGCCAAATCATCCGCGTTGACGGCTACCTCGTCTCGCGCGGCCCGCAATGTGTGCACCTCGGCGACGGACCGTTCCCTTTCGGCAACAAGTGCGATCCGTTTCGTCATCATTTTAATCAAGTCTTCGCTGTCGAACTCCAGCGTCATGGGATAATGCGCGATAGGGGTAAGCTGCGCCTCTAGGGTTTTCCATTCTGTCGCCAATGGATGCGCATCAAGTATAGCCTCCAGCCGCGTTCTCTGAACGGAAAGCTCGGACTTGGCGGCGCGCAGACGCTGCTCTTCGGTTTGGGCGGCGTCCCGCGCAAGACGCAGCTCGCGAAACGCGGCGGCGCTGACGTCATGATCCTTGATCTGCTGGACCAGTTCCGCATGTGCAGCCTTCAGCGCCGCGAACTCTGATTTTGTACCGCCTTTTAGATAAAGGTCACGATTGCCCTGCTCCACCCGCCCCAAGACCCGCGACAGATCGCTGATACCCGCCGCGGCAGAGAACAGCAGCTTCCCGATATCCCCCTCGCTTTTGGTAATCTCTTCGCCGCCGGCTTCGATCGTTTCATCGTCGAGACACAGCAGGCTTTGGTATTCCTTTTGCGACACACCGCGCAGCGCCGCAGACAGCAAAGCATCCGGCACAGGTTGGCCCGCCCCGTCCACAAGATTGCCCGAGCGCTTGGGCAATCGGGACAGCTGGTGGATCTGCCCGTCAATATCGACGGTACCGCTGACGCGCAGGTTCGCGCGGGGGTGTTTGAAGGCATAGGGTTCACGCGCTGCAAAACCGTAAAGCAGCCGCAGATACCCCTCCATCAGGGTGGTTTTGCCCGCTTCATTCCGGCCAAAGACGATATGAAAGTCCGATCCGTTTGCGGGGCGCGCGCCGAAATCCAGCACGCGGTCGGTAAAGTGACCAAATCGGTCCAGCGCAAGCTGCTGCAGCCGCATCATTCGCCTGCTCCTCGCATCTGCGCGGCCATGGTCAACACCGCCTCGTCGGTCAGCTGCCGCAACAACGCCTCTTGCGCCTCTGCATCCGGTGCGAGGGCGCGGCGCTGATCAGCAGGCAATAGGCCAAGGATCTGGCTCAACTCTTGCTGCAACCTGTCCCGAGTGGCGGGCTCCTTGGCGATGTCCGTCATCAACTGCTGTACCTCGGCCACAGCACCATCCACTGCATCCTCAGATACAGCCGTTACATCCACCGACATCTTCTCGATCCACAGATCACCGATGCTTTCCGCGATTTCGTCGGCTTGGGCGCGCCAAATATCCGCCAACTGGCGTATCTGCCACGCCAGCGCCGTTTGCCCCGTCAACCGCAACCGCAAGATCGCAGCCCCCCGTCCGGCCTGTGCCTGCAACGCCGACCGCAGTTTGCGGCGCAGATCTTCGTCAGCCTCCGCCCCTGTCACATCGCAATCACAGCGGCGGAATTCCACGACCGAGGTCGCCACTTCGGAAACCGAGATCTTGCCATCCTCGATCGTCAGCAGGCTTGCGGACTTTGGCCCCGCCTCCCCGATATCGCGCCCTTGCGGCATGCCCGGCATCACGATCCAGGGGTCTTCGCTGTGCACGGCGCGTTTGTGAACATGCCCCAACGCCCAATAATCAAACCCAGCCCCCGCCAGTTCGCCGACCGACACAGGCGCATAAAGATCGTGCCCCTCGGCCCCCGCGAGAGAGGTATGCATCATCGCAATATTAACCGCCCCCGCCTCTGGCACGGTATACTTCGGCAGCAGACTTTCCGGCGCGTGACGGTCGCGAAAGCTGACGCCGTGAATATAGACGCGGTGGTCCGCCAGTTGTACTTTCTCGCCCCGCCCGTCGAACACATGCACGTTTGGCGGCAGGTCGATCTCCCCCGCGATCGGGTTTTCCGCGTCATGGTTCCCCTTGATATAGAACACCCGCACGTCAGCCTGCGCCAAACGATGCATCTGCGCGGCGAGATACGCGGCGGTTTTCGCGCTACGTTCTTGCCCGTCATAAAGATCGCCCGAGATCAGAAAGGCGCTGACCCTCTCGTCGATGCAATATTGCACCATCGTCTCAAGCGCTTGACGGCTGGCACCGCGCACCTGCGCGGCCAGACGGTCATCCTTCATCGCCAAACTACGAAGCGGTGAATCGAGGTGAAGATCGGCAGTGTGCAGAATACGAAGGGTCACGGACGGAGGCCACCTTGTTCACGGAAACGCTGCGGTCTTTGTCACGTAGTTCACATTCCGTTGCAACGGGCCGCAGTTGTGTCTTGCGGCTTTGATCCGCTGATCTCGCGGGCTAAGACTGTCACACCCGCCTGATAGAAAGTCATTCGATGCATCGACACGATATCCCGCTGACCCAAGACCTGGTGCTGATCGGCGGCGGGCATGCCCATGTGTTGGTGCTACGCAAATGGGGGATGAACCCGCTACCGGGCGCGCGGTTAACCGTCATCAATCCCGGCCCCACGGCCCCATATACAGGTATGCTGCCGGGCTATATCGCGGGTCACTATTCACGTGAAACACTTGAAATCGACCTGGTGCGACTGTGCCGCTTTGCGGGCGCGCGTCTGATCCTGTCCCACGCCACAGATATCGATCGCACTGCGCGTCTGGTTCATGTCGAAGACCGCGCGCCTATTGCATATGATGTTGCCTCCTTTGATATCGGGATCACCGCTAAAATGGGTATCCCGGGGTTTGATGGTTTTGCTGTCGGTGCAAAGCCACTTGATGTCTACGCCAAACGCTGGCGCGATTTCCTTGCCGCGGTGACGAGCGGGGACATAGAGCCCGAAATCGCCGTGATCGGCGGCGGTGTCGCCGGTTGCGAGCTTTCCCTCGCGATGGCCCATGCCGTGCGCAGCGCGGGGATCGAGCCTCGGGTCACCTTGCTACAGTCCGACCCGACGCTTTCGGGCCTTGGCAACCGCGCGCGCCACACGGTCGAGGCCAAGCTTCGCGGCGCCAAGGTCACCCTACGCACCGGCGTACGCGTCACGGAAATCGCCGCCGATCATGTCGTTCTGGGCAGCGGCGACAAAATCCGTTCTCAATTGACGGTCGGCGCTGCCGGTGCTTTCCCGCATGAATGGCTGGCGCAAACGGACCTTCCCTTGCGTGATGGCTTCATCGAAACAACGCCCGACCTGTCACTTCCCGGTGACCCAACTGTATTTGCCGTCGGTGACTGCGCAGCAATGCCCTTTGCCCCACGCCCCAAGGCTGGCGTGTTTGCCGTTCGCGCAGCACCCGTCCTGTATCACAACCTTCGCGCCGCCCTCACCAATGGTCCCCGCAAGCCCTTCAAACCACAAAAACGTTACCTAAAGCTTATCTCCCTTGGGGAAAAATCGGCTTTGGCGGAAAAATTCGATCTTGCATTCTCGGGGCCTGCGTTATGGCGCTGGAAAGACCGAATTGACCGCGCCTTCATGGATAAACTTGACGATTTGCCGCCGATGCAACCGCCAGCTTTGCCCGATACGCTGGCGCAGGGTGCCCGCGATATACTGGCCGCGAAACCCTTGTGTGGCGGCTGTGGCGCTAAGGTCGGAAACACAGTGCTTCGTAACGGGCTTTCGTCGCTTCAAGGTCCGACGGATGCGGCCGTTCTTTCTGTCCTCGGCGATGATGCTGCGGTGCTAAAGCAGCCCGGTGGCGGCTTTCAGGTCATCAGCGCCGATCACTTGCGCGCTTTGATCCACGACCCTGCCTTGATGACGCGCATCGCAGCAGTGCACGCCTTGGGCGACATTTGGGCCATGGGGGCGCAGCCCCAAGTGGCCCTTTCCAGCATCGTACTTCCCCATATGTCTCAGGCACTTCAGTCACGGACACTGCAAGAAATCACCGACGCAGCCCGTTCGATATTCGACCACGCGGACGCGACGATTGTCGGGGGGCACACATCGATGGGTGCCGAAATGACCATCGGATTCACCGTCACCGGCACGCGCGAAACGCCACCAATCACCCTGTCGGGCGCTCAAGCTGGCGACTGCCTTGTGCTGACCCGGCCCATCGGATCAGGAATTATCATGGCTGCGCATATGGAGGGCACAGCACGGGGAGCCGACGTCGCCCAGGCCCTGCACGAGATGGCAGAACCGCAGGACCGTCAAGCCTTCCACCTGCGTCGCGCCAATGCCATGACAGATGTCACCGGCTTTGGCCTTGCGGGCCACATCGCCGCCATCTGCCGCGCATCGCGCCTGAGCGCGGAAATCTCGGCGGACGCCATTCCCGTCTACTCCGGTGCCCGAGACCTATCAGATCGCGGCGTGCACTCGTCGCTGTATCACCCCAACGTCGACAACGCGCCCACGCGAGGACGCAGCGACCCGCTTTTGCACGACCCTCAAACCGCAGGCGGCTTGCTGGCTGCCCTCCCCCCAGCCGAGGCAAAGATTGCGATCAGCGATATGGCTACCGAAGGTAAAAAAGCCCGTATTATCGGGCATTTGACCGACGGCGAAGGGCCAATCACTGTGCTGTAGCTACACTCGGTGCGTCTGGCGATCCCGGGAGGACTCGAACCCCCAACATCCTGATTAGAAGTCAGGTGCTCTATCCAGTTGAGCTACGGGACCACTCAGGTCATCTCATAGCTAGTTTGCGTAGGATGAGCAAAGCAAAATCTACCCGCAATCCCCATGATATTGCCATCAAGTATCTCCTCTTTCGATAGTGTAAATCACCAACGGCACCGCACAGGGACCCAATACTTATTGATCTTTGGGGCTTAGCCGTCGGCGATCCCAGGTGATACCAGCGCGCATGACACGCGCCGGCGCGCCCACAGCCAAGCTATGTGCGGGGATCACCCCAAGAACCATGGAACGGCTACCGATCACTGAATGCTGCCCTATCTGCGCTCCTTTCATGATCCTGACACCATGGGCCAACCAGACATGATCCCCGATTTCGATATCTTGGGGCGGGTTGATCCGCTCCCCCGTTTCTACGTCAAGGATCGAATGCATATCACTGACATCCATGGTGATATCCCCGGACAGCATGCAATCCTCGCCAATCGTGATCGTGCCCGCTTCGTGGAGACTGAGGTAAGCCATCATGATCGTGGTGCGATCGCCAATGCGAATATGCGTGTCACGCGCGCGGCACCGAAATGACCCCGCCAAACGACAATCTGCGCCAAAATAGACGGCGCTCTCGTGATTCCTGAGCTCAACCAAGCCACCGGAGATCACAGTACCCTCGCCGATCACCACGTGGTTATTGCGCCCGTATATATTAATCTGCACCCCTTCGGCGCAGGTAGCTGTTGGCGATATATCTACCTGATTGTTCTGACCATTATCCGTCACCAAAACGCCAAGTTGCGTTTTGCTCACCTATGTCACCTCCCGTAAAATCCGAACAGAAATTCTGTTGTAATGCTGAGTGAACTTAACCTCCCCTTAAGAGTGAGCGTGCTGATCTAGAGCTCTATCAACGCAACATAGAATCGAAATGATTGATTTTGTATAAACAGCTCAAAGCCCTCTTTGCCCGCTATATCGCCGCCCACCTAAGGGCCGTGGGGCGTCCAATGCACATTATGGACCCGTCCGGTGCCGCGGTGGGTGCCGTTGATGTATTTGCCGTAAATGACGGGAACTTGAGGCTGGCGGGCTGGACGTTCGCGGATGATATCGTGCTGCATATGAACGACGTAAAAGTAAGCGCTAAAGCTGACTTGATCCGTGACGACGTGACCAAAGCCTATGGTGGCCCGCAACGGGTCGGGTTCGACCTGACCACGCCGCTTGGCCCGACAGGCTTGCAAGAAATCGGGCGGTTTGGGGTCGAATTTCACCGTGTCCGCAAGGGCACCTGGACAATTGCGCGAAGTCTAAAACTCCCTCACCTTTGGTGGATTCAAGCGCGTTTGGTAATCAAGTTCGTCATCGCGCTGATGCTGCAGTTGCCTGCCTATGGCTGCTGGCGCGTCAAACGGGACCCCGCTTTTCGCACGCGGATCAAACGGGGGCTGGGGCTATGCCCCCTGCACCATGCGCGCGAGCTTGACCCTGACCTATTCCGCGCCAATGCGCCTCCCGTCACAACGGCATCGGTGACGATAATACTGCCGGTATTCAACGCGCATGACCTACTGAAAGAGGCGCTGCGGCGCGTCGTCGACAATACCGATCTTCAGTGGCGCATTATTCTGATCGAAGATTGCTCAACCGATAAACGGATTCTACCGTTGCTGCGCGCGTGGTCCTTGGCCCACAATGATCGTGCGACACTGCTTGAGAATGATCAAAACCTTGGGTTTGTAAAAAGCGTAAACAAAGGCTTGCGCTATGCACAACGCTGGCCCGACACGGTAATTTTACTGAATTCTGACGCCTTAGTCCCGGCGAACTGGGCGAGCCGCCTTATCCGCCCCCTCGTTGAATATCCACGCGCCGCCACTGTAACCCCAATGTCCAACGACGCGGAAATTTTTACCGCCCCCCTCATATGTGCGCCCCAAAAACTTGCCGCCGGACAGGGGGATCTTATAGATGTGACGGCCGCGCAGCTTAACCCGCAAAGCTATCGCGTGGCCACGCCGACCGGGGTGGGATTTTGCATGGCGATCAACCCCAGATACCTCAGAGCTGAACCGCAATTGGATGTCAGTTTTGGTCGGGGATACGGCGAAGAGGTCGATTGGTGCCAGCGCATCAGAGCTGCGGGCGGACAACATTATAGTGCGGTTAACCTTTTCGTAGAGCATCGCGGCGGACAAAGTTTCGGATCGGAAGAGAAGACGCGCCTCATCGCGAAAAACAACGCGCTTATTTCAAAACGTTATCCCAAATACGATAGAGATGTGCAGCAGTTTATTACCTCTGACCCATTCAAATCGCCCCGGCTCGCTTTGGCATTGGCTTGGCTCGGTGCACAAGACACCTATCCGGTCTCGATATATATCGCGCACAGTATGGGTGGCGGCGCTGAATCGTATCTGCAACATCGGGTGAAATCAAAACATCACGCGTTGGGCCGCGCCGCTGTCGTAATCAGGGTCGGCGGTGCCATGCGATGGCAAATTGAGTTGCATTGCCATGACGGAATAATCTCCGGCGGGACCAACAACCTCGGCTACGTCAAACAACTTCTACGCCCCATAAAACGGCGACGATTAATCTATTCCTGCGCGGTTGGGGACCGTGACCCGCTGACTATTCCAAGTGCGATTCTAGAATTGAGCCAAACCGGCCAACAGGTGATAGAGTTTCTCTTTCATGACTACTTCGCAATCTCGCCCAACTACACTCTTCTGAACGATCAAGGAGTGTACGATGGCCTACCCCCACCTCACCTAAATGCCCCAGCAACCACAGGTGCACCGATAAGCATGATTCGGTGGCAAAACGAGTGGGGAAAACTCCTGACCGCATCCCAAGAGATCGTGGTATTTTCTAAAAATAGCAAAGAAATTGTGCGCGCAGCATTCCCCAACTGCGCCGATAAAATTCAAGTTACACCGCATAGAATTTCAGACGCCGTGCCCCGTATCCCTCGGCCCCTCAGCCCAAAGCGCCCGGTGATCGGTGTATTGGGCGACATTGGTCTTCAGAAAGGCGCACAGATCATCAGCCGAGCCGCTGATGCGATAGATGTGCAAGGTGTCGGTATGGTCATCGTCGGGAACTTCGATCCCGCCATTCCCCTCCCCCCCTCGGTGCCTATCCATGGGAGATATACCATATCAGATCTGGGAAAAATTGCCGCCCGATACGGCGTGACAGATTGGTTAATACCTTCCGTGTGGCCGGAGACATTCTCGTTTACCACGCACGAAGCTCTGACATCCGGTTTGCCCACCCATGCGTTCGCAATTGGTGCTCAGGGCGAAGCAGCTACCAAAGCTGAAAACGGTTTTCCTATTCCCTACTCAACCCAACAGGATTTGGCGGATATTCTGCTGTCTCACGTTAAAAATCACATCACCAAAACCTGGGCGGTGGCCTCATGAGCCAGATCTCAGTGCCCCTAAAATTTTTGCGAAACAATGGCATCGAAGTACTGAACCGGGGTGCTACGTCGATCAGCCTGCCCAGACATACCGTGCTCGAAGCCCCGGGGAGCCTGAAATGGACACAGTATGAACACTCGTTAGAGATGGGAACGTTCTCGTATCAAGTCTCGGGATACTGTTTTGCCGCACGTATCGGCCGATATTGTTCATTCGGCGAATCCGTCCAAATAGGTCGGCAAAACCACCCGTTGGACTGGGTATCCACAAGCCCCGCTTTCTATCTTGGGGACCGGGTATTCGAACTTGGCGACGGTTTTGAGGCAGCCGAACATTACCACAATTATAGGACAGCTCACAGCAAGCCGCCCACCAAGGTAAAAATCACTACAATTGGAAATGATGTATGGATCGGGCACGGGGCGTATATCGCCGCCGGGGTCACCATTGGCGACGGCGCAATAATCGGGGCGCATTCGGTCGTGACCCGTGACGTTGCCCCTTATGCAGTCGTCGCGGGGAATCCGGCCACTCTCAAACGAATGCGCCTACCGCCGAGCTTCATCAGTCTCATGTTAAAGTGCCGCTGGTGGCAGTTTGCGCCGTGGCAGATGGATCACCTTGATCCGTCGGATGTGCTGGAATTCTGTAGAGGGGTAAACACAATGCTCAAAGATGCCGCGCCTTTCGCACCCCCGACGCTGGATCTGCGATCGGAAAACATTCAGTGAAAAAAGTCGCATTTTTACATATTCCCAAAACCGCGGGCCAATCTGTGCACTCGGAGCTCACTAAAATCTATGGCAGCGCTCGAACCTCTCCTGTTCGCGTTCACCACCAAGCTTACCCAGATGGTCAATTTCCCAACGGGTATGACCTTTACTCGGGTCACCTAGATTGGTGCCGCCTTCGTGAGACCCAGACAGATACCTTTGCGTTCACGGTACTTCGCGATCCATTTGAAAGGATCGCTTCTTTCTACTTTTATTTAAGAAATAAGGCCTCACGTCTCACGGACAGCCTGCTTTCGTCGCCTGGGCATATGGGGTTGTACAAAGTAAAAAATTGCTCCCCCGCCGCGTATTTCTTTGGCGGAAGTCCCGCTTGGCAACAGTTCATTAAGGATCACTACGACAATTTTTACTGTAGCTATCTCGCCACCGGGAAAGTTCGCGGGGCGGCCGAGGTCTGCCATTTCTCGAAAGATATGCTTGTTGGTCAAGCGATGGGCGGCGCGCGGAAACTAGATAGGGTTTATCGCTTAAGCAGTTTAAATCTGCTTGAAAATGACATTCAAAACCTGACGGGGCGTCGTCCTTCGATTGTGAAAACGCGCATCAATGTTGGGCCAAAAGGCGTTCAGACAAGCCGATGGCAAGATCTAATGACTCTGATCAACGATAAACCGGCACAGGAAAGACTGGCTGCGTTTGCTGAGGCTGACATAGCCTTACTTGATCACCTCAAAGACGAGGGCTTGTTAATTTAACACCGATTCAGAACTGTTTGAGTTGTGCAAGCGTGCGCAGGGCTAGATCGCCCGCATGTGTTTGCCGATAGATCCCGAGCGAAGTCAGTGCCGCGCGACCCTTAGTATGACTTTGGGATCGCCAATCGAGAAACCTCAATAATTGCTCGCGAGCGGTCGCCGTTAGAACAGGAGCAATTCGGTACATCGCGGCCGCATTTGCATCGATCCAATTCACCAACGTACCATCCGCCAGGCATCGAGCCCTGCGCCGTAAATAACGAGTAGGCGCGCCCACAAGATTTTCACCGTGTTGCCGGTATAGTACCCCAGGTTTCTGATCATGAAGAATACCAAACCCTGCGCCTGTGATCGCCTGGTACATCCACCAATCATGAAAAGGAGTTTCCGCAACGTCGGTAGTACTTAAAATGCTACGCAGATAGTTGGTGACGATAGGCGGAATCACAATCGTATTTCCGCGCAAAACATTCTGTACGATTGCATTTCCAAAACGACAAGGGCGGTTCAGCATTGGGGACGTTCCCAACCGCCCCCCCGTTTGGTCCACATAGTAACTTCTACTACTGTAAACACATCTACCACCCAGCCGCCCGACGAGCGCGACAGCACGGGATAGTTTGTGAGGCAGCCAGATATCATCCTGATCGGAAAACGCCACCCACCTCCCGTCTAACTCTTGGTTTCTCAACAATTTATAATAGTTGGCGGCAACGCCCCTCTGAGGCCCTTTGAGCAAGTGAATATCATGGTGCGGTGTTTCCGCTTTAAAATTTTCAAGCGCCTCAGAAGTGCCATCGGTCGAGCCGTCATCGCTTGCCCAAAGACTCCAATCCTGATGCGATTGCCCGCGGATTGAGGCCAGCTGATCTGCCAAAAACATGCCACCGTTCTTCGTCCCCATTAAAATGTGAACATGCGGTTCCGCCATCCCAAAGTCCTTCGTAGTTTAATCGACTTTCTCTGAACTACTTCGCGCGAATTAATAAACTGTGAGGACTATTGAATTAGGCACTGAGATCATGACCCATAATCCTGCCCAATCAACGACCACGCACAATACGCACGCGGCGCGCAAACAACAAAAACTGCGCGAGCGTGAGGAAGCTTTGCGACGCATCGAAAAAAAACGGCATGATAGGGCGCTTGCCGTTGCGGCGCGGGAAAAGAAACGAGAAACCGCCTCTCAAGCGACCATTCTGACACTGCCAATCACGTCGATCGTCCCGCCTGTGCCGCAAGCGCGCCTTCACCTACGTCATCGGCTTTCGTTTGTCAGCTTTATCATCATCGTTCTCGGAACCAGCCTGTTCGTGTCATGGTACCTTTGGGAGCGCGCTGCAGATCGCTATACCTCTATCGCTGGATTTGCTGTCCATAGCGAGGATATGAGCTCGCCGGTCGAACTCTTGGGTGGGGTTGCAAATCTCTCGGGGTCCGGTGCCGCGGACGAAGAAGTTCTGTATCAATTCATTCAAAGTCAGCACTTAGTAGAGAAAATCGATAAGTCTCTGAATTTGCGAAAAATATGGTCGCCCCCCGCAACAAACTCTGATCCGGTCTTCGGCTACCACGCCCCTGGTACGATCGAGGAACTGACCAAATACTGGGGTCGCATGGTCAATGTGTATAGCGATAGTAGCACCGGTCTGATCGAGGTTAAGGTGCAAGCATTTGCTCCCGAAGACGCGCGGGCCATTGTCCAAGAAATCTATGCTGAAAGCGCAAAACTGATACATGAACTTTCCGCGATAGCGCGCGAGGATGCTACCCAACATGCTGAAGAAAACTTGGCGCGCGCAGCGCAGCGCCTCAAGAAAACGCGGCTTACGCTGGCCGAATTCCGCATGAGGAACCAATTGGTGAGCCCCGATACACCGCTTCAAATTCAAACTGGGTTATTGGCATCTTTAGAAGCAGAAATGACGGAAACGTTGATTAGCATCGACATGCTTCAGCAAACCAGCACGCCAACCGATTCCCGCTTGAAGCAAGCGCAACGAAGGCGCGACATAATAGCAGCGCGTATCTCGCAGGAGCATCAAAAATTGAACGCCAAGCAGGGTTCAATGCACACCATTGGTTTCGCGGATCTTTTTGGGCAGTTTGAAAGCCTAAAGGTCGATTTGGAATTTGCTGAACAGTCTTATACCGCCAGCCAAGCGGCCTTTGATACAGCGGTTGCAGAGGCGCGAAAAAGATCCAAATACTTGGCGGCGCATATTCCTCCGACACTTGCAGAGACTTCGATTTATCCAAATCGCCCATTTCTTCTAGGCGTCACATTCGCATCTAGCTTCGCCCTGTGGGCGCTCATTATGCTGGTTTGGCACTCCTTACGAGATCGGCACTAGGATCGCCGATGATTGTCTTTCGAAATTTGACCAAAACCTATCATGTTCGGGGGCGACGGAAGACAGTCGCTTCAAATATTAACGTTATTTTTCCCACTGGTATTTCTGTCGGGCTGCTAGGACGGAACGGCGCTGGAAAATCTACGCTGCTCAAGATCATTGCGGGGGCAACTGACCCTACATCAGGCGAGGTCATCTCTGATGGCAGTGTATCCTTCCCAGTTGGCTTTGCTGGGTCGTTCCACCCCGACATGACGGGGGCACAAAACACGCGCTTCGTGGCACGGATTTATGGTGCAGACACGTCTGCGCTGGTCGATTACGTCGCCGATTTTTCAGAGCTTGGGGTTCATTTTCACCTTCCATTCCGAACATACTCCGCCGGTATGAAGTCGCGCCTGGCTTTCGGCGTTTCCATGGGGCTGCAGTTTGACACCTATTTGATAGACGAAATCACCGCTGTCGGAGATGCTCGGTTCAAACAGAAAAGTCGTTCCATTTTTATGGACCGCCTGTCCCGATCTGGTGCAATATTTGTAAGCCATTCCAATGGCATGCTACGAGAACTATGCACTGCAGGCGCTGTTTTAGAGTCCGGAAACCTAGAATACTTTGCCGACATTAACGATGCGATAGCACATCACGAATACAACATGGGGAAATGATCAGCTCATCCCAAGGCGTACCGTATGGCTCTATCTCTTCTGCCGGAAAACACCAAGCTTGCCTATTGCATCGGGGCTCAGAAAGCCGGCACGACTTGGCTTTATGAAACCTTACGCACCAGCAGTCAGATTCATTTTTCGCGCAATAAGGAACTTCATTATTTCAATGTGATCGCGGGTAAGTCTGACCAGGTTTTTGACCTACGTATGAACACGGCGAAAACCTTGGCAAGGGAATTGGTGTCAGAACGCGGCCCCAAGAATCGGCGCAATCTTAGGGTCCTCAGCGAATTGGCTGACCTTTTGTCCATCTACACGGATGCGCCTGAACATCACGAGGCTTATCTTTCCTATCTTACTCAGGGATTTAGCGGTCAGCCTGTGATTTGCGACATCACCCCGGCTTATGCGATACTGGACGCAAAGGACTTCTCTGAAATGGGGAGCCTTGGCGAAAGTTGTTTCATCTTTATTTTGAGGGATCCGATTGATCGTATGTGGTCCCAAATCAGAATGGCCGTTAGCGCGGATGCCGCCCAGGTAGCTGACTTTCAAACGGCTTGCGAGGCACGCGCGCAGCATTTGATCGACAGTAAACGGCTGCCTAAGTTAGAGCGGGCGAACTATCGGCGCACGATGAGCGAGCTGGAAGCCGTGATCCCCCTACATCGAATTAAATATGTATTTTACGAAGACCTTTTTCACGCTCATACCGTGCGCGATATCTGCACGTTCTTAGGTATTTCGCCGATTTCACCCAAAGCTGATCTTCGCAGTAATTCTGGTCGCCACGCTATGTTGCCAGAGCACCTAAAACACAGTTTTAGAGAGGCCTTTGCCCTACAGTATGACTTCATTTTAAATCGTTTTGGCGCAGCGACGCCCGCCCGATGGCAGATCAACAGCGCGCAGAGGGTAGCAGGATGATAGGTCGGGTTGCACGCGGACGAAGAACAATGGTCTTTGCGACGCCACGCATTATCGTCGCGCTGATACTTCGCGAAATCGGGACCAGCTACGGCCGGTCCCCGGGTGGGTATATTTGGGCATTGGCTGAACCCGTTCTCGGGATCGCGCTGTTGACCGCAATATTCTCGATCGGGTTTCGTATGCCCCCTCTCGGAAACAATTTTCCGATCTTTTACGCTACAGGTTTGCTGCCCTTTTTGATGTTCGTCGATCTCAGCAACAAGGTCGCGCAGGCGATCAACTATTCGAAACAGCTACTAGCGTACCCGCGCGTGACTTTCGTCGACGCCATCTTGGGGCGGTTCATCCTCAATTTTCTCACTCAGCTTCTTGTAGGCTTTATCGTACTGAGTGGGGTCATTTTTCTGTTTGATACGCGGGCCGCAATAAATGCATCAGACATCGTGTCAGCTCTGACTATGATTGCCGCGCTTTCACTGGGCGTGGGGGTGTTCAACTGTTTCATGATGTCGATGTTTCAGGTCTGGCAACGTGTCTACGGGATTTGCACGCGGCCGCTTTTGCTACTGTCCGGCGTCATCTTTTTATACGAAACGATACCCGAACCCTACCGCAGCTATCTTTGGTTCAATCCGCTGATCCACGTGGTGGGCCGCGTCAGGTCCGGTTTTTATCATAACTACGACGTACCCTATGTCTCATCAGCCTATGTCTACGCCGTTGCCGCAATACTGGGCCTTTTTGGCCTTGTGTTATTAAGGCGCTATCACCGTGACGTTCTGGAACGATAACGATCCCAGCGTGGCAGTTTAAACTTTAAAAGCTTTCGAAGTCGCCATTTAGGATAGATAGGTTTTCGACGCCCAACAGGTCCAGTGTTTTGCCGCTGCCAAAATCCAGCACAATATGCCCTTCGGCCCCTTTGCGTGCGAACGTTTGAAGCTGGCTCATCGATAAACTTCCCCCACCCCAAAGGGCAGAATCCAGCGAAAGAGTGTCAATTTCGTTTTGAAAGCTCAGGATTGTGTCTTGGCCTGCACCATAGATAAACCGATCTGCCCCGATCCCACCGGACAGCACGTCGTTTCCCGCGCCGCCGTCAAGCGTATCGTGACCGGCATTGCCTTTGATCAAATCATCGCCGTCGCCGCCGATCAGCTGGTCGGCACCATTGTCGCCAGACAGCGTATCGTTCCCGGACCCACCGTTAACCGTATCGTTGTTGATCCCCCCGGCAAGACGGTCATTCCCGCTGTCCCCCTGCAGAAAATCTGCCCCCGCATTTCCGAAAAGCTGATCATTCCCGCTGCCGCCAAGCAGTTGATCCGCACCGGCGCTACCCTCCAAACGGTCTTTGCCGGCACCGCCCCACAGGCTATCGGCATTTAACCCGCCGATCAGATGGTCATCGTCCCTATCCCCATAGAGTCTATCCGCACCGTTATTGCCGGTTAACGTGTCGTTCCCGTCGCCACCGCCAAGCGCGTCATACCCGTCGCCGCCCCACAGGGCGTCGTCCCCATCACTACCGCGCAAAGTGTCCCAGCCGATACCGCCCCAGATCTGATCCCCCTCGGTACCACCCTCAATCAGATCGCTCCCGCCGTTGCCATAGATCGTATCGGCCCCAGCTTCGCCAAGAATCGTATCATTGCCGCCTGCGCCGATCAGCCTGTCGCCATCCGCGCGCCCACTGATATGATCATCGGCCGCATCCCCTTCCAGCACATCCGACTGGGGCGTGCCAACCAGAACCAACGGGGTCGGTGCGGTGGGGAGGGATGGCGTATCAGCTTCCTCTGGCAGGGTCCAATCCGGCATGAAACGCGACTGCCCAATCAGATCGAGCGCTTGAACCTCGTCCTCGCTAAGGGACTGTCCGTTCGATGTTTTTATCTCTAACCGCTCCTCACCAAAGGACAGAACCGCACCATTTTTGGTCGAAGATATGGTCAACTGAGACCCATGCCTCAGGAACGGCCAGGCCGACAGATCAATGCTGTCCTGTGCGCTGTCGAAATCGGCAATCGTATCGGCCTCCCCATCTGCGGAAAGGACAAAAAGATCGCGGCCGGAACCGCCGGTCAGCAGATCACGGCCGCCGCCATCTCGCAAAATATCATCCCCTGCGCGCCCGGCGATATGGTCCGCGCCATCCCCGCCGGATAACAAATCGCCCCCCGTGCCGCCTGTCAGCGTGTCGGCTTGATCACCCCCTGTTGCCGCCGCAACCCGGCCCGAAATATCCACCGTAAAAATGCTCAGCCCCGCTTCGGCACCTGACGCGGCGGCGAGGTGCAGTAAATCTCCTTGTACCGAAAAGTCAAGCGCCGACACCGCGTCAAGCGTGCTCCCTTCCGTGTCTTCGATCGACACCAGATGCATCAACCGGCCATCGTCCATCAATTCGAAGACCGAAACGCCATCATCTCCGCCCGCCGCCGCCACATAGGCGCGGCCGTGATGTGTTGCGGTCTCGATCACATGCACCCCGTCAAAGCGTGTGTCCCGCGTGTCGAGGACGTGATCCGTTAAGGTTAATCCACCATTTTCCCCCAGCATCGCGACGCTCAAACTCGCGCTTCCCGCCGCGGCCAATATCGCAAATCCATGCCCCCCAACCTCTACAAAGGCTGTCGCGCTTGGCCTGCCGATCCCCACGCCATCCTCCGCCGCGATACGAGAGACTTCTCGCGGGATACCATTCCCATCCAATTTGAACGAAATAAATGCGTCGTCCCGCGCCGAGGACGCCAGCAGATACGGCGTGCTTCCGACATACCCGACGCTCAGCCCGGTCAGACCTGCCTCTGACGCGACGCCACTGTCGCCCGATATGCGCGTCAGCGCCCCATTGTCGCCCATGCGCCACGACCCGATGCTATCCGCCCCCCGCACCAGCCCGTATAGATGGCTCTGCCCGCCCAAATCCAACGTCTCGACGGCCAGTAACTGGGCAGGCACGGCACCACCGGTCACGGCAGAAACATTACCAAAGCGCCCATCATCTGTTAACGCAACGCGGGTGAGCGCGGCGTTATCCGCCCCCGTGAGCAATAGCGCACCGTCTACGACCTCCAGCCTGCTGGTGACCCCGGCCCGCGTGTCCCCGGCGATGGCCCGACTGTCCAGAAACCGAAGCCCCCCTTCCGCATCAATGCGATAGGCCAGCAAGTCACCGCCACCAAAGCGCGAGGTCGTGTACAGCACCGCCCCGCCAGAGGATTGGACAACCGCCATATCCGTCACCCCGGTCAGCGCCATATCCTCCCGCGCGGACAATGTGGTTTTATGCTCAAGCTCCATCGGTTTATTCCCCTACATGTTCCGGGGATAAAGATGGGCCGAATTCCTTAACGGCAGCTTCAGCTTTTAAGGCGGCAATGTGGCCCTTTCATACAATTGTCAGGTTTTCGCAGATCAGAGGTATAGGCCACCGCTTTGCGTCGTGCCCGCGATATCGCCCGGCAGCACGGTCCCGCCACTTTGCACCACAGCGTTGCTGCTCACGTCAAAACGTTTGCCCGTGGCTGTGCCGGTGAAACCATGCCCGCTGAAATCCGCCTGCCCGGCCATCTCGCAACTCACAAACGCAGTGGCAAAGTCGGGCGTATTCGCCAGCGTCACCGTCTGCATCCCCCGCGCCAGCACAGCCCCCTGCGACAGACGCAGATGATACGCGGCATCGCCGTCGATAACGTACGAACCCGCACCCTCGACGCGCCCGCCAACGATATCCAGATGTCCCCCCGCCGCGCCAAAGACGACCTCATCAACCTCTAACACCGCTTCCGGCAACACCCGGATCGCCGGGTCCGCACCGGTGGTCTCTATCCGCATACCCCGCAATCTCAGACGCCCCGAAACCAGCTCGATCACCGACCCCGTCGCTGTCATCGTGACCGCGTCAGGGTCGCCGGTATTCCCGACAAGCTCAACCAGACCTCCCCCCAATGCCGCGCTTACCGCGACTGGCGAAGCGCCCAGATCATAGCTGCCATCCGCCAACTGAACCGTGACGGCGTGGCCTGCGCTGTCCAAACGGGCGACTTCCTCCATCGCACGGCCTAGCGACGCAAAGGCAGCCGCCCCCGTGCCCCGCCCACTTTGCCCATCGCCACTCTGAAGCGGGTCCACATAGTAAACGCGAGGGGCAGTCAGCTGCTCTCGCCAACCCGAGACTGGGGCGGTTACACGCCCGCTCGCCGCTTCAATGCGCAAAGCTTCCGCCCAATTCGCGCCGTCTGCGCTGACCTTGATGGCGAAATCATCGCTCCCCGAGGTCCCCATCTCGGCCCGCCCCCCGAAGGCGGTCTGGAACAGCAGGCTGGCCGTGTCCCCTTCGGCTGCCTTGTTGATCTTCACCTGATGCCCCGCCCCGTCATTGTTGAACAGCACCGCATCCGACGCCACAACCAACCGGTTATACGCATCCGGCGTCGCCCCGACACCCAGCCGAGGCACATCTTGCAACGCCGGCACCGCCCAGCGCGCGCCGTCGTAAACCACTTGGGTTTGGCCGGGGGCCACAGATGCCACCCAGCCCGGCATCGGCGCGATAAACTGCCACGCCCCATCCACGAAGACCGCGACTTCTTGGTCATGCCCTGCCCAATCCCCCACAGCGTTTGAGGCCACCAGATACCGATCCCCCTCGGCTGAGGTCGCGGGCGGCGTAGTTTCGGTGAAAGACAGGACCGACAGTTGCACAATCGCATCCAAAAGCCGCAGCGCCTCGTTATGGGTCACATGCTTTTGCGCTTGCGACGGTTGAATATACGGAAGGGCGAGAACGGGGGATGTATCGGTCATATGGTGGCTCCTGTTCGGTAGATGGTGATCAGGGCTCACCCTGCCGCAGACAGGTTAACGCGAGCCTGCACCACCGCGCGCGGTATTGCGTAACTGCTCTTATCCGTCATTTCGCAACCAGCGGCTGACAATCCAAAACCGACCCGTTACAAGACCGCCTAGCGCAGAGGGCCAGCGGGCCGCAAGGAGCGGGGCAGCCGGATATGACATCGCCAAAACGCCACCCGAATGGGGCAGCCACATGACCACGATGATCCCCGCCTGGGTCAACGGCAAGCTTACCCCCGTCGAAAAGCTTGAGGTCCACCAGCGCGGTCTGCGCCACAAGGCGATCTCGGTTTTCGTCATGCGCGGACGCGAAACCCTGATCCAGCGACGGGCGCTTGGCAAATATCACACCCCCGGTCTTTGGGCGAACGCCTGCTGTACCCATCCGTTCTGGGAGGAACCCGCGCTCACCTGCGCCAAACGGCGACTGGACGAAGAACTGGGGATCAGCGGCCTAAGGCTCGACCACCGCGACCAGGTCGAATACCGCGCCGATGTGGGCGGCGGCCTGACCGAACATGAGCTGGTAGAGATTTGCGTCGCCGAAGCCGTCGCGCTCACCGATGTGACCCCGAACCCCGCCGAAGTGATGGACACCGCCTGGGTCGACCTCTCCGACCTCGCCCGCCAGACCCAAACCACGCCAGAGCGTTTTACCCCCTGGCTGCGCATCTATCTGGCCGAACACATGGACAGCATCTTTACCGCTTAATCCTCAGTCTCGTCCGCTGGTTCTGGCGCAAACAGCATGAACAGCGCATTCCCTTCGCGTAGCAAATGCACCTCGGCATCACTGGCAGTCATATCTGGTCGGGACGGGCAGGTATCAGGCACCTCATCACAGGCCACCGCCGTCTTTCCGGTCAACTGTTTCAGCCGGAACGGCAGCGCTTTATAAGATTGTATGCCGGCCTTTAGCCCAGCGGCAATTTTCGACGAATCGCCATAGACATAGACCGGCCCCTCTGTCGCCCGCACCTCCTGCGCCCAGAGCTTGGTATCGCTACGCCAATCATTGGACTGCCCATAGGCCAGAAACAGCTGGATGAACCACACACCGATGATCAACAGCAATAGATTGCGCCCTAAACGGCCGTGTAGACCCTCATCCTCGCTCAATATCTGAACCGCACGCACCACAGTGAGCGCAAAGAAAACCCAAAAGAAGATAAACGCGCGCGGCGGAACGATCACCCCCAGTTTCAGCGCCTGAACCACTGCCAGCGCCAGCCCGATCGCCATACCAGCCGCAAGATACAAAGCCTCAAGCGGCGCGCGCTTGCGTAGCACATTCAGGGCAAGGATATAGACAAACGGAATAAGCCCGATCAGCGGCGGATACCCGATGCCGGTCCGGTTGAGGAACAGCGTAAATGTTTCCCCCAGCTTCGGCAGGTTCGCGATTATCCCGCCAATCCCGTCCCCCGCGGTCGGTTCACGCCAATCGGCCACAGGCACGCCAAATACACCGTGAACCTCCCAGTTCAACGTATAGACCGTTAGCACCGCGACAACGAAGCTCGCGCAAAACAGCGCCATCAGCCCCGCCAGATCGCGGATTGACCGCTCCCGCGTGCGCGCAATGCAAATCGCCAGCAGCAGCAGCGGATAGGTCGTATAGGCCATAAAGCTGACGATCACGAAAATCGGCAATAGCCAGCGCAACTGCGCGCTGGAGATGTAACAGGCCAGCACCGCAAACAGCGCCACAACAGCCAACCCGGGGATGAGCGTATTGAACCAGAGCGAGATCAACATCTCGGACGGGCAAACCACCAGCAGCAGGGCCAGCACAACAGTAAACCAGCGCTGCGTACCGGGCCCCATCGCCGCAACGGCAAACGCAGCGACAAACGCCGCCCATAGACTCTGATACAGGGCAAAGTTCAGCCAGGCAGGCGTTACCACCTCGCGCAGGTGCCAGATGTAGTTCAGCCACCGCCCCTCGTGCAGGGTCTTGTTCCAAAAGGCGGGCGCATCCGCGAAAAGGGCGGGATAGTCATCATGGCGGATCATCGGATCCAGCAGATTTTGCCCCGTCAGCAAAAACGCCGCCACCAGTGTGATCAGGAAGACCGGTGCCAGCTGCAGCCGTTCAGATTCGGCCCGCATCGCCAACTGCCGCCCGACCGCCGCCGTCATACAACCGCGCGACCCACGGTCTTGGCACGGCGCGCCCGCAGGGCAAGCACCATCGCCCGCGCTTGCGCAATGGCCGTGACAACGCCGCGTGGCAGGGTCTTGACCACAGCCAAACGCAAC
The DNA here is from genome assembly GCF_000152605.1 of Sulfitobacter sp. EE-36. Taxonomy (NCBI): domain Bacteria; kingdom Pseudomonadati; phylum Pseudomonadota; class Alphaproteobacteria; order Rhodobacterales; family Roseobacteraceae; genus Sulfitobacter; species Sulfitobacter sp. EE-36. The sequence goes on along the minus strand of NZ_CH959310.1, from coordinate 958,585 downwards.
CGCCAACCAAGGCTACCCGCGTTGCGCAGCTTTTGGCCCGCAGGCACTTGGGTCGCGAGGATCTCTTTCGGCAAACCCGCGCGCCCGGCCTCATTCACATAAAGGATCGCGTTGTAACGATACCAGGGCGCGATATCCTTGTTGTCCTTCAATGCAGGGCGCACGCAATCATAGGCGACATAGCCCTTGGCCGCGAAAATATCCTGCCAGAAGGACAAGGGCTGTTCGTTCACGTGAAACTCGCCCCCCTGTCCGGTGACCGCAGCGGAAAACAACACACGATCAGACGCCCGCGTCAGACTATCGACCAGAACCTCCGAGGCTTCGGTGGGCAGATGCTCTCCGACCTCAAGGCTCTGCGCCAGATCAAAGCGGCGCCCCGTCTTTACCGGCTGTGTCAGATCGGCGGCCATGAACTGCTCCGGCGCGACTGCCAGCTGCGCCCGGTCTACATAATCCCCGTCTACGGCCAGCACGTCCTCAGCGCCACCTTTGCGCCATTCATCCATCCAGACACCGCGTCCACTGCCCAGATCGATCACCGTCGTGGGCTTCAGCAAAGGAAACAGCAATGACACAAACGGTTTTGCCGAGGCACGCGCACTTTGGTTGATGTAGTCAAAAAATGTATCACTGTAGATATGGCTCATGACATGTACTCCGTCTTGGGGTGCGGCAAGGCGAACACCCATAGGGTCATCAAAATATAGTTCTGCACCGGCAGATACAGCGCAACGGCCAGCGCCGCCGCCCAGGCCGGCATCCCCAAAGCCGCTGCCAGAGGGCCCGTGACAAGCATCGACATGCCAAAACCGCAGCCCACCATGATAGCAAATTTTGTGATCTGGCTGCGATTGATCAGCCGCCGTTCAAAGGTGAACAGGGCATGACCGATGTATTGCAGCACGATCGTCAGAAAAAACGCCAGCGCATTAGCTGCCGGTTGTGGCACCCCCGCCGCCAGAAACGCCGGATACATCGCCACGTAGGATAATGCCGTCATAATGCCGACAACCCCAAAGCGGGCGCACTTATAGTCAAAAACACGCATCAGGCACGCAACCGTTTCACATCGGGGACCATATCGCGCGTATCATCGCTGACAAAATAGAGCGGGCGATCCTTGGCCTCGACGTAAAGGCGACCGATATACTCCCCCAGAATACCCAGCGTCAAAAGCTGCGCCCCCGAGAAGAAGCTAACCGCGAGCACCACCGACGCCCAACCCGGTGCCGTCTGATACACGACCAGCGAATAGATCACATAAACGGCCATCAACGCCGCCATGAACAAGCTGACAAAAGACAGGCGCGTCGCAAGTTTCAACGGCTTCGTCGAAAAGGCGGTCATCGCGTCGATGGCAAAGCGCATCATGGCGCGGAAGGGGTATTTGGTTTCGCCCAAGGCGCGTGGTGCGCGGATATATTCAATACCCACCTGTTTAAAGCCTGCCCAAGCGAACATCCCCCGAATAAAACGGGCCTTTTCCGGCATCGCCAGCACCGCATCCAGCGAGCGGCGGTTGACCAAACGGAAATCGCCCGTGTCCTGCGGGATCGGGACATCGGACATGGCATTGAGGAAGCGGTAGAACAGATGCGCCGTGGCCTTCTTGAACATGGTCTCGCCTTGGCGCTCGCTACGACGGCCGTAAACCACGTCAAACCCGCGATCCATCATGAACATCATATCGACCAGCAATTCCGGCGGATCTTGCAAATCGGCATCCAGCATAAAAATGCGTTCGCCCCGTGCCGCCTCAAGCCCGGCGGTCAGCGCGATTTGATGCCCGCGATTGGCCGAAAGCTTGATACCCACCAGTTGCGCACAGCCGGCTTGCGCGGCCTCGATCGCTTTCCACGTGGCATCGGTGGATCCATCATCGACCAGAATAATCTCGGCCCGATCTTTCCACGGCGCGATCGCCTGCGTCAGCCGCGATACCAGCCCCGGGATCGAGGCTTCTTCGTTCATGCAAGGGATCACAACAGAAAGATACATATCACATCGCCTGAATAATTGACCCGTTCAGGGGTAATGAGACGATGTGGCTGAAATAGGGCACCGATGGGTTCAATTTGCGAAACCTCCACCCGTTAGACAGACCCTTTGAAACGTAAAAGGCCGGACATTTCTGCCCGGCCTTTGGTCATCAATCGTGGTCAGATCAATTGCTGACCGCGTTCCCCACACTCAGGATCTGCGGCAGGATCTGCGAAACAGCGCGGCTCCATTTAGTAACGGGCTGCTGCGCGATAAAGATGATGTCATCAGGGCGCAGCTCGAACCGCGGGGCCAGCGCGAAATTGGCGGCGTTGCGGGCATCCAGATGCCACGCGGTAATGGCCCCCAGTTCGCGCGGGTCAGAGGAAGCGCGCAACACATAGACCTGCGATACATCGCCGGTCGACGACGCCACACCACCCGCATCATACAAGGCATCTGCCAGACTTGCCTTACGCTCGTACGGCAAGGCAAAGCGCGACTGAGTTCCAACCTCACCCGCGAGATAGACATAGTCGCGGTCATCGGCACCAAGATCTAGGCGTGCTTTGTAGTTGTCACGGGCTTCGTCCAGATTATCACGGCGCAAGGACACCTCAAGCTGCAGCTCTTGCAATGCCGAGGCGCGTGCCGCCTGACGCGCCTGAACCAAAGTAATCTGCTGCGCGAAATATTCCTGCGCACGCGCCAGTTCGTATTCCGTGTCGACAAAGATCGCATCGCCGGGCAGCAGGCGGGTCTTGGTCAGGCTCGCGCGGGAATAAAGCTGCGACAGCGGGATCTGATACAGCGTACCATCACGGTACAAACGGATCGAGGCATAGTCCTGATCCTCGACCGTGATCCCGCCGGCAGCGGCCAAGGCTTCTTCCAGATAGAGCGGCGTCAGCGTTACCGGCACAACGGTCGGCTGCGACACGGCGCCCCCGATGGACACACGGCGCGAGTTGAACTCGGAAATCTCGAGGCTGAAAGTCGGGTCAATCTGGTTCTCGACCAGACGCTGGAACAAGGCCGCTTCGGCGTCTTCAATGGTCAACCCGGCAATACGCACACGGCCCACATCGGGAATGTTGATCGATCCGTCATCCTGCACCGTATAGCCTTGGCGCGCGTTTTGTGCGGCCAGCAGCCCGGTCAACTGTTCAACCGATCCGGCGGCACGCGGTGTGGCCAGCAGCACCACATCACCGATACCAATCTCGTAGGGACCGGGATCAACCGGGGGCGGCAGGCGCAGCTCAAGCGCGTTGGGGCGGGTCTGAACGTCGAGTGTGGGCGATGGCAGCGCCCCGGTTCCACGCAGCCCCGAGCCAGAGCCTGCGGTGCGGGAAAACACATCGGGCAGGCTCCGTGGCGCATAGGCGGATCTATTCGCCTGAATGACGGATTCAGCAGTGAGGTTCATCACCCGTACATTGGTGCCGCCAGCGACGCCCTCTACAACTTCAGGTGTTCGGTAAACCGTACCACAGCTTGCAAGGGTCAGGCCCAAAACAGCTACCAATAGGTATCGCACTTTAATACTCCCATTCATCATGTGACACCTCGCCCCCAGACAGGTTCGGCCCCTGTTAACCTTAACGGGCGGCGGCCTTGGTCATCAAATACCCGACCTCATCGCCCGCCCATTGCCGCGCCTGTACAATGGCACCGCTCTTTACACTGACCCAATACGTATTCCGAAACGACTGGTCCAGACTTTTGCAATCCTCGGTTACAACCCGCGTCGGCACGGTGCCGATCTCAAGCGCGAGCGTCGCGCTGCCCTGCGGCTCCACCAGACAGCGATACCCGCGGGTAGAAATCTCATCCAGTCCTGTCAGATTGCTGTGCAACCGGTCTGAATAACCGCGCCGCCCGGACAGGATCAGCGCCTTGGGCTCCGACACATCAGCGGCGAAGAGTTCAGACCCAAGGCCGCGTGTCCCTTGCAGCATCCCGTCTTCCAGCATCAGCGCCGTTAAATCCGAACTCAGCCATGTATCGACACCGTTCACACGCGCCTCGCGCAGCATGCGGCCGGTTTGTGCACGGTTCTCGACGGTCAGCAGCAAGGCGGGGGTCGCGGTATCCTGCACCAGCGCGGCAAAACGCGGCGGAAACCCTTGCGCGGTTTTGGGCACGACTGAATCGTCGTCCACAGCAACGGCAACACCACGCGCCAGAAGATTCTGGCTGGCGCTACAGGCTGTGAGGCCCGCCAGACACAGACCAAGGGTCAACGCACGTAAGATCATCGCAGGTATCTCCCCCAGCTGTCCCGCAGCTCTTTGCCGCGATAGTCGCGCACGACCCCGTGCAAACGGTTGGCGACAGCAAGACGCGCCCCGCCGTCGCGTGTAATCGGCTTGATTGTTTGCTGGACTTTCGTCCGCGACGGGCGTCCGGTCAGCCACGAAAGCGGCACTTCGAACCGCAGGCCCTTGTCGAAAGACCCTTCCCCAAAATCATCAAAGGACACATCCGTGAGCGTGAAATACCCGCCAACCTTGAACCCGTTGTTGAATTCACGATCCAAAGAGAACGTCGCGCCATAGTCACCCGCGAGGTAGCGACCAACGTCTAGCTGCCCAAAAAACCCATTGCCCAGATCATAATAGGCAGAGGCATGGCCGGTCACGACGTCATAGTCCTGAAACCCGAACAGCATGTCGAAATCACGTTGTTTGACATAGTTCAACTCTGCCCCAAGTGCGAGCCGGCTATCCATCGGATACCAAAGCACCTCGGTCGACACCCCGCCAAACATCCCTTCCAGATACCCTGCAGAAACACGACCAAACAGGTCTTTCCCTGGCCGGAACAAATACTCGGCCGTGAGGCTGTTCACCTCAAGCTCAGATTCCTTTGCATAGCGTATAGCATTAGAGCGGACCGGCTCGATCACGGAATCCGACACGCGGAACGATTTATCGATATTACCCACCAGCGGATAGCGGAAACGACCCGCAAAGGTCAGCCCCGGACGGGGCCGGTAATCCATCTTAAGCTGGACGCCGAAATCGGCCCTGATCGGGCTGTTAGGGTCGAAAAAGGACGTGGCGAGATATGGGCCGATCGACGTGTCAAAGACCGGATAGACATCCGCCAACTCGCCTTCGCGGCCCTGAGCATGCCCGTCTTCCAGACGCGCCCGCGCCAGACTGCGCCAGGCACCATCGTAATCAAACTGCAGCTCTTCCAGATCGGATCTTTGCGTCACGATCTGGTTCAGCGGCACGCCGCGCTCCAGAAACACGACCGTGAACTCTTCGATCGCGGGGGGTAGCGTCACCGCCATGGCCCGCGCCGTGCGCCCTGCCGCTTGGGCCTCGTTGTCGAAACGGGTGTTTTCCACGCGCACGGTCGCGCGGTTGCCCGACATGGTGAAGCCTTGCAGCTCCAGCCCGTCTTCCGCCAGCACACGCTGCAACACGGCCTCGACCGCATCACGCCCGCCCCCGGCAGCAGAGTTGTTCCACTCCGCAATCGCCAGCCGGTTGCGCGCGCCGATGGTGCGCGGGGCCTGCTCCAATCCGCCGGGTACGGACGGTTTCTTGGGGTTGATGACATAGCTCAGCTGCGCGCCGACCTCATGCCCCCCGACGACAAACCCCTTGAGGTGCACACCGTTGTTGAAACGATACTCCAACCCCACGTTGAGGGGCGAAGACACGTCGATGCCCGTGTTCACCGATTCCCGCGTGTATTCATCGGGGGAGTATTCGGCGAATAGCGTCATCTGGTCCGACACATTCCACTGCACGCCCGCGAAGACCGACGTCGGCCCGCGGAACCAGTTTCCTGTCTCTAGCTGGCCGCCCGTGTTGGCGTCGCGCGACCGTGTGTCAAAACGGTCTGACAAAATACTGAACGGATTCGAGAATGAGTTCCGCCCCGCAAGCCGCCCCCAGCCCAGACCGCCGGTGACCTCCAGCTTCGACCCGAAGCTTTTGGTGGCCACAAAATATTCACTGCTCAGGATACCGGTGCCCAGAAAGTCACGCAAACCCACGGCGAAAGCAGGGCGTACGTCGGTTTCATCCCAAATCTGGTAATGCACATCAAAGCTGCGATCGAAGGTATCGCCATCAAGGTACGCATTGGTACTGATATTCTTAATCTGCGAATACCGGAATGTCCCATAGAGACGCGGCAAGACCTGGAACGTTGCTGAATACCGGTAGTTGGGGCCAAACGTGCTTGCCGTGAAGGCCAGATCGCCGTCCTTCAACACGCGGGCCGTCGGCATTTCAACCAATCCGGGTGTGCCGTAGGTCGATAAAGATTGCGCTGAACCTTCGGCAAGACTAGTGACGCAAAACGCCCCGGCTAGCATCGAACAAGCTAGTTTCCTCGAGCGCCCTTGCATCTGCTAACCTACCTATTAATTAATTGTTGCGAATACCGGGACCGTAGAGAAGTTTAGGAAGGACTACACTTTGTGTGCCGTCCAATCAACGGATTTACCATTTCGTTGCGCCAGTTTTGCAACACAGAGGATACGCCAAGACCTATGCTGAACCGTTGGTTTAAACGCCGTCAACCTGACCCCGAGCCCGAACCTCATTTCGATCCGATCACACCGGATGTGCCCGTAATTGCGATCGGAGATATTCACGGGCGTTTTGATCTGCTTGAAAGACTGCCCGAACCTCCGGCCGGCACACAGGTGATCTGCGTCGGCGACCTTGTCGACCGCGGCGAACAAAGCGCGCAGGTTCTGCGGGCGCTGCACGAACAGCCCGATATCATCACGCTGATGGGCAACCACGAGCAGATGATGCTAAAGTTTATCGACAATCCGAAAGAGAATGGTCCGCGCTGGCTCCGGTACGGCGGGCTCCAGACTTTGTCGAGCTTTGGCGTCTCGGGCGTGTCGCAAACCTCCTCTGGTGATGATCTGGAACGCGCCCGCGACGCCCTGCAAGGCGCTATGGGCGAGGCCTTGCTCGACTGGGTGATCAACCTGCCAACCTCTTGGGTGTCGGGCAATGTCGCCTTTGTCCACGCCGCTGCTAACCCACTGATCCCTATCAAGGATCAGGAAAGCCGGACGTTGCTTTGGGGGCATGAGGATTTCGGGCGCAAACGCCGCCGTGACGGCATCTGGGTCGTACATGGGCACACAATCGTCGACACCCCGATGATCAAGGGCGGCGTGGTGTCGATCGACACCGGTGCCTACGCGACGGACAAGCTCACCGCCGCAACGATCCACAATGGCGAGGTCGAGTTTAACTACCTCTGATCTGACGGCATCCCGATTTTAACCACACCTTAGGATACCTCTGCTTTAGCTGACACATCGGCACATGCGCCGGTGTTTGGTTGCTATGGGTAAGAGGTGACGATGGCGTTTATCGATATCGGGATACGGCAGGGCAGTGATGTCCATGCACGTCGGGCACCACTTTACGAACGTGGCGGGAAACGGATGTTCGACCTTGCCGTCAGCCTCGCGTTGCTGCCGCTGATCCTGCCGGTGATTATCGTTTTATACTGTCTGGTGGCATCCAAGGGTCAGGGCGGACTTTATGCCCACCCGAGGATTGGGCGCGCCGGCAAGGTTTTCCGCTGTTGGAAAATCAGAACGATGGTCCCTGATGCACAGGCCGCGCTGCCGGCGATTCTATTGGCGCGACCTGATCGCGCGCTGGAATGGGCGTTGTACCAAAAGCTGACCAAAGATCCGCGCGTGATCCCCGGCGGCCATTTCCTGCGCCGCACCGGTCTGGATGAACTGCCCCAGATCTGGAACGTACTGCGCGGCGATATGTCTTTGGTCGGGCCGCGCCCCGTCACCCGGGCGGAGCTGCACAGCTACGGTGATGCCCGCCACGCTTACCAACGGGTGCGTCCGGGGGTCACAGGGCTTTGGCAGGTGTCGGGGCGCGGCATCTTGCTGTTTGCCGAACGCGCTTCGCTTGATGAACGCTATGCCCGCCAGCCAAGCTTTATGGGCGATCTCAAGATCATCGCGCGCACTCTGCCCGTCCTGTTGCGCCCCACCGGATACTGACGGGGCGCAACAACAGTTAACGCGGTGACAAGGCGCTAGACCAACCCTTTGATCCCCGTTGCGGTGGTGCCGCTGTCGCGCACTTTTGAGATGCGAAACGGATAGACGACCCCCGCCATCAAACCGGGCAGAGTGATTGCATCCCCGCTTTTCAGCGTCACCGCGACATCACCGGCCCCACCGACCATAAAGCCACGGGTGATCTGCGGCAGGTCAGCGGTATCGTCGGGCACAATATCAAAGGCCCCGCAAATAGGGCCGGTCAATCCTGCGGTATAGTCATTGAAATTGTCGGTAATTGGCATGTCGCTCTCCGTTTGGTGAAAAGCGCAGCTTGGTCTACCGATCCTACCTAAATCTTACCCCACCGTGCGGAGCACCCCCAAGGCCGGCAACCAGCCTTGGGGAAGATCATTCACGCAAGCTTGCCGTGACAATGCTTGAACTTTTTGCCCGACCCGCAGGGGCATTCATCATTGCGCGCAGGGGTGCCCCACGTGCTTGGATCATTCTCGTCGAACCCCGCCACAGCGGTCGAACCGGACGCGGCTGCGGCGGTCGAAGCCGGCGCTTCGCTGTTCTCTTCCGCCGCCTGCGCTGCGTTAACCTGTGCCGCGGCCTGACGTTCCTGCATTTGCGACAGGATTTGCTGCTGCTCTTCCTCTGTCATCGGACGGATTTGACCCAGCTTCTGGGTCACTTCGGTCCGCAGGCTGTCCAGCATGCTTTCAAACAGTTGGAAGGATTCGTTCTTGTATTCATTCAACGGATCACGCTGCGCATAGCCGCGGAAACCGACGACCGACCGCAGATGTTCCAGCGTCAGAAGGTGATCACGCCACTTGCCGTCAATCGCCTGCAACAACACCTGCTTTTCGATGTTGCGCATATTCTCGGAGCCGAACTGTTCAGCCTTCTGGGCCATCATGTTTTCGCTGGCTTCGACAAGACGTTCGCGGATGACCTCATCGTCGACGCCCTCTTCCTCACACCATGCTGCAACGGGCACATCCAGGTTCAACTGATCCGCAACCGCGGCCTGGAAACCTTGCGTATCCCACTGATCTGCATATGTTTTCGGCGGCATGAACTGGTCGATCAGATCGTCGATCACCTGCTCGCGCATGTCGGCGGTGATCTCTTGCAGGTCGGCGGCTTCCATGATGTCGCGGCGCTGGCCAAAGATGACCTTCCGCTGGTCGTTCATCACATCGTCGAACTTCAACAGCTGTTTACGAATGTCAAAGTTGCGCCCTTCGACCTTGGCCTGCGCGCGCTCCAGCGACTTGTTGACCCAAGGGTGTACAATCGCTTCGCCCTCTTTCAGGCCAAGCGTCGTCAACACTTTCTCAAGCCGTTCAGAGCCGAAAATACGCATCAGATCGTCTTCGAGAGACAGGTAGAAGGACGACCGACCGGGGTCACCCTGACGGCCCGAACGGCCGCGCAGCTGGTTATCGATCCGGCGGCTTTCGTGACGCTCGGACGCCAGAACATACAGCCCCCCTGCGTCGAGCACTTTTTTCTTCTCGTCAGCGTGTTCCGCTTCAATCTTTTCACGGATCGCAACGGGATCGGCATCAGGATCAGCGTCCAGCGCTTCAATCACCTTCAGCTCGACGTTGCCGCCCAGCTGAATGTCGGTGCCGCGACCGGCCATGTTTGTCGCGATGGTCACCGCGCCGAACTTGCCCGCATCTGCCACGATCTGCGCTTCCTGCTCGTGCTGGCGCGCGTTCAGTACGTTATGCTTGATGCCCGCTTCGGTCAGCATCTGGCTCAGCATTTCCGATTTCTCGATAGAGGTTGTACCCACCAGAACCGGTTGGCCTATCGCATTGGCTTCTTTGACCTTTTCGATCATCGCCTGATATTTTTCCAGCGCCGAACGATAGACCTGATCGTCTTCGTCCACACGCGCAACCGGCACGTTGGTCGGGACAACGACAACACCCAGCCCGTAAATCTCGGCGAATTCTTCGGCTTCGGTTTCGGCAGTACCCGTCATGCCCGCCAGCTTGTCATAAAGCCGGAAGTAGTTCTGGAAGGTGACCGAGGCCAGTGTCACGTTCTCGGGCTGGATCTGGCAGCCTTCCTTCGCTTCGATCGCCTGATGCAACCCGTCTGACAGACGACGACCGGACATCATACGTCCGGTGAATTCGTCGATCAGCATCACCTCGCCGTCGCGCACAATGTAATCCTTGTCGCGCTGGAACAGCTTATGCGCCCGCAAACCCTGGTTCACGTGGTGCACGATGGTGGTGCTTTCGGGGTCATACATCGTTAACCCTTCTTCCAGCAGACCGCGGCTGTGCAGCTCTTGCTCGAGGAACTCGTTCCCTTCGTCGGTAAAGGTCACGTTGCGGGTTTTCTCGTCCAGCTCGTAGTGGCTTTCCTGCAGCAGCGGGATCACATCGTCGACGATTTTATACATCTCGGAGCGGTCTTGCGACGGGCCAGAGATAATCAGCGGCGTCCGCGCCTCGTCGATCAGAATACTGTCGACTTCGTCCACGATGGCAAAGTTGTGCTGTTTCTGGAAAATCTGGCTCAGCTCAGACTTCATGTTATCGCGCAGATAATCAAAGCCCAGCTCGTTGTTCGTGGCGTAGGTCACGTCGCAATCATAGGCGGCGCGTTTGTCTTCCTCGGTCATGCCGGACACCGCAGCGCCCGTGGTCAGCCCCAGCGAGGCAAAGACCTTGCCCATCCAGTCGGCGTCCCGTTTCACGAGGTATTCGTTCACCGTGACCACATGCACACCCTTGCCGGTGAGCGCATTGAGGTAAGCGGCCAGCGTCGCGGTCAGGGTTTTACCCTCGCCGGTTTTCTGCTCGGATATGTTGCCCTGATGCAGGAAAATCGCCGACATCAACTGCGTGTCAAAAGCGCGTAGACCCAAGGTCCGGCGTGCGCCTTCACGGCAGTTCGCAAAAGCTTCCGGCAGCAGATCATCAAGGCTTTCGCCGTCAATCGCCCGCTTGCGCAGCTCTTCCGTTTTTTGCTTCAGACCGTCGTCGGTCAAAGCCAAGAATTCTTCTTCCAGCGCGTTGATCTTTTCAACCAGCGGGCGGGTCGCCTTGATTTTACGGTCGTTTGGGGTCCCAAAGACTTTTTTGGCGAGTGTTCCGATGCCCAGCATGCAATCTCCTGCCGAAGTTATGTTCCAAGGCGTCCATCTGCTTGCCGAGCCGCCGGACAGCCCCTAGATACAAGACTGAACGTGCGCCAAGGCCGCGCCCATAGGGCGATGTAAGGGCCGCACTAAACCGTGTCAATGTAGCAGCCCCTTGTGGCTGCCAAACCAAGGACAGATACATGCAAAAACCTCTCACTTTTCTGGCACCATTCGTGGTGGCAGCTTCGCTCGCCCTGCCCGCTGTTGCGCAGGACGACACTGCCGAAAAAACGGATGCGCAGACAGACGTCACCGCTGAAACCGTGGTTGCCACGGTCAATGGCACCGACATCACGATTGGCAGCATGATCATTGCCCGCGCCACTCTGCCCGAACAATATCAACAGCTTCCCCCCGAAGTCCTGTTCAAAGGCATTCTGGATCAGCTTGTGCAGCAAACCGCCTTGTCGCAAGACTTTGACGGCGAAGTGCCAAAGCGGATCGAGATGGCGCTTGAAAACGAACGTCGCCAGCTGATCGCGGGCGAAGTGATCGAGAAAGCAATGGCCCAGGACGTCACCGAGGAAGAGCTGCAAGCCGCCTATGACGAAGCTTACGCCGATGCAGAACCGACCGAGGAATTCAGCGCGTCGCATATTCTGGTAGAAACAGAAGAAGAAGCCCAAGCCGTCAAGAAAGAGCTGGATGAAGGCGCGGATTTTGCCGAGCTGGCGAAAGAAAAGTCCACCGGTCCTTCCGGTCCTGCGGGCGGTACTTTGGGTTGGTTCGGGCCCGGCATGATGGTGCCCGCGTTTGAAACCGCCGTTGCCGAGCTTGAAGTCGGCGCTGTGTCTGAACCCGTTGAAACCCAGTTCGGCTGGCACGTGATCAAACTGGACGACAAGCGCCAGAAAGAAGCGCCCAAGCTTGAAGACGTGAAGGACGAGCTGGAAACCCAGGTCCGTCAGGTCAAGGCACAGACCCTGATCGAAAAGACCACCGAAGCCGCAGATGTTGACCGCTCGGCGGCTGACACAATCGACCCTTCGGTTCTGACTAACCTCGGCCTGCTGGAGTAACAAATGGGCAAAATCACCGCTGTATCCCCGCTGGCACCCGATCACTTCCCTGATCTTCCTGTCATCGATGGTGTGCGTTTCGCCACCATCGCGGCGGGGGTACGGTATCAAGGCCGCACCGATGTGATGCTGGCCGAATTGGCCCCGGGCTCGACGGTGGCGGGGGCGTTTACACGCTCTGCCACCCGCGCCGCCCCGGTACTGGATTGTCAGGCCAAGATCGGCGCGACATCAGACACCGGTGCCGCGATCCTGGTCAACTCGGGCAACGCCAATGCCTTCACCGGCAAGGGCGGCGTCACCGCGGTCGAAGCAATTACCGCTGCGGTTGCTGATGTCTGCAACATTCCCCAATCGCGTGTTTTCACCTCATCGACAGGTGTGATCGGCGAACCGCTGCCCCACGACCGTATTACGGCTGTTCTGGCGGACCTTAAGGGCGCGTTGTCCGACAAGGGCATTTCCGATGCGGCCAAGGCGATCATGACCACGGACACCTTCCCCAAAGGGGCCCGTGCCGAGGTCGAGATTGACGGTAAAACAGTCTCTATCGCGGGGATTGCGAAGGGATCAGGCATGATCGCGCCAGATATGGCGACGATGCTGGTCTATATCTTCACCGATGCGGTTGTCAGCCAACCGGCGCTGCAAAAGATGCTGTCGACCCATACCGATAGCACCTTTAACTGCATCACCGTGGATAGCGACACATCGACCTCCGACAGTTTGATCCTGGCTGCAACTGGCGCGTCGGGCGTGGATGCCAGCGAAAGCGATGCGTTCTCGGAAGCGCTGCACGGCGTCATGCTGAACCTGGCGCATCAGGTTGTGCAAGACGGCGAAGGGGCGACCAAATTCGTCGAGATCGCCGTGACCGGTGCCGCTACGGATGACGACGCCAAGACCCACGGCATGGCCATCGCGAATTCCCCCCTCATCAAGACCGCCATCGCGGGCGAGGACCCGAACTGGGGCCGCGTGGTAATGGCCGTCGGTAAATCAGGGGCCGCTGCTGATCGGGATCGGCTGTCGATCCGCTTTGGCGATATCGAGGTGGCCAAAGACGGATGGCGCAGCCCCGACTACTCGGAAGAGGCAGCGGCGGCGCATATGAAGGGCCAGAACATCACCATCGGCGTTGATCTGGGCCTTGGCGACGGCAAAGCAACGGTTTGGACCTGCGACCTGACCCACGGCTATATCGAGATCAACGCGGACTATCGTTCGTGAAGGTTATCCTTGTCTCGGCGGTTGCCCTGATCGACGTGGACGGGCGCGTGCTTTTGGCACAGCGCCCGCCCGGCAAATCCATGGCCGGTTTGTGGGAGTTTCCGGGCGGCAAGGTCGAAGCCGGCGAAACCCCCGAAGCCGCCCTGATCCGCGAGCTGCAAGAAGAACTTGGCATCGACACATGGGCCTCCTGCCTTGCCCCGCTGACCTTTGCCAGCCATGCTTACGATGATTTCCACCTGTTGATGCCGCTGTTTGCCTGCCGCAAATGGAACGGCACACCGCAGGCGCGCGAGGGGCAGACCCTGAAATGGGTCCGTGCCAATGCGCTGAAAGATTATCCAATGCCCCCTGCGGACATTCCCCTGATTCCGATCCTGCGCGACTGGCTTTAGGGCCAGCGCGACCTCGCAGCTGTTTCTTTACGCGCGTGAATACTGCATCCTTGACTTTTTTGTTGCTAGACTTAGGCAAATTGTCGCTTATAAAGATGCAACTTCAGGTTCTTCGGGGAGGAAACAATGCTTCGCACAATCACCATCGGTTCCACCGTATCCGTCCAGGGTATTTTCGTCCGCGACATGCCCGACGGCCGCGTATCGGTTAAGGTTGATGACGCGATCTATACCGGCAAGCCAATCCAGCGCCGGAACTGATCAGGCACACGCAAAACATCTGAACCATCCCCCTGCCCCAAGCGTTTGCTTAGGTCATCAAGGATGGATCAATCATGAAGCCTCAACGTGTTATCGTTATTCTGAACAAGGGCTCCGGCCGCCAAGACGGGACAGAGCGTAAGTCCCGGATTTCAGACAGGTTTCAACACCACGACATTCCCGCCAGCTTCGTTGAATTCTCGCCCAATGGCGCGGATTTGGGACAGGTAGCGCAATCGACTGCCGAGGCGAACCCCGATGCCACCATCGTCGCGTCAGGCGGCGACGGAACCATCAGCGGCGTCGCCTCGGGCTTGGCCCATGTGCACAACCAGATGGGGATTATCCCCGCGGGCACCTTCAACTATTTCGCCCGTTCCCTGAACCTGCCCGAAACCGTTGACGAAGCCGTGGATGTCATCGCCAAAGGCGTCCTGCGCCCTACGGACATCGCCAAGATCAATGGCAACGCGTTCCTGAACAACGCCAGCATCGGGGCCTATGCCGCCATCCTGAAAACCCGCGAAGGCATCTATGACCGCTGGGGCCGCAGCCGTGTTGCGGCCTATTGGTCGGTGGTCAAAGCGCTGGCAACACTCCGCGCGCCGCTCAGGCTGACGGTGACGATTGATGGCAAATCCTTTAAACATCGGACACCGCTGGTCTTTGCGATCAGCAACGCCTTTCAGCTGAACCAAATGGGGCTGAGCGGTGAAGACTGTATCGCCAAGGGCGGCATGGTGCTGCTGGTTGCCCCCGATACCAACCGTTGGGGGTTGTTCAAACACGCCGCTGCGCTGGCCCTTGGGGTCGCGAAACGTGAAACCGACTATCAAATGCACTGCGGGAACGAGATCACGCTTGAGATGCCGCATAAATCACGCCCCGTTGCCCGCGACGGAGAGCTAAGCCGCATGAAGGGCCCGTTCAAACTGCACATGCAGCGCGAGGCCCTGCAACTGATCGTTCCTGCCGAATTTAACGAGGCCGTCAGATGAGCACATTGGTGCATCTCTCAGATTTACACTTTGGCAAGGATCGCCCCGACCTGCTGGAACCGCTGCTCTCTTGTGTGAACGAACTGAACCCCGATATCGTCGCCATCTCGGGCGATTTCACGCAGCGCGCGCGGCGTAGCCAGTTCGAGGAAGCGCATAACTTTATCCAGCGGATCAACGCGCCTGTCTTGGGTGTGCCGGGGAACCATGATGTCCTGCTTGACCGCCCGTTCCAGCGGTTTTTCATGCCGTGGCGGCGGTATCGCAAATGGATCAACGCCGATCTGACGCCGCGGTATGAAGATGACGATATGGTCGTCATCGGTATCAACTCGGTCGATCGCTTTTCGTGGCAGACGGGAAAGCTGACGGCAGGGCGCATCGCGCATGCCTGCAAGGCGATGGACGACACCGCCGCGCGCAAAGCCCGCGTTTTAGTGGTGCATCACCCGCTAGAGCATCCCAATCACACCAAGAAAAAGCCCATACCCGGTGCCGAAATCGCGCTGGAAAAGCTGCTGTCTTGCGGGGCGAACCTGATCCTGTCGGGGCACCTACACACGTGGCACGCAGAGAATTTTACCGTCGAATCCGGCGGTACCACGGCGATTCAGTTGCATGCGGGGACCAGCCTGTCGTCTCGCGTGCGCGGAGAGCCGAATGATTTCAACCTTGTGAAAATCTCAGACGATCAGGTCTGTGTCGACCGGTTGAGCTTTAACGAAGATAAACGGGTCTTTGAAACGACAGAAGCCCGGACATTTAACCGGGCTTCTGATCATCAGATATCGGACGAAGTGTGACTTAGTCCAGCGTGCGTACGACTTCTTCACGTGTGAAGATTTCGATAACGTCGCCCGGACGGATGTCTTCGTAGTTCTCAAACGCCATACCACATTCCTGGCCTGACGGTACTTCGGCAACTTCGTCCTTGAAGCGCTTGAGCGTTTTCAGCGTGCCCTCGTGGATCACGACATCGTCGCGCAGCAGGCGCACACCAGCGGCGCGGCTTGCTTTGCCTTCGGTGACCAGACAGCCCGCAACCTTGCCAACGCCAGTCACTTTGAACACCTCTTTGATCGACGCATAGCCGATGAAGTGTTCGCGGATCTCGTTGCTCAGCAGGCCACTTGCGGCAGCTTTCACATCATCAACCATGTCATAGATGACCGAGTAATACCGGATCTCGACACCCTTCTGGTTTGCCGAGGCACGGGCCGAGGCGTTTGCACGCACGTTGAAACCGATGATCGGCGCGTTGGAGGCTTCGGCAAGACCAACGTCGGTATCGGTGATCGCACCCACGCCCGAGTGAAGGACGCGCACGCGGACTTCGTCGTTGCCGATTTTCTCCATCGCTTGAACGATCGCTTCGGCAGAACCCTGAACGTCTGCTTTGATCAACAAAGGCAGCTCGCTAATGGTTTCATTCACCTTGGCGTTCGCCATCAGCTGTTCCAGCGTCGTGGCAGCACCAGCCGCAGCACGTTTGTCTTTGGCGGCTTTTTCACGGTATTCCGCAATCTCGCGCGCCTGCGCTTCGGTGTCGGTGACGTTCAGAACGTCGCCCGCACCCGGTGTCCCGTTAAGGCCAAGCACCTCTACCGGCACGGATGGGCCTGCTTCTTTCACGCGCTCGCCCTGATCGTTGATCAGCGCACGGACCTTACCGTACTGCTCGCCCACAACAAAGATGTCGCCCTGACGCAGCGTACCGTTCTGAACAAGAACAGTCGCAACGGGGCCGCGGCCCACGTCAAGCTGCGCTTCGATCACGGCACCGACCGCGGCGCGGTTCGGGTTCGCTTTCAGTTCCAGCAGTTCTGCTTGCAGCGCGATGGCTTCCAGCAGTTCGTCCAGACCTTGGCCCGTGGTTGCCGATACTTCGACGTCCTGTGTTTCACCGGACATCTTTTCAACGATGACCTCGTGCTGCAGCAGGTCCGTACGGACTTTGTCAGGGTTGGCTTCGTATTTGTCGATCTTGTTGATCGCCACGATCATCGGCACCTTGGCCGCTTTCGCGTGGTTAATCGCTTCGATCGTCTGAGGCATCACTGCATCATCCGCCGCGACCACCAGAACGACGATGTCGGTGACCTGCGCACCGCGCGACCGCATCGAGGTAAAGGCCGCGTGGCCCGGTGTATCGAGGAAGCTCAGAACCTGACCGTTGTCGGTTGTGACCTGATAGGCACCGATGTGCTGCGTGATACCGCCCGCTTCGCCGGACTGAACCTTGGCTTTGCGGATCGCGTCAAGCAGCGATGTCTTACCGTGGTCAACGTGGCCCATGATCGTAATGACCGGAGGACGCGACACCAGATCTTTCGGATCGTCTTCGGCTTCCTTGATCACATCTTCAACGTCAGCGTCGGAAACGCGCACCACTTTGTGGCCGAATTCCTCGATGATCAGCTCGGCTGTGTCAGCGTCGATGGTTTCGTTCTGCGTGACCATCATGCCGTTTGTCATCAATGCTTTGACGACAGCGCCAACGCGTTCGGCCATCCGGTTCGCCAGTTCGGAAACCACGATCGCCGGAGGCAGGTTGACGTTGCGCACGACCTTTTCACGCTCAACCGAGCCGCCCATTGCCTTCTGGCGCTGGCGTTCCTGTTTGCGTTTCATCTGCGCCATGGACCGTTGACGGCCACCTTCGCCACCGGACAAAGCCTGGTTCAGCGTCAGTTTGCCGGAACGACGGCTATCGTCGCCACCCTTGTTGCGCTTGTTGGTTTCCTCGCGGTCGCCTTCTTTCTTGCGGGCCGCAGGGGTCGGTGCGCCGGATTTGATGTTCGGCGAACGCGGCGCGGCAGGGGCCGCTGCGGGGGCTGCGGCAGCGGCTGCTGCGGCTTCCGCTTCTTTCTTGCGGCGCTCGTCCTCTTCGGCTTTCGCCTTCAGGCTTTCCTCGCGCTCACGCTCTTCGGCTTCTTTCGCCTCGATCTCGGCACGACGACGCTCGCGGTCTTCCGCGCGGGCCTTTTCCTCGGCTGCGCGTGCTTCGGCTTCTTCCGCCTCGCGGGCGCGGGCAGCCTGAACCGCCTTCAGCCGGCGTTCCATTTCGGAATCGGTGATCCCTGCCGGACGCTTGGAGGGATCCCCGAGCGATGGATTGCTACCGCCGCCGGCTTTTGCGCCAGCAGGTTTGGGCACCACAACGCGCTTGCGCTTGGTCTCGACCACGACGTTTTTCGTCCGCCCGTGGCTAAAGCTTTGCTTTACGTTGCCGGGACGCGAAGACGCTCCCCGCAGGCCCAATGTCTTTTTGCCGTCACTATCGCTCATGAAGCTCGTCTATCCTTTCGGGTGACCGTTGCCACCCTCGTTTATGCGCACGCCTTTTAACCGCTGAGCCTCCTCTACAACACGAGAGGTAAGACCACCAGAGGCGAGCGCCCCATGTATCACAGTTTGGCGTCCGAAAGCCAAACCCAATTCGTCTGCCGTCAGCCAGCCAATGTAATGGCCGTAATGCGGCGTGCTTAGTTTCGATTTGCCGCGGCCCGATCCATCTACTGCCTGGATCAACACTTCGGCTTCTTCCATTTGCAGCCAACCTTTGACTTTTTCGTAGCCCGCAACGGCCTTGCCCGCCTTGCGTTGCAACGAAATCAGGTCAACCACACGGCGGACAAGTTGCTTTTCAACTTCATCCACCAAATCATCCGCAACCTTGACAGGTTGCTTGGCCGAGCGGGCGAACAGACCCTTCTTGGCCGCTTTTTCCAACGCGGCCCGATCCGCTGACACATACATCCCCCGACCGGGCAGTTTTCCCATGATATCCGGGAAAACATGCATGTCGGGACCAATGACAAAGCGGATCAGTCCGTTTTTGGGCTGCGCCTCGCCAGTGGCGATACACTTTCGTTCGGGACCGTCTTGCCGGTCTTTAGAAACGCCACCACGTGTCATATCGTTCCCCAAGGCCCCGCGATCAGGCCTCGGCCTCCTCGTCCGTGTCGATGTCGGCATCGAATTCTTCGTCGACATCATCCGCTTCAAGCTCGGCAGGATCGACCCACCCCAGCAGGACGCGCGCGGTCATGATCAGCTTTTGCGCATCTTCCAGCGACAGATCGAAAGGTTCAAGTGTCCCTTCATCCTTGGTGCGTTCGCCATTCACGGTAGTCCAGCCGCCGGCCAGCTCCCAATCCGCGCAAGTCGCGAAATCTTCGAGCGTTTTTACGTCGTCTTTGGCCAGTGCCTCAATCATTTGGGGTGTCAGACCGTCGAATTCAATAAGCGTGTCGTCCACACCCAAGGCGCGCGCCGCATCAAGCGCCGCTTTGTTCTGCGCTTCGATCACGTCACGGGCGCGGGCTTGCAGTTCGCTTGCGGTGTCTTCGTCAACACCGTCGATGACCAGCAGCTCGTCCACTTCGACATAGGCGACTTCTTCGAGGTTGGTGAACCCTTCGGAGACCAGAAGCTGGGCAAAGAATTCGTCCAGATCCAGATTGTCCATGAACAGCTTAGTGCGCAGTTCGAACTCTGCCTGACGGCGCTGGCTCTCTTGCTCTTCGGTCATGATGTCGATGTCCAGACCGGTCAGCTGCGACGCCAGACGCACGTTCTGACCACGACGACCAATCGCCAACGACAGTTGTTCTTCGGGAACGACGACTTCGATCTTGCCCGCTTCCTCGTCCAGAACAACCTTGGAGACCTCGGCAGGCTGAAGCGCGTTCACAAGGAACGTCGGCTGGTCTTCGTTCCACGGGATAATGTCGATCTTTTCGCCCTGAAGCTCGTTCACAACGGCCTGAACACGGCTGCCGCGCATACCAACGCAGGCCCCCACAGGGTCGATGGATCCATCATAAGAGATGACAGCGATTTTCGCGCGCGAACCTGGGTCACGGGCAACGGCCTTGATCTCGATGATGCCGTCATAGATTTCAGGCACTTCCATCTTGAACAGTTCGGCCATGAACTCGGGCGCGGTGCGGCTCAGGAAGATCTGCGGGCCACGCTGTTCGCGACGCACGTCTTTGATGTAGACACGGATACGGTCGTTCGGGCGATAGCTTTCGCGGCCGATTTTCTCGTTGCGACGCAGGATCGCTTCGCCAGCGCCCACATCGACGATAACGTTGCCATATTCCTCGCGCTTGACCAGACCGTTGATGATAGTACCGGCGCGGTCTTTGAATTCTTCGTACTGGCGGTCACGCTCGGCTTCGCGGACCTTCTGCAAGATCACCTGCTTGGCGGATTGTGCGGCGATACGGCCCATTTCAACCGGCGGGACTTCTTCGCTGAATTCCTGACCGACTTCGGGGTTAGCCATATACTGCTTGGCCTGCTCTACCGTGAACTCCGCCTGATAGTTCTCAAGCTCGTCATCGGCCACAACCGTACGCACACGGGTAAAGGTCGCGCGACCGGTCTTGCGGTCGATGGAAACGCGAATGTCCATCTCAGCGCCGTAGCGCGACTTCGCCGCCCGAGCGAGCGATTCTTCCATCGCTTCAACCACGAGATTGGGGTCGATCATCTTTTCGCGGGCCACAGCCTCGGCGGTTTGCAGCAGTTCCAGCTGGTTGGCAGATGTAATGGCCATTTAGTCGTCTCCCTCGGTGGACCCTTCGGTCTCGATGTCATCGAATTTGGTTTCGTCAATCGCACCGGACGCTTTGCGTTGGCGCAGCATTTCTTTGATCAGATCGTCGGTCAGAACCAGTTTGGCGTCGGTCAGCCAATCGAACTTGAGCCCGATGGTGCCTTCCTCGACGTTGATCAGCACCTCGTCATCCTCGACGCCTGCCAGCTCGCCCTTGAAGCGGCGGCGGCCGTCGATCAGTTCGCCGGTTTCGATCTTGGCTTCATAGCCCTCGAACATCTCGAAATCCTTGAGCCGCGTCAGCGGGCGGTCGATGCCGGGGCTCGACACTTCAAGGGTGTATTCATCAAGGATCGGATCCTCGACATCCATGACAGCGCTGATGGATTGGCTGATCAGGGCCAGCTCGTCCACCTCGATACCGCCATCGGGACGGTCTGCCATCACCTGCAACGTCGTCGACTTGCCCGACATCAGGCGAACGCGCACCAGTTCAAACCCCATATCCTCGATCACCGGTGTGATGATCTCGGCCATGCGGCGATCAATGGCTGCTTTTGCAATCAGGTCGTTGTTCATAATCTCACTATCATCCTGCAGTTTCGAGCAGGCACAAAAAAACGGGCGCGCGGCCCGTGTTCAAGATCGGTGGAGCCTCAGGTGTGGACCCCGATGCGCCGCTGTTGAGACGTCATATACGCCCGTATATGTGAAACTGCAAGCCCCGTGTGCCTGCCCTGCTTAGGCCAGCCACCAGCGTTCGGCGGCGCGCAGGTTGTCCAACGGGCGATGCTGGCCGGTGCGCAGGGGCATGGCGATGCTGCGTGACACCGCATGGGTCACCCCGCGTGCATGGGGCAGCAAGGCAATATCATCATAGGATTGAAGGACTTCGCCATCATTCAGGTCTGCCGCTTCGACCAGATATTCAGCCATCGCCTGCGCACGGACCTGCTGCGCGGGAATGGACACCAGTTCAACCGTATCGAACCAGCCGGCGCTGCGCCCTTTGTAGTGATCCGCCACACGTTCGGCCAAAACCTGCTGACCCGGCGTAAATCTTCGCAGACGGTACAGGCCGGTGCCGATGCCGTCATCCATCGCGTGGGCGGCGCGGATCACATGGCGCGGGTCCGCCAGCGTAAAGGGCAAGTCCATCGCGGGCGCATCCATCATGATGCGCAGCTGATGGGGGCCCGTCGCCTCTACCACACCGTCCAGCGCGAGGGACGCGACAACATCGCGCGCGGTCATGGGGCGTTGATCGTGAAACAATACATCCTTGCGCAGATCGACCAGCCAGACGCGCCCGTCGGCGCTGCCCTGCCAGGCTGTTGCCAGCTCTCCGCGCAGGGTGCCGTCAGCGGCGATTTCGGTCAGCGTATCAAAGATTAACCCCTGCCGCGCCACCTGCATGAACAGGCCATCGCCCTGCCCCCAGGTATCGCTGCGCGCCGCCCCCGACAGCGCCATCCGCAACCGCCCGCCCGCTTTGGGCATGGACGCTGCCGACACACCTGTCGCCGCCAGCAAGGCCGCCGCAGCGCCCGAGGCAAATAAAGCACGCCGATCCATCAAAGAGCGGGTCATTGCGCGGCAATCCTGTCCATCGTGCGCACCAGTTCGGCGCTGATGCCGGGTTCGGACAGCGCATGACCGGCGTTGCGCACCATTTTCAGCTCGGCATTGGGCCAAGCCTGCGCCAGTTCATACGCGCTGGAGGGGGGGCAAATCATATCGTAGCGGCCTTGCACAATCACGCCGGGGATATGGGCAATGCGGTCCACATGCGCAAGGATCTGGCCGTCAAACTCAAGAAATCCGGCGTTGGTGAAATAGTGATTCTCAAGCCGGGCGAAGGTGCGCGAATATTCCCCCGGGCCCTCATACGATCCGCCCGACGCATGGATCGAGGCCAGCGCGTTTTCCCACGCGGCCCAGGCCTTGCCGTATTTCACCTCGGTCATGCGGTCGCCACAGAACAGCCGGCGGTGGTAGGCCGCGATCAGATCGCCGTGCTCGGCTTCGGGGATCAGGCCGGTAAACCGCGCCCAAAGATCGGGCCAGAACTTGCCCGCGCCGCCGCCATAGAACCAGTCAAGCTCTGCCTGCGTCATCATGAAAACGCCGCGCAGGATGATGTTGCGCACCCTCTCGGGGTGGGTTTCGGCATAGATCAACGCCAGCGTCGCGCCCCAGCTGCCACCAAAAGCGATCCATTTCTCGATGCCAAGCGCTTCGCGGATGCGTTCGATATCCGCGACCAGATCCCATGTGGTGTTATTGATGACCGACGCGAAAGGCTTGGACCGCCCGCACCCGCGCTGGTCAAACAGGATCACGTGATATTTTTCCGGATCGAAATAGCGCCGCATCGACGGGCTGCACCCGCCGCCGGGGCCGCCATGCAGGACCACCACGGGAATGCCATCGGGGTTGCCGCATTGTTCGACATAGATCGAATGACCATCGCCCACCTCCATCATCCGCTGATCGAAGGGATCGATCGGCGGGTGAAGATATTGCACTGCGCGCTTTTGGTCCGGGATTTTGTCCATTACAGCCCTATATAGTCATTGGACCCAAAAGAGCACAGAGAGATCAGAATGCAAGCGCCTCAAAGCACTGTTGACCCCGCCGAGATCGAAAAGTTTCAGGCCATGGCCGCCGAATGGTGGGACGAGAACGGCAAGTTCAAGCCGCTGCATATGCTCAACCCCTGCCGGCTCGATTACATCACTGCCCAAATCGCCGGAGAGTTCGACCGTGACCTGAAATCGCCCGAACCGTTTCGCGGGCTGCGGATTCTGGACATCGGCTGTGGCGGCGGGCTGCTGTCGGAACCGATGGCGCGTTTGGGTGCGACCGTGGTCGGTGCCGATGCCGCAGCAGGCAACATCCCTGTCGCGCAGGTCCATGCGCAGCAATCGGGGCTCGACATCGACTACCGCCACACCACCGCCGAGGCGCTGGCCGAAGCGGGCGAACAATTCGACGTGGTGCTGAACATGGAAGTGGTCGAACATGTCGCCTCTCCCATCGATTATCTGATCGCCTGCCGCACCCTGCTGAAACCCGGCGGGCTGCACATCTGTTCGACGCTGAACCGCAACCCCAAGTCTTTCATGATGGCGATTGTCGGGGCAGAGCACGTGATGCGCTGGCTGCCCAAGGGCACCCATGAATGGTCGAAATTCATCACGCCGGATGAACTCTTTGACCTGCTGCACAAGGCGGGCCTGACGGCAGTAGATCGCAAGGGCTTCGTGTTCAACCCGATCACATGGTCGTGGCGTCTGTCCGATCGTGACCTGAGCGTGAACTACGTCACCGCCAGCCTGAAGCCAGAGTGACCCAAACCGGCGTCAGCCTTCAAGCTGGCGCCGCAGGGCGCGCAGGGTATCGAGCGTGGCACGCACCTGCGCCTCGCCCAGATCATCGGCCACGTCATTGATCAACGGCGAGATTTGCCGGATCGCATGATCCCGCGCATTGCGGCCTGCGGGGCTGATCGCCACCATCTTGCGCCGCGCATCGTCCCAATCGGGGCGGATATGCACATAGCCCGCCCACACCAGTTTATTCAGCGTATTTGTCATCGCACCACGGGTGACATTGAACGTCTCGGCCAGCTGCGCGGGGGTCTTTTCGCCGTCATGCCAGGCCAGATTGTTCAGCACCGAAAAATGCGAAATCTCCATGCCTTTGGGCAGCGCCCGGGTCAGCCGGTTGCGCATCCGTTGATCAGCCGACAGCAATTCGCTGATCAACGTGATCGCAAGTGAGTTTCGATTTTCCGTCATAAGCCGTTACTAAGGTGCCTTGAAATCCCGCCGGTTGGCAAGACTGGGTACGCGGGTACGTGCCTCTTGTACACGCGCCATGTCCAGCGTGAACGGATAAATGCCCGGCGCGGTGCCCGCATCCAGCAGCACCTCGCCCCACGGGGCAACAACCAGCGAATGGCCATAGGTGTCGCGGGTCTTGTGGCTGTCGCTGGCATGGGTGCCGGTCTGCGCGGGGGCTAACACGAAACACCCTGTCTCGATCGCGCGGACCCGCAGCAGCATGTGCCAATGCGCGGCACCGGTCACCGGCGAAAACGCGGCGGGCATGGTCAGGATCGTGGCCCCCGCATCCGCCAGCGCCTGATAGAGCTTGGGAAAGCGCATGTCATAGCAAATGCTCATCCCGATTTTGGCGAAAGGCGTCTGCGCCACAACCGCCTGATCGCCGGGGCGGTAGCCCGCCGATTCGCGGTAGCTTTCGCCCGCGTCGATATCCACGTCGAACATATGGATCTTGTCGTAGCGGGCTTTGATCTGCCCCTGCGGATCAATCAGGAACGACCGGTTGGCAAAGCGCCCGTCCGCATCCCGCGTTTTCAGCCCAAGCGACCCGATCAGCAGCCAGATGCCCGCCTCTCGCGCCACATCCCGCAGGGCGGCGAGGGTGATGTCATCGTCTTCGTGCTGCAAAACGCTGCGCTGGTGGTCGCGGCTGGTCGAGACGCAGTTCGTGACCTCGGGCGTGAGGACAAACGCCGCCCCCTGCGCCGCGGCATCGCGCACCATCTCTACCGTGCCCGCCAGATTGCGGGCCGGTGTATCGCTGACGTTCAGCTGGATCAGCGCCGCCTGCATCAGGAGGCCAACAAAGCGTCCAGCTTGCCCGCACGCTCAAGCGCGTAAAGGTCATCACAGCCGCCGACATGGGTGTCGCCGATAAAGATTTGCGGCACAGTGCGCCCGCCATTGGCACGTTCGATCATCTCGGACTTACGCTCTGGCTGGGCAAGCACGTCGACCTCGGCAAAGCTCACGCCTTTTTCATTCAGCAGACGTTTGGCGGCATGGCAAAAGCCGCACAGCGGGGAGGTATAGATCTCAACAGGTTGCATGTTGATGTCCTTTCAACAAATGGGTTGGATCAAGACTTAAGTATCTTTTGCCACTCTTGCCAGTGTCACGACGCAGATTGGCCCTGCGCGTGCCTCCAGACAGGCCCGCGCCGATGCCTGTAATGTCGCCCCCGATGTCATCACGTCATCCACCAGCAGCACCGGACGGCCACGCAGCAGGTCGGCGCGGCGGGGATGGGCGGTGATCGCGCCATCCAGATGGGCAATGCGTTCGCGACGTCCCTTCCCCTCTAGCGCGGCGGTGCGTCGGACGCGGCGCAGCGCGTCGGGGCACCACCCAAGCTTGTGTTCACGGGCAAGCGCACGGGCAAGCAGGGCCGATTGGTTGAACCGCCGCTTCCACAGCCGCGCGTAATGCAGCGGCACGGGCACAACCAAAGTTTCAGGCGTGACGAAGGGCGCGATCACCCGCGCCATCCAGTGCCCTGCGGGTTTGGCGATGTCCTGACGGTCGCCGTGTTTCAGCGCCAGCACCAGTCGGCGGCCGGTATCTCGGTACAAAAGGGCTGCGCGCCCGTGCTCCCACGGCGGCGGCGCGGCAAGACACGCGTCGCAGCGCACGTCTGTCTCGGACAGATCGCCCAGCAAGGGAATACCGCAGGTTTCGCAGACCACACCTTCAATGAACCCCGTGTCGCGCCAGCACGGACCGCACAGCCCCCCATGAGCAGTCACCCACGCCCCGCACGCCAGACAGGACGGCGGGTAAATCAGCGCAACAGCGGTTTGTAACTGGTCTCGCATGATCTTATTATCCTTTCATGAACGCTTCACACACCCTGACCGATCGCGCGGCGCTGACCCGCAACCGCAGCCGCGCCACCGATGACGCCCTGTTCCTGCACCGCGCCGCGCTTGAAGAGGTCGATGATCGGCTGTCGCTGGTTAACAGAACCTTTACGTCAGCGGCGATTGTCACCGGCTTCCCGCAGGTCTGGGGCGCGCTGCATCCGAACGCGACGCTGGTGGAGGACACCGATACGCTTGCGCTGACCCAAGGCGCACATGATCTGGTGGTCCATGCGATGGGGATGCATTGGGCGAATGATCCGGTGGGTCAAATCATCCAGTCACGCCGCGCCCTGCAACCCGACGGGCTGTTTTTAAGCGTTGGTTTCGGCGGGCAGACCCTGCACGAGCTGCGCGCCTGTCTGGGTCAGGCCGAGGCGTCGATCACCGGCGGTCTGTCGCCGCGGATCGCCCCTATGGCCGAGTTGCGTGATATCGGCGGGCTGCTGCAACGGGCGGGGCTTGCGCTGCCGGTGGCGGATTCCGTGACGCTGACGACAGAATACAGCGATATCTGGCACCTGATGCGCGACCTGCGCGCCATGGGAGAGGCCAACGCGCTGACCAGCCGTCTGCGCCGTCCCAGTGGCCGCGCGATCTTTGACGCGGCGGGGCAGCTTTACCGCGACCACTACGCCACGCCAGAAGGGCGCATCAAAGCAAGCTTTGAGCTGGTCTTTCTGGCGGGCTGGGCACCGGCGGACAGCCAGCCCAAACCCCTGCGACCCGGCTCTGCGCAGCAGCGCTTGGCCGATGCGCTGGCCACGGCGGAAACGTCGCTGCGCGATTGACGCGCGACCATAACCGTTTATCTCAGCGCTAAACGCAGAAAAGGAATGCCAGATGACGCAGCAGCGCCCAGCCCATGCACAGCCTGACCACCCCACCGTGCCCGCCCCCAAGGTGGGTATCCTGCTGGCGAACCTCGGCACGCCGGACAACTATGATTACTGGTCAATGCGCCGTTATCTATCGGAATTTCTGTCGGATCGCCGCGTCATCGACTATAGCCCGTGGAAATGGCAACCGCTGCTTCAGCTGGTGATCCTGTCGAAACGCCCCTTCACCAGCGGTGCCGCGTATAAGTCGATCTGGAACCACGAGGCGGGGGAAAGCCCGCTGATGACCATCACCAAACAGCAAACCGCGAATATAAAAGACGCAATGCAGGCGCGGTATGGTGACGCAGTCATGGTCGATTACTGCATGCGCTACGGCAACCCGTCGACCCAATCCAAGGTGGCGGCGATGACCGCTGCGGGCTGCCAGAAGATCCTGTTCTTCCCGCTGTACCCGCAATACGCCGGTGCCACCTCTGCCACCGCGAATGACGCGTTTTTCGCCGCGCTCGCCAAAGAGAAATGGCAGCCCGCCGCACGCACGGTTGAACCCTATTTCGACCGCCCCGATTATATCGAAGCGCTCGCCACCTCGATCGAGAAGGCCTACGCCAAGATGGAGACAAAGCCCGACAAGCTGCTGTGTTCCTATCACGGTGTCCCGCTGCGCTATTTGATGGAGGGCGATCCCTACCACTGCCAGTGCCAGAAAACGACGCGCCTGCTGAAGGAACGGCTGGGCTGGGACGACACCCAGATCATGACGACCTTCCAGTCGAAATTCGGCCCCGAAGAATGGTTGCAGCCCTATACGGTGGAAGAGGTCGCGCGGCAGGCCGAAGCCGGCAACAAGAAGATCGCGGTCTGCGCCCCTGCCTTTTCAGCCGATTGCATCGAAACGCTGGAAGAGATCAACGAAGAGATCAAGGAAAGCTTTGAACACGCGGGCGGAGAGGAGTTTCACTATATCCCCTGTCTCAATGACGACGACTTGCACATCAAGGCGCTGTCCAACGTGATCGAAGAAAACCTGCAAGGCTGGATCGACTAAGCCCCCGCGCGGGTTGGACCTGAAAACAAAGAAAGCGCCTGTGGCTACAGGCGCTTTTCTTTTGTCCGCTTGTCATCTGACGCCGAACGGCAGACATAAAAAAAGGCGGTGTAGAACACCGCCTTTTTCTAACTGAAACTTCGACCGAATTAGTCGGAAGCAACTGCAGCAGCAACAACGGCCAGCAGCAGCAGAGGAATCAGGATGCCCGAGGAAGAAGAGGTGGACTCTTCAACGATGACGGGTGCTTCGATGATTGGCTCTGCCAGCGAACCAGCAAATGCATTCGATGCAGCAGCTGTCAGAGCAGCGGCGAGAACGAGTTTCTTCATAACATAACCTCCAGAAAAGGCGTACTTCACAGTGTGATAGCACGCGCCCAAGACTTACCTCGTAAAACTTTCTAAACAGCATCAGCGGGTAATTGCAAACCCGGATTCAGCTTTTGAGCACCACAATCGCTAAAAAGTTGTCAAATAAGCAACACTTGGGTGCCGACGTTCGCCATGGCAAAAAGTTCAGCAATATGTTCATTGTACAGGCCAATGCAGCCATTCGACGAACGACGCCCGATCTTGCGTGTGTCATGCGTGCCATGGATACGGTAGTACGTCCAGCTCAGGTACAGCGCGTGGGTGCCCAAGGGGTTGTCAGGGCCTGGCCCGATCACCGCTGGCCACTCTGGGTTGCGTTCCAGCATCGACGGGGTCGGACGCCATGTGGGGCCGACGACCTTCTGGATCACGCTGGTACGCCCACGGCGGGTCAGTTCCTCGGTCAGCGGTACGCTTGAGGGGTACAGTTTGTAGATCGACTGATCCTCGGACCAGTAATGCACCGCGCGGCTGTCGATATCGACAAGAATGGCCCCGTTCTTGGTGTCGCTGAAGTACGGCTGCCAATCCAGCGTGCGGAAGCTGGAGGTGTTGCGACGCACGGTCTCGGTCAGATCACGCTCCGTCTCCGTGGTCGCTTCGCTGTTGACGCTGCTTTGCGCCAGAGCGGGCGTTGCCAGCATCGCGGCGCTGCCAGCAAGGAAAGCACGGCGCGACGAAAGGGTAAATTTCTTATCAGACATCAGATGTCTCCTGAAGGTAGTTACAACCTAGTATAATACTGTCGTATATGGCTCGAAAGTCGCAGTTTCAAATCAAACAAGCGTTAACAGGCGCGCTCACGCTCATGTGCGTTTGATCTGCAACGCATCAAGCTGTATGGCACGACAAACCCAATTGCGTGGAGCTGCGCCATGATCCGTCTGTTTTCAATCCTTATTTCCCTGACCGTGGCGCTGGCGGCCTGTACCCCTGCACCGACCCCGCTTGCATCCGACGGTCGCCCCGGCCCTACCGTCTATAAGATCGGGCGCAATGATACCGGCAAGCTGCAATTCCGCATGCTTGATTCCGTGAACGCGCTGCGCGGTGCCTCCGGTCTGGCACCGGTTCAACTAGACGCACAGCTGAACGCCGCCGCCGCGACCCATTCTCGGGATATGGCGGTGCAGAACCGCCCCTGGCACTTCGGGTCTGACGGGTCGTCCCCTGTCGATCGTATCCAACGTGTAGGATATACTGGCGCGCTGGTCGGCGAAGTCATTTCGGAAACCTACGAGACCGAGCTCGAAACTCTTGCCGCGTGGATGGAGAAACCGGACACCCGCCGCATCATCATGTCGAAGGACGCTTTGAACATGGGCTTTTCCTGGCATCAGGAAAACAACGGCAAGATCTGGTGGACCATGGTGATGGGGAAGTGACCGCCAAGGTCACCCCCGCTTTTAACTAGATATCAGGGATTCAGTGCGATGGGGGTGTTATCCCCGACCATCGCATAGATCTCCTCCATCTCGTCGTTCGAGACAGAGATACATCCCCACGTCCAATCTGTGCGATTCTTGTCCTTGGCGGTCTTTTGACCGTGGATAAAGATATCGCCACCGGGGCTTTTGCCCAAAGCTTCCGCGCGGGCGCGGTCCATTTCATTGGGGTAGTTGATGCCGATCGACAGGTGGAACCGGCTGTTCGGATTGCGCCGGTCGATCATATAGATCCCTTCGGGCGTGCGCCCGTCACCTTCGTACACCTTGTGGCCCACAGGCGCGAACCCCAGTTTGATATCGTATGATTCCAGCACCTTGTCGTGGTGCATAAGATACATCCGGCGGTCGCCCTTGTTGACGATCACATAGGTGACCTGCGGCCCGTTGTACCGTTTGAATTTACTGCTGCTGCAGGCCCCAAGCGCGACCAGCGCGGTGCCACCCAGAATCAGGTTTCTGCGTTTCATGTTCACTATGCCTCGTTCCCGCGACCTTTTCGGCCTTATGTGGATGCCCTATCATGTAGCAAATATCGGTGCGGTCAAAAAGCCGTTACTGTCGGCTGTGCTCTGCCAGCTTCTTTTCGATCGCTTCCAGCTTTTCCATCACCTCAAGCCGGTAGGCATCGGTGCGCACGGTCTCTTCCTCGTTATGCGCGTCCTGCATCGAGTTCACGATCAGACCCACCAGCAAGTTCACCACGGCGAAGGTCGTGACCAGAATAAACGGCACGAAGAAGACCCAGGCATAGGGGTAGACCTCCATCACCGGGCGGACGATCCCCATCGACCAGCTTTCCAGCGTCATGATCTGAAACAGGCTATAGGCGCTGGCGGGCAATGACCCGAACCATTCGGGGAACTGGTCGCTGAACAATTTGGTCGCGATGACGGACCCGATGTAAAAGATGATCGTCATCAGCAGGAACACCGACCCCATACCGGGCAACGCGGTGATAAACCCTTCGACAACGCGGCGCAGACGCGGGGCGACGGACAACACCCGCAAAACCCGCAGGATCCGCAGCGCCCGCAAGACAGACAGCCCCTGCACCGCGGGCACCAGCGCGATAGCAACGACCGTAAAGTCAAAGACGTTCCAGCCGTTGCGGAAGAACCCGACCCCGCGCGCAATGATCTTGAGCGTGATCTCGGCGATGAAAATGAACAGGCAGACGCGATCCAGAAACAGGATCAGCGTGCCGTATTTCTCCATCAGGGCGGGGGCTGTCTCCATCCCCAGCAAGGCGGCGTTGAACACGATCACACCGATGATGAAATTGCTGACGGCCCGCCCTTCGACCCATCTTCCCAGACGTTCCCGCATGTTTACCGTGCCCACCATAGATCTGCGTTATTTACGTTTGCGTTGTACTTCCGGCGCAGTGAACTGCGCTGCCAGCTCCACATGGGATGACCAGCGGAATTGATCAACGACTTGCACCCAATTCAACGTATAACCGGCGGCAATCAGCACGGCGGCGTCCCGCGCGAAGGTGACGGGGTTACACGACACATAGGCCAGCACCGGCGGCATCGCTTTGACGATCTCGGCAATCTGGGCCTCGGCCCCCGCGCGCGGCGGGTCGATGACCACCGCGTCGGTCTTGGCCAGCTCGTCCGGCAGCAAGGGACGGCGGAACAGGTCGCGCGCCTCTGTCGTGACGGGTTTAAGCCCTGTCGACATGCGCCACCCGTGATCCAGCGCGGCGGTCATGGCGGCGTCACCTTCGACGGCGTGTACCTCTGCCTGATCGGCCAGGGGCAGGCTGAACGTGCCGCAGCCCGCAAACAGGTCAATCACATGGCGCGCCTCACCGACAGCCTCGCGCACGGCGGTGACCAGCGCCGCCTCTCCGTGCGGGGTGGCTTGCAGGAACGCACCGGGCGGGGGTGTCACCTTGGCCGCACCGAAACGCTGTACGGGCGGCGTGCGCATCGCGATCACCTCGCCGTCCCAGGTCAGCCGCGCCAGCCCCAGACTGTCGCACAGATGCGCCAGTTCTTGCCGCAAGGGGCCGTCCAGCTCTTTCCCGTTCTGGACCGAGATATCGAGACCCCCGCGCGACGCGGTCACCGTCACAGCAAGAGCAGCCTTGCGGCTTGTACCGATCACGGCAAGCTTTTCGGCAATCGGTAGCGCGCCCATCACCGCAGGGTCCAGCAGCTGGCACCCGGGAATTTCGATCACCACATCAGACCCGCGCCCGTGGAAACCGGCCATCGCGCCCTTTTTGGTACGTTTGGCGGCAAAGGTTGCCCGACGGCGCGATTGCGCAGGCGAGGTTTGCAGCGGCTTGAAAACAGTCTCTATCCCGTGGGCATCCAGCGACGCCTTGACCACGCCCAGCTTGAAATCCGCGACGTAGTCATCCGACGCATGCTGCAACTGGCAGCCGCCACAGGCCTTGAAGTGGCGACACGGCGCCGACACCCGGTTCTCTGACGGGGTGACGATACGGATGTCGGTCAGGGTCTGACCGTCAGGCGTGCCTGTCACCACCTCGCCCGGCAGGGTCATCGGGGCAAATAAAGGGCCGGGCGCAATGCCGTCGCCCAGGTGGCCAAGTCGCTGGATTGTATATTCTGTCATGCGCAGGGCTTACCGCGAAGCCGGGCGCAGCAAAAGCCTTATTCTGCGGCCTTCATATCCAAAAACCCGCCCGACTGCCGCCGCCAGTAGCGGGCATAAAGCCCGTCTTTGGCAAGCAGTGCGTCATGGGTGCCGATCTCTACGATCCGGCCCGCGTCCATCACGGCGATGCGGTCCATCTCGGTCAGGGTCGACAGACGGTGGGCGATGGCCATCACGGTCTTGCCCTCCATCACGCGGGTCAGCGCGCTTTGGATTGCGGCTTCGACCTCGCTATCCAGCGCGCTAGTCGCTTCGTCCAATATCAGGATCGGCGCGTCCTTGAGGATCGCGCGGGCCAGCGCAATACGCTGACGTTGCCCGCCCGACAGCTTCACCCCCCGTTCCCCCAGATGCGCGTCATAGCCGCTGCGGCCCGTGTGGTCCTGCATCTTCTCGATGAACTCATGCGCTTCGGCCTTACGTGCGGCGGCGATGACCTCTTCCTTTGTCGCGTCGGGCTTGCCATAGCGGATGTTGTCGAACGCCGACCGGTTGAACATCGCCGTCTCCTGCGTGACCATCCCGATCTGACGCCGCAAGCTTTGCTTGGTCACACCCGAGACATCCTGCCCATCAATCGAAATGTGACCCTGTTCCGCCGTATAGAGCCGCAGCAAAAGCGACACCAACGTTGATTTCCCCGCACCTGATGCGCCGACGATGCCCAGCTTCTCTCCCGGTTTGATCGATAGGCTGAGCTCTTCGATACCGCCCGTATCGCGGCCATAAGTAAAGCGCAGCCCGTCAAAGCGGATCGCCCCTTCGTGCACCTCCAGCTCTGCCGCGTTGTCTGCATCGCGCAGCTGCTGCGGCGCGGCCAGCGTGCGCATCCCGTCTTCAACCTCGCCCACATTCGCATAAAGCGCCATCAGCGTGAAACTGACCCAGCCCGTCATCTGCGCCAGCCGTAGCGACACCGCCCCCGTCGCCGCAATATCACCCGCCGTCACCAGACCCAGCGACCAATACCAAAGCGCACCCCCCACCAGCAGCACCGGCAGAAACCCCGCTATCGTCATCAGCCAGAACCGGAAAGAGACACTCACCCGCCCGAAATCGAGGCTCGTGTCCAGAAACTTGCGCATCGCCCCCAAGGCGGCGCGGTCCTCGTGATCGGCATGGGCGAAGAGCTTGACGGTCTTGATGTTGGTGATCGTATCGACCACTTGCCCCGTCACCATCGCGCGCGCCCCTGCCCGCGCTTTGGAATGTTTGCGGACCCGCGGCATGAAGTGGCGGATCAGGAAGACATAGCCGACCATCCAAAGCACCAGCCCCGCAGCGATGCGCCAATCCACCGTGCCAAGCAGCATCACCGCACCGACAAAGGACGCGGCGGCGAAGAGCACCGTATGCAGCACCTCGGTCACGACATCGGTCAGCGCGCGGCTGGTCTGCATTTCCTTCTGCGAAATCCGGCCCGCGAAATCATTGTCGAAAAACGTGACCGCCTGCCCCAGCGTGTAGCGATGCAAGCGCGACAGCACGAGGTTGAACACATTCGGCGCGACCACGATCGACTGCATATACGAACTGACGCCGAACAGCGCCGGACGCAGCAGCAAAAAGAACGCCAGCCCCGCCAAGAGCAGCCCCGCATGATCCGAGAATACCGCCCTCGCCTCGGCGGCAAGCGCCGCATCCACAACCCACCCAAGAACCAGGGCGGCCATCACCTCTATCACGCCGGCGAAAATCGACAGCACACCCGCGACGCCAAGCGCAGGGCCGCTGCCCTTCAACGCCCAACGAAAAAAGGCCGCCAGACGGCGCGGCGGCTCTGTCTTGGCGGGGGAAAACGGGTCGATCCATGTCAAAGGCATTACGATGTCGGCTCTTCTGTGCGAAGGAACCCGCCGGATTGCCGGTTCCAGAAATCTGCATATAGCCCGCCTTGTGCCAAAAGCACCTCATGCGTGCCCTCTTCAACGATACGGCCCCCGTCCATGACCAGAATACGGTCCATTTCAGCGATAGTGGACAGGCGATGCGCGATGGCGATAACGGTCTTACCCTCCATCATGCCGTACAGGGTCTGCTGGATCGCGGCTTCTACCTCGCTATCAAGCGCGCTCGTCGCTTCGTCCAGCAAAAGGATCGGCGCGTTCTTGAGGATGACCCGTGCCAGCGCGATGCGTTGCCGCTGCCCGCCTGACAGTTTCACCCCCCGCTCGCCAACCTGCGCATCATAGCCGGATCGCCCGCCCTGATCGCTCAACTCCTGAATAAAATCATGCGCTTGGGCCTGTTTCGCTGCGGCAATCACCTCTGTCTCGGTCGCGGTGGGACGACCGTAAAGGATATTTTCGCGGATCGACCGATGCAGCAAAGCATTGTCTTGCTGCACCATCCCGATCGCCTGCCGCAGGCTGTCCTGCCGGACGGTGGTGATATCCTGCCCGTCAATCAGAATGCGTCCGCCTTCGGGGTCGTAAAACCGCAGCAGCAGCTTGACCAAGGTCGATTTGCCCGCGCCCGACCGCCCGATCAGGCCGATCTTTTCCCCCGGCTGCACGGTGATATCCACGTGATCCAACCCGCCCGAACCACGGCCATAATGATGGGTCAGCCCGCGCATTTCCACCCGCCCGTCGGTCAGGGCCAGCGGCTTGGCATCGCTGTCGTCAACCAAGGTGATTGGCTGCGCAATCGTTTCTAGCCCCTCGGCCACGACGCCAAGCTGCTGGAAGAACGTCGATAGCGCCCACATGATCCAGGCGGTCATGGAGTTCAACCGCAGCGTCAGCGCCGTCGCAGCCGTCACCACGCCCACCGTCGCGTTGCCGGTTGACCACAGATAGAACGCCCAGCCTACAACCCCGACGATTAACAAACCGTTCAAGCTGACCAGACAGATATCCATGATGGTGAATATCCGCATTTCCTTTTGAAAAGTGACGCGCGCCTTCTCGATGGCACCCTTGGCATATTCAATCTCGCGGTCATGGTGGGCAAACATCTTGACCGAATGAATGTTGCTGTAACTGTCGACCACGCGGCCCGTCACCTCTGACCGCGCATCCGACGCGGCCTGCGACGCGACCGCCACACGCTTGATCGTCCATTGAGTCAGCACAGCATAAAGCGCGAACCACGCGACCAAGGGGATCAGCAGCTGCCAGTCCGACGTGGTTAACAAAATCGCTGCGCCGATGAGATAGGCCAGCGCATATGAAATCGCGTCAAAGACCTGAAACACGACCTCCCCCGCAGCGGGGGGCGTTTGCATGATGCGGTTGGCGATGCGCCCGGCAAAGTCATCCTCGAACCAGCCGACCGACTGCCGCAGTACCTGCCGGTGTCCGCGCCAACGGAAAAGCGTGCCGTAATTTGGCAACACAGCGTTGTTCAGGAGTAACACATGAACCGCCTGCACAGCAGGCCGCGCGATCAGGATAAGCAGGGCGACGACGATAAACTCCGCCCCATAGCTGCGCCATACCTCGGCCGGGCTGCCGTCCATCAGATCGACAAGACGGCCCATATAGTAGATCAAGCCGATCTCGATCGCCGCGACGACAACGGAAAGCACACCCGTGACCCAGAACACCGTTTTGAACGGCGCGCTGTAGGTGCGGAAAAAGGGCCACAGCCGCGTGGGCGGCGTGTCTTGCTCGGCGTAGTCCGCATAGGGATCGACAAGATTTTCGAAAAATCGAAACATAATTCACCTGTGGGGCGCGTGTTCGCCGCCACTATAGAAAGAGCCGCGCCGAAAAGACCACAGGTTGCGTCAGCTTTCTGGCGTGTTCAACAAACTGTCGCGCGTCGCCGCAAACCCCGAAGCGATCCAGTGCGCCCTAAGTTCGGCCAGCCGCCTGCCCAAAGCAGGGCCGGTGTATTCCGGCATCAAATCAGCGGCTTGCACGGGAAATACAGCCGTTTCGGCCTGCGCGATACGATCAAGCACAGTCGCATCGGGTGGCGTTTCAGACAGGCAGGCGCGCAGCACAACAACCGCGCGCGCCATATCGCCGCCGTCGATATGGGCAATCGCGGCCACTGTCTCTCCGCCATATGCCGCCTCTTTCAGCCGATGCAGGTATTTCGCGTCTGCCTTGCTCAACCTCAGGCGCTGGTCGATATCCTCACCGCCAAGCGCTGCCAGCCGCGTGCGCCAGTCCACAGACATCTGCAACAGCTGTTCGAAATGCACGACCATCCCGAGCCAGCGGTCATCGCTCCCCGGCAGAATGGTCCCCAAAACGCCGGTTTGGCGCATCGCCGCGACCGCTGGCGCAGGGTCCGGCGCGGTTAACAGCTTCGTAAGCTCTGCTCCGATCCGCTCTGCCGACAGGCTTTCCAACCCGTCGGTATGCGCTGCAATCGCGGCCAAAGCCTCCGGATCGAAGCCCTCGATCGGGTCCGCATACCACGCGCAAAACCGGAAATAGCGCAAGGTGCGCAGGTAGTCTTCGCGGATACGTTGGGCGGCATCCTCGATAAACCTCACCCGCCGGGCGCGCAAATCAACAAGACCTTCAAGCGGGTCGATCACCCGCCCCTGCGAATCCGCGTAAAGCGCGTTCATCGTAAAATCTCGGCGCAACGCATCGTCGAGGATACTGTCCGAAAAAGCGACAACCGCACGTCGCCCGTCCGTTTCCACGTCCCGGCGGAAGGTCGTCACCTCGAACCCCTTACCGCCGCTGACCACGGTGACAGTTCCATGTTCCACGCCCGTCGGTACGGCTTTCAGCCCAGCGCGCGCGGCAAGAGCCATGACACGCTCGGGCAATGCATTGGTCGACATGTCGACATCACTATCCGCCACGCCCAAAAGCGCGTTCCGCACACAGCCCCCGACAAAATAGATCGCATGCCCGCCGTCCGTCACCGCATCGCATACGGCTTGGGCATCGGGGTCGGAAAGCCAGCGCGTGCTGGCGGGAAGGGTTACATCATACGTTCTGTCCATGCCCGCAACATACGCGCGGTTGCCCCCCAAATGTAATAGGGACCATAAGGAACCGTGTAATAATACCGTCGCTGCCCCTGCCACCGGCGCGACTGGACCACGTAATTTTCGGCGTTGAGCACATGATCAAGTGGAACGGTAAAGACTTCCTCAACTTCGCCGGGCTCGGGGATAATTTCGAAGTCTTTTTCCACGAAGGCAATAACCGGCGTCACCAGAAAGTTCGTAACTGTCTCATGTGCGGGGAGCGTACCCAAGACGTCGACCAGATCCGACGGCAGGCCGATTTCTTCCCGTGCCTCGCGTAGGGCTGCGGCAACGACATCCGCATCACCGCCATCCTGCTTGCCGCCCGGGAAGGCAATTTGCCCCGGATGGTGCTTTAGCGCGGACGACCGCTTGGTCAGGATAAGTTCCAACCGCCCGCCCCGTTCAACGATCGGGGCCAAAACGCCAGCTGGCCGCAATGTCCGGTTCGCCGGTGGCGTAGACCCTTTGTTAAGGTCAAAATCGGAAGACGTGACACCAGTTTGCGCCAGCGCCTTACGAAAATGGGCGAGCTGATCAGCTCCCACTGTTGTCTTCTGCCTCGAACCCGACTGTTTTCGGATCCAGATCATAATGCGCGCCACAGAACTGGCAGTCGGCCGTGACGCGGCCGTCGTCTGTCGTCATCGTTTCGATATCCCCCGCCGAATAGATCGACAGGCTTTGCCGCACACGATCTTCGGAGCAGGTGCAGCCAAAGCGGACCGCCTGCGCGTCGAATACGCGCGGCATCTCCTCGTGAAACAGACGTTTCAAAAGATCTGTCGGCGGCAGGCTCGGCCCAATCAGTTCAAGCTCGTCTACCGTATCCAGCAAGACATTGACGCGGTGCCAGTTATCCCCCTCTTCACCGTCGACCAGATCAGTGGCTTGCAGCACCTCGCCGCTGCCTTCCCCTTGCGCGGCAAAGGGCGAGGCTTTGGGCATATGTTGCAGCATAACACCGCCGGCGCGCCAATGCTCATCCTCCCCCGGGGAGGTGGATTTGCCAAAGCTCAGCTCAAACCGTGTGGGCAGCTGTTCGGACTGCGCGAAATACGCCTCTGCACATTCGGACAGCGATTTACCGGTAAGCGGCGTAATGCCCTGATAGGGGGTCATCCCGTTGCCCTGATCGATCATAATGGCAAAATACCCCTCGCCCACCTGATCAAAGGCCGGCCCATCGGTGATCCGGTCGGCATCATAGCTGGCGTAAGCGCGGATGCGCGCGGGTTCACCATCATCCGTCGGGCCATAGTAGTCTGTCGCAATCATGCGCACCGGCCCTTTGGCTTGGACCTGCAGTTGCAATTTCCAACGCAGCTTAATGGTTTGCCCGATCAGCGCCGTAAGCAAGGCCATTTCGGCGACCAACGCTTCTACCTTGTCGGGATAGTCATGCTGACGCAAAATCCCTTCCAGCACGCCATCCAGACGCGCGACGCGCCCCCGAATATCAGAGGCATCGAGTTGAAAGGGTAGAACGGTGTCGTCCCACGCGATTTTGTTTCCTTGGGTCATTTGACTTTCCTTACCGGCAGACGGTTGGCATACCGCGTCTATATAAGGGCAACAAGCCGTGCGAAAAGGGGGAGTCATATGATGCGACGCGTTGGGGAACCGCCCATTCCGGGAAAAACATACACGTCGCGTCCCGGAGCCTATGCGATTTTGCCCCTCAAGGGCCGTTTTTTGATGACCGCCCAGCTTAGGCCACATGTTGATATTCAGTTGCCAGGCGGCGGCATTGACCCCGGTGAATCGCCTCTCCAAACGCTCCACCGCGAGGTGATGGAAGAGATTGGTTGGACCATTGCGCGCCCCCGGCGGTTGGGTGCATTCCGGCGATACGTCTATATGCCGGAGTATGACATCTGGGCCG
The DNA here is from genome assembly GCF_000152605.1 of Sulfitobacter sp. EE-36. Lineage (NCBI taxonomy): Bacteria > Pseudomonadati > Pseudomonadota > Alphaproteobacteria > Rhodobacterales > Roseobacteraceae > Sulfitobacter > Sulfitobacter sp. EE-36. Next base: position 919,038 of record NZ_CH959310.1, on the reverse strand, counting down.
AGAAAATTTGCCATGTCTATGTCGCCCATCCCGTCCGTCATATTGCCCCCCCGATAGAGCCTGACCACGCAACAGTTGTTCTGTCGGGGGAAGAGGCCGTTTCGGTGCTAGGCAACGATGGGGATCGGCACTTTCTTGAACGGTTTCTGGCGGCAAGGTCCTGAAATTCGAAGCAGATGCCGGAAACATCATCAGGAAAGTCAGCCGTCCCCGCATGATCTTCTAGCCGCGACGTGAGCGCGTCAAAGAAAAGCGGCCCCCTGATGGGGTGCAGATCATGTAGAACCTGATTTAAACCATTATCGTCAAGCATTTGTCCAATCGGGTCAGGACATTCGGTCACCCCGTCGGAAAGCACGATCAGACGGTCGCCAGGGTAAAGCTGGCTCGCGACTGTTTCATATTGCGCATCGGCAATCAGCCCTACGGGCAGCCCGCCTCTCCCGAAGTTTTCCAACCTGCGATTGCGTCGCTGAATGAAGGGGTGCGGGTGGCCGGCCTGGGTGGCCCTGATCCTGCCGGTATCAAGTTCAATTTCCGCCAGAAAAAGTGTGAAATACTGCTCCGATTCCATGTCAGAGAGCACTAGGCTGTTCAGCTCGGCGATTACTTGGTCGGGCGGGCGCATTTTATACGTCCCGTCAGATTGGCGTGCCAACGCCAGGTTTTGCTCCGGTGCGACGGCGGAAAATATACCGGCCAATCGGGCGGCCATCAGGGCCGAGCTCACCCCGTGACCGGACACATCTAGTCCGTAGATCCCGATGCTATTTCCCGCTGTGAAATATCCCACCAGATCGCCCCCTACATGCCCGCTAGACCTGAGCATCAAAGACACGGCACCCGCATCGAAGGCGCAGTGGGGTTCCTGCAAAAGGGATTTCTGAAACTTTCGCGCCTCGTCTAGGTCCCGATCCAATGCGTCATGTACGTTTTGCAACGCGTCCAAAGCTTCACTAATGACACGGTTTTTCGACGATAATTCACGCTGCATCGTCAAAATGCGTTCGCCGGCCATAATTCGCGCGCGTAGCTCGTCAACGTTGACTGGCTTGCTGACAAAATCGTCCGCACCGCTGTCCAACCCTTTAACCACCTCGGATTTATCAGATTTTGCCGTCAGTAAAATGAAGTACCCGTAGCTGCCCTTCGAAAGTTTGCGAAACGCCTCGCAAAATTGCAGCCCCGACATACCTGGCATAATCCAGTCGCTGATGATCAGATCCGGCAGATTTTGTTCGCAGACCGCCAATGCCTCTTCAGCAGAGGCCGCTTCCTGCACATCGAATCCCCATCGCGACAGTGTCGCCATCAAGATTCGCCGTTGCAGCGCGCTATCGTCGACAACCATAGCTGTTTTGATCGCGCGAAACCGCTGCGGCGTGTTTGGTCGGGCAATTTTTTCAATCTTGTTCTGCAACATACACAAGCTTTCGACAACTTCACCCCGAGCCTAGCCAACGACAGATTAAGATTCGGTGAAGCCCAAAAGTTTTTAAGTGATGATCGCCCTGCACGCTTTGTTAAGAACTTTGCCCCACATTGGCCGGAGAAAGAGGGCGAATCAGTGATTGACTGGGAACAGGTCGCGACCTTGCAAACCGCTGTTGGGCGCGACGACTTCAGCACAATTATGTGCGTGTTTTTTAAGGAGGTGGAAGAAGCCAATGCTCAGCTAACGATGGGCGTAACGACCGATCAGTTTCGCGATATACTTCACTTTGTGAAGGGCAGCGCATTAAGCGTGGGGTTTGTCGAATTATCAGAACAATGCGCGCAGGCCGAAGGCAATTTTGCCGGCAGCCATCAAATCACATCTATTTGGAAGGAGATCCTTACCAGCTATGAAAAATCGAAAGAACATTTCCTATCGAACACGGAGACCTGCAGTGCACCTATAGAACAAATTGAGCCAAGGTTTCGTCATTCGTGATGTCCGTATAGGTAAATCCTGCGTCCTTCAGTTGCGCCAAAAACGGCCCAAAACTGTCAGGGCTGCGTGTTTCAATTCCGATCAGAACAGAGCCGAAGTTTCGCGCAGACTTCTTCAGGTATTCAAACCGACAGATGTCATCGTCTGGGCCGAGAATGCTCAAGAATTCTTTCAGCGCACCAGGGCGCTGCGGCATCCGCAGAATAAAATATTTTTTGACGCCGGAGTACCGCTGCGCCCGCTCTTTCACCTCTGGCAGACGCTCAAAATCAAAGTTTCCGCCGGATGCTACGCATACAACGGTCTTGCCCTTGATCTGGTCAGCTACTTCGCCCAGCGCCTCAATCGAAAGGGCACCAGCAGGTTCTAACACGATGCCTTCAACATTCAGCATTTCGATGATCGTGACGCAGATGCGGTCTTCGGCCAGATGTATCACATCACTCTCTGCGACACGATCCAACCGTGCAAAGTTACGTTGGCCAATTTTTGCGACCGCGGCCCCATCGACGAAACTATTGATAGGAGACACATCCACCGGTGCACCCGCGACCAAAGCTTTGGCCAAACTAGGGGCCCCTTCAGGTTCAACAAAGCTATACCGGCACGCATTTTGAAAATAGCTGTAAACGCCGGACGAAAGACCGCCGCCACCAACGGGAAGCAGAATGTGGTCGGGCACGCGCCCTAACTGCTCCTCTATTTCAACCGCAACGGAGGCTTGCCCCTCTATGACATCTTCATCATCGAAAGGAGACAGAAAATGCGCGCCCTCTTCCACGCAATACTGCTGCGCCGCGGCGAGCGTTTTGTCAAAGTAATCTCCGATCAAGCGAACCTCGACCTGACGCCCACCGAACATCTTGGTTTTCTGAATTTTCTGTTGAGGCGTCGTGACGGGCATGAAAATCACACCTTTCACACCGAAATGACTGCACATAAATGCAACACCTTGGGCGTGGTTGCCCGCACTTGCACAAACGAAAACAGACTTCTCGGGGATCACTTTGCGCATCGCGTTGAACGCCCCGCGCAACTTATATGATCTAACGGGGCTTAGGTCTTCGCGTTTCAACCATATGTCAGCGTCATATTTTTCTGACAGATGTTCGTTGCGCATCAAGGGGGTGGCGGGAAACACCTCTCGCATCTGTTGCGCTGCGCTGCGTGCTGCAGTTTTAAACATATCTGTCATCTCATCGACCTTCCCGTTGAATACTTGTCGATACGATTCCCAGGTGACGCGGTCAACGCAGCCTTCAATCTTGCTCACGCCTTGAAAAACAGGTACTTCGCGGTGCAAACCGAAAAGGAAACATCATGTCCGCGCCCAAAAAAGTTGTGCTCGCCTATTCTGGTGGGCTTGATACCTCGATCATCCTGAAATGGCTGCAAACCGAATATGGTTGCGAGGTGGTTACCTTTACCGCTGACCTCGGCCAAGGCGAAGAGCTTGAGCCCGCCCGCGCCAAAGCTGAAATGATGGGCGCATCCGAGATTTACGTGGAAGACGTGCGTGAAGAATTCGTGCGCGATTTCGTCTTCCCCATGTTCCGCGCCAATGCGGTCTATGAAGGCCTATACCTGTTGGGCACCTCCATCGCGCGCCCTCTGATTTCCAAGCGCCTTGTTGAAATCGCCGCCGAAACCGGTGCCGATGCCGTTGCGCACGGCGCGACAGGCAAGGGCAACGATCAGGTTCGTTTCGAATTGGCGGCCTACGCGCTGAACCCCGACATCAAGGTGATCGCGCCATGGCGGGAATGGGACCTGTCCAGCCGGACTAAATTGATCGAATTTGCCGAAAAACATCAGATCCCTGTGGCGAAGGACAAACGTGGTGAAGCGCCGTTTAGCGTGGACGCGAACCTGCTGCACACCTCTTCGGAAGGCAAAGTGCTTGAGGATCCGGCCGTGGACGCGCCCGACTATGTGTACCAGCGCACGGTCTCGCCAGAGCAAGCACCAGATACGCCCGAGTATGTGGAAATCGGGTTTGAACGTGGCGATGCGGTAAGCATCAACGGCGAAGCCATGTCGCCCGCGACACTTCTGGCTAAATTGAACGAACTTGGCGGCAAACATGGCTGCGGGCGCCTTGACCTTGTCGAGGGTCGTTTTGTCGGGATGAAATCCCGCGGTATTTACGAAACGCCGGGCGGCACCTTGCTGCTTGAAGCACACCGCGGGATCGAATCGATCACCCTCGACCGTGGGGCGATGCACCTGAAGGACGAGCTGATGCCGCGCTATGCGGAGCTGATCTATAACGGTTTCTGGTACAGCCCCGAGCGCACCATGCTGCAAGCGGCGATTGATGCCTCGCAAACCCATGTAACCGGTACAGTTCGACTGAAATTGTACAAAGGCCACGTGCGTACCGTCGGCCGCTGGTCGGATCATTCGCTGTATTCCGAAGCCCACGTGACATTTGAAGATGATGCTGGGGCCTATGATCAAAAAGACGCGGCGGGCTTCATTCAGCTGAACGCGCTGCGTCTCAAGCTCTTGGCCGCACGCGATAAGCGCCTCAAAGGGTAAACAAAAAAGGCCCGGACAGGGGGATATTCTGTCCGGGCCTTCTTTTGGGCTAAAACGGTTTACTCTGCAGTAATAACCGTCATCACCAATTTACCGTCTGGCTTGATCGGGCCGTCTTCTTTGGCGCCCAATGTGTATTCAAAGCCGCCGGTTTTCATGCCGCCCTCTTCGGAGTGGACCATGAGCATCAACATATCGCCGGATTTCACCTCTTCTTGCAGAATGGCGGCAACGTCGACGTTTTCACCGGCACGCAGAGGCGCGTAGCCGACAACGGGGCCGGGTTTCATCTCGGCATCTGTGCGGTGAACGACCATCCAGCCGTTTTCAGTTGCCATCACCTTATCGGCGCTGACCACACCGTTGGATACATCTTGATCCATCGCTTCGACCATCGCGTTGCTGTGTGCGGCGGCGAAGGCTGTACCCGTGGCAAGCGTGAGAGCCAGAGCGGTTGCTGTAAACATCTTCATGTTAAATCTCCTTGTTGCGTGGTTCTTCCTGATAATTCACGCAACATGAGATGATTTAGTTTCGATAAATCGAAGATTTTAACCCGAAATCACCTAAGCCGTTGATCATAAAGCTTTTGATAATGTGGAAGCGCTTTGGCACACAGCGCTTCTGCGGCAGGTTCAAGCCTGGGCAACGGCCCCTCTGCCCCTGCAAAACCGGTGCTTTTGTGCACGGCACCATACCAATGTGAGGCCCAGATGCCATCTTCGGCACGTGGGCCCGCCGCCCAGGATAGCATTGCCGGATCGAAGGGCAGGTTGATGGCATCACACAGCTTGCGCAACATGCCTTCGGGGTCGGCGCGAATATCAGCGGAATCGATGACCAGCCCACCGATTTGATCGTACAGCGCAGTCTGTTGGCCATAGCCGATATCATTAAAATTCGGCGCTTCCCGTTTCGCGGTATAGCTGGCGATCACGCGGGCGGGGTGGCGTATCAGGTGGACATGCACGCAGCCCTCTGCCCAATCCATCGGAAACCCGTCAATCATATGATGGGGCATGTGTTTCATGTAGCGATGCGGCGTGCCCGGCTTTGCGCAGCGCGCCGCGACGCTCAAGGGGTCGCATTCATGGCCCGCGATAATTTCATCTTTCATCGGATGATCGACGCCGGTGGCCTTAAGATACGGCGCATAGAACGGTTCATCCATCGCGGTGAAATCGGCGCGGTTTCCGAAGCTATACATCATCGCCGTGCTCAGATTGCGCGGGCCGGACCACATTGCGATACGCATCAGGCACATTCCTTTGCGATCAGGTCTTTGTACAAACCGCGCAGCTTTTTTGTTACCGGCCCCATGTCGCCCGTGCCAATCTGGCGGCCATCGATCATCGCGACAGGTGTTTGCGCCCCGAATGTGCCGGTCAAGAACGCCTCGTCAGCACCATAGGTGTCGACCAATGAATAATTCCTTTCGAAACACGGGATATCATTGGCGCGACACAGGTCGATCACCTTCTGACGGGTGATTCCATTCATGCAGTAATCGCCGGTGCTGGTCCAAACCTCCCCTTTGCGGACGATGAAAAAGTTACAGGCGTTTGTTGTATTCACGAAACCGTTAATATCCAGCATCAGCCCTTCGTCGGCACCCGCTTTTTCCGCGGCAATACACGCGAGAATACAGTTCAATTTGGAATGACTATTCAGCTTTGGATCCTGCGTCATCGGCAGCCCGCGCAGATGCGGCACCGTGGCCAGCCGGATCGGGCGCGGCATATTCGGGCGCGAGTGTTCCATAATGATCGTGATGGTGGGGCCCGATTGCGACAGCGACGGGTGCTGGAAGGGCCGCGTTTTTGGCCCCCGTGTGATCATCAGGCGCGCGTGGGCGTCGGTGGTCATGCCATTGGCTTTTTGCGTCTCTAACAAGGCTGAAATCAGGGCGTCGCGCGTCATCCCGATATCAAGGTCAATGGCTTTGGACGCCTCGAACAGGCGGTCAAAGTGATCGTTCAGAAAGGCCCATGTACCATCATACAGCCGCAGCCCTTCCCAGATGCCGTCGCCAAGCATGAAACCGCTGTCATAGACGCTGACCACGGCCTGTGCCTTGGGGACAATCTGACCGTTTAAATAGATCAAAATGTCTTCATTGCGGGCATCTTCTTCGGCTTGGTGCGTGGTGACGTGGGTTTGCATCAAATTGCTCCTTCTTTGGGGCTGACGCTAAGAACTTCGTGCCACGGGGCCAAGGGTGAAACCGACATCACTTGGCCGTGACATCACGGGCACCTGAGTTGCGTCGCGCAAACATTGCGGTCACCGTCAGGCAAAACAAAGGAGAGTATTCCATGGGATTTGCCACAAATATGCGCATGATCGCGTTAAGCGCTGCCATTGGTCTGGGCCTTGCAGCACAGGCGACAACCGCAAAAGCTGCCGGAACAGAGACGCTTTTGGTCGCGGGCGGCTGCTTTTGGTGCGTTGAAGCGGACTTTGAAAGCGTTAAGGGTGTGAAAGAGGTCGTATCGGGTTTTGCGGGCGGAAGCGTGAAAAACCCCACCTATAAACAGGTCGTCGCCGGCGGCACCGGGCACTATGAAGCAGCGCAGATCCAGTATGATCCGGCGGTGGTGTCTGCGGACCAGTTGCTGTCGATGTTCTTCCGGTCGGTTGATCCGACAGACGCGGGCGGGCAATTCTGCGACCGCGGCGATAGCTACCGCACCGCGATTTTTGCCGACGGTAACGGGCAGAAGGCCGCTGCAGAAAAGGCCAAGGCCGATGCGCAGGCCGCTTTGAGCAAGAACGTCGTAACCCCGATCTTGGGCAAAGCCGCGTTCTACCCCGCCGATGCCTACCATCAGGATTACTACAAAAGCGATGAACGTCTGGCCTTTACCAGCGTCGGCTTGGGCGTGAAGAAATCCGTCGCCTACAAGCGCTATCGCAACGGCTGTGGGCGCGACCAGCGCGTGAAACAACTTTGGGGTAGCGCCGCGCCCTTCGCGAAATAACGTTAACCCCGCGTTAATCGCGAGCGTTAATCTTCGTCAAAACCGTGATCCTGGATGTCTTTGAGGTCCGGGATCACATCCGCCGTCCCTTGCCGCGTGACCATCAAGGCGCCAGCTTGCATTGCCAGCGCAATCGCATCCGGCATCGACAGTTTGCGGTCCAAGGCAGCGATCAAATAGCCGGTAAACGTGTCCCCCGCGCCCGTGGTATCGATGGCTTTGACCGGATAGGCCGGAAAGCTTTGCACCGTTTTCGCCTTGTTAGAGACCCATTTGCACCCCTCAGCGCCCAAGGTCACGATAATATCGTCGATCGGCAGCGCGTCGATGCGGGCACCTGTGGTTTTTTCAAGCGCCTCTGCCTCGACCTCGTTCAACACCAGCAGATCAATGTCGGGCAGAACCTGCGCCACGATTTCAGCATCAAAGGGCGCGGCGGCATAAGCGACGCGCAGGCCCAAAGTATGCGCAGTCTGCGCGGCAAAGCGTTGGCCCAGGGTTTCGTTCTGCATCAGCAGAAAGTCACCGGGCGATGCCTCTGCCAGGGCGGCCCCGATCATCTGGGTGGTGATCTGGTGATTGGCCCCTGAAAACAACACGATAGAGTTTTCGCCATCCTCGGCCACACAGATATTCGCGTGACCGGTGGCCGTGTCGATCATGCTGATATGCTGCGTTTCGACGCCGTATTCCAGCAAGCGGTCCACGGTCCATTTACCGTCCGGCCCCACGGCACCGATATGCATAACGCGCGTTCCGGCGCGGGCGGCGGCGACCGACATATTGGCCCCCTTCCCGCCCAACCCTTGCCGGAAATCATGCGCGGCAATCGTTTCCCCCGGCGCCGGCAGATGCCGCAGATAGTAGAAATTATCCGCGTTGATAGAGCCGAGGTTCCAGATCATTCGCCAACCTTGCAGGCCGCCAGAATAGCCATGTTCAGGATGTCATTCGCGGTGGATGTGGTCGAACAGATCTGGATCGACTTGTCCAACCCCGTCAGGATCGGGCCGATTACTGTGGCGCCCGCCATTTCCTGCATCAATTTGACCGAGATACTGGCCGAATGCCGCGCCGGCACGACGAGGATATTCGCAGGCCCAGTCAGCCGCGAGAACGGATAGTTCTTCTGGCTTTCGGCATTCAGCGCCACATCCACGGTCATTTCGCCTTCGTATTCGAAATCAACCCCTCGTGCATCCAGCACATCGGGGGCGCGCTGCATCTTTTCTGCCCGCTCGGAAACCGGATAGCCAAAGGTAGAGAAGCTGACGAAGGCAACCCGCGGCTCAAGCCCCATGTGGCGGGCGACCTTGGCCCCTTTTTCAGCAATATTCGCAAGGTCTTCTTCGTTCGGCCATTCATGCACCAGCGTATCGCCGATGAACACGATCCGCCCCTTGTGCAGCAGCGCAGTGATCCCGACGGCGCCGTGTTTTGCATTTGCATCGAATACGTGGTTCAGCCGTTCAAGAACATGGGCGGATTTGCGGGTTGCACCGGTCACCAGACCATCGCCATGCCCGTGCGCCAACATCAGCGCGGCAAAGACGTGGCGGTCACGGGCGGCCAGACGGTGGATATCCTTGCTGTCCGACCCCTTGCGCTGCAAGCGATTGTAAAGGAATGACTTATACGTCTCTAGGTGTTGGGTATTGGCCGCATTCACGACCTCAAGCTCGCGGTAGGCATCCTCCATCCCCGCCGCCGTCAGCTTGGCCTTTACGTCGTCAGCACGTCCGACCACCAGCGCCTTGCCCAGACCGGAGCGTTGATACATCACCGCCGCCCGCAGAACCTTGGGGTCATCCCCTTCGGCAAAGATCATCCGCGCCTGATTGGCCCGCGCACGGGCGTTGATCCCGCGCAGGATATTCGCCGTCGGGTCCATCCGCGACTTCAGGCTCAGCTCGTAGGCGTCCATATCGATGATCGGGCGCCGCGCGGCGCCGGTGTCCATACCTGCACGTGCAACAGCAGGCGGAATACGATGGATCAGACGCGGATCGAACGGCGTCGGGATGATGTAATCCCGGCCAAAGCTCAGGTTCTTGCCATAGGCCAGCGCCACTTCGTCCGGCACATCTTCGCGTGCCAGATCGGCCAAAGCGTGGGCGCAGGCGATCTTCATCTCGTCGTTGATGGCGCGGGCGTGGATATCCAGCGCCCCGCGGAACAGGTAAGGAAAGCCCAAAACGTTGTTTACCTGATTGGGGTAATCGCTGCGGCCTGTGGCGACAATCGCATCGGGGCGCACCTCGTGCGCTTCCTCCGGCGTGATTTCAGGATCGGGGTTCGCCATCGCGAAGATCACCGGATTATCCGCCATGCTGGCGACCATCGCAGGCGTTACCGCCCCTTTGACCGACACACCCAGGAACACATCCGCGTTCTTCATCGCCTCTTCCAGCGTGCGCAGCTCGGTCTGCGCGGCATGGGCCGACTTCCACTGGTTCATACCCTCGGTACGGCCCTGATAGATCACACCTTTTGTATCGCACATGATACAGTTGTTGTGCTTGGCCCCCATCGCCTTGAGCAGTTCAAGACAGGCGATCCCCGCCGCCCCCGCACCGTTCAACACGATCTGCACATCTTCGATCTTCTTGCCTGAAATGCGCAAGGCGTTCAGCAGACCGGCAGCACAGATCACCGCGGTGCCGTGCTGGTCGTCGTGAAAGACGGGAATATCCATCTCTTCTTTCAGACGCTGTTCGATGATGAAACATTCTGGCGCCTTGATATCCTCAAGGTTGATCCCGCCGAACGTCGGCCCCATCAGCTTGACCGCGTTGATGAACGCCTCGGGGTCTTCGGTGTCCAGTTCGACGTCGATCGAATTCACGTCGGCGAACCGTTTGAACAGCACCGACTTACCCTCCATCACCGGTTTCGACGCCAGCGCACCAAGGTTGCCCAAGCCCAAAACAGCAGTGCCGTTGGAAATCACCGCAACCATATTGCCCTTGTTGGTATAGTCATATGCCAGCTCGGGATTTTCAGCGATCGCCTCACAGGGAACGGCAACACCGGGGGAATAGGCGAGGCTCAGATCCCGCTGGGTCGTCATCGGGACGGTTGCGGTGATTTCGAACTTGCCCGGCGTGGGTTCAAGGTGAAAGGCGAGCGCCTCTTCGGACGTGATGCGGTTTTTGGTCACTAGAACGGCTTTCCTCATGGTTTCCCGCTTGATATCGCCGATCGGCCCCTCACACAATCATGATGGCGCTCACGGTTTGCACGACGTCGCGGCGACGCCTCACGTGCAACGCCGGTCCGCCCTTTCGTCCGGAGGCGCGGTTTTGTACACAACGTTAACTCGAACCGGGGGCGCAGGGTGACCGAAGAAAAAATCACGCCAATGATGGCGCAATATCTAGAGCTTAAATCCCAGTACGCCGAAGCGCTGCTGTTCTACCGCATGGGCGATTTCTACGAGATGTTCTTTGACGATGCCGTCGCCGCGGCTGAAGCGCTGGATATCGCGCTGACCAAACGCGGCAAACACGGGGGCGAAGACATCCCCATGTGCGGCGTTCCGGTGCATGCCGCCGAAGGGTATTTGCTGACGCTGATCCGCAAAGGCTTTCGCGTGGCGGTATGCGAACAGATGGAAAGCCCGGCAGAGGCGAAGAAACGCGGCTATAAATCCGTGGTCAAACGCGATGTCGTGCGGCTGGTCACGCCCGGCACATTGACCGAGGAATCCCTGCTCGAAGCGCGGCGCCACAACTATCTGGCCGCATTTGCAGAGGTCCGCGATGGTCATGCGCTGGCCTGGGTCGATATTTCGACCGGTGCGTTTCACGTGATGCCCCTGACCCTGTCGCGCCTTGGCCCCGAACTGGCCCGTCTGTCCCCGTCAGAGCTGATCGTGTCAGAAGCGAAAGAGGCTGATTTACGCGAATTAGTCTCTGATTTCGACATCGCGCTGACCCCTATTGCGCGCTCTGCCTTTGACAGCAGCAGCGCTGAGAAACGGGTCTGCGATCTGTTCGGCATCGGGTCGCTCGACGCCTTCGGCAGCTTTGAACGCGCCGATATCTCGGCCATGGGCGCGATCATCGACTATCTCGAGATTACACAGAAGGGCAAACTCCCCCTCCTCCGCCCGCCGCAGAAAGAGGCCGAGGCCCGCAGCGTGCAGATCGACGCTGCCACACGTCGCAATCTTGAACTGACACATGCGCTGACCGGTGGTCGCGCCGGTACGCTGTTGTCCGTTATGGACAAGACAGTGACCGCCGGTGGCGCCCGGCTGCTGGAACGGCGCATTTCGTCACCTTCCCGTGTGTTAGAGACGATTCAATCCCGTCTGGACGCGATCAGCTTTGCCTATGACACACCGTCGATCCGCAATGACATCCGCCAGCATCTGCGCAACGTCCCTGATCTGGACCGCGCCCTGTCGCGCCTGTCGCTGGACCGTGGCGGCCCCCGTGACCTTGCCGCCATCCGCAACGGCCTGACCGAAGCCAGCCATCTGGCCGACAAGATGCAAACCGCCGCCCTGCCCGATCTGCTGGCCCAGGCTGCCAAAGGGCTTACCGGCCATGACAGCCTGATTGATCTGCTCGACGATGCGCTGATCGCCGAACCACCCCTGCTGGCCCGCGACGGCGGCTTTATCGCGCCGGGGTATGACGCCGAGCTGGACGAGGTGCGCACCCTGCGGGACGAAGGCCGCAGCGTCATTGCCCAGATGCAGCAGGATTTCATCACGCTCACCGGTATCTCGACGTTGAAGATCAAACACAACAACGTGCTTGGCTATTTCGCCGAAGTCACATCGACTCACGCCGAGAAAATGCTGTCGGCGCCGCTGTCCGATACCTTTATCCACCGTCAGACCACCGCCAATCAGGTCCGTTTCACAACCGTGGAACTGTCCGAGATGGAGACAAAGATCCTCAACGCGGGCAACCACGCGCTGGAGATTGAAAAGCGGCTCTATGAAACGTTGAAACGCGCGATTCTGGATCACTCCGGCCCGATCGGTGTCGCCTCTGCTGGATTGGCCGAGATTGATCTGGCCACCGGTCTGGCCGATCTGGCGCAGTCCGAAAACTGGGTGAAACCCCGCGTCGATAATTCACGTGCCTTCGACATTCAGGGGGGCCGCCATCCGGTCGTGGAACGCGCCTTGGCCCAGCAATCCGGCAGCCCCTTTATCGCCAACGATTGCACCCTGTCGGCCGATGGCGACAACGCGAATATCTGGCTGCTGACCGGCCCTAACATGGCGGGTAAATCGACCTTCCTGCGGCAGAACGCGATCATCGCGTTGATGGCGCAAATGGGCAGCTACGTGCCTGCCGCCACCGCCCACATCGGCCTGATTAGCCAGATTTTCAGCCGTGTCGGCGCCTCTGACGATCTGGCACGAGGCCGTTCCACGTTTATGGTCGAAATGGTCGAAACCGCCGCAATCCTCAATCAGGCAGACGACCGCGCACTTGTGATCCTGGATGAAATCGGGCGCGGCACGGCGACCTATGACGGCTTGTCCATCGCCTGGGCCACGCTGGAACATCTGCACGATATCAACCGCTCTCGCGCTTTGTTCGCCACACACTACCATGAAATGACCGCGCTTTCGAACAAGCTGGGCGGGGTCGATAACGCCACCGTCGCGGTCAAGGAATGGGACGGAGAGGTGATCTTCCTGCACGAGGTCCGCAAAGGTGCCGCCGATCGGTCCTACGGTGTGCAGGTCGCGCAATTGGCCGGCTTGCCGCCTTCCGTCATCGCGCGCGCACGCGTCGTGCTTGAAGCGTTGGAAAAGGGCGAACGCGAAGGCGGCGCGACGCAGAAAACCCTGATCGACGATCTGCCCCTGTTTGCCGTGGCACCGGCACCTGCGCCCCAACCAAAACAAAGCTCCAAGCTTGAAGAAACGCTGGCCGAGATTATCCCCGACGAGCTCTCTCCACGTGAAGCGCTCGACCTGCTCTATAAATTGAAAGAGGCGGCCAAAACCTGACCGCCTCCCTCACTTCCAAATGGTGTTAAATCCTCCCCGAAGGGCCGCTCTATCCCGGGCGTTTACCCTGCGGGGGTAGAGGAAACGCCGACCTGCGCCGGACGCAGCAGACGGTCGTGCAACATGAAACCTTCGGCGGCCACTTGGATGATATCGCCTGCTTTGGTGTCTGGCACGGGTGCCTCGAACATCGCCTGATGATGCTGCGGATCGAACTTGTCACCCACTGCGGGTGAGATGACTTCGATGCCGTGCTTCTTGAACACGCTCAGCAACTCGCGCATCGTCAGCTCGATCCCTTCCAGCAATGGGCCGGAGATGGTGCGCTGCTCTTCTGTAGCGGCTTCCAGGGCGCGTTTCATATTGTCGTAGACCGGCAGCATGTCGCGCGCCAGTTTCGACCCGCCATAGTTTTCCGCCTCGCGACGGTCCTTGTCGGATCGTTTGCGCGCGTTCTCCGCGTCGGCCAGGGCCCGCATGAAACGGTCTTTCAGCTGGTCACGCTCGGCACGCAATTCGTCCAGTTCCAGCGCTTCGTCGTCAATCTCGGACATCTCGTCGGCATAGGCTTCGGCCTCTGCGTCATCGATATCATCCAGAAATTCGTTCTCTTTCGGCTCTGCCATAATTCACCTCTAGCTGCGGTTCGAAATCAGCTTTCCAACCAGCTGCGCCGTGTAATTCACAATCGGCACGATACGTCCATAATTAAGGCGCGTGGGGCCGATCACACCGACCGCCCCGATCACCTTACGATCAGCGTTCATATAAGGGGAAACGACCAGAGAGGAACCCGAAAGTGAAAAAAGTTTATTCTCAGAACCAATAAAAATGCGCACACCGTCGCCCGCGTCGGCCAATTCGAGGAATTCCGCGATATCGCGCTTGCGTTCAAGGTCGTCAAACAGCTGGCGGATCAATTCGACGTTCTCGGCCTCGCCTTCGGTGTTGATCAGATTCGACCGTCCGCGCACGATCAACCGCTCGGGGGATTCCCCTTCGCCCTGCCACAGCGCCAGACCGCTTTCTACAAGCTGCTGCGCCAGAACATCGATCTGCTGGCGCCGCTGGCTGATCTCATGCGCGATGGTGCGCTGCAATTCCGAGATGGTCTTCCCCTCGACCAGCGCATTCAGGAAATTCGCGGCTTCGCGCATGCTGCTGGGGGTCTGGCCCGGCGGCGGTGTGAACAACCGGTTCTCCACGTGACCGTCGGAAAAGACCAGAACGACCAGCGCCCTATCGTGAGACAGTGAAACAAATTCGATATGTTTGATCGGCGCCTCGTGTTTGGGCGTCAGCACAAGCGAGGCGCCCTGGGTCACGCCGGACAGCGCCGACCCCACCCGATCAAGAATGCCGCTGACATCGGCGTTGTTGCTGCCAACGGTCGCATCGATCTTTTCACGGTCCGTCTCGGTTGGATCGCCGATCTCGATCATGCCGTCGACGAACATGCGCAGCCCCATCTGCGTCGGGATACGACCGGCGCTGACATGGGGGCTGCCGAGCAGGCCCATATATTCAAGATCCTGCATCACATTACGGATCGTGGCCGCGCTGACCTTTTCGCTGAAATCACGGGTCAGCGTGCGCGACCCCACGGGATCGCCATTCGCCAGATAGCCTTCGACCACGCGGCGGAACACCTCGCGCGAGCGGTCGTTCATCTCGTCTAAAACTGTAGGTGTTTTGTCCATAGTGGGAGAAGTATGTGCGACAGGGGGCAAACGTCAATCGGGGTTGCATCGCGCCGCAACGCAGAGTTATCCCCAATGGCAAATGGAAAAGGAAATACCTATGCGCCCCTCTGGTCGGAAACTTGACGAACTGCGTGCCGTATCGATTGAAACGGGATTCACCAAACACGCCGAAGGATCGGCCCTGATCAAGATGGGCGACACCCATGTGCTGTGTACCGCCACGATCGAGGACCGCGTGCCGCCCTTTATCAAAGGCTCCGGTCTGGGCTGGGTCACGGCAGAATACGGCATGCTGCCCCGTGCCACCAACACCCGTATGCGCCGCGAGGCGGCAATGGGCAAACAAGGGGGGCGTACCGTTGAAATTCAACGCCTTATCGGTCGCGCCCTGCGCGCCGGCGTGGATCGCAGTGCCTTGGGCGAACGTCAGATCACCATCGACTGTGACGTACTGCAGGCCGACGGCGGCACGCGTTGTGCCTCTATCACTGGGGGTTGGGTCGCGTTGAAACTGGCGGTGAACAAGCTGATGAAGGCCGGCGACGTGGTCAGCGACCCACTGGTCGATCCGGTCGCCGCGATCAGCTGCGGCATCTATGCGGGCCAGCCCGTGCTTGACCTTGACTACCCCGAGGATTCCGAAGCAGGCGTCGACGGTAACTTTATTATGACCGGCACCGGCAAACTGATCGAGATCCAGATGAGCGCCGAAGGCTCCACCTATTCGCGCGACCAGATGAACCAGCTGATGGACCTCGCCGAAAAAGGCGTGGCAGAGCTGGTCGAGAAGCAGAAGGCAGCCACCGCATGACCCGTAAATTCACCGGCGACCAGATCCTGGTCGCCACCCACAACGCTGGCAAGCTGCAGGAAATGACCGAGCTTTTCGCCCCCTTCGGCGTCACCGTCAAAGGCGCCGCCGAGATGAACCTGGGCGAGCCGGAGGAAACCGAAAACACTTTCATCGGCAACGCCCGCATCAAAGCACGTGCGGCGGTGGCGGCAACGGGCCTTCCCGCGCTTGCAGATGACTCCGGGATCGAGGTCGAAGCGCTGGACAATGCCCCCGGCGTCTATACCGCCGATTGGTCCGAAACGCCCAACGGCCGCGATTTCGTCATGGCAATGACCAAGACCCACAGGTTGCTGGAAGAGGCAAACGCCCCCCACCCGCGCCGCGCGCGGTTCTGCGCAACACTGGTTTTGGTATGGCCCGACGGACATGAAGAGGTTTTCGAAGGCCGCGTGAACGGCACGCTTGTCTGGCCGATCCGCGGCGACATCGGTCACGGCTATGACCCGATGTTCCAACCCGACGGGCACGATCAGACCTTTGGCGAAATGTCCGCCGACGCCAAGAACGCAATCAGCCACCGTGCGGACGCTTTCGCCAAATTGATCTCTGCCTGCTTTGACTGAGGATTGGCGCCAGGGGGGCTTTGGCCTTTATATCCATTGGCCGTTTTGCGAGGCGAAGTGCCCCTATTGTGACTTTAACAGCCATGTTAGTCGCACAATCGACCAACGGGCTTGGCGCGATGCCTATCTGGCAGAGCTTGAACGCGGCGCCGCCGAAACCCAAGGGCGCGTCTTGAACGCCGTCTTTTTCGGCGGTGGCACCCCCAGCCTGATGGACCCCGATGTCGTCGCCGATGTCATCGCCGCGATCCGTCGACTGTGGCCCACGGCGAATGATCTGGAAATCACGCTTGAGGCGAACCCCGGTTCGGTTGAGGCCGTCCGTTTTGCCGCCTTCCGTCAGGCGGGCGTCAACCGCATTTCAATGGGGATACAGGCCTTGAATGACGCGGACCTGAAACGTCTGGGCCGCATCCATACGGTTGACGAAGGGCTTGCCGCTTTTGACATCGCCCGTAATACCTTTGAACGCGTCAGTTTTGACCTGATTTATGGTCGCCAGAACCAGGGTTTGGCCGACTGGCGGACCGAGCTGAAACAGGCCCTATCGCTAGCGATAGACCATATGTCGCTGTATCAACTGACCATCGAACAAGGCACCGCCTTTGGCGATCGCTATGCAGTGGGAAAGCTGCGCGGATTGCCCAGCGATGATCTGGGTGCCGATATGTATGCGGCCACTCAGGATATTTGCGGCGAGATGGGCATGCCCTCTTACGAGGTATCGAACCACGCCCGCGACGGGGCGCAATCGCGGCACAATCTGATCTACTGGCGCTACGGTGATTATCTTGGCATCGGTCCGGGGGCCCACGGGCGCTTGACCCAAAACGGCAATCGCTTTGCGACCGAATGTTTTAGCAACCCCAAACGCTGGCTTGACGCTGTTGCCAGCGGTGCCACCGAAAAGCCCCGCGAGCTTTTGACGACCGAAGATCAGGGGAGCGAGTTTCTGATGATGGGGCTGCGTCTGAAAGAAGGCGTGGATCTGCGCCGGTACGAGGCGCTTTCCGGCGCACCGCTTTCGACAAAAAAAATCACCCAGATGCAGGACATCGGGATGATTTCTAGGGATAAAGACCAGCTTTATGTGACGGATCAGGGCTTTATGGTGCTAAACGCGATCCTGGCCGAGCTTTTGTCGGATTAAGAGGCCGACAGACGTTGGCAAAGCTCGTCCAGCTCGTCCATCGTCGTGTAGTGCAGCACCATCTGGCCCGCCTCCTGCCCCGGCTTGTGGTTCAGGGTTACCTTCAAACCAAGGTTCTCTGACAGATCCCCTTCAAGCGCGCGGGTGTCCGCGTCTTTTTCGTTCGAGGATTTCGCCGCCCGTTTGTTTGGTCCTTCATTCTCAGCTTGCTGCTCTTTCTTGATCAGCGCCTCGGCCGCGCGCACCGACAAGCCGCCGGCGATAATCTGTTTGGCCAGTTTTTCAGGGTTCTTCGACGGCACCAAGGTCCGGGCGTGACCCGCTGTCAGGTCGCCCTGACGCACCATTTCCAGTACATTCTCGGGCAAGTTTAGCAAGCGCAGCAAGTTCGCGATATGACTGCGGCTTTTGCCCAAGGCTTCCGCCATCTTCTCTTGCGTGTGGCCAAAACGGTCCATCAGCTGACGATAGCCCGCCGCTTCTTCGATCGAATTGAGGTCCGCCCGCTGGATGTTCTCGATAATCGCAACTTCGAGAACTTCGACATCGGTGAATTCGCGGACAATGATCGGAAGTTCATGCAGCTGCGCCATCTGCGACGCGCGCCATCGGCGTTCACCCGCGACAATTTCGAACGTCCCATCATCGCGGCGGCGTACGATCAGCGGCTGGATAACCCCTTTTTCGCGAATAGAGTTTGCAAGATCATCCAAATCCTGCGGATCAAACCGCTTGCGCGGCTGCTCCGGATTAGGAGAAATCTTTTCAATAGGAACATACTGTTCCGCCGCGCCTTCTGATGCCACCGTTTGTGTCTCCGCTACGTCCGCCATCAAAGCCGACAATCCTCGACCCAAACCGCGCCGTTTGTCTTTATCTGCCATTGCCTGACCCCTTATTTATACGGCACTATTTGCCAGTACTTCTTTCGCCAGATCGCGGTACGCTTTGGCACCTTTCGACCCGCTATCGTAACTTAGAACCGGCATCGCGTAACTGGGTGCCTCACTGACCCGTACGTTGCGCGGAATAACGGTTCTATATACCAGTTCGCCCAGATTGCTTCGGGCGTCCTGCTCAACCTGTTGCGACAGGTTATTCCGCTGATCATACATCGTCAGCAAAATTCCTTCGATCCGCAGATCCTTGTTCCCGCTCTGGCGCACTTCGCGGATGGTCAGCATCAATTGCGACAATCCTTCAAGCGCGAAAAACTCGCTTTGCAGCGGGACAAGCACCGAATGCGCCGCGATCATCGCATTCACTGTCAGCAGGTTCAGCGATGGCGGGCAATCAATCAGGATATAATCGAAGGCGTAGCTGTCCATCTGCGTCTGCCGAAGCGCGTCATGCAGAAGAAAACTACGCTTTTCATTGGCGATCAATTCCATATCTGCGGAACTCAGATCGACAGTGGCGGCAACGATATGCAGGCCTTCTGTCTCGGTCGTCATAATTACTTGATCAAGGTCGATATCCTCAAGCAAAAGCTCGTAGGTCGTAAATTCCCGATCATCCAGTTCAATACCCAGACCAGTTGACGCGTTTCCCTGCGGATCAAGGTCAATCACCAAAACGCGCTGCTTCTGCTCAACCAACGCCGCCGCGAGGTTGATCGTCGTCGTGGTTTTGCCCACCCCACCCTTCTGGTTCGCAATCGCAATAATTTTGGGCCCCGAAGGTCGAGACAGATCAGACATGTTTGATTTCCTTGATCTTAAGAATTGCGGCGGATGGGTTCGTCTGGCTTTGGATCGCGTCGCAGGAATATGCCCAGGTCTCTCTCGCGGCGGTATCCTCTGCGCGCCAGTTCTCCCCCTTCGGGAAAAGCGCAGTGCCAGTGGGTAAGAGATGGCGATCTGCAAAGCCGAGCAAAGCGGTCAAGTCGGACAAGGCCCGCGCGCTTAGTACGTCTGCTTCCAAGGGCTCAATCTCTTCAATCCGCGCGTTCGCCACCGTTGCGTTCAGCTCAAGCTCCCGAATGGCTGTTCTCAGGAACGCGCATTTACGCTGGTCGCTTTCGACCAACGTAAATTTCGTCGCACGCTCGTCTTGCTGCGACATCAGCGCTACGACAATTGCCGGAAAACCGCCACCGCTTCCAAGATCCACCCAATGACTCGCATTGGGCGCATGGGAATAGATTTGTAGAGAATCCAAAATGTGACGCTCCCACATCTCGGGGACGCTCGGCTTGGAAATCAGATTAATCTTCGCGGTCCATTTCTCGACCAAACGCGAAAAATGCTGAAGCTTCTCCAATGTTTCACGTGAAACATCCTCCTCAAAAGCGCCCATCATGCAGACTTCTTCTGGCTGCCGCGCTTGAGGTGAGACAAGAGCAGCGTCAGGGCAGAGGGTGTCATACCGTCAATTCGGGCCGCCTGCGCGAGATTGGTCGGGCGTGTCAGCGACAGCTTCGAGGTAAGCTCATTTGACAGCCCGTCGATGGCTTCATAATCAAAATTCGCAGGAATAACATGCGCCTCGTCCTTCTGGAGGAGGTCGATATCCCGTTGCTGACGCGCGATATAGTTTGCATATAGCGCATCCCGCTCGACCTGACGGCGAATTTCGGGTTCTACCGTTTCAAGCGCTGGATTAATCAAGACGATCTGCTCGAATGTCACATCCGGAAACGCCAACAGTTGGAAACCGGTCCGCTTCGTTCCATCTTGGCTGACCTTGATCCCTGCCGCCTCGATCGCCTTTGATGCATAGGGCGTTTTAGTGAGCTCTGCCATCGCTGCGTCGATTTTGGCCATTTTGGCGTTAAAATGCGCAACCCGCTCTTGCGAGACGCAGCCCAAGGCAATCGCCAAAGGCGTGAGGCGCTGGTCAGCGTTATCAGCACGAAGCGACAACCGGAATTCGGCGCGAGAGGTGAACATGCGATAGGGCTCTGTCACACCCCGGGTGGTCAGGTCATCAATCATCACGCCAATATAGCTATCGGCGCGGCTGAACGTCACCGGCTCTTTACCCTGTGCTGAAAGCGCCGCGTTCAATCCGGCAACCAAACCTTGTGCTGCAGCTTCTTCATAACCGGTTGTCCCGTTGATCTGACCAGCGAGATATAGGCCAGGCACGGTCCTCACGGAAAGCGCGAGGTCAAGGGCGCGGGGGTCAACATAGTCATACTCAATCGCATAACCGGGCTGGATGATTTCTACATTTTCTAACCCGACCATTGACCGCACATAGGCAAGTTGAACATCCTCAGGCAGCGAGGTCGAAATACCATTGGGGTAGATGGTGTGGTCATCGGCGCCCTCAGGCTCCAGGAAAACTTGGTGCGAGGTTTTATCAGCGAAGCGAACGACTTTATCTTCGATCGACGGGCAGTATCGGGGTCCTACCCCGTCGATATGCCCCCCGTACATCGCGGAGCGCGACAGGTTATCGCGAATAATTTGATGCGTTTCTTCATTGGTATGCGTAATACCGCAGGAGATTTGCGGGGCCGACGTCGCCTCTGACAAGAAAGAGAACAAGACAGGCTCATCATCTCCGGGTTGCGATTCCAGCTTTTCCCAGTCAATCGTCCGCCCGTCCAAGCGCGGTGGCGTCCCCGTCTTCAAGCGTCCGAGGGGTAAGTTGAACGAATCAATGCGCTTTGCCAGGTCGACGGAGGCTTTATCGCCCATCCGACCGCCGGAGCGCGACACATCTCCAATATGGATGACCCCGCGCAAGAAAGTACCAGTCGTCAAAACAACCTCAGCCGCAGCGATCTGTTCACCATCGGCAAGAACGGCACCAGAAACCTTGCCATTGTCGAGAATGAAGTCGGTCACCTCCCCCTCTACGATGGTCAGATTTTTCTGACGTTCGGTCTCGGCCAGCATTTCTTTCCGATAGATCGCACGGTCCGCTTGCGCCCGCGGTCCTTGAACGGCGGGCCCTTTGCGGCGATTCAAAAGACGGAACTGGATGCCGGCTTTGTCCGCGACACGCCCCATAACACCGTCCAGCGCGTCAATCTCGCGCACCAAATGCCCCTTACCCAGCCCGCCGATAGCCGGATTGCAGGACATCACCCCGATCCCGTCGCGCGACATCGTGATCAAAGCAGTATTCGCGCCCATACGCGCGGATGCGTGGGCCGCTTCGGCTCCGGCATGGCCGCCACCGATAACTATCACGTCAAAATGTTTCACGTGAAACACTCCATCTATTTTCCCAAGCAAAAGCTCGAAAAGATTACATCCAGCAGGTTCTCAACGTCAATTCGGCCTACCAGCGCCTCAAGTGCGCGAATCGAATGGCGCAGTTCTTCTGATGCTATATCATATTGATCGGGGCCGTGATCCAGAACCAACATCGCAGCGGCTAATCCCTCGGCTGATTTCTGCAATGCAACGCGGTGACGTTCGTGCGTTGCAAGCCCAGCGTTCAGGCTTCGTGCCCCGAGGATGGCCTGTATTCTTTCTATCAGCTGCGGTACACCCTGCCCCGTCACACCAGATATAGCGTTATCCGCGCTATCGCGTAAGTCAGCCTTTGGTCTTAGGACGATATCATCCGCAGTTGCGGCAACAGGCAGATCCTCACCCTCTTCACTCAAAAACACGCGCAGGTCAGCTTGCTCGCCGCGGGTTTTCGCGCGGTCGATCCCGATGGCTTCGACCTCGTCTGCCCCCTCGCGCAAGCCTGCCGTATCCAGCAAGGTCACCGGCAGGCCACCCAGATCCATCCGGACCTCGATCACGTCGCGCGTCGTACCCGCCACGGCAGAGGTGATCGCCGCATCGCGCCCCGCCAATGCATTCAACAAAGTGGATTTCCCAGCATTGGGCCGGCCGATAATAGCGACCTCAAAACCCGTTCGAATACGTTCCGCCGTATGCGTACCCGCGATTTCAGCCAGAATATCGGCGTTTACCGCATTCAGCAGTTCCGTAACCTCGGGCGAGACGTCGACGGGAACGTCTTCATCCGCGAAATCGATGGTCACCTCAAGCAGAGCGGCAGCTCGGATCAGTTTTTCGCGCCAGATATCGACCTTTTGACCCAAGTGACCGGACAAAACGCGCAATGCTTGTTTTCGCTGGGCTTCGGTCTCTGCCTCGATGAGGTCACCCAAACCCTCAACCTGCGTGAGGTCAAGCTTGCCATTCTCCATCGCACGGCGGGTAAATTCGCCCGGCTCGGAAAGGCGCGTGCCGTCAAAACCAGAGAGCAGCGCCAGTACCGCACGCACCACGGCGATGCTCCCATGCAAGTGAAGCTCGACCGTGTCTTCGCCTGTAAAGCTGTTCGGACCTTCGAAGGTCAGGACAAGCGCACGATCAATGACCTGCCCATCGGCGTCACTAATTGCCCGCACGGCGGCCACCCGCGGGGCGGGCAACGGCTGCGCGATGGTTTCAGCGATGAAAAACGCTTGCGGGCCCGAGATACGAATGACGCAAACACCGGCCCGCCCCTGCGCTGTGGCTTGGGCGAATATCGTATCCATATCATTTAACCCACTGATTTAAGTGAATATTTAGCTATTCATTGAGTCGAAGAAATCGGAGTTCGTCTTGGTTTGCTTCAACTTCCCGATCAGGAATTCAATCGCATCCGTCGTGCCCATCGGGTTCAGAATGCGACGCAATACAAAGGTCTTTTGCAGATCGTTTTTGTCGACCAGCAGATCCTCTTTCCGCGTACCGGATTTCAGAATATCGATCGCAGGGAAGACGCGCTTGTCCGCAATCTTG
Source organism: Sulfitobacter sp. EE-36 (assembly GCF_000152605.1). NCBI lineage: Bacteria > Pseudomonadati > Pseudomonadota > Alphaproteobacteria > Rhodobacterales > Roseobacteraceae > Sulfitobacter > Sulfitobacter sp. EE-36. The sequence continues at coordinate 895,620 of NZ_CH959310.1, read as the reverse complement.
CGATCCAGCACGATTTCAGAGTTACCAGTCCCTTTGAATTCTTCAAAGATCACCTCGTCCATGCGGCTGCCGGTGTCGATCAGAGCGGTGGCGATAATGGTCAGCGACCCACCCTCTTCGATGTTCCGCGCGGCGCCAAAGAAACGTTTGGGGCGCTGCAGCGCGTTGGCATCAACACCACCGGTCAGAACCTTACCCGACGACGGCACAACAGTGTTGAACGCACGGCCCAGACGGGTGATCGAATCCAGCAAGATCACAACGTCGCGCTTATGCTCGACCAGACGTTTCGCCTTTTCGATAACCATTTCAGACACGGCCACGTGGCGCGTTGCAGGCTCGTCGAAGGTCGAAGAAACAACCTCCCCTTTGACACTACGCTGCATATCAGTGACTTCTTCGGGGCGTTCGTCAATCAGCAGAACGATCAGGTAGCACTCGGGGTGGTTCTGTTCGATCGAATTCGCGATGTTTTGCAGCAGAACCGTTTTACCGGTCCGTGGCGGCGCCACGATCAAGCAGCGCTGGCCCTTACCGATGGGCGATACCAGATCGATGATACGCGAGGACCGGTCCTTGATCGTCGGATCATCGACTTCCATTGTCAGACGTTCATCGGGGTAAAGCGGCGTCAGATTTTCAAAGGCCACCTTGTGGCGCGCTTTTTCCGGCTCTTCAAAGTTGATCTTGGTGACATCTGTCAGCGCGAAATACCGCTCCGCATCATCTGGCGCCTTGATGAGACCTTCGATTGTGTCGCCCGTGCGCAGCGAGTGCTGGCGGATCATCTCGGGCGAGACGTAAATATCGTCGGGGCCCGGCAGATAGTTCGCTTCGGGCGACCGCAGGAAGCCAAACCCGTCCTGCAACACTTCCAGCACACCATCGCCCGAGATTTCCCAGCCTTCATCCGCACGTTCGCGCAGGATCTGGAACATCATTTCGCCTTTACGCATGGTCGATGCGTTTTCGATCTCAAGCTCTTCGGCCATCGCCAGAAGATTCTTGGGCGTCTGCGCCTTTAGATCGGCAAGGTTAAGTGTTTCAGTTGTCATGGAAATATCCTGTTCCGATCCCGGAATGCGGGCGGGTCGTGTCATAAAAATGGGCAGATGTATACGGTCCCCGGACGGGGTGCAGGAAACACATACTCAGAATGGCGGGTTTCGTCAATCAGCTTAGAATTTCACGACGACCGAGAATACAATGATGATCATCAGCAGCGTCGGCACTTCATTCATGATCCGGTAACGTTTGCCGCTCAGCCGGTTCTCCCCCGCTGCAAAGGCCTTCACACGCCCGACAAGCCACCCGTGGAACCCTGTCATCGCAAATACGCTTGCGCCTTTCGTCCAGGGCCACACAGCGGCCCAGTCGACGATGCCCGGTGTGAACACCAGCGCCAGCCCGAAAATCCAGGTGCCAATCATCGCGGGGCGCATGATCACGGTGGCAAGCTTGAACTCCATCATCTTGAAAAGATCGTGGGTCTGGCCGGTTTGGCCCACCTGCTCTGTATGATGCACGAGAAGCCGCGGCAGATAGAACAGCGCCGCCATCCACGAAATGACCGAGATGATATGAAGCGATTTTACCCAAGGATAGGCGATGGCAAGCAAGTCGGTCATGTCACACTCCGGTTGGTGCCTTCTTACTAATATAAATAAGAAAAGAAGAAAGATGATGATGTAAGTAGGGGGATCATTTTCTGTGGATTACTGTTTTGTACCTCGATTTATCCACCTGTGCATGTTGTGAATCCCGTCTCGATGATAACTCGGCGCCGCGCGGATAAATTCACCCTTTTTCAAATACTTAATTAAAAAATTTTCAGGGGATAAACTGTGTAGCTTTGTGGATAAGCTTGGGATTAACTCCGTTCAGGGGGTTTGCGATTTATCCTTATGCAGCGCCGTATAAAGCTGGAATTTCCCGCTGGCAGGCATGGGTTTTCCCGACGCTTTCGCGCACTCTCGCCATTCGGGGGAAAAATCCCTAAGAACTTCCTAGCGTCGCACACAGGTTTATCCCCATGCCCCAACGTTTCATCCTCGCCTCCGGGTCGTCGATCCGGTCACAACTGCTGCAACAGGCCTGCGTCCCCCATGAGGTGAGCGTGGCGCGCATTGATGAACAAATGATTAAGATGGCTCTGCTGGCAGAGCAGGCACCCCCTCGCGACATCGCCGATACACTGGCCGAGATGAAAGCCCGCAAAGTCAGCGACAAGACCCCGGGTGCCTTGGTGATGGGCTGTGATCAGGTGCTCGACCATCGCGGGACGCTGCTGTCAAAACCCGCCACGCCAGATGAGGCGATTGACCAGCTGAAATCCCTGCGCGGCGATCGCCATAGTTTGCTATCCGCCGCAGTGATCGTCGAGGATGGCAAACCGATCTGGCGTCACGTGGGTCAGGTGCGGCTGCGCATGCGCGACGCGTCGGACAGTTATATAGAGGAGTACGTCGCGCGGAACTGGGATAGTATCCAACATGCGGTCGGCGCCTATAAACTAGAAGAGGAAGGCGTCAGGCTGTTCAGCGGCATTGAAGGCGATTACTTTAATGTCCTAGGGTTACCCCTGCTTGAACTGTTGAATTATCTGACGCTACGGGGGGATCTATCCGCATGAGCTTGGCTAAAATACCGCTGGCAGGTGTGATCGGATCGCCGATTGCCCATTCAAAATCCCCGCAGATCCACGGGCACTGGCTGAAAACGCTTGGGCTGCAAGGGGCCTATATCCCCCTGCACGTCGAACCCGAAGACCTCCGCCAAGTGCTTGAGGCGATGCCGAAAATGGGGTTCATCGGGGCCAATGTCACGATCCCCCATAAGGAAGCGGTGATCGAGATCGCAGATATCATCACAGACCGCGCCGCGATGATTGGGGCCGTGAATACGATCACCTTCCGCGCAGACGGTAAAATTCAGGGCGATAATACGGACGGTTACGGGTTTATCGAAAACCTCAAGGCGGGCGCGCCTAACTGGGTGCCGGGTGATGGCCCCGCCTGCGTCCTTGGTGCCGGTGGTGCCGCGCGGGCTGTGATCTCTTCGCTACTGGACGCGGGCGTGCCCGAGATCCTGCTTGCCAATCGCACCCGTGTGCGGGCCGAACGGTTACGGTCGGTCTTTGGTAACCGCGTGACGGTCTACGACTGGTCGCAGGCGGGGACGATGGTCAGCCATGCCGGCCTCGTGGTGAACACCACATCTCTGGGGATGATCGGAAAATCCGAGCTGCGCGTGCCGCTTGATGGGCTGCGCGCCGATACCGTGGTTACGGATCTTGTCTATGCGCCGTTGAAAACCACGCTTCTGGCAACCGCAGAGGCGGCGGGATGCGTCACTGTTGACGGTTTAGGCATGCTTTTGCATCAGGCGGTGCCGGGGTTCGAACGGTGGTTTGGCGCGCGGCCGACGGTGGACCATGAAACACGTCTGGCGGCGTTGCGCTGATGTTTCTTCTGGGTCTGACCGGGTCGATCGGCATGGGGAAATCGACCACCGCACAAATGTTCGCTGATCTTGGCTGCGCCGTCTGGGACGCAGACGCCGCGGTGCATCGGCTCTATGCCAAGGGGGGGGCCGCCGTCGCGGCGTTTCAGGAAACGCTGCCCGATGCGGTGGTTGCGGGCGAGGTATCGCGGCCCGCGCTCAAAAGCCTGATTGATGCTGACCCCACCGTATTGAAAACGATCGAAAGCATCGTGCATCCGCTGGTCGGCGAAGATCGCGCGGCCTTTCTGGCGGAAACAAAGGCCAAGATCGTCGTGCTCGACATCCCGTTGATTTTTGAAACCGGTGGTGACAAACGCATGGATGCGGTGGCCTGTGTCACGGTCTCGGCCGACATCCAGCAAAAGCGTGTGATGGCGCGCGGGACGATGACGCTGGAACAGTTCGAAAACATCCGCGCCAAACAGATGCCAAACGATGAAAAATGCGCTTTGGCCGATTATGTGATTGAAACGGACACCCTGCCCCACGCCCGCGCGCAGGTGGAGGCTGTCATCGAGGATATCAAAGGAAAGCTGTCCCATGCGTGAGATCGTACTGGATACGGAAACCACCGGATTCGACCCTGAAAGCGGCGATAGGATCGTTGAAATCGGTGCGGTTGAACTGATGGGTCACGTGGCGACCGGCAATACCTATCACCAATACATCAATCCCGAACGCAGCATGCCCGCCGAAGCCTTCGAGGTGCACGGGCTGGGCGACGACTTTTTGCGCGACAAACCCAAGTTTGCGCAGATCGGGCAGGATTTTCTGGATTTCATCGGTGATTCAAAGCTGGTGATCCACAACGCCGCCTTCGATATCAAGTTTCTGAACGCGGAATTGAAATGGATGGGGCTGCCCCAGATCCCGTGGGAACAGGCGCTTGATACGCTGGCCATCGCGCGCAAACGCTTTCCGGGCTCGCCCGCGTCGCTGGATGCGCTGTGCCGCCGCTTTGGCATCGACAACACGTCGCGGACGCTCCACGGTGCTTTGCTTGACAGTGAAATTCTGGCGGATGTCTATCTAGAGCTGATCGGCGGGCGGCAACCGGACTTCGGCCTGTCGACCAAACCGGAAAAGAAAGAGGGCGACACCACCCCCGATTGGACGCCAAAACCGCGCCCGACGCCCCTGCCCTCGCGGATTACTCCGCAAGAGGCCGCCGCCCATACCGAATTTGTCGATAAACTGGGCGACAGCGCTGTCTGGAAGACGCTTTAGGCGTCCGCTTTTTGCGTATTCTCGGCCTGACGGCGCGCGATCTCGTTGCGATACAGCGCAACAAAGTCGATGTTTTCGAGGTTCAGCGGCGGGAATCCACCGTCGCGGGTCACATCGCTGACAACGCGGCGCAGGAACGGGAAGATCATGCGCGGGCATTCAATCAGCAGGAATGGGTGCATCTGGTCTTCGGGCACGTTTTCAACGTGGAAGATACCGACATAGTCGATTTCCAGCAGGAACAGCGTCGCGTCGCCGCCTTTGGCTTTTGACGTAACCTGAAGCTTGATCGCGGATTCATACTGGTTCTCGGCCGACCGCTTTTTCGCATCCAGATTGACCTGAACCTGAACGTCGGGCTGTACATCTGTCGGCGCGCCTTTTTGCGCCATGATGTTTTCAAAGGACATATCACGAATGAACTGACCCAGAATGCGCATCTGCGGCTGTGCGGCCTGGGTCGGTTGTGTTGCTTCTTCTTCAGCCATTTAAAGGCTCCTTAAGACAATAAACTCATTTAGTCGGGCTTATCAGATCGCCTTGCCGCGCTCAATGGCCCGCTTCAAATGGCCTGAAGTCAGTGGCCCGCAGTCAATGCCCCGTCGTCAGTGATCCGTCCAGCCAGAGGGGCGTTTGGGCCCGCGGTCCTGTTCCGACAGCTCGTGGTATTCGCCATCGATCACATCCCCCTGCATCGGACGATGGGGCTGCGGGCGCCGTGGCCCCGAGGTGCTGCCCATATGGACGCTGCTCACGTTAACCTTGCTGCGTGCGGCTTTGAACGCAGCGGTGCGTACGCCGGGGATCAGCAGGGCAAAGCCCAAGGCATCGGTGAAAAACCCCGGTGTCAGCAGCAACGCGCCGGCAAACAGGATCATCGCGCCATGCACCAGCGGTTCGGTCGGATCACGGACTTCGGACAGGGACGATTTGATCTGGCCAAGCGCCAGCGCACCCTGAGCGCGCATCAGATAGGTGCCGATGATCGCGGTAGAAACAACAATCGCCAGCGTCCAGCCGAGGCCAATTGCCCCACCCACCTGAATGAACAACGTTATTTCTATCAACGGTACGGCAATAAAAGCCAAAAACAGCCACATGGCATGCGTCCTTTCCTATGGGCCAGAGTGGACTTGGCCCGGTTCACACCCTACATAGGGGCACTAGACCGACGTTTCCATGTTTCTCAGCACGAGGTACCTATGAATTCGCCCATGATACAGCTTCTGGTACTGGCCGCTATTGCCGTGTTCCTGATCCTGCGGCTCAAGAATGTGCTTGGCACACGCACCGGTTTTGAAAAACCGGCCGAGGTCAGCGAGAAACCCGAACGCCCCAGCGGCCCCGCGTTCGAAGTCATCGAAGGTGGCCCCGATCTGGATATTACCGATCACGCGCCCGAAGGGTCCGATACCGCGCTCGCACTGGCCGAGATGAAGCGTGTCGAGCCCTCCTTTGGGGTCAGCGACTTTCTGGGCGGCGCCCGCGGTGCCTACGAGATGATCGTGATGGGCTACGAACACGGTAATCTGGACGAGATCAAACCTTTCCTTTCAGAAGACATCTACGAAAGCTTTGTCGAAGGTGTTGCCGCGCGTGAAGACCAGGGCCTGACCGTGGAAAGCCACTTTATCGGCATCCGCGAGATGGAGCTTGAGAACGCTACGATGGACAAGACCACCAACGAGGCAGAGCTGACGATCCGTTTCGTGGCCGAGCTGACGTCGGTCGTGAAAGACCGCGATGGTGAAATCGTCGAAGGCAGCACGACAGAGGTCAATCGTCAAAAAGACACATGGGTGTTTGCCCGTGTCATGGGCTCGGATGATCCAAATTGGCTGCTCGTTTCTACAGACGGTTAAAACGTGCCTGTGCGGGTGCATTGCTGTGGGCGGGCCTGATGGCACCGCCCGCTTCTGCGACAGATGTGTCCTATTCGATCCTGTCGTTCGACCAGCTTGAGGGTTGGGAAACCGACGACCACGCTGCCGCCCTGCGCGCGTTTCTGAATACCTGCGGTGATATGAAGGATGTCGATTGGCGCAACATCTGCGCCTATGCCAGATCCGACCCCGACCCGCGCCAGTTCTTTGAACTTCTGTTCCGGCCTGTGTTGATCGAGGACGGAAACGAGGCGATGTTCACGGGCTATTTCGAACCTGAACTTGATGGCGATCTCTACCCCTCCGACCGCTACCGCTATCCGGTCTATGCCATGCCGCCAGAGGCGAAGGCGAACAACCCGTGGCTGACCCGCCGCGATATTCTGGATACCGACGTGATGAAGGGCCGCGGTCTTGAGATCGCCTATGTCGACGACCCGGTCGAACTTTTCTTTCTGCAAATCCAAGGCTCTGGCCGCATCAGGCTGCCCGATGGCAATTATCTGCGCGTCGGCTACCGTGGTGCGAACGGCCACCCGTACCGGTCGATTGGCGTCGAACTGGTGCGCCGCGGCGTTTATGATCCGCATCAGGTCAGCGCAGAGGTGATCAAGAACTGGGTCCGCCGCAACCCCGAAGACGGACGCGAGCTGCTGTATCACAACCCGTCTTATGTGTTCTTTCGCGAGGTCAATCAGGTGCCCGCCGATCAGGGTCCGCTTGGCGCGATGAACCGGTCGGTGACCACTCTGCGCACCGTTGCAGTGGACCCCAAGTTTGTACCGCTCGGCGCCCCTGTCTGGATCGAAAAAGAGGGCAAGGAACCGATGCACCGCTTGATGATCGCGCAGGATACCGGGTCGGCGATCAAGGGCGCGCAACGGGCGGATGTGTTCTTTGGCACCGGCGACAAGGCGGGGCGTGCCGCGGGCAAGCTGCGTGATCCGGGGCGGATGATGGTCCTGATGCCGATCCAGCGCGCCTATGCGCTTTTGCCGGAGCCGCTGTTATGAGCCGCAAGCGTCTGGATAAGGATGATCTATCGCTTTGGAAAAAGGTGACAGAGCGGACGGAAAAGCTTGATGTTGACAAGCTGTTCCGCGCCGAGATTGACGGCACCTCCCCGATCCACGGCCCCACGCCAACGCCGCCGCAAATCCGCAAGCGCAGCTCTGTCGTCATGGGCAAGCCCGATCCCAAGCCGCGGCGAAACACCCATGATCTGATGCCCTCCCTGCCCGATCAGCTGCGTCAGGCACCGGTGCAGATGGATTCAAAGGCGTTTGGCAAGCTCAAGCGGGGCAAGATGCGCCCCGAGGGTCGCATCGACCTGCACGGTATGACGCTGGACCGCGCGCACCCTGCGCTGACCAAGTTCATTCTGGGCTCGCATGCCAAGGGGCGGCGCCTTGTCTTGGTGATCACCGGTAAAGGCAAGATGCGGGACGAAGGCGGCCCGATCCCCGTGCGCCACGGTGTGCTGCGCCATCAGGTGCCGCAATGGCTGTCGATGCCGCCGCTGTCGTCAGCCGTGCTTCAGGTCAGTCAGGCGCATATCAGCCACGGCGGCGGCGGCGCCTATTACGTCTATCTGCGGCGTCACCGTTAGGCCGTGGCAGGCGCGACCAACCGCTTGCGATAGCGCAACACCCCGACCGTCGCCATGATCGCGGCCACGGCATAGTAGATCGCAATCGGGATCATCTGCTGCGGGAAATCAACGCCCAGATCAATGAACAGCCCCGTCACCCCCGGCCCGATGGCCGACCCGAACACCATCAGCGCAGCGCCTACGGCCTTGATCGACCCGATATAGCGCGTGCCATAGAATTCGGCCCAGAAAACAGAGGTCGCGGTCGCCTGCATCCCCTGCCCCACGCCAAAGATCATCAACCCGGCACCCGCCATCGCAATCGTATCGGCAAAGGCGAGCACGGCGAAAGACAGCGCAAAAGGCAGCATTTGCACCGGCGTGACCCGCGTCACGCCAAACCGGTCGATTGCCCAGCCCGACACAAAGGTCGAGACCACGGATGTCACCGTATAAAGCGGCATCAGCGCGACAAAGCTGACTAGCGTCCAGCCCTTCACCTCTGTCAGGTGGACCTGCTGAAAGAACAGCGCCGTCCCCCAGGCCGGAGGACCGATCACCAGCGGGATCATCAGCCAGAACAACCCGTGGCGGATCATCTGCATCCGGGTCCAGTGCTGCCCGTCCATCCCCGCCGATTGCGTGCTTTGCGCCATGGATTGCGGCGTACGCTCTTGCCGCAGCAGCAGCAGCATCACCGGCATGGTGATCAGCACCAAAGCGGCGGCCAGCACCCAAAGGCTGCGCCAGTGAAAGCTTGCGAAAAGGGCGACGAAGACGACAGGCAAAATCGCCTGACCCGCTGCAAAGCCCATAGACGATAGCGACAGCGCCTTGCCCCGTGCGGCTTCGAACCAGCGCACCATCGCCACGGCCCCAAGCTGAGACATCATCCCCTGCCCGGTCAGACGCAGCGCATAGATGACAAAGATCAGCGCGATCCAGTTCGGCACGGCGGCCATCGCCAGACAGGCGCCCGCCAGCGCGACCATCACCCAGAATGACAGCCGACGCACCCGAAACCGGTCTGTCAGCACACCCGCCCAGACCATCGTGATCGCCGAGAGCGTCGTGCCGATGGTATAGATCCCGCCCCATTGACCGTCAGACAGCCCGAAACTGCCCTTAATCTCGCCCGCGAAAAGCGAGATGAAATAGGTCTGCCCATAGGCCGAGGTAAATGTCAGCAGGAAACCCGCCAACAAGAACACCCAATTGGCGCGGATAAATCTGAAGTATGCCATGCGCCATCATTCTCAGGCGCATGGCAGATTGAAAAGCCCTAAAGAACGTAGCGTGACAGATCGGTGGATCGTGTCAGTTCGCCCAAGTTCTTCTCGACGAAATCGCCGTCGACAGTGATCTTTTCGCCGGTGCGATCCGGCGCGCTGAACGACAGCTCTTCAAAGACACGCTCCATCACGGTGTAAAGCCGCCGCGCGCCGATATTCTCGATCGACTGGTTCACGTCGGCGGCGATCTTGGCCAGCGCCTGGATACCTTCGTCGGTGAATGTGACCTCGACCTCTTCGGTGCCCATCAACGCGGTATATTGCAGCGTCAGCGCATTGTCGGTCTCGGTCAGGATGCGAACGAAATCATCCTCCGTCAGCGCGCGCAGCTCGACGCGGATCGGCAAGCGGCCCTGCAATTCGGGCAACAGGTCGGACGGCTTGGCAATATGGAAGGCGCCCGAGGCGATAAACAGGATATGATCCGTTTTCACCGGTCCGTGTTTGGTCGATACGGTGGTGCCTTCGATCAGGGGCAGCAGGTCGCGCTGCACGCCTTCACGGCTGACATCGCCGCCACGCGCGTCAGAGCGGGCGCACACCTTGTCGATCTCGTCCAGAAAGACGATGCCATTCTGCTCTACCGCCTCGATCGCGGCGCGGTTGACGGTTTCGTCATCCAGCAGCTTGTCGGCCTCTTCGCTGATCAGCACCTCGTAGCTTTCGGCGACTGACAGACGTTTCTTGACCGTCCGGCCGCCCATGGCTTTGCCGAAAAGATCGCCAAGGTTCATCATCCCCATACCGCCGCCGGGTTGCCCGGGGATATCCATGGCCGGGAACGGGCTAGAGGTATCGGCGACTTCAAGCTCGATCATCGTATCGTCCAGCTCGCCCGCTTTCAGCTTCTTGCGGAACATATCGCGGGTGCCTTCGCGGGCGTCCTTGCCCGCAATCGCGTCAACAACGCGTTCTTCGGCGGCCTTATGGGCGCTGACCTTCACGTCTTCGCGCATGTATTCGCGGGTCATGACGATGGCGCTGTCTACCAGATCACGGATGATCTGTTCCACATCGCGGCCGACATAGCCGACTTCGGTGAATTTCGTCGCCTCGACCTTGAGAAAAGGGGCCCGCGCCAGTTTTGCCAAGCGGCGGCTGATCTCGGTCTTGCCCACGCCGGTGGGCCCGATCATCAGGATGTTCTTGGGGTATACCTCGTCGCGCAGATCATCGCCCAACTGCTTGCGGCGCCAGCGGTTGCGCAGCGCCACGGCAACGGCGCGTTTGGCGTCGTTCTGGCCGATGATAAAACGGTCAAGTTCAGAGACGATTTCGCGGGGGGTCAGATCGGTCATTGTGTGATTTTCTCCACCGTGAGGTTACCATTGGTATAAACGCAGATGTCCGACGCGATCTTCATCGCATCCCGCGCGACGGTTTCAGCGTCGCGGTCGCTGTCCATCATGCCGCGCGCCGCGGCCAGCGCGTAATTCCCGCCCGATCCGATCGCCGCGACAGAATGTTCAGGCTCCAGCACGTCGCCCGCGCCGGTGATCACCAGCAGCTCGCGCCCGTCTGACACGATTAGCATCGCTTCGAGCTTTTGCAGGTATTTGTCGGTGCGCCAGTCTTTGGCAAGCTCGACACTGGCACGCGCCAGCTGCCCGGGCGTGGCTTCAAGCTTGGCTTCAAGCCGTTCCAGCAGCGTGAAAGCATCAGCAGTCGATCCGGCAAAGCCCGCCACAACGTCAAACCCGCCGGGGCTCAGCCGGCGCACCTTGCGTGCGGTTCCTTTGATCACGGTTTGGCCAAGGCTGACCTGACCGTCGCCCGCGATCACGACTTCGCCGTCTTTCTTCACACCGATGATGGTGGTCCCGTGCCAGCCGGGGAATTCTTGCTTTGACATGTAGCCTCCATAGTTCAAACCTATATGAAAACCCCGCCGCTGTTTCGCAAGGCTAATGTCCCGAAAGGATTTGAATGCCACCGGTAGACGACCTGAAAACCAAAGGATTTCAAATATTTGAGGGATTGGCGGCCAAGGCGGGGATTGCGCCCGAAACCTGTACCTGCGGGGCCGAGTGGATCAAGGATGACAGCAACCAGCGCCAGATCGTGCAGCGCTATGACGGGCGTGACGGGGGCTCAGTCGTGCTCAAACACGTGGCCCGTCCGTGGGATACCGACAGGTTCACCGCGATGCTTGCGGCCCATCAGGCTGCCTGTGACGCGCTCGACGATGTGCCCGGCTATAGCGTGCCACAGATCCTCGCGGCGGACACGGAGCAGCAGGCCTATCTGATGCGCTTTGCCAAGGGCGACACGTTTCTGGACCTGTGCCGCCAGACAGAGGATCACGCCCCCTTGCTGCGCCGTGCGGGCGGCTGGCTGGCGGCGTTTCACGGAGCCACTTTGCAGGGCACCCATCCGTTTCAGCCGCGGTTCATGGTCAATCACCTGCACCGTCTGGTGGCGCGTGTTGAAAGCGGTGCGCGTCGGATCAACGGCAAGCAACGTTTTGCAGCCTATGTGGGCCGTATCGCGGATTACGCGCCGCAGGCCCAAGGGCACGCGGGCCAGATTGCGGCGAAACATGGCGACCTGAACGGGTATAATCTGGTGATGGTGCCCGACGAGACGGCAGCGTTCGATTTTTCAGCGACCACACCGTCGCCCGTGGGCTATGACATCGCGCGGCTGCTGCAAAGCTATACCCAGATGGTAGGCGACCTTGGTGCCTTGCCCAAAAGCCACAGCGTTCCCCCCGCCGCCTGGGACGCGTTCTTTGAAGGATACACGCTGGTGCCGCCGGATGATCCCACGGTGCACTTCCTGACGCGGGTGCAGATCCTGACCGACTGGAACCGGATTCAAGAACATGGATCTATCGCCAATGTCATGCGGTTCGAGCGGATTAAAAAAATAGCGCGCCAGGCCTTTGCCTGACGCGCCATTGAATGTGCTTGCTGCGGGTGCGGCAGCCTAGATCGACTCTTCGATCCAGCCTTGCAGCGCGGCCTTGGGGCGGGCGCCGGCCAGGTTCGATACGACTTCGCCGTTCTTGAAGATGAACAGGGCAGGGATGCCGCGCACACCCATCTGGGCGGGGCTGTTGGGGTTTTCGTCAACGTTGACTTTGACGATCTTTACCTTGCCGTCCATCTCGGAGGAAAGTTCCTCGAGCGCGGGGCCGATCTGCTTACAGGGGCCGCACCACTCAGCCCAGAAATCCACCACAACGGGGATATCGGAATTCTTAACTTCTGCGTCGAATGTTGCGTCTGTGACTGCGACGGTTGCCATGTTGCTGCTCCTGCACGGGGTTGGTTAGAGTGGGAACCTATGTAGCCCCATGCGTCCCGTCAAGATCGCGCACCCGCGATAGGGCGTTTGTGATCAGCGCGTCGGGCAGTTCCATCAGCGTGGCGGTACGGGTCCATAAAATAGCGGTGCGGATGCGGTGATCGGGAAACACCTGCGCCAGCGCGGCGGCATAGGCCCCCATCTGGCGCAACAGCCCTTCGGGGCAGCGATCAGGCGTATCGGGCACCACGCGGTTGGTTTTGTAGTCCACCAGCAATACATCCGTATCCGACACCAGCAGCCGGTCGATTGTCCCGTGCAGCCGTTTGGGGCCCAAGGGCGCCGTGATCGGCACCTCTGCCAAGGCGTCCTTGCCAAAGACATGTGCCAGTTCGGGCGTATCCAAGACCGCGATCGCCTCTCTCAAGGCGGCTTGGGCGACGGTTTCATCATACCCCTGCGCCAGTGTGTGCAGCACGCCGTTCCAGCGGTCGCTGTGCATCATCGGCAGGGTTTCCAGCATCTTATGCACCAGATTGCCGTAGGATTTCGCCGCATCTTCCGATTGGCCATCGTCGCCGGGCAGGGCCTTGGCACCGCCCAGATCAGAAGGGGCCAGCGTTTTTGCACGCAGTGGGATAACGGTAAGGGCTGTGTTGAAAACAGGGTCTAACTCTGGCGTGGTGTGGGTTTTGGGGGCGGAGTCGATCACTGGCAGCGCATCCCAGTCGCCATGTTCAAACCGCATCCCGCCCGAGCTGCCAACCGGCTTGGCACCGGCTTGACCCATCGCGGCACCGACCATCTGATACCAGCTGTTGCCATCCTTGGGCAGCTCTCCCGCCGCGGCCACGATCAGCCATTTCTCGGCCCGCGTCATCGCCACGTACAGCAGTCGCAGCCGTTCGGCCATCTCGCGCGCCTTGCGGTCGTCCAGCGCGCCGCGCATGGCAGCGGGCATATCCCCTTCGGACAGTTTCCACACGGGCGTGTCACCGATCTTGATGATCTCGTCCCGGATCACCAAAGGGCGTTTGCCCGTGTCCGGCAGGATCACAATCGGCGCCTCAAGCCCCTTCGCCCCGTGCACGGTCATCACCCGCACCTGATCCGAGGCATTGTCGATCTGGCGCTTGATCTCAAGGTCGTCGGTCTGCATCCACACCAGAAACCCCGTGAGGCTGGGGATCGCGCCGCGTTCATACGATAGCGCCTGCGAGAGCATGGCGTTGATCCCATCCTCTGCCTCTGATCCCAGCCGCGCCAACAGCTTGCGGCGCCCGTCATGGCGGGTCAGGATACGTTCGATCAGGTCATAGGGCCGCAGGAAATCGACCTGCGCCCGCAAATCTCGCAAGATGGCAACGGTTTCGGGGTAGGCATCGCTGCTGCGCAACGCCTGCCACAGGTGATCTTCCTTGCGGTAGTGGGACAGGGTGAACAACATCTGCTCTGTCCACCCGAACAGAGGCGATTTCAGCGCCGTCGCCAGCGACAGGCTGTCTTCGGGCGTGGCAAGAAAGCTCAGCAGCGCCGCCAGATCCTTGACCGCCAGTTCGGCCCCGACCTTGAGCCGGTCCGCGCCCGCAATCGGCACACCGGCGGTTTTGCACGCGCGGATGATTTCCGAGAACAGATCACTGCGCCGCTGCACAAGGATCAAAAAGTCACCCGCCCGAATACGCCGCCGCGCAAAGGCACCGGGGGTATCGGTATCGACGGGCAGATAATGTTCGCCCTCGATCAGTTCCTTGATCTGCGACGCAACCTGATCGGCCAGAACGACCGTATGGTGATGCGCAGACTTCTGATCGACAGGATCAGACCATTCACGGTCATCGGGCTCATCGGTTTTCTCGACCACGGGCCAAAGATCAACACGGCCGGGCAGGGCGGATTTGAACGCCTTATGCGCCGCATCGGCCTGAAACCCTGCATCCGTATGCGGGGCGAGCGTTGTATCCACCAGGTGCAGGATCGCCGAGGACGATCGGAACGAATACTCAAGACTGCGCCGTTGAAAGATCTGACCCGCTTGGGAGATCTTTTGTTCAAACAGATCCTGTTTGTGATCAAACTCGCGCGGGTCGGCCCCCTGAAAGGAATAGATCGACTGTTTTTTATCGCCCACGACAAACAGCGTGCGGTCTTCCTCTTCTCGGGCACCGTCGCCGCTGTAGAATTCATCGGCCAGCCGTTCGATCACATCCCATTGGCGCGGGCTGGTGTCCTGCGCTTCATCCACCAGAATATGATCAATGCCACCGTCGATCCGGTAAAGCACCCAAGCCGCGACCGCAGGGTTGGTCAGCAGCGCCCGCGCCTTGAGGATCAGATCATCAAAGTCGAGCCAGCCGCGTTTCTGTTTCTCGTGGGCATAGATTTCAAGGAAACGATGCGCGAATTGATGCAGCACATGGGTCTTCTGCGCCGCCCTCAGCGCCAGCCGCGCGTCACGGGCATCTTCGACCCGCCGCATCAAGTCATCGACCTGCGGCATCAAATCAAACAGCAGCTTTTGCGTCGGTTTCGTGGGCAGGGTGCCGACCTTGGCGGTAAAGGGTTCCTTGGCACCCGCACCGGTCAGCATCACGTCTTCCAGAACGGGCAGGGCAGAGATATCCATTGTCTGGATCGTCGCCAGCTTTTCCGCCGCTTTGCCGTCCAGCCCGCCCTTGGCCCGCATCGGTGGGATCATCTGTTCAAGGATCATCGCCTCTGATCCCAGAAACACCGAAGTTGTGATCTTCTCCTCGGTCAGGTCGGCGGGTTGATCGAACAGCGCCAGCACGTCTTCCCATGACAGCACAGTGGCAAAGCCTTCGCGCTGCCCGACGATACTGCGGGTGAGCTTGCTGAAGTCCTCGCCGGTGTACATCCGTGCCAGCGTGGTGATCAGCGCGGCATCCTGCCCCTCGGCCATGGTGTCCACGATCTCGGCCCGCAGCAGATCGGCGGCGCGGTCTTCGATCTCGGTGAACTGCGGGCTGACCCCTGCTTCCAGTGGAAAGCGCCGTAATAGAGACGCACAGAACGAATGGATCGTCTGGATTTTCAGCCCGCCGGGGGTTTCGATGGCGCGGGCAAACAGGGTGCGGGCCATGCGCAGCTTTTCGGGGGTAAAGCCATCCTTGACCCCCAGCTCCGACAGCGAATGACGCAGATCGGCGTCGGTCAGCATGGCCCAGGCACCGAGCCGTTTGAACAGCCGGTTCTGCATCTCTGACGCGGCGGCCTTGGTGTAGGTCAGACACAGGATATGCTGCGGTTCGACCCCGTTCAGCAACAGCCGCGCCACGCGGTCGGTCAGCACGCGGGTCTTACCCGACCCCGCATTCGCCCCCAACCACGTAGAGGCATCGGGCCGCGCCGCGTCGATCTGGGCGCGGGTGGCGTCGTCAAAGGGGGCGGTCATGTCAGATCCTCCGGCGTGGGTTCGGTCGTGGCATCCCATTCGCCAAACCGGGCCAACTGGTCATAATCGCCCGCGAAATCGGTGGTTTTCACCATACGGCGCGCGGTAAAACCCTGTTCATCCGACAGGTAGCTGGTGATCAGCGCGTGTAGCTTGGCCAGCACCTCGTGCGGGGGTTCATCCTCAAGCGGCGCTGGGCGTTCCACCGGTTTGCTGCCAAGCCCGATATAGGCGGCTTGGGCAACGGGGGCGGGGCCGATTTCCTTGAAACCGCCTTCCTCGACCATCGCGGCTTCGAGCAGCAACTGCTTATCAAAGGCTTTCTGCTCGGCCACACTGGGCGGCGTGCCGGTCTTGTAGTCATAGATCAGAATATCGCCATCTTCCGTCCGGTCGATCCGGTCGGCAAATCCCATAAGGGTAAAGCCCAGATCGGGGAATGCGTGACTTCCCTTGGCGGCTTTTTCAAAAGCGGCGGGGGTGGAATAGCTTTGTCGATGCAGCTCGTTTTCGATGAACCAATCGGCAATCCGTTCGATCTTGGTCAGCCACATGACGCGCGCAGCGGGCCAGGGGGCTTCGGCCTCTAACACGGTGCGGGCAGTCTCTAACAAATGGCTTTTCGTCAAAAGCGCAGGCTCCGCTGTCACCGATTTGATGAAGCGTTCCATGATCTCGTGCACGATGATGCCGCGCACGGGCGCGTCTGGCGATTGCACCAGCGGGTTCAGCGCACGCAGTTTCAGGCTGTGTTTTGCGTAGATCGCATAGGGATCACGGATCAGGCGTTTGATCTCTGTCACCGACAGCGCGTGGGGGCGCGCGGCACGGGGCGGGCGCGGCGACGGGCGCGGCGCGGGGGGCACACGGGTCACGGTTTCCAGCGCGCGGGCCTGATCCAGCCAGTGGTCGCCGCGTTTGATCATCGCCTTCCACGCCGCATCACCACCCTGTGCGGGCAAGCCATTCAGCAGGTTGCCCAAGCGGTTGAGCCAGCGCGAAGGCACGGTTTCCGCCTCGTCCGACCGGATCGCGCGGGTCAAACAGACCTCGGGCGCGGCAATGGATTGTTGATAGTCATGGGCCGACAGGCCGATCCGCCGTTCGGGCAGCAGCAAACCGGCTTTCAGGCGCATCTGGCGGTTCAGCCAAGGGTCGGGCGGCGGGGCTTCGGGCCATGTGCTGTCGTTCAGCCCGCCAAGGATCACCAGATCGGCGCCCTGCACGCGGGCCTCGAGCGTGCCCCAGATCATGACGTTGGGATGCGGCGCGTCGCGGTCGCGGATTTCTCCCTGTTGCAGCAGGGCACCCACCAGATCGGTGTAATCCGCCGCCGACATCTCGCCCCCATAGGGCGCGTTTTCGGCAAGATCGTTCATCACCTTCGCCGCCTCTTCGCCCGCGTGATGCTGCCACAACCCGTTGGGCTGGCTTGGCGTGGCACCGTCGGCGATGGCATCGGCCAGCGCCATATGCAGGGCGACCCATTCCTCTAGCGGCCGGTCGCCGGTGAGTTCGCAATCAGTCAGATGGGTGCCGACCCAGTCGGCCCAGACATCCATTTGCGCGGGGTCTTTCGACCGCGATACCGTCTTGCGCGCCAGTTTCAACACACCTTCCGCATCCGGATAGGGCAGCCCGTCGCGGCGCAGTTGCAGTTCCAGCCGTTGGGTGTTGAGCTGGTGAAAATTGCGATCGCCGCCGCTGTGGGTCAGCGGATGTTTCAGCAGGGTCAGCAAGGCTTCGGAATCCAGCTTGCGCAGGAACAGATCGCCCACGTGACGCAAGAACCGACCCGGAGGCGACAGATGCAGCGGCAGGCCCGCGCTGTCGTCGGGCAGGATGTTCCACCGGTCCAGCGCCGAGGTAACCTGACGCGACAGCATCCGGTCCGGGGTGATCAGCGCGGCGGTTTTACCGTCCTCGACCGCTTGCCGCAGGCGCAGCGCAATCGCAAGCGCTTCGGCACGCGGGGTGGGGGCCTGAATCAGGGTTAACCCTTCGGTGGCCTGATGCAAATCGGGCAGTTTCGGCCCTTCGGTCAGCCAGACGTGGGTCACAGGGGCAGGGCGCAGGGACAGCGACACCAATGCATTGCGCGCGGCAGAGGGCGGCGGCGTGTCGGTCCAGGCCTCGATCTTGCTGCGCGACATCTCGAGCTGGCGCAGCAGGTCGCGGAACCGGTATTGTGGATGATCCTGCGATATCTTTTCCTGATCCTCGCCCAGATCGGTCCAGACCGCTTGCGGCATGTCGAAACAGAAACCCGGAAGCACAAGCGCGCCTTGCGGCAGCTTTGCCACCGCCTCCATCAGCAGGGCAGAGGTGCCCCGCGATCCGGTAGAGCCCGCGACGATCACCGGATGCCGGGGCGGGTTCTGCTCCCACTCTGCGATCAGGCGCTGAGCGACCTGACGTTGTCGCGCACGCGGATCGGGGCGGGTGACGCTTTCCCCCAGATACTGATGCGCGATGGCGAGGAACTGTTTCGCGCGTTCCCAATGGCCCGATTGGTCACTGACATCCAGCTCGGTCACGGCCTCGACCGGTACGCCTTCGCCCTGCATTTCGTCGATCAATTGCGCCAGACTGTCCGACAGGTCATAAAGCGACGCGCGCGGGGCCAGTTCAGGCGCTTGATCCAGTAGCTTTGACACCAGCGTAATCAACTCTAAACGGCGGCGTAGAGCCGGACCGGGGCGCGGCAGGTCAACGCCGCTGCCAAGGGTATCAAGGTTGTCGATCAGATGGATGCGCGGCAGCAGGCTGGGCGGTCCCGCGTCAAAGATATCGCGCAAACGCCGCTGCATCCGGCGGGTGTTCACCACCAGATCGATCCGCCCGATGGCATGGGCGGGTTGCCCTTCCAGCCGCGCAAGCAAACCCCGCACCAGTTCCTTGGGAAAGTCGACGCCCGGGGCAAGCCCGAAAACGCGCGGTGCGTCCTGCGGTTCAAACATCGGCGGCGTCCAGCATGTCTTCGGCAAGGGTGATCCCGCCGGGGTGGCCAACATCGCACCAGCCGCCGGGATAGGACAGCCCGTACATCCGCCCGCCGTCCAGCATCACGTCCCACAAAAGGTTGAGCGAGAATGCACGCTCTGAAATCGTCTCTAACAAGTCGGTTTTGATGATCTGCACCCCGCCATAGACAACCCCCGGCCCGCGTTTCAACGCGCCGTCGGTGCCCATCGTAAAGTCTCCGTCGCCCCCATGCCCCACGGCCTGCGCCACCGGCACGCCCATCAGCAGCGCATCCATCCTGTCGGGGTCCCATGCGTCTGCCAGCAAGGACAGCGGGTTGGGGCCCGCCCAGATTGCATCGGTGTTCATGGTAAACACGGGCCCGTCGCCCAAAAGCGGCAACGCATTGCGCAGCCCGCCACCGGTTTCCAGAATATCGGGCTGTTCCACAATCGTCTGCACGTCGCGCCCCGCCAGATGATCCAGCAGTGCGTCGGGCTTATAGTGCAGGTTCACGACGATCCGCCGCAGCACGACACCGCGCGCCAGATCAAGCGCGTGGTCGATCAACGGCTTGCCCGCGACTGGGATCATCGGCTTGGGCTGGTCTTTGGTCAGATGTTGCATCCGCGTGCCGAAGCCGGCGGCAAACATCATCACGGCATCTGGGGCGTGGCGCATCTGGCTTTCAAATCCTTCAGAAAATCGGGGGTCGGCGCGGGGAGGGCGGGACGCAGCACATTGGCCAAGGGTGCTAGCGCCGGATCATCAAGGTTACGCTGCACATAGCCCCAAACGCGGGGGATGAAATCGACGTAATGCGCCTTGCCGTCGCGCAGACAAAGCCGTGCAAAGATCCCCAAGATCCGCAGGTTGCGTTGCAGGCCAAGCAAGGCATAGGCGCTGCGGAAGGCGGCATCATCCTGTCCGCTTTGCCGGATGTAATGGGCGATCATCGCCGTCTCGATCTGCGGGGGCACATCGCGCCGCGCATCTTGTAGGATCGACACCAGATCATAGGCGGGGTGGCCCTGTAGCGCGTCTTGGAAATCCAGCAGCCCCACGCGGGCAGAGCCCGTCCGCTCGGGTCGCCACAACAGGTTTTCAGCGTGGTAATCGCGCAGGATGATCACACGGGGGCTATTGTCCAGCGCGCGGGCCAGCGGGGTGAAGAGGGCGTTAAACTCCGCCGCGGCGCCGCTGTCGGGGGCGTACCAGTCAAACACCATCTGCGCCGCCTCTGTCAGCCAATCGGCATCGCAGAGCGGCAGATCGGGGGGCGGGGCCTTGTGCAGGTCCAGCAGACAGTCGGTCGCGGCGGTATAAAGCTGTAGGGTCATCGCGGGCGATTGGACCATCAGCCGCGCAAACAGGTCATCGCCCAGATCCTCGATCAGCAGAAAGCCGTTGCTGGCGTCTTGCGCGTAAATCTCGGGCGCGCTGGCCCCTTGGGCGCGCAGCCAATCGGCGATGCGGACAAAGGGGCGCACGTCTTCGCCCTTGTCGGCGGGGGCGTCCATCAGCACGGCGGTGCGGCCATCATCAAGGGTCAGACGGTCATAGCGGCGGTTCGATGCGTCCCCGGCCAGCAGATCGCGCCGCGCCTGTGCCCACCCCGCATCGGCAAGGAAGCGGTCCATAGCGGTCATACGGTCGTTCATTTGCGCCATGCCCCCAGCTTTTCGGGCCATTTATCGTCGTTCCACGTGGCAGAGAGCCGCCGTGTGTCGTCGCCGGTGACCGTCAACGTCAGATCAAGCGCATCTTCGGGGCGCAGATCGCCCAGCCTGTCGGGCCATTCCACAAGGCAGATGGCATCGCTGAACGCATCGGTCAGCCCCAGCTCTTCGATCTCGTAGACAGAGGTGAGGCGGTACAGATCCGCATGCCAGATCGCGGCGGCGGGGGCGTCATAGGTCTGCACCAGCGTGAAGGTGGGCGAGGGCACGTCTTCGGGCACCGCCAGCAGCGACTGGATCAGCGCCCGCGCGAAATGCGTCTTGCCCGCGCCAACGTCGCCGGTCAGTAAAACAACGTCGCCCGCAGTGAGCGCGCGCCCAAGGGTCACGGCCAGTCGGGCGGTTTGGTCTGCGTCATGCAGCGTAAGATCAAGTGCGTGTGATGCCATGCGCCAAGGTTACTTGGGCGCGGTGGTGCGCCGCAAGGCGAAAGCGGGGCGTCAGGCGTCTTGTGGCGGTTTCTCGGCTTCGGGGTTTTCAATCTCTGCCACCGGCTTTTTCGGCTGGTGAAACCGGATCAGCGTGGCCCCGTCCACGATGGGGGAAAACAGGCAGGTTAGCTCTGTTCCATTGGCAAGATACAGCGGCATGCTCCACTTCATGCGATCTTCGCGGTTAGTGACGAAATCCTCTATCTCTTGCCACAGCAGATTGGGGGCGGACCGGCGGTGCCAGCCCTGAATGGCGTCGTGGATAGAGATATCGGCGAAGGTCATGTCGGGATCGACACCCCAAAGGTTATTATACGCGGTGTTAGAGAAGGTCAGGATACCCGACGACGAAAAGACGACGATGGCATCGTCCAGCGTATCAAGCATCGCCTGCCCCTGTTCCAGTTCTGCCCTGAAGGTGCGGGTCAGGCTGACCTGGGCGCTGATATCTTCTATCAAAAAGGCCGTGGCCCCGTCGGGGTGCGGCCGACCCTTGACCCGAAAAGTCTGCCCTGACTCAAGCGACCATATCTCTTCATAGCGGCCATCATGGGCGGCGCTGATCAGCTCGGACACGGTGGTGCGCCAGGTGGCATAATCCTTGGGCTCGGGGATTTTGCGCGCCTCGCGCAGCTTGTCGAAGAAGGTCTGAATCGCGGGACGGGCGCTCAGGAACTGCGCCCCCAATCCGGTCAGGTCGATTAACGCCGGGTTAAACAGCACCAGCTGGCTTTTGCGGTCGAATATCGCGAGCCCGATGGACAGCTGCGCAAAGGTCTTGGTCAAGGTTTGCACGAAATTGCGCTGCGCCTCTTCGGCGCGGACCAATGTGGTGATGCAGGTCGCCTCATAGCAGTTGATGCTACGCGATTGGCTGTGGGTGACCGCGTACCAGTCTTTCACCCCCGTGGTCCGGTCGCGCAAGGACAGACGGTGGGTCGCGTTGCTGAAATCGCTGGGAAACAGCCGCTGGGTTTCAATCGCCTGACCGGGGTGACAGGCGTTAAACAACTCGTGATAGGCATCGTTATACCAAAGCAGCCGGTTTGCATGGTCCGTATGCCAAAGCGGCACCGACACGGTAGAGCGTAGCCGCGTCAGCGTGACCTCTGCCTCTGACCGCAGATCGACGCCCATATCATTGGGGTCCAGCACAACCACGCGGCACAGGTGCTTTTCCCAGGTGATGCGGATCAGCGTGTGAATCTTGGGGTCGGTGGCCGGGACGATTAACTGGCCTTCAGGTGTAGAAGGGGGTTTGTCGGGGAACATCGCAAAGCGACCTGACACGTTGTGATGCAAGTCGGACCATTCGTGAAACCCCGCCTCTAGCGGGCAAAACTGCGCTGTCGTGCCAGAGGCGTGCTGCAATACCCCGTGGTCAAAAAGATAGGACAGCTCGGGCTCCCCCCGCGGATCGGCCTTGTCGGCGGTCTCTGCGTTATCGAGCCAGAGATAGGCGATATAGCCACTCGAAAGAATGGCAAAAATCACGAGCGCAATGTCGAAGGTGGAAGCCACGGCGGGACTCAATTCTTTAGGGTTCCACTCAGTTAAGCGCCCAAATAGTTAACAGTTTATTAACCGCCGCGTGAACCGACGTGTGACTGGCCGCGGAAAATCGCCGAGATCGTCTTTGGTGGCCCCCACGCCGCTGCCGCAGGGATCACGTGAAGCGCGTGTTCTCTCCGGTGGGCAGGGGCGTTTCGCCGTGATGCGCATCCAGCTTTTCGCGGGGCCATGTGACCTTGACCACCGCACCGACAGGGGTGTCCGTCTTGGGGGCGCTGTCCGGCCCATTGGCAAAGCGAAGCTCCGCACCCGAGCGTTCAAGCAAGGTCTTGGCGATGAACAGCCCCAGCCCCATGCCTTCGTATTCGGGGCGCCGCGCGTTGCTGCGGTCCGAGGGGCGCCGCCGCATGAAGGGGTCACCGATGCGGCCAAGGATATGCGGAGGAAAGCCCGTACCATCGTCAAATATCCGGACCGAGATCACCGTGTCAGACCAGTTCGCCTCTACCCAGACCGTTGTGGCGGCGAAATCCACCGCGTTCTGCATCAGGTTGCGCAGCCCGTGGATAACCTCTGGCCGGCGCAGGATCGCGGGCTGGTCGGCGGCGTCTCCGGCATCTGGTCCGAGGGTAAAGGTAAACGTCTTGCCGCGCATCCGGTGCGGTTCGGCGGCTTCTTCAAGCACCGTCATCAAGGGGGCTTGGCGCAGATGCAGATCGTCTTTGCCCGCCCGCCCCATGTCGCGCAGAATATCGCGGCAGCGGTCGGCCTGATCGCGGATCAACGCGGCATCTTCGGCCAGATCGGGCTGGTCTTGCAGTTCATTCCACAGCTCGCTGCTGGCCAGTTTGATCGTGGCAAGGGGCGTGCCCAGTTCATGTGCGGCAGCGGCAACCACGCCGCCAAGGTCGGTCAGCTTCTGTTCGCGCGCCAGCGCCATCTGGGTGGCGGCCAAGGCGTCTGCCATCGAATGGATCTCGGTGGTGACGCGGCGGGAATAGGCGGTAGAAAACACAATCGCGATCACCAGCGCGATCCAGATGCCGAAGATAAAGATGCCCGGCAGCTCAAGCCGGCCCCCGTTCTGGGTGATCAAGGGCAGGTGAAACAGCGCCAGCCCCGTCGCCAGCCCAATGGCTGTGCCACAAAGTACGATGGTCGACCGCAGGCTAAGCGCCGTGGCAGAGATGGTCACCGGCCCCAGCAACAGCAGCGAAAACGGATTATGCAGCCCGCCCGTCAGGAACAGCAGAAAGGCCAGCTGCACCAGATCGAACAGCACCATCAGCAGGTTTTCATACTCAGACAGACGCTTGTTTTCGGGAAACACCAGAATGGCGATCAGATTACCGATCACCGACACGCCAATCGCGAAATAGCACAGCCCCAGTTCCAGCTGCAGGCCAAAGATGCGTTGCGCGACGGTGATCGCCGTCAGCTGCCCCGCAATCGCCACCCACCGCAGCACGATCATCGTGCGCAGACGGATCCAGTTGGCGCGCGCGCCCTTGCCCAGGCCTCTACCCACGGGAATGTTAGCGGCCTGCGTCATCGGCGCACCTTTTCAAAATGTCGGTTACGTTGATAAAGGGAAAGCGTAGGTCTGTGTCCGACCGGGATCAAGAGCGCCTAACCGCGCAGGAGAATGAATATGAGAAGAGTGTTGGCAATTGGCGCGGTGTTGGTCGTGCTGGCGTTTCTGGCGGTATCCCTGATGCTGGTATACCGGACCGATGGCGACAGCGACAAATACGCGCAGTGCAAGAACTCTGCCGTAGCCGGTGGTGCCGAATTGGGCGGGCCGTTCGAACTGGTGAATGCCCAAGGCCAGACCGTGACGGACGCGGATGTGATCACCGAACCCAGCCTCGTTTACTTTGGCTATACCTTTTGTCCGGACGTCTGCCCGCTGGATGTGGACCGGAACGCCCGCGCTGTGGATGAGCTGGAGGCGCGTGGTATGTCCGTGACGCCGGTGTTCATTTCCGTCGATCCTGCCCGCGATACCCCTGAAGTTGTTGGAGATTTTGCCGCCAACATGCACCCCAAGATGATCGGTCTGACCGGATCGCCCGCACAGGTCAAAGCGGCAAGCGATGCCTATCGCACCTATTACAAGGCGCATGAGGATGAAGGCGAAGACTACCTCGTGGACCATTCGACCTTTAGCTATCTGGTGATGCCGGGCGAAGGTTTCGTCGATTTCTTCCGCCGCGATGTCCCGCCAGAGCAGCTGGCCGACAAGGTCGCCTGCTTTGTGGAACATCAGTAAAAATTTGACCAAGCTAGGCCACCGCCACATATCTGGATAAAGTCCCGGTACAACATTCAACCAGCGGAGCATGATATGGTTCAGGAAAATGCGCTTGATCTCGGCGAGGATCGGTCCCTCCTTCTGGTGGATGATGACGAACCGTTTCTGCGACGCCTTGCCAAGGCGATGGAGAAGCGCGGCTTCGAGGTTGAAACCGCCGGTTCCGTCGCCGCCGGTGTGGCCATCGCGACCGCGCGGCCCGCGGCCTATGCGGTGGTCGATCTGCGGTTGCAGGACGGCAACGGGCTGGATGTGGTCGAGGTGCTGCGCGACAAACGCCCCGATGCGCGGGTTGTGGTGCTGACCGGCTACGGTGCCATCGCCACCGCCGTCGCCGCGGTCAAAATCGGTGCGACGGATTATCTGTCAAAACCCGCTGATGCCAATGACATCGTGAACGCGCTGCTGGCCACGGGCGATGACATGCCGCCGCCTCCGGAAAATCCCATGAGCGCGGATCGTGTGCGGTGGGAACATATCCAGCGTGTCTACGAGCTTTGCGATAGAAACGTGTCAGAAACGGCGCGGCGGCTGAACATGCACCGCCGGACCTTGCAGCGCATCCTGGCAAAACGGTCCCCGCAGTAACGCGCTACACGTCGTAGCGTTTGCTGATCTTGTCCACGACCTGACCCGAGGCAAGCAAGACCCCTTCGTCATAGTGCCAGTCGCGAAACCCGCGACTTTGGTAATAGGTCAGCCCGCCGTGGTTGTCGGCGCGGATCGTGGCGTTGATCCAGACATAGCCCAGCCGTGCCGCTGCCTGCGCGGTGGCATCAAACAGCGCCGACCCGATGCCCAGACCGGTACGACCAACCTGCACAAAGCTCGCGATGTCGCAGGCCTCGGGTGGCAGATCGGGGTGCGGGCTGATCCACTGGAACCCCACGACGTTCTCCTGATCGTCCAGCGCCACATGCCACGCACTTTGATCGGCGTTGCTGGCCATCCATTCGGTCAGATCCTTGCCGGTGACAGGGCGGGTCATCGCGGTGGTGCCCCCGATGGTGATGATCTCGTTCAGCAGTTGCGCCATATTGCCGGCATCCAGCGCGATTGGCGGGCGGACCTTGACCATCACAGCGCGCCCAGCAAATCCAGATGCCGCGCGGTGAAGTCATTGCGCGTGTCCACCGGCGGGCGCAGCACGATTGACAGCCCCTCCATCAGATCGGGGTTGGGCCGGCCAAAGAACTTGGACGCCTCTGTCTCCGAAAAGCCGGCGATCTGCGTCGCCTCCATCCAGGCGCTGACCTTATCGGCGCGCTTGATCTGCTGCTTGACCGATTTCGGCAGCGCCGCAGGCAGGCCAAAGCGGATATGGATCGCGGACATCAACCGGTCATCCAGCGCACCATATTCCGGCCCGACCGCCGCCTTCACCGGAGAGATCATATCGCCGATCACATATTCCGGCGCATCATGCAGAAGCGCGGCCAACCGCCACTTTGGCGGGGCCTTGGGGTTCATCCGGCCATAAATCGTTTCGACCAGCAGCGAATGTTCGGCCACGGAATAGGCAAAATCCCCTCGCGTTTGCCCGTTCCACCGCGCGACAAAGGCCAGCCCGTGGGCGATATCCTCGATCTCTATATCGACCGGCGTCGGGTCCAGCAGGTCAAGCCTGCGGCCGGATAACATACGTTGCCATGCACGGGATTGCTGCGCCATTCTATTGCTCTGCCTTTGACACGTGGAACATTTGCGGGTTTCGCCGTGTTCTTCCCACGAAGGAGACGATCATGAAACCTGTTATTTCTGCTCTCACACTCGCACTTGGCCTCGGGACCGTGGCCGCACCCGCAATGGCAAGCGATGTCTGCATGCCCGCACAAGAGCTGAAGGCGTCGCTGGTGGATTGGTACGGCGAAACGCCGGTCGAAGGACAGGACGACGGCGCGGTCCAGATCTGGGCCTCGGATGACACAGGCACATGGTCTGCTGTAAAGACCCTGTCGAACGGGATGGCCTGCGTCACCGCGCAGGGCGCAAACTGGATGGCGGGGATGACCACGGACGAGATGATCGTCGCCTCGGCAGAGTAACCGTTTCGTGTGACGCTTGACCGCCACCGTTGAGATCACCGCATCAAAGTGCTACGGCCCTTTTCAAATATACGATACATAGCCGATCTTTTGAAAAGGGATGCCCCGATGGCCAACGATTACATCGTTAAAGACATTAGCCTTGCCGCCTATGGCCGCAAGGAACTTGATATCGCAGAAACCGAAATGCCCGGTCTGATGGCCTTGCGCGCGGAATACGGCGACAGCAAACCGCTGTCCGGTTCGCGCATCGTCGGCTCGCTGCACATGACGATCCAGACCGCCGTGCTGATCGAAACTCTTGTCGCATTGGGGGCCGATGTCCGTTGGGCGTCGTGCAACATCTTCTCGACCCAGGATCACGCGGCGGCGGCGATTGCCGAAGGCGGCACGCCTGTTTTCGCGATCAAGGGGCAGTCGCTGGAAGAGCATTGGGATTACCTGGATAAATCCTTCCAGTTCCCCGACGGCCCGAACCTGATCCTTGATGATGGCGGCGATGCGACGCTGTACATCCTGCTGGGCGCCCGTGCCGAAGCGGGCGAAGATGTGATCCCCGTGCCGTCGTCGGAAGAAGAAGTCGCGATCAAGGCGCAGATCCAAAAGCGGATGGAGCAATCCCCCGGCTGGTTCACCAAGATGCGCGACCAGATCAAGGGCGTGTCCGAGGAAACCACCACAGGTGTCCACCGTCTGTATGATCTGGTGAAGCAAGGCCAGCTGCCCTTCCCCGCGATCAACGTCAACGACAGCGTCACCAAGTCCAAGTTCGACAATAAATACGGCTGCCGTGAATCGCTGGTCGACGGTATCCGCCGCGCGACAGACGTGATGATGGCCGGTAAGGTCGCTGTTGTCTGTGGCTATGGCGACGTTGGCAAAGGCTCTGCTGCATCGCTGGCCGGTGCCGGTGCCCGCGTGAAAGTGACCGAAGCCGACCCGATCTGCGCGCTGCAAGCGGCGATGGACGGGTTCGAGGTTGTCCTGCTGGAAGACGTGCTGGACACCGCCGACATCTTCATCACCACCACCGGCAACAAGGACGTGATCCGCATCGAGCATATGCGCGAGATGAAGGACATGGCGATCGTTGGCAACATCGGCCACTTTGACAATGAAATCCAGGTTGCCGCGCTGAAGAACCACAAGTGGACCAACATCAAGGAACAGGTGGACATGATCGAGATGCCTTCGGGCAACCGTCTGATCCTGCTGTCCGAAGGGCGTCTGCTGAACCTCGGCAACGCCACCGGTCACCCGTCCTTCGTCATGTCCGCGTCTTTCACCAACCAGGTGTTGGCGCAGATCGAACTGTGGGAAAACACCGGCAAATACGAGAACAAGGTCTATATCCTGCCCAAGCATCTGGACGAGAAAGTCGCCCGTTTGCACCTTGATCGTATCGGCGTGAAACTGACCCAGCTGAGCAGCGAACAAGCCGCTTATATCGGCGTCACACCCGAAGGCCCGTTCAAGCCGGAACACTACCGCTACTAAGCCGGTACGTACCGTCTGACAAAACGCCGCCTTGCAGGGATGCAGGGCGGCGTTTTTCGTGGGTCAGGTGCCAAGCGCGAAACGTTCGACCTCGTGAAAACGTCCCTGCGCATCCTCGCCACATAGGGTCAGACTATCGATGGTGAAGGGGGCAGGGGTCTCCGACCCTAAATAGCGGTGCAGAGCCGTTTTTACGGGGTCGATCTGATCGGGCGCAAGCGGCCCGGTGAGGGTGATGTGAAAGCGGAAATACTCCATAATATGGGGGTATCCGTAGGTTTTGAGGTAAATCCGCTGCTGTTCGGTCAGATAGGGGGCGTTCTTGCGCGTGAACTCCGCCTCTGACAGCGGCGCGCGGAAGGCGTCCAGCACCACATTGGCAGAGGCCGCAAGACTGCCAAGCGCGGTCGTGTCGCCCTGCGGCACCAGCGCCAGAAACCGCCCGATCTGCGACAGCGCCAGCCCGTCCAACTGTACCCGCGCTTGCCCTTCGCAAAAGGCGGCGAGGCCATCGGTCAGCTGTGCCGCGTTGGTTGCATCTGCCAGAAAGAACGGCGCCTTGACCGTTCCGTGTAGCCCGTATTTGCGCGGTCGTTGGGTCAGCTTGGCAATATCAAGCCCCGCGATATCGGGATGTGCCACAGCTTCGCCCGCCTGCACATCCCAGCCCAACCAGGCCGCGCCCCGCCGGGCGAAATCCCCCGGCGGCGGCGTATAGTAAATGGCGTAGCGTTTGAACATCTTGGGCCCCCTTATCGGTCAGCCTAGACCCCTAGCAGCGCCATGTAACAGCTTAAAGATAGCGGTTAACCAGATTTTCCAGCGCTTCCTGACGGCCCGAGGCGGGCTGCGGGTTCAGCGCGTCGGCTTTGACCTGCGCGTTGATCGTCTCCAGATCGCTGCTCAGCAAGCCTTGGCCGCGTTCAGAGCCCCAACCCGCATAGCGCGCGTCACGCGCCGCTTCGAGCTTGCCATCCTCCAGCATCGCGGCGGCGGCTTTCAGGCCCTTGGCACAGACATCCATCGCACCGACATGGGCCAAAATCAGATCCTCGGCGTCCAGCGACTGGCGGCGCAGTTTGGCGTCAAAGTTGGTGCCGCCGGTGGTGAAACCGCCCGCTTTCAACACTTCGTAATAGGCCAGCGCGACTTCGGGGACGGAATTGGGGAACTGGTCGGTGTCCCAGCCTGACTGGTAATCGTTGCGGTTCATGTCGATCGACCCGAAAATCCCAAGCGCCGAGGCCATCGCCAGTTCGTGTTCGAACGAATGCCCAGCAAGAATGGCGTGACCCTGTTCGATGTTCACCTTCACCTCGTTCTCAAGCCCGTAATCCTTGAGGAAACCATAGACGGTGGCCACGTCGTAATCATACTGGTGTTTGGTCGGTTCCTGCGGTTTAGGCTCGATCAGGATGGTGCCTTTGAAGCCGATCTTGCGGGCGTATTCGACGGACATCTGCAAGAAACGCCCCGCCTGTTCGCGTTCGCGTTTCAGGTCGGTGTTCAGCAGCGTTTCATAGCCTTCGCGCCCGCCCCACAGCACATAATTCTCGCCGCCCAGCTTGTGGGTGACGTCGATACATTCCTTCACCGTCGCGGCGGCATAGGCAAAAATATCGGGGTCGGGGTTGGTGGCAGCACCCGACATATAGCGGCGGTTGGAAAACAGGTTGGCCGTGCCCCACAGCAGCTTGGTGCCCGTCTGCTCCATCTTCTCGCCAAAGTAATCGGTGATCTCGTGCAGCCGCGCGGTGCTTTCGGCAAAGGTATCGCCCTCGGGACGGACATCGGCGTCGTGGAAGCAGAAATACGGCTGACCGAGGATCTTGAACATATCAAACGCGGTGTCAGCCTTGGCGCGGGCGGCGTCCATCGTGGTGTCGAACCACGGGCGCAGGAAGGTCTGGCCGCCAAAAGGGTCGCCGCCTTCCCATGCAAAACTGTGCCAATAGGCGACGGCAAAGCGCAGATGCTCTGCCATCGTCTTGCCCATCAGCATCTCGTCGGGATTATAGCTGCGATAGGCGAAATCATGGTCCGCTTGCGGGTCGTAAGAGATCGTCGGGAAGCCGTCGAAAAAGCTGGTCATGGGGATGGTCCTTCTTGTCTTAGCGCAAATGTTTTACGGCGCTATACGTGTCTGAATATCGGGCGTGGGCCTCTGAAAAGGCATCTACCAGGGCCGGAACAGGCTCTATCACGCGGGAAATGGGTGGCGGCACGGCGATCTCGGCCCCGGCACCGGTGGCGGCCATACGACCCAAGCGCGCAGCCCCAAGGGCACCGCCAAAGTCACCCGCGGCGGGCAGCTGGATCGGCATGTTCAGCGACGTGGCGATGGCCGACAGCCAGTAGTCGGATTTAGACCCGCCGCCGACGGCGATCAGGCTGTCGATGTGGGTGCCGGTGTGCCGCATCGCGTCGAAACTGTCGCGTAGGGCGTGGGTGACCCCCTCCAGCACCGCGCGGGTCATGGCGGCGCGGTCGGTGTTATGGGCCAGATGCAGGAAACCGCCCCGGATATTGGCGTCGTTATGGGGCGTCCGCTCGCCGCCCAGATAGGGCATAAAGATCGTGCGGCCGGGGGCCTGTAGCGCGCCCAGATCAGAGGTGAGCGTCCGCGCGTCCTCGTTCAACACACCGGCCAGCCAATTCAGCGAATCCGTGGCCGAAAGGATCACCCCCATCTGGTGCCACAGGTCCGGCAGCGCGTGGCAAAAGCTGTGCAGCGCGCTTTCAGGTGCAGCGGCATAGCCCGGCGTCGCGGCAAACAGCACGCCCGAGGTACCAAGCGAGACGAACGCCTGACCCGGTTTCACCACACCCATCCCGATGGCCGAGGCAGCATTATCGCCGCCGCCCCCCGCAACGGGGATCCCCGCAGGTAGACCCAGTTGCGCAGCGATAGAGCCGCTTAGGTGCCCTGACACCTGCGATCCTTCGACCAGTGATGGCATCTGTTCCCGCGTGAGGCCGGACCTTTCCAGCAAAGCGTCGGACCAGTCGCGCGCGCCGGTATCTAGCCAGCTTGTGCCTGCGGCATCGGACATCTCTGACACCGCGTCGCCGGTCAGCCAGAAGCGCAGCGCGTCCTTGGGCAGCAGCACCTTGGCGATCCGCGCGAATATATCGGGCTCATGGTCGCGCACCCATTCCACTTTGGGCGCGGTGAAACCGGGGAACACGATGTTGCCCGTGACCGCACGCCAGAGGGGGTCAGCATCCATCGCGGCGGCTTGCGCTGCGGCGCGGGTGTCGTTCCACAGCATGCAGGGGCGCAGCGGCGTGCCCGCACCATCCAGCAGGGTCGCGCCATGCATATGCCCGCTGAGCCCGATACCCTGCACGGCGGCCAGATCAACCCCCAGCCCCGCAATCGCATCGGCGCAGGCGGTGAACCAATCGCGCGGGTCCTGTTCGACCCAGCCATCGTGGGGGCGCGACACCTGCAAGGGTGCCACGCTTTCCGCGATGATGTTTTCGGCGTCGTCCACCAGCAGGGCTTTCAGCCCAGAGGTGCCCAGATCAAGCCCCAGAAACATGGTTTTCCCCTTTGTCAGCGCCTATGCGGCGTCGCGCGCCTTGCCCATGATGATCATGCTCAGGATGTCATCCTCGGTCACGTCGCCGACCTTTTCGGTGCCGATCAACGCGCCGTTTTTCATCACCGACACACGGTCGCACAGCTCCAGCATCTCGCGGGTGTCGTGGCTGATCAGGAAGATGCCAAGCCCCTGGGCCTTCAGCTCTTTGATCAGATCGGCAACCATCTTGCTTTCATGCACCCCAAGGGCGGCGGTCGGTTCGTCCATGATCAGGATCTTGGCGTTGAAATAGACCGCGCGGGCAATCGCAACCGATTGCCGCTGACCGCCCGAAAGCGCCGAGACAGGCTCGCTTATCTTCTTAAAGTTTGGGTTGAGCCGCGCCATGATCTTGCGGGTCTCTGCCTCCATCCGCGCGTCATCCACGAGGCCGAACTTATTGGTCAGTTCGCGCCCCAGAAACAGGTTGCTGGGCGCATCAAGGTTATCGGCCAGCGCCAGTGTCTGGTAGATGGTCTCGATGTTGTGGCGGCGGGCGTCACGGGGCGAATGGATGCTGGCTTTCTTGCCCTCGATCCAGATTTCGCCCTCGTCCATCTGATAGGCACCGGCAAGGATCTTGATCAGCGTGGATTTCCCCGCGCCATTGTGCCCCAACAGGCCGACGACCTCGCCCGGATACAGGTCCAGCGACACGTTATCGACGGCACGCACCCCCCCGAAGGACAGCGAGATGTTCTTGAGCTCTACAAGCGGTGTCATGATTTCCCTCCCATACGGCGGCGATAGACGATGTCGATCCAGACGGCGAAGACAAGAACCGCACCGACGACGATGTTTTGCAGCGGTGCGTCAACGCCCACCATAGCCATGCCCGATTGCAGCGATTGCATGATCAAGGCACCCAGAATGGCCCCGTGGATCGTCCCTATACCACCCGCCAGAGCCGTGCCGCCAATGACAGCCGCCGCGATGACACGCAGTTCGTCCAAAGTGCCGATGTCGTTCGAGTGGTTGGTCAAACGGGCAGAGGCGACAACCGCGGATAGCGCCACCAAGGCCCCCATCAGGGCAAAGACCTTGACCGTCAGCAGACGGGTGTTGATGCCCGACAGCTCTGCCGCGTCGGGGTTGCCGCCCGTGGCAAAGATATAGCGCCCCAGCCGCGTGCGTTTGGCCATCACGGTCATGCCAATCGCCAGCGCGATCAGCAGCAACACCGAATAGGGGATGCCGTAAGACGCGGTATAGCCTTCGGGCATCACATCGCCACGGGCCTTGAACTCGCGCATCAGACGCGCGGTCGGAACCTCGTAGGCGTTCAGGATGGCGACAAAGCCCAGAATGCCCACTGCGATGATCAGACCGACCAGCACCTCGGCCCAAACCGGTTTCACGTGAAACCCGTGGTTGACCTTGTTGCGCCGTGACGACCACAGTGCCCAAAGCGCCAGAACCACGGCGATCAGCCCGACGACCCAGGACCATGTCTCGCCCAGGGTCCCGTTGATTCCGCCGAACTTGCGGAAGGTTTCATCCAGTGGCCCGATGGTCTGACCGTCAGTCATATACCACGCCACGTTGCGCCAGATCAGCAGCCCGCCAAGGGTCACGATGAAGGCAGGGATCGTGAGGAACCCGATCAGCCAGCCCTGAAACGCGCCGATGATGGTGCCAAACAGCAGGCCGACGACGATGGCGATCCAGGGGATCATCGGGTGCCCCAGCCCCATGCCCAGCATACGCGGCAGGATATCGGTCTGGGTCATCGCCATCGCGGCAGAGCAGGTGGCCAGCATCGCGCCGACCGACAGGTCGATGTGACGGGTCACGATCACGAAGACCATACCGGTCGCCATAATGGCAACGCTGACCGTCTGGATCGTGAGGTTGAAAATATTGCGCGGCGTCAGAAAGCGCCCGTCGGTCAGCACGTTGAACACGAGGCAGACCAGAATGAACGCACCGATCATCCCTAACAGACGGGTATCGATTTCGAGCTGGCTAAGAAAAGAGCGCTTGGGCGCTGTCGGCGACGGATGTACATCTGCCCCGGTTTCGGTGGTCGTATCTGTCATGTGATTGGCTTCCGGATTGGGTCGCAATGTCAATCAGCGGGGCCGCAAAGCGCGGCAGCCGGGCTGAAGCAAACGGGTGGCACACCCCGCATCAGGGGCGGGGTGTGCGTTTTGGTCTTAGTTACAGGCCGCGACGTCTGTCACGCCTTGGCACAGGGCTTCTTTCGAAATCCAGCCGGCGTCCAGAACCGCGTTCAGGTTGTCGATGGTGACAGGCACGGGGGCCAGAAACTTGGCCGACAGGGCTGTACCCGCAGGGGATGTCCATTCCTGCGCGCCGTCCACGTCTGCCATCTCGGTGCCGCCGGCAAGGGCAACAGCGATTTCGGCAGCGTTCTTGCCCAGATCACGGGCGTCTTTCCAGACACTGACGGTCTGCGTGCCCTTGGCAACACGGTTCAGCGCCGCGTGGTCGCCGTCTTGGCCGGATACGGGCGTGCCTTCCATGCCTTGCGCGGTCAGCGCGGCAACGGCGCCGCCTGCTGTCCCGTCGTTAGACGCAACAACCGCATCAACGTTATTGTCTTGCGCGGTCAGGATCTGCTCCATGTTGCGCTGTGCGTTGGCGGGCAGCCAGCCGTCGGTATAGGCTTCGGCAACGATGGTGATATCGCCTGCATCAATCGCGGATTGCAGCACTTCTTGCTGGCCGCCGCGCAGGAAGTCGGCGTTCGGATCGGTGGGCGAGCCCTTGATCATCACATAGTTGCCCTTTGGCATCGCTTCGAACACGGCACGCGCTTGCATACGGCCCACCTCGACGTTGTCGAAGGTCAGGTAAAAGGCGCGGGGGTCTTCGATCAGGCGGTCATAGCCCACAACCGGAATACCTTCGTCCGCGGCTGCGGTGATTGCGGGGCCGATGGCCTGGCTGTCTTGGGCAAGGATGATCAGCGCATCAACGCCTTGGGCGATCAGGCTTTCCACATCCGACAACTGCTTGGCCGACGACGATTGCGCATCGGCGCTGACATATTTCGCACCGGCAGCGTCCAGCGCGGCCTTGATCGCGGCCTCGTCTGTTTTCCAGCGCTCTTCTTGGAAGTTCGACCAGCTCACGCCGACGGTGATATCCTCGGCTACTGCGGTCTGAGTGAAGCCAGCAGTGGCGACGGCCGCTGCCATAAAGAGTTTACGCATTTCTTTCCTCCCAGATGAAATGATCCGATGTCCTTGGTGGCATCGGTGACGTCGTAGTATGAGGTTGCGCACTTTAATTCAGTTGTCAAAATAAATTTTACATTATGACACAAAGAATTTGACACAGATCGGCAAAACACGGCTTATTTCCTGTGGGAGACAGAGGGATTAACCTGTTGCAGGGGAATTTCAAAATACATCGGGAGGATAAAGTTTGGCGAGCGAACTAATTCGCGACCTTGGGTCGGAGGGGTCAAAACTTGTGTCTTCAGGCTGTGGCCCGCTGCTGGCCTTGCCGCAGGATGATACACGCCCGCTGCGCCAACAGGTGTTTGAACAGGTCCGCGCGAACGGACAGATGCCGCGCATGGATGTGGCGCGCAAGCTCAATATCAGCCCCGGGTCGGTGACCACCATCACCTCTGATCTGATCGCGCGCGGTCTGCTGCAAGAGGTAGAGGACAGCCAGCGCGGCCCCAGCCGTGGCCGCCCGCCCATTGCCCTGCGGGTCGCCCCGCAAAGCCGTTTCGTTGTGGGTATGAAGCTGTCGGACGAACGCCATACCGCGGTATTGCTGGATCTTGCAGGCACGATCATCGCAGAGGCCCATGTCGCTAGTGCGTCGCTGCGGCAGTCTACCGAAGATATGTTGTCCGAAGTCAGTTCCCTCATGGACAGGCTGTTGCTGAAATCCGGGCGTGTGATGTCCGACATCAGCGCGGTGGGAATCGGCTTGCCCGGGCTGGTGGATGCGAGCCTCGGGATCGTGAAATGGTCGCCGGTGATGCTGGACACGGACATGCCGCTGCGCGATCTGCTGTCGAAAACGCTGGGGCTGCCGGTGTCCTTGGACAATGACACCAACCTTCTGACGCTGGCCGAACTTTGGTTCGGGGCCGGTCGGGGGATTTCCAACTTTGCCGTGGTGACCATTGAACGCGGCGTCGGCATGGGGCTGGTGCTGAACAACCGGCTGTTCCGCGGCGCCCTTGGCCCGGGGATGGAGTTGGGCCACACCAAGGTGCAGTTGGACGGCGCCCTGTGCCGTTGCGGGCAGCGCGGCTGTCTTGAGGCCTATGTCGCCGATTACGCCATTATCCGCGAGGCAGGCACCGCGTTTGAACGCGACCCGCGCGCCGAAAGCTCTGCCGTGTCGATGATCGAAACCCTGTATGACGAGGCGAACGCGGGCAACGAAGCCGCGCTGGCGATCTTTAACCGTGCCGGACGGTTCCTGAGCGTCGGGCTTGCCAATATCGTGCAGTTGTTTGACCCCGAACGGATCATTCTCAGCGGCGAACGGATGCGCTATGACTATCTGAACGTTGACGATGTGCTAAGCGAGATGAACTCTATGATCCTACCCGCAGGCCGCGCGCCGACCCCTGTCGATATCCACGCTTGGGGCGGGTCCGTCTGGGCGAAAGGGGCCGCCGCACTGGCCTTGTCCGATGTGACCGACGCCCTGCTGGGGGAGAATGCTGCGTGATCCATCGTTTGCTGGCGGCAGCCTGTGTTTTTGCCTCTGCTGCCCATGCCGATCCGTTGTTTCAGGACATCAGCGCGGGCCTGCCCGACCACCATTATACCGGCGGGTGGGAACATTTTGTCGGCGGCGGAGTATCGGCGTTTGACTGTTCGGGCGACGGGCTGCCCGATCTGGTGGCCGCAGGTGGCACCGCGCCGCTATTGCTGCTCAAAAACGTCTCTGACACGGGGGAAATCGCCTTTGAACGGGCTGTGATCGACCCCGAGATTACGGGGGCCACGGGGGCCTATCCTGTCGATATGAACGGTGACGGGCTGCTTGATCTATATGTCATGCGCGTCGGGCCGGACCGCGTGCTTCAAGGCGGCGCGGATTGCCAGTTCACCGATGTGACAGAGGCATGGGGCATCCCGCAAACCGATCAATGGACCACCGCCTTCACCGCCTGGTGGGAGGATGGCGCATCCTTTCCCACGCTTGCTATCGGCCATTATGTTGACCGCGCCAATCCCGACGGGCCGTTTGGCGCCTGTGATACCAACACGCTGCTCAGGCCCAAGGGCGGCACCGCGCCCCGCTATACCGCGCAAGAGCTGTCGCCGGGGTATTGCGCCCTGTCGATGCTTGCCGCAGAGGATGCGCGTGGGCTCAAATCTCTGCGAATCTCCAATGATAGACACTATTATATCACCGGCGGGGCGGAGCAGATGTGGGATATCGCTGAACAGCGGTTCCTGACCGAAGCGGACGGCTGGGCCAAAGTTTCGCTATGGGGGATGGGGATCGCCAGCCGTGACCTGACGGGCGACCAACGGGACGAGCTGATGCTCACCTCTATGGGGGACCAACTGATGCAGGTGGCGCAAGGCGACGGCAGCTATCGCGGCGCGCCCTATGACATCGGCACCTATGCGCAGCGTCCCTATGTGCCCGGCGATGGCCGCCCGTCTACCGGATGGCACGCCAGTTTCGCCGATGTGAACAACGATGGCCGCGCCGATCTGTTTATCGCCAAGGGCAATGTCGACCAGATGCCCGGCATGGCGATGCGCGATCCGAATAACCTGTTGATCCAAGGGGAGGATGGCCGTTTTACCGAGGTTGGTGACACCGCAGGTGTGGCCGATATCGCGCGGTCACGGGGGGCGGCACTGGCGGATTTTGACGGCGACGGGCTGCTGGATCTTGCCGTGGTGAACCGGCGCGCGCCGATGCGTATGTATCGCAATGTGACGCCCGAGGCAGGCCGCTTTGTGCGCATCGCGGTGCGGGGCGCGGGCGGCAATCGCTTTGCCGTGGGGGCGCGGGTGATCGTGACGGTGGGCGACGCCGTGCAAAGCCAGCAGATCACCCTTGGCGGCGGTCATGCGGGGGCGGTGCTGGCACCGCTGCATTTCGGCATCGGCGACGCGGCAGAAGCATCGGTGCAGGTCCGATGGCCCGATGGCACGCAAAGCGACCCCATGCGCGTGACAGCAGGCGATCAGATCACGGTCACGCAGCCCGATTGATCAGGGCGCACCGCCCACGGCCAGCCCGCTTGGCACCGTGTCAGGGATACCCAAGCGTCCCGACAGCGCCTGCGGGTCATCCAGACTGCGCAAGAAAGACACTAACGCGGCGATATCACCGGGGTTCAGCCCTTTGGGCGCGCGGATCATCGCGGCTTGGGTGATGGCATCACGGGCGGCGGGGTCGTCCATCTCGCGCCAGTCATCCCCGTCCAGCGGCGGCAGGCGCACCCCGTTCCTGTCAGCCGCGCCGGGGGCAAAGCGTTTCGCCGCGCGGGCCGGGTCCATATGATCGCGCAAGAACTTCTCTATCTGGCTGTGCCCGCCCGCATGCCCCCAAGGGCCGGTCTGCATCACATTGCGCAAGGACGGCGTGCGAAACGCATAGGCATCGGCCCCATTGCCGGTCACACCCATACGCCCCGTATCGCGGGTGTGGGTTTCAAACACGGCCGCCTTGCCGGGGCCAAGCTGCGGTGCCCCCATCGCGTGAAAACTATGGTCAGTCTGGAACGCCCCCGCGTGGCAGGTGCTACAGCTCGCCTCGCCATAAAACAGCGCCATGCCCTTTTGCGCATCGGCGTCCAGCGCGGCTGACGGATCGCGCAGATAGGCATCAAAGGCAGAGCTGTCTGACCGCCATTCATGGGCCACAAAGACGGCAATCGCGTTTGAAATATCGGTAAATCCGATGTCGTCGGGCGTGGTGATATGATCATAGACCGATTGGAATCGCTGCGCGTAGTCGGGCAGACCCGCCACCCGTCGCGCCAGAATATCCCACGCCCCGCCCTGCGCCGTGATCAGACCCTGACGCACGGCTTTGGCAACGTCATTCTCCATATTCTGGCCGGCCATCTCGTCGGGGCTGAGCACCGGAAACATGGTTTGCGCCGACAGCAATGACGCAAAACCGTCAAGCATATCGTCGTCCAGCGGCGTGCGGAAACCGGACGGCATCCCGGCGTCAACCTCGATCCGGCCATCGTGGAACAGAACGGTGAATTCCTTTGCGCCGAGATTGAACAGGGCAGGCGAATTGCGCGGGATGCGGTGGGGCGGCATGTTGTCGGGATCCCCGCGCCGTTCCAGCCCCAGCCCGACCCCACCTTCGCCCAGACCCAATGATACGCCATCGCTGGTGGCAAAATCAGGGTGGTGACAGGTGGCGCAGGCGATATTGCGGTTGCCAGACAGGATCGGATCATAAAACAGCAACTGCCCGAGGATCGCCTCGTCCAGATCGACGGGCGCAAAGCTGGCCGGATCAACGGGATCGGGCAGCGGCCCCGCGACGCCAGGAAACGGCGCAAGACAAAGGGCGAAAGCGGTGGCGAGGGCGGTCTTCATCCTCGCAGTTTTGCGGAAAAACCGCTTCGGTACAAGCGTTTGACGCGGGGCGAGCCGCAATCAAGACATGCCGAAAACCGCACAGACAAACGCAGGCGGGAAAAAATTCTTTTGCGCGCGTCAAAACCGCTTTAGGGTCTGAAACAAGGCCGGAAACATCGGTCAAATCAACGGTTGGAGACCACGAATGGGCAAAAGAGATGAATGGATCGCGAAATATGCCGACGATCTGCAAACAAAATGCGGCATGACGCCAGATATGGACCTGCTGACGAAAGTGACCATCGGTTGCGGTCCGTCGATCTATAACGCTGACGCGCAGACCATCGCCGCGTCGCAGGAAAGCGAGCTTGAGCTGGTCAAGAACAACTTCCTCATCAAAAAGCTTGGTCTCTCGGATAGCCCCGAGCTGATGGACGGTATCCACAAAGCCGTAGAGACCTACGGCAAATCCGAGCGGAACAAATACCGCGCGGTGGTCTACTATATGCTGACCAAACACTTCGGCAAAGAATCCGTTTACGCGTAAATCTGACGCTGTCGAACTGAAAACGCCCGCTTGGTTCAGCGGGCGTTTTTATGTCCAAAGCGTGTATCTAAAGCGTATAGTAGGCTCTAGGGTTTGGTGTTTCCAAGGGCGCAGATCGCGCTCCATTGCTCTGATGTGACAGGCTGGACAGACAGACGCGGGCTTTTGACCAGCGGCATATCATCGAAGCGGCCATCGGCCTTGATATCGTCCAGCGTCACCGGTTTTTCAAACGGGCGCACGGCTTTGATATCGACACATTCCCAGCGTGCGTCCTCGGTCGAGCTATCGGGATGCGCGGCGGCGCAGACCTCGACAATGCCGACAATCGCGCGCTCGCCTTGCGAATGGTAGAAGAACCCCAGATCGCCAACCGCCATCTCGCGCATGAAGTTGCGCGCCTGATAGTTGCGCACGCCGTCCCATTCCTCGCCCGCGTCCCCCTTGGCGACCTGATCCGGCCAGCCCCAGGTCGAGGGTTCGGATTTGAACAGCCAGTAGGCCATTACCCGATCACCCGGTTCCACGGGATCAGTTGCACATCGGCGAACAACCCGGCCTTGGCATAGGGGTCATTGTCGGCCCAATCCTGTGCCGCGGCTTTGTCGGCGACATCCAGAATGACCAAAGACCCGATCATATCGCCGGCATCATCCAGCAGCGGACCGGCCTGGGCAACGACGCCCGTGGATTTCAGATACTCCACATGGGCGGGGCGGTTTTCCTGACGCACGGAAAGCGCGCCAGCTTTGTCTTTGGCAATAAGGGCAACCAGCATGTTATTCTTCCTTTAAAGGGCGGGTCAAAAGCGCTTTCATCGCGCTTGCTACATCTAAGCGGTTCTCGACCAGACCTGCAACGGCGGCGGTGATCGGCAGATCCAGCCCGTTGTCATGGGCCAGCGCATCGACCGCCCGCGCGGTGGCGGCACCTTCGACGGTGGTGGCGCTGTCAAAGGGCTCCCCCCGGCCGAGGGCCAGTCCCAGCCGGTAGTTCCGCGATTGGGTCGAGGTGCAGGTCAGCGTCAGATCGCCAAAACCGGACAGGCCCGCCAAGGTCACCGGATCCGCGTGGTGATGCGCGGCGAGCCGCTGCATTTCGGCGAAGCCACGGGTCATCACGGCAGCGCGGGCGCTTTCGCCTAGACCGGCCCCGATTGCGGCACCGCAGGCGATCGCCACGACGTTCTTTAGCGCGCCCCCCAGTTCCGCACCCACGGTATCAGAGGTGCGGTAAAGACGCAGGTTTGCCGTTGTTAGGCTCTGTTGTAGGGTCGCGCAGGTGGTTTTATCGGCGCAAGCAAGGGTCAGCGCCGTGGGAAGCCCCCGCGCAATATCCGCGGCAAAGCTTGGCCCCGTTAGGATCGCTGCGGTCGCATGGGGCAGCACCTCGCGGATCACGGCGACAGGGCCAAGGCCGGTGTTCAGCTCGATCCCCTTGCAACAGGCGACGATGGTCTTGCCGTCCAATGCGGCAGCGTGATCGCGCAGAAACCCGCGCAGCTTTTGCATCGGGACAGCGGCGAGCAAGGTCTGCGCCTTGGCGGCCTCTGCCAGATCCTCGGTCACGAACAGGCCTTCGGGCAGCGGGCAACCGGGCAGGCGGGCGGTGTTTTCACGGCTT
This sequence comes from Sulfitobacter sp. EE-36, assembly GCF_000152605.1. Lineage (NCBI taxonomy): Bacteria > Pseudomonadati > Pseudomonadota > Alphaproteobacteria > Rhodobacterales > Roseobacteraceae > Sulfitobacter > Sulfitobacter sp. EE-36. The sequence continues at coordinate 853,689 of NZ_CH959310.1, read as the reverse complement.
TGCCCCATGCCCTGCGCATGCCGCGCCCATAGCGTCACCGCGCCCTTACCCGCCAAAGAGATCGCCAACGCAGTGCCAAAGGCACCGGCCCCCAGAACGGCAATGCTCATGCTTTCGCTCCTTTTTTGCCGCTGCCCAACATGGCGGGCTGGCGTGTGTCCAGAGGCCAACGCGGGCGGGCCGATAGGGTCAGATCATCGGGCGCGCGCAGCTGGCTTTGCTCGATCGCGGCAAAGGCGATCATCGCGGCATTATCGGTGCACAGCGACAGCGGCGGCGCGATAAAGGCGCAGTCTACTTCGGCTGCAACAGTCTCTAACCCGTGGCCTATTGCCTTGTTCGCGGCCACACCACCTGCCACACAAAGGGTGCGCACATCAGGCGCATGGTCCAGATATTTCCGCAAGGCGCGGCGGGTCTTTTCGGCCAGTACATCGGTAACGGCAGCTTGGAAACCCGCAGCCAGATCGGCCTGATCCTGAACGCTCAACCCGCCTTTTTCGTCGATCACCTTGTCCCGCGTGCGCAGCACCGCCGTCTTCAACCCCGAAAAAGACATGTCGCAATCGGGCCGATCCAGCAGCGGGCGCGGCAGGGCAAAGCGTTTGGGGTCGCCCGCCTTGGCCGCCTGTTCAATCGCGGGGCCCCCCGGTTGCGGCAGTGAGATCAGGCGCGCCACCTTGTCAAAAGCCTCGCCCGGCGCGTCGTCGATGGTGCCGCCCAAGCGTTCAAACCGGTCCGGCCCATGCACCAGCAGGAACTGGCAATGCCCGCCGGACACCAGCAACATCAGGTAGGGATAGGGCACATCATCGGTCAGCCGTGGCGTCAGCGCATGGCCCGCCAGATGGTTCACGCCATATAGCGGCTTGCCCGTCGCGGCCGACAGCCCCTTGGCGCACATCACGCCCGACAGCACGCCGCCGATAAGCCCCGGTCCCGCGGTCACGGCGAAACCGTCAACATCCGCCAAGGTCAGCGCGGCCTCGGCCAGCGCCTTTTCGACGCAAAGGTCCAGCTTTTCCGCGTGGGCGCGGGCCGCGATTTCAGGGACGACACCGCCGAAAGAGGCATGAAGCTCGGTCTGCCCCACAACGACAGAGGACAGCACGAGGGCGCGTTGCCCCGGCAGCTGACGCACCAGTGCGGCGGCGGTATCATCGCAGCTGCTTTCCAATCCAAGAAGTAACATGGCTGTTTCCGTTGCAAGGGTGACAGGGGCCAAGTAACACCTTGGGGCAGGTGGAACAATCCTTGGGGCCCAAGCGTCAGATGACAAAACCAGCGTTGATCCTGACCCGCCCTGCGCCCGCCTGCGTGGCGTTTGCGGCCAGCCTGCCGGATGCGCTGCTGTCGCGGGTGCGGGTAGTGATCAGCCCGTTGCTGCAAATTCGACCGACCGCCGTACCTGTTGATCTGGGCGGCATCGGCGGGGTGATCTTTACCTCGGCCAATGGCGTGGCGCATGGCCCGGCGGGAGACACCCTGCCGGCCTATTGTGTGGGCGAGGCGACGGCGCAGGCGGCTGCGGCCAAGGGCTGGCAGGTCGCGTTTCACGCGCCCGATGCTGCGCATTTGCTCCCGATGATCAAGGCACATCGCCCCGCAACGCCCCTGCTGCATCTGCGCGGCACGCATCAACGCGGGGATATTGCCGAACGGTTAACGCAGGCCGGTCTGCCGACACGCCCTGTGGTGCTTTATGACCAGCGGGCGCTGCCCCTGACGCGTGACGCCCAAGCCGCGCTGGCAGATGGCCCGTCGATCGTGCCGCTGTTTTCCCCGCGCACCGCCGCGCAATTCGCCGATCAGGCATGTGAAACGCGGCGGGCTACCATCATCGCGCTGAGCCCCGCCGTGGCCGAGGCGCTGGACCGCACAGTGGTTCAGCAGATGCTCATCGCCCCTGAACCAACCGCCACGTCACTGCGTTTTACGCTTGAAACTGCGGTGGATTGGAACAGGTTAGCTTGAAGGTCGACCTAGATGCCGTCTAAGGTTGTGCAATACGTCTGATATCAGGTCAGAATCGGAAAGGTTTTTAAGCGTGGCGAAAGCGAAAACACCCAGTTCAGGTGACGACACCCCGAAGACATCTTCGACATCAAAGGCGTCTGCTGCCGCCGCCAAGCCGAAGACCACAGCCAAAAAAACCGGATCGTCCACCGCGGCAAAACCGGCTGGGACAACGGCGAAGCCATCAACGGCCAAGCCCAAGCCTGCGGCCAAGACATCTGCTGCAAGCGCGGCGAGCGCCGATAAAACCGCGACGGGTAAAGCAAGCGATGACAAAGCGAGTGCCAAACCGGAAAGCGTGAAAACCACCGACACAGCATCGGGTGCTGCGAAAGCAAGCGACGCCAAAGAGGCAACGACACCCGCCGTGAAAACGGGGGGCAGTGATACAGCGGCCAAGGCTGTTACGCCCGCGGCCACCGCGACCGCCTCGACGTCTGCCAAACCCGAGACGAAGCCGAACGACGCGAAATCCGATGCAAAGCCAGACGCGAAAGATGTAAAGCCGGACACGGCCTCTGATAAATCGGCAACACCCGCGCCCAAGCCCACAACGTCAACCGCATCGACCACAACGGCGAAACCGGCCACGCCGACCAAGACGCCGCCCCCCGTCACGCCTGTGGCAGAGCCTGAAAAGCGCGGTAGTGTCTTTTGGCCGATGCTGTTCGGCGGGATCATTGCGGGCGGGATCGGCTTTGCCGTGGCGGAATATGATTTGCTGGAACAGGCGGGCCTGCGCCCTGCGGACACCTCGCAATCTAGCCTGACCGACACGATCGCCGCGCAAGAAGCACGGATCAAGGCGCTGGAAGAGACAGACCCGGCCCCCGCGCCCACCGACGACGCCGCCCTGCAAGAGGTTCAGGCGCTGGTGGCCGAACTGGCCACCCGTGTGGATGATCTGGGCAACCGCCCCGCGGCAGAGGCTCCGGCCCCCGTCGATACGTCAGCCTTTGAAGAGGAACTGGCGGCGCTGCAATCCTCGGTCGAGACGCAGCGCGATGAAATTCAACGTCTGCTCGATAATGCGCTCAGCGTAGAGGAAGCGACGGCGCAAGCCGCACAGGCCGCGACGTTGCAATCCGCCTTGGGCCGGATCGTATCTGCCGTCACAACCGGCCAGCCCTTCGAGGCAGAGATCGCCGATCTGCAAGCCAATGGTATTCAGGATGTCCCGCCGGCCCTTGCCGATACGGCGGCCACGGGCGTTGTCACCGCCGCCAATCTTCAGGACCGTTTCCCCGATGCGGCACGGGCATCGCTTGCAGCGGCACGTGCGGCCTCGCCTGATGTGGACGGGGGCGGCATCGGCGGCTTCTTCAAGCAGCAGTTGGGGGCGCGGTCGGTTGCACCGCGTGATGGGGATGACCCCGACGCGATCCTGTCGCGCGCCGAAGCCGCAATGCGCGACGGGCGTCTGGCCGATGCGCTGGCAGAGGTGAAAGCCCTGCCGCCCGAAGCCCAAGAGCCCCTGTCCGAATGGCTGTCTGATGCGCAAGCGCGCCACGACGCCCAAGACGCCGTACAGACATTGACACAACGCCTGACGGCGAACTGAGGAACCTGATTTATGCTTTGGTCACTGATTAAGATCGTTGTGTTCGTTGCGGTGATTGCCGCCATCACCTGGGGCGCATCGTTCTTGCTGGAAAGCTCGGGCGGGTTGCAGGTCACCGTGATGGGCACCGAATACAGCTTTGGCCCGCTGCAATCCGTCATCGCCGTGGTCCTGCTGATTGTCGCGGTCTGGATCATGCTCAAGATCTTTGCGCTGCTGGTGGCGGTCTGGCATTTCCTGAACGGCGACGAAACCGCGCTGTCGCGCTATTTCGACCGGAACCGCGAACGCAAAGGCTACGAGGCGCTCTCTGAAGGGCTTATGGCGCTGGCCAGCGGCGAAGGGCGTCTGGCGATGGCCAAGGCCGCAAAGGCGGATAAATACCTTGAACGTCCCGACCTGACCAATCTGCTGATCGCGCAGGCTGCAGAAATGGCGGGCGACCGTCGCAAGGCGGAAGAGACTTATCGCAAGCTGGTCACCAACGAACGCACCCGTTTTGTCGGTGTGCGCGGGATCATGAAACAGAAGCTGGCCGAAGGCGACACGGAAACCGCGCTGAAGCTGGCCGAGAAAGCTTTTGCCATCAAACCGAAACATGCCGAAACCGGTGATGTGCTGCTGAAACTGCAGGCCGAGAAAGAAGATTGGGCCGGTGCGCGCCAAACGCTGAACACCAAGCTCAAGAACGGCCAGATGCCGCGTGATGTGCATAAACGGCGCGATGCCGTGCTCGCCCTGTCCGAGGCGAAAGACGTCATTGCCGAAGGGAACAGCATCGAAGCCCGCGAGGCCGCGATCGAGGCGAACCGCCTGTCCCCCGATCTGATCCCCGCAGCCGTGATGGCGGCGCACGGTTATATCGATCAGGGCAAACCGAAATATGCGGCCCGCGTGCTGAAAAAAGCGTGGGACGTACAACCGCACCCCGATTTGGCCGGTGCCTTCGCCGCGATCCAGCCGGACGAGACCCCGAAAGAGCGGCTCAAGCGGTTTACCACGCTGACCCGCGTGCAGCCGGACCACCCCGAGACCAAGATGCTGCTGGCAGAGCTGAACATCGCCGCCGAAGACTTCCCGCAAGCGCGCCGGTCCTTGGGGGATCTGGTCGAAACCGACCCGACCGCGCGTTCGGTCACCTTGATGGCGGCCATCGAACGGGGCGAGGGGGCCTCTGATACCATCGTCAAAGGTTGGCTGGCACGGGCGCTGACCGTATCGCGCGGCCCTCAGTGGATTTGTGACAACTGCCAACATATCCACGCGAGCTGGAAGCCGATCTGCGAAAACTGCCACAGCTTCGATACGCTGGCGTGGAAAACCCCGCCCATGTCCGAAGTCGCCATGCCCGGCGGTGTGCAGATGCTGCCGCTGATCGTCGGCGCACTAGAGGATAACTCGGGCGCGGATGCCAAGCCGCCTGTCGCCACCCGCGCCGATATCGAGGACGCAGAGTTGATCGACGACACCCCCGCAGGCGCCGTCGATCCGGTTGAAAAACCAGCGACCCAGCCCGAGAAATAGCGCGGGGCCCAAAGGTGAACGAAAACAAAGGCCGGCACGTATTGTGTCGGCCTTTTGCGTTGCAGCTTATGTCTAACCTGCCTTTTGGTGTCTTATCGGATGACGGGGCTGCCGCAGGGGCGTATGTCTGTGACACGACTATTGCAAAGGATATGCCCCATGCCCGCTGATGATTTTGTATTCCCCCCCGCGCCACAGGCCAGTCTGGCTGTGCAGGGCACCGACGCCCGTTTTCCCATGCGCCGCATCTTCTGCGTGGGTCGCAATTACGAGGCGCACGCCCGCGAGATGGGCAAAGATCCGACGCGTGAGGCGCCGTTCTTTTTCACCAAACCCGCCGATGCGGCGCTGGATACGCCTTGCACCATCCCCTATCCGCCCCAGACAGAGGATCTGCACCACGAGATCGAGCTGGTGATCGCCATCGGCAAAGGCGGGCGCAACATCGCGGAAGCTGACGTGATGGATCACGTCTGGGGGGCTTCGGTCGGGATCGACCTGACCCGCCGTGACCTGCAGGCAGAGGCGAAGAAAGCCGGTCGGCCATGGGATTGGGGCAAGGCCTTTGACAACTCCGCCCCGATTGCCGCGCTGAAACCTATCGCCGATGTCCCGTCTGTGGAACAGGGGCGCATCTGGCTTGCCGTGAACGGTGAGGTGCGGCAGGACGCCGATCTGGCCGATCTGATCTGGTCAGTGCGCGAACATGTGGCGATCTTGTCGCAGTCTATGGCGCTGGCCCCGGGGGATATCATCATGACAGGCACACCAGCCGGTGTCGCCGCCCTTGTGGAAGGGGATTTCGTGACCGGCGGCGTTGACGGGATCGCGACGCTTGAGGTGACAATAGGCCCCCGCACCTGAGCCCCAGCATCGCCCCCGCGACAAAAGCGCCCGTTGAAATCACGGGGGCGCCCCCTAGGTTACAAAATGATTCATACATATGGGAAATCGCAATGAAACATCTCTATAGCGCTCTACTGGCCACCGTGATCGCGGTTCCGGCCCTGGCAGACAGCCATAGCATGGGTGACGCAGACGCCGGCGAAAAGCAGTTCGGCAAATGCAAAGCCTGCCACATGATCGTGGACGACGCTGGCGAAACCTTCCAGCGGGGCGGCAAGGTCGGTCCGAACCTTTACGGTATCATCGGCAAGCAGGCCGGCACCGTCGAAGACTATCGCTACGGCGATGATCTGGTCGCCGCTGGCGAAGCCGGTCTGGTCTGGGACGAAGCCAATATGGCCGAATACTTGCAGAACCCCACCGATTTCCTGCGCACCACACTGGATGACAAGAAAGCCCGTTCGAAAATGTCGTTCAGAATGCGCAAAGGCGGCGAAGATGTTGCGGCCTATCTCGCGACGTTCTCTCCCGAAGCCGAGGCCGCAGCAGACGCGCCCATGGCCGACGATGCAGAGGCCGAGAAAACCGAATAAGCGGCTCTAACCCGCCTAATTGGCCCGCGTTTCCAGAAGGGGAGCGCGGGCTTTTTTATGAGCTTAGCTATTCAGATCAGACCAGCAGGGCAGCAGATCGCCCGCCGCCGGTGTCGCGTGATAGGCTGCCCGCGCAATTGCCCGCGCCAGACACAGTGACGCGGCATGGCCGATCAGCGGCAAAATGCTCTCGGCAACCTCATGCGCGCCGGTGCTCAGGCCAAAGACCAGATCACCGTCATAGGGGGTGTGCGCAGGCACCGTAGCCCGCCCGATCCCGTCATGGGCCGCAACGGACATCCGCTGGCATTGCGCCTTTGTGAGGGTCGCATTCGTCGCGACAATAGCGATCGTCGTATTTTCGCGCGGGGACATCGACGCCATCTTGCGGCTTTCCATCGTCATCCCCAGCCCCGTCGCCGGGTCCGAGCCCATGCCGCCGAACTCTGCATCCACCTCGAAGGGGGCGGCGTAGAAGTGACGGTCACCCGGCGTGGTGACGGCCCCCACCGGATTGGCTGCGACCAATGCGCCGACTATTGTCCCATCGGGCAGTTGCAGTGACGCGGACCCCAGCCCGCCTTTCACCATCGCGCTCAGCGCGCCGGTGCCCGCGCCGATGGTGCCAAGCGTGAAATCCTCAGCCGCGGCATCATAGGCGGCACGGCCCAAGGCGCGGTAGGGGTTCTCTGCCCAGGTCTTGTCACCGCCGTTCAGCAGGTCGAACAGGATCGCCCCCGGCACCAGCGGGATCGTCGCATCGCCCAGCCGGAACCCGCGCCCCGCCGCGCGCAGCCCGTCCACCACGCCCGAACAGGCATCCAGCCCGTAGGCCGACCCGCCCGACAGCACCAGCGCATCCACCGCGGCGACCGATTTATCGGGGGCGAGCAGATCCGTTTCGCGCGTGCCGGGAGCACCGCCCATCACATGGACAGAGGCGGTAAAAGGGGCATCCGCCAGCAGCACCGTCGTGCCGGATTTCAGCGCATCGTCCTGCGCGTTTCCCACCCGAAGGCCGGGCACATCGGTGATCAGGTTTCTGGGTCCGGGTTTCATAGGGCAGGGCCTTTGGTTGGTGCGGGACGCTCCGCGGGGAGTTTATTTGGCAAAATGAAGCAGGGGCATCACAGATCCGGCAAACGGGGCGCGGCGGCGAGGAGCTTTTGCGTGTAAGGGTGTTGCGGGCGATCAAAGACGTCGGCGGTGGCGCCTTGTTCGACAATCTGCCCCGATTTCATCACCAGCACCCGGTCCGTGACCGTGCGCACCACCGACAGATCATGGGAGATAAAGAGATAGGTCAGGTCATAGGCGCTGCAAAGCTCTGCCAGCAGATCAAGGATCTGCGCCCGAACCGAGACGTCGAGCGCGCTCACCGCCTCGTCAAAGAGGATGAGGTCGGGGCGGATGATCAGGGCGCGGGCGATGGCAATGCGCTGGCGCTGCCCGCCTGAAAATTCGTGGATGTATTTGGTCGCATCTTCCGGCGACAGCCCCACGGCGGTCAGCGCATCGGCGATGGCATCGCTGCGGGCGCGGCCCTTGGGCGGGTCGGGTAGCAGGTGGAACGGTTCGGTGATCAGCCGGTCTACGCGGTGGCGCGGGTTGAAGCTGCCGAAGGGATCCTGGAACACCACCTGCATTTTGCGCCGCACGGCAAGATCGGGTTTGCTGCCGCTATAGACCGCTGCACCGTCCAGCGTGATGCTGCCCGATTGAACTGGTTCCAGACCCAAAAGCGCCCGTGTCAGGGTCGATTTCCCGCAGCCGCTTTCGCCGACGAGGCCAAGGCGTTCGCCTCGTTGCAGGGTGAAGGACACGTTGTCGACGGCGCGGAACCGACCCGGTTTGCCGAACAGCGTCTTGCGCGGCAGGGCGTAATCGCGGCTCACGTTTTCCACCTTTAGCAGCGGTTGCGGAGGCGGGGCGGCAGGCAGGGCGACCGCATGGGTCGAGGCGGCAAACAGCATCCGCGTATAGGGGTGGCGCATGGTGTGCAGCAGGGTGTGTGTGTGCCCCTGTTCGACGATCTCTCCCTTGCGCATGACGATGATGCGGTCGGCCATATCGGCGACCACCGCCAGATCATGGGTGATCATCAGCAGCCCCATCCCGTCCTCCCGCGCCAGCGATTTCAACAGATCAAGGATCTGCGCCTGGGTCGTGACGTCCAGCGCGGTGGTCGGTTCATCGGCGATCAGCAAGCGCGGCCGCAGCGCGATCGCCATCGCGATCACCACCCGTTGGCGTTGCCCGCCCGACAGCTCGTGCGGGTAGCGGGACAGGGGAAAGCGGTCATTTGGCAGGCCGACCCGCTCAAGCGTCTCGGCGGCTTGGCGGGCCGCGGCGTGACGTGACACAGTTTTGTCGTGGATACGGATGGTTTCCGCCACTTGATGGCCGATGGTTTGCACCGGGTTCAGCGCCGTCATCGGTTCCTGAAACACCATGCCGATGTCATTGCCGCGGATCGCGCAGAGCTCGGATTCAGGCAGGGCCAGCAGGTCTTGATCCCCCAGCATGATATGACCGCGCGCCTGCGTCCCCTTGGGCAGCAGTTGCATCGCCGCCAGCGCGGTCATGGATTTGCCCGACCCGCTTTCGCCGGTGACGGCCACGATCTCTCCGGCGTCGACACAGAGGGTCACGCCTTGCAGGATATTGAACCGGTGGATCGCCACCGACAGGTTGGTGATGCTAAGCAAGCTCATATCCGGCGCACCCGCAACCGTGGGTCCAGCGCATCGCGCAGCCCGTCGCCCATCAGGTTCAGCCCCAGCACCGTCAGGATGATCGCGAACCCCGGCACCAGCGCCATATGCGGGGCGATGCTGACCATGGTCTGCGCATCTGCCAGCATCCGCCCCCAGGACGGCGTCGGCGGCTGCGCGCCCAGTCCGACATAGGACAGCCCTGCCTCGGCCAGAATGCCGAGGCTGAACTGGATCGTCCCCTGCACGATCAACAGATTGGTCACATTGGGCAGAATATGTTCGACCGAGATCCGCGCCGCCGATTTACCAGCGACCCGCGCGGCGAGGATGAACTCTCGCTCCCACAGGCTAAGCGCGGCACCACGGGTGATGCGCGCAAAGACGGGAATGTTGAAGATGCCGATGGCGATGATCGCGTTCACCGCGCTGGCCCCGAAGATCGCCGTGATCAGGATCGCGATCACCAGCGAGGGGAAGGCAAAGACCAGATCGTTGCCGCGCATGATGATCTCGTCCACCAGCGACCCGCGTTTGGCTGCCGCCCACAGACCAAGCGGCACGCCAAGGCCCATGCCGATGCCCACCGCCACCAGCGCCACGGCGATAGAGGTGCGCGCGCCGACCATGATCATGCTCAGGATATCGCGGCCAAAGTGATCGGTGCCCAGCAGATGCGCACCGCCGACCCCTTGCAGCTTGTTCGGGATATCCATCGCCGTATGGGAAAACGGCGTCCAGACAAAGGATACAAGCGCGGACATCAGAAAGACCGAGGTCAGCAGCGCGCCAAGGATCAGGTTCCGGTTCATGCGCGCGCCCTCAGACGCGGGTCAACCGCCGCATAGGCCAGATCCACAAGGAAGTTCACCACAATGACCGAGAAGACCAGCAGCATGACCACGGATTCCACCACGATCAGATCCCGCGCCGAAATGGATTGAAACACCAGCCGTCCAAGCCCCGGCAGATAGAACACCTGTTCGATGATGATCGACCCCGCCAGCAGGAACGAAAATTGCAGCCCGATGATCGTCAGCACAGGGATCAGCGCATTGCGTAACCCGTGCCGCCACAGTGCTTGTCTTTCGGTCAGCCCTTTGGCGCGGGCGCTGCGCATATAGTCTTCGCCCAAGACATCCAGCAGCGCAGACCGCATGACCCGCGCCAGAATAGCCGCCTGGGGCAGGGCCAGCGCAATGGCGGGCAGGGTCAGGGCGTGCAGCCCCGTCAGCACGCCTTGATCCCAGCCGACAAAACCGCCGGCGGCGAACCAGCGCAGGTTGATGGCGAATATCAGCACAAGGATCATCGCGAACCAGAAGTTGGGCACCGCGACCCCCAGTTGTGTGGCCCCCATGACCCCCATATCCCCGGCTTTGCCACGCCGCGCCGCCGCATAGATCCCCGCGGGAAAGGCGATCAGCGTGGACAGCCCAAGCGCGTACAGCGCCAGTGGCAGGGACACCCAAAGCCGCGCGGCGATCATCTCGGACACGGGGGTGCGGTAGGTATAGGAGGTGCCGAAATCCCCCTGCAGCAGCCCGCCGACCCAAGCCAGATAGCGCGCCGGTTTCGATGCATCGAGCCCAAGTTCACTGCGCAAAGCAGCAAGCGTTTCAGGCTGCGCATTCATCCCCAGCATAAAAGAGGCCGGGTCACCGGGGGCAACTTCGATAACGGTAAAGATCACCAGCGACGCAACAGCCAGGCTGATACAGAGCGAAAGCAAACGTTTGAGCGTGTACCGGATCATGCGGCCGAAGGTAGGCGCGCAAATCAACAGCGTCCAGCGCAGAAAAACCTTTTTAAGGCGAGCGGGTTACCCGTCGCTCTCTTTTTGGTGAAGCGATTAGTTTTGGGGCAGGGGAACCAATTCGCGCTGCACGGGGTTGGGTACTCAGAAACGAGAATTTAGGAGCTTAACGATGACCAACACATTTAAGACACTCGCTATTGCCGCCCTTATGGGTACCGTATCCGCACCAGCATTTGCTGCCGCACATGCTGACACCTCGATGACATGCGCCGAGTTCAACGAACTGTCGAAAGACGATCAGATGATGGTGGCTTCCGCTGCGATCGCAGAGATCGATGATGGTGACAACGGCGGTTCCATGGGCAACTCCGGCCGTGACACAGGTGATACAACCACCACCACTACTGTAACAGCAGCCGAAGCGACCGACGATGAGCCTGAAGAAGGTTCGCTGGAAGGTGACCTGAAAGCTGTGGACGACACCGGTGGTAACACTGCTGAATCCAACATGACAGCAGAGCCAATGGACGAAGCCGCGATGGAACAGTTCATGGTTGTATGTAACCAGAACCTTGACGCCACCGTAGGTGAGGCCGCTGCTGGTCTGCCAGGCGACAAATAAGAGTTAACCCTTTAGGGTTTTGCGGGCGGGTGCAGAAATGCGCCCGCCTTTTTCATGCGATACAGCCTACGATGCAGTGACGATACCGCGCTTTAGGGTCAGGCGCGGGCCTCTGCCGTTGTCACTGTGTTACGGGTCCGAATTGCCTTGCTCGCCTGTTGCCGGGCCAGATCAGCGCTTGCCTGCAGGATCAGGCGCGAGGGGGCCTTACCCTTGCCGCGCGCAGGCAAGCCGTGCTGGTTCAACACCTGTTTCTTCTTCAGGAACACGCGTGCTGTAGGGCCATAGACCTTGGCGACTTCTTCGCGGTTGACGCGCCCTGTGCCCAAGGCGGGCAGTACCTTGGAGAATGCCGCGCGATGCGGTTTGCTCATCTGGTCCAGCGCCATCGGGCCGGGGTAGAAGCTTTCCGACGGGACGTTCTCGGCAAAGATCACCTGATGGTCGTCGAACATCAGGTGAACGTAGGTGACCGATTTCTTGCCCTTGGCGATGCGCACGCCTTTGGCCGCGTCGGCAAGGTGTTTGGCGCGGGCAAAGCTATCGCCGCTCTGGCCGACCAGAACACCATGTTGCTGCGAGACCAAGAGATCCCGTTCGGCACCGAAAGTACCACGTTTGATCAGCACGGGATGCAGATGTGATCCCTTTTGCATTTGTCCGGCATCGTAAGACCGCGTGTTGATCCAGCGGATTTTCTGCGGGCCGTTGTCCATTGTGGTGACAAGATCGCCGACACGCAGGTCTTCGACCAAGACATCCCCGCGCGGCGTGCGGATGGCGGTGCCTTTGCCAAAGCAGACAACGCCGGTGTTGTCATAAGTAAAGTGCTGCGCCTGCACGCCGATGAACTTCAGCGACCCATCCTCGAACTTGGAATTATAGGTGTAATCCGTGGTCTCGAAGTTGGACTGATCCAGAATGCCATTGTCTTCATAGTCAGCGCGCAGATCGAAGATCTTGTCGTAATAGCCGCTTAGATCAATGAAATCATTATTGGTGGTGTCGTCGTCATCCAGCGGGCCGGTATTGCCCGCGTTGAAATCGGTGATCGTGTCGTGACCGCCGGAGTAGACGAATACGTCATCGCCGTCGCCGCCTGTCAGCTGGTCATCGCCCTGACCGCCGTCCAGCGTATCATTGCCGTCGCCCCCGATCAGGGTATCGCGGCCCGCGTCGCCATGTAGATTGTCGTCGCCACCGCCGCCGTCGATTGAATCATTGCCGTCGCCGCCGGACAAGCTGTTGTCCTTTGTCCCGCGCGCGGTGATGGTGTTGTCTTTGCTGTCGCCCTTGACCGACGCGGCAGAGTTCTCGAGCGCGACGTTTTCAAAGTTCAGCAGATCGCCACGGTCGCTTCCTGCGTGGTCCAGCCGGCTGGCGGCAAGATCGACGGTATGATCCGCCCCCAGCCCGCTGCCCGCGACATAGGTATCGATGCCATCGCCCGCGTCGGTGACGGAGTTCGCGTCGTCCGTTGTGGTGCCCGCCTCGCGGATGATCCGGTCGTCGCCCGTCCCGGCGTCGATGTCATAGGCGCCATCACCAACCTTGATCGTGTCATCGCCTGCGCCGGTATCAACCGCGACACCGCCAATGCTGGCATCCACATAATCCGATGAATTGGTCAGAACCAGCTTTTCAATCTCGGTGAAGGAAACGCTGTTGGGGCCTTCAGTCGCGGTGCCCGCCTCTGCGCCGGTATAGGTGACCGAGACACCGTTGCTCAGCGCGTCGAAGGTGACGACATCATAATCCTTGCCGCCTTCGCCACCGGCGATTTTGTCGGTGCCGAAATCATCTTCCATGACAAACAGATCGGCGTCATCCCCGCCCGACATGGCATCATTGCCAGTGCCGCCCGCGATCGTATCGTGGCCCGTGCCACCCTCGATCCGGTCGTCACCGCTGCCGCCGGACAGGCTGTCATTATCCGCCCCACCAGAAAGGCTATCATCCCCACCGTCGCCATAGATCGTATCGTTGCCAGCCCCACCGTCCAGCGTATCATTGCCGGCATCGGTCGCGCTGATGGTCGACATCTTGAGGTCGCCAACACGGATCGCGTGGCCAGTATCATCGGGGTCGTGGTTGTTATACTCGATCTCGATCCGCGAAACGGGGCCCGCGATATCGACCTGCAGGAAACCCGTCTTGGCATTGGTCGTGCCCCGCCCCGCATCCGTGCTGATGGCACGGCCGGTTTCGTCGTTCACGTCCAGCGTATCGCTATTGCCCGCCGTCAGATTGACAGGGATAAGATTGCCGTCGGCGTCATAGGCCCGCACGATGACTTCATCCACGAAGCCATAGGCCTGATCGATGTCGAAAATACCGAAGGTGACATTGCTCACCTCGTCCGACACGCCGCTATCCAGCGACGAGAAGTCGATGCTCATCTTCGCGGTATTCGGGTCCGACCCCGCCGCACCGCCAAGGATATGGATCGACGAACTGTCGCTTAGTTCGTTGTAGTCATACAGCGGGTCGTTCCGCTCCATCGTGGCAGAGCGGAAGTTCTCCCCCTGATCCACCGACATCGTGACCTGGATATTGCCGGACGAGGTGACCCCGGTGATACCACCCGTGACGCTAACGCCGTCCTCGATATTCTGGTTGGCCCAAGAAAACGTCGTTTCTTCGGTGGTGTCGGCGTCGCCGTGGATGCGGTCGTCGCCGTCATTGCCTGCGATATAGTCATTTCCCGCGCCGCCCAAAATCGTGTCATCGCCCGACCCGGCCGAGATTTTGTCGTTGCCCGCGCCCAGCTTGATCGCGTTGCCGCTGTTGTCCACCTCGTCCGCTTGCGCGTCCGTCGATCCCACACGCATGGAATCATCACCCGACGTCCCATCAACGGTGCCATCCGGCGCAACATAGTCGGCATCGACGCGGCTGGCGTACATCATCGACTCGTTTGAAGAGACAGTGTTGAACGTGATGGAGTCGATGGGCCCCGCCTCAAGCGCGGATTGGTAATCGGAGGAGCTGGCAGCCGGCGCAAGAAACAGGTCGCCGTTGGTGGATTGGAAGACAATCGCCGTCACGGTCGCCTGGGAACCGTCGGCGTAGGTCAGCGTCGCGGCATAGGAGGCAATGGCGTCAAAGTTCTGGCTGTTGCCATCGTTGATGCGGAAGGTGTCAGACCCGTTTTCCCCGCTGTTATCAGTAGAGTATGTGCCGCGTGCAGTATTTCCATACCCCCGCGCCCCCGGAGAGAAGGATTTGATGTTGTTGTAAAGCGGGCTGTTGGCACCCCCAAAGGTTTCCCCCTCCAGCGAGCTTGCGTTTTCGCTGATCTGGTTTCCCTCGGTCGTATCGATACGACCGACATTCCCAAGGTAGAAAACGTTAAATCTGGTTGCCATTGTTACAGCCCTCAACATCTTTGAACCGGTGGCAGGCCTGTGGCCCGCGTCCTGTGTATTGTTGTGGGTACGGGGACAATGTGGCGTCACTTTGACCGGAAACAAAAACAATGTGGCCATGTTTCTATGCTTTTGATCGAAACAATACACAGTCTGGTAAGGATCAACGCCAAACGCACAGCGTGGAAACGCGGGGGCAGGGCCTATGCGCCGCGATGTGATCAAATGGTCTAAAATGCCGGGTATTTAGAGATGTGACCGAAGTGCACGGTAAAAGCGGCGTGAACTTGCAGCGGCCATAGGGCGGGCTTGCTGAAGGTTGACCGCAGAGGTTTTGCCCTAGTCGACTGAAAATAATAGAGTTTATCTGTCTCTCCCCCCTCGGGGCTGACCTCTTGCTCGGTTTAAACCCATCGGGCCACAGGGCGCCCCTGACCCTGTACCGCGCCGCCATGCAGACTCCGCGCCTCAATTCCGCCGCATGAATGCCGCCGCAGCGCCTCAAGCCTCTGTCGAAGGTGAATGCACCCCCAGCATCCCCGCCGGGTTCATCAACCAAAGGAGCTTTCCGTGTCACATCATGCCCCCCCCGAGCCCAAGACCGGCCTTTGGCATATTACCGGTGCCACGATGGCCGCGATGTTCTGCTTGTTTGCGCTGCTTGGGGGATGGGCCGCGACAACACAGATTTCGGGGGCGGTGATTGCGACGGGGCAGATCGATGTGGCGGGCAAGCCCAAGGTGATCCAGACGGTGGATGGCGGCGTATTGGCAGAATTGCCGGTCCAGAACGGGGATATCGTCAAGGCGGGGCAGGTCTTGGCGCGGTTTGATGCCACGATCTTGCAGATTGACCTGCGCATGGCGCGCGCCCGTCTGGCCGAGGCAGCGGGCCTGCGCGCCCGTCTGGAGGCAGAGCGTGACGAAAGCCCCGCCCCCCGTTTCGATGCCATTGATCTGCCACCAAAAATCGGCGCGCTGGATATGACGCAAGCGCAGGCAGGGCAGGCCGCGATATTCGAGGCGCGGGCCCAGATGCGCGCGGGAATGCGCGCCCGCATGGCCAGTGATCTTGCCGATGTCGAAACCCAGGCCACGGGCCTTAACGGTCAAATCTCTGCGCTGGAACAACAACTGGCCATCCTCACGACAGAGCTGCGCAGCCTCACGCGCTTGGTTGAAAAGGGGCTGGCCCCGCAGGTCCGTTTGTCGCAACTACAGTCCACGCGGGCCGGTTTGCGCGGTGACCTTGCCGCGCGGCGGGCGGATCTGGCGCGGTTGATCCACCAACGCTGGACGCTCAAGCTGGAAAGCCTGCAAGCCGATCGCCGGTTTCAGGAACAGGTCGCGCTGCAACTGCGCGAGGTCACTGCCGAAGTTCAGGAACTGACCCTATCGATCCTCACCCGCCAAGCGCAGCTTGACCGTATTGCCATTCGGGCACCCGTCGACGGGATGGTGCATGAACTGCGCGCCACGACCGTTGGCGCGGTTGTCGGGGCGGGTGCGACCTTGATGGATATCGTGCCGCAGCAGTCAAAGTTCGAATTCGAGGTGCAGGTCGATCCGCGCTCGATCAATCTGGTACGCTATGATCAGCCCGCCACCCTCGTGCTCACCGCCTTTGACCCGCATACGACCCCGAAACTGACCGGCAGCGTTTACAGCATCTCTCCGCAGGTGGTGGTGGACCCGCGCAATGGCGGCAGCTTTTATCGGGTCATTCTGGATATCCCCCGTACCGAGCTGGACCGTCTGCCAGCCTCCGTCCGTTTGGTCCCCGGTATGCCGATCGAGGCGTTTTTGAAGACCAAAGACAGGACCGTGTTGAGTTATCTGGCAGAGCCTATCAGCAGCCAGTTGCGCCGGGGGTTCCGCGGCTCCTGAGACCTCGACGTTAGCGAAATCTTTACCATCTTCCCGTCTTAAGAGGGGATGAACACACCGTCCGCCCCACCCGGCATCACTGTCGTGATCCCCCATCTCAACCAACACAACGCCCTTGCGCGTTGCCTTGCCGCGCTGGACGCCGGAACGCAGAAGCCGGTCGAGGTGATCGTCGTCGACAATGGCTCCGCCCGGTCACCGCAAGGAGTTGTTAACGATTACCCATGGGTATCCCTGATCCATCAGCCGATCCCCGGCCCCGGCCCCGCACGCAACCTTGGCGCGGCGCGGGCACGGGGCGATGTGCTTGCCTTTCTGGACGCCGATTGCCTGCCCGACGCGCATTGGCTGGCGCATATTGCCGCGCATATGGCGCGCGATCCCCATACGATCCTTGGCGGTGATGTCCGTATCGAACGTAAAGGGCGCAGGCTGGACCCCGCGACCGCATATCAAGCGATTTTTGCTTATCGGATGGACCGCTACATCGCGCAGCAGGGGTTCACGGGGACGGGCAATCTGATCGTGCATCGCAAGGTGTTCGACGCGGTCGGCCCGTTCAAGGGCCTCCACCATGCCGAGGACCGCGACTGGGGCCAGCGCGCCACCTGTGCCGGATATCGCATAGGCTTCGCCGCCGATCTGCTTGTCTATCACCCGCCGCATACGGCGACGGGCCTGCGGCTGAAATGGGACAGGCAGCTTGCCCATGACTGGGCGCGCTGTACCGGCCTTGGCGGCCGGATTCGGTGGGCGATAAAGGCGCTGCTGCTCGTTCCGTCACCGTTATGCGCTGTGGCAGAGGTCGCGACCAGCCCCCGCATCAAGGGTGCGCGCAACCGTGTGATGGCGTTGATCGGGCTGACGTCTATCCGGCTTTACCGCACGCGACGGATGTTGTCGCTGCTGCGGGGCCATGACCCCGAACGGCTTTTGCACCGGTGGAACCGCATTGACCTGCCCTGACATCAGATGCGCGACAGGGGGTGGACCGTGATCCGGTCGTTTGGCTTTCTGCTGTCCGGCAACGCCTGCGCCGCCGCGATCTTGCTGCTGCGCACGGTGGTGGTGTCGCGTCTGATCAGCCTCGAAGATTTCGGGATCGGCACAAGCCTCGTGCTCGCACTTGCTATGATAGAGATGCTGACCGCGCTTGGCTTTCAACAACAGATCGTCAATGCGCCCAAGGGGGATGACGCGGATTTCCATAGCGCGCTGCATGGTGTGGCGCTGATACGTGGCATGATCGGGGCGGTGGCGCTGTTCCTTCTCGCGCCGCTTCTGGCCCGTTCCTTTGGGGTGGAGCAGCTGACATGGGCGTTTCAGCTGATCTCTGTGGTGCCGCTGTTACAGGGGGCGATGCATCTGGACGTCTATCGCCAGACCCGTCACCACAAACATCGCGCCGCAATATGGATCGCGCTGTTGCCGCCGCTGGGGTCGTTGGCCGCGCTGCTGCCCCTATCGCGGATGTTCGATGACTTCCGCATCATGCTTTTTGCCGTGTTGGTGCATATGGCGCTGGGCACGCTCATGTCTCACGCAGTTGCGAAACGCCCTTACCGGCTGCGGTTTGATGGGACCGTTATGGTCCAAAGCATGCGGTTCGGCTGGCCCCTCATGGCAAGCGGCGCGGTGATGTTTCTGGTGTTCAATGGCGAACGCGCCATCGTCGGGCGTCTTCTGGGGCTAGAGGCGCTGGCCCTGTTTTCCATGGCCGTATCGCTGACACTGACGCCGTCGCTGGTCCTGATGCGCAGCACGATGAGCCTGTTTCTGCCTCGCCTTTCAGCCAGCGCCGCGCGTCCGGAATTTCGGGCCCAGGCGATCACCACGATCCAAAGCCATATCGTGCTGGCTGCGGCAATGGTCATGGCAGTCAACCTGCTAGGCGGTTCCTTCGTGCTCCATGTGCTGGGCGACAAATACCGCGCTGTGTTGCCCCTGCTGACGCTCTTGACGGCGGTTCAGGCGTTGCGGGTGGTCAAAGGCGGGTGTGCGATTGTCGCGCTGGGCGAAGGGTATCGCAAGACCGAGCTTTTGACGGATCTGTTGCGCATCACGTTCCTACCCCTCGCGGCATGGAGTGTGCTGCAAGGCGCAAGCCTGCCCCATGTGGTGCATATCGCAGGACTCGGCGAAGCCGCGGGGCTGATGATTGCGCTGCTCTGGATGCACCGCGTGCAACGGGTGCCGCTCCGGCCATTGGCCCTGCCGCTGATCTGTATGGTCGCGGTATTGGCTTGGGCGGTTTTCACGAAGGACCAACCGACGGGGGTTCGGGCCGCAGGCTTCGGTTTGTTGCTGGCCGGTCTGGCGATGGTGCTGCCTGATGTCTGCAGAATTACTTTCACAAAAGGAGCACCCGATGGGATGGATCCCAAGGCGATACAGCACCGTTAAGAAGACTTTGACCGCACAAGAGACATGCCGCGGCCAAAGCAACGGCAGCCGTTCACCATGAAGAGACGCGCAAAGCCGCCCCGCCTGTCCGAGCTTGCCATCGGGCGGGACAACCACTTTAACCTCATTCGCTTTCTCGCGTCGGTGGCGGTGTTGGTCTCTCACGCGTGGCCGCTCGCGCTTGGGCGCGGCACGGTTGAGCCTTTGAAAACAGCGCTTGGCTATTCGCTGGGGGAGCTGGCGGTTTTTGTGTTCTTTGGCCTGTCCGGCTTTTTCATCGCGGGCAGCTACGACCGGCAGAGGTCTGCCTTGTCCTTTGTCACGGCGCGGGCCGCGCGTCTGCTGCCGGGGTTGGCCGTGTCCATCTTGATCGTGGCGCTGATCATGGGGCCGCTGGTCAGCCGGTTAGACGCGGGTACGTACCTGTCTCATCCCGATACGGTGCAGTTTATCGTGCAAAATATACTCTTGTTTAAACCTCAATATACCTTGCCGGGCGTGTTCACGACGAACCCCTATCCCACCGTAGAGGGGTCGATTTGGACGCTCGCGCATGAGGTCGCCTGCTATGCACTTATCCTGTTCGTCGGCCTTGTCGGGGCCCTGTCCCGCCGGCGGGTGATGGCGGTGCTGTTGGCGCTATACCTGATCGCGTGGATGGGTGTGCCGTATCTCGGCGACCTCATTCATCCGCGCCTACAGCAAACGCGGCTGCTGTCCTTGCCCTTTGTTTTCGGGGCGTCCTGCTGGATCTGGCGCGATTATATCCCCTTGCGGTGGCCCTTCGTCGTTGGGTTGATCGTCCTGACATGGGCCGTGCACGCTACGGTTTTCGCTTTTCCAATGCTTGCACTGGCTGTGACCTACACCAGCCTCTGGGCGGGGTATTGCAAGCTAGACCCCTTGCTGATGTTCAATAGGGTCGGAGATTATTCATACGGAATATATATTTACGCGATGCCGCTGCAGGGGCTGGTGGTTTGGGTGTGGGGGGACATGACGCCAGCGCTGAACATCGCGCTGGCCTTGCCGTTGACGTTGCTTTGCGCGGTATTGTCCTGGCACTGGATTGAAAGACCCGCGCTGACCTTCGTGCGAGAGGGTTTTCAGCGCGGGTCCTTGATCAAGCGGAGGATAGCACCGCGCCGATAAAGCCGCTATCGCCCAATGTATTTCCCACAAGGTCGCTGCCATAGGGTGCCTGCGCGGGTGATATTTTGGGCAGATCGGACAGTGCGTCGGGGCGGTAGTCACCGCTGCCCGTGTTGCTACCGGTGTGAGAGCGGTCGTCGACCCAAGGCGCGGCGATATGTGAAACGTCACCGATCGACGGCAGTTCCCCCAGCCACGAGGACGGGCCATAACCGGGTTCATTACTTGACCCTGCGATTGCGACATTATGCGACCATCCAACCTTGTACCGCGCTGGCCAGTTGCCGGTAAGGGAGGTTTCGCCGGAAAATACATCGCTTTTGATATTGATGCGGTGGAACAGATTGTTCCGAAAAGAGCCCGACTTCGCCACGTTCTCGGTGCCGTCCAGATACAGCAAATTCGCACGTTCCCCCGCGATGGTATTGTTGTGCACAACGATGTTTTGGGCTGCATTTGTGTCGCTGTCAGCGTTCAATCGCAGCGCTGCATTTGTAGAGCTCCCCCAGCTTTCCACGATGTTCCCTACAAAAGCAAAGCCCCGTTCTCCGATCTCGGCGCTTGCGGAAACGATTGCATTGGTAGCGCTGCCATTGCTGAATGTGTTCCACCCTAAAAACGTGCCGGTCATGGCAGGCCGGTTGCCAATCGGTGCCCGGAGGGTGAATTCGTCTAGCCCCGAACAGCCGAGCGCCTGATAGGTAATTGTTCCGGCACAGCTTTTGCAGCCGATCGCGGTGACCATGATTGCTTCGGTCGAAAAGGAATTGCCCTGGCGTGGATCTTCATTGGGCACGACGGAGCAGTTGATTTGTACAAAGCGCCCCACCCGGTAAACCCAAGCGCCGTAGCTGCCGAATCCGTTGGCGTCCCAAAGACAGTTCTTTGTTATCAAAAGATTGCCTACCGAGTCCGCACCACTGTCCAGAAACACCGTGTTCGCCCCGCCTTTCTGCAAAGTGACATCACAAATCTTGAGGTGCGTTGGTATGCCGTTGAACCGATTGACCCCACCGTCCGTTAAGATCGTGGTATCCCGTTTGGACGGGTCTTCAGCCCCGATACACAAGGGCAGCTGTGCCGAGCGACCGGCAGCCTTGAAAGGCGTTAGGATATGCGACCCCTCTGCCAGTAAAATCGTTCCACCCCCTGCGTCATCCACCCGCCCAAAATGCGCGGCATTGAATTCCTTGATCGCGTCGGCCGCGGCCGCGATTGTCGCAAATGGGGCGGCAATGGCATCTGCGCGCGCAGACGCAGCCTGACCCGTCGCATCGTCGCCCGTGGTTCCATCGACCTGGGCATAACATGCCCCATACCCGCCGCTCGTGTCGTTCAGCATCCGAAGCGTCGTCAGGTTGGGGGACGGATATTCATCGGCGTCGGCACTGATGGAAAAGGCTTCCCCCACCCATGGGTAGACGGTGGCATCTACAGTCAATAAATCCCCCTGGGCCAAGCCTGATAGATCAACCGTCGCTGCATAATGCGGAACATGGAGCCCCGACGCCTCAAATCCAAGACTGCTTTGCGACGACACAAGCTGCGATGCTTCGTTGCCAAGCGTATCGCGGACGATGAACCGCACCGCCGCGACGGGTTGCCCCTGTTGGGCATATGCGTGGGCAACTGCCAGCCTTAGTATATGTGCATCATCTTCTATCCTCTCACGGTCGTGGTTTAACCACATGGCAATAGGCCGGGGCGCTGGCCTTGTGCTGTGATTGATTGCACCGTTGATAGTATCGCCCGCGTAAACGAAGTCTGAACACGCGACGGTCTTGTCAGTAAAATTTGAATGATCTGGGTAGGGCTGCCTGACACGGCTGCTGAGTTGCACAACCGAAGCCCTGCTGACAGCCGTCGCCGCCGTATCAAAACCGCGCCGGTTCACGGTCACATTCCGCGCCTCGGAAGTGGTGGAAAACGACGGTATATCTCGGTGCTCGGCCCGCCAACCATCTGCAAGAATTTCCGTGACAGGCGAAATCTTTAGCGGCGGCGACCCCGCCATCGTTTGCCCCAGTTTCATGCCCAGTCCGAGTGTCATCTGCATAGTCCATACCTTGCGATCAGAATTCGTAGGCATCGATACATATCAACCTCGCTGAGCCGTTGCATTCGCAGGGAAAGAGGCGGAGGGCGGGTTAATCTTCACGCAATATTAAATGTTCAGCTCAATGGTGGTTGCACCGCAGATTCTTCTTGCGAAAGGACAGATATGATTTGGACGTGAACCACATATACGCGACGGACCAGCACCGCTCGCTCAAGCGCATACGACTATACCATCAACGGCCCGTATCACGGGTTGTGCTCGTGTATTTCGGGCTCCTGCTGGTGCCCGTCGGCTTCAATTTAGGGTCGGTCTATATGACCGGGACCAAGGCGCTATTAGCAGTGCTGATTATTCCGCTAAGTCTCCGCCTGTTTTGCGGCCACTACGGGCGTGTTTTGTTGACAGACGTTCTGTTCTTTATGCATTTTCTATGGGTTTCGCTGGCCTTAGCGGTCAACAACCCGGTGGAAGCCACCCAGAATGCAGGCTCAATCGGGGTCGAGTTTCTAGGCGGGTATTTGATCGGGCGCGCCTTTATCCGGGACAGACACAGCTTTGCCGCAGTGGTTAAGATCCTCACAGGACTGATCGTGCTATGCTTCCCTCTGGCTTTGATAGAGTCGCAAAGCGGGACATCTGTTCCCATTGAATTGTGGAAGATGACCGGGCTTTCGACCCCGGTGGATCTGTCGATTGATCGCCGTATGGGACTGGAACGGGTGCAACTTTCGTTCGAGCATCCAATTCACTGGGGCTTGTTTTGTACAATCGCGACGTCCCTGTACTTTATCGGACTGGCGGGACGGCACAGCTTGGGTTTGCGGTCCGTGGTTATGACGGTGATTTGCGCCAGCTGTTTCCTATCGCTGTCCAGCGGCGCGCTGCTGGCGGCAATCGTGCAGATAGGGCTGATTCTCTGGAGCTTCCTATGTCGCAGGATCGGGCGACGATGGCTAATCCTCTCAACCTGTTTTGTTATTTTTTACGTCGTGATTGATCTGCTTTCCAATCGAACCCCGATCCAAGTTTTCATGAGCTATGCGACATTTTCTGCCGAAAGCGCCTATTGGCGGTCTGCTATTTTCCAATGGGGCATGACCAATGTCTGGAGCGCGCCTGTATTTGGACTTGGGCTAAAAGATTGGCTCAGGCCGGTTTGGATGCACACCTCGAGTATCGATAATTTTTGGCTATTTATCGCGATGCGTTTCGGATTGCCGGCGTTTACTTTTTTGACAGTCGGCTATGGCTATGCGCTTTGGCGTGTTGGGCGCAAAGATTTCACCATGGATCGGACCCTAGCGGCGCTACGGCTAGGCTGGATACTCTGCTTTACTGGGCTCACGCTCACTCTGTCGACGGTGCACATTTGGGGCAGCATCTATGGTTTCGTATTCTTCATATTTGGCGCAGGACTGTGGATGGTGGATGCGAAGCCGCGATCCCCGCAGAATAAACGTACAATTTGAAATATTGATCCTTTTCAGATTTGCCAATTTTTCCACTTTGTAAAGGAAATCACCCTACCACAGAAGTCAGGCCGCAAGGGGATGTCGGCCATGACGACTGATTGGTTTGGGGGAAGTGCAACGTGCAGACGCACAACATCTATGCCGCCGCGTTGCGATCACAGCTTGGGGGGATTGGGTTACTTTTTGTGGTCAGTGGGTTGATCAACATCCTGCTGCTCACAGGATCGATTTACATGATCCAGATATATGACCGCGTTTTGCCTAGTGGGTCAGTGGTCACGCTGATGGGGCTCTTCGGAATTGTGCTGCTTCTTTATTGTTTCTTCGGGCTTTTTGACCTGATCCGGCAACGGCTTTTGGCCCGTCTTTCGGTGCGTTTGGACCTGGCGCTTGGGGCTGAGTGTTTCGCGGCTTGGATCAGCAATGATGAAAAGAACAACGTACCGGCAAGCGCACAACAGCCCCTGCAACAACTGGGGCACCTTAGACGTCTGCTGTCTAGTCCCGCGTTCATAAGTGTCTGTGATATGCCGTTTGTGCCGATCTTTTTGTTGGCCCTATTCATCATTCACCCTTGGTTGGGGGCGATGGTTCTGGGCGGCGCGGCCTTGGCTTGTGCCGTGATGGCAACGGGCCGCTATTTGACGCGCAACACGATCAGCATCTCGGCAAATCAGGATCATACCCTCGCTGATATGTCCTATCACAGTCGCCGTCTGGCGGAGCCGCTGCGCGCCATGCGTATGCAAGTTGATCTTGCCACATATTGGCGCGGGCTTCAGCGCAGCAGTCTGGCGTGGCACCAGCGCCTGCATGCCTCGCCGGATGCGCTGGCATCATTCAGCAAATCGTTCCGCCTGATGTTGCAGTCCTCGATCCTGACAGTCGGGGCCATATTGGTCATTCAGGGCCAAATCTCGGCGGGGATGATTATGGCTGCTTCGATCTTGGCGGGGCGCGTACTGGCCCCTATCGACCAGATGATCAGCGGCTGGCAGGGGATTGCATCCGGTTGGTCCGCGCACCGCCATCTGCACCGCCATTTTTCACAGAATATCCCGGCACGCGAGGGGGTTGCATTGCCTGAACCAAAGGGCCGGATTTCTTTCACCGCCGTTTCCCACGGGATCGAGGGGCGAGCGGAAAACGGGCTGAAGGATGTCTCTTTTGACCTGTCACCGGGGGATGGGCTGTGCGTGCTCGGCGGGCCAAATGCGGGCAAAAGCATATTGGCAAAACTGGCCGTTGGCATTGCGGCTCCTACAACCGGTGAGGTTCGGTTTGATGCCGTTAATCTGGCCCGATGGCCTTCCGCGCAGATTGGCCCTGCGATCGGCTATTTGCCCGATACCATTGATCTTCTGCCCGCGACGATTTTCGATAATATTTCCAGATTTCGCCCCGATACCACGGATGCGCAGGTGATCGCCGCTGCAAAGCTGGCCCGTGTACACCACGCCATTATGGCTCTTCCGGATGGGTATATGAGTGTTGTGAGCGGCGGTGGGGGATCCTCGTTAACCCAAGGGCAGATACAGCAGATCGGGCTGGCGCGGGCGTTGGTCTGCAATCCGGCGCTGGTTGTGATGGATGATCCGCTGCGGTCGCTTTTCAGCTGTCCCGATGCTGAACAGATCGTGGCAGAGGTCGCACGCCATATGCGTGATCGGGGTAGCACGGTGGTGATCACGGCGCGCCAGCCCTGTGTAATTTCGGCGTTGAACAAAGTGCTAATATTGTCCGAGGGGCGGATAAGGCAGTTCGGCTTGACCAGTGATATCTTCGGGCGCGCTTTCCCTACGCGGGTGGCGGCGAAGGTTCAGACACTGCCGATCTCGGGCAATGGCACAACACGGGCGAGCGGGGGGTAACCTTATGGTATAAAAAAGGGGCATTGCGCACGGCCCAAGCCCCCTTCTATCGCTTTCTTCAAATGTCGCCCTATTCGGCCCAGGAAACACCGGTAAGGTCGACAGCCTGCGTCGGGGCATTGCGCCAAAGGCCGGTCAGACCTGCCTTTGCAACGGACAGTGACGCCAGCTGGAACAGGAAACCGTTGACGTGATCTTGGGCGATCATGGTCTGTGCCTCGCCCAGCAACGCGTTGCGTGCTTCCGGGTCGGTTGTCGTGTTCAGCTTGGTCATCAAAGTCTGAAAATCAGGGTTGTCATATTGAAAATAGTAATCAGGGTTGGCGTAGATGCCGATATCCATCGGTTCGGTGTGACTTACGATTGTCATGCCGAAGTTCTTTCCCTTGAACACCGTTTCAAGCCACTGGGCCCATTCGACATTATTGATCTTGGCGGTGATACCAACCTCGGCCAGCTGCGCGGCGATGATCTCTCCGCCGCGGCGGGCGTAGGAGGGGGGCGGCAGGTCCAGCGTGGTCTCGAACCCGTCGGCAAAGCCGGCTTCGGCCAGCAAAGCTTTGGATTTTTCGATGTCATGCAGGCTCAGCGCGGTTTGATCGATATAGGCCGGGTTATGGGGCGCGAAATGCGTACTGATGGGCGTGCCGTATCCGAACATCGCACCGTCAATAATGGCTTGGCGATCAATGGCATGGGCGACGGCGGCGCGCACCTTGGGGTCATCAAACGGCGGCTGTTTGTTGTTCATCGCCAGAATGGTTTCGCCCTCGGTAGAACCGACAAGCACTTGAAACCGCGGGTCCGCTTCGAATTGCGGCAGGTTCTCGGGCGCGGGGAAGCCGGCGAACACATCAACATCTTCGGCCATCATCGACGCGAACGCGGCGGTCGGGTCAGAGATGAATTTGAACGTGGCGATATCCAGCGCGGCTGGGGTCCCCCAGTAGTTCGGGTTCTTCTCGATGCGGATATTGTCGCCCTGGGTCCAACTGGTGAATTTGAACGCGCCGGTGCCGATGGGCAGTTGCTTGATATTGTCGATGCTTTCGGGTGCCACGATCACCGCGTCGCCCCATGCGAGGTTGAACAACAGGTTGCCGTCCGGCTCTGACAGTTTGATTTCGACGGTCGACGGGTCGACGACTGTCACCTCCGAGATCGCGCCGAACAGCGCCTTTTGGGCGTTTGCGCTGTCCTCGGCATTAATCCGGTCAAGCGAGAATTTGACGTCGGCGGCATCCATCGTCGTTCCGTCGTGAAAG
Organism: Sulfitobacter sp. EE-36; assembly: GCF_000152605.1. Taxonomy (NCBI): domain Bacteria; kingdom Pseudomonadati; phylum Pseudomonadota; class Alphaproteobacteria; order Rhodobacterales; family Roseobacteraceae; genus Sulfitobacter; species Sulfitobacter sp. EE-36. Next base: position 826,577 of record NZ_CH959310.1, on the reverse strand, counting down.
GTCACGCCGCTTTGCAGTTTGAACGTATAGGTCAGGCCATCGTCAGAGATTTCCCACGATTGCGCCAGCCCGGGCACGACCGATCCGTCGCCCATAAAGCGGGTCAGCCCTTCGAAAACGTTGGAATAGAGCACCTGATCAATGGCCCCTGCCGCAGCGCTTGTCGGGTCCAGATGCGGTGGCTCAAGTTGCATCGCGACGGTGATGTCGTTTTTCGCGGCGACGCCGGTGGCCATCAGCGCGGCAGCGCAGGTGCCTAGAATAAGTTTGCGAAGATGGGCCATGGGTGTCTCCTGTTGGCAATAAGGAAAATGTTAACCAGTTCTGTCAGGTTTGACCAGCGTCGGGATGCTGTCGCAATTATCGGTTGTACCTAGCCTGTGCGCGGTTTATGCGCCGTTTTTTGAGGTTTTGAAGGGGCGCGCCATGGCTGCGATGTCACCCACTTTGGGTATCGATTTCGGAACGTCCAACTCTGCCGTGGGCTATGCAGTAGACGGTGTGCCGCATTTGATTTCCGTCGAGGCGGGGCAGAACACGCTGCCGACCGCGCTGTTTTTCGACAATGAGGAAAAGCGGATCATCTATGGTCGCGGTGCCCAAGAGGCGCTGATCGGAGGCGACGACGGGCGCTATATGCGGGCGCTCAAAAGTCTGCTGGGCACGCCCTTGATGCGCGAAAGTCGGGTTCTGTTGGGCAAACGCATGGATTTCATCGCCATCGTGGCGCGCTTTCTGGCCGAGCTGAAGACGAAGGCTGAGCGCGCCACCGGCCAGCATTTTGATCGGGCGCTGTCAGGGCGACCTGTGATGTTCCACAGCGCCGATCCGGCGCGGGACGCGCAGGCGTTGGTGGATTTGACCGAATGCTATATGCAAGCCGGGTTCAAACAGGTCCGCTTCATGCCCGAACCCGAGGCCGCGGCTCTGGCCAATCGTGCCGTGCTTGAACCCGGCGATCTGGGGCTGATCGTCGATATCGGGGGCGGTACGTCTGATTTTACGCTTTTCCGGCAGGAAGGTGACGCGGGCATTTATATCCTCGCCAGCAAAGGGGTGCGCATTGGCGGGACCGACTTTGATCGCGAGTTGAGCCTTCAGCATGTGATGCCGCATCTGGGGATGGGCAGCCAGATCAAACATGTGTTCGGCGATGAAACCCACGCCGCCCCTCATGCGGTTTTTGCCGATTTGGCGACGTGGCAGAAAATCCCGTTCCTTTACACCCGCGAACAGCGTCGCGCGGTCGAGGATCTGGCGAAATACGCGGTGGAGCCGAAGCTGCTGAACCGACTGCAACATGTGTTGGAGGATGAGCTGGGCCACGATATGGCCTTCGCGGTAGAGGCCGGCAAGATCGCGGCGAATGACCCCGATGCAAGCGCACCGCCGCAGATCGACCTCAAGATCGTGGAGCGCGGGCTGACGGTCCCACTGCCATCGGCGATGATGGCGGCGAGTTTGGCGCAGATGGCAGCGGAGATCGCGCAGGTTGCGACTGATCTGACGGCGCAGGCTGAGGTAAAACCCGACGCCGTGACCAAGCTGATCTTTGTCGGCGGGTCCAGCCTGATGGGCGTGATCGACCGCGCCATGCGCGATGCATTTCCGCAGGCCGAACTGCACCGCGGGGCCGCGATGACCGCGATCGTCGACGGTCTGGCAATCGCCGCGCCACACGCCTTTGCTGACGGCTGAGGGCCTTAGTCTTTCGGAAGTAGCAGCGTCTCCAGCGCGGCCCCCATCACGCAGGCGCTATCGACCATATCGTCGATGCCGATATATTCATCCGGCTTATGCGCCAGCTCTAGCAGGCCGGGGCCATAGGCGATGCAATTCTTGAGCTTGCCGATCCGGTCGATGTGTTTCTGGTCGTATGACCCGGGGGAGGCGACGTATTCAGGCGCTTTGCCCATGATATCCTCGATCGCATGGGCGACAGTTTGCACGACCGGCGCATCGCGGTCGGTCATCGACGGCAGGACCGAATTCAGCTCTGTCAGCTCGTAGTCAAAATCGACCCGCGTTTCGCGCAGACCTTCCAGCAGGGCGCGCACTTCGCCGCGCACCTGATCCAGCGGTTCTTCCAGCAAAAAGCGCCGGTCAATGGTGATGCGGCAGCTGTCTGGCACGCAATGGGCCGGTAGCCCGTCGAAATCCGGGTCGTTTTCCTTTTGCCCACCGTGGATCGAATTGATGTTCATCGTCGAACTTCGCGCCCCTTCGGGGACCACGGGCATGTCTGTGTGACGGGCGGCCATGGCGGGGAACAGCTTGTTTTCGAACTCGGAGAGCACTGCGCCCATGTGGCGCACGGCGCAATCGCCCAGAAACGGCATGGAGCCATGGGCGATCTCGCCCTTGGTTTCGATCTCGGCCCACCAGCCGCCCCGGTGCCCCAGACAGATACGGTCTTTTTGCAGCGGTTCGGGGATGATCACATGTTGCACGCGGTCCGGGTTGAAATGCCCGTGCTCGGCCAAATAGGCGACACCGCCGTAGCCGCCGGATTCCTCGTCCGCTGTGCCGGAGATTTCGATTGCGCCGCTGAAATCGGGGTGCTGTTCGATAAAGGTCTCGGCCGCGATGATAGAGGCCGCCAGCCCGCCTTTCATATCGCAGGTGCCGCGCCCGTAAATCTTGCCGTCCGAGATTTCGGCCCCAAAGGGATCAAACGTCCAGCCGGCCCCGACCTCGACCACATCGGTGTGGCTGTTGAAGTGGACACATTCGCCCGCCCTGCGCCCTTCGCGGCGGGCGATGATGTTCCAACGGGGGTATTTCTCGCTATCGCCGGGGGTACCAAAGGCGCGGATCAGCTGCGTCTCGAACCCGTGCTTGCGCAGGCGGGTATCAAGGTATTCGCAGATCAGCCGATAGTCCTGACCCGGCGGGTTAAGCGTCGGGATGCGGATCAGATCTTGGGTCAGCGCGATCAGTTCGTCACGCTTAGCGATAATGGCGGTAGAGAGAGTGCTTGTCATACCGCCATGTTTGAACGGGCGTTCATATATGGCAAGCGAAGTCTGCAGTTGCCCCGTCGGATTCGAGTTTATTTTGCAAAATGAAGCCGCAACCGGGCATTTATGCGGCGATGTCTTTCATCGCCGTGAGCAGGGCGCGGACTTCGTCCATGGAGTTGTAATGGCAAAGCGACACACGCACCGCGGCATCAAGCCCGAGCGGGGTCAGGATGTTGCCGGAGTAGTGATCCGCCTTGCGCACATGGGTCCGGATGCCTTGGGCGTTGAGTTGGGCCACGATATCCGCCGCGGGCAGGGCGTCGAGCGTGAAGGACACAAGCCCCTCGCGGTCGGGGTTGTCGGTGCCGCCCAGGATCGTGACGCCCGCCAGATCGGCCAATCCGGCGAGGTTTCCCGTGCCGAACAGCAGCGCATTGGTCAGCTGTTGTTCGTGGTCGTGGATCGCAGCGGCGGCGGCCTCTATCCGCGCTCGGGGGGCTGTGGCGTCTGACACCTGGCTGCCGAGCCAGTCGAAATAGCGCACCACATCCGAGAATGTCGCATAGGCGCCCGTGTCACGGGTGCCCATTTCCCAATTCCCGGCGGGACCGTTCGCCAGTGTCTCGATCGGCAGCGCGGTAAGACGCTCGGACGCCCAGGCAATGCCATAGCCGTGGCGCGAGAACAGTTTGTACGGAGAGATGACATAGCCGTCGATGTCATAGCTGGCGATGTCGATATGCCCATGGCTGGCGTGCTGGATGCCGTCGACAAAGATATAGGCGTCGGGGGCGATGGCGCGGATCGCGGCGCTGATGCCCGCCACATCATTGGCGATCCCCGTCACGGGGGAGGTGTGCAGGATCGTGGCGACCCGTACCTCGGGGGTCATCAAAGCGGCGTAGGCGTCGGGCGTTACCTGACCTGTCGCGGTATCGTGGGGCACGCTGATATAGGGTTTGCCCGCCACATCGGCCCAGTGTTGTGCCGCGCTGCGCGATGCGGGGTGTTCCACGGTGGAGCCTATAACGGCACCGGGGGCGCTGCCCATGACGGCTGTCCGGATCAGGCGGAACGAGAGCTCTGTCCCACTTTCGCCGACAAAGAACTGCCCGTCAGGCGCGTTGAAGAACAACGCCATATCGGCGCGGGCCTGTTTGATCATATCGACCAGCGCATGGGACGCGGGGTTGTCACGCCCCTGATTGTCGGGGATGGCTGCGAATTTGGTCGAAGTCTCGACGACCGTGTTCAATGTCAGCGCGCCGCCAGCGTTTTCGAAAAACACGCGCGGTCCCTGGAACGGGCAGCTGTCAACATGGGCAAAGCGGTCACGGATTGCCGACATGAGTTTGGTATCTTCTGTAAACATTATGCGGCCCTGCTGCGTTACTTTCTGTGCTTATGCAGTTTCTGCGCTAGTTTGATGCTGGATCACAATCAGATTTTGCGGGCTCGGCCCCATTTGTTCGTAGTTTTCAGGAGCGCAGGAATGGCCCCTCTTATTCAACGCAGGGTTTCGCGTAAGAAACCACAGGACGCACAAGCCGAGGAGAAATCGGTCAGCGAAGCGACGGCGCTGTCGCCCAAGCTGATCTACGAAGTGATCCGCCGTGAGGGCGAGGAAGAGCTGTCGCGCAGCAAACGGTCGTTGATCTGGTCGGGGATCGCGGCGGGGGTGATGATCAGCCTGTCGGTCCTGGGCGAGGCCGTGTTCCGGACCTATCTGCCCGATACCGCGCATCGTTTCCTGATCGAGAACCTGGGCTATTCGCTGGGTTTTCTGGCGGTGATCATGGGGCGGATGCAGTTGTTTACCGAAAACACCATCACCACCGTTTTGCCGATCATGCGGGCCAAGACCTGGCATTCGCTGATGTGTATGTTCCGCCTGTGGGGGATCGTGCTGGCGGCGAATGTGGTGGGGGCCTTTGCCGCGGCGATGCTGTTTCTGTGGACGCCCGCGATTTCGCCCGAGGTGCTGCCCGCCATTCTGGACCTGTCGCATCATGCAACTAGCATGGGGGCCTATCAGGGGTTCTGGCGGGCCATTCCGGCGGGGGTCATCGTCGCGCTTATCGTCTGGATGATGCCGCAGGCGGATGAGACGTCGTTTTTCCTGATCCTTGTGTTCACCTGGCTTATCGCCGCGGGGGATTTCGCGCATATCGTTGCGGGGTCGGTCGAGATGGCGGTGATGATACTGGACGGCCAGCTTGGCCTGATGGCGGCGGTGTTCGAGTTCTTCTTACCGGTGCTTGCGGGCAACATTGTTGGCGGAACGATCATCTTTACCCTCGTCGCTTGGGGTCAGGTGCGCGATGAGGTAGAAGAGGAAAAGTAGCGTAAAAGTGATGTGGCAGGGGCCGCAGCCGTGGGGAACGAGGATCAAGGGTTTTGACACAGAAATCGGTGGGCACCGTAAAGCTGTACTGGGATGCGCTGAAAGCGGCGCTGGTTGATATCTCTGAAAAGAACGTCTCGCTTATCGCGGCGGGGGTCGCTTTTTATGCGATGTTGTCGCTGTTTCCCGCCCTTGCCGCGCTGGTTACGATCCTGAGCCTGATCTCTGACCCTGTGGTTGTCATTGCCCAGCTGGAAGACATGCGCGGTCTGCTGCCCGATGACGTCTATGATATTCTCAATGATCAGGTGGTGTCGTTGGTCACGACCAGCACCGGCAAACTGGGGTGGGCTGGTGCGGCTTCGGTTCTGGTGGCGATGTGGTCGGCGCGGGCAGGTGTGGGCGCGATGATGATCGGCCTGAATAGCGTGTATAGTGAACGCAATCGCAACGCCGCGCGACACTATCTGCGGGCGCTGATGCTGACCTTTACCTTGGTGATGGTGGGGCTGATTGCGCTGATCACTGTGGTGATCGCACCGATTGTGCTGTCGTTCATCCCCCTGGGGGTATTCGGCTATTTCGTCGCCGAGATCATCCGCTGGAGCATCGCGATTTTGGTGCTATTGGCCGGTGTTGGTGTGCTGTACCGCTTTGGCCCGAACCGTCGTGCGGCGCGCATCGGCTGGCTGACATGGGGGGCCGTTTTCGCGGTGTTTTCATGGGCGGTGGTGTCGATCGGGTTCAGCTATTACGTTGCGAACTTCGGCAATTACAATCAGGTCTACGGGTCTATTGGCGCTGTGATCGCCATGCTGGTCTGGCTGTGGATCAGCAGTTTTCTGGTGCTTATGGGGGCATCGTGGAACGCGCAGGTGGAACTGCGCACGCGCCCTGACAGCACCATTGGCCGTGACCGGCCGCTTGGCAAACGCGGGGCTTATGTGGCGGATAATTTGGTAAGTGTGAGCGAGGAATAGCGCCTACATCAAGGGGCGCTTGGCCGGTTTGCTGCGCTCTGTCTCGGCAACATCGGCGAGCTTGTCGAGGTCGTTGACCTGCAGCACCTGATCCGACCAAGACGCGAGTTGCTGGTCACGCAGCTTCGCGAGGGTTTTGTTGGTATGGACAAGCGATAGACCCAAAGCATCCGCCAGATCGCGTTGCGTGAAGGGCAGGGTCATTGTGTTATTTGTCACCAACCCCAGCCCCATCCCGCGTTCAAAGAACTTGAGCATTGCCCATGACACCGCTTGCAGCGCGGTGCGTTGGCCGACAGTGGCAAGCGTTTCGCCAAGGAAATGCTCCTCTATCGCGGCGAGCCATGTGATATCGAACGCGCGGCTGGGGTTGCTGCGGAAGAAGGTCCAGAAATCCGAGCGGTTGAACACGCACATGCGCATATGCGTCCGCGCCTCTACGCTGTGGCCCATTTCGCCAAGCATACCGGCCTGAAGCCCCATGAAATCGCCGGGGAAGACAAAGTTAATGACCTGCCGTTCACCATTATCCAGCGACTTATGCCGGATGCCCATGCCGGACAGCACCGTATAGAGTTGGGGGGAGTTGGACCCCTGCATGAGGATTGTCGTGCCGGGGTCGACGCTAAGCTCACCGACCTTGAATTTCTGCATGAACTCAAGCTCTTCCCTTGTCATGGTGACAAAGGCGTCCTTTTTGTGAAGCGGACAATAGCGGCAATCGATACCCATGAAAAAATTCCTAACTCGTATGTCATAGTTTAACGCGGCGCTTTGGAAATATTGCTACCTTTGCGGGATTAGAAAGGCGCGATGTGATTCCTTTTTTCGTATTCGATACTGACCCGATCGTTCGGGCGGATGTGATCGACATGCTGGAACAGGCATTCGGTGACGCCGCATTTTCTGTGTCCGAAACCCTTTCCGCTTTTATCTCTGAACTGCGCAGCTGTTCGTCTCAGGCCGTGGCGCTTGTGTCCGGCACGTCGAATGACCTGTCGGAACTCTTTGCCGCAGACCTGCCCACGAAAGATGTCGCCTATGTTCTATACGGCGAAGGCCAAAGCATTCCCGACACCTACATCTATTCCGTCGTAGACCGGCCTTTCACCAATGACACCATGGTGCAAGGCATTAGCGACGCGCTTGCTTCCCTGCGTTCAGACCGTTGACGAAAGCCGTGATGATCGCGGCGATTCCGCCGACGCCGCCGGTGGCTTGCGCCTGTTGCATCGCCTGTGCGCGTAAGGCGGCTTCGCGTTTCTGACGCCGGATTGCACGGGCCGGGATCCACAGGGCTGCAATCAATACGAGGCCCATACCGAAAAACAAGCTGCCCATAATCAGACAGGCTACTAGCGGTGTGGTGATGGTAAGCAAGAACAGCCACGCGGCGACTGCAAGAAACGCCCCGCCCACAATCAGGCAGAGCATTGCGCCAAAGCCGATAGCAGCAGTTTGCGCCGTTCGGGTTGCCTTTTGGGCAACCCTATCCGTCACATATTCGAACATTAGCGGCGTGTCGCGAACAGACCGGCGATAAAGCCGACACCGGCAGCGATACCCAATGCGGCGGCTGGTTGTGTGCGTACAAAGTCTTCGGCTGTTTGCTGCGCTTCCAATGCCTTGTCACGGCCAGAGTTCGCCAGATCCTGCGCTGTGGATTTCGCTTGGTTGGCTGCTTCGGCGCTTTTGGCTTTGGTCAGATCGGCCATTGTGCTTGTCAGCGACGCGATGTCGTCTTTCAAAACGGCCAGCTGGACCGAGATATCATCGACAGACAGGTTGCTTGTGTTGGTTACGTCCTTGGCCATGGTGGTCTCCATTATTCATGTGTTCACCAACCAAACGCGCCCTGTAGATATAAGTTCCTTAAAGGCGTGGCTTACATCCCACAGGACCTATAAAAAAAGGCCACGGTGGAACCACCGCGGCCTCGTTTGTTTGCCTGTATGCCGGTTTAGCTGTGCAGCGTCTCTGTCGACGAGAAGAACATCGCTTGCGAAACAGCCGATACAACCTGATCCACCGTGTAGGGCTTGGAGATCAGGAACGCGGGTTCGGGCTTGTCACCGGTCAGCAGGCGCTCGGGGAATGCGGTGATGAAGATCACCGGACGGTTACCCAGATCGCGCAGCAGATCGTTCACGGCATCGATGCCGGAGGAGTTATCGGCCAGCTGGATATCCGCAAGGATCAGGTCCGGCACATCCGCCTTGCCCAGTTTGACAGCTTCGTCACGCGTGCGCGCAACACCGGTCACACGGTGGCCCATTTCGGCGACGATGGATTCGATGTCCATCGCGATGATCGCCTCGTCCTCGATGATCATGACCGAACCGGTGACGCTATCTGCCATTTCTCGGCGGGCAATCTGCACCAGCTCGCTGGCTTCGCCTTCTTCAACACCGATGATCTGGCCGACTTCCTTAAAGGAGAACCCTTCGATCGTGTGCAGCAACAACGCTTCGCGGCTGTGGTTGGTCAGTTTGGCGAGGTGCTTTTGCGCCTTGGCGCGGGGGCCGCTTTCACCTTCCTCGACAGGCGCACCGGCGCTGGCCCAGATGCCGTACAAAACGCGGAACACACCTGTGCGGGTGTCTACACCATCCAGAACCGACCGGTCCGTCAAAATCGCTTCGAGCGAGGCGGCTGCAAAAGCGTCGCCGCTGTTCTGGCTGCCGGTCAGTGCGCGCGCGTAGCGACGCAGGTAAGGAAGGCATTCACCCAACGCATCGCTGACACTTGGTGTTTCGGTGACATCCGTCATTTATTGTCGTCCTTTTAAAATATTTCTGGAACCAAACCCCCTAACGCTGTGTTTGGTTCCGTGTCATATGTATAAATACAGTATTTAAAGAAGGCAGGAAACTTGTTCATGCAATCAGGCCAAAACGACGAGCGTGAGCGCTTTATCGACGAAAATCTTCGCCGCGTTTATGACGAGACGATGGAAGAAGGGATTCCCGATAAATTTAAAGACCTGCTTAATCAGTTGAAAGAACAGGATAAAAACGCTGGTAAAAAAGGATGAGCAATTCTGATCCCCGCGACCAACTGGTGGAGCATTTGCCCGCCATGCGCGCCTTTGCCATCAGCCTGACCCGGAACGGTGCCGTCGCGGATGACATGGTTCAGGATACTCTGGTCAAAGCCTGGACCAACATCGAAAAATTTGAAGTCGGCACAAATATGCGCGCCTGGCTCTTCACAATTTTGCGGAACACCTATTATTCTTCCCGTCGTAAAGCCAACCGCGAGGTCGCTGATGTGGATGGTGTGTTCACCGAAAGCCTTGCCGAAAAGCCAGCGCATGACGGGCATATGCAAATGACCGATTTCCGCAAAGCTCTGGGTTTGCTGAAAGACGAACAGCGCGAGGCATTGCTGTTGGTCGGTGCATCGGGCTTTTCCTACGAGGAAGCCGCCGAGATGTGTGGCGTTGCCGTCGGTACGATCAAAAGCCGGACGAACCGTGCCCGTGCGCGACTGGCTGAGCTGATGGGCCTGCGCGATGACGAAAGTCTCGAAATGACGGATGATGCGACGATGTCGGTTATCTCGGCATCTAAAGTGTCTTCTTTCTGATCGTGACGTCGGGGTTTCTGTCCACAAATATCTTTCGGGGCCTCGCGTTTCGCGTGCTGCTTTTCCTTTCGCTTGCGTTGCTGCCCATCGGTTTGATCGCCGTTGTGCAGACTCGAGAGATTGCGGAGCAGAACCTCGAGAATGCCGAACTGTCGCTGCTTGCCATTACAGAGCAAGCGTCGGCGAAAGAAAGCGGCACCATTCAGGAAGCGTTCGGCGCAGCGGCGGCTTTGGCGTCCGTGGTCAAACTGATCAAGTCTGACAATGTGTCCTGCAGCGCCTTCATGCGGGAATACCAACAATCCTCCGACCTTTATACAGTCGCAAGCTTCATCCAAAACGACGGGCGGATGGACTGCGTGTCGACAGGCGTTTCGGGTAACGTGTCGGACCGGCCTGTATTTCAGAAGATGATCGAACACAAAAGTCGCATGGCGAATGTCACCAGCACGCCGGCGCAAAGCAAGGAACCGGTGCTGATCGTCACCAACCCGCTTAAGGTGGAAGAAGAGCTGATCGGCTTTATCAACCTGTCCATTCCCGAAAAGGTTTTTCACGACGCACCGTTGCCCGAGACAGGGTCGCAGCCGATCGCGATGCTGACCTTCAACGCGCAGGGCGACATCCTGACGACCAAAAATGGCGTTGAAGCGGCCGAGCAAGAGCTGCCCTCCTTTGCCGCGTTGAAATGGTATGTTGGCCAGTCTGGTCGCGTCTTCCATGATGCCAACCAGCAAGGGCAGGACCGCGTCTATGCCGTTTTGCCCATCGTCCCCGGTGTTGCCTACGCCATGAGCGTCTGGCCCGAGGATTCTCCGCTGCTTCAGGCGGGGGCGATGACAACGCTTAGCTTCGTGCTGCCGGTGGCGATGTGGCTGGCAAGCCTTGTCGTGGCCTTCTGGGCGCTGAACCGTCTGGCCATTAAACACATCCGCAAACTTGGTCGGCAGATGCGCCATTTCGCGTTGAACAGAACCTTGCCGCGCACGCCCTTGGGGGGTGTCGTCCCGACCGAGATCGTGAATATGGAGCATGCCTTTGTCGGCATGGCGGAATCGATCCTGCGGGATGAAGCGTCGCTAGAAGACAACCTGCGCCAAAAGAATATTCTGCTGAAAGAAGTGCATCACCGGGTGAAGAATAACCTTCAGCTGATCTCTTCTATCATGAACATGCAGATCCGTCAGGCGACCACATCGGATGCGAAACGCGTGCTGCAGCGTTTGCAGGACCGGATACTCAGCCTCGCGACAGTGCACAAAAGCCTTTACCAGAACGACAACCTGACCCGCGTCGACGGTGGCGCGCTCATGCATGAGATCGTGAACCAGCTCCTTAGCGTAGGTCTGCCGTCCGGCTCTGGCGTGACGGTGTCGCAAAACTACGAGGCGGTTCAGCTTGACCCCGACGACGCCGCACCGCTGACGTTGCTGGTGTCCGAGGCGATTACCAATGCGCTGAAATATGTCGCCGCCGACGGCAAGGCAAAGGGGCATATCGAGGTGAGCCTGTCTCATACCCAGCCGGAAATGGCGTTGCTGTTTGTTAAGAACACCACCGGCAATATTGATCCCGAAGCAGGGACCGGCCTTGGTTCACGGTTGATCAACGCGTTCTCGCGTCAGTTGAACGGGCAGGTAGAGATCATCGATGAAGAGGGCACCTATACGCTGAGCGTTGAATTCCACGTGCCGCTGCAGGCGAAAGAAGTCTACGACTACTGAGGGTTCGGCGCAGAAAACTCGGTAAAATTAAATTTATTTTCAGTATGTCGGCGGTGAATCCTTCGCACCCCAGCCAGCGGGGCCTGTTGGGGTGCAACCTGCGGGATTCATGGGGCTTTCGGTGGTTTCGCGATGGATGTGGTCCCGATCGCGTATGTCAGGCGACATTCGCCGTCTCAGCAAAGCGCCGCGCAAACTCTGCAATGCAGCAATTGCGCCCTCCAGCCTGTGGAACCATGTGACCCGTGGGCTGTTAGTCTCCTGAACGAGCCACACAAGCGAACAGGAGGCATCAATGACGACAGATTTGTTTATCGCTTCATTTTTGATTCTCGCTTTGGCCGCAATCGCTATCGTTTCGCTGACCACGCAACGGGGCAGCGAAGAGAAAAAGCGCCAAAGATCGTCATTGCATAGCCATTCCCGGCGCGACGACGAACGATAATCAAAGGTTTAGTGCGGGTCATCCGCACGTCAAGAAAACGAATTCAAAAACTCGGCGGCGTACATGCACTTACGACAATGCATTGTACGTCGCCGATGTTTCTGAACCGGTGCGGCAAGCGGCTGTCAAAAAGATAGCCATCTCCCGGTGCCAGAACGGCGACGGCATCATCGACCGTCACCTCGATCTCTCCGGAAATAACCACACCAGCCTCTTCGCCCTCATGCACCAGCAGTTCGGGGCCTGTATCCGCGCCGGGCGGGTAGGTTTCGTGCAGCACCTGCAAGGAGTGTTGCTCCGCATTGCCAAGCTGGCGTAACGACACCTGACCGTCATAGGTGGGAGAGACTTTGGTAAACTCACTCTCGCGGTAGAAGACCTTGGGCGATTGCGTATCTTCCAGCGTTGAAAAGAATTCAGCCATGCTGATCGGGATCGCGTCCAGCAGGCTTTTCAAAGACGCGACCGAGGGGCTCGTCTTGTTCTTCTCGATCAAGGAGATGGTGCCGTTGGTCAGCCCTGCCTTGGTCGCCAGTTCGCGCTGAGACAGGCCGCGTTCTTCTCGAATCGATCTTAGTCTTTGACCTATGTCCACGTCCGGTCCCCGGATTATTTCTGTCAGCTACCTAACCCGTATCTTGGTGCGATCACAGGCAAATTTTGGCGCAGCCGATTCAACTGACGCGCGCTGAGGCAAATCTATATTGACAATTAAATTAAACGCAATAAGAGGATTTTAAACGCGGGTCGCGTTTCAACAAGAGGATTTGTATATGCCTAGTACTGTCAAAAAGCAGCCGCGCAAGGCCGCTGCAAAGAAACCGGCAAAAAGCAGCGTCGTGCCCGACATGCTTGATGCAAACGTATCTGTCGAAACCAACGCTCAGTTGATCGCCCGCCGTGAACAGGCTGTTCCACGTGGCGTTGCCTCTGCGGCGCCGATCTATGCGAAATACGCCGAGAACGCGGAACTTTGGGACGTGGACGGCAACCGCTACATCGACTTCGTCGGCGGCATCGGCGTGCTGAACACCGGCCACCGTCACCCCAAGGTGATCGCGGCAGCTAAGGCGCAAGAAGACCAATATACGCACACCAGCTTTCAGGTTGTGCCCTACGCCCCCTATATCGAACTGGCGGAAAAGCTGAATGCGCTGGCCCCCGGTGACGCGCCTAAGAAAACGCTGCTGGTCACAACCGGTGCCGAGGCGGTGGAAAACGCGGTCAAGATCGCGCGGGCTGCAACCGGCCGCCCCGGTGTGATCGCCTTTACCGGCGGCTACCACGGGCGCACGCTGCTGACGCTGGGGATGACGGGTAAAATCTCTCCTTACAAGAAAGACGTTGGTCCCTTCCCGTCCGATATCTTCCGCGCGCCTTTCCCATCGCCTCGCGACGGGATCACGGTCGAGGATGCGATCACCGGCCTGAAGAACCTCTTCCTGACCGATGCCCAGCCCGAACGTGTGGCCGCCATCATCATCGAGCCCGTCTTGGGCGAGGGTGGTTATACCCCCGTGCCGTTCGAGATGATGCACCAGCTGCGCGAGATCTGTGACCAGCACGGTATCATGCTGATCGCCGACGAAGTGCAGGCGGGCTTTGGCCGGACCGGCAAATGGTTTGCCATCGAACACTCCGGCGTTACCCCCGATCTGATCACCGTCGCAAAGTCGATGGCGGGTGGCTATCCACTGGCGGGTGTGATTGGCCGCGCTGATGTGATGGACGCGATGATCCCCGGCGGTCTGGGTGGCACCTATGGCGGCAACCCCGTCGCCTGTGCCGCAGCGCTTGCCGCGATCGAGGCGATCGAGGAAGAAGGCCTGCTGCAGCGGTCGCTGGACATGGGTGACCACCTCAAGGCGCGCTTTGCCGAGATCGGCGCACGCTCTGCACCTTTCCGCATGTGGGATATCCGCGGTCTTGGTGCGATGGTCGCGGTCGAGTTTGTGACCGACTTTGACACGGCGACACCGGACGGTGATTTCACCAAACGTGTTATTGCGCACGCGCTCAAGCGCGGACTGCTGCTGCTGAGCTGTGGCATGCAGGGCAACGCCGTGCGTGTGATGGTGCCGCTGACCGCGTCGGATGCGATCATCGAAGAGGGGCTTGGGATTTTCGAAGCCTCCGTCGCTGCCGCGGTCGCCGAAGAAGCAAAATAAGCTCTGTCATCATAATGAAAGGCGCGCCGGGAAACCTGCGCGCCTTTTGTGTTTCCGGTCTTGGGGGCGTTTAATCAAACGGTACAAAGCTGTCGGCCTGCGCCCGCGCCCAACGGGTTTTATTGCCGTTATAGTCGGGCGATTGATCATCCAGCAGATAACCTTCGGGCAGGTAGCCATAGACCTGATCGCCCTGCACCATGCTGTTATCGCTTTGCCGCATCATCATATGGCGGGGGAGGAAATCGCTGGGGTGCTCTAGACCGGCGGCGCCTGTCATCTCGCCCAAGGCCATCAGCGTATTGCGGTGGAACCGCGCGACACGCTGGCTTTTGTCATCCACATCCAAGGCGCGTTGGCGCGTGGGGTCTTGGGTCGCGACGCCGACGGGGCAGTGATTGGTGTGGCACGCTTGCGCCTGGATACAGCCCACCGCAAACATGAACCCGCGGGCGGAATTGCACCAATCCGCGCCCAAAGCCAGCGCACGGGCGATATCAAAGGCGGATACGACCTTGCCAGCCGCGCCCAGTTTCACCTGATCGCGAATACCGGCACCGCGCAGGGTGTTGTGTACAAAGGTCAGCCCCTCGACCATCGGCATGCCGACGTGGTTGGCGAATTCAAGCGGGGCAGCGCCCGTGCCGCCTTCGGTGCCGTCGACAACGATAAAGTCAGGCACGATCCCGGTGTCCAGCATCGCCTTGACCATACACATGAATTCACGCTGGTGGCCGATGCACAGCTTGAACCCCACAGGCTTGCCGCCCGACAGATCGCGCAGCTTGCCCAGAAACTCCATCATCTGAACAGGAGAGGTGAACGCCGAATGGGCAGCGGGCGAGATGCAGTCGTGCCCCATCGGGATGCCCCGTGCCGCCGCGATCTCGGCACTGATCTTCGACGCGGGCAGCATGCCACCATGACCGGGTTTGGCCCCCTGGCTCAACTTAAGCTCGATCATCTTGATCTGGTCGCTGGCGGCCTGCTCCTTGAATTTGTCGGGGTCGAACTGCCCGTCTTCTGTGCGGCAGCCAAAATAGCCCGACCCGATTTCATAGATCAGGTCGCCGCCCCCCTCGCGGTGATAGCGGCTGATCCCGCCTTCGCCGGTGTCATGGGCGAACTGGCCCATCTTGGCCCCCTTGTTCAGGGCGCTGATCGCATTGGCCGACAGCGACCCAAAGCTCATCGCCGAGATATTGTAGATCGACGCGTCATAGGGCTGCTTGCAGTCCTTGTTGCCAATGGTCACGCGAAAATCCGTGTCGGTGATATGGACCGGCTGGACCGAATGGGTGACCCATGAATACCCCGCATCATAGACCCGCATCCGCGTGCCAAAAGGCCGCGCGTCTTCCACGCCTTTGGCGCGTTGATAGACCAGCGACCGGTCATCACGGCTGAACGGCTCTTCGTCCTGATCGGATTCAATCAGATACTGCCTGATTTCCGGGCGGATACCTTCAAAGAAAAACCGCATGTGTCCCAGCACCGGATAGTTGCGCAGGATCGAATGTTTGGTCTGGATCAGGTCGTACACTCCCATCAGCGCGAGGATGCCGAAGATCACCAACGGGAAAGCCATCCACCACGACCACAGCGCTGTGAGCATCGCGAAGGCGCCGAAAAGGACGACGACAGTCGCAAAAAGGCCAAAGCGGCCGAGGGATTTGAGTGCTTTCATGTGGGGCTCCTGCTGGCGCGTCTGGGTCGAAAATCGCTGCTTTTTCGGTTATATAGCACAAATAACCTGAAAGTACCGCGCGGCGAAGGCAGATGTCCGGCACATATTCCGGCCCGCAGTTTTGATTTTGTGCCGCTGCGCGCTAGTATTTTTAGGCACAGGATTGGGGGAAGTGAAATAAATATGGAAAATCAGTTTATTACATCGTTTTTCGCGTTGCGATTTACCATCCGCGTCCCCTAAATGACGGGTGCCATGTGTACCGCATAGTGAAAATAATTCATGATTTCACGCCGCGATTCGCACAGGGTCAGAGCATTATTTCGGGGAAAAATCGCAATAAATCAGCTTGTTTTGCTTCGGAATATCTGCGCTCATTTCAACCATGACGGAGAGCATGCGCATCAATGACGTGTGTTCAGACAATTAAGTTGGGAGACTTCAAATGACTATTTTCAAGTCCATCGCCATCGCCTCTGCACTGGTCGCGGGTACCGCCGCCACCGCGCAGGAGAAATTCATCACCATCGGGACCGGCGGCCAGACCGGCGTCTACTTTGTCGTGGGTCAGTCGATTTGCCGCTTGGTAAACCGTGACAGCGCCAAAACCGGCCTGAAATGTACCGCTCCGTCCACCGGTGGTTCCATCGCCAACATCAACGCCATCAAGGCGGGTGACATGGACATGGGTGTTGCCCAGTCCGACTGGCAGTTCCACGCGTACAACGGGTCTTCGCAGTTCGAAGGCGACAAGTTCGACAAAGAGCGCGCGGTTTTTTCCGTACACGCCGAACCCTTCAACGTCATCGCGCGTGCCGATTCCGGCATCGAAAGCTTTGACGACCTGAAAGGCAAACGCGTCAACGTCGGTAACCCCGGTTCAGGTCAGCGCGCCACGATGGAAGTCGTTCTGGATGCCAAAGGCTGGACCATGGATGACTTCGCGCTCGCATCCGAGCTGAAGCCAGCCGAACAGGCCGCCGCTTTGGGCGATAACAAGGTCGACGCGATCATCTACACCGTGGGCCACCCCAACGGGTCGATCCAGGAAGCCGTGTCCACCGTCGACGCCAAGCTGGTGCCGGTTGAAGGCGAAGCGATCGACAAGCTGGTCGCCGATAACCCGTTCTACGCATACTCCACCATCCCCGGTGGCATGTACAAAGGCACCGACGCGGATGTGAAAACATTCGGCGTGAAAGCGACCTTTGTGACCTCCGCTGATGTGGACGAAGAAGTCGTATACGAAGTTGTAAAAGCTGTGTTCGACAATTTTGACCGCTTCAAAAAGCTGCACCCCGCGTTTGAGAACCTCAAAGAAGAAGAGATGATCAAAGACGGTCTGTCCGCCCCTCTGCATGATGGTGCGGCGAAGTACTACAAAGAGCGTGGCTGGATTGAATAAGCCCGCCGCTTGACCATTCGCGAACGCGAGGAGGGCCTCGCGTTCGCATCCTGCGGCAACGACCGCAGTCGACCGACAATAAACGTGCACCTGTCCTGATACGGGGCCACCAAGGGGACGAAGATGTCACAGAACGATCAACACCAAGCCGCCGCTGTAGAAGCCGAAGCCGCCGGAAAAGGCGGGCTTAGCCAAAGCGAACTGGACGAACTTGTCGCGTCTTCGGACACGGGTGGCAGGTCAGCGACCGGTAGCGTTGGCGTCTTTCTGGCGTTGACCGCGCTGGCGTGGTCGCTGTTCCAGCTGTGGATCGCCTCCCCGCTTCCTTTTGTTTTCGGCTGGGGTGTTTTTAACGACACCGAAGCCCGGTCAATCCACCTGGCCTTTGCTATCTTCCTTGGCATCGCCGCCTTCCCCGCCGCGCGCACCAAGGTGCAGCTGGGGCTGGGGATTATCGTGCCCGTGGTGCTGGCCTATCTGTTCATGGTCGCGGCCAAAGACGGCACGCCGACCTGGTGGATCCCGCTGGTCGCTATCGTCATTGTTGCATGTGTCGTGCTTGGATCGCCCAAAGACCGTATCCCCTTGTGGGAATGGGCCTTGGCGCTGGTTGGCGCGGCGGCTGCGTTGTATCTGTTTGTGTATTATCGCGAAATCTCGGGCCGTGTCGGTGCGCCGAACATGCAAGACACGGTCGTTTTCGTGATCGGCATCATGATCCTGCTAGAGGCAACCCGCCGCGCCCTTGGTCCTGCGCTGATGATCGTTGCGTCGGTCTTCCTTGTCTATAACGTCTTGGGGCCGATGATGCCGGATATCATCGCGCATAAGGGTAACTCGCTTTCCGAGATTGTGAATCACCAGTGGATCACCACCGAAGGTGTGTTCGGCATCGCGCTTGGTGTCTCGACGTCTTTCGTATTCCTCTTCGTCCTGTTCGGCGCGCTGCTGGATAAGGCCGGTGCCGGTAACTATTTCATCCAGGTCGCCTTCAGCATGATGGGCCACATGAAAGGCGGGCCTGCGAAGGCTGCTGTGGTGTCCTCTGCCATGACGGGGCTGATCTCTGGCTCATCCATCGCCAACGTCGTGACCACGGGGACATTTACCATTCCGCTGATGAAAAAGGTGGGGTTCAGCTCTGAAAAGGCCGGCGCGGTCGAGGTTGCGTCTTCGGTCAACGGTCAGATCATGCCGCCCGTCATGGGGGCCGCGGCCTTCCTGATGGTTGAATATGTGGGCATCCCCTATTTTGATGTGGTGAAACACGCGTTTCTGCCCGCGGTGATCTCTTACATCGCGCTGGTGTATATTGTGCATCTCGAAGCGCTGAAGGCCGGTATGGTCGGGTTGGAACGCCCCTATACGCCGAAGCCGATTGTGCAGCGCTTGCTGGTGTCCGCCTTTATCATCGCCTGCATCTGCGCGCTGAGCTTTGCTGTCTACTATGGCATGGGCTGGCTGCGTCCTGCTTTCCCCAACAGCGCGGGCTATATCATCTTTGCCTTGCTGACCGCGGTCTATGCCGGTCTGCTGTATATCGGGTCGAAGGAAGAGCCGCTGGTACTGGATGATCCGAACGAGCCGGTGACGCGTCTGCCCTTGCCTGGTCCAACGGTGCGGTCGGGCCTGCACTTTATCCTGCCGATTGTCGTGCTGGTCTGGGCCTTGATGGTGGATCGTCTGTCCCCGGGCCTGTCGGCCTTCTGGGCCACGACCTACATGATCTTTATCCTCGTGACACAGCGCCCGCTGATGGCGATTTTCCGGGGCGAAAGCCAGTTTGCCAATGATGTGGTCGCAGGGGTGCGTGATCTGATCGACGGCTTGGTCGTCGGGGCGCGCAACATGATCGGTATTGGGATCGCCACCGCGACCGCTGGTATCATCGTGGGCGTTGTCAGCCAGACCGGCGTTGGCTCGGCGCTTGCCGATGTGGTCGAGGTTCTGTCGGGCGGCAATATCCTTGCGATCCTGTTCCTGACCGCGATCCTGTCGCTGATCCTTGGGATGGGGTTGCCGACAACGGCGAACTATATCGTTGTGTCGGCCCTGCTGGCACCTGTCATTGTGACACTGGGGCAGCAGAACGGTCTGATCGTGCCGCTGATCGCCGTGCACCTGTTCGTATTCTACTTTGGCATCATGGCTGATGTGACGCCTCCGGTCGGGCTGGCGAGCTTTGCCGCCGCGGCTGTGTCTGGTGGGGATCCGATCAAGACCGGTGTCGTCGCGTTCTTCTACAGCTTGCGGACGGCGGCGCTGCCGTTCCTGTTTATCTTCAACACCGAACTTCTGCTGATTGATGTGACGATGGTGCAGGGTATATTCGTCTTCATTGTCGCGACCTTTGCGATGCTGTTGTTTGCAGCGGCGACCCAGGGCTGGTTCCTTGCGCGGAACCGCTTCTACGAGACGATTGCCCTCTTGCTGATCGCCTTTACCCTGTTCCGGCCCGGTTTCTGGATGGATATGGTCTTTCCGCCTTATACCGAAGAAGCACCGGCCGAGATTGTGCAGGCCGCGGCCGACACACCGCTTGGGGAGGATCTGCGCCTGCGCGTCGCCGGTATCAATGATCTGGGTGATCCGATCGAATTTGTCGCCCTTCTGCCCATCAAAGAAGGCACCACGGGCGAAGAACGGCTGGAGGCTGCCGGCGTGATTACCCGTGTCGAGGGCGACCAGATGTTCATCGACGACGTTCTGTACAACTCTGCCGCGCAATCGGCGGGTCTGGATTGGGACCAAGAGGTGCTGCGCGTGCTCAAACCCGTCGCAACCCCAAGTAAATACTGGATGTTTATTCCCGCGCTGTTGTTGCTAGCCCTCGTGGTCGTCATGCAACGGGGCCGCAATGCACGTGCGGCCCGCAAAGCAGCGGTGGTGTAACAGATTAGTTTGTGCATGTTACGCATAGAAGCCATGCAAATGACGGTGGGTTCGCCATCACGTCACGTGTTTAATATTCCCAACAATGGGGGTATGGACTTGTCACCTTGGGCGTATGGGCGGAGTATTTCCGGCCCCTTCCGCCCGTTTGGACGGAGTGACAAGTTATGACACCTTTTGCGATTGCAGGCGTGCAGATGTACGTCAACGCGCTGGAGTCCAACGTCGATGGCATGATCCAGCGACTGGACATCCTGATGGCGCGTTTTCCCTGGACCCAGATGGTCCTGTTTTCCGAGCTGGCCCCCTTTGGCCCGCTTGACCGGTTTGCATTGCCCCCTGAGAATGAAACGCTCGAGGTGTTTCAGGCCGCTGCACGCAAGCACCGTGTCTGGCTGATCCCCGGCTCCATGTTCCTCAAGAACCCCGAGGACGGGCGCGTGTACAACACCGCCGTGGTGATCAACCCCGAGGGCGAGATCATCCGCCGCTACGCCAAGATGTTCCCGTTCCGGCCCTATGAATCCGGCATTGCGGCAGGCACCGAATTCTGTGTTTTCGACGTGCCGGAAGTCGGGCGTTTCGGCTTGTCGATCTGCTATGACATGTGGTTCCCCGAAACCACGCGCCAGCTGACCAGCCAAGGCGTCGAGGTTCTGCTGACACCGGTTCTGACCGGCACCACCGACCGCGACGCAGAGCTGGCGATTGCCCGCGCGACCGCGGCGCAGTTTCAGTGCTATGTCTTTGCGGTCAACGGTCTGGGCGCAGGCGGTGTCGGTAAATCGCTGGTCGTCGATCCGACATCGATGGTCCTGCACCAGTCCGCCGGTCAGGAAGACATGTTCCCGATCGAAGTCGATCTGTCGATGGTGCGTCGTCAGCGCGAAACCGGCATGAAGGGTCTGGGGCAGGTGCTTAAATCCTTCCGCGACCGGTCTACCGACTTCTCGATCTATGACCGTTCCAGCGGGACGGACGCCTATCTGAACACGCTTGGCCCGCTTGAGGTGCCCCATCAGGGGACCCGCGCTGGTCTGCACGTCGATGTGCCCGCGCAGCGGGTACCAGACGCGCCCGTGTTCAAAGGGCATGAAACAACGACACCTGCGGTTCAGCCGGGCTTTGCCCCCGAACCGCTGCCAAATCCAACGGCGGGGACTGCCAATATCACGGCCCCTGTCGAAACACCTGTGGCTCCGGCTGCAGCGACACCAAATCCACCCGTAAAGCCCGGTGATTTGCCGGGCAGCGGGCCGACATCTAGCGGCTAGGCTGCGGCGTTCAGGTCCGGCGCTTTTCAAAAGTGCTGGACACCGGGATGCAGCAGTCGACCGCCCAAAGCGGAGTACGATTGATGCATTCTATGAACGATTATTCGTCGGCAATTCAGCTGAGGTCCGACCGATGGAGCGCGCTGCGTGAAGCGGCGAGCGGCCTGACCCGCGCCACTACAGCCAAGGAAATCGAAGCCCTGCGCAGCAAATGCGCTGCGCTATTTGACTCCCTGTCGCTGATCGAACCCTATTGGGCCTTTCCGGGCATGGCGGCGTTCGAACACCTGCAACGGATGCTGAATAACAACAGCTTTGACGACATGGCCTTTGCGGTGAACCGCATCACGCGGGCGCTGACAACAGGGGCCTATCGCCGTCGCACCATCCCGCTGGAACGCGACAGCATCGATCACGACGAGCATGACGACGAGGCGATGCTGTCCCCCGAGGCACGGGCGCTGACCAAACCGTATTTCGAGGTGCTGATCGTCGATGATGTGAACGACCAGCAAGAGCGCTGGCTGAAATCCAACGTCAGTCGGATGCGCCGCCCCGAAGACCCGTTCCACTACGAAGCCGTGGTGGTCAAATCCATCGAAGACGCGCTGATCGCGGTGCTGTTCAACCATAATATCCAGGCCATCGTTGTACGCCCGGGCCTGACGCTCAAGTCCAAGATGGATGAAACGATCCTTGTTCGGTATCTGGCGCGTGCTGGCGGGCAAGAAGAGATCGACAAGCTCCAGCCCGAGAACTACGGCCCCGAGCTTTGCCGTATGATCGCCAAGGTCCGCCCCGAGCTGGACGCCTATCTGGTGACCGAACGGTCGGTCGAGGATATCGCGGGTCTGGATCTGGGGATCTGCCGTCGGGTCTTTTACAACCAAGAAGACTTTATGGAGCTGCACCTGAACATTTTGCGCGGGGTGCAGGCGCGGAACAAATCGCCCTTCTTCACGGCGCTTGTCGAATATTCCAAACAGCCCACGGGCGTTTTCCACGCGATGCCGATCAGCCGCGGCAAGTCGATCACGCGGTCGCATTGGATTCAGGACATGGGCGCGTTCTACGGGCCGAACATCTTTTTGGCCGAAACCTCTGCCACCTCGGGCGGACTGGACAGCTTGCTTGAACCACACGGGCCGATCAAAGAGGCGCAAGAGCTTGCCAGTCGCGCCTTCGGGTCCAAGCAGACGTTCTTTGCCACCAATGGCACTTCGACCTGTAACAAGATCGTGGTGCAGGCTCTGGTGCGCCCCGGTGACATCGTGCTGGTCGACCGCGATTGCCACAAATCCCACCACTACGGGATGGTGCTGGCGGGGGCGCAGGTGTGCTATCTTGATAGCTATCCGCTGAATGAATATTCCATGTACGGTGCCGTGCCCCTGCGCGAGATCAAGCATCAGCTTCTGGCGCTCAAGGCCGCGGGCAAGCTGGATCAGGTGCGCATGTTGCTGCTGACAAACTGCACCTTTGACGGGCTGGTCTATAACGTCGAACGGGTGATGGAGGAATGTCTGGCGATCAAGCCCGACCTCATTTTCCTGTGGGACGAGGCGTGGTTCGCTTTTGCCCGTTTCAACCCGACCTATCGCCAGCGTACGGGCATGAACGCAGCCAATACGCTGCGCGCGCGGTTCAAGTCGGACGACCACCGCATCGCCTATGAAAAGCAGCAGGCTGAACTGAAGGATGCCGACGACGAGACGCTGCTGAACACGCGTTTGATCCCTGCGCCGGATTCGAGGGTGCGGGTCTATACCACGCAATCGACCCATAAAACGCTGACCTCCCTGCGGCAGGGGTCGATGATTCACGTGAATGATCAGGACTTTAAGGGCGAGGTCGAACAAAGCTTTCACGAAGCCTATATGACCCATACCTCAACCTCGCCGAACTACCAGATCATCGCCTCGCTTGATGTGGGGCGACGACAGGTAGAGCTTGAAGGCTTCGAATTCGTGCAGCGCCAGATCGAGGCCGCTTTGTCCATGCGTCGTGCGATTGCCGACCACCCGCTGCTGAGCAAATACTTCAAGGTGCTGACAGCGGGCGACATGATCCCCGAGGAATACCGCGAAAGCGGGGTGACCAGCTATTACCATCAGGAACAGGGCTGGACCGATATGTGGGACTGCTGGGAGAAAGACCAGTTCGTCCTTGATGCCAGCCGCGTGACGCTGCTGGTCGGTGGGACGGGCTGGGACGGTGACACGTTCAAGACCGATATCCTGATGGATAAATACGGCATCCAGATCAACAAGACCTCGCGCAACACGGTCTTGTTCATGACCAATATCGGCACCACGCGGTCCAGCGTCGCCTATCTGATCGAGGTGCTGGTCGAGATCGCGAAATCGCTGGATGACCGTCTGGATGACGCCAGCAAGATGGAGCGTCGGTCTTTCGACAACCGCGTCGCCAACCTGATGGAGAACTACCCGCCGCTGCCGGACTTCAGCCGCTTTCACGAGGCCTTCCGCAACGACGACGTCACCTCCGAAGGGGATATCCGCACGGCGTTCTTCCTCGCTTATGACGAGAAGAACACCGATTACCTAGAGTTGAACGGCACGCTGAAAGAGGCGATGGACGCCAACCAGACGGTCGTGTCCGCCAGCTTTATCATCCCCTATCCCCCCGGCTTTCCCATCCTCGTCCCCGGACAGGTGGTGAGCCAGGAAATCCTGTCGTTCATGCGGAATTTGGACGTCAGCGAAATCCACGGTTACCGCCCCGATCTGGGGCTGCGCGTCTTTACGGATGCGGCGCTGAAACGGGTGCGCAAGAAAAACCTGTCGTCTTCACCTGACTAAGATTAAGCAAAGGACCAAATATCATGACAACGACTGTTCTCAAGAATATCTCGGAAATTCGCCGGTTCTTTCACCGTAACGAAGACCCTGTTTACTTTATCTCGGCCACGAACTTTAACCTTCTTGGTCTCGATGAGTGGGTGAAAAACTTTAAGTATATCTGCTACATCGACTGCTACGGCGGCAAGCACCCCAATGTGTTCTGCCCCTCGGAACAACCCCACGCTGAATTCCAGAGCATCGAAGACATCAACAACTATCTGTTGCAGCACAAAGAAGTCATCGATTTCGTCAAGCGGCGCGGTGGCAAGCCCAAGTTCGTGTTCCTGATGTTCGACGAGGAAACCGAACGCCTGTCGAAAGAACTGGGGGCGGATGTCTGGTTCCCCAAGGCCAAGCTGCGCCAAAAGATGGACAACAAGATCGAAACCGTGCGGATCGGCAACAAGGCCGGTGTGCCGTCGGTGCCGAATGTGCTGGCCGAGGTCAAGGATTACGAAGACCTCAAGAAGACCTGCGAGAAGGCCGGGATCGGTCACGATCTGGTGCTGCAATCCGCCTTTGGTGACAGTGGCCACACGACGTTCTTTATCAAGTCCGAAGCAGACTTCCGCCGTCATGAATCCGAGATCGTCGGCGAGGGCGAGATCAAGATCATGAAGCGGATCGACTGCCGCGGTTCCGCGATCGAGGCTTGCGCCACCAAAGAAGGCACGATCGTTGGCCCCTTGATGACGGAACTGGTCGGTTTCAAGGATCTGACGCCCTATCGCGGGGGCTGGTGTGGCAATGAAATCCTGTCGACCGCCTTCCCGCCCAAGGTCCGTCAGAAAGCGCGCGAGCTGACCTATAAGTTCGGCGAACAGCTGCGCAAGGAAGGTTATCGCGGATATTTCGAGCTCGACTTCCTGATCGACAAAAAGACCGGTGACATCTGGCTGGGCGAGTTGAACCCGCGCATCACGGGCGCGTCGTCGATGACGAACCACGCGGCCTTTGCCCATGCGGATGCGCCGCTGTTCCTGTTCCACCTGCTGGAATTCAGCAAGAAGAAGTTCAATCTGGATGTAGAAGAGCTGAACAACCGTTGGGCCGACCCCGAGATGATCGACGGTTGGAGCCAGATGGTGATCAAACATACCGAAGACAGCGTCGATATCTGCACCGAAGCGCCCGAAACGGGCATTTACAAGATGCTGGAAGATGGCCGCGTTGTGTTTGACCGTTTCGATTATCACCGTCGCGCCGTGGAATCCGAGAACGAAGCGTTCTTCCTGCGCATCCTGCAACCGGGTGATTACCGCTACGAAGGGGCCGATATTGGCATCCTTGTGACCCGCGGTCGGTCGATGACGAAGTCTTTCCAGTTGAATGAGCGCGCGAAAAAGTGGATCCACGGGATCAAGCAATCGGTGAACGGTCGTCCTCTGCCCGTCGCAGAGGCGGGTCCGGCGATGTCTGATCCGGCGTTCAAAATCCTCTAAGCACCGAAAGGGCAGCACATGCTGTGGCGTGCCATTTCAGAAGAATTGCCCGGTCCCAAATGGGCCGGGCTTTTCGCCGAATACTGGCCTCACTACCGTACATGGTGGCTGAAGGAGGGCGAGCCCGCGCGCCCGACCTATGCCGAATGTCGTCGTGCGCTCAAGGCGCATATGCCCGACCTCATCCCGCTGTACGAAGATCTATGTGATCAGGCAGGCGGGGGTGATCTGGCGGCAAGGTTCCTGAGCTTTTACTGCCCTCCGCCCTATCTATCGGGATGCAGTCAGGCGGTCTGGGGCGGCAAGGAACCTGTCATGGTGCGCAACTATGACTATAACACCAACGCTTTCGACAGTCTGGTGCTGCACACCGGCTGGAAGGGGCGCCGCGTGATGGGCACCTCTGACGGGTTGTTCGGGCTTGTAGACGGGGTGAACGATGCGGGGCTGTCGATATCGCTCACCTTTGGGGGCCGTCGTGTGGTGGGGGTGGGCTTTGGCGTGCCGCTGATCCTGCGCTATGTGCTGCAAACCTGCGAGACTGCCGAGCAAGCGGGCGAAATTCTGGCACGTGTGCCGACCCACATGAGCTATAACGTCACCGTGCTGGACCGCAAACGCAAGTATCTGACGGCGCTGATGGCACCGGACCGGCCCGCGATCATCACCAAGGCAGCGGTGGCGACCAACCATCAGGAAAACGTCGAATGGATCAGCCATGCGCGTTTTACGGCGACGGTTGAACGGGAAAGATATCTGCTGCAACGGTTGCGGTTCCACCGTGATCCGGAAGAGAAATTCATCAACACGTTCCTGAAGCCGCCGCTCTATTCGCACCAGTTCAACGCAGGCTTCGGCACGCTCTATACCGCTGTCTATCGACCCCGCAAACGCGAGATGGAGCATCGCTGGCCCGGAACCGTCTGGCATCAGAAGCTGGACGCGTTCGAGGAAGGGTCGCGCAACGTCCTGATGCCGGGGGTTGTGGCGTAACTTTTTCCCTGCGCACGAAAAAAGGCGGGGTACATGCCCCGCCTTTGTGGTTCGCTGTCGCCGGATTTAAGCGGCTTTTCGGTTGTGTTCACCTTCTTCGACTTCCTCGACGATCTTGGCGATAAACGCATCCAGATCTTCGGGAGAGCGGCTGGTGATGATGCCTTGGTCCACGACGACTTCGCTGTCCTCGTAATGCGCACCGGCGTTTTTCACATCCGTCGCGATCGAGGCGTAGGAGGTTGCGGCGCGGCCTTTGATGATGCCTGCTTCGATTAGCAGCCAAGGGGCGTGGCAGATCGCGGCAACGGTCTTGCCTGCGTCAGCAAAGCTTTTGATCAGCGATACGGCGTCCTTGTTTGCGCGCAGCAGGTCGGGGTTGATCTGACCGCCAGGCAGGACAATCGCGTCATAGTCATCAACAGTGACATCCGACAGGGCTTTGTCCGCAGCAACTATGTTGCCCCAGTCGTCTTTGTCCCAGCCCTTGATGTCTTTGCCATCAGGGGTGGCAACATGCACGGTGGCCCCTTTGGCCTTGAGGTCATTCAACGGGCGCTCCAGCTCGGATTGCTCGAAACCATTGGTGGATAGGATCAGAATTTTCGCGTCTGTGATCTGTGTCATTAGAAAGCTCCTTTCATCTTCGCTATCTTCACCGACACAACAAAGACACTGCGCGAATGTTCCAGCGCTGGAACCTGTATTGACGGGATTCCGCCGACGTGGAGGATGAACTTTTCGTGTCCAGAATTCGATACACACGGTTTGTGATCTCCTTTATACCAAGGGGATGAAAGACACCGTCGACCCTGCACCATCCGTCAATCTGGAGGAGATCATCGTCTGCCCCCAATGCGACGCCGTGTATCACCTCAAGGTGCCCAAGGTCGGCGAGAAGGCGGTGTGCGAGCGGTGCCATACCGTGTTGATCGAACCGCGCAAAAAGGCGGGGCTGAAGATCATTGCCATCGCCATTGCCACCTTTGTTCTGATCCTTGGTGCGACGTTCTTTCCGTTTCTGGATATTGATGCGGCGGGCAACAAGAACTCTGTCTCTGTGATGGACGCGGCGCTGGCGTTTTCCAGCGGGCCGCTTTTGCTGCTGTCGCTGGCGACGGCTGCCTTGATCATGCTGGTGCCCTTGGCGCGGGTGATGCTGACGCTTTATGTGCTGGTGCCCATCGTGCTGGACCTGCCGCCCGCACGCCACGCAATGCAGGCGTTCCGCCTGTCGCAAGCGTTGCAACCGTGGTCGATGGCCGAGATTTTCGCGCTTGGCTGTGCCGTGGCGCTGGTGAAGATTGCCGATCTGGCAACTGTGGGGTTTGGGCCAGCTTTCTGGATGTTTTGTGGTTTGGTTGTTCTGATTGTGGCGCAGGACAAATTCATGTGTAAATGGTCGGTATGGAATTCGCTGGAAAATCCCAAAAAATCCTAAGCGCCCGCGAAATGGGGTTGGTGGCCTGCACACGGTGTACCCGTGCGTGGCCTATCGGCACGCCTGTCTGCCAACGCTGCGGCCACAAGATGCTGTCGCGCGACTTTGGCAGTATGCAGCGGGTCTGGGCGTTCTGGGTCGTGGGGCTGATGTGCTATATCCCCGCCAATATGTACCCGATGCTGAAAACGCGGACCCTGTTTCAGGTGGATAAAAGCACCATCGTCGGCGGTGCGGTCGAACTGGCGCATCACGGCTCTTACGGTATTGCCTTTATCATCCTGCTCGCGTCGGTCGCGATCCCGCTGGCCAAGTTCTGGGCAATCGCCTATCTGGCAGTCAGCGTTAAGACGCGTAATGCCGCGGCACATCGGTCGCGCCATGTGATGTATGAAATTGTCGAGTATATCGGCCGCTGGTCTATGATCGATATCTTTGTGGTTGCGATCCTCTCGTCGCTGGTGCAACTCAAAACCCTTGCGACCATTAACCCCGGCCCTGCGAGCATGTTTTTCGCCTTGTCGGTCATTTTTACCATGCTTTCTGCACAGGCCTTCGACTCCAGACTGATCTGGGACACGAATGCTTTCGATGGGGACTCCGATCAACATGTCTGACACGCCACCCGAGGTTAAGGTTAAATCCGCGCGCAAACTGTTCCTGAGCAGCGCGTCGATCGTCTGGATCATTCCGATCCTGGCGTTGGTTGCGGCTTTGGGCGTTGCGTTCAACAGCTACAATTCCCGCGGTCCGGTGATTTTTGTCGAATTTGACAAAGGCGCCGGCATCAAGGCGGGCGAGACCGAATTGCGTTACCGTGACGTGACCGTTGGCCGGGTCGAGGAAGTCGGCTTTACCACCGGTCTGGGCAAGGTCGTCGCGTCGATCCGCGTGGACAAGAATGTGGCCCCCTTTATCGACGCCAGCGCGTCTTTCTGGATCGTCCAGCCCGAGGTTTCGGCGCAGGGGATCTCGGGGTTGGGTACGGTGCTCAGCGGCGTCTATATCGAGGGCAGCTGGAATGACGAAGTGGGCGATTTCGCCGAACGGTTCGTCGGGTCGGATTCGCCACCGCTGATCCGCGCCGGGCAATCCGGTCTGCAAATCGCCTTTCGCACCGTCGGCAACGGCACCCTGACCGATGATGCCCCGATCCTTTATCGCGGGATCGAGGTTGGCCGTCTGGGCAAGGCAGAGATCGCCCCACGCGGGAACTTTGCCATCGTAGAGGCGCTGATTTACGAAGAGCACCGCAACCTGATCAACAGCAGCACACGCTTCTGGGACAGCTCTGGTTTCAGCCTCTCCCTTGGGCCAGGTGGTGCCGAGATCGACTTTCAGTCCATTGCGACGCTTATCGGGGGCGGGGTGACGTTTGATACATTCGTTTCCGGCGGCGACCGCGTGCAAGACGGCACCGTCTTCGACATTTTCCCGAGCAAGGAAGACGCTCGCAGCGCGGTTTTCAACGCCTCGGAAGTCGAACCACTGCTGATCAACGTGATCTTTGATGAAAACGTCTCCGGACTGGCCGTCGGCGCCCCTGTCGAGCTGAGCGGTCTGAACATCGGCGAGGTCGACTCCCTTGCCGGTATCGTGGATTACGACCAGTTTGGTGACAGCCGCGTGCGGTTGAACGTGACGCTGGCCATCCAGCCCGCGCGGCTTGGCCTGCCGGGGGATGTATCTGCCGAAAGCGCGCTGGCGTTCTTGCAGGACCGTGTTGTGAACGGTTTGCGCGCGCGGCTTGCCTCTGCCAGCCTGTTGACCGGTGGTCTGAAGGTTGAACTGGTGGTGGTCGAAGACGCGCCAAGCGGGCGCCTGGTGGCCGCGGGCGAAAACTTCCCTGTCATGCCGACGACCAAGAACGAAACATCAGACGCGGCTGCCACCGTCGAAGGTGTCTTTAGCCGCATCAACAACCTGCCCATCGAAGAGCTGTTGAACAGCGCCATCGGTCTGATGAATTCGCTACAGGCCTTTGTTGGCAGTGACGAGCTGCAACAGACCCCGCGCGATGTCCGCACGCTGATCAACGAGGTCACGGGGCTGGTATCGTCGGACTCGGTGCAGAATATCCCCGTATCGCTGAACGCCACGCTGCTGCGTGTCGAGACGCTGGTCGCGACACTCGAGGAAGAGCAGATGGCGAAACGTCTGCTGGATGCGGTCGACTCCGTCTCGGAAGCCGCCACATCCTTCAGCACCTCGACCGAGGGCGTGCCCGAACTGGTCGAAGAGATGCAGGCCGTCGCCGCCAAGGCAAGCGAGCTGGAACTGCAACAGCTGGTGGACGAGTTGACCGCGCTGACCCGCTCTGCCGATCAGGTGATTGGTACACCGGACGCCGTGGCGCTGCCCGGATCGCTGAAAAACGCCCTGGACGAGCTGAACTATACGCTGCAGGAACTGCGCGAAGGCGGCGCGGTCGAGAACGTGAACCGGACACTGGCATCAGCGCGTAACGCGGCGGATAATATCGCGGTGTCGGCACAAGACCTGCCACAGATCGTGAACCGTCTGTCGACCCTGTTCACGCAGGCAGAGCGTACAATTGAAGGGTACAACAAGGGTGATCAGATCAGCCGTACCGCACAAGAAACCATGCGCGATATCCAAAAAGCGGCCGATGCGCTTGCATCCTTGGCGCGCACCATTGAACGTAACCCCAATTCATTGTTGCTGGGACGGTAAAATATGAACGTTGTAAAAAGTATCGCAAGCCTTGGTCTCGTGGCCTTTCTTGCCGCTTGTGGATCCGCAGATCGCTATGCCGTGGACATGCCCCCGGTCACAGAGCAGGTGAGCATCCGCTTCAACTCGGTCGAAGTGCGTGATGTATCGCTGCCCAGCTATGCGGCCGCCGACGAAATCCACGTGCGCAAATCGAACGGCACGTTGGTGAGCTCTTCCGACGAACTTTGGGCGGATTCGCCCGAACGGGCCGTCGCCTTGGAATTGAGCGAGAACCTGTCGCGCCTCACCAACCGTCGGATCGCATCCGAGCCTTGGCCATTCGAAGCCTACCCCGATGCCCGGCTTGAGCTGCGGTTCAGCGAATTGCTGGCCGCTGAAACAGGCCAGTTCCGCGCCTCGGGCCAGTATTTCGTCGCCGTATCCACCGGTGGAAGCGAACGATCGGGGTTGTTTGACCTGACCGTAGCTTTCGACCCCAAGGGGGGACCGGCCGCCATTGCGGCGGCACGGGGGCAACTGATCCTTGATTTGGCCAGCTATATCGCCAAGAATGGACTAAAGTGACGTAATTCCAGCGCGATTTCCCGATAGTGGACAATTTTATACGACTTTTGATTGAATTTTTTTCATAAGGATTTAGCAAGGCCGCCATCACCCTTTGGGCGCAATCGCATAACAGGCAGACCTTCTTCATCTTATGCCCGTTGACGCTACCTGCGATACCGCGGGCATCTTGCCTGATACATTACTTTTAGCCAGTTCTGGCCATGATCAACGGACCACATGCATATGATGAACCAAAGCCAATCGAACTTTTCCGGGCCCAGGGACGAAGATGACGACACCATCGATCTTGGCGCGCTGATTGGTACGTTGTGGCGCGGCAAACTGATTATCGCTGCTGTCACACTGATTTTCATGCTGCTGGCGGGGTACTATGCCTATGGCGTGGCTGTGCCGACCTATCGGTCCACCGCGGTTGTGGTTCTTGACACCAAAGAAGACAGCATCGTGGACCTGCAGGCCGTGGTTGGCGGGTTCTCGGGCGATAGCACCGAGGTCAATACAGAGGTTGAGGTACTGCGGTCCCGTGGGTTGGCGGGCAAAGTTGTCGACCGGCTGAACCTGATTGATGACCCTGAGTTCAACGGCGAACTGCGCGAACCATCCATGATCGGTGGCATGATCTCTGGCCTCAAGGGGATGCTCTCTTCGGGGGCACCCGAAGAAGAGTTGGACCCTGAACTTCAGAAAACCAAAACCCGCGACGCGGTTGTGCAGGCTTTGCTGAACAAGGTCTCGGTCTCTAATATTCGCCAAAGCCTTGTGTTCAACGTCACGGCTGAAACGGAATCTCCGGTGAAATCTGCCCAGATCGCGAATACGATTGTCGAACTGTACATCTTGAACCAGATCGAAGTGAAATTCGAGGCGACGGAAAAAGCGACTGAATGGCTAAGCAACCGTGTGTCCGAGCTTCAGATCGAGCTTGAGAATGCCGAGAAGAAAGTATCCGAATTTACAGCGCGCACCCAACTGGTTTCGATCGAGGGCCTGCAAGCGCTCGAGCGTCAGATTAAAGAACTCCGTGACCGCATTGATGGTGCCGCCTTGACCCGCGAGGCGCTTGAAACACGCCTTGCTGACCTAGAGGCCGCGCAGACGCCGGATGAAAAGCTCGACGCCGCGCAAGACGCCGCACTGACGCGTATCTTTAGCAACGGGCTGTCGTCCGAAACGAACCAGACGGCATTTGACCTGCGATTTGACACGGTGATGACGCGGGTTCGGGCTGATCTTGTGCGCAGCACGCAACAACTCGAGGCGCTGCGCAACTCGGAAGAAGAGCTTGCAGCGCAGCTGGCCTCGCAAGGGCAAGACCTGATTGAGCTGCAACAGCTGACCCGTGAATCCGAAGCAACGCGTCTGCTGTATGAATATTTCCTGACCCGCCTCAAAGAGACCTCTGCCCAAGAAGGCATCCAGAAGGCCGACAGCCGCATGCTGTCCAGCTCGGTCGTGCCAAATTCACCAAGCGCGCCGAAGAAATCGCAGATCATTGCGCTGGCGATGATCCTCGGGGCGATGGTCGGCTCGGGGCTCGTACTGCTGCGCGAATTCAGAACCCGCACGTTCCGCACCGCGAACGAGCTTGAGCAACACACCGGCTATACCGTGATCGGGCAGATCCCGCTGATCCCTACGCGTCACCGCAAGGACACGCTCAAGTATCTGTCGGACAAGCCGACGTCTGCCGCCGCCGAAGCGATCCGCAACCTGCGCACCTCGTTGATGCTGTCGAACCTCGACAAAAAGCCGCAGGTCATCGTATCGACCTCGTCCATCCCGGGGGAGGGTAAAACCACCGTCTCGCTGTCGCTGGCGAAATTCCTGTCCGGTCTGGGCAAATCCGTCCTGCTGGTCGAAGGCGATATCCGCCGCCGCACGCTGAACGAATACTTCCCCGATATGCCGCGCAACGGTATCGCGTCTGTCCTGAACGGCGATGTGAAATTCGCCGATGCGATCCATACGCCTGACGGTTTTGGCGCGGATGTTCTGGGCGGCGAAAAGACCAATGTGAACGCGGCGGATATCTTCTCCTCCGATCGGTTCAAATCCTTCATCTCCGAGATGCGCGATCAGTATGACTTCATCATCATCGACACGCCGCCTGTGCTCGTTGTGCCGGATGCACGTATCATCTCGCAGAATGCCGATGCGATCCTGTTCTCTGTAAAATGGGACAGCACGAACAAGGGGCTGGTCGAGGAATCCATGCGCTTCTTCCACAACTCGAACCAGCGGATCACCGGTCTTGTGCTCAGCCAGATCGATGAGAAGGGCATGAAACGTTATGGCTATGGCGGCGAATACGGTGCCTACGGGGCCTACGGCAAGGGCTATTACGACAGTTAAGCAAGGCTTGGGTATGCCTCAAAACTGCCCAAATCTTTCCCCTCAAGGGTCATAACAGGGCCGCTCTGCTAGGCGATATTCATTGGGAAGTTATCCCAGTGAGGACCCTCAGATGGCACGTATGAAAGAGATCGCGACAGCTGCTGGCACGCTCGCCTGCGCTTTGGGCATCGGCTACGTGATGCAAAGCTCTGACGCTGCGACAGCCCGCTATGGCTCTGACGCCGCTGTGAAAGAGCAAGAGCTGCGCCGGCTAAGCAACGAGAATGCCGTGCTCGAGGTCGAAGACATCGTCCTCACCTCGGCCGAGTTCAATGCAGCCCCGCTGGAGCCCACGGTGGAGCTGCCCGATTCTGCCCCCGTCATGTTGGCCGCTGCAAGCGCGGACGAACCGATCTCTCGCCCAGTTTCCGCCCCAATTGCGACGGAACCAGCGGCCACACAGACCTGCGATATCACCGCGAACGCGCGCCCCGTCGCGGCAGCTATGGTGAACCTGACACTGGCTGCGCCCTGCATGCCAAACGAACGGATCACAGTGCATCACAGCGGCATGATCTTTACCCAAACCACATCTGACACCGGCGCGCTGGACATTACCGTTCCGGCGCTTGCGCAGGATGCGACCTTCGTCATTGCTTTCGGAAACGGCGAAGGCGCGGTTGCGGATGCGAAGATTGATGATCTGGCCGAATTTGACCGCGTGGTTCTGCAATGGAAGGGCGACACGGGTTTCCAGATGCACGCCCGCGAATTCGGGTCCGACTATGATGGTTCGGGCCATGTCTGGGCTGGCAAGCCGCGCAGCGTTGCCTCCGCGATCACCGGTGAAGGCGGATTTATGACCGTGAACGGCGACCTCAGCGCGGCAGAGCCACTGGTGGCCGAGGTGTACACATTCCCCGCTGCGATGGAAAACACCGATGCCCGCGTTGCGCTGACGGTGGAAGCCGAAGTGATCCAGGCGAACTGCGGCCAAGAGATAGAGGCGCAATCGATCGAACTGCTTGGCGATGCCACCCTCAGAACCCGCGACCTAAGCGTCGCAGTGCCGGATTGTGATGCGGTCGGCAGCTTTCTTGTGTTGAATAATCTGCTCCAAGACATGAAGGTTGCGGGACACTAACGCAACGCTTGGGGTCTTATGATCACGATTATACGTGCGGCGGTTCTCGCCGCACTTTTCTTATGTTCGGCGACGCTGTCCGCAGGGGCGCAGGATGTCGCGCTGTCCTCCCGTGATGGCAAGATTGAACTAAGCGGCACCTTGCTGGGCTTTGATGGCGAGTTCTACCGTGTCGAAACCGAATATGGCGAGCTGACGGTCGACAGCACCGGCGTACAATGTGAAGGGCCGGGCTGCCCCAATCTGTACCCTTTCGTCGCCGAGCTGCAGCTCTCGGGATCGGCCACGATGGGCGAAGTGTTGATGCCTGCCTTGATCGACGGGTTTGCGCAGCGCAACGGCTATACCGCTGTGCGCGAGGATGAAGACGAACACCGCTTTACCTACCGGTTGATCGACGAAAAAAGCGAACAAACCGTGGCACTGTTCATGTTTCGGGCAAGCAATAGTGACGAAGGCTTTGCCGATCTACTGGCGGACGAGGCGGATATCGTGATGTCCCTACGCGAAATGCGCCCTGAAGAACGGGTCCGCGCGCGCGAAGCGGGGTTGGGGGATATGACGGGGCTGAACCGCAGTCGCGTGCTGTCGCTTGATGCTGTCGTGCCGGTGGTGTCGGCCTCGAACCCGGTCAAGCAGATCTCTCCGTTGATGCTGGCGCGGGCCTTTGCGGGGAAGGTGACCAACTGGCAGGCGCTTGGCGGGCCGGACGCACCCATTGATCTGCATCTGCCCGATACCAGCAGCGGGCTGGCACAAGCGATCAGTGATCAGGTGATGCGGCCCGCGACGCTCAAGTTCACCGACAATATCACCCGCCACGCCCGCCCCGCCGATCTGGCGGAAGCGGTGGCAAACGACAGTTTCGCGCTTGGCATCACCAGCTATGCCGAACAACGTGATACCGATGTGTTGACGCTCTCTGGCAGCTGCGGCTTTGCGCTCGATGCCTCGCGCCGCACCATCAAGACCGAAGATTACCCGCTGACCGCGCCGATGTTTCTGTACTTTCCGGCCCGCCGTCTGCCGCAGGTGGCGCGTGAGTTTCTGGCCTTTACCCGCAGCCCTGCGGCGCAGATCGTGATCCGGCGCGCGGGGTTTGTGGATCAGACGCCCGAGGAGATCCCCGTCGAGGATCAGGGCAACCGATTTACAAACGCGATTGCTGTCGCGGGGCCCGAAATCACGCTTGAGGAACTACAGCGGATGAATGCGGCATTGAAGCCCATGGCGCGGCTGTCGACCTCTTTCCGGTTCGAGGCGGGATCGGTGCGTCTGGATGCACAATCGCGGTCAAACGTGCAGCAACTCGCCCGCGCGCTCGAGGTGGGGCAGTACGACGCGCGCCGTTTGTTGTTCGTGGGGTTCAGTGACGGGCAGGGCGCGTCTTTCGCCAACCGTGACATCGCGCTGCGTCGGGCAGAAGCCGTGCGGCAAGCGGTGATCACCGCGGCGGTGACCGCCAATCTGGAACGTGTGACGCTGGATTTGGACGCCTTTGGCGAGGCGATGCCTATGGCCTGTGATGATACCGCATGGGGGCGTCAGGCCAACCGGCGGGTAGAGGTCTGGGTGCGCTAAACCCTAGCGAAACTGGGGCGGGGCGTATTTCAGCAGCACCGGCACGACCAGTTCTTCCTCGTCGATCAGATGGCGGTTCAGCATGGGTTTGAACGCATCCAGACGCTGTTTCATGGCCGCGGTACTGTCCAGGAAACCTGCCGCGTCCCCCTCATGGCGCAGGACGGTATTTGCCGTCTCGGCCAGATCGTTCAAAATACCATCAAGACTGTGGTGGTCGCGATCCAAGATCTCGAACCCCTGTGCCGCACCTCGGTCAAGCTGTGCCATCACCGGAAAATACTGGGCATCCTCGATATGGTGGTGACCGTGCAGTTCGTTGATCAGCATCCCGCCGAAACGCGACAGTTTGCGTTTGTAGGTCTCGGGTGGCTCGACGCGGTCCATCGCCAGTTGCGCGTCCCCCTCCATCTGGTCCAGCAGACGGCGGAACATCATATGACGATCCAACCAGAACGCGATCAGGCGGGAGTAATTCGGGTTCTCCTCCCAACCGTCGCGCGGGAAGGCTTTGATCAACGCACGCAACGGATCGGGCAGGCCATCGCGCTGCATCAGGGAAAGCGGGTCGGGGGGCGGCGTATTGGACATAGGCCAAAGCTAGTGCCGAGGGGTGATCCGGTAAACTCCACAAATTCGAACACGACAGTTGCGCTTATAAGTACCCTTCGCTGCGAAAACTAAGCTCGCGTGATTTGCCGATGATCAGATGGTCATGCAGGGTCAGCCCAAGGGCGCTGCAGGCTGCGAAAATCTGCTGCGTCATGTCGATGTCGGCTTGGGATGGGGTAGGGTCGCCCGAGGGGTGGTTATGCACCAGAATAAGCGCGCTGGCGTTCAGCTCAAGCGCGCGTTTGGCGACCTCTCGCGGGTAGACGGGGACGTGATCGACAGTGCCCTTGCCCTGTTCCTCATCGCCGATGACGACGTTCTTGCGGTCCAGATAAATGACGCGGAACTGTTCGGTTTCGCGGTGCGCCATCGTGGTGTGGCAATAATCAAGCAGAGCGTCCCAGCCTGATAGCACATGCTGCCGCATCACCCTTGAACGCGCCATACGGTGGGCTGCGGCTTCAATCACCTTAAGCTCGACAATCACCGCGTCGCCCACGCCCGAAATATCCCTAAGCCGTGGTTCAGGGGCGGTGATCACGCGGTTGAAGTCGCCGAACCTGTCCATCAGCGCACGGGCCAGCGGTTTGACGTCACGGCGCGGGATGGCGCGGAAGAGCACCAGTTCAAGCAGTTCATAGTCCGGGATCGCTGCGGCACCGCCCTGCATAAAGCGTGCGCGCAAACGTTGTCGGTGATCCGCGATATACGACGGCTGTTTGCCCGATGCTGGCGGTGCGGGCACCGCTTCGTCCCCCAGAAAAGGCAGGCGCGGGTCGGAAAAGTGAGCGTTGTTGCGTCCCATTGGCCCAGCTTGCGGCCAAAGAGGTTATCATTCCGTTAACGTGGGCAGGGGCAAAAACAAAAAGGGCGGAGCCTGCGCCCCGCCCGATGTTTTGTGCGATCAGGTCTTACCCTTTCATCGAATCCCAGAAGGATTTCACCGACGAAAAGAAGCTGCTGCTTTCAGGATTGTTGTTGGAGGATTCCTTTTCGAACTCCTGCAACAATTCCTTTTGGCGGCTGGTCAGGTTCACCGGCGTCTCGACCGCCAGTTCGATGATCATATCGCCCGTACCACCCCCACGCAGCGGGGGCATACCCTTGCCGCGCAGACGCATCTGGCGACCGGACTGGCTGCCCGCAGGGATTTGCACGCGGCCACGGCCACCGTCGATCGTTGGCACCTCGATGCTGCCCCCAAGGGCGGCGGTGCTCATCGAAACGGGAACGCGGCAGAACAGGTTTGGCCCGTCGCGTTCGAACAGCTTGTGGTCCTGCACCTCGATAAAGATGTACAGATCACCCGACGGCCCGCCGCGCATGCCTGCTTCGCCTTCGCCGGCCAGACGGATACGTGTGCCGGTTTCAACGCCCGCAGGGATGTTCACCGACAGTGCACGGTCTTTTTCAACACGCCCGGCACCGCGGCAGGATTTACAGGGGTTCTTGACGATCTGACCCATGCCCGAACAGGTCGGACAGGTGCGTTCGACCGTGAAAAAGCCCTGCTGAGCACGGACCTTGCCCATACCGGAACAGGTGGGGCAGGTGGTCGGCTCTGCGCCGCCTTCTGACCCGGAACCGTTACAGGAATCGCAGGCCACAGAGGTGGGCACGTTGATCGACTTCTGCATGCCCCGATACGCGTCTTCGAGCGTAATCCCGAGGTTATAGCGCAGATCGGCACCGCGTGCGGCACGGCGTCCGCCTCCGCCCCGCTGGCCACCCATGAAGTCGCCGAACAGGTCGTCAAACACGTCAGAGAACGCCGAAGAGAAGTCGCCCTGACCGCCGCCGCCAAAGCCGCCGCCACGATGGCCACCGCCACCGCCCATACCCCCTTCAAACGCCGCATGACCATAACGGTCATAGGCAGCTTTCTTTTCGGGGTCTTTCAGGACTTCGTAAGCTTCGTTCGCTTCTTTGAACTGGGCTTCGGCATTGGGGTTGTCGGCATTGCGATCGGGGTGCAATTCCTTGGCTTTGGTGCGGTAGCCCTTTTTGATCTCGTCGGCAGAGGCACCTTTAGCGACGCCGAGCGTCTCGTAGTAATCACGTTTGGCCATGAATTAGCTCCTACGCTGGAACGTGACGGGCCGGCCCGGCAAGCGGACCGGCCCCTTCAGTGGTTCCGTGGGCGTGCTTACGCGCGCTTGTTATCGTCCAGATCTTCGAAATCGGCATCGACGATATCGTCGTCACCTTCGGGTGCATCCGCAGCCGGGGCAACGTCTTCGTTTTCGTCCTGAGCCGCCTTGTAGATGGCTTCGCCCAGTTTCATCGCCGCTTCGGTAACGTTCTGGATACCGTTGTTGATCTTATCAACATTGTCGGTTGCCAGTTCGTCGTTCAACGCAGCAATGGCCAGTTCGATCGCTTCGACGGTGGTCGGGTCAACCTTGTCAGAATGCTCTTCCAGCGACTTCTCGGTCGAGTGGATCAGCGATTCCGCCTGGTTTTTCGCCTCGATCAATGCGCGGCGCTCTTTGTCGGCGTCGGCATTTTCTTCGGCGTCTTTCACCATCTTTTCGATATCCGCATCGGACAGACCGCCGGACGCTTGGATCGTGATCTTCTGCTCTTTGCCTGTGCCTTTATCCAGCGCGCCTACGGCAACGATACCGTTTGCGTCGATGTCAAAGGTCACTTCGATCTGGGGCATACCGCGGGGTGCGGGTGGGATGCTTTCCAGATTGAACGCGCCAAGGATCTTGTTGTCCGCAGCCATTTCACGCTCCCCTTGGAAGACGCGGATGGTCACGGCGCTTTGGTTATCCTCGGCGGTCGAGAAGACCTGCGACTTCTTCGTCGGGATCGTCGTGTTGCGGTCGATCAGACGGGTGAACACGCCACCCAGCGTTTCGATACCAAGGCTCAACGGTGTCACGTCCAGCAGAACAACGTCTTTGACGTCGCCTTGCAGAACACCGGCCTGAATGGCCGCACCCAAGGCAACAACCTCGTCAGGGTTCACACCCTTATGGGGCTCTTTGCCGAAGAACTTGGTCACTTCCTCGATGACGCGCGGCATACGGGTCATACCGCCGACCAGAACGACTTCGTCGATCTCGGATGCGGATACACCGGCATCTTTCAACGCGGCTGCGCAGGGCTTCATCGACGCTTTGATCAGGTCGCCAACCAATTGCTCCAGCTTGGAGCGGGTCAGCTTCATCACCATGTGCAGTGGCGAGCCATCTTTGCCCATCGAGATGAACGGCTGGTTGATCTCTGTCTGGCTTGCGCTGGACAGTTCGATCTTGGCCTTCTCTGCCGCTTCTTTCAGACGCTGAAGCGCCATCTTGTCTTGCGTCAGGTCGACGCCGTTGGTCTTTTTGAATTCATCCGCAAGGTAGTTCACGATGCGCATGTCGAAGTCTTCACCACCCAGGAACGTGTCACCGTTGGTGGATTTCACTTCGAACAGGCCATCGTCGATTTCAAGGATGGTCACGTCGAATGTACCGCCGCCAAGGTCATAGACCGCGATGGTTTGCGTGTCTTTCTTGTCCAGACCATAGGCCAGGGCCGCCGCTGTCGGTTCGTTGATGATCCGCAGCACTTCCAGACCGGCAATCTTGCCCGCGTCTTTGGTCGCCTGACGCTGAGCGTCGTTAAAGTAGGCAGGAACAGTGATCACGGCCTGGGTGACTTCTTCGCCCAGATAGGATTCCGCTGTTTCTTTCATTTTGCCAAGGATGAACGCAGAGATTTGCGAGGGGGAGTATTTCTCGCCCTTGGCTTGTACCCATGCGTCACCGTTCCCACCGTCCATGACGGTGAAGGGCAGGTTCTTTTTGTCCTTGGCCAGATCCGCGTCGTCATTGCGACGGCCGATCAGGCGTTTCACGCCGAAAATTGTGTTGTCGGGGTTGGTAACCGCTTGCCGTTTGGCAGGCTGCCCAACCAGACGTTCGTCGTCTGTGAACGCAACGATGGAGGGCGTGGTGCGCGCGCCTTCGGCGTTTTCGATAACGCGAGGCTGGCTGCCGTCCATGATGGCGATACAGCTGTTTGTCGTTCCTAGGTCGATACCAATAACTTTGGCCATGTTTGATCCCTCTTTTACTCAAGGCGATGACACGAAGCGCAGGCCCGTTGTGGCACCTTTGCCCCGATCTTTTTCACCAAAGGCCGGATGCCTTTAGCGGTTCTCGGCGTATATAAGGAGCAGATATGGACCCTGCAACCGTTGCATGAGAAAGGAGAGGCGGATTCTGCGTGGATTTTTCGCGAAAGCAGGAAAGAAGGGCGTTTAGATGACGATATTGCGGTTACGCGGCTTCGAAATTCACAAATCTTACCTTACGTTGTCGGCGCAGCGCGGGCTGCTGGATGCCGTGCGCGGGGTGGTCAAACAGGTGCCGTTCTTTCGCCCCGTTATGCCAAGCGGGCAGCAGATGTCGGTGCGTATGACATCCGCGGGGGACTACGGCTGGCTGTCCGATACGCAGGGCTATCGCTATGCGCCAACCCACCCTAACGGCACCCCGTGGCCTGCGATCCCGCCCGAGGTATTGGCGATCTGGAATGACCTGACGGGGCTAGAGCGGCAGCCGGAGTCCTGCCTTATCAACTATTACGCGTCAGACGCGAAGATGGGCCTGCATCAGGATAAGAACGAGACGGATTTCCGCTGGCCGGTCGTGTCCATCTCGCTTGGCGACGAAGGAATGTTGCGCGTCGGCGGTCAAACGCGCGGCGGCAAAACCGACAGCCTTTGGCTGCAATCGGGCGATGTCGTCGTCATGGGCGGCGAGGCACGGCTGAACTATCACGGAATCGACCGCATTCGTGCGGGGTCTTCGACGCTGTTGCCCAAGGGCGGGCGGATCAACATCACACTGCGGGTCGTGACCTGAGCCTAGCGTCGCGCGCTCCAGCTCGCGGAGGCGTGTTTACGGGTGTAGAATTCACCCATCAGCCCGATCACCATCAGGACCACACCGACCCAAACCGCGTACTCCCAGTTACTGTAGCGCGGGTTGTAGTTGATAAACGCATATCCGCGCGCCTGGTCGATGACGTGGAACAAGGGGTTCCAGTCGAACATGGCCAGCATGAAGGACGGCAGCGAATTGGCCAGAAACATCTTGCCCGAGGCGATCATATTCGCCCGCTGGTAGATCGTCGTGAAGATCTGTGTAAAGGCCGGTGCCCAGGGTTTGATCGCTAGCAGCACCATCCCCACGGCCACGCCCGTAAACCACGCGATCATCAGCATGAACATCACGCCCGACGGGTCGTAGATCACCACCGGATTGAAGGCGAGGTGATAGACCGACATGATCAGGATCAGCGATAGCATCTGAATATACAGCGCGCCCAAAGCCGCCGCAGCCAGTGCGATCATCGTGGTCATCGGCGCGTGTTTCATCATCGCACTCGCCGGTCCCTCGGCAGCGGCGACGGCGGCAACCGTTTTGGTGTGCACCATGAACAAAAAGATGCCGGTCATGATGTAGATCACGAAATCGCCCCGAATGGCCGCCCCGCGCATCCCCAGAACCGAGAACATGACATAGAACACGCCAACAAAGATCACCGCTTGCAGGATGTTGATCCCGATGGCGGCAAAGGCATTGTTGTGCTGCTTGCGCACAGAGCGCACGACGGAGTGGTAGACGAGTTCAAAGAAGTTAACGGCCGAGCGGAAATTGCCCGTGTTGGTGCGCCTTGGTTGAAACATCGTAAAGCCTCTTTGTGACGTACCCTCGCACGGAATTCTTGCTGTTCCGTCAAGGCGCAATCATAAGGGGTTTGCGCAAAGTAATCAACGAAACTGAAAAGGCCGCGACATTATGGATTATGAGCAACTGGTAACGGTGATGCGCCGTTTGTCGATCGAAGCAGGCGACAAGATCATGGAGATTTACGGCGCGGATGATTTCGAGGTCAAAACCAAATCCGACGAAAGCCCCGTG
Organism: Sulfitobacter sp. EE-36; assembly: GCF_000152605.1. Taxonomy (NCBI): domain Bacteria; kingdom Pseudomonadati; phylum Pseudomonadota; class Alphaproteobacteria; order Rhodobacterales; family Roseobacteraceae; genus Sulfitobacter; species Sulfitobacter sp. EE-36. Next base: position 783,505 of record NZ_CH959310.1, on the reverse strand, counting down.
ACCATTGCCGACGAAGCGGCGGACAAGATCATCTCGGACGGGCTGCGCGCGGCGTTCCCTGATGTGATGCTTGTCACGGAAGAGCAGTCGGCCACCCATTCGGCGTCGGGCGATACATTCCTGATCGTGGACCCGCTGGACGGCACGAAAGAGTTCATCAACCGTCGGGGCGATTTCACCGTGAACATCGCGCTGGTCGAAGGCGGCGTGCCGATGCGCGGTGTTGTCTATGCCCCCGCCCGTTCGCGCATGTTCTTCACGCTGGCCGATGGCAGCGCGGTCGAGGAAACTGGCGATTTCCCAAAAGACAGCATGGGCCCTGTGCAGCCGATATCAGTCTCTACGCCGGATAATGCCGCGCTGATGGTAGTTGCGTCCAAGTCGCACCGCGATCAGGCGACCGATGACTACATCGCGAAATACAATGTGCGCGACATGAAAAGCGCGGGCTCGTCGCTGAAGTTCTGCCTGATCGCCACGGGCGAGGCGGATCTGTACCCTCGGGTCGGGCGCACGATGGAATGGGACACGGCTGCAGGCCACGCGGTTCTGACCGGCGCTGGTGGGGCCGTTGTGCGCTTTGACGACCTGACCCCGCTGACCTACGGCAAAGCCGATTTCGCCAACCCCTTCTTTATCGCCCATGCGCCGGGCGTTGATCTGAAAGCCTCCTGATGTCGGTTCTTATTGTCATTCCCGCCCGCTATGCCTCCACCCGCTATCCGGCGAAACCGCTGGCGCTGTTGACAGGGGCGAGCGGTACGGCACGCAGCCTGATCGAACGCAGCTGGCGTGCTGCCTGCGAAGTTCAGGGCGTCGACAAGGTCGTTGTGGCCACCGATGATGATCGCATCAAAGACGCCGCCGAAGCCTTCGGGGCCGAGGTGGTGATGACCTCGGTCGACTGTGCCAACGGGACAGAGCGTTGCGCCGAAGCCCATGCGGTTCTGGGCGGTGGCTATGACATCGTGGTGAACCTGCAAGGCGACGCGCCGCTGACACCACATTGGTTTGTCGAAAGCCTTGTGCAGGGTCTGCAAGGCGACCCTAATGCCGGAATCGCGACGCCAGTATTGCGCTGTGATGGCGCGGCGTTGAACGGGCTGCTGGCCGACCGCAAAGCAGGTCGGGTGGGTGGCACCACCGCCGTTTTCGCAGCGGATCATGCGGCGATGTATTTTTCAAAGGAAGTCGTGCCGTTCACGTCGAAAACCTATGAAGATACCGATGCCACTCCGGTGTTTCACCACGTGGGCGTCTATGCCTATCGCCCCGACGCGCTGGCGGCCTATCCGTCATGGAAGGTCGGCCCGCTTGAGCAGCTTGAAGGGTTGGAGCAGCTGCGCTTCATGGAAAACAGCCACAAGGTGCTCTGTGTCGAGGTCGAGGCCAAGGGCCGCCAGTTCTGGGAGCTGAACAACCCCGAAGATGTGCCAAAGATCGAAGCGATGATGGCCGAGATGGGGTTGGCGTAACCGCACCGCCCCACCGCCATCGCCAATATTGCGGTGGGGCGTGCAACCTGTAATGAATAAAGCCACAGCGATCCGACGTTTTGATTTATTTAACGAAAACGGCGGATAAGGCGCAAAGATGTGCAAGCTGCGGCATAAAGGAGCTTTCGACCGCAAAATCAGCAAGAAGCCGCCATATTTTAGGCGCTGCCCATATTTAGGGCTGGCAGCATGGTGGTTTGCAATTCAATGAGCGCTAACTCGGTTATCCGCACGTAAATGTATAAAGGCGACGATTTCACATGGCTAAGAAAGTAACAAAAGCGATTTTTCCGGTGGCAGGTTTGGGAACGCGGTTTTTGCCCGCGACGAAATCTGTCCCCAAAGAGATCATGACCTTGGTCGATCGCCCGCTGGTGCAATACGCCATCGACGAGGCCCGCGCGGCGGGCATCAAGGAATTCATCTTTGTCACCTCCCGCGGCAAGGGCGCGCTGGAAGATTACTTTGACCATTCTCCCGTGCTGGAGCAGGAACTGCGCTCCAAGGGCAAGACAGAGCTGATGGAGATCCTGAAAAGCACCAATATGGACAGCGGTGCCATCGCCTATATCCGCCAGCACAAAGCGCTTGGTCTGGGCCACGCGGTATGGTGCGCCCGTCGTCTGATCGGCAACGAACCTTTTGCGGTGATGTTGCCCGATGACGTGATCGCTGCCGACAAACCCTGCCTGCAGCAGATGATCGAAGCCTATAACGAGACCGGCGGCAACATGGTTGCGGCGATGGAAGTGAACCCTGAAAAATCCTCCTCCTACGGGATGCTGGACATCGACGAGGGTCAAACCGATGGTGAACTGGTCAAGGTGAAGGGCATGGTCGAAAAGCCCAAAGCCGAAGACGCGCCGTCGAACCTTGCCGTCATCGGCCGCTATATCCTGTCGCCAAACGTGCTGAAAAACCTGAACCAGCTGAAGTCCGGCTCGGGCGGGGAAATCCAATTGACCGACGCTATTGCAGCAGAGCTGACCCAAGGCAACGATGTCTATGGCTACCGCTTCAAGGGCCAGCGTTTCGACTGCGGCTCCAAGTCCGGTTTCCTGCAGGCGACCGTGTCCTTCGGGCTGGCACGTGAAGAGCTGCGCGATGATCTGCGTGCGTATTTGCAAGACATCATGCAGGGTGAAACCGCAGCGCAATAAGCGCAGGACGATAGGGACGGGCATATGGCGAATATCTTGGTCACCGGCGGTGCGGGCTATATCGGGTCGCACGCGTGCAAGGCGCTGGCCGCCGCAGGGCATACCCCCGTCACCTTCGATAATCTGGTCACCGGCTGGCGTGACGCAGTAAAATTCGGCCCGTTCGTGCAGGGTGACCTGCTGAACCGCGCCGAGATTGACGCCGCGTTTGAACAATACCAGCCGGTCGCCGTCATGCATTTTGCCGCGCTTAGCCAAGTGGGCGATAGCATGAAACAGCCCGGCACCTATTGGCGCAACAACGTCGAAGGGTCGCTGAACCTGATCGAGGCGACGGTCGCCGCAGGCTGCAAACACTTCGTCTTTTCGTCCACCTGTGCGACCTATGGCGATCAGGATAATGTCGTGCTGGATGAAAATAGCGCGCAACACCCGATCAACGCCTACGGGGCTTCCAAACGCGCGATCGAAGATATCCTGCGCGATTTCGAGGCGGCTTATGGCCTGCAAAGCGTGATCTTCCGCTATTTCAACGTGGCCGGTGCCGACCCCGAGGGGGAGGTCGGCGAATTCCACCAGCCCGAGACACATTTGATCCCGCTGATGCTGGACGCTATCGACGGCAAACGGGATGCGCTGACGATCTTTGGCACCGATTACGATACGCCCGATGGCACCTGCATTCGTGATTATGTGCATGTCTGCGATCTGGTCGATGCCCATGTTCTGGGGCTGAACTGGCTGCGAGAGGATAAGGGCAGTCGCGTGTTCAATCTGGGCACCGGCACCGGGTTTTCCGTGCGCGAGGTTGTGGAACACAGCCGCGAGGTCACCAACCGCGTCGTCCCCATGACCGAAGGCGACCGGCGGCCGGGCGATTGCACCAAACTGGTCTCGGGCTCGGTCCGCGCCGAGACAGAGCTGGGCTGGCGGCCCTCACGGTCGACCCTGCAGCAGATGATCACCGACGCGTGGAGATGGCACCAGACCGGCCACTATAGCGCATGACCGACAGCGCCGCTGTTCCCGCGTCGCGAGGGGCCCGGCTATGGGGTGCCTATCGGATGCGGTTGAAACGGCGGCGGCTGCTGTGGCGTGCATTTCGGTCGCGGCATCAGTTGAAGGCACCAACGCGGCCCGCCATTCCGCGTGACGGCGTGCTCGCCTTTGTCGTGCTGCGCAACGAGGCCGCGCGGCTTCCATATTTTCTGGATCACTACCGCGATCTTGGCGTTGCGCATTTTCTGATGATCGACAATGGCAGTGACGATGGCAGTACCGAAATGCTGGCGGCACAGCCCGATGTGACCCTGTGGCAAACCTCTGCCAGCTATCGCGCGTCGCGGTTCGGGCTGGACTGGCTGAACTGGCTGCTGTGGCGGCATGGGCACGGGCGCTGGTGTCTGACCGTCGATGCGGACGAGCTGCTGGTCTATGACCAGATGGAGACGCGGAAACTGCCCGCGTTGACCGATCAACTTGAGCGTAAAGCGCGCAAAGGGTTCGGCACGCTGATGCTGGATATGTTCCCGAAGGGCCCATTGGGTGCGCAGTTCTATGCCCCCGGCCAAGACCCGGCGCAGGTGCTGGATTGGTTTGACCCCGCCCCCTATCGGGCGGTGCGCCAGTGGCCGATGAACAATCTCTGGGTGCAGGGTGGTGCCCGCGAACGGGTTTTCTTTGCCGATCGTCCCAGCCAGTCACCGACGCTGAACAAGATACCGTTGATCCGCTGGCATCGGCGCTATGTCTATGTGAATTCGACCCACTCCCTACTGCCGCCCGCGCTGAATGACATCTACGACGGGCCGGGGGGGAAGACGGCCTCGGGTGTGTTGCTGCACAGTAAGTTCCTGCCAGAGATCATTGCGAAGTCCCGTCAGGAAAAGGCACGGGGGCAGCATTTTCACAACCCGGAACAGTTTGACGGTTACTATGACCAGATCGCCGACGCGCCCGATCTGTGGCACGCAGAGGCGCGGCGCTATACCGGGCCGGCGGATCTGGAAGACTGCGACCTGATGCGCAGCCCCTGGGCTTGATATTCCCCGGTCCTGACCGTCATTCCGGCAACGCGTAACTGTTTCAAAGTACGTTGTTTATGAACACGGCCCATGACATATTGGCTTGGAACCTGATGGGATGAGGGCCTTAGGCCGGCGGGGCATTCCGCGCAGGGTATGGAGAACACGTGAGCCTTTGGGATTCTTACAGAATGCGCGTGCGGCGCAAGCGGCGGTTGATCCGGGCGCTGCGCAAGTCGTCCGAGCTGACACATGTTCAGGACAACACCAGCGCCATCCGTCCCGACGATGTATTGCTTGTCTGCACCATGCGGAACGAGAAAATCCGGCTCCCGTATTTCCTGGAGTATTATCGAGAGCTGGGGATCAACCACTTTCTCTTTGTCGATAACGGGTCCGACGATGGCAGTGCCGATTACCTGCGCGGGATGAAGGATGTCTCTGTCTGGCATACCGACGCCAGCTATCGGCGGTCGGGGTTCGGTGTCGACTGGATGAACTACCTCAAACGCAAATACGCGCATGGGCATTGGGTGCTGGTGGTCGATCCGGATGAGTTCTTTGTCTATCCGTTTTGCGATACGCGGCCGGTTCAGGCGCTGACCGACTGGCTGGACAACTGCGAGATCCGCAGCTTTAGCGCGATGCTGCTGGATGTCTACCCCAAGGGACGGCTGGGGGATGAACCCTATCAAGAAGGGCAGAACCCGATGGAGATCGCATCCTGGTTCGACAGCGGCAACTACGCGATCTCGCGCAATGCCAAATATGGAAACCTGTGGATACAGGGCGGGCCGCGTGCGCGGGTATTTTTCAAACACAAGCCCGCCAAGGCCCCCGCGCTGAACAAGGTGCCCCTGGTCAAATGGGACCGGCGCTATGCCTATGTCAGTTCCACCCATATGCTGCTGCCGCGCGGGTTGAACCGTGTCTATGACGAATGGGGCGGAGAGAAAGCATCAGGCGTGCTGCTTCATGCCAAATTCCTGGATACCTTTAGCGCCAAGGCCGCAGAGGAGCTTGTGCGCGGCCAGCACTATGCCAAATCCATCGAATACAAGACCTATGCCAACAACCCCGACCAGAACCCGCAGCTATGGGGCAAGTGGTCCGAGAAATATATCAACTGGCGCCAGCTCGAGATTCTCGGTCTCATGTCCAAGGGGAACTGGGCATGAGCGTCGGGATCGTCATGCTGGTGCACACCGCGCTAGGCCGCGCCGAACAGGTCGCGCGGCATTGGGCGGCGGCGGGTTGTCCGGTGGTGATCCACGTCGATAAATCGGTGCCACGCCAGACCCATGATGCTTTTGTGCAGGCGTTGGCGGATGTGCCCGCACTGGTGTTCAGCAAAAGATACCGTTGCGAATGGGGGACATGGGGGCTGGTGGCCGCCTCGCAAACCGCGTCCGAGATGATGCTGAACCGCTTTCCGGATGTGCGCCATGTGTATCTGGCATCGGGGTCATGCCTGCCGCTGCGTCCGGTGAAAGAGCTGATCGACTATCTTGCCGCCCGCCCGCGCACCGATTTTATCGAAAGCGCCACCACAGCCGATGTGCCCTGGACCGTTGGCGGGCTGGACGAAGAACGTTTTACCATGCGTTTTCCCTTCTCGTGGAAACGGCGGCGCTATCTGTTCGACAAGGCGGTGGCTGTGCAGCGCTTTATCGGGCTCAAGCGGCGTATCCCCAAGGGGGTCGTGCCGCATATGGGGTCGCAATGGTGGTGCCTGACGAGGCAAACCCTGTCGGCGATCCTGCAAGACCCGAAACGCGCGGCATACGACGCCTATTTCCGCCACGTCTGGATACCGGATGAAAGCTACTTCCAGACGCTCGCCCGGCTGTATTCGACCCAGATCGAAAGCCGGTCGCTGACCCTGTCCAAGTTCGATTTTCAGGGCAAGCCGCATATCTTTTACGACGATCACCTCCAGCTTCTGCGGCGGTCCGATTGCTTTGTCGCGCGCAAGATATGGCCCAAAGCGGATAGGCTCTACGAGGCGTTCCTCACCGATGAGGCGGGTGCCATGAAGCGGACAGAGCCGAACCCCGGCAAGATTGACCGTGTCTTTGCCAAAGCGGTTGAACGGCGTACGCGGGGGCGGGCGGGGCTCTATATGCAAAGCCGCTTCCCCAATGAAGATTGGGAAAACGGCGTCACTGCCGCGCCCTATTCCGTGTTTCAGGGCTTTGTCGAGCTGTTCGAGAACTTTGAACCCTGGCTCACCAAATCCACCGGCGCGCGGGTGCATGGACATCTGTTCGCACCGGATCGCGTGCATTTTGCCGATGGGCAGAACTCGATCAACGGGGCGCTGAGTAATAGCGCCAAGATACGCGACTACGACCCCAAGGCGTTTCTGACCAATCTGATCTGGAACACCCGTGGCGAACGTCAATGCTTCCAGTTCGGCCCGCAGGACAATCAGGATATCGTCTGGAACATCGCCAAGGATCCGAATGCGCAGGTGTCGGTGATCACCGGGGCTTGGGCCGTGCCGCTGTTCCGGTCCAATCAGGATTTCGCCGACATTCGCCGCACCGCCGCCGCGCTGCAAAAGATCGAAAGCGAACATATGAAGGTGCTGCGGTCGCATTACGCCAAGGCGCGGGTGCGTATCTGGACGATGGCCGAATTTATCGAAGCCCCGATGGAGCCGCTGCAAAGCATTCTGGACGAGATCGGGCAGGTCAAAACCGGTCGTCTGTCCGAGGTACCAAAGATGGCGGATCTCACCGGCTTTGGCCAATTCCTGCAGAACCTCAAGAACCAGGGGATGCACCCCTATCTGATGGGCGACTTTCCTGTTGAACGTGGCATGTCGGCCCCCCAGAAACCGCCGCGCAAACCCTATCTGGTGCAGTAAATATGAGTTCTAAATTCAAAAGCTTTGTCGTCTTTGCTGAAATGCGCACGGGCTCCAACTTTCTGGAGAGTAACCTGAACGCCTTTGACGGGATCACTTGCCACGGCGAGGCCTTCAACCCGCATTTTATCGGCTACCCCAAAAGCACCGAGATTTTGGGCATAGACCAGCAAACACGGGACGACGACCCGACAAAGCTGCTGGTTGCGATACGCGACAAGACCAAGGGCATCGGCGGGTTTCGCTATTTCCACAACCACGACCCGCGCGTTCTGGATCCGCTGCTGAAAGACGACACCTGCGCCAAGATCATCCTGACGCGTAACCCTGTCGAAAGCTACGTCAGCTGGAAGATCGCGCGCAGCACGGGGCAGTGGAAACTGACGGATGTGAAAGCGCGGAAAAAGGCGCAAGCCGTCTTTGACGAAGAAGAATTCTCGGACCACCTAGAGGCGCTTCAGGCGTTCCAGCTGACACTGTTGAACCGGTTGCAGAAGCTGGGGCAGACGGCGTTTTACGTGGCCTATGAGGATCTGCAAAGCGTCGAGGTGATGAACGGTCTGGCGCGGTATCTGGGCGTGGATCATCCGCTAGAGGCGTTGGATAAAAGTCTGAAAAAGCAGAACCCCGACCCGATCTCGGCCAAGGTCAGCAATTATGACGATATGCTGGATGCGCTTGGCCGGATGGATCGCTTCGACCTGACCCGCACCCCGAATTTTGAACCCCGCCGCGGGCCGGTGGTGCCGTCCTATGTCGCGGCGGCCGAAGCTCCGTTGCTTTATTTGCCCTTGCGCAGCGGGCCAGAGCCGCAGGTGCTGGACTGGATGGCGGCGCTGGATGGTGTCGGGCGGGACAAGCTGCAAACCAAGTTGAACCAGAAACAGTTACGCCAATGGAAGCGCCGGCATCCCGGTCACCGCAGTTTCACCGTGCTGCGGCATCCGGTGGACCGTGCTCATGACGCGTTCTGCCGGCACATCGTGACCACGGACAAAGGCAGCTACCCGCAGCTGCGCACGACGTTGATCAACCGCTACAAGCTGCCGCTGCCGAAAGGCGAACCGGACCACAGCTATGACGCCGATGCGCATCGCGCGGCGTTCAAGGCGTTTTTGACTTTCCTCAAGGGGAATCTGAACGGGCAGACAGCAATTCGTGTGGATCAGGCGTGGTGCACGCAGGCGCAGGCGGTACAGGGTTTCGGCGAATTCGCCTTGCCCGACCGGATCATCCGCGAGGATGAGCTGGCCCCAGAGCTGTCAGCCTTGGCGCAAAGCGTCGGGGTGCAACCGCCCGCAGCCTTGCCCGCACGACCCGCAACCCACCCCTATGCGCTGGCCGACATCTATGATGCCGACATCGAAAAACGCGCATCCGACGCGTACCAGCGGGACTATATGATGTTCGGGTTCAAAAGCTGGGGGTAGCGCCGCTTAGGCGGCCTGCGTTGCCTGTGCTTCGGTCAGAATCGCGTAAAGCGTGGCAGGGTCCGGGTTGGCCCGCAGCTTAGAGCAGACAGAGGCATTGCGCAGTGTACGCGACACCAGCGCCAGCGCCTTGAGGTGTTCGACACCCGCGCTTTCAGGGGCAAACAGGGCAAAGGCGATATCGACCGGCTGGCGGTCGACCGCGTTGAAATCGATCGGCTTGTCGAGAAGCACAAAGGCCCCCAGCACATTGTCCAGACCTTCAAGCCGCGCGTGGGGCAGCGCGACCCCGTGGCCCACGCCTGTCGGACCAAGGGATTCGCGCGTCATCAAGGCTTCGACCACCGCGGCGGCTTTCAAGCCGTAAGCATTATGCGCCAGCTCCCCGATATCGTGGAGCAGGCGTTTCTTGCTTGAGGCCGATGTGAGGACTTTGACAGCCCCCGGCTTTAGGAGTTTCGCAAAATTCATTCTGCTCGCTCTGCTCTCGGCCGCTGATGGGTCCGGTTTGTGTTACGACGGATCGATCCAGCCGATGTTGCCGTCATCGCGACGGTAGACAACGTTTACGCCTTCTTGACCGTCTTTGCGGAAGACCACGACAGGCGTTCCCGAAATTTCCATCTGCATCACAGCTTCACCCACAGACAAGGTCGCGATCTTGGTCTGCATTTCCGCGATGATCATGGGTTGGAGTGTTTCGGGTTCCTGCGCGTCTGAATCGCTTTCTGAGGCGAGGATATACGAGGATGCACCGAAAAGTTCAACCGGTTGCGCACGCTCGCGATGGTGATCTTTCAACCGTCGCTTGTAGCGCCTCAGCTGCTTTTCCATCTTTGCTGCACATGAATCGAAAGATCCATAGATATCAGTAGCATGCGCTTTCGCTGACGCCGTAAGGCCAGTCGATAGGTGCACCGTCGTTTCGCAGACGAACTCGTGACCGGATTTGGAAAAGATGACATTCGCGTCCGTCGGACGCTCAGCATACTTCTGGACAGCTTCGCCCAATTCCGTTTTCACATGCGTTTGCAGGGCTTCGCCGATGTCGATTTGTTTGCCACTGATTTGGTACCGCATAAATTCTCCTTGTTCTTATGATCCGGACAACACCATAGGCCGCATAAAATGCGGTAAAGGCGGGGTCAGATGCGGGTGAATGACGATGCGACGAGTTTGAGAGACACCATCCCTTTGGGAAGGGGGGGGATGCAGCACAAACATGATACGCCGTCTCGCCATAGTCCTATTGAGCGCGTGATTGGGCCGCGTTGTCAAATGAATCCGGCGCATGGATGTGCGGAAACTAGCGCAATATGTCTGTAGTTGATTAGGAAATGCGGAAGTTATCGCCCAGGTAGACCCGGCGCACATTCTCGTTCTGCACGACCTCTTCGGGGGTGCCGGACATCAACACAGTACCTTCGTGCAAGATGTAAGCACGGTCCACAATATCCAATGTTTCCCGCACGTTATGGTCGGTGATCAGCACGCCGATGCCGCGCTTTTTCAGATCGGCAACCAGATGGCGGATGTCATCCACCGAAATCGGGTCCACGCCCGCAAAGGGCTCGTCGAGCAGCAGGTATTTGGGATCGGCCGCCAGACAGCGGGCGATTTCCACGCGGCGACGCTCCCCGCCTGACAGGGCCAAGGCAGGCGCACGGCGCAGGTGTTCGATGGAAAATTCCGACAGCAAGGCTTCAAGCCGTTCACGCCGCCCGCGCGCGTCAGAGATAGAGATATCCAGAATCGCCGAGATATTGTCTTGCACGCTCAGCCCGCGAAAGATGCTCATCTCTTGCGGGAGGTAGCCGATGCCAAGCTGTGCGCGGCGATACATCGGCAGGGTGGTGACGTTCTTGCCATCAATCGTGACAGTGCCGCCTTCGGGCATGACCAGCCCGGCCACGGCGTAAAACGTGGTCGTCTTGCCGGACCCGTTCGGCCCCAGCAGGGCAACAACCTCGCCCCGGTTCAGCTCCATCGAGAAGTCGCGGATCACAGTTTTCTTGCGGTAGGATTTACGCAGGTGTTCGATGCGCAGACCGCTTGCGCCATCCGTGACCGTCAAATTCGGGGAAGACATCAGTTGTTGCTGCCCGTTTGCAGGATTGTTTTCACGCGGCCGGACATCTGCGCCGTGCCGTCCGACAGCTTGACGCTCATGGTGTCAGAGCTGAGCGCATTGCGCCCTTGGGTCAGCAACACGTTCCCCGACATCACGATCGTGCCCGTGTCGATGTCGTAATCCGCGCGCTCTGATTCGGCGGCGTCCTTGCCCGAGACAAGGGTCACACCGCCCGTCGCTTCAAGCCGCGCGATGCCTTCAGCCTCGGCACGGTACACAACCAGAACGCGTGCAGCGGACAGGCGCATCTCGCCCTGACCGATCAGCACATTCCCAGTGAAAACAGCCGATCCATCCCCTTGATCGACGGACAGGTTGTCGGCGGTCACCTCGACGGGCAGGCCGGTATCCTGACGGATCGACCCAAAGGCCACATTGGTCCCTTGTGCGGCGATTGGCATCGCGGAAAGGAGCAGGAAAACGGGCAGCAGTAGGTGTTTCACGTGCGTCACTCTGATTTGGATTTCGGTTTGTATATCAGCTTCACCCGGTTTGTGAAAACCAATTGGGGGGCGATTTGATCATCTGTTTGCGTTATCGACATGGCACCAGCCTCCAGCGTACCACCTGGAGTAGTGCCGTGGACCGCGCCCGGCGACTGGATATTCAGCCCCGACAGTTCTGACGTGATCTTTTCGCTTTGCAACCGGTATCCGGTCGAGGTCGTCAGGATCACCTTGCCCAGCAGATCGGCCACATCCTCGGCAATGTCAAAATCGGCGAGATCCGATTGCAGGCGAAAGGTCGATCCCTCGGGGGTGTTGATCGTCGCACGCAGGTTTTCGGCGTGGTTCATGCCGGTCTGCCCGTCGGGGCGGGTGAGCACATCGGCATAGAACGACAGCTCGTCCCCCTCTGACGTTGCGCCGGTAAAGAAGGGGCCGGTGATCTGCTGGTCGCGCAGGCGATCTTGCACCTCTTTCTCCGCAAAGGGGATGGCCTGCCCGGGATCAATCGCGCGCGACAGCAGGAACAGGGTCGACAGCAGGCCAAGCGCTGCCAAGGGGAACAGCACCTTGAGCCAAGAGATCAGCCTTGTGTAACGGTCCCCCTGCATCGCGCCCTAGCCCAGACCGACGCGTAGGCAGTCGTGGATATGCAGCAGACCCGCGGGGACGTCCCCTTGGGCGGGGTCCAGCACCAGCAGACAGGTGATCTTGCGGGCGTTCATGATGCCCACGGCCTTTTCCGCCAGCGCGTCGGGTGCGACGGTGACAGGGGTCGGCGTCATGACCTCGCGCGCGGTTTTGGACATCAGCCCCTCAAGGTGACGCCCCAAATCGCCGCTGGTGATGATACCGGCCAGCGCGCCGTTGCTGTCGGTGACAATCACCACGCCAAAGGATTTACTGCTCATCGCCATCAGCGCGTCGGACATCGGGGCATCGACCTGCACCAGCGGAAGCGCATCGCCCGTGTGCATCAGATCAGCGACGCGGCTAAGCCGTGCGCCAAGTTTGCCACCGGGGTGGAATTCGCGGAAATGTTCGGCGGTGAAGGCGCGGTTTTCCATCAGGGCAATCGCCACAGCATCCCCCATCGCCAGTGTCATCGTGGTCGATGTCGACGGTACCACGCCGGTCCCGCAGGCCTCTGCCAGTTGCGGCAGTTCCAGCACCACGTCGCATTGCGCGCCAAGGCTGCTTTGCGCGCGGCTGGTGATGCCGATCAGCGGGATGGAAAAGCGGCGCGAATAGGCGATCAGATTGGCCAGCTCCGGCGCTTCGCCCGAGTTCGAGATCGCAAGCACCACATCATCGCCGGTGATCATCCCCAGATCGCCGTGGCTTGCCTCGGCAGGGTGGACGAACTGCGCGGGCGTGCCCGTGCTTGCCAACGTCGCGGCGATCTTTTTGGCGATATGGCCGGACTTGCCGATGCCAGTGACAATCACCCGCCCACGGGTCGCGACCAGCAGGTCGATCGCCTGACGAAAACGGTCGTCCAGACTGTCGGCCAGTTGTTCAAGCGCTTGGGCTTCGGTGCGGATGACGCGGCGGGCGGTATCTAGGAAAGGTGTGGTCATGCGTGTGCAAAAATATCCGTTTCGGGCCAGCCGTCCAAATCGAGTTGGGCACGGGTTGGCAAAAATTCAAAACACGCTTGCGCGAGCTCGATGCGTCCTTCGCGGATCAACATCTGGTTCAACACGTCCCGCAGCTTGTGCAGGTGCAGCACGTCCGAGGCGGCATAGTCGATCTGCGCTTTGGTCAGCGTCTCGGCACCCCAATCGCTGGATTGCTGCTGTTTGGAGATATCGACGCTCAGCAGTTCTTGGCAGAGTTTGGCAAGCCCGTGGCGGTCGGTATAGGTGCGCACAAGGCGGCTGGCGATCTTGGTGCAATAGACCGGCGCGGCCTTGGCCCCAAAGGTGTTCAGCAAAGCCGCGATGTCAAACCGGCCATAGTGGAACAGCTTGAGCACATGCGGGTCTTCAAGCAGGGCACAAAGATTAGGGGCCTCGGTCTGGCCCTTGGCAATCTGGACCAGATGCGCGTTCCCGTCACCGCCGGACAACTGCACCACACACAGCCGGTCACGGTGCGGATGCAGCCCCATGGTTTCGCAATCGATCGCGACCATCGGTCCAAGGTTCAGCCCGTCGGGCAGGTCATTTTGGTAAACTGTATTTGTCATGCCCTCCCTATATCCCGACGGCGCGCGTTGGGAAAGCATCGCTTTCTGCGCGGCCTCAGGCGGTGGCGATTTCCGGCAGGTCGGGGCGTGGGTAGGCCGCGAGCAGGGCAGCAACCCTTTGATGCGCGACCAGACCGGCCCAATCATCGCGGATCAGCGGACGCGGCAGCGCGGGGTGCTTCAGCGCAAGGCGGCGCCAATTATGCACGATCAGGCAGCGCAGGGTCGCAATTTGCAACGGCGTTAGCGTGTCGGCACCAGCAAGATCGCGCGCGACATGGTGCAAGGCGTCTGACAACTGCGCATAGCTTTCGGCAAGGGAGGCAGGCTCTAGCTGGCGTTTCATCCAGTCGGGGGCAGCCTGACCGGGCAGCGTGGCCGCGTCTTTCGGCACAGGCAGGCTGGCATCCCCGACATATAGGCGCGGCATCAACGTGGTGAATCCCGCCTTTTCCAGCGGGCCGGTCTCGGCGTCATCTGTCACGACCATTTGCCAGTGCTCCGCCAGATCGTCAGGCGTGGCGTAGATCCGGCCACTGGCCGCCTGACTTTGGGCGCGGCCTTGGGGTGTCAGGCTGTGATGGCTGATCCGCCCGTGTTTCTCGGAGGCGATCCATTTGTCCTTGCGCAAACGATGCAGGGCCACGCGCGCGGCCTCGGGGCGGACGTCCATCGCCGACATGATCGCCGACAGCACCGGCCCGCCGATGATCTGCCCTTCCTGTCGGGCCAGATCACCAAAGAGACTGATCATAAGGGACCAGACGCGCTGGCCGCCAAGGTCTTTCAGTGGGGCGATCGCAAGGTCAAAGTCGTCAATAGGCATTCATCGTCAGCAATTCATACTCGGCCACGGCGGCATCATCCTGATTGGTCAGGGTCACGTGCCAGCGTACCTCACCGTATTCGTCATTGCGAGGCGTCTTTGCCTTGACGCTGAGCCGGACCTTGATGCTGTCGCCCGCCTGCACCGGTGCCATAAAGCGCAGGTTGTCCAGCCCGGTATTCGCAAGCACAGGGCCGGGGTCAGGCTGCACGAACAGCCCTGCGGCAAAGCTCAGCAGCAGATAGCCATGGGCAACACGGCCCGGAAAGAACGGGTTCGCCTTGGCGGCGGCGTCATCCATATGCGCGTAAAACGTATCACCGGTGAAATGGGCGAACGTCTCGATATCCTCCAGCGACACGGTGCGGCTGGCAGAATTGAAAGTCTCGCCCAGATCCAGCGCGCCAAAGCGGCGGGTGAACGGGTGGTCGCGGTCCGAAATCTCGGTCGCGCCGGGCACCCATTGCTTGCCCATGGCGGTCAGAATATCGGGGCTGCCCTGAATGGCGGTGCGCTGCATATAGTGCATGACGCCGCGCACGCCGCCCAGTTCCTCGCCGCCGCCTGCACGCCCCGGTCCCCCGTGGACCATATGGGGCAGGGGGGCACCGTGACCCGTCGCCTCGGCCATCGAGTCGCGGTTGTTGAAATAGAGCCGCCCGTGAAACGCGCCTGCGCCCATCACCATGTCGCGTGCGGTCTCGCCGTCGCGGGTGATGATGGAGGCGACCAGCGACCCTTTGCCCTTGTTCAGTAGCGCGATGGCGTGATCGGTGTCGCGGTAGGGCATGATGGTGGACACAGGGCCAAAAGCCTCGGTGTCGTGCACATGCGTGGCGGCATCGGGATCGGCGCAGTGGAACAGCATCGGCGGGACAAAGGCACCTTTCTGCGCATCCGCCCCCTCGACCGCAAAGGCATCGGGGTCACCAAAGACACGCGCTGCCTCTGTCCCGATCAGGGCGGCTTTCTCCAGCACGTCGCGGCGCTGCGATTGCGAAACAAGCGCGCCCATTTTCGTGCCTTCAAGACGGGGATCGCCGATGGTGACTTTGGTCAGCCGGTCCGACAGCGTGGCGATCAGCGCATCGACATGGGGTTGCGGTACCATGATCCGGCGGATGGCGGTACATTTCTGCCCCGCCTTGGCCGTCATCTCGCGCTGGACCTCTTTCACAAACAGATCAAATTCGGGCGTGCCGGGGCCCGCATCAGACCCTAACACAGAGGCATTGAGGCTATCCTGTTCGGACGCGAACCGGACAGAGCGTTCGACCAACACAGGGTTGCTGCGCAGTTTCAGCGCGGTTTCGGCAGAGCCGGTAAAGCTAACGACATCCTGACAATCGAGGTGGTCCAGCATATCGCCCAAGCCCCCCGTCACCAACTGTATCGCGCCGTCTGGCAGAATACCGGATTGGATCATCAGGCGGAAACAGGCCTCGGTCACCTGACAGGTGGCGGTGGCGGGTTTGACGATGGCAGGCACCCCGGCCAGCAGCGTCGGGGCGAGCTTTTCCAACATGCCCCAAACGGGGAAGTTGAAAGCGTTGATATGCACTGCAACGCCCTGCAGCGGTGTGCAGATGTGGCGGCCCATGAACTGACCCGCGCGGCCCAGCTGTTCGACGGGACCGTCAAGATAGACCTGATCATCCGGCATTTCGCGGCGACCCTTGGCGGCGTAGACCTGCATCGTGCCGATCCCGCCATCCACGTCGATCATGTGGTCAGCCTGCGTGCCACCTGTGTCGAACGACAGCTCGTACAGGCTCTGTTTATGGTCATTGAGGTAGAGCGCGACGGCCTTGAGCATCCGGGCACGGTCGTGAAAGGTCAGCTTGCGTAGGGCAGGGCCGCCGATGTCACGGGCATAGGCCAGCATCGTCTGAACCTGCAGCGCGTCATTGCCGGCTTGGGCGATCACATCGCCGGTGATCGCACTTGCGATGTTGCGTGCACCGGCACCGGGGTTGATCCATTGTCCGGCGGCAAAGCTTTGGATATCGCGCATATTGGGCCCCTTAGTGATGGTCGTAGTCAATGAAAAGCGTGTCGCTCAGCGGATAGCTTTGGCAGCTCAGCCGGTATCCCCGTTCAACTTCGTAGTCCTCCAGCGCGTGGTTCGACAGCATCTCGACCTCGCCTTCGGTGACCTTGCACATGCAGGTCGAACAAACGCCCGCCTTGCAGGCAAAGGGCGCATCAAGGTTATTCTCTAGCGCGGCATCCAGCACCGACTGCCCCTTAGCCATAGTAAAGCTGTGCTGCGCGCCGTCGATTTTCACGGTCACCTGCGTTTGCGCCTGACCTTCGCTGCGCTTGGCCATTTCCTGTTTCGCCAGACGGCCCTGTTGGCTTTCGCTGAACAGTTCGAACTTGATCTGTTCAGGCTCTAACCCGTGGGTTTTCAGGGCATCCGCGATGGCCAACATCATCGGCTCCGGCCCGCAGATAAAGGCCATGTCCATGTCCGACACGTCGATCCAGGTCTTGAACAACTCGGCGCATTTATTCTGGTCTACACGGCCGGTGAACAGGTCGATGTCCTGCCCGCTTTCCAGCATGTGAATGACGCTCAACCGGCCCATATAGCGGTTCTTGAGATCCTCCAGCTCTTCGCGGAACATGATCGTGTTCACAGCGCGGTTGGCATAGACCAGCGTAAAGGTCGATTTGGGCTCGCGTTTCAGCACCGTCTTGAGGATCGACAATACGGGCGTGATCCCCGACCCGCCGGCAAAGCCAAGGTAATTCCGCGCGCGATCAGGCTCTAACCCGGCGGAAAACGTGCCTTGAGGGGGCATGGCATGCAGCGTATCCCCGACCTTCAATACCTCGTTCGCAAAGGTAGAGAAGGCACCGCCATCGACCCGCTTGATCCCCACTTGCAGCACGCCGTCATCCAGACCGGCGCAAATGGAATAGTTGCGGCGCAGCTCGGTCCCGTCGAAATCCTGTTTGAATGTCAGATACTGACCCTGCTTGAAGGCAAACGCCTTTGGGTCTTCGGGTTGCAGGGTCAAGACCACCGCGTCGCGGATGGTGCGTTGAATATCAGTCACTAATAAGGGGAGGAATTGGCTCATGGGTCAGATACACTTAAAATAATCGAAGGGTTCCAGACAGTCGGTGCAGCGCCATTGCGCCTTGCAGGGGGTCGATCCGAACTGGCTGATCTTTTCCAGATGCGTCGATTGGCAACGGGGGCAGCGTTCGGGGCCACCTGCGGGTTGGGGCGGGGCGATGCCGTAGCTTTCCAGCTTGGCGCGGCCCGCGTCGGTCATCCAGTCAGAGGTCCAGGCAGGCGAAAGTTGCCGCTTTAGAGCCAGTTTTTCGATCCCGTGCCCGCGCAATGCCGTTTCGATATCAAGGTTGATGATCGTCGTGGCAGGGCAGCCGGAGTAGGTCGGCGTCACCGTGACCTCTAGCGTGTCATCGTGCCATTGCACATCGCGGATGATCCCCAGATCGGTCAGCGAGATTACCGGAATCTCGGGGTCCGGCACGGCGTGGAGCCAGCCCCAAACAGTCTCTAACGAAGGCTTTTCGACTACCATGTCGCATCCGGGTAGGCGCGTTGCAGCCATTGCATCTGCGTCAGCATATGCCCCAGATGTTCCGAATGGCGTTTACCGGATTTGCCGCCGCGATGGCCGAAATCGCTTTCGGGCCGTGTCAGCGTGGCGGCGGTGAAGACATCGTTCACCAAAGTATCATAGGCGGCGCGTAGGGACGCAGGATCGGGCGCGATGCCTGCTGCGACCAAAGCCTCGTCCACAGCGTCCGCGACGAACATTTCCCCGACATAGGGCCACAACAGGTCCAACGCGTTCTGCATGCGGCGGTGGCTTTCCTCGGTGCCGTCGCCAAGGCCGATCACCGTGTCTGTCGCGCGCTCCAGATGATAGGTCACCTCTTTGCTCGACTTTTCCGCGATGGCGGCGATCTGTGCATCGCTGCTTTCCATCAGGGCGGTCAGCTGCGACAGGTGCCATGCGTCAAACAGGAACTGGCGCATGATCGTCTGGCCGAAATCGCCGTTGGGCTGTTCGACCAACAACAGATTGCGGAAATCCCAGACGTCACGGTGAAAGGCCAGCCGATCCGCATCGCGACCCGCGTCTTCGACCTTACCCGCCAGATCCAGCCAAAGTGTGGTTTGGCCGATCAGATCCAGCGCGGTATTCGCCAGCGCGATGTCTTCCTCCAGCACGGGGGCGTGGCCGCACCATTCCGAGACGCGGTGTCCCAGAACAAGGGTGTTATCCCCCATCCGGCATAGAAATTCGAACAAATCGCCTTTGTTAGGGTCTATATTTGCCGTGCTCACATCGCCCCCACTTCGTCTGGAATGTCAAAGAAGGTGGGGTGGCGGTAGACTTTGTCGTTGGCAGGCTCGTACAGCGGGCCTTTTTCCTCGGGCGAGGAGGCGGCGATATGGGCGGCCTCGACGACCCAGATGCTCACGCCTTCGTTGCGGCGCGTATAGACATCGCGGGCATTCTTGATCGCCATTTCGGCGTCAGCGGCGTGAAGCGACCCGACGTGGCGATGGCTCAGCCCGTGCTGACCGCGAATGAAAATCTCGAACAGGGGCCATTCATCGGCGCGCGCCTTGCCGTGGTCGACCGCTTGGGTGCCGGGGTAGGGTTTTGCTTCTGGGCTGCTCATCTTGCTTACTCCGCTGCCAGTTTCGCGGCGCGTTTCTTCGCCGCATGTGCCATCAAACCGTCCCGCACCCACGCGCCGTCGTCCCACGCCTTGTTGCGCGCGGCGAGCCGTTCGGTATTGCAGGGGCCATTGCCCTTGAGCACGTCAAAGAATTCGTCCCAATCGGGCTGGGTAAAGTCGTAATGCCCGCGTTCCTCGTTCCACTTCAGATCGGGGTCGGGAACGGTGAGGCCCAGATATTCGGCCTGCGGGACGCATTCATCGACGAACTTCTGACGCAGCTCGTCGTTGGAGTTCATCTTGATCTTCCACGCCATCGATTGCGTCGAATGGACAGAGTTTTCGTCCGACGGGCCAAACATCATCAGCGCGGGGCCCCAGAAGCGGTTCAGCGCGTCCTGCGCCATCTTGCGCTGCGCGTCTGAGCCCTTCGCCATCTTCATCATGATGTCGTAGCCCTGGCGCTGGTGGAACGATTCCTCTTTGCAGATACGCACCATCGCGCGGGCATAGGGACCGTAGGATGTGCGTTGCAACGGCACCTGATTCATGATCGCGGCCCCATCGACCAGCCAGCCGACAGCCCCCATATCGGCCCATGTTAGGGTCGGATAATTGAAGATAGAGCTGTATTTCATTTTGCCCGACAGAAGGTCGCGGGTCAGCTGGTCACGGCTGACCCCCAGTGTTTCGGCAGCGCAATAGAGATACAGACCGTGGCCTGCCTCGTCCTGCACCTTGGCGAGCAGGATCGCTTTGCGCTCCAGCGTCGGGGCGCGGGTGATCCAGTTGCCTTCTGGCAACTGGCCCACGATTTCCGAATGCGCGTGCTGGCCGATCTGCCGGATCAGGTTCTTGCGATACCCTTCCGGCATCCAGTCTTTCGGTTCGATCTTGCCGCCCGCATTTATCCGTTCCTGAAAGGCGCGTTCCTGCGGATCCATCTCTTCGAGAGATTTGACACCTTGGCCGGTGGATTTGATCATCTGTGCATACATCGTTCAGATCCTTTCAGGGGGATAATTGCGTTAAGCGCGTTCGAGGATGATGGCGACGCCTTGGCCGACGCCGACACACATGGTGCACAGCGCATAGCGGCCGCCTGTACGTTTCAACTGCAGGGCTGCGGTCATGACCAGACGGGCACCTGACATCCCCAACGGGTGACCGATGGCAATCGCGCCGCCGTTGGCATTCACATGAGGCGCATCATCCGCCACGCCAAGCGCGCGCAATGTGGCGATCCCTTGCGAAGCGAATGCTTCGTTCAGTTCGATCACATCCATCTGGTCGATGGTCAGACCTGCGCGGGCCAGAACTTTCTGGCTGGCAGGAACAGGGCCGATGCCCATGACGCGCGGTTCGACACCGGCGGCAGAGATACCGACAACGCGTGCAATCGGGGTCAGCCCGTGCTGCGACGCCGCCGCCTCAGAGGCCATCAGCATCGCCGCCGCGCCGTCGTTGACGCCAGAGGCATTGCCCGCGGTCACGGTCAGGTCGGGGCCGTTGATCGGGCGCAGCTTGGTCAGCGCTTCAATCGTGGTGCCGGGGCGCGGGTGTTCGTCGCGGTCAAAGACAATCGGGTCGCCCTTGCGCTGCGGGATCGACACGGGGGAGATCTCGTCGGCGAAAACACCGGCCTTGTCCGCCGCTTCCCAGCGGTCCTGACTGCGCTTGGCAAAGGCGTCCTGATCTTCGCGGCTGATATCATAATCCGTAGCCACGTTATCGCCGGTTTCAGGCATGGATTCGACGCCGTATTGCGCCTTCATCTTGGGGTTCACAAAGCGCCAGCCAATGGTGGTATCATAGACAGCGTTGTTGCGCGAGAAGGCGGTTTCCGCCTTGGGCATCACGAAAGGCGCGCGGGTCATGCTTTCGACACCGCCGGCAATCGCCAGATCCATGTCGCCGGCCTTGATCGCACGGGCCGCGACGCCGACCGCATCCATGCCAGAGGCACACAGACGGTTGATCGTTGCACCGGGCACATCGACCGGCAGGCCGGCCAGCAGAGCCGCCATACGGGCCACGTTACGGTTGTCTTCGCCAGCCTGGTTGGCACAGCCAAAGATCACGTCATCGATTTTGGACCAATCCAGATCAGGATTGCGGGCCATCAGTGCGGCAATCGGTGCCGCTGCCAGATCATCGGCGCGGACCGATGACAATGCGCCGCCAAAGCGGCCGATGGGTGTGCGCTGCGCGTCACAAATAAAAGCGTCCATGAAAGTCTCCCTTGGTTGACGAGCGTAGGGATAGTCGCGATTCGACGCAACTTAAATGTTACCTGACATTTTTCAGTTTGTATATTTTGTAACATAAGGGTGGGCGGGGTAACGTGCAAGGAGGTCTGTTCGGGCCGCTTGGGCAAAGCGCGCAACCTTCCCCCGCAGGAGCGCTGGAACAGGGGTGGAAACCCCGTTAAAACAATGCGCAAGATGCGCCCCAGACTGATTTGACCCGAACGGACCTGACCCATGCATAGTGTGACCCTTCTAACCTCTCCTCAACGCCCGCAGCTTGAGGCGTCGCTGGTCGATGCCGTGCGCAACGCATGGGGCGGCGGGGATGCGGTCTGGCTTGCTCCGGACGAAGCGGCGGGCTTTGACATGAAGCGGATGCCGGGCAATCGCTGGGATGTCTGGGCCGAATGTCAGGGGATGGGGGTCGATCTGGTGATCACCCCGTCGGAAGGCCGCCGCAAGAAGATGCTGCTGGCGGACATGGACAGCACCATGATCCAGCAGGAGTGTATCGACGAGCTGGCAGATGAAGCCGGGGTCGGGGACCGCGTCAAAGATATCACCGCCCGCGCCATGAACGGAGAGCTTGATTTCAACGCCGCCCTGCGCGAACGGGTTGGTCTGTTAAAAGGGTTGGACGAGGCGGTGATCACCCGCGTGCTGGCCGAACGGATCACCCATATGCCCGGCGGCAAGACCCTGATTGCCACGATGAAGGCAAATGGTGCCTATGCGGCGCTTGTGTCGGGCGGTTTCACGGCATTCACCGCCGCCGTGGCAGAGGCGCTTGGCTTTGACGAGAACCGCGCGAATACGCTGATCGCATCGGATGGCGTGCTGACGGGCGACGTCGGCGTGCCGATCCTGGGCAAACAGGCCAAGGTCGATGCGCTGGAACAGATCACCGCGCGGCTGGGGCTGTCAGAGGACGACGTGATTGCCGTGGGCGACGGGGCAAACGATCTGGGCATGCTGGCGCGCGCGGGCATGGGCGTGGCGCTGCACGCCAAGCCCGCCGTGGCGGCGGAATGTGACGTGCGGATCAACTTTGGCGACCTGACGGCGCTGCTTTATGTGCAGGGGTACGCCAAGGACGAATTCGTTATCTAGGCTCGCAAGCTGCATGGGGCGCTGCCCCATACCCCGGGATTTTTAACCATTTGGAAGCGGCGTTACGCAAAGCCAGCGGCAGGTTTGAGCGTGCCCGTAATGATGCCGCGCCGGTTTTCTATCGGGGCATTGCGGTATTTCAACGCTTCGGGGTGGTTCGGGTCGAGCGCGCCGAGCTTGACCAGGATCGAGGTGATCGCGCATTCGGCCGCGCGTTTGGTGCCACAGGCCGCCTTGAGAGCCACGCCGATGTTCTGATCCGGCAGGATCGCGATGAAGAACCCCTCGGCCCCGGTTTTGAGCGCGACCTTGCCGTTCATCGCGCGCATCAGATTGGTGCAGGCGCGGGTCTCGCCGGCGACAAGGTCGGGGTGCAGGCGCATGGCCTGATGCAGCCGCGCCTCGGCCGCCCCATCGGGAGCAGCGGCGAAATGCGCCATGGCGCGGGCCATACCATGTAGCGTGGTCGCGAAATTCGGGACAGAGCAGCCGTCGATCCCGAAGCCGGGCGAGGTGGTGCCGGTCACACGCTCGAACGCCTCGAGACAGGCGCGTTGCACGGGGTGGTCCGGCTTTTCGTAATCCGCACTGCCGCCCATATGGGTGTTTACGGTCAGGAACCCTGCGTGTTTGCCGGAACATTCATGGTGGATCTGGCAAGGCTGCGTGCCGGAACACACCAGCGCATTGCGCGCGGCCTCGTCACCGGGAAGTGCCGTGCCGCAGCGAAAGGCGCTGTCGTCCATCCCCAACGTCTTGAGCCAGTCAGAGATGATGCCCACATGCAGATGCGCCGCCTGATGGGACGCGCAGGCCAGCGCCAGATGTTGGGGCCCAAGGCCATAGGCATCGGCGGCACCGGACTGGATCAGGGGCAGCGCCTGGATCATCTTGGCAGAGGAGCGCGGCAGGATCACCGTGTCGGGATCGCCCCAAGCCTGCAGTATCTGACCGCTGCTGTCACAGACCACCGCATGGCCCGAATGCACGCTTTCCAGAAACGGACCACGCCAGATTTCAGCAAAGGGGGCTGCTTGGGTCATGAATTATCCTTTTCGTTGGCGAATTCCTGCCAATCAGGGTTTCGTGTGTCGCCTGTTTGCCGTTATTATGCTTGTTGACGAGAGAAATACAGTTCCTTTGATCAAGAGCGCCTCCCGAAGGGCTGCCATTGGGGAATTGTTGTGATGTTGAGGTTAATGGCGGCTGGAGGCCCAGGTAGATGATGAACTTTAGGACGATTGGTTTTGCGGCGGCGCTGGCGGGTCTGAGCGCAGGCAGCGTTTTCGCGCAAGCGCAAAGCACGAACCGCGTGGCAGCAGAGACGGACTGGAGCGTATTCGTCGAAGACAACCCGACCGAATGCTGGGGCGTGTCCACGCCGAAAGAATCCGTAAACTCCCGTGATGGTCGCGTTGTGGCGGTGAACCGTGGCCAGACCCTGCTGATGGTCTTTTACCGTCCAAGCGCGGGGGCCAAGGGGCAGGTGGCCTTTACCGGCGGCTATCCCTTTGCTTCGGGGTCGACGGTCAACATGAACATCGGCGGCACCACGTTCGAGCTGTTCACCGAAGGCGAATGGGCCTGGCCTGCGACCACCGAGGACGACAACAAGATCATCGCCGCGATGAAACGTGGCGCGGATGCCAAGCTTACGGGCCGTTCTGGGCGTGGGACGCAGACCGAGGACACGTTCTCGCTTCTGGGGTTTACGGCTGCGGTTGAAGATGCGGCCAAACGCTGCGGCGGCTAGGTTTTCCCGCCTGAACTGATCGCAAAGCCCTGCCATTGGCGGGGCTTTTTCACACCAAGGGTTTGGTCGATAAAGCGGCCATGACGGGCGAAGCTATGCACTCAGCCCGGCCCAGCAATGCGGCGTTTCCTTTTGATTTAGGGAAAAATCCCTATATAGAGCGCTCAAACCCCTGCACACCGGAGAATCCCCATGTCTGCGACCGCGCCGATTACTCAAGATGTCATGACCATTCCGCGTAAGCAGGCGGAGGGGCCGGTTAACCTTGTCGGGTTGACCCGTGATGCCATGCGCGCCGCGTTGATCGCGGAAGGCACGCCGGAGAAACAGGCGAAGATGCGTGTGGGGCAGATCTGGCAGTGGATCTATCAATGGGGCACCCGCGATTTTGCCGATATGACCAACCTGTCGAAAGCCTTCCGTGCCGAACTGGCCGAGAAGTTCGTGATCGAGGTGCCCGAGGTCGTGACCAAGCAGGTGTCCGAAGACGGCACGCGCAAATATCTGGTGCGCATCGCGGGCGGCCATGAGGTCGAGGTGGTGTATATCCCCGAAGAGGGGCGCGGCACCTTGTGCGTCAGCTCTCAGGTCGGCTGCACGCTGACCTGTTCCTTCTGTCATACCGGCACGCAAAAGCTGGTGCGCAACCTGACCGCGGCCGAGATTATCGGGCAGGTGATGGTGGCGCGGGATGATCTGGGCGAATGGCCCGTGCCCGGTACGCTGACCGATGCGCCGCGGCTGTTGTCCAACATCGTGCTGATGGGCATGGGCGAACCGCTGTATAACTTTGAAAACGTGCGCGACGCGATGAAGATCGCGATGGACCCCGAGGGGATCCAGCTGTCGCGCCGCCGGATCACCTTGTCGACCTCCGGTGTTGTGCCAGAGATCGCGCGCACCGCCGAAGAGATTGGCTGCCAGCTGGCTGTATCTTTCCACGCCACCACGGACGAGGTGCGCAACAAGTTGGTGCCGATCAACAAACGCTGGAATATCGCCGAGCTGATCAAGGCGCTGCGGGCCTATCCCAAGGTCAGCAACTCCGAACGGATCACGTTTGAATATGTAATGCTGGATGGTGTGAACGATTCAGACGCTGATGCGCATCGTCTGATTGAATTGATCCGCGGTATCCCCGCCAAGATCAACCTGATCCCGTTCAACGAATGGCCCGGCGCGCCGTATAAGCGGTCGTCGAACAACCGCATTCGCGCGTTCTCCGAGATCGTGTATCAGGCAGGCTACGCCTCGCCCGTGCGTAAACCGCGGGGTGAAGATATCATGGCGGCCTGCGGTCAGTTGAAATCGGCGACAGAGCGTGAACGCAAGTCCCGTAAGCAGATCGAGGCTGACGCGGGGATGTAACCGCCCTTAATTCAACGTGAAATCCACGATGCAGCCGTCCCGATTGGGGCGGCTGTTTTTGTTTGAAGGCGTTTGATTGTGGCGGGGTCACCCTGAAATGACCTTGGGCCCGCCACATTTAAGCAGAAATTAAGTCATCATCGCCCAGAATATTGTTTCCATCGACAACACAATCAGGAGCGATACTGCGATGACTGTTATTATCAAGAACGACGCCTTTATCACTGCCGATGTACTGGCGCTTGTGACCCGCGAACGCGAAAGCGCCTTGTCCTACCGCGAATGGAAACATCGTCTGGCCGGGTATGGCTATGGGGTACGTGACACGGACCACGGGTCCGTTCTGGAAACGCTGCCGCATCACGTTGAGGTTTGTGTGCTTCCGGCCGATCTTTGCGCCTGATCTGACCGGAACCTTTTATTTTGAACGCCCGGGGACTTCCTCTCGGGCGGGGGCTGTATCCCAGTTTTCGATCAGCTTCATCGCCTCGTCGGCGGTTTCAACGAATTGGAACAGGTCCAGATCCTGATCAGAGATCGTGCCCGCGTCTGCCAGCGCATCCCAGTTGATGATCTTTTCCCAGAAGGCACGGCCGAACAGCAGGAACGGCACACGGCTCATCCGGCCTGTCTGGATCAGGGTCAGCGTCTCGAACATCTCGTCCAGCGTGCCAAAGCCGCCGGGGAAGACACAGATCGCCCGCGCGCGCATCAGGAAATGCATTTTGCGGATCGCGAAGTAGTGAAAGTTAAAGCACAGCTCCGGTGTGACATATTCATTCGGGGCCTGTTCGAAGGGTAGAACGATGTTCAGCCCGATCGATTGCCCGCCGGCGTCGACGGCACCGCGGTTGCCTGCCTCCATCACGCCGGGGCCACCGCCAGTGACGATCACGTTGTCTTGCCCGTCACTCTCCATCGATTTCAGCGTCATCAGCCGCGCGAATTCGCGGGCCTCGTCATAGAAATGGGACAGATCGGCCAGTGTTTTGGTGCGGGCCTTGTCTTTATGGGCAGGGGCGGGAATACGCGCGCCGCCGAACAGGACGATGGTGGATTTCACACCATGGGCGTCCAGCTCCATCTCGGGCTTGAGCAATTCCAGTTGCAGCCGGACGGGGCGCAGCTCCTGACGGCACATGAAGTCGTCATCGGTAAAGGCCAGCCGGTATGCCGGGGCGCGCGTTTGCGGCGTGTCGGGTACATCCTGCGCGGTGGCGCGGTCGTCGCCGGCCTTGCGCAAGGGGTGGCGTTTGGATTCGGTCATCATACTCTCCGGTCTGTGCGGGCGACGGGCGCCCTTTGCTGCAACATGCCTGCCTTTGCCGCAAATGACCACGCCATCCGACGTCATTGCACCACAGCCCCGACGACTGTATAGCCAAGCGCAACATTTGACCCTCATTCGCCGGAGCTACACCCATGTCGAACGCCCAACTTGAAACCGCCATCGAAGCCGCCTGGGACGCCCGTGACACGATCACTTCGGCCACCACCGGCGAAACACGTGACGCGATCGAAGACACGCTGGCCGCGCTGGACAGCGGCAAGCTGCGCGTTGCCGAGAAGATGGAGAACGGCGACTGGCATGTGAACCAATGGGCCAAGAAAGCGGTCCTGCTGGGCTTCCGTATCAAGGATATGGAACAGCAAGACGGCGGCCCGCAGGGCAGCGGCTGGTGGGACAAGGTCGATAGCAAGTTCAAAGGCTGGAACGATGCCGACTGGAAAGAGGCAGGCTTTCGCGCCGTACCCAACTGTGTCGTGCGCAAATCGGCCTATATCGCGCCGGGCGTCGTGCTGATGCCGTCCTTTGTGAACATTGGTGCCTATGTCGACAGCGGCACAATGGTTGACACATGGGCGACCGTCGGGTCCTGCGCGCAGATCGGCAAGAACGTCCACCTGTCGGGTGGCGTTGGCATCGGTGGCGTGCTCGAGCCCATGCAGGCCGGCCCGACAATCATCGAAGACAACTGCTTTATCGGTGCGCGTTCCGAGGTGGTCGAAGGCTGTATCGTCCGCGAAGGCTCCGTTCTGGGGATGGGGGTTTACATCGGCCAGTCGACCAAGATCCTCGACCGTGAAACCGGCGAAGTCTTCTATGGCGAAGTGCCCGCGGGGTCGGTCGTTGTGGCGGGGTCCATGCCGTCGAAGAACGGTGTGCACCTTTATTGCGCCGTGATCGTGAAGCGCGTCGACGAAAAGACCCGCTCCAAAACCTCGATCAACGAGCTGCTGCGCGACTAAGGGAACCTTTTCACAGACCTGTGAGTTCACTCTATGAAACAAGATTTATGGAGAATTTGAAATGACAGGTCTGGGTTGGTTCGCAGCAATAATCGTCGGTGGTCTGGCCGGTTGGATCGCGGAAAAGATCATGAAGTCCGATATGGGGCTGATCATGAACATTATTCTGGGGATCATTGGCGCGATCGTTGCCAACTTCCTGCTGATGACAATCGTCGGTGCGACCTTGGGTGGCTGGATTGGCCAACTGGTCGTCGGTGTCATCGGGGCCTGCCTGTTGATTTGGGTCACACGTTTGGTACGCGGACGTAGCTGACCCTTTTCAGACGACACAGAACACGATAGGGCTGCCGCATCTTAATGCGGTGGCCCTTTTTATGTCTGACCAGAAGAAACCCAAGAAACCGTCACGCCAGCAGGTCTATACGCTGCTGGTCGAGATTGGCCGCAAAGAGGGCGACGGCCTGCCGGACAAGGCGACGGGCGCTGCGCTGATGTGCTTTGCCTCGGGTATCGACGAAGCGGAAGCCGTGCGCGAGACGGTCGCCATCCTGAAGCAGGCCGATACCAACCCGCTGGACGTGACCGGATATGGCACGATTGCGGACCGCGAGGCCGAAGGCCACGAGATTGACGAAGACGAACGGGCCTTGATGGCGCGGGCGCTGGATGAAAACTCTGTCATTATTGCGCAGATGACGCCTTTCTTCGACTAAGGTTCCTGCGCGGCTTTGCAGCGCTGGCGCGGGCTATGTGGCTCACCGCTTTGTGTATTTCCGCGCTGCCCCTTGGCTTTGGTGCATTTTCCCCACAAATGTAGGGCGACACCGCGACACACGCCGAAGGAGCCCTCATATGTCCGCCATCGATCCCGTAGACCTGACCGCCAAACTGGTGCGTTGCCCGTCGGTCACCCCCGCAGATGGGGGCGCGCAAGACGTGCTGTTCGATCTGCTGACCGAGGCGGGGTTTGACTGTGCCTGGGCGGACCGTGGCGGGATCAAGAACTTCTTTGCGCGTTGGGGCAACAAGGGTAACACCCGCAGCTTTGGCTTTAACGGTCACACCGATGTCGTGCCCATCGGGAACGAGGCCGACTGGACGATGCCGCCCTTTGGCGCAGAGATCAAAGACGGCATCATGTACGGGCGCGGCACCACCGATATGAAATCCGGTGTGGCAGCCTTTACCGCCGCGGCCATCGACTTTGTCCGCGACACGCCCCCGGATGGGTCCATCGTGCTGGCAATCACCGGTGACGAGGAAGCCGAAGGCATCGACGGCACCCGCGCCTTGCTGGATTACATGCAAGAGGCGGGCGAACGGATGGATGTTTGTCTGGTGGGGGAGCCGACATGTCCGAACAAAATGGGCGAGATGATCAAGATCGGGCGACGCGGGTCGCTGAACGCGCATTTTCGCGTGATCGGCAAACAGGGCCATGCGGCCTATCCTCACCGCGCCAATAACCCGATGCCTGCGATGATGCGGCTGATGGATCAGCTTGCCTCGCATCAGCTGGACGAGGGGACGGACCATTTCGATCCTTCCACGCTGGCGATTGTCACCGTCGATACCGGCAACCCCGCGACCAACGTGATCCCGGCTGAAACCCGCGCGACGGTGAACATCCGTTTTAACGACAAGCATTCGGGCGCTAGCCTGACCACCTGGCTGGAGGAACAGGCCGCCGCGATCCGCGACAGTTTTGGCGTGCAGGTCGAGCTAAAGGTCAAGATTTCGGGCGAGAGCTTTATCACGCCGCCAGGTGAGCTGTCTGATCTGGTGTCCAAAGCGGTGCAGGCAGAGACGGGGGTGACGCCCGAGCTGTCCACCTCTGGCGGGACGTCGGATGCGCGGTTCATGAAGCACCACTGCCCTGTGGTTGAATTCGGGCTGGTTGGTCAGTCCATGCACGAGGTCGACGAAAACGTCGAGGTGGCGCAGATCCACCAGCTCAAATCCATCTATACCCGCATCCTGAAGGACTATTTCGCATGACCGCCCATATCGCCGTGACCGAAGACCTCGCCAGCTGTCACCTGCTGCGCCGCATCGTCTTTATCGAAGAGCAGAACGTGTCGGAAGCCGATGAAATGGACGATCGCGATGATGACGCGACGCATTTCCTTGCCACCGAAGAAGAGCTGCCGATCGGATCGGCGCGGATGCATATCAAGGGTGATACGGCCAAGATTGGGCGGGTATGTGTGATCAAATCCCACCGCGGTACGGGGCTTGGCGCGGCGCTGATCCGCGCGGCGGTAGACGAGGCGCGCAAGGATCCTGCCGTGCGCTTCGTGAAGCTCGGCGCGCAGCTGCATGCCTTGGGGTTCTACGAAAAGCTGGGGTTCGTGGCGCAGGGGCCGGTCTTTGACGACGCCGGCATTGATCATCGCGAAATGGTGCTGTCGCTTTGAACCGCACGCTGGTCATCATGGTGAAAGAGCCGCTGCCGGGGCGGGTCAAAACGCGGCTTGGCCGTGATCTGGGCATGACCGCTGCCGCGTGGTGGTTCCGGCATCAGACCCGCGCGTTGATCCGCCGTGTGCAAGACCCGCGCTGGCAGGTGGTGCTGGCGGTCGCGCCGGATCGGGCGGGGCTGTCCAGCCGTGTCTGGCCCGCGCATCTACCGCGCTGGCCGCAGGGGCGCGGTGATCTAGGCGACCGTATGGGCCGTATGCTGCGTGCCGCGCCCGCGGGGCCGGTCTGTGTCATCGGGGCGGATATTCCGGGTGTGACCGCGGCGCGGGTGGCCGATGCGTTTCGCGAGCTCGGGTCGCATGACGCGGTGTTCGGGCCTGCACCGGACGGGGGTTATTGGCTGGTCGGGCTGAAACGCGCCCGCCCCGTGCCGCCGCGCCTGTTTGAAAATGTCCGCTGGTCCACGGAGCATGCGTTGGCCGATACCGTCGCCACGCTGCCCGATCACCGCATCGCACAGGTCGCCACATTGCGCGACGTGGATACAATCGACGATTTGCCCATGACGAAGCGGGGTGCGCGTGCTACCTCGTGAAGCATGAGCAAAATACCTTCAAAGCCCGAGATCCTTGACTGGATCGCCGAAAACCCCACTCTGACCGCCAAGCGTGACATCGCCAAGGCGTTCGGCATCAAGGGGGCGGCCCGGATCGACCTGAAACGCGTGCTGAAAGAGCTGGAGGCCGAAGGCCATCTGGAAAAGCGCAAGCGCAGCTATCAGGACCCTGACCGCTTGCCGCCGGTGTCTGTGTTGCAGGTCACGGGGCCGGACAAAGATGGCGATCTGTTTGCCAAACCGATGGAGTGGCAGGGTGAAGGCGTGGAGCCCGTGGTGCTGGTGATCCCCCGTGCCTCTGACCCGGCCTTGGGTGCGGGCGACCGTATTCTGGCGCGGTTGACGCTGGTACAGGCGCAAGACCACCACTACGAGGCGCGGCTGATCCGCCGCATTGGCGCGAACCCGCAGCGGGTCTTGGGCATCTTCCGCAAGACCACAGAGGGTGGGCGCATTGTGCCCATCGACAAAGGGTCCGACAAGGAATGGTGGGTGCCCGGAGACGCGACCCACGGGGCCAAGGATGGCGAGCTGGTCGAGGCGGAGCAGGCCGGACCAAAGGCGCGCATGGGATCGCCGCGGGCGCGTATCGTTGAACGGCTGGGGGACCCGTCGGCACCCAAGGCTGTGTCCCTGATCGCGATCCACCAGCATGGTATCCCCGACGACTTTCCTGACGACGTGATGGCGCAGGCCGATGCCGCGAAACCCGTGGGCCTGAAAGGGCGCGAGGATCTGCGCGACCTGCCACTGATCACCATCGACCCGTCGGACGCGCGGGACCATGATGACGCGTGCTATGCCCATGCTGACGAAGACCCCAAGAACGAGGGCGGCCATGTCGTCTGGGTCGCGATTGCCGATGTGGCGGCCTATGTCACCCCCGGCTCTGCGCTGGACCGCGAGGCGCGCAAACGGGGCAATTCCACCTATTTCCCTGACCGTGTGGTGCCGATGCTGCCCGACCGTCTGTCGGGAGATCTGTGTTCGTTGCACGAAGGCGTGCCGCGGGCCTGTATCGCTGTCCGCATGGTGCTGGATGCGGCGGGCAACAAGATCGGCCATAGCTTCCATCGCGGGCTGATGCGCTCTCCCGCTTCGCTGCACTACGAAGAGGTGCAGGACGCGATTGACGGTGCCCCCAATGACCGCACCGGCCCGTTGCTGGACCCTGTGCTAAAACCGATCTACGCCGCCTATGCCGCCTTGAAAGCTGCCCGCGCCGAGCGTCAGCCGCTGGACCTTGACCTGCCCGAGCGGCGGATCGAGCTGGACAAGGACGGCACCGTGAAATCGGTGAACTTCAAGGACCGGCTGGATGCGCACCGCTTGATCGAAGAGTTCATGGTGCTGGCCAATGTCGCCGCCGCCGAAACTCTGCTGTCCAAGAAAACGCCGCTGCTGTATCGCATCCACGAAGAACCCTCTCCGGCCAAGCTGGACGCCTTGCGCGAAACCGCGCAGGCGGCGGGCTATACGCTGGCCAAGGGACAGGTGCTGCATACGCGCCATTTGAACAAGCTGCTGAACGATGCGGCGGGCACGGATGATGCCGAGCTGATCAACCTGTCGACCCTGCGGTCAATGACGCAAGCCTATTACGGGCCTGCGCATATCGGGCACTTTGGTCTGGCGCTGCGGTCCTACGCGCATTTCACCTCTCCGATCCGGCGCTACGCGGATTTGATCGTGCACCGCGCGTTGATCACTGCCCACGGCTGGGGCAACGACGGGCTAAGCCAGCATGATATCGAGGATATCGAACAGACCGGCGCGCATATCTCGGACACGGAACGCCGGTCGATGATGGCAGAGCGCGACACCACCGATCGCTATCTCGCGTCCTATCTGTCGGAACGTGTGGGCAATGAATTCTCGGGCCGGATCAGCGGCGTGGCGCGATTTGGAGCCTTTGTGAAGCTGGACGAAACCGGGGCAGACGGGCTGCTGCCCATGCGGTCGCTGGGGCGCGAGTATTTCCATTTCGACCAAGAGGCCGGCACGCTGATGGGCTCGGATACGGGCATGATCATCTCTGTCGGGCAGCGTGTCACCGTGCGCCTGTCAGAGGCGGTCCCGGTCACCGGGGGCATCGCGCTGGAGCTGCTGACGCTTGAGGGTGACGCCCTGCCCAAGGGCGGCCAAGGGGTGCGGCGCGGACGCGGTGGGCCTGCGGGCCGCACCAATCCCAAGCGCAAGGGTGTCAAAGCCAAGCGCAAGGCGGATAAGGTGAAACGCAAGGTCAAACGCACACGACGCTGACCCCGGAGCGGGAACACGAGGCAGGAACAGGCAGGCAGTAACACGCACAGCGGGCAACTCCGCCTTTCTGGGCGCGGCGTTTGACGCTAGGCTTGCAGCGTGATGCTGGGAGGGGCGCGGGAATGGAACTGCTGAAAATTGGCGTATTGGTTGGCGGGGTGACGCTCTCAGTGACGGCTGCCACAGGTGCTATCGCTGCGGGGGCCGAGGGTACTGCGCGCCCGCCCGCGGCTGTGCAAAAGCCGGGCAACGCGGCGGGGTTGCAGGACTGGGTGACCGCCTTCCGTGCGCGTGCCTTGGCCGCAGGGATCGACGGTGCGGTCTTTGACCGCGCGATGCAGACCGTACGCTATGACCCGCAGGTCATCCGCCGCGACCGCAACCAATCCGAATTCACCAAAACAATCTGGGCCTATCTGGAGACCGCGACCTCTGATCTACGGGTCACCAACGGGAAGAAGGCGCTGGCCGAACAGGCCGATGCGCTGTCCCAGATCGAAACGCGCTATGGCGTCGAAAAAGAGATCGTCACCGCGATCTGGGGGCTGGAAAGTGCCTATGGCACCTTCAGAGGCAGCGATCCGGTGCTCAGCTCGCTCGCGACATTGGCCTATGACGGGCGGCGGCGGGCCTTTTTTGAAGGGGAACTGCTGGACGCGCTGCGGATCTTGCAGGCGGGCGATACCACGCCCGCGAGGATGCAGGGCAGTTGGGCTGGTGCGATGGGGCACACGCAGTTCATGCCGTCGTCTTTCCAGCAATATGCCGAGGATTTCACCGGCGATGGCAAACGCGATATCTGGAGCGATGATCCACGTGACGCGCTTGCCTCTACTGCGGCGTATCTCAAGCATTTCGGATGGGTCCAAGGGCAGCCTTGGGGCGTCGAGGTACGGCTGCCCGAGGGGTTCGACTATCTTCTGGCGGGGCGAGATATCCTGAAAACGGCAGCGGAATGGCGTGCGCTTGGGGTGCGCCCTGTGACAGGATCGCTGGGGGATCACGGCCCGGCGTCCCTGCTTTTGCCCGGTGGGGCAGAGGGCGCGGCGATTCTGATCTATGCCAATTTCGCGGTGATCGAACGCTATAATTCGGCCGATGCCTATGTGATCGGTGTGGGGCATCTGGCGGACCGTATCGCCGGGGGCGGGCCGATCGAGGCCAGCTGGCCGGTGCAAGACCGCGCGCTGACCTATGACGAACGGATCGAGCTTCAGACGCAGTTGACGGCGCAGGGGTTTGATACGGTCCAGATCGACGCCAAGATCGGCCCGTTGACCATCAATGCGGTGCGCGATTTCCAATTGTCGCAGGGGCTTGTGCCTGACGGCTATGCCTCCCCCCGATTGTTGGAGGCGCTGCGCGCAGCCGCGGCGGAATAATCTGGCGTAAATGAAACGCGCCGGACCTTTCGGTCCGGCGCGTGCCTTCGGCGAGGATTTTAAACCATTTGGAAGCGGCTTAGCCGGGTGACATCCCGCGCAGCCGTTCGGAGCGGCGGCGCAGCAGTTCGACCACGGTCAGCAGGCAGATCGAGATGACCACGAGGATCGTCGCAACGGCAAGGATCGTGGGGCTGATCTGTTCGCGCAGGCCTGTGAACATCTGCCACGGGAGCGTTTTCTGACCGGCGGAGCCGACAAAGAGCACCACGACGACTTCATCAAACGAGGTGATGAAGGCGAACAAACCGCCCGAGATCACGCCCGGCAGGATCAACGGCATTTGCACGCGGAAGAAGGTTGTGACCGGATTGGCCCCCATATTCGCCGCCGCGCGGGTCAGAGAGCGGTCAAAGCCTACCAGTGTCGCGGTGACGGTGATGATGACGAAGGGGATGCCCAAGGCCGCGTGCGCCAGGACAACGCCGACATATGTGCCCTGCAGGCCGACGCGGCTGTAGAAGAAGTACATGCCCGCCGCCGAGATGATCAGTGGGACGATCATGGGCGAGATCAGGATTGCCATGATCGCGCGCCGGAACGGCACGTGCTGCTGGCTCAGGCCAATCGCCGCGAGGGTGCCGAAGCTGACCGACAGAAGGGTCGCGGCCGGGGCGATCTTGATCGAGTTCCAGACGGCACCTTGCCATGCGGAGCTGCTGAAGAAGTCTTTGTAGTGGCGCAGCGAATACCCTTCGGGATCGAAACGCAGCATTTCAGGGGTGAAGGTAAAGAAGTTCTCGGCGTTGAAGCTAAGTGGCATGACCACGAGGATCGGTGTGATCAGGAACACAAGGATCGCGCCGCAAATGATGCGGAAGGCAAAGTGCCAGAGCACCTGACCCGGGGTCAGATAGGGCGCGACCTTGGCGCGGTAGCGTCCCTCGTAGAGCCAGAAGCTGAACCAGCCGAAGAACCAGCCGAAGATGGCCCCCAGGACCAGCATGGGTACGCCGCCCAGAATAAAGCCGATCACCGCCAGCAGAATGACAGAGGTCCAGCGGGCGATGGTTTCGTTCTTGATCAACTGCGTCAGCACAAACGCCAGCGCCCCCATGGAGAGCGCTCCGATCAGGATGCCCAGCAGTCCGCTGCCTTGGGCGGTGCCGACAAAGAGCCCGGCAAAGGCGCCTGCTGCGGCGACAACCGGTACATAGAAACCGACGGGTTTGCGGGAGATAGGTGTGAGTGCGACCATGATATCAGCCTCCCAGTTTCACGTTGTCGATGCCGACGATCTTGTCGTAGGCCCAGTAAAGCCCAAGCACCACGGCCAGCAGGATCGCCCCAAGCGCGGCCGCGAGGCCCCAGTTGAGCGAGCTGGAGATGTGGTAGGCAATCCGGTTGGAGATGAATGTCCCCGTGGTGCCGCCGACGATTTCCGGCGTGATGTAGTAGCCGATCGACAGGATGAACACGAGGATCGACCCCGCGCCGATGCCGGGCACCGATTGCGGGAAATACACACGCCAGAAGGCTGTCCAGTTCGTGGCCCCCAGCGACTTTGCCGCACGTAGATAGCTGGGCGGTACTGTTTGCATCACGGAATAGAGCGGCAGGATCATGAAGGGCAGCAGGATGTGCGTCATCGCGATGATCGTGCCGGTTTGGTTGTTGATCAGCGCAAGACGGCTGTCATCGGCCACCAGCCCCAGCCACACCAGTGTATCGTTGATCACACCCTGTTGTTGCAGCATGACCTTCCACGCCGATGTCCGCACCAGAAGCGAGGTCCAGAAGGGCAGCAGCACGAGGATCATCAGCAGGTTCGCGGTACGCGCGGGCAGGTTGGCGAGGATCCACGCCACCGGATAGCCCAGCAGGATACAGCTGAGGGTGATGCAGACCGACATGAACAGCGTGCGCAGGAACAGCGTGCCGTAGATGCGTTCGTTGTCGGGGCGGAATTCGGGACCGTCAGCCGTTTTCTGCATGTCGACGGCATTCAGGAAATAGCCGTTGGTCAGCGCGGGACTGTAGGCGCGGATTGTGCTCCAGATCGGGGTTTTGCCCCAATCGTCGTCAATCTCGGTGAAGGCTGTTTTGTAATCGACTGCGTCGAATGTAGGGGCGGCTGCGGCAGCCTCGGTCAGTTCGGCTGATGCCGGGCCTGAATAGCTGGCGATTTGCGATGCCGTGGGGCCTGTCAGGTCGTCATAGAGTGCCGAGTAGATCAGCGCCCATGGGTCTTCCTTGTACAGGTTGTCTTCGTCGTCGTTCTGAACGAAGTCGGCGAAAATTTCGTAGTATTCGGCGGTCTCGGGCAGAAGCTCTGCCATGCCTTCGCGCATTTCAAACGCGGGCTGGTCGTCGCCGGAGGATTTTTTCCAATCGGAAATCTCTGCCAGCCATGCGTCGGAGCCAAGCAGAGCGTTCCAGTTTTCGCCCTTCTTCCAGAAGTCGTTCAGATCCTCGAACTGGTCCTGAAACACTTCGCCAATGTCATCCACGCCGCGGCCGGATTTGCGGAACAGGGACGATGCACCGGTCAGCTCGTAGTTGAGCCTTGAGCCCAGACGGGTGTGCAATTTGCGTTCCTGCGCGATGAACAGGTCTTCGTAGAGCGCCTTGTAGACGGGGGCACCGGGGGTTTCACCGCTTTCGCTGTCCCAGTCGGACAGGGTTTGCGTGGTGCGGGGCAGCGTGTCGCTGACGATCTGGTTCTCGACAGAGCGGAACAGCATATCGGCGATCGGGGCGATAAAGGTGATCAGGATAAAGATCAGCAGAGGGGCGATCAGCAAAAGCGCGCTGAGCTTCTGACGACGGAGCGCACGGTTCAGGCTGCGTTTCAGCGGTGTGCCGTCCGCGGCCAGCATCGGGCCGGTCTGTTCAGGTGTGTCGTTCGTCGCGTCGGCGGTATCGCTCATATCGGCCCCATGGGGTTAGGTCGCTGGAAGGTCGGGAAAATGGAAAAACAAATAAGGGGTGGAGGAGGCCAAAGCGGCCTCCTCCGAATGGTTCAGGCGATTATTGCGCCAACCATGCCTGGAACTTCGCGTCGATGTCGTCGCGGTAGTCAGCCCAGAACTCGTAGTTGTAGAGGAACGTGTTCTTTGCGTTGGCCGGGTCGGTTGGCATGTGTGGTGCCATGTCGATGCCCAGTTCTGCGTGCTTGCCAACCATAGGAGCGGAGGACAAACGGGCAGGGCCGTAGCTGATGTACTGCGATTGATCCGCCAGACGCTGGGTGTCTGTCGCGAATTTCACGAAGTCTTTGACGCGCGCCAGACGGTCTTCAGGCAGACCTGCTGGGATGATCCAACCGTCAAGGTCGAACACCTGTGCGTCCCACAGCATTGCAACGGGCTGGTCTTGCTCTTCGATAACGCTGAACAGACGGCCGTTGTAGGTGGACCCCATGACGACTTCACCATCGGCCAGCAGCTGTGGCGTGTCGGCACCGGCGGACCACCAGATCACGTCGTCCTTGATGGTGTCGAGCTTGGCCAGAGCCTGTTCCTGACCTTCCGGAGTTGCCAGAACGTCATAGACTTCGTCCTTTGCAACGCCGTCACAGAGCAGCGCCCATTCCATGTTGTTGATCGGACGCTTTTCAAGCGCGCGCTTGCCTGGGTAGGCTTCGGTGTCGAAGACGTCACAGATTTTGGTTGGAGGCGTGTCGCCAACCATGTCTGTGCGATACCCGAAAGTGGTCGAATACACGATCTGCGGGATAAAGCAGTCGCTGACCAGCAGGTCGCCAAAGTCGTCTTCAGCGGATGTCCCGTCGGGGGCTTCAGCCAGCATCTCGTCCGCGTCGATTTCCATAGCCAGACCTTCGTCGCACAGGCGGATGGCGTCAGCGGCAACCACGTCGACCAGATCCCAGGTCACATTGCCGGCTTCGTTCATCGCGCGCAGTTTTGCCACGGCTTCGTTGGAGCTTTCATCCCAAACAGCAGAGAGTTCAGGGTGCATTTCCAGATAGGGTTGCAGATACGCTTTGTCTTGGCTGGCTTGGTAAGCGCCACCCCAGGAAACAAGCGTCATCTCTTTGGCCATGTCCGCATGCGCATCGGCGAATGCCAATGTGCCAGCGCCAATGATCGCGGAGGATGCGAGTAGCGTTGTCGTAAACTTCATTAGATAGTCTCCCATTATATGCCCGTTAGGGTCTTGAGGGTGTGATATCGGGCTTAACCACAGCCTCGTGCGACGCCGTCGAACGTTGGACGGCCGGCCGCGTCCTGACGCTTATGCGTCGAGGGCGCGGCAATCCTCTGCCAACCAGCCAATCTCGATCTGCTGGCCTGGCTTCAAACGTACCTGATCGGGTGCGTTTCGTGTCTTGATGATAAAGTTGTCGGTCCCGGCAACCCGCAGGCGGGTGCGGAAGATGTCGCCCATATAGACGAATTCAAGCACTTCGGCTTTCAGGGTGTGTGCCCCTTCCTGCATCCGGTCCTTGTTGAATTCGACACGTTCGGGGCGGATCGATACGCGGGTGCGTTCGCCAGCGCGGGTCACGTTGATCGGCTTGGCCTCGATCAGGCCGCCGCCGTCCAGCTGCACAAGGCAAGTGCCGCCCTTGATCTCGGTCACGACGCCTTCAAGAGTGTTATTCTCGCCGATGAACTGCGCAACAAAGCTGTTTTCGGGCTCTTCATACAGCAGATCGGGCGGGGCCAACTGCTGGATGCGGCCGTTTTCAAACACGGCCACGCGGTCGGACATTGTCAGCGCTTCGGTCTGGTCGTGGGTCACGTAGACCACGGTGATGCCCAGTTCATGCGCCAGATGCGTGATCTCGAACTGCAATGTTTCGCGCAGCTGTTTGTCCAACGCCCCCAGCGGTTCGTCCATCAACACCAGTTCAGGTTCGAAGACCAAAGCACGGGCCAAGGCAACACGTTGCTGCTGACCGCCGGAAAGCTGTGCCGGACGGCGGCCGCCGAAGTCGCCCATCTGAACACGGTCCAGCGCGATCTTTACTTTCTCTTCACGCTCGGACTTGCCGATCTTGCGCACCTCAAGCGGGAAGGCGAGGTTTTCGGCAACGGTCATATGCGGGAAAAGCGCGTAGTTCTGGAACACCATGCCAATGCCGCGTTTGTGCGGCGGGATGTTGTTGATCGATTTACCATCAAGCCGGATGTCGCCATGCGTGGCCGTTTCGAAACCCGCCAGCATCATCAGGCAGGTGGTCTTGCCGGACCCCGATGGCCCGAGCATTGTCAGAAACTCGCCTTTCGGCATCGACAGGTTGAGGTCTTTTACGACGAGATTTTCGCCGTCATAGCTTTTCTGCACGCGTTCAAATTCTACGAACGCATTCGTTGCTGAAGTATCTGCCAAAGCTGGCTCCCCGTTTATTGTGACGTTCAAGCGCCCTTGTTGACAGGAAGTTAAAACTGGCTGGTTTCCGCTTTGCAACCAATTAACGACACTTTTGGGCAGAAAGCGTCAATTGCGGGAAGATCGACGGTTATTTGACAAGAAACAGTTCTTTTGCCTGCGGAATTACTGTGCAGCCTGCTTGAAATAAGGGAAATTCGTTAATATCTACCATAGGTTAAGCATCAGCGGCTCGCCCTGAACCCGGCGATTTTGAGCGCTGGTCAGCCTCTGCCGATGTCGCAAACAGACAAGTCCTTGCAGGGCTTCCAGTGGCGGGACGGGCGACCTTTGCGCCTCGTCCCGAATGTATGTCACGCCTTAGCCGAGCGGCGATTCAGCGTCTTGCGCGTGGTCTTCGGCTGCCTTAAGCAGGCCGCCTTCTTTGACCGCGGTATAGGTTTCATCCAGCGCTTTGGTGGCGCGCGTCATGAATACTTTGATCTCTTCTGGGGTGATCACCAGCGGTGGCGAGATGATCATCCGGTCGCCGACGTGGCGCATCACCAGATTATTCGCAAAGCAGCGTTCACGACACATATAACCGACGGTTCCTGCATCGCCTGCGAACTTCGACCGCGTTTCTTTGCGCGGGGACAGCGGCAGCGACGCCATAAGACCCGCGACGTTGACGGTGCCGACCAAAGGATGCTCTGCCAGTTT
Source organism: Sulfitobacter sp. EE-36 (assembly GCF_000152605.1). NCBI lineage: Bacteria > Pseudomonadati > Pseudomonadota > Alphaproteobacteria > Rhodobacterales > Roseobacteraceae > Sulfitobacter > Sulfitobacter sp. EE-36. The sequence goes on along the minus strand of NZ_CH959310.1, from coordinate 742,781 downwards.
GGCCAGCCCTTCCTTCAGGGCGGGGGCAGCAACATTGTTCACGTGATCCAGAATGTTTTCGTCCTGCATAATCCGCAGGTTTTCCAGTGCCACGGCCGAGCAAACGGGGTGCCCCGAATAGGTATAGCCGTGATTGAACTCCCCAGACCCGATGGTCTGCGCGATCTCGTCACACACAATGGACCCGCCAATCGGCTGGTAACCAGAGCTTAGGCCCTTGGCGATGGTCATGATATGCGGCTTGATCCCCATGGTCTCGGACCCGAACCAGCTGCCTGTCCGGCCAAAGCCACAGATCACCTCGTCCGCGATGATCAATACATTGTACTTGTCACAAATACGCTGGATTTCGGGCCAGTAGGTGCTTGGCGGCACGATAACCCCGCCCGCGCCCTGAATGGGTTCACCGATGAACGCCGCGACATTATCTGCCCCCAGCTCAAGGATCTTGGCCTCAAGCTCTTGCGCGCGGGCAAGGCCGAAGGCCTCGGGCGTGAGGTCGCCCCCTTCCACCCACCAGTCGGGCTGGTTGATGTGGTGAATGCCGGGGATCGGCATGCCACCCTGTTCGTGCATATAGCTCATGCCACCAAGAGAGCCGGACCCCATCGACGACCCGTGATAGGCATTCTTGCGGCTGATGATGTGGGATTTCTCTGGCTTCCCTTTCATGGCCCAATAGGTGCGCACCATCCGGATGTTGGTGTCATTCGCTTCGGAGCCCGACCCGGCAAAGAACACATGGTTCAGATCGCCGGGGGCCAGTGACGCGATCTCTTTTGCAAGGGCGATGGCGGGCACGTGCGAGGTCATGAAGAAGGTGTTGTAGTAGTTCAGCTCGAGCATCTGGCGTGCTGCGACGTCGGCCATTTCCTGACGGCCATAACCGATGTTGACGCACCAAAGTCCCGCCATCCCGTCAAGGATCTCGTTCCCCTCGCTGTCGGTCAGGTAGACGCCCTTGGCACGGGTGATAATCCGCGCGCCCTTCTCGGCAAGTTCGTCATTGGTGGTGAACGGGTGCATGTGATGCGCGGCGTCAAGTGATTGCAGCTCGGCGGTGGGCATGTGGTTGGTGATATGGGCCATAAAGAACACCTCTGGGAATGGGGAGGGAAGATTGGGCTCAGAATATGATCAAATTATGCAGAGTCAATCGAATCGCTCTGCTGTGGTGATGATAAACGGCTATCAGCCGATCAGATTTTAATCAAAGAGAGGCGCGAATCTGGACCATGCCCTGAGAAACATCCTCGGCCATGGCCTGCGCAGCCTTTGCCGCATCGCCTTCGCGAAAAGCCGCCAGCAAGTCGGCATGTTTATCTGGCAGGTTCGACGTGCCAAACCGACCGCAGACCACGCGCAGCGACGGGCCGAACATCAGCCATAAACGGTCGACGGTCGCGGCCAGAATAGGGGCCTCGGCACAGGTGTTGACGATGGTGTGAAAGCGGTAGTTCTGGGTCAGGTATTCGCCGATATCCCCACGATCAATCGCGTGGTTCAGCGCGTCGTCCACCTGTGCGAGTTCGCTTAAAACAGTCTCTGACATGCGGCTTGTGGCCCGTTGAGCAAGCTCTGCTTCAAGGGTTTTTCGCATGAATTCCAGCTCGTTAACCCCTTCGAGGTCCAGCACAGGGACCGATACGCGCCGATTGCCCTGATGCACCAGCGCGCCTTCGGCGATCAAACGGCGCAGCGCTTCGCGCACCGGGGTCATGCCCGCATCAAGGGTTTCCGCGAGGCCTTGAATGGTGACCGCTTGACCGGGGGCAAGATCGCCGAACAGGATCAGCTTGCGCACGCGTTCATAGACATGCTGATGGGCCGGCACCTTGGCCGGGCTTTCCAAAGGCTTTTGCGACGCAAGGTCAGCGGAATTTACGTTCATCAAATTTGCCTAAATTGTACTCAACCACATTTTGAACCACGGCATGCACCTGCGTAAAATTATAAATGATCTTGTCGCATGACGCAAAACTTGATCAAATTGACGAAAGGTTCGGATCAACTGAGCCTACACAACGGGAGATGACAATGAAATATAGCTTGCTCAGCTCAATCGCAGCAACGGCATTGATCGCCACCAGCGCCTTGGGTGAAGAGGTGCGGGTCTATAACTGGTCCGACTACATCGACGAAGACCTGTTGCAGAAATTTGAAAAAGAAACCGGCATTGATCTGATCTATGACGTGTTTGACAGTAACGAAGTGCTTGAAACCAAGATGCTTGCAGGCGGGTCCGGCTATGACGTGGTTGTCCCGACCGGCACCTTCCTTGAACGCCAGATCACGGCGGGGGTTTTCCAGAAGCTCGACAAAGACAAGCTGCCGAACATCACCAACATGTGGGACGTGATCGAGGACCGCGTATCGAAATACGACCCCGGTAATGAATATGCCGTTAACTATATGTGGGGCACCACCGGGCTTGGCGTGAACATGACCAAGGTTAAGGAAGTGCTGGGCGAAGATGCCCCTGTTGATTCGCTTGACCTCGTATTCAAGCCCGAGAATATGGAAAAGCTGGCCGAATGTGGCGTGCATTTCCTTGACGCTCCGACAGAAATGATCCCCGCGGCTCTGAAGTTTCTGGGCGAAGATCCTCAATCCCAGGACCCCGACGTGATCGCGAAGGCAGAGCCTGTTTTGACGGCGGTTGCCCCCCACGTTCAAAAGTTCCACAGCTCGGAGTATATTAACGCACTGGCCAACGGTGATATCTGCGTTGCCTTCGGTTGGTCGGGTGACATCCTGCAATCGCGTGACCGCGCGGCCGAGGCGGATAACGGTGTCGAAATCGCCTATTACGCGCCAAAAGAAGGGGCGCTGATGTGGTTCGACAATATGGCTATTCCAGCGGATGCACCAAACCCGGATGGGGCGCATAAGTTCTTGAATTTCATCATGGAACCAGAGAATATGGCCGCCGCGTCGAACTACGTTTACTATGCGAACGGCAACAAGGCGAGCCAGGAGTTCCTTGCCGAAGACGTGATCGGGGACACAGCGATTTACCCAGACGAAGCCACGCTGGAAAACCTGTATACCATTTCTTCATATTCACCCAAGGTACAGCGTGTCGTCACGCGTATGTGGACGAAGATCAAATCTGGTATCTAAAATCGCATCGGGTCAAAGCCTTACCGGCTTTGACCCGATCTACCGGACCCTTCCACCCGGAGGGGTAAACGCTGTGCAAAGGATAGATCAAAGTGAGCCAACCCGTTTTCGCCCCGTGGGATGACCCGAACGAAAAGCCGCTTATCCGCTTCGAGAATGTGACAAAGCGTTTTGGCGATTTCGTTGCGATCGATGATCTGTCTTTGAGTATTTATGAAAGCGAGTTCTTTGCACTGCTGGGGCCTTCGGGCTGCGGTAAAACAACGATGATGCGCATGCTTGCCGGGTTTGAAAACCCAAGCGCGGGCAAGATCGAATTGGCGGGTAAGAATATCGCGGGCATCCCGCCGAACAAGCGGGCGGTGAACATGATGTTCCAGTCCTATGCCCTGTTCCCACATCTGTCTGTCTGGGAGAATATCGCCTTTGGGTTGAAACGAGGGGATATGTCCAAGGCAGATATCGCCGCACGCGTTGAAGAGATGCTCAAACTGACGCGCCTTACCAAATTTGCCAAACGCAAACCCCACCAAATCTCGGGGGGGCAACGTCAACGGGTCGCGCTTGCGCGGTCCCTCGCCAAGGCGCCGAAGCTTTTGCTACTGGACGAACCGCTTGGCGCGTTGGACAAAAAGCTGCGTCAGGACACCCAGTTTGAACTGATGGATATCCAGGAAAGCACGGGGACCACCTTTGTTATCGTGACCCACGACCAAGAGGAAGCGATGACCGTCGCGAGCCGCGTGGCTGTGATGGACGAAGGGCAGATCATCCAGGTCGCGACGCCAGGGGGTATCTACGAAGCACCTAATTCCGTCTACGTCGCCGACTTCATCGGTGACGTGAACATTATCTCTGGCACGGTGAAGGCCGCGGGCGAGAATATGTACCACCTTGATTGGGTCGCGAATGAGGCCCCCTTGCTTGCGGCATCAGAACGCCCCTTTAGCGATGGGCAGGAAGCTCATCTTGCGATCCGACCGGAGAAGATCGCCATTTCTACCGAGAAGCCGACAGAAATGAAGAACGCAGTTCAGGGCACCGTTCTGGACATCGCATATCTTGGCAATCTCAGCACCTACCATGTCCAGCTGGCCGGTGGTCAAGTGATCAAGGCACAGACCGCAAATACGCGTCGGCTGTCGCGCCGCACGATCACGTGGGAGGATAAGGTCTGGATTTCATGGAGCGCCACCGCCGGCGTCCTGTTGGAGCGATGAATATGCGTCGCTTTTTCCTTATCGCGGTGCCCTATGCCTGGTTGCTCGCGCTGTTTCTCATTCCTTTCATCATTGTTTTTAAAATTTCTCTCTCTGATCTGGCTTTGTCGATTCCTCCTTACTCCCCGACGGCAAAGGACGGGATCTGGGCGATGTTCGCGGCATTCGATCTGGAAAACTTTACCTTTCTTGCTTCGGACGATCTCTACTGGAAGGCTTACCTAAGCAGTTTGAAGATTGCGTTAATATCTACAGTTTTAGCGGTTTTGGTGGGCTACCCCATGGCCTACGGCATGGCTCGCGCGCCCGAGGAATGGCGTCCGACCTTCATGATGCTGGTGATCTTGCCCTTTTGGACCAGTTTCCTGATCCGCGTTTACGCATGGGTCGGTATTCTGAGTAATGAGGGGCTTTTGAATCAATTCCTGCTGTGGTTGGGCATCATCGATACGCCTTTGACGATCATGAACACGACGACCGCGGTCTATATAGGAATTGTTTACACTTATCTGCCATTCATGATTCTACCGATTTATGCCGCGCTAGATCGGTTGGACGAATCCTTGATCGAGGCCGCTGAAGATCTGGGATGTTCACGGTTAAAGGCATTCTGGCTGGTCACGATACCTTTGTCTCGCAACGGGATCATTGCAGGGTGTTTCCTGGTCTTTATCCCCGCGCTGGGCGAATTCGTTATCCCGTCTTTGTTGGGCGGTTCAGGGACGTTGATGATCGGCAAGGTCTTGTTCGAGGAGTTCTTTAACAACCGCGACTGGCCCGTCGCGAGCGCGGTGGCGGTGATCCTGCTGCTGATCCTGATCGTTCCAATCGTTCTGTTCCAACGCAACCAGCAACGTCAGGCGGAGGTGGAGTCATGAGACGCGCAAGCTGGTTCAATATTACGTCGCTCACCCTCGGGTTTGCTTTTCTTTATCTGCCGATGATCCTGCTGGTCATCTACAGTTTTAACAGTTCGAAACTGGTGACAGTGTGGGCCGGCTTCTCGACCAAATGGTACGGCGAGCTGCTTCAGAATGAGGCATTTCTGAATGCTGCGATGGTAACGCTGAAGGTCGCGGTGGCGTCCTCTACGCTGGCAACGGTGTTGGGGACGATGGCGGCATACATCCTTGTGCGCGGCGGGCGGTTTGCTGGGCGTACGCTTTTCTCGGGTATGATCTACGCACCGCTGGTCATGCCGGAGGTGATTACCGGCCTATCGCTGTTGCTTCTGTTTATTGGGATCGGGCTGGACCGGGGGACGCTGACCATCGTGCTGGCACACACGACCTTTTCGATGTGCTATGTCTCAGTGGTCGTGTCATCGCGGCTGGTGACTTTTGACCGGTCGCTGGAGGAAGCTGCGCTGGACCTTGGGTGTTCGCCTTTCGACGCCTTCCGTTTGGTGACCTTGCCGATCATTGCGCCGGCTGTCATCTCGGGGTGGCTGCTGGCGTTCACGCTCTCGCTGGACGACCTTGTTATCGCTTCGTTTACCACGGGCCCGTCCTCCACAACCCTGCCGATCAAGATCTGGAGCGCGGTGCGTCTTGGCGTCTCGCCCGAGATTAACGCATTATCCACCATCATGATCGGTATCGTGACTTTCGGGGTTATCACGGCGTCACTGATGTCGAAGCGCAAGGCGATCAAGGCGCAACGCGATGTGCAGGCGGCGGAACGCGCCGTGGCATGAAAGAGCGGCGGCATGAAACGAATATTTAACGATTTTGCCTATACAGATGCGCCTAGGGAAAATTGTTGGTGGGATCAAACCTGTGCCGCTACCGACAGGTCTGCGTTGGAAGGTGACGTATCCTGTGACGTGGCGATTGTGGGCGGCGGCTTTACCGGGCTCTCTGCTGCGTTGCGCCTTGCGGAGGCTGGATATTCGGCGGTTGTGCTGGAAAATCGATACGTCGGCTGGGGCGCGTCGGGCCGCAACGGGGGCTTTTGCTGCCTTGGGGGCGGGCGGCTCAGCGATGCCGCGCTGGACAAGCTTGCAGGGCGCGAGGATCGGTTGCGCTTTCGCGCGGCTGAGCTGGCGGCGATCAACTTTGTTGACGCGTTGATCACGCTGCATGGGATCGAGGTTGACCGCCACTCCGACGGGGAGATCGAGCTGGCGCATCGGCCCAAGGATATGCACGATTTTCGCACGCGCGCCCGCGAGGTGCGAGAGAACTACGGGCTAGAGGCGCGGCTGATTGATCCCGCGGATTTCGCGGCGCATGGGCTTTCAGGGCCGTTCCACGGGGCGCTGCATATTCCGGCGGGCTTTGCGCTGAACCCGCGGAAATACGTGACCGGCCTTGCTGCGGCGGCGGAAAAGGCGGGCGCGGTCATCTATCATGATACGCCTGCGCTCGAAGTGCGGCAGGCGGCGCAGGGTCACGACGTTCGAACGCCCAAGGGCAGGGTGCATGCACAGAAGGTGATTGTCGCCACGAACGGGTATTCGTCGGAAGATTTGGTGCCAGGGCTGTCTGCGCGCTATATGCCCACGCAGTCGACGGTCCTTGTGACCCGCCCCCTGACCGAGGCAGAGCTTGATGCCGCGGGATGGAAGAGCGATTATATGTCCGCAGATACGCGCAATTTGCTGCATTATTTCAGGCTGATGCCGGACCGCCGGATGTTGTTCGGCATGCGCGGCGGTTTGGTGACGGGCAAAGCGGCAGAGGCGCGCGCCATTGCGCGTGTACGCCGCGATTTTGAAAAGTTTTTTCCGGCGTGGAAAGACGTTGAGACACCCTACCAATGGTCGGGTATGGTATGTCTGTCGCGCGCGCAAATGCCCTTTGTCGGCAAGCTCCCTGACCCCGGTGCTGTCTATGCAAGTCTTTGTTATCATGGGAATGGTGTTGCAATGGGCAGCTATTCGGGCGGGCTGGTCGCGGATCTAGTGATGGGCAAACCCATCGACCGGCCCTACCCCCAGGTCATGCAAAAACCGCTGCGAAAGTTCGAGCTGGGGCGCTGGCGTCGACTTTTGATGCCATTTGCCTATCTTGGTTTTGCGCTGTCAGATCACTAGATGTGGGTGCACCGGCTGGCTTGGCTTGCTGACTGTCAAATTGATTTAGGATAAAGTTTCATGAAGATTGCGATGATTGGCACCGGCTATGTCGGTTTGGTCTCGGGTGTTTGTTTCTCGGATTTCGGGCATGAAGTTGTCTGTGTCGACAAAGACCCGTCTAAGATCGAGAAGTTGGAAAAGGGCATCGTCCCGATCTACGAACCCGGCCTTGATGACTTGATGGCGAAGAACGTTGCAGCGGGGCGTCTGTCTTTCACCGGTGACCTTGCCAGTGCAGTGGATGGTGCGGATGCCGTGTTTATCGCGGTTGGGACACCGACCCGCCGCGGGGATGGCCATGCGGATCTGACCTATGTCATGGCCGCCGCAGAAGAGATCGCCTCTGTCCTGACGGGTTATGCGGTGATCGTCACCAAATCGACTGTGCCCGTGGGCACCAACCGTCAGGTCAAACAGGTCGTCGCCAAAGCCAATCCTGAGGCCGAATTCGACGTTGCCTCGAACCCGGAATTCCTGCGTGAAGGGGCCGCGATTGACGACTTTATGCGCCCCGACCGCGTGGTTGTAGGAACGCAGAATGAACGCGCCGAACAGGTGATGAAGGACATCTACCGCCCGCTCTCGCTGCGCGAGTTTTCGATCATGTCGACGGATCTGGAAAGCGCAGAGATGATCAAATACGCCGCCAACGCGTTTTTGGCGACCAAGATTACCTTTATCAATGAAATCGCGGCCCTGTGTGAACGCACTGGTGCGGATGTGAAAATGGTGTCGAAGGGCATGGGGCTGGATAACCGGATAGGGTCCAAGTTCCTGCACGCGGGCCCGGGCTACGGCGGGAGCTGCTTCCCGAAAGACACGCAGGCCTTGGCGCGGATGGGGCAGGATCATTCGGTGCCGATGCAGCTGACCGAAACCGTGATCAAGGTGAACGACGAGGTCAAACGCCGGATGATCGACAAGGTGGTCGACATCTGTGGCGGGTCGGTAAACGGCAAGACCATCGCGGTGCTGGGGGTAACGTTCAAGCCCAACACAGACGATATGCGCGACTCTCCCAGCTTGACGATTGTGCCATCGCTGGTGGGCAACGGGGCCAAGGTGCGTGTGGTTGATCCGCAGGGCAAACGCGAGGGCGAAGCCTTGCTGCCGGGCGTGTCGTGGCTGGAGGATGCCTATAAGGCCGCGCAAAATGCGGATGCGCTGGTCATTCTGACGGAGTGGAATGAATTCCGCGCGCTGGACCTCAAGCGGATGGCCAAGCGGATGACGACCCCTGCAATGGCAGATCTGCGCAATATCTACAGCCCCAAAGATGCCAAGCGCGCCGGTTTCTCGGCCTATGTCTCGATCGGGCGCGAAGGGTTCGGGGCTTAACCTGCACCACAGGCCCGCGCTTGGAACAGGGCGGGCCGACAGCGTGATCAGCTGCGGTGGGTTTCGCCGCGTGCTTTGGCAAGCGTCATCTGCCGCTGGCGCTCACGGAACCGCGCCTTATCCGCGTCAGAGGTTTCATTGACGCACTGCGGGCAGCTAACGCCGGCCTCGTATCCGGGCTTTGCGGTATCTTCGGGCAGGATCGGGCGACGGCAGCCGTGGCACAGCATATGCGGCCCTTCTTTCAACCCGTGACCTACGCTGACCCGGTTATCAAAGACAAAGCAATCGCCTTTCCAGCTGCTTTGCTCTTCGGGGACTTCTTCAAGGTACTTGAGGATGCCCCCCTTGAGGTGGAACACGTCCTCCACCCCTTGGCCGATCAGGTAGTTGGTCGATTTCTCACACCGGATACCGCCGGTGCAGAACATCGCGATTTTCTTGTTGTGGAACCGGTCCTTATTCGCCTCCCACCAGGCGGGGAATTCGCCAAAGCTCTGGGTTTCGGGGTCAATGGCCCCGTCGAAGGTGCCGATCGCGACCTCATAGTCATTGCGCGTGTCGATCACGGCAACATCGTCGCGGCCGATCAGATCGTTCCAGTCGGCGGGATCGACGTAATGCCCGACCTTGGCCAGAGGATCGACATCGGGCTGACCCATGGTCACGATCTCGCGCTTCAGGCGGACCTTCATCTTGCCGAAGGGCGGCGTCGTGGCGGTGCTTTCCTTCCACTCAAGATCGGCGCAGCCGGGCAGCGCACGGATATGCGCGATGACCGCGTCTATCCCCGCACGGGGGCCGGCGATGGTGCCGTTGATGCCTTCGGCGGCGACAAGCAGCGTGCCTTTGACGTCATGTTGCGCACAAAGCGCAATCAACGGCGGGCGCAGGGCGTCAGGCGCGTCAAAACGGCTGAAATGATAGAGGGCGGCAATGGTATACATGCGCGCTGAGATACGCCCATGCGGCGGTTCAGGCAAGGGGGTGCCGCGCCGCACCCGCCGTGCTATGTCCCTTGGCACAAGCTGGCCCATGAGGAACCCGATATGACCCACGCCCTGATCGTGATTGATGTTCAAAATGATTTCTGCCCCGGCGGCGCCCTCGCGGTGACAGACGGCGACGCGATCGTCGACGGGATCAACGCGCTGATGGGGCAGGCGGATGCGGTGGTTCTAACGCAGGACTGGCATCCGGCGGGCCATTCCTCCTTTGCGTCGTCCCATGCGGATAAGGCGCCGTTCGAGGTGACGCAGATGCCCTATGGCGCGCAGGTGCTGTGGCCGGATCATTGTGTCCAAGGCAGCAACGGGGCCGCGTTCCACCCGCGGCTGGATCAAACCCGTGCCGATATGATCATTCGTAAAGGGTACAACCCCGCCATAGACAGCTATTCTGCGTTCTTCGAAAATGACCACAAAACGCCTACCGGGCTTGAAGGGTATTTGCGGACACGCGGCATAACCAAGCTGACGATGGTCGGTTTGGCGCTTGATTTCTGCGTTAACTTCTCCGCCGTGGACGCGGCGAAGCTGGGCTTTGATGTCGAGGTCCGTTTGGACCTGTGTCGTGCGATCGATCTGGACGGGTCGCTTTCTGCCGCGCGCGAGGCGATGACGACGGCGGGGGTTACTCTGCGCTAAGCGGGGCGTCTTCGACGGGGGCGATGTTGAGGATATCCAGCGCATCCAGCCCGCCAAGCGTGGCATCTACCGCGACGGTCGCCAGAATGATCCCCATGACGCGGCTGATCACGCTGGCGCCTGTGGTCCCCATCAGGTGACCGATCCGCCCTGCGAGCAACAGAAGCACAAGCGTGAACAGCAGCACGACAACCAGCAGGCCCGCCGTGACCAGCTGGTCTGATATCTGGTTGGTGTGGTTGTCAGTCAGGATCACAATCGCCAGCATCGCCCCCGGAGAGGCGATAGACGGCATGGCGAGCGGAAAGACCGCACCGGCGAGATGATCCCGCTCTGCCGCCTCGATTTCCTGCGTCGGTTTCGGATCGCCGAAAATCATGCTGAGCGCGAAGAGGAACAGGATAATCCCGCCCGCGACCTGAAACGACCCCAGCCGCAGCCCAAGGTTCTCAAGCAGATATTGCCCGCCCACGAGGAACCCAAGCAAGACCAGACCGGCCACCAGTACGGCCCGCAGCGCAAAGCTTTTGTGCAGGTGTTGCGGGACGTTGGCTGTCGCGAAAAGAAAGACGGGAAGGCTGCCAATAGGGTCGATCACGACAAACAAGGTAATCAACTCTCGCAAGAGATTGGGCCATTCCAGCATCTAGCAGCGCTCCTTAGGGGGTTAAGTCGGTGGATTACCACAGGTTTTGCACTGTGTCAGCGGCAATTCCCTTGCCCGTACAAGATGGATGGGCCACAAACACACCGCCTAAGGGAGCTTTGAACATGGTCGACATTGCAAGCCGCGTCTGGAACCACAAGTGGAAGATCGACCCTATCGTGCGGTCCCTGATTGATACGGATTTCTATAAGCTGTTGATGTGCCAGTCGGTTTTTCGCAACAAGCCGGAAACACAGGTCACATTCAGCCTGATCAACCGTTCCAAGCATATCCCGCTGGCCGATCTCATTGACGAAGGCGAGCTGCGCGAACAGCTTGATCACATCCGGTCGCTGTCACTCAGCCGCGGGGAAAGCACCTGGCTGCGTGGGAATACTTTTTACGGCAAGCGTCAGATGTTCCGCCCCGACTTCATGGAGTGGTTCGAGGGCCTGCGCCTGCCGCCCTATCATCTTGAGCGTAAGGGCGACCAATACGAGCTGACATTCGAAGGGTCGTGGCCCGAAGTCATGCTGTGGGAGATCCCCGCCCTGGCCGTCTTGATGGAGCTGCGCAGCCGCGCCGTGCTGGACCGTATGGGCCGGTTCGAACTGCAGGTGCTCTATGCGCGCGGCATGACCCGTGTCTGGGAAAAGATCGAAGCCCTGCGGGAAATCCCCGATCTGTCCATCGCCGATTTCGGCACCCGTCGCCGCCATTCGTTCCTGTGGCAGGATTGGTGCGTGCAGGCCATGCAGGAAGGCTTGGGCGACGCCTTTACCGGTACGTCAAACTGCAAAATCGCCATGAGCCGAGAGGTCGAGGCGATCGGCACCAACGCGCATGAACTGCCGATGGTCTATGCCGCATTGGCCAAGGACGACGCCGCACTTGCGCAAGCGCCCTATGACGTTCTGCAAGACTGGCACGATGAACACGAAGGCAATCTGCGTATCATTCTGCCTGATACTTACGGTACGAAAGGCTTTCTAGATAACGCGCCCGACTGGCTGGCGGGCTGGACCGGGATCCGCGTCGATAGTGGTGATCCGGCGGTGGCGGCACAGACCGCGATCGACTGGTGGAAGTCCCGCGGTGAAGACCCCAGTGAAAAGCGGGTTATTTTCAGCGACGGTCTGGATGTCGCCAAGATCAAGGAACTGCATCAACAGTTCGCAGGCAAGGTCAAAGCCTCCTTTGGCTGGGGCACCTTGCTGACAAACGATTTCCGCGGGCTGGTGCCTGACGACGCGCTCGCCCCGTTTTCGTTGGTGTGCAAAGCGGTAAAGGCGAACGGCAGCCCGACGGTGAAGCTGTCGGATAACCCTAACAAAGCAATGGGCCCGCAGTCAGAGATTGACCGTTACAAACGTGTCTTTGGCGTCGGTGATCAAGCGGCTCAGAAAATTATCGTCTGATCCGACGGCAAAAGGGGCCAGTGGTTTCCCACCGGCCCCTCTGCTTTATGCCGCCTGCGTGGGGTGCGGGGCATAACTGCAAATCGCTTAGCCGCGGTCGTCGACGATCAGGGTCAGACCGCCCATACCGTTACCGCGCACGGCCACGACCTCTTCCGAGGTAAAGCCTTCGGCTTTCAGCTCTGCGCTCAGGTCAGCATTGGCGTCAACAGAGGCGCGCATGTCGTCAACGGCCTCGGCCTGTGCGTCCAGCGCGTCGTCCAGCGCGGTTGTGGTCCCCTGTTTGGAGGCTTTCAGCTCCGACACGGTTACGACGTCCAGCTTGGCGTCGGCATCGAACGCATCAATTTCTGCTTGGGTCTGCGTGTCGGTTTCGGCGCCGGCGCGCAGTTCCTGGATCAACTGACCATAGTTTTCCTGCGCGGTGTCGCCGGTGTCGGTCACGGCACCCTTGGCTTGTTTCAGTGTGGAATCGGTGGATAGTGAACCGGATGCGCCAACGTCAGCGCTGATGCCCGAGCCTACGTCTGCTGCGCCGCCAACGGCACCATCAACAGAGGTTTGCGCCATCGCTGCGGTGGAAACGCCGGTGGCCATCAGGGTCGCGATCAGTGTTGTGGTCGTAAGTTTCATCTGAGTTCTCCTTAGATTTACTACCAGACATCGCTTGTATGTCTGCGAGGGGAACACCGGGCCACGGCGATCCGTTCCGGCGCGGATTCGGCGCTCTGGCGGCGATTTGCCGATAGGGGGCACATACCGGCAAAAAACGGCGAGATAGCGGTGCTGCTATAGAAGTGATGGAACGGGGGCGCAGGGCAGGCCCCGCGGCAGGCTATTCCGGCGGATCAACCCGCCCGCGCAGCGCCTTCACCTCGCCCCGCGTCTTTTTCGCCTTCAGCCGGCGTTTCTTCGAACCGAGCGTGGGGCGTGTCGGGATACGCTTTTTGGGCGGCTTCAACGCGGCGGTGATCAGCTCCTTCAAGCGTTCGCGGATAATCTCGCGGTTGCGGACCTGACTTCGGGTTTCGTCACATTGCAGCACCAAAGCGCCCTCGGTCGTCCAACGACGGCCCGCCAGTCTGCGCAGACGGTTTTTAACCGGCGTCGGAATAGAAGGGGAGGTCGCGGCCTCGAACCGCAGTTCCACGGCGCTTGAGACCTTGTTCACATTCTGACCGCCGGGCCCGGAGGCACGCATGAAGCTTTCCGTCAGCTCCCAGTCCTGAATGGCAATCTCGTCCGTGATCCGCAGCATCAAACTCTCCTTCATGGCGACTATCGCATCGCGCAGACCCAAGGGAAAGGGGAACGCCCAGATACGAAAAGGGCCGCCCCTGTGCGGAGCGGCCCAATCGAATGGTTTAAGGAGGTGGGATCGGTTAGATCGGCGATCCACCCGGGTTGTTTCAACCGTCAGGGGCTGCCCTAACGGGATACCTCCCAAGCTGTTCCGACACCTCGCTCCAATACCGTTCTTGACACTGGATCACCTCCTTTACATTTGTTGAACTCACTTGAAGACTGGCACAGTAATCTGAAAACGCAAAACGTTTTCTGCAGCCGTCCCGGTTCACAAAAGGGTGCCTATCAACTGCGGGTCAAAAGTTGTGCAGTGATGATGCGGAAGGGGATCAGGGCAATCAGCGCAATCCCGAGTTTCACAGACCAGTCTGCAACGGCCAGCGATACCCAAAGCGGCGCGAGCGGGCCGCTGCCGAGCAATGGCAACATTTCGGCCGCCCAGGACACATCGGTTGCAGGATGCAGGAACGACAGGACACCGGAAAATGAGATCGAGAAAAACAGCAACGTATCAAGCGTACTGCTGACCAGCGTGCTGGCCAAGGGCGCACGCCACCACGTGCCATCGCGCAGCGCAGAGAAGATCGCAACATCGACCAATTGCGCCACGAGGAATGCCACACCGGACCCGATCGCGATGCGCAGGGTCACCAGCGGCCCGAACTCGCCCATGATCTGTGTCCCGATCAGCGAACAGACCAGCCCGACGACAAAGCCTACCAGCACGACACGGCGCGCGGCATCCTTGCCGTAGACGCGGTTCATCACGTCGGTGACCAGAAACGCCAGCGGATAGGTGAACGCGCCCCAAGTCAGCCATTGGCCAAAGAGGAACTGTACAAGAATGTTGGAGGCCACAACGATGGCGGCCATGGCAAGAATGCCGGGAAGGTAGGTGCGTGTCATATTTGAAACCGTTTTTTGCAAGGGTGCGGCGACTTGGCCTGCGGGGATCGCAGACGTCATGCGTTGTAGGGAAGGCGGGGCACCCGCGCAAGCTATTGCGTTATCGTCAGCTCGATCACCTGGGTTTCCTGCACTGACAGGAAATTATCGTCCGATATCATCATCACCCGCGTGCGCCCGATGGCGTCGCGCCAAACCGTCAGCGCCTCTAGGTTGTCGTATCGCGCGGGCAGGGTTTGCAGCAGCGTCACCGCGCTGGCCTGATCCCCAGAGAGTTCGATCCGCCGCAGGCGCGTGCGAAACCCCAGTGGGGTGACCGTACGCTCAAGCAGATACAGCCGCCCTTCGTCGTCGAAATCCGCACCCACGGGGACAAAGGGGCTGTCATTTTCGAGGTAGGCCGCGATGCGCCACGTGCCGTCTTGGTATTTGTACAGCGGGATCTGATCGCCGCGGTTATCCTCGGGCAAGGCATAAAGCGCGCCTGCTGCATCGACCGCCAAAGCTTCAAACCCGGCATTGTCGCGCAGCAATGCGTCCTCGGGCGGGGCGATGAACTGCAATGGGGTGCCGTCGGCAAGGTTGGTACGCGCGATGCGATGATCGCCTTCGTAGCTGATAAAGATGCTGCCATCCGGCGCAATCGCCAGACCTTCGGCGTCGGCCTCGGGTTTGTCCATCACCGCGCCGTTCTTATCGCGCAGCGCGACGGAATGGATGATCTCCATCCCCGTCAGCGTGCCAAGCGCGTCGCGCGACAGGTCGGCCACGATGATCCGCCCGCGGTCACTGATCGCCGTAAGCTGTTTGCCATCCGCGCGCATCTCGACACCGGACAGGCCACCGAACCAGGGGGCGTCATGCTCCCACGTCAACTGCTGATGCTGCGCAATAGGGCCATTTGCACCCGCCGCAAAAGCAGCGGAGGCAAAGCCGAGGGCAAAAAGGATCTGTAGCAAACTTAGTTCGAATCCAGCACGGATTGGCATTGCGCTGGCAGGTCAGCAAGCAGCAGTTCGCGCTTTGGCTTGCGCTTGGGCGCATTGGGGTTTGGGGGGGGCGGGTTCAGGATATTCGCCTGCCACTGACGCGCATCGGCGCAGCCGTCGCCCGCAGGGGGCGGATCCTGGTTGACGCAGCCGGTCGCCCCTTTGGGGCAGCTCAGCCGGACGTGGAAATGATAGTGGTGCCCGTACCAAGGGCGGATTTTGCGCAGCCAGCTGCGGTCGCCCTTTTCGTCGGCACACATCTGCACCTTGGCCCCGGGGAAAACAAAGATGCGCGCCACGCGGGGGTCAGATGCCGCGGCCTTGAGCACCTGATGGTGCTGCGGGGTCCAGCTGCTGTTCACATAGGCACCGCTGGCCCGACGCATGGAGATAGAGGAAATACTTTCACGCTCTGCCCGGCTCAGCGACAGCGACTTGGGCGGAAGCATCCAGAAATCGGCGTCCAGACCCATCTGGTGGCTGGCGTGCCCTGTCAGCATCGGGCCGCCACGGGGCTGGCTGATATCGCCGACATACAGCCCTTCCCATCCGGGTTGCTGTGCGGCCTTCGCGCTGAGCGTTTTGATGTAATCGATCATCTCCGGGTGGCCCCAGTTGCGGTTGCGCGACAGGCGCATCGCTTGCCAGGTCGGCCCCGTTTCCGCCAGTTGTTGTGCCCCCGCGACACAGCCCTTTGAATAGCTGCCGTAAGCGGCGGAAGACTGCCGTGACCCGTCGGCTTTCGCGCCAAAAAGCTTCTTGGCCTGAATGTTGCTGCGCGCGCCCCCCGACGACCCGATGGTCGGCAGGATTTTGGACGCTTCCGCATTCGGCTTGGACGGTGACCCGCCGCAAGCCGCCAGCGTAAGGGCCAGCGCGGTACATGTGAGGATTCGTGTCAGGATCATTTCGCGAAATCTCCGTTCGGTTTCACCCAGACTAACAGAACCAGGCCGATGATGAACAGCCCTACGACAGGGGCGATCCCGATCCGTTGGCTGCCGGATACGTCGCTTGCGATGGCGATCAGCGCAGGGGCCAGAAACGAGGTCGCTTTGCCCGATAGCGCGTAAAGGCCAAACGCCTCTGTCATGCGGTCGGGGTTGCCCTGACGGGTCAGCATATTGCGCGACGATGCCTGCAGCGCCCCGCCCGCCGCACCGATCAAAGCACCGGCGATGTAAAAGGCGATGTCGGGCGCGGAGGATCCTTCGGCCAGCGTGATGCCCATAATCGAGTTGGGCGTCAGCGAGATGATCAGCACGGCCGTTGCAATCAGGATGAGACAGCATGTTACGATCACAGGCATCGGCCCGATCGCACGATCCACACGCCCGCCCACCCAGCAGAACACCGCGCCTGAAATCGCGGCAAGTATCCCGAAGACGCCGATATCAATAATGCTCCAGTTCAATACGCCAAGCGCGTATATCCCGCCGAATGTGTACATTCCGTTAAGCGCATCGCGGTAAAACATGGATGACCCCAAATAGGCCAGCAGCGACGGGTGGCGCGGCAGGTTCTTCAGCGTGACCCATAGATCAGAAAGCCCTTGCCCCACGCGGTACCGCGCCGCGCCGGTCACCGGCGTATCGCGCACATACAGAAAGAAGGGGATCATAAAGACCGCGTACCAGATTGCGGTCAGTGGCCCGACGATGCGCGTATCGGCTTTGGTCGCGGGGTCCAGCCCGAAGAGCGGGCTTAGCCCCGCCATTGTGCGCCCATTGCTGCCCGCCTGAAACAGCGCGATCATCACGATCAGCGCCACGACACCGCCCACATAGCCAAAAGCCCAGCCTGACCCCGACAGCCGCCCGCGCTCTCCCGGGTCGGGGTGCAGCTCTGGCAGATAGGAGTTGGTGAAAATTGTCGCGAATTCCATCCCGATCAGGCCAATGCCAAAGAAGAAAAGCGCCCACAGGACCGAGAAATCTTGCGGGGCGGTCCACCACAGCGCGGCTGATCCCACCACATAAAGTCCCGAAAACAGCCAGATCCACGGCATCCGCTTGCCCGATGAATCAGCCACCGCCCCAAGTGTCGGGGCCAGTATCGCGATCATGATCCCCGCAACCGTCAGCCCGTAGCCCCAATAGGCCTGTGCCTGCGCCTTGGCCGCATCCAGCGCCATGCCGCCGTCCACCAGATTTGCCGTTGCTGTTTGCGCGAAGTAGGGGCCGAAAATAAACGTCAGAAGAAGCGTGTTATAGGGTTGGCTGGCCCAGTCAAAGAAGTACCAGCCCCAGATTTTCTTGCGCGCTGACGTGGCTGCCATGACTGCTTTCTCCTGTTTTGACGGACGGTAGTGCAGCAGCCCTACGCGGCGCAAGAGCGGTGTTATGCGCAACGTAAGCGTGAACTGCCCATCAGTATGTCATAAGACATATCAAAAGGGTCGCTTTTCAAATCCTTTTTGCCTACACAGGGTGCCAACGTTAAGAATGTTTTGGATAATTTTACGAGGCTCCGTATGTCGATGATCCGGCTTTTGTACTTCAGCACCGCAGTTCCTTCGGTCTCTAAGGCGGATGTTGCCGACATATTTACCGTCGCTGTGCGCGAGAATGAAAAAAATGGCGTCACTGGTGCCTTGGCCTACAACGGGCGCAACTTTTGTCAGGTGCTTGAGGGCGAAGAAGCCGACATCCGCCAGTTGATCGAAAACATCCAGAAAGACAGTCGTCACAGCGGCTTCAAAATTCTCGACGAAAAGCCGATCGAGACACGGCATTTCGCCGATTGGTCCATGCTTCAGGTCGATAGTCTGGATTTTTCTGTCGTCATCAACGCGATGCAAGCGTGATGTGATGCGATTTTACCAAGAGCGGCGGTGCCAAGGCGCTGCCGCTCTTGTTCTTTGATGCCAGCGCACCTACTTTCGCGCTGTGCAACGAAAGGCCCCCTTATGACATCCCTGTTTCAGATCCTGATGCTTCTGCTGAACATCGTTTGGTTCATCATCATCGCGCATGTCATCATGAGTTGGCTGATTAATTTTCAGGTTTTAAATCTTCGTCAACCTTTGGTGGCGCAAGTTTGGGATGGGCTGAATCGCTTGTTGGAGCCTGTTTATGGGCGGGTCCGCAGCTTTCTGCCGCAAATGGGCGGGCTTGATCTGGCACCGCTGGTCGTTCTGATCGCCGTTGCCGTTCTGCGTATCCTGCTGATCAACAACGCCGCGCTGTTCTACTGATCGGGCGGCTGCTGGGGCAAAGACCCCGCCGGACGCACGGGCAGGGATTGTTCCCCGCCCGCGACTATGAGATTCTGCAAACTGCAGGTTAGATACAGTTGGGTTTTTCATGTCAGGCGCTGCCACGCTACTTCGTGATGTCTTTGGATTTGACGGGTTTCGCCCCGGCCAGCAAGAGATCGTAGAGGCCGTTACCGCCGGCGAAAACACATTGGCCATCATGCCCACGGGTGGTGGTAAATCTCTTTGTTTCCAAATGCCTGCGCTTTTGCGCGACGGGGTGACGGTGGTGATATCGCCGTTGATTGCCCTGATGCGCGATCAGGTCCGCGCGCTGCAAGAGCTTGGCGTCGGGGCGGGGGCGCTGACCTCTGGCAATACGCTAGAGGAAACCGATGCCGTGTGGGAAGGGCTTGAGGCCGGGACGCTCAAGCTGCTCTACATGGCCCCAGAACGGCTCGCTGCGGGGTCGGTTACGGGCATGCTCAAACGGGTTGGCGTATCGCTGATCGCCGTGGACGAGGCTCATTGCGTCAGCCAGTGGGGCCATGATTTCCGCCCGGATTACCTGCGCATCGGCGAATTGCGTCGTACGCTTGACGTTCCGCTGGCCGCGTTCACCGCAACGGCGGACACGGAAACCCAAGCCGAGATCGTTCAGAAACTATTCGATGGTGTCCCCCCGCGCGCCTTCCTGCGCGGGTTCGACCGGCCCAATATCCATCTGGCCTTTGCGGCCAAAAACGGGCCGCGCGCGCAGATACTGAACTTTGCGTCAGGGCGTAGGGGGCAGTCGGGCATCGTCTATTGCGGAACGCGGGCTAAGACCGAAGGGTTGGCCAAAGCGTTGCGCGACGACGGACATCTGGCATTGCATTATCATGGCGGGATGGAAGCGGACGACCGCCGCACCGCCGAACGCCGTTTTCAGCAGGAAGACGGGCTGATCGTGGTGGCGACAGTGGCCTTTGGCATGGGCATCGACAAGCCGGATATCCGCTGGGTGGCCCACGCCGATCTGCCGAAATCCATCGAAGCCTACTATCAAGAAATCGGGCGGGCGGGTCGCGACGGTGCGCCGGCCGAGACGCTGACGTTGTTCGGCCCCGATGATATCCGATTGCGCCGCAGCCAGATCGACGAAGGGCTCGCCCCGCCGGAACGGCGCGCCGCTGATCATGCACGGCTGAACGCGCTGCTGGGGCTGGCCGAAGCATTGGCGTGTCGCCGTGCGAACCTGTTGAAATACTTTGATGAAACCGATGTCACCTGTGGCAATTGCGACCTTTGCGATACGCCTGTCGAGGTGTTTGACGGGACCACCGCCGTGCGCAAGGCGCTGTCGGCGATGCTGCGCACCGAGGAATGGTTTGGCGCAGGTCATCTGATCGACATCCTGCTGGGCAATGAAACCGATAAAATCCGTGAACGCGGGCACAGCGATTTACCGACCTATGGCGTGGGCAAGGAATATGACAAACGCGAATGGCAGGCGGTGTTCCGGCAAATGATGGGGCACGATCTGGTGCGCCCCGATGCCGCGCGTCACGGTGCGCTGCGCATGACCGATGCCGCATTGCCAATCCTGCGCGGTGAGGCGTCGATCTCTCTGCGTCGGGACAGTATCCGCGCCGCCGCATCGCAGCGCCGTCCTGCGGTCAAGGCGATGGTCAGCGACGAGGATGCGCCGCTGCTCTCTGCGCTCAAGGCGAAACGACGCGGGCTGGCAGAAGCCGCCAAAGTGCCCGCCTATATCATCTTTAACGACCGCACCCTGATCGAGATGGCCGAGAAACGCCCGGATACACTGGACGCCATGGCCCGTATCGGCGGGGTGGGGGCCAAAAAGCTCGAGAACTTTGGCGATGCGTTTCTAGAGGTGATCAACGGGGCCGCCGCCGAGATGCACCCGACGCGGCGCAAGCTGGCGGGACGCGCGGCAGGATCGGTGTTCGATCAACTGCGCGAAGTGCAAGCCACCTTGTCTCGCGGGGCGGATGGCGGCGAAAAACCGTTGAGCTGTTCGACCTCGCTGCTGGCAAAAGTGGCGCAGCTGCACGCGCCGAACCTTGAAGCCATCGAACGCATTTTGGGCGAGAAACGCACCGAAAGGTTTGGCCCCGCATTTCTGGACGTTTTGCAGCAAGCGGGCTAGCTCTTGCTGCGACCAAAAAAGGAAAATCCATGCTGACCGTTATCTCTCCCGCCAAGAAAATGGACTGGACCCCACGCGACGTCGCTATGACGACGCCCGACCTGCAGGAAGATGCGGTCGCCTTGGTCAAGGTGGCCCGCGAGCTGAGCGTTGGTGATTTGCAATCATTGATGCACCTGAGCGAGAAACTGGCCAAGCTGAACCGCGATCGTTTCACCGCGTTCGAGGAAAAACCGTCCCCCGATGTTGTGCGCCCCGCTGCCTTTGCCTTTGCTGGTGACACCTATCAGGGGCTGGAAGCGACCAGCCTGGACCCTGATGAACTGGACTATGCCCAAGATCACCTGCGCATTCTGTCGGGGCTTTATGGTGTGCTGCGTCCCTTGGATGCCATTCAGGCCTACCGGCTTGAGATGGGCAGCCGATTGAAAACGCCGCGGGGCAAGTCGCTGTACGACTATTGGGGCGCGCGTCTGTCCGAAGCGTTGAACGAACAGGCGGAACAGACCAACAGCAAGGCGTTGATGAATTGTGCCAGCCAGGAATATTTTGGCGCGGTCGACCTTAAGGCGCTGGTGCCGACGGTTGTGACACCTCAGTTTATGGAAGATAAATCGGACGGCAAAGGGCCCAAGATTGTCAGCTTTTACGCCAAGAAAGCCCGTGGCGCGATGGCGCGTTTCGTGGTGCAGAACCGCCTTACCGACGCCGAGGCGATCAAGGATTTCGATATCGGCGGGTACGCATGGCAGAAAGAGCTGTCGACGCCGGAAAAACCTGTATTTGTGCGGCCCTATCCCACCAGCTGACCCTCCAGCGGGAAAGCCGCGTTGGGGCAGTAACGGTTAAGGAGTGCCACAAGCTCAGCCTTGCGCAAGGGTTTGGTGAGGAAATGATCCAGCCCGGCGGCGAGTATCCTTTCCTTTTCGTCCTGAATGGCATGCGCTGTCAGCGCGACAATCGGGCAACTGCTTGCCCCGTCTTCCAGCGCACGAATGGCGGCGGCGGCGTCTTTTCCATTCATCTTGGGCATAGAAATGTCCATGAACACCAGATCGGGCCGGAAGGTTTCAAACAGCGCAACTGCCTCTTGCCCGTTGGTGGCAAGTTGCAGGTCGATGTTCAGCCGTTGCAGCATCTTTCGAAGCACCAGACGATTGGTCTTATTGTCCTCGGCCGCCAAGACCCGCATCGGACGGGTACCTACAGGCACCGGCTGCATCGTTGACACCTCGGCCAGTAGCTCGGTGACGCTGATCGGGTTCTTCATGATCCGGCGCACGCTCGTATCATCCATACTATCGCGGATTTTGTCGGGTGTCTGACTGTACAGGATTACCTGGGTCGCGGGGTCGGAGACGTGCACTGCGCGGGCAAATTCGATCCCGTCCATATCGGGCAGCGTGTCGTCGACAAGCAGCAGATCAATACTGCCGTCCAGCGCGGCCAGCCCCTCTGAGCCGGTGCCACAGGACGTCACGCGCACACCGATATGTTCCAGATTGCGCTGCAAGATCGATCGGCAGATCGTTTCCCTTTCGACAATCAGGACATGGCGCAGGAAGGGGGGGGGCTTAAGCGGTGGCGCGGCACTGTCCTCTTGGGCTTTCAGGGGCAGTTCGAAGCCGAAGCACGATCCAATCCCATGCTCTGACGTGACCCAAATCTCGCCCCCCATCAGTTGTACCAGACGTTGGCAGATAGCGAGCCCCAGTCCCGTCCCCTCTGCATTGGGGCTGGGGTCACTGCTGGCTTGGGTAAATTCTCCCATGATATGTTCAATCATGTCCGGCGCGATGCCGATGCCCGTATCCTCGATCAAGATTTTGATCAGTACGTTGCCAGAGCCCGCGTCGGGAAGCCCCGTGGCGCGGATCAGGATATGTCCATTTTGCGTAAACTTAACAGCATTTCCCACCAGATTGGTAAGTACTTGCCTGATGCGCCCTGCATCCCCGACCAGTTTGCGCGGCAGAAACAGGTCGTAATCCAGCGCGAGGTCCAGCCCCTTTTGCACCGCAAGGGGCTGTAAAAGCAGCAATACCTCTTGGAAGACACGTTCCAGATCAAAGGGGGCGGGGTGGATGCTCAGCCGGTTTGCCTCGATGCGCGAGAAATCCAGAACGTCGTTGATGATGACCAGCAACGCTTCACCAGAGGTCTTTATGGTGTCGACATATAGGCGTTGGTCTTGGGTCAGCGCGGTATCGCCAAGCACCTCCGTCATGCCTACGATCCCGTTCATCGGTGTGCGGATTTCGTGGCTCATCTTGGCGAGGAAAAGAGATTTCGCGCTGTTGGCTGCCTCGGCCGTGGCGCGGGCATCGACGAGCTTGCGTTGATATTCCACGGTTTCGGTAATGTCGCGAGCGAGTGATACGATATCACCGCCTTTTCCCCTTTGATCGACAATCTTGATATATGCGCCATTCCAGAGCTTTATGATGATGGGTGCGGGGGCCTTTTGCTGCGATCTCAGAAGCATCTTGGCGCGCCATTCCTCTGGCGTGCGGCGCCCGATGTTTACGATCCCTTCATCGGTGAGCACGCGCAGGATGGTAGAATAGCTGACACCCGGACGGATGGCATCAATACCGTCGAACACGGCCAGATAAGACCGATTGGCCATGATCATTTCATTGTCTTTGTTGAAAAAGGCAAAGCCGTCGTGGATGGTTTCGACCGAATGCCACAGCCGGCGTTGGGTCAGTTCGATCTGTTCGCGCGCGGCACATAGATCGGACATCACCCGTTTGTTTTCGCCGCGGATGTTTTCAACCTCCGCCCGTGTTTCAGAAATCTCGACAGAGACATTTTGCGCGTGGTCATCCAGCTTGCGGTAAGCGGCACAAAGCTCTGCCTGGGTTTGTTCAAGCAGCGCTTCCACCTCTGCGCGGCGGCGTTGTTCATGGGCAAGCTGGTCAGCTGGTTTCATCCAAAGCTCCGAATCCCTCCTATCGGGGGGATCATGGGGTGCTTGGGGTGAACAACTGCTTAAGCGTTGCGTGATTTGTCGGGCGGTGGCGTTGTTTTTAAGGTTAACGCCGCCCTTCGCGCAGCCATGCTGCAAGGATCAGGGCGCTGCCCAGCAACAGGACGAGCCACGCGGGCAAGATAGGCATCTGTCGCACGTCACGTGTTTCATAGGCGTTGCGAGGGGTCAGACCGATCCATCCACGTCCGGCTGCGGGGCGCCCGACACGTATGTCGCGGATGCGGGGCAGGCCGTCCTCGATCCGCGCGACACCACCGCGCAGGGGCGCAAGGACGGGGGCGAGGGCTTCGTCGCTGGCAATCGTTTCCACAAACTCCCGCGGGGCGGCAGGGCCCAAACCGATCACCGCGCTTTGGTCGCCATTTTCCAGCCGGTAAAGGCCAATCTCGGGGCCTTCGTAAACCCCTTCGAAGACACCCGGCGTGGCTGGCGAAAGCGTGATCTCTGCCGTGCTGCCATCGGGGTTGGTCAGGGTGACAGGCGGGATGTCGTCCCCCAGCGTGCGACGGGTGATGCGCATGGTCTGGCCTTCGGCTGTGGCGGTCAGGGCCTCTTCCTCAAGCTCGGGTTCTTTCATCATCCAGTGGGCCAGCCGTCGCAACAGCTCTAGCTGCGGGCCGCCACCTTCATAGCCACGGTTCCACAGCCACGCATGATCAGACGCCATGAGCGCAACGCGCCCTTCTTCCACACGGTTCAGGATCAGCAGCGGTCGGTCATCTTCGCCAGTCATCACCACATGGCCCAAGGGATCGGCCACGTCGATCTGCCGCAGCCAGCGTCCCCATGTTTCCTGTTCGGGTAAGCCGCTGGTCACTGGATGGCGGTGCCCCAGCTCGGACACCAGCGGGCGGTAGGGCTGTTCGATCACCCGTGCGGTCGGCGTGGCGGGCAAGACCTCTCCGAGGGGGGAACGGTAGATGCTGTCGGCGCTCGCGAAATCCGCCCCGGCAGCGACCAGCACAGCACCCCCGCCGCGCACATAATTCGCGACGTTTTCAAGATAGAGCGACGGCAGGATGCCGCGGCGTTTGTAGCGGTCAAAGATGATCAGATCGAAATCCTCGATCTTTTCCATGAACAACTCGCGGGTGGGAAAGGCGATCAGCGAAAGTTCGTCCACCGGCACGCCATCCTGTTTTTCCGGCGGGCGTAGGATCGTGAAATGCACCAGATCGACAGAGCTGTCTGATTTCAGCAAATTGCGCCACGTACGCCCGCCCTGATGCGGCTCCCCGCTGACGAGAAGCACCCGCAAGCGGTCGCGCACCCCGTTGATCTGGATCAGCGCGGCATTGTTGCGGTCGGTCAGCTCTCCTTCGGCCTCGGGCAGCGAGAACCGGATCACATTGCGCCCGCCGTGGGGCAGGGTGACGGGAAGTTCCAGATCTTGCCCCACGGGGACGCGGAAGGTCTGCGGCGGCTCCCCATCGACCGAGATTTCAAGCGGGGCCAGCGCGTCTTTTTGCGGGGCGGCCCCAAGGTCGTCGATGCGCAGGGTCAGGGTCACGGGTTCGCCGATGATGGCAAAGGCAGGGGCGTTGCGGACGGACAGGCGGCGATCCCAATCGCTTTGCTTTCCGGTCATCAACAGATGCATCGGTGCGGGCAGATCGACGGGCAGATCGGCGTCGTGAATGCGCCCGTCGCTGAGCGCAAGGATGCCTGCGATACGGGCGCGCGGCTCTTCGGCAAGCACCTCTGACAAGGCGGTCATCAGCTGCGTGCCGCTATCGCCTTCTCCATCGGGCACAGTCACGCGGCGCAGTTCCGTATTCTCGCGTGCGGTGATCTGTGCCGCCAACGTCTCTGCGGCGGCGGCGGTTTGTGCGGGCCGGTCTGCGAGGGATTGGCTGGCGCTTTCGTCTTCCAGCATCACGACGATATCGGTCAGCGGCGCGCGGTCTTCCTGCTGCACGGAGGGGCCAGAGAGCGCCGCCAGAACGACGAGCATCGCCGCCCCCCGCAGCGCCCAGCCTTGCAACCCCCGCAGCACCGCCAAAGCAACGGCCACCAACGCCAGTGCGGCAACGCCCCATAACATCGGCAGCGGAATCAGCGGGTCGAAGATGATGGTCGATGTCATTGGCCCAACCTGTCCAGCAGCGCAGGCACATGCACCTGATCGGATTTATAGTTGCCGGTCAGCACATGCATGACCAGATTGACGCCAAAGCGGTAGGCGAGCTCGCGCTGACGTTCCCCGGCGAAACCGCGCCCGATCGGTACCATCGGCGCGCCGTTCGAGGACACGGCCCAAGCCGCGGCCCAGTCATTGCCACCGATGACAACCGGGCTCACCCCGTCATTCAGATTGCGAAACGGCATCCCTTCTACCTGTTCGGCATCGGGGGGCGATGCCTCTACCCACAGATCGCGTCCGCTGTGCCGTCCGGGGAAGTCCTGCAGCAGATAGAACGTGCGGGTCAGCACGTGATCCGCTGGCAAGGGTTCAAGCGGGGGAATGTCCAGCGGCGCGGCGAGATCTTGTAGCTTGCGCCCGTTGGGACTGGCGGCCCCGAAGCCCGCGATATTCGCATCACGTGTGTCGAACAGGATCATCCCGCCGGAGCGCAGATAGTCGTTCAGCTTGCGATAGGCCGTATCCGAAGGGCGGGGCTGATCGGGGGTGATGGGCCAGTAAAGCATGGGGAAGAAGGCAAGCTCATCCCGCTCCAGATCCACACCGATGGGGTTGGCAGGTTCGACCGAGGTGCGGAAATAAAGCGTATCCGACAACCCGCGCAATCCGGCATCCGACATTTCGTCAACCGACGCGTTGCCGGTGATCACATAGGCCAGCGTCATTTCCGCCGTGGCGTTCAGGGCAAAGCTGTCGTCCGCCTGCGCATCGGCCTGCGTCGGTGCATAGATCAGCGCCGAAAGGATCAGCGCTGCGGCATTGCTGTGCCTGAGCAGCCGCCCCGACAAGGACAGCGACGCGATGACATCAGCGAGCAGCAGCAGGATCGACAGGGACAACAGCCAACCGGCAAGCGGCTGTTCATCGGCCACATCAAGCCCACGTACTGGCACATCCGCTGGCCATGCCGCGGGGGTCAGGGTGGTATCTGCAACCACCACATTGCGCGCAATGCGCCGATCGCCAGAGGCATAGACCCCCGGTTGCAGGTCTGGGCCCGCAGGCGCGGCCATCAGATCAGCCCCGTCCACACCGGGCAGCGTACCCGCGTCAGACAGTGTGCCAAACCCGTCCATCACGCGCAGGGGCGTCCACGTCGTGCCCTGCAGGTCCGAAGCCTCGATACCGGCGGAAGATGAAGAAATCGCTAACCGTTCCATCATCTGCACAAACAGCCCCGACAGTGGCAACGTCGACCACTCGGCCGTGGCTGTCACGTGAAACAATACGATCTGCCCCTGTCCTACCTGCTTGCGGGTGACCAGCGGGGTGCCATCGCTCAGCGACGCGATCACACGCTCTGCCAGTGTCGGGTCGGGCTGCGCGACGACCTGGGCCGAGACGTTCACATCTTGCGGTATCTCCAGGCCGTAAAAAGGAGAGGACTCGCGGAAGCTGTCCAGCGTTTTCGGGGTGCCCCAGCTCATTGCGCCGCCGACACTGCGGCCACCGGCCCGCAGGCGCACAGGCATCAGAGGGTCTTCGGTATCTCGGCTGATGTCGCTGGCGGCGATGCGTGGACCGGCGAAACGCACCAACATGCCACCGGCTTCGATCCAGTCGATCAAGGGGGCCTGCTCTGCCTCCGATAGGGTCGCGATATCGGCCAGCACGATCACATCTGGGTTTGCGGGCAGCACATCGCCAATCCCCCCCTCAATCAGATCGGCGGCGGGGGCCAAGGCCTGTTCGATGTAGTGCAGGGGGGACAGCAGCTCCAGCCCCTCGCGGTTTTCGCGTCCGGCGATCAGCCCAACCTCGCGCCGCCGCAACGCATCATCGACCAGCGTCGTCGCCCCGGCGGAGCGTTGGCCCGCGATGTCGAAACGCTTGATCCGCGCGCGCAGCTCTGCGGGCAAGGACAGGGCCGCGCTGGCCTGCGTTGATCCTGCGTCGAATGTGGCCGGAACGCTGGCGAGGACGCGGATATTGCCCGCCGGATCACGTCCCTGCGCCGTGATGGTCACCGACCGCTCGGCACCAGCGAGGGCGCGCTTGGCGGTCAGGGTAATCGCCCCGTCCTCATAGGTCGCGGGGGCCAGTGCCAGTACGTCTGCGCCAGTCTGATAGACCTCGACGCTGCCCTTGCCCTGAAGCGCATCAAGCATCGCGTCGCGCCCCGCATAGGCAAGCCCGTCGCTGAACCACAGGGTATCGAAACCGCCAAGCGTGTCCGCGATCTCAATCGCGCGGTCAATGTCGGCGGGGGAGGGCTGCCAAGGGGCGGGATCAAACCCGGCCAGGCGGCTGCGCCATGCGTCAGCGGATTGAAAGGCGGGTGCTTCTGGTCGGGTGAGGGCAAGAAAACCGACAGTGCGACCAGCGCGTGCCGCACGGGTCAACTGCGCTTCTAGCGCTTCGGCTTGCTGCGGCCAACGCGTGGCTCCTGCCCAAGACCCGTCGAGCACGATCAGCAGCGGGCCGGTGCCTTGGGTCTGTTCCTCTTGCGGGTTCAGGATCGGTCCGGCCAGCCCGATGATCAATGCGGCCACCGCCAGCATGCGCAGCAGCAGCAACCACCACGGCGTGCGGTCCGACACGCTTTCATCATCGCTCAGCCCGAGCAGCAGCGCCACGCCGGGAAAGCGGCGGCGGATCGGCGCAGGTGGCACCGCGCGCAGGATCAGCCACAGGATCGGCAGCGCCAGAAGCGCCAACAGCATCCACGGCGCGGTAAAGCCGATGCCCCCAAGAACGGTCATGCGGCCCCCCCGCTGCGCGTATCCAGCGCCGCATAGAGCCACAAAAGCGCCGATTGCGCGGTGCTGTCGGTGTGGTGCAGCCCGTACTGCCAGCCGGTCAGGGCACAAAGCTGCCGCAGCTCTGCCTTGCGCGCGGCGAGCCGTTCCAGATAGCGGTCTTTCAGGTCGTTCGCTTTCAAGGTCTCGTGGCGCAGCGTGCCGCCGACGCTTTCAAAGATGGTGCGGCCGGTGAAGGGGAAGGCCTCCTCCGAGGGGTCCAGCACATGATATAACACGCCGCGCACCCCGCGGTCCGCCGCTTTGGTCAGCGCGGTGGTCACCCCCGCAAGATCCCCCATGAAGTCAGAGATGAACACAGCCCGTGCATGGGGGATCATGGCGCGATGTTCCGGCGGGGCGTAGTCGGCGGCGTCGTCCTGACACAGGGCTTCGGCAAGGCGTAGGATCTGCGGCCTGCCGGATCGCGGAGGCAGGGCGCTACCGGTCAGCCCGACCCGTTCACCGCCCCGTTGCAGCAGGATCGCCAGCGCCAATCCGATGAGCCGCGCGCGGTCGCCCTTCTGTTCCAACGCAGGCGTCGAGGCAAAGCGCATGGACGCCCCCTGATCGACCCAAAGCATGACCGACTGCGCGATCTGCCATTCACGTTCGCGCACGAACTCATGGTCCCCCATGGCCGAACGCCGGTGATCGATGCTGCGACGGCTATCCCCGGCCTGTGCCGGACGGTATTGCCAGAAATCATCCCCCACCCCTGCGCGTCGACGCCCATGGGCACCCAGCAGGACTGCACCGGCCAGATGCTCTGCACGGGCCAGCAGCGCGGGCAAACGGGCGGCTTGCTCCTCTGATCGGATGCGAAGGGTGTCGGGGCTGTTCACGCCGCGGCCTTTTTCCCGATCAGGCTGGCAGCGGTTGTGTCAATCAGCGCGGATAGGCTGTCGCCACGAGCGCGCGCCGCAAAGTTCAGCGCCATACGGTGCAGCAACACAGGACGGGCCATGTCGATCACGTCTTCGGCCGACGGTGCCAGACGCCCCTGCAATAAAGCGCGCGCCCGCACCGTCAGCATCAACGCTTGCGCGGCGCGGGGGCCGGGGCCCCACGCCACGGTATCGCGCACTTGCGGGCTGGCATCAGGCCCGTCAGGGCGGAAGGCGCGGACCAGATCAAGGATCAGCTCGACCACCGATTCACCCACGGGCATTTGCCGCAGCAGCGTTTGCGCGGCCAGTAGCTCTGCCGTGGTAAAGACGGGTGCGGCCTGCGCATCGGTATCCCCTGTGGTCGCCAGCAGAATATCCCGCTCTGTCTCCCGGTCGGGGTAGGCCACGTCGATCTGCACCAAAAAGCGGTCAAGCTGGGCCTCGGGCAGCGGGTAGGTGCCTTCTTGCTCAATGGGGTTCTGGGTGGCGAGCACGTGAAACGGATGCCCCAAGGCGCGGTCCTGTCCGGCGACGGTCACGGTCTTTTCCTGCATCGCCTGCAGCAAAGCCGACTGGGTGCGCGGCGAGGCGCGGTTGATCTCGTCCGCCATCAGCAACTGGCAAAAGATCGGCCCCTCGACAAAGCGGAACGCGCGGGTGCCATCGGCGGCGGTGTCCAGCACCTCTGACCCCAGAATATCGGCAGGCATCAAATCGGGCGTGAACTGGACCCGATTGCCATCCAGCCCCATTACCGTGCTCAGCGTTTCGACCAGCCGCGTCTTGCCCAGACCCGGCAAACCGATCAGCAGCCCGTGGCCACCGCACAGCAGGGCCGTCAGCGTCAGGTCAACGACCCGTTGCTGCCCGATGAAACGCCGGTTGATCGAGGCCTTCGCCTCGGCCAGCTTTTCGCCAAGCGTCTCGATTTCTGCTACCATATCGCGGGCTTGGGTCATGACTTTTGCGTCCTCGGGGTTATATCAGTTAGATGTAAGTGTATCGTGTGAACAGGAAATGGCAAAAGCAATGAGTGGACAAAAAACCGTGACCCCGACAGCAGAAAGCCTTGCCGCCTCTGTTTCCGCCGCCAAAACACGCGGATTGCCGCCGGTTGAAAAGTGGAACCCCCCGTTTTGCGGCGATCTGGACATGGAGATCAAACGCGACGGCACTTGGTTCTATCAAGGCACCCCCATCGGACGCATCGGGCTGGTAAAGCTGTTCGCATCGATTCTGATCCGCGAAGAAGATGATTATTTCCTTGTGACACCGGTTGAAAAAGTCGGCATCAAGGTCGAGGACGCCCCCTTTGTCGCCATCGATTTCGAGGCCGAAGGCAGTGGCACCGACCAGAGGCTGACCTTCCAGACCAATCTGGAAGACATCGCCGTCGCAGGCCCCGATCTGCCTATCCGAGTTGAGCGCGACCCAGAAGATGGTGAACCCGCGCCCTACGTCCGTATCCGCCGCAACCTCGAGGCGCTGATCGACCGCAAAAGCTTTTACCGGTTGGTCGAGCTTGGCGTGCATCACGACGGCTGGTTCGGCGTATGGTCGGGCGGCAGCTTCTTTGGTATTATCCCCTCGGACGAACTGCCCGATTGATCCTGCCTGCCACAGCGCGACGATAGCGGCCCGAACCGGATGATCCTTCATGAAGCCAGCCGCGAACCTTACTCTGCTGTGGTCCGAGCTGCCCTATCTTGACCGTTTTGCCGTCGCCGCAAAGGCAGGATTTACCGCCGTAGAGGTGCTTTTCCCCTATGATCTGGCCGCCAAAGAGACGCTGCGCGCCTGTGTCGCCAACGGCTTGCAGCTGATCCTGATCAACGCCCCGCCGCCCAATTACACCGGCGGCGCACAGGGCTTTGCCGCGGTGCCCGAACTGGCGGCGCGTTTCCGCGTCGATATCCAGCGTTCGTTTCGATATGCCACCGCGCTCAAGGTCCGCTATCTGCATGTCATGGCGGGCAACGGGCAAGGCGCGCTGGCGCGGCAAACCTTCATCGACAATCTGATCTGGGCGGCTGATATCGCGCCCAAGGGGCTCACCCTGACGGTTGAACCGCTGAACCCCGTCGCGATGCCGGGGTATTTCATGAACGACTACGCGCTTGCCGCCGATGTGCTGCGTGCTGTGAACCGGCCGAACGTCGGGCTGCAATATGACAGCTACCACGCGCAGATGATCCACGGCGACGCGGTGGCGGTGTTCGAACAATACAAAGACCTGATCGTACATGTGCAGCTTGGCGACGCGCCCGATCGCAGCGCGCCGGGGGCGGGTACGGTTGATTTCCCCGCGCTCTTCGCCGCCCTGCGCCGCGCAGGGTATCGCGGCTGGGTCAGTGGCGAATACATCCCCGGCCCACGGACCGAAGACAGCCTAGGCTGGATGACACTCAGCTAGCCGCAGGGGGCACTTCAGAGACGATTAATGCGCCTCCGCCCAACTCGCCCCGACGCCCGCATCCACGTCGAGCTTCACATCCAGTTTGACCACCGGATCGGCTGCATTCTCCATCACCTGGCGTGCGGCGGCGATCAGATCGTCCTCGGCCCCTTTCTCCACCTCGAACAGCAATTCATCGTGGACCTGCAACAACATGGTGGCGGGCAGATCCTTGATCGCATGGGGCATGCGGATCATCGCGCGGCGGATCACATCGGCGGCGGTGCCCTGAATTGGCGCGTTGATGGCCGCCCGTTGGGCAAAACCGGCGCGGGGGCCCTTGGCGTTGATCTCGGGCGTGTGGATTTTGCGCCCGAACAGCGTCTGCACAAAGCCATGCTCTTTGGCGAAAGCCTTGGTGTCATTCATATAGGTACGGATGCCGGGGAAACGTTCGAAATAGCGGTCGATGAACCCCTGTGCTTCGGCGCGCGGGATACGCAGGTTGCGCGCCAGCCCGAAGCCCGAAATGCCATAGATCACGCCAAAGTTGATCGCCTTGGCCTGACGACGCACGTCCGACGTCATCTCGTCCAGCGGCACGCCGAACATCTCTGAGGCGGTCAGCGCGTGAATGTCGATCCCGTCCTGAAACGCCTGCTTAAGCTCGGGGATATTGGCAATATGCGCCAGTATCCGCAGCTCGATCTGGGAATAGTCAAGCGCGACCAGCGCCTTGCCCGGCTCTGCGACAAAGGCTTCGCGGATGCGGCGCCCTTCTTCGGACCGGATCGGGATGTTTTGCAGGTTCGGATCGGTCGAAGCCAGCCGCCCGGTCGACGCCCCCGCGATGGAATAGGACGTATGCACACGGCCCGTGTCGGGGTTGATGTGGTCCTGCAGCGCGTCGGTATAGGTCGATTTCAGCTTGGACAGCTGCCGCCAGTCCAGCACCCGCGCAGGTAGGTCATGCTCTGTCGCGAGGTCCTCAAGCACATCGGCACCGGTGGCATAGGCCCCCGTCTTGCCTTTCTTGCCGCCTTCCAGCCCCATCTCGTCGAACAGGATTTCCCCCAACTGCTTGGGCGAGCCGACGTTGAATTTGCGCCCGGCGAGCTCATAGATCTCGTCCTCAAGCCCTGCCATCTTCTGGGCAAAGGCGTTGGACATCCGGCTCAGCGTATCGCGGTCCACCTTCACGCCAGAGCGTTCCATTGCCGCCAACACAGACACAAGCGGGCGTTCAAGCGTTTCATAAACCTTCGTCACCCCGACGCGGTGAAGTTGGGGTTTGAACAATTGCCACAGACGCAGAGTGATATCCGCATCCTCGGCGGCATATTTCACCGCATCGGCGAGCGGCACCTTATCAAAGGTGATGGCCGATTTGCCTGTCCCCAGCAGCGGCTTGATCGGGATCGGTGTGTGCGACAGATAGCGTTCAGACAGCGTGTCCATGCCGTGGCCGTGCAGCCCGGCGTGCATCGCGTAGGACAGCAGCATCGTGTCGTCGATGGGCGCGACGTTGATCCCCAGCTGAGCGAAAATCTTGCTGTCGTATTTCATGTTCTGCCCGATTTTGAGGATCGAGTGATCCTCCAGCATCGGTGTCAGCAGGCGCAGCGCCTCTTCGGTAGGGATCTGCCCCTCGGCGAGATCATCACTCCCGAACAGATCATCGCTGCCGCGCGCCTTGTGGATGAGCGGGATGTAGCAGGCCTTGCCCGGTTCGACACAGAGCGAAACGCCGACAAGCTGCGCGACCATATCGTCCAGCCCGGTGGTCTCTGTATCGACGGCGACATAGCCGAATTCGTAGATACGGTCGATCCAGGCCTGTAGCGCGGCTGTGTCACTGACGTGTTCATATAGCTCTGCGTCAAAGGGCACATCCGCCGCGGCCGGGACATCGGCGGCGACCGGTGCCTCGGCGATGGTGGGGGCCTCTTTTCCAAGCACCTCGGCCACACGTTTTGACAGGGTGCGAAACTCCATCTCGGCCAGAAAGCCCAGCAGTTGATCTGCATCAGGGTCGCGCACCTCAAGATCCTCAAGGGTGAAGTCCAGCGGCGTGTTCTCGTCCAGCTTGACCAGATCACGGGACAGGCGGATCTGGTCGGCATGGTCGATCAGGGTCTGGCGACGCTTGGGCTGCTTGATCTCGCCCGCGCGCTCCAGCAGCGCATCCAGATCACCATATTCGTTGATCAGCAAAGCCGCAGTCTTGATCCCGATCCCGGGTGCCCCGGGGACGTTATCGACAGAGTCGCCGGCCAGCGCCTGCACATCCACCACACGATCGGGATAGACGCCGAATTTCTCGAACACACCGTCGCGGTCGATGCTCTTGTTTTTCATCGCATCCAGCATTTCAACACCGCCGCCGACCAGCTGCATCAAATCCTTGTCCGAACTGATGATGGTGCAGCGGCCACCTGCGGCGCGTGCCTGTACGGCGAGCGTGGCAATGATGTCGTCCGCCTCGAAACCTTCCTTTTCCTTGCACGCGATATTGAAGGCTTCGGTGGCGGTGCGGGTCAGGGGGATCTGCGGTCGCAGGTCTTCGGGCATGGCCTCGCGGTTGGCCTTGTATTTGTCGTACATGTCGTTGCGGAAGGTATGGCTGCCCTTGTCAAAGATCACGGCCACATGGGTGGGTGCATCCGGGCCTGTGTTGCCTTCGACATAGCGGTGCAACATGTTGCAAAAACCCGCCACCGCACCAATCGGCAGCCCGTCCGACTTGCGCGTCAGCGGTGGCAGCGCGTGATAGGCGCGGAAAATAAACGCCGACCCGTCGATCAGATGCAGATGGTGACCTTTGCCAAATGTGCCGGACATGTCGGTGCTCCTCTTTCAGACAAGCTTTCTTGTGCCACGAAGCCGGCAAACTCTCCAGCGGCCAATTGCCCGCGACCGGTTTCATTTTGCCAAATAAACTCCCCGCGGAGCGTCCCTGCCTAGCGGGGCTCGCTTTGGTAAAGGTGCCAGGACAGGCTCACCGACAAGGGGAGCGGCGTCCAGCGTCCGAACCGCAGCCCTGCCGCACGAAGTTGGTCGCCAATCCAGACGTTGCAGGTGCGCAGGATGCTAAAGCGTCCTTTGGCGGCAAAGAATCCATCGGTGGCGGTATACCCATCCACATCGACACGTTGCGGCAGCCCGTCAGGGCCGGGGTCAAGCGCCGACCAGACATTTGCGACCAGCCTGCGGTACGCGCCTTCGGTCATCGTCACGGTCCGGCGTTTGGCGGTCGGGGCGATGGGGCCAATGACATCAATCCGCAGCACCGCGTCATCGCCGATAATCCCGCGCCAGACATTGCCGGGCTTCAATTCGCGATAGGTGGGGGTTTCCGTATAAAACTTGCGCGCCCCCCATCCGATGACAAGCCACCGCGCATCGGGATGCGATAGCGGCAGACCCAGCGTCTCGAGCGCGGCAAACCGCGGGCCCGAGATATCATCAATCGGGATCAGCAGATCATAGTGGATGGGTCCGTGGACCAGCAGCACCTCGCGCGTTGGCACCGCGCGCGGTTCATCAGAGGCAGGAGCGGCCCAGAGGGCACCGATCACTGCGGCAAGCACAAAGCACGCGGGCAAAAGCGCAAGCGCGCCCAGCCATCGTAACGCTTTGGTCAGACCTTGCCCTCAAACTCGGCGTGGATGAACTTGCAGTCGCAGTACCCACATTCGACCCAGCCCTTGTCTTGCGGGATTTGCAGCCAGACGCGCGGGTGCCCCAAGGCGCCTTCGCTGCCGTCACAGGCGACGCGCCAGGTGTTCACAATGCGGGTTTCCGGTGCTTGGGATGTCATGCTGTCGTCCTTGGCTTTGATGCGCCCATCTTATGACCAAACCGCGCAGGCAGGGCAAGGGTGCGCCGTGTGATTTGGCCGCCCTCTGCTTACAAGTTTGTAAACTGCGTTGAATTAGGTTCACCATCGGCCACAGAGCCGCTAAAAGACGCAAAACCACTGTAAACCTGCGGAGCGGTCTCAGGATGAACACCCCAAAACCTGTCGTATTGTGCATTCTGGATGGGTGGGGCCTGCGCGATGACCCCCAGGGAAACGCGCCCCTTTTGGCAAAGACCCCGCATGTCGACCGGATCATGCAAAGCTGCCCTTCGGCGACGCTGACCACTTTCGGGCCTGATGTGGGTCTGCCACAGGGGCAGATGGGCAACTCCGAGGTGGGGCATACCAATATCGGGGCTGGTCGTGTCGTCGCGATGGATCTGGGTCAGATCGATCTGGCGATCGAGGAAGGCGCGTTTGCCACCCATCAACCGTTGCTGGACTTTGCCGAGACGCTGAAACAGACCGGCGGCACGGCGCATGTGATGGGGCTTGTCTCTGATGGCGGGGTGCATGGGCACCTGACACATATGATTGCCGCGGTGCGGACGCTGCGGGCGCAGGGTATTCCGGTGGTGATCCATGCGCTGACCGACGGGCGCGATGTCGCGCCGCGCTCGGCCTTGGGCTATTTCGAGACGCTGCAAGCCGCCTTGCCCGACGGGGCGAGCATCGCGACCGTCTCGGGGCGTTATTTCGCGATGGACCGTGACAACCGCTGGGACCGCGTTGCCAAAGCCTATGAGGCGATCGTGCAGGGCAAGGGCAGTGCCGCCCCAACGGCCCGCGATGCGGTGAATGATGCCTATGGTCTGGACGAAAACGATGAATTTATCACGCCCACGGTGCTGGAGGGCTACACCGGCGTACAGGACGGCGATGGGATCTTCTGCCTGAATTTCCGCGCCGATCGCGCGCGCGAAATCATGTCGGCGCTTGCGGATCCGGAGTTTGACGCCTTCGACACAGGCGCGCGGCCTGCGTGGTCTGCGGTGATGGGCATGGCGGAATACTCCGACGCGCATGGGGCGTTCATGACCACCATGTACCCCAAGCCCGAGATCGTGAACACGCTTGGGGCATGGGTCGCACAGCACGGCCTGCGGCAGTTCCGCTTGGCCGAGACAGAGAAATACCCGCATGTGACGTTCTTTCTGAACGGGGGCGAGGAAACCCCCACAACGGGCGAGGACCGCTATATGCCCAAGTCGCCGAATGTGGCGACCTATGATTTGCAGCCAGAGATGTCTTGTGCGGAAGTCACCGACCGTTTCGTGCAAGCGATCAAGGACCGCTACGACCTGATTGTGGTGAATTACGCGAACCCCGATATGGTGGGGCACACCGGTGATCTTGATGCCGCCATCGCGGCCTGCGAGGCGGTGGATACCGGCCTTGGGCGCGTGCTTGAGGCGCTTGAGGATGTCGGCGGCGCGATGATTGTCACTGCGGACCACGGCAATTGCGAAACGATGATTGATCCCGAAACCGGCGGGGCGCATACGGCGCATACGCTCAACCCCGTGCCCGTGGCGGTTGTCGGCGGGCCCGATGGGGCCAGCCTGCGCAGCGGTCGTCTGGCCGATCTGGCGCCGACAGTGTTGCAGTTGATGGGGCTGGATCAACCGGCCGAGATGACGGGAAAGTCGCTGCTCGAATGATCCGCCTTTGCGCCCTTGCCCTGATGTTCTGGCCCGTTGGCGTGTTTGCGCAAACCGAGGCGGCAGAACAGGCGCGCCGCGCGATGGCCGACCTTGAAGCGGCCTCTGCCCAGTTGGACGCCGCAGATGGGGCGCGGGACCGCGTGCAGGCGCTGACCCAGACGATTCAGGCGTTTGAAACCGGCCTTGGGGCCATGCGCGAGGGGCTGCGTCAGGCGGCCATCAACGAGGCGCAGCTGAGCAAAAAGCTACAGGCCCGCGATGGCGAGGTCGCGCAGTTGCTGGGCGTGTTGCAAAGCATCGGCGGCAACCCGTCGCCCACCTTGTTCCTGCATCCTGAAGGGCCCGTTGGCACCGCACGCGCGGGTATGCTGCTGGCAGAGCTGACACCGGCCCTGAACACCCGCGCCGATGTCTTGCGGCAGGATCTTGAAGACGTGCAGACCCTGCGGGCGCTTCAAACCGATGCGGCACAGCGCTTGCAGGAGGGGCTGACGGAAATCCAGCGCGCCCGGACAGAGCTTAATCAGGCGATGGCGAACCGGACTGATCTGCCCAAACGCTTCAACGAAGACCCGGTGCGCACCGCGATCCTGATCTCGACCTCCGAGACGCTATCGGGGTTCGCCAGCGGCCTGTCCGAGATGACCTCGGACCCGATTGCGGATGCGCCCGCCGATTTCGAAGGGCAGAAGGGCGACCTGACCTTGCCGGTGCAGGGCGTGATCCTGCGCCGCGCCAATGAAACCGATGCGGCGGGGGTGACGCGCCCCGGGATTATCCTCGCGACCCGCCCGCGTGCCATCGTGACATCGCCCACGGCGGCGACAATCCGCTACACCGGCCCGCTGCTGGACCTGGGAAACGTGGTCATTCTTGAACCTCGGGCCGGGGCGTTGTTTGTATTGGCAGGGCTGGATGTGGTTTATGGCGAGGCAGGGCAGGTGATCGGGGCAGAGACGCCGATTGGCCTTATGGGCGGCCCGGCCGGCGTAAATCAACAGGCGCTGTCACCAAATGGTGATGGGGCTGGCGTGGAGCGTTCAGAAACGCTCTATATAGAAGTAAGAGAGAACAATGTTCCGCAGGACCCGTCAGACTGGTTCCGAACTGATAAGGATGGATAAACGATGAAGAAGTTCGTGATGGCTGCCGTGGGCGGTACGCTGGCAGGGGTGATTGCCACGACGCAGATTGCGGGCCCCTTGCTGGCACAGGAAACTGAAAAGAACAGCAACGTTTATGAACAGCTTGATCTGTTCGGCGACATCTTTGAACGCATCCGCGCGCAATACGTCGAAGAGGTCGACACCGAAGAGCTGGTAGAGGCCGCGATCAACGGCATGCTTACCTCGCTTGATCCACACTCCAGCTACCTGTCGCCGAAAGACGCGCTGAAGATGCGCGACCAGACCCGTGGTGAATTTGGCGGTCTCGGCATCGAGGTGACGCAGGAAGAGGGTTTCGTCAAAGTTGTTTCCCCTATTGATGGCACGCCTGCCTCTGAAGCGGGTATCGAAGCGGGCGATTTCATCACCCATGTGGACGGCGAAAGCCTGCTGGGGCTGACGCTGGATGACGCGGTCGAGCTGATGCGCGGGCCGGTGGGATCAGAGATCGAGATCACCGTGGTGCGAGAAGGCGAGACCGAACCCTTCGACGTGTCGCTGGTGCGCGATACCATCCAGCTGACCGCAGTGCGCGCCCGTACCGAAGGCGACGCAGTTGTGCTGCGGGTCACCACCTTTAACGAACAGACCTACCCCAAGCTGAAAGAGGGTCTGGAAGAGCAGGTCGAGGCCGCCGGCGGCATCGAGAATGTCAGCGGCTTTGTCGTGGATCTGCGCAACAACCCCGGTGGTCTGTTGAATCAGGCTATCGCCGTGTCGGATGCTTTCCTTGAAGAGGGCGAGATCGTCAGCACCCGTGGCCGTGATGCCGCGGATGGCGACCGCACCAACGCCACCCCCGGCGATCTGGCCGAAGGCAAGCCGATTGTGGTGCTGATCAACGGTGGCTCTGCCTCGGCTTCCGAGATCGTTGCCGGTGCCCTGCAAGACCACCGTCGCGCGATTGTCGTCGGGACCAAAAGCTTTGGCAAAGGGTCGGTGCAGACGATCATGCCGCTGCGCGGTGAAGGGGCGATGCGCCTGACCACAGCGCGGTACTACACGCCGTCGGGCCGCTCTATTCAGGCACTTGGCGTGTCCCCCGACATCATCGTCGCCCAGCCACCGGCACAGCCTACGGACAGCGAGGAAGAGGATGCAACAGCACGCCCCCTGCGGTCCGAAGCAGACCTGCGCGGCAGCCTGAACAACGACAGCCTGACCGACGATCAGGTCGACCAGATCATGGAAGACCGCGCCAAGGCCGAAAAAGCTGCGTCCTTGCGGGAAGAGGATTACCAGCTAGCCTATGCCATCGACATCCTCAAAGGTTTGTCCGCATTGGGCCCGAAGAAGTAAGCGCGGCGATCACGCCTTCGCATTAAAGACCGGTCCGCAGATAGGCGGGCCGGTCTTTTTTGTTGGGCCAAGGGCGGGTGTTCAGCCCAGATAGACCTTGCCTTCGGGGTAGCGCACGCGGGGCACCGATTGCGTCGCCAGAAAGAACCCGATGGTCAGCGGGCCGACGCGGCCCAGAAACATCATCAGCATGATCATCGCGCGGCCGGTGCTATCAAGCTCTGCCGTGGCACCGCGCGACAGGCCGACGGTGCCAAAGGCCGATGTTGCCTCGAACGCGAGGTCGATAAACTCTCCGTCATGTTTGATCGACATGATGAAGATGCCCGTCAGGACCAGAAGGATGCTGATTGTGGTCAGCGCCATGACCTTGAACACTTCATCCGGCCCCATCGACCGACCAAAAGCATGCAGGCTGGTGCTGCGCCGGAAGAAGGCCACGGTGGCGAGGATCAGCACGATGAGCGTGGTCACCTTGATGCCGCCCGCCGTCGACGTGCTACCGCCTCCGACTAGCATCAGCGTCATGGTCATCAAGGCGGTACTCTCGTGAACCTCTGCGTAATCAAGCGTGTTAAAGCCCGCTGTCCGTGGGGTGACGGCCTGAAACCAACTGGCCCAAAGCTTGCTGCCAAGGCTGCCGAACTGGCCCAAGGTCGCGGGGTTGCGCCATTCAAGTGCTGCAAACAGCGCCCAGGCCAGCAGGATCAACACCACCGTGCCGGTGAGCATCAGCTTGCTGTGCAGGCTGAGCCGTCGCCAGCTGCGTTTTTCCCAGATATCGGCCAGCACGATGAACCCGATGCCGCCGATGATGAACAGGGCGGGGATCACGACGTTGATAATCGGATCGCTGACCCAGTTGCTCAGGCTGTCAGGGAACAGCGCGAACCCCGCATTGTTGAATGCAGAAATGCTTAGGAACACCGAATGCCACAGCCCCTGCGCCAGACCGAATTCGGGCACGAAGACAAAGGCCATCAAGGCAGCGCCGATTAGCTCTGCCAGAATGGCGATCTTCAGGATCGCCATCACCAGCGAGGTCAGATTGTAGATGCTCGGCTGGTTCAGGTCCTCGCGCAGGATAATCCGCTGCGGCATCCCCAAAGGGATACCAAGCGCGGAGAGCACCAGAACGGCAAAGGTCATCAACCCCAAGCCGCCCATCTGGATCAGAAGTGCGATGACCGCCTGCCCGAAACCGGTAAAAGCGGTGCCAGTATCGACCACCGCCAGCCCCGTCACCGTAACAGCAGAGGTAGAGGTGAACAGCGCGTCCGACAGGCTGATCCCCGCAGTATTCGCCAGCGGTGTCCACAGGATCAATCCGCCCAGAACCACCATCGTCAGATAGATCAACACAAGCACGGCGGGCGGGGGCAGAAGCCGCCACGCGCTTTTCTGTGACTTTGAAAAGAGCTTCAAAGGCTTGCCGCAAAGCTGCGCAGGTCGGTGCGCTGCCCGAGCAG
Organism: Sulfitobacter sp. EE-36; assembly: GCF_000152605.1. Taxonomy (NCBI): domain Bacteria; kingdom Pseudomonadati; phylum Pseudomonadota; class Alphaproteobacteria; order Rhodobacterales; family Roseobacteraceae; genus Sulfitobacter; species Sulfitobacter sp. EE-36. Next base: position 701,139 of record NZ_CH959310.1, on the reverse strand, counting down.
GATCAACAGATCGTCCCGTTGCAACGTGCAGTCCAGCCCGTCGCGCCCGATATATTCGGTGCCCCGCATCACGCCCAAACAGCGCAGGTCGAACTTCTTGCCGTATGACAACGTCTCGAGCGATTTGCCCTCAAGCGCTTCGGGGATGCGGAAGTTGACCACGTGGTACCCGTTCCCGAGGCTGACATAGTCGCGCACCAAGGGGTTGTGGATCACCTGCGCGATATGCTGGCCGACTTCGACTTCGGGGTGGATCACACGGTCGACCCCCAGTTTCGACAGGATGCGGTGGTGCGTTTTTGTCTTGGCCTTGGCCCAGATCGTCTCGACTCCCAGCAGTTTCAGGTTGATGGCCGACAGGATGCTCGATTCAAGATCACTGCCCATGGCGACCAGCGCCATCGAACAGTCGCCCAACCCGGCCTCGCGCAGGGCGGCATCATCGCGGGCGTCCACGATAACGGCTTGGCTCAGCTTTTCGACATGGTTGCTGACGCGCTGGTCGTTCAGGTCCACGCCGATCACGTAGTTGCCAAAACGCTGCAGCTCGGTTGCGACCGTAGAGCCAAAATTGCCAAGGCCGATCACGCCGATAGTCCGTCTTTTCACTGCCATCACGAGGGTCCTCTGAAGGGCTCAGTCTTGCCAAGGGATACATCGCGTCATAGGGGCAAGCAAGCAAGCGCGGTCAGGTCGTTTCGACGCAGTGCCGCCGGAACGCACGTTTCAGCATATCAAGCTCGGCGCGCAGCAAATCCACCTCGGCGCGCAAATCGGGGCCGGTGACCTCGTCCCCGATCAGGGTGATGCTGGCCAATGTCGAGCCAGACGCGCGGTCGACCACCAGCAATGTATGCAGCCCATCGGCGATTGCGGCTGCGGGCACAGGGATGCTGAGCACCCAGTGATCCGAGGACGCGTCATGCTCCAACTGCACCCCCGCGACATCGGCATCGGCATGGGTGACCGCAAGATCGGGTTTGGTATCGCCCGCGCCGGTCACGATCCCTTGCCAGGTGCCGTCGCGCATCTGGGTTTTGGTGAGGGTCAGGTTGCTCATGCGGGGCTCCTACAACTGGGCGCGGGGGCGGCGCGAAAAGGTCAGGTCACGCAGCATGATCTGGTTCATTTCGGGCCCTTCAAAAATCAGGTCGATCCAGGCTTTCTCGACGCGTTTTTCGTTCAGGTTGGAATAGGCGAGGTCGAATTCTGCCGTGACCTCGGATTTGTTCAGCGGCAGTTCCTGCACCATTTGTTCGGTGTTGGGCCCGTGGCGGATGTTCAGGCGGGCGAAAATTTCGATCGGTTTCTCCATCTCGATCACGGCGTCCACGCGCAGGACATGCGTGCGCTTCATCCCGTCAACGCAATCATCCTGCAGGTCCAGCACCAGGGACAGGAAAGACCCGTCGAAACGGTAGACCTCAAGCCGAAGCCCATAGGGCGCCAGATGGTTTTCTTCGAGGTTGCGGATTTGCCGGATGCCGAGTTCGGACAGGGTGCAGTCGTGGAAAATCGTGACCTCATCCCCCATGGTCGCCTTGGATTGCACCGACGACAGCCCCGATTTGGTCAAGGGCGCGCGCCAAAGCTGCGGGCGCCAGGACCAATCGGTGTTATGGGGCCGAGAGAACTTGTTAGAACCGATACGGGGCAGGGCAAGCCGGTCTTCGGCGGTGTAGATCAGCTTGTCCAGATGCCGACGCAAGGCGCGTGCTTGACCTGCTTGTTTGCGCAGCACGGACAGTTCTGTCTGGGGGGCGCGGTCGGCTTTGGCAGACCAGCGGCGGGTAAACCGCGCGATCAAGGCGCTGTCGATCAGCTTTTTCCCGAGTTTGCGCATGTGCCTGTTGCCCCGATTACGAATGGGTTGTTGGTCGTACCCTACCGCCTGTGGCGTGGGGGCACAAATGAAATGGGCCAAGGGGCCGGCGCGCTAGTTGCGTTGCGCGACGGTGGTTTTTGCAGGGGCACTGGCGTCGATGCTGCGGGTGATCAACTGTGTCAGAACCCTTCGGCCAGAGGCGCTGACGATCTCGCCGCGTTCGGGGCCGTAGACGGCGATACCGGCGGTTTGCGTGCCCATCCGTGCGACGCCGCGCCATTGTTTGGGGGAAAGCCCACCGACAGGAATACGCCCCTGCGCGCGGAAGGTGACGCTTTGGTCGCCTTTCTCCACATCGCTCACATTCTGGAGCGAGGTTTCAGCCGCGATCTGCTGGGCGCTTGGCAGGGAGCCGGGTTTGGACTGGGTCAGGCTGACCGTGATCAACCCGCGCGGTGCTGCCCCCGCAGAGGCAGGGGCCCCTAATCCGTCACAGCGTGCAATCACGGCAAAGCGCGCCTCGAGGCTGGTTTGGTCGATGCAGAAACCATCGGGGGCGACCAGTTCGACCCCTCCGGCCATTTTCGCGCGTGACAACGGCGGCTTGGCGGCACCCGAGGACGCGCCAAGCCCCTGACCGCCCTCGCAGGCGGTCAGAAGCATCACGCCAAAGGCGGCAAGCGGACCTTTACAGGTCCATATAGTCATGTGTTTCCGCCTTCGCGCCGGGATGCGTCACCGCACCAAGATAGGTTGGGCCCACAAGCTGCGCGTATTTCCACAGTGCACCGCTTTGATAGTTTGTTTTGCGGGCACCGGGCCAAGCCGCTTTGCGTTCTGCCATTTCCTCGTCCGAGATATCGACAGAGATCGAACCGGTGATCGCGTTCAGTGTGATCATGTCACCCTGTTTGAGCAAGGCAATCGGTCCGCCATGTGCGGCTTCGGGGCCGACGTGACCAACGCAGAAACCCCGTGTCGCGCCGGAGAAACGGCCGTCGGTGATCAGTGCCACCTTTTTGCCCATGCCTTGACCGGACAGGGCCGCCGTGGTCGCCAGCATTTCGCGCATGCCGGGGCCACCAGCGGGGCCTTCGTTGCGGATCACGAACACGTCGCCTTCGCTGTAGGCCCGGTTTTGCACGGCTTCGAACGCATCCTGTTCACATTCAAAGATCAGCGCCGGACCGGTAAAGACGATGTCTTCTTCGGACATGCCCGCGATTTTCACGATGGCCCCTTCGGGTGCCAAGTTGCCCTTCAGACCAACGACGCCGCCGGTCTTGCTGATCGGTGTTTCGATCGCGTGGATCACCTTGCCGTCGGCTTCGCGTTCGATCTTGTCGAGCTCTTCACCGATGGACAGGCCCGAGGCGGTGAGACAGTCATCATGCAGCAGGCCAGCCTTGCGCAGTTCTTTCATCACAACAGGCACGCCGCCCGCGTCATACAGGTCTTTTGCCACATGCGACCCGCCGGGTTTCATGTCGACGAAATAAGGCGTGTCGCGGAAGATGTCGCACACATCGCTGAGGTTAAAGTCGATACCCGCCTCGGCGGCCATAGCGGGCAGGTGCAGACCGGCATTGGTCGACCCGCCGGTGCAGGCCACGATACGCGCCGCATTCTCGAACGCTTCGCGGGTGCAGATGTCGCGCGCGCGGATGTTCTTTTCGATCAGGTTCATGACGGCTTCACCCGAGGCCGCCGCATAGGCGTCGCGGGATTCATAGGGCGCAGGCATGCCAGAGGAGTTCAGCAGCGCCAGACCAATTGCCTCGGACACGCAGGCCATAGTGTTGGCGGTGAACTGGCCCCCGCAGGCACCGGCTGTCGGGCAAGCGACGCGCTCCAATACTTCAAGCGCGGCTTGCGACATGCTGCCGTTCTGGTAGTTACCCACGGCTTCGAAAACGTCTTGCACAGTCAGATCGCGGCTGGCGAAATCGGCAGGCACATCGGCCCCTTCCGGGACTTTGCCCGGCAGGATCGACCCACCGTAGAGGAACACGGACGGCACGTTCAGCCGCAGCATCGCCATCATCATGCCCGGCAGCGATTTGTCACAGCCCGCAAGACCGACAATCGCATCGTAGCAGTGACCGCGCATTGTCAGCTCTACCGTGTCGGCAATCGCTTCGCGCGACGCTAGGGAAGAGCGCATGCCCTCGTGGCCCATGGCGATCCCGTCGGTGACAGTGATGGTGGTGAATTCGCGTGGCGTGCCTTGCTGCGCCTTGACGCCGACCTTGACCGCTTGGGCCTGACGGTTCAGCGCGATGTTACAGGGGGCCGCTTCGTTCCAGCAGGTTGCCACACCCACCAGAGGCTGGTGAATCTCTTCTTCGGTCATGCCCATTGCGTAGTAATAGGACCGGTGCGGTGCGCGCTCTGGCCCCTCGGTCACGTGCCGGCTTGGCAGTCTGGATTTATCAAAGCGGGTGTTGGTGGACATGTGGCAGGCCTCCCTGAGTGGACGTTTACACCGGAATAGCCACCCAGCCCTGTCGCTGCAAGGCTCAAGCCACCAGTTGAACAGCGCGGGCTGTGGGCTTAGGTGTTAAATAATCCTTGGCTCTGTGCCGCCCCTAGCGAAAGCGACCCTGCATGGAGCATTCGATTTTTTCCTTTATTTGGAAATACTCCCGTCGTGACCAACTGGTTTTGCTTGTCCTCACGCTGATTACCTTCCCGATCCTCTACATCACCCTCGAACTGCCCAAGCGCATCATCAACGATGCCATTGGGGCAGAGACCGATGTGATCGACGTTTTCGGGATGTCGTTCAGTCAGGTGCAGTTCCTGATGGTGCTGTGTTTTGCCTATCTTTTTTCGGTGCTGATCCACGGCCTGATGAAGATGCGTTTGAACACGATGAAGGGGGTGCTGGCAGAGCGGCTACTGCGTCGATTCCGCTATCAGTTGATCGCGCGGATGATGCGTTTTCCGCGCAGCTATTTCGAAAACACCAGTCAGGGCGAGCTGGTGTCGATGGTCACCTCGGAGGCAGAGCCGATGGGCGGGTTGATGGGCGATGCGGTCGCCCAGCCTGTGTTCCAGGCGGGGCAGATGCTGATCATCCTGCTGTTCCTCTTCCTGCAATCCCCGTGGTTCGGGTTGGCGGGCGTCGCATTGATCCCGTTGCAGGCGTATCTCATCCCGATGCTGCAGCGGCAGATCAACCTGCTGAACAAACAGCGGATCAAGGAAGTGCGGCACCTGTCGTCTGAAATCGGCGAGACCGCCGCCGGTATCACCGACCTGCGCACCAACGGCGGCTGGCGCTACCGTCTGGCGCTGTTCACCGACCGGCTGGGCCAACTGTTCGAGGTCCGCTTCCAGATCTACCAGAAGAAATTCTTCATGAAGTTTCTCAACAACTTCATCACCCAGCTGACACCGTTCTTTTTCTATGCCGTGGGGGGGTATCTTGCGATCAAGGGGCAGATCACGGTGGGCGCGCTGGTCGCGGCCTTGGCCGCCTACAAGGATTTGTCGAGCCCGTGGAAGGAACTGCTGACCTATTACAATCAGACGCAGGACATGTCGCTGCGGTGGGATGTGGTCATTGAACGTTTCGCCCCGCGGGGCGAGATCGACGCGCGCCTGTTCGAAGGTGAGCCCGATGAAGTCCCGCATCTGCGCGGCCCAATTGTGCTGGAACATGTGTCTTTGCGCACGCCGGACGGGAACACGATCCTGGATGATCTGAACCTCGAAATACCCAAAGGCGCGCGCGTCGCGCTTGAGATGCCCAACCAATCCGAACGCAACGCTCTGGCAGAGCTTTTGGTGCGCGAGGCCGTGCCGAGCCGCGGGCGGATCACGATGGCGGGGCATAATCTGGCAGAGCTGCATCAGGCCGTGCTTGCGGCGCGGATCGGCTATTCCGATGCGCACCCCTATCTGTTTCAGGGCACCGTCGGGGACAATCTGCTGATGCCCCTGCGGTCGAGCCCGAAAACCGTCCTCTGGGACCCCATGAAAACCGACCGCGCCGCGATCGAGACAAAGCGGTCGGGCAATAGTCTGGACAGCACCAAGGCGGATTGGCTGGACCCCGGGCTCGCCGATCTGAGCACCCGCGAGGACATCAACGACTGGTGGTATGAGCTGGCCAACGCCGTTGGCACACAGGACATGATGTTCCGTCGCATGGCCGCCGACCGGATGGACCCGGACAAGCACCCCGAGCTTGCGGCCCGCGTGGTTGCCCTGCGCGACGAGGTGCACGAGCGGCTGAAAGAGCAAGGACTGGACAAGGTGGTGCACCGCTTTGACCCAGATCGGTTCAACCCGGCGCTGCCGCTTGGGGGGAACCTGATGTTCGCCGCGCCCATCCGCAGCATCTCGCAGGCGGGTCTGGCGCTTGAACGCAGCTTTCTGGCGATGATCATCGAACAGGGTCTGGCCGAGCAGGGCATCGCGATTTCACAGACGCTGGTAGAAACGTTGCACCAGACCTTTGGACGTGATGGCACCGACCACCCGCTGTTCACCGCTCTCGGCATCGAGGAAGAACTGTACGAGCAACTGGTCGATATCGCGCTACGGCGTCGCGCCAAAGGGGATGAAGCGCTGAGCGAGGATGAATTCTCGTTGCTGCTTACCGTGCCCTTTGCCTTCACGGCCGAACAGATCGGCCCGGCTTTCCCTGCGACCTTCAAGGACGAGATCCTGAAAATCCGTAAGCAGCAGGGCGCCGAGATGCGCGAACGGGCGCGGGATATGTTCGTGCCGATCACACCTGACCAGTATCTGCCGCGTCTGACGATACTTGAAAACGTGTTGTATGGCCGGATTTCCGCCGTGGCGGGGCTTCAGGCGGATCTGGTTCTGGATGTGGTGTCGGACGTGTTCAAGAAACACGGGCTGCAACAGGATGTCGCGCTCAACGTCTTTGATCTGCCGGTCAGCATCGGCGGGTCAAATATCGCGATGATGTTCCAGGAACGCGCCGGATTCAGCCGCGCGGCGATGAAACGACCCGATATCCTGATCCTGAACCAGTCGCTTGCGGGGCATGACGCAGAAAGCCTGCAACGGTTGCGCGACAAGGTCAGCGAACTGCTGCCCGAAACGACCCAGATTTACATGGATAGCTCCTTTGCCAATCCTGACGATTTCGACATGTACATCAAGATCCGTGGCGGGCGCATTGACGGTCTGGCGCAGGTTGATATCCCCAGTCAGGACGACAGCATCTCGGACGATTTGCGACGCAAGCTGCGGATCATTGCGCGCAACGACTTGTTCGGCAACCTCGACCCGCGCAACCAGCGCCTGCTGGCCTTTGCGGCGCAGTGGTACACCGTCGCACAGGGAGAGATGGTCTTTGCTCAAGACCAACGGCCAGATGCGGTCTACCTCTGTCTGTCGGGGAAGGGAGAGCTGAGCTGGCGTGACCCCGAAGGGTTGGCGCATCACGTCTCAACCGTCGAAAAGGGGCGTTTGATCGGTGACCTTGCGGTCATCGTGAACGAGCCGCGGCAGATGGATTTTGTCGCCCTCGAAGACAGCCGTTTCCTTCGGATCGGTGCGGATCAATTCAAGTCGGTGGTTGAAAACGACCGTGTGATCCTGCTGAGCCTTCTACGCACGGTATCAAGCCATCTGACCAACGCCGCCGACTTGCTTCGTGCGGCACGGGTGGATATCCCGCGCGAAGACGAAGCCTTGCCCCCACCCGTAGGAGATGACCCCGCGTGACCCGATACGCTGCCCACAAAGCCTTTGTCGCCCCTGCGATCCCCTCGGCGGCGCTGTGGCGGCTGATCTTGGGGTTTCTTGCGGCAACCGCGATCTACCTGCTGCTCAACAACCTGATGTTCACCACCCTGTTCAACCTGATGGGGCCGCGTGCGGACGGGTTTTATGACAGCTTGCTGTCAGGCAAGACGCCGATGGCGATGTTCCTGCTGCTTGGCAGCTTCGGGTTGATGATCGTCGGCGTGGCCGTGGTGACACGGGTGATCCACAAACGTCCCGTGCGTGGTCTGATCGGCCCGTCGGGGCTTGTGGTGCCGCAGTTCTGGGCCGTGCTCAAGATGCTGGTGCTGCTTGGTGCGGTGACCTATTTGCTGCCACCGTGGAACCTTGGCGCGCCCTATGTGCCCAACCTCGCGCTTGGCACATGGCTGATGTTGCTTCCGTTTTCGCTGCTCGGGGTGCTGGTACAGGTCAGCGCCGAAGAGATCGTCTTTCGCGGTTATGTCCAGCAGCAATTGGCGGCACGGTTCAACTCTCCGCTGGTGTGGATGGTGCTGCCGGCCGTGATTTTCGCGCTTGGGCACTATCTTCCCGATCAAGCCGGCGAAAATGCGCTGGTCATAGCACTTTGGGCCGGTGTCTTCGGGATGTTGATGGCCGATCTGACCGCGCGGGCAGGGTCGCTGGGGCCAGCCATTGCAGTGCATTTTTGCAATAATGTCGCGGCGATCGTCATCACCTCTCTGCCCGATGACCTATCGGGTTTGGCGCTGTATTTGACCCCCTTCGGGATGGATGATGTTGACGCGTTGCGCGCGTGGTTGCCCGTCGATTTCGCGCTGATGCTGGTCAGCTGGCTTGCCGCGCGGTTGGCGATCCGCCGTTGATTGCAATTTACTGCGCGTCAGCTTATTTGGAAGGCGAAACTGGAAGCAAAGGTTCACCATGAACTGGATCAACAACTACGTCCGTCCTCGGATCAACTCCATCTTCTCGCGTCGCGAGACGCCGGACAATCTGTGGACGAAATGCGAAGAATGCGGCACCATGCTGTTCCACCGCGAGGTGTCGGACAACCTGAACGTCTGCACCAGCTGTGGTCACCACATGGCGATTACCCCGCGTGAACGCTTCAAGGCGCTGTTCGACGGCGGCATCTTTACCGAGGTCAAAGTCCCCGCGCCGACGCCGGACCCTTTGCACTTTCGCGATCAAAAGAAATACCCCGACCGTCTGAAGGCCGCCCAGAAACAAACGGGCGAAGCCGAAGCGATGCTGGTCGCCACCGGTGAAATCGGCCGCACGCCGATCGTCGCGGCAGGTCAGGACTTCTCGTTTATGGCCGGGTCCATGGGCATGTATGTCGGCAACGCCATCATCGCCGCGGCTGAAAAAGCGGTTAAGCTGAAATGCCCGCTGGTGCTCTTCTCTGCCGCCGGTGGCGCGCGTATGCAAGAAGGCATCCTGAGCCTGATGCAGATGCCGCGCACCACCATCGCCGTGCAGATGCTGAAAGAAGCGGGGCTGCCCTATATCGTCGTTCTGACCCACCCCACGACCGGTGGTGTCACGGCGAGCTATGCGATGCTGGGGGATGTCCAGATTGCGGAACCCAATGCGCTGATCTGCTTTGCCGGCCCACGTGTGATTGAACAGACCATTCGCGAGAAACTGCCCGAAGGCTTCCAGCGCGCCGAATATCTGCTGGACCACGGCATGCTGGACCGCGTGACTCCGCGCACCCAGATGCGGGACGAGTTGATCGACATCACGCGGATGCTGATGAAGCTGCCCCCCGCGGTGCGCGGCGATCTGCCTGCGCCTACCGAAGGCGGCGATATTGCCCATGCGCTGACGCCAGAACCCGATGCGGCCCCCAAAGCCGAAGCGGCGGAACCCAAGGCGAAATGACGCAGAACACATCGGATGCAGTGCTGGCACGCATGATGGCGCTGCATCCCAAGATTATCGACCTGACGCTGGATCGCATGTGGCGGCTGCTGAACGCTTTGGGCAACCCCCAGAACGACCTTCCCCCTGTGATCCATATTGCCGGCACCAATGGTAAAGGATCGACACAGGCGATGATCCGAGCGGGGCTTGAGGCAGATGGCCACCGTGTCCACGCCTATACCTCGCCCCATCTGGCGCGCTTTCACGAACGCATCCGCCTTGCCGGAGAGCTGATTTCCGAAGCGGCGCTGACCGAGATGCTGGATGAATGTTACGCCGCCAACAACGGCGAGAGCATCACTTATTTCGAGATCACAACCTGCGCCGCGCTACTGGCCTTTGCCCGTACTCCGGCGGATTATACCCTGCTTGAGGTCGGCCTTGGCGGGCGTCTGGACGCGACCAATGTGATCGACCAGCCCGCATTGACCGTCATCACGCCGGTGTCGATTGATCACCAACAGTTTCTGGGCACGACCCTGCCGGAGATTGCGGGTGAAAAAGCCGGCATCATCAAACGTCGCGTGCCCTGCATCGTCGGCCCGCAACAAGATGCCGCGCTCGAGGTGATAGAGACGCAGGCGGCACGCCACCACGCCCCCGTCTTTGCCTATGGTCAGCAGTGGCATGTGGCCCCCGAAGCGGGACGGATGGTCTTTCAGGATGACACGGGTTTGCTGGACCTGCCCAAGCCTAACCTGCTGGGCGCGCACCAGATTTCCAACGCCGGTGCGGCTTTGGCAGCATTGCGACAATTGGGGGCCTCCGCGCAAGCGTGCGAGGCCGCTGTGACCCGCGCCGAATGGCCCGCCCGAATGCAACGTCTGCGTCACGGGCCGCTGATCGACGCAGCGCCGCAGGCCGAATTATGGCTGGACGGCGGGCATAACCCTGCTGCGGGCGACGCCATCGCGGCGGTGCTAGAAGACATGCCTGCCCGCCCCACATTCCTGATCTGTGGCATGTTGAACACCAAGGATATCGGCGGCTATCTGCGCCCGCTGGCCGGTCATGCAGAACAATTGTTCGCCGTCTCAATACCGGGTGAAGCAGCGACGTTGCCGGCCACCGAAACCGCGCGCGCAGCGATCGACGTCGGCCTGACCGCGCAAGAGGCACCTGGCGTCGCCGAAGCCCTTGCAACCATTGTCGCGAAGGCGCCCCACGCGCGGGTATTGATCTGCGGTTCGCTCTATCTGGCAGGCGCAATTTTGCGGGAAAACGGATAGCCTTTTAACAATTAGAATTGGCTATATTTACGTTTTGTAGGGAATTTGCGTCCTAAGGTCCGAGGGTAACATTTTGCCTTTGGGGGGACCAATGCAATGACCAATACGTATCAGAATTTCCTTGCGCTGCGCAGGATGGTGTTCGGCCATCTCCGTCTGCTCACGATCTTTGTCGGTGTGACCTTTATCGTCGATCACTGGCGATCTTCCGGGGGCCACGACACCGCGCAGGGCTATGCCAATGGACAGGTGGCGTATCTGGCCTCCGGTGGGCCAGCCTTTGTGCCGCTGTCGCCTGCGACGCTGCTCAACAAGATGCACAAGGACGCTTCCTTTGACGTGGGGGATGCAGTCAGCGCGATCGTCCAATCGTTCGATGATAGCAAACGCGGCCAAGTGCTTGAATCCTACCTGATCTGGGCGATTAGCACGGAACGGTCGGACAGCTATATTGATACGTTGCTGAACAGCGCGGCGGCCAAAGGCGATTTCAAAGTACCACCGGCGCTTACGACAGCCTCTGGTGCGCTGGATACGGCAGGTTTGCTGACGGCGGTTGTTGTCGCTGAACGCAAGGCTTTGGCCGCCCGCCAGACTGACGGCGATCAAGCTCATGCTCGCGACGGGCAGCAGATCCGCCAATCCGTCGCATTTTACCACAATCAGGCCGCGCCACTCTATCTGGCCGCAGTCGATCTGCAGCGGGATGGGTACGCCCCGGGGCGGCGGCGCAATTAAGCGCCCCAGCCTTCCCCCTGCATTTCGCGCAAACGCGATGCCGTACGCTCGAACTCGAAGGTGCCTTCCCCCTCCAGATATAGCATTTCGGGTTCGGCCGCGGCCGAGCAGATCAACCTCACCTTAGCCTCGTATAACGCGTCGATCAGGGTCACAAAGCGTTTGGCTTCATTGAAGTTTGACCGGCCAAGACTGGGGATATCGTCCAGCATCAACACGCGCACCGCCTCTGCCAAAGTCAAATAATCTGCCGCCCCTAGTGGTCGACCGCAAAGCGCGTGGAACTTGGCGCGGGCGACACCGTTGCGAAACTCCGGCACGACGACATCGCGCCCCTTCACCCGCAGGATCAACTCCTCCCCCGGGCCGCCAGCCAGATCCTCCCAGACGGCATTCATCGCGGCGCGGCTCTCTGGGTTGACGGGGGTGAAATAGGATTTCGTACCCGCCAATCGGTCCTGTCGGTAGTCGCGCGGGCTGGCGAGCTCCATCACCTTCATCTTCTCTTTGATCAATTCGATGAAGGGCAGGAATATCTGGCGGTTCAGACCGTCTTTATACAGATCATCCGGTATCCGGTTCGACGTTGTCACCACCACCACACCAGCCGCAAAAAGCGCTTCAAACAGCCGGCCAACGATCATGGCGTCGGTGATGTCGGTGATCTGCATCTCGTCAAAGGCCAACAGCTTCACGCTATTCGCGACCTCGGCTGCGACTGGCGCAATCGCATCGTCGACGCCTGTTTTCCGCGCCTCATGCATCGCATTGTGAATTTCCTGCATGAACGCGTGGAAATGCACTCGCCGCGTTGGCACATCGCCCATATTGGCCGCGAACATATCCATCAGCATCGACTTGCCGCGACCCACACCACCCCAAAGATACAGACCCTGCGGTGGCTCGGGTGCGCGTTTGAAAAAGCCCTTTTTCTGCGGGGCCATCAAGGCGCTGCGAATGCGGTCAAGCTCTGGCAGCACGGCCTCTTGCGCGGGGTCCGGCGACAGGCTGCCGTCGGCAACGCGGTTATCGTAAATGGTGCGTAAATCAGTCATGCCTTTGGCTTACAATGTGCCACAGGCTTTGGGAAGAACCCCCGCAGGCCGATATGCGCGCAGTTTTGAAATTGACGGCCCCGGTTTCAAAGCTACGGTGGCGGCACGTGCTTCGGGGGTCATCATGGAAAAAAATACGTCAATCTTCACACCGGTGCTGATCGTCGGGTGTCTGATCATCATGGTGAGCTTTGCCGTGCGTGCCTCTTTTGGCGTCTTTCAGATTCCCATCGCGGAAGAGTTCGGCTGGCTCCGCTCCGAGTTCTCGCTGGCGATCGCGATCCAGAACCTCGCCTGGGGCATCGGCCAACCGATCTTTGGCGCGATGGCCGAGAAGATCGGAGACCGCCGCGCCATTATCATTGGGTCCGTGGTCTATGCCGTGGGGCTGGTGCTGTCGGCTAATTCGGTGTCACCGATTGAACACCAAACCTATGCGTGGTTGGTGGGTTTCGGGATCGCGGGAACGGGCTTTGGCGTGATTTTGGCCGTGGTGGGCCGCGCCTCAACGGCCGAGAACCGGTCCATGTCGTTGGCCATTGCCACGGCGGCGGGTAGCGCGGGTCAGGTCTTTGGTGCGCCAGTGGCGGAATGGTTGCTGGGGTTCCTCAGCTGGCAGGCGACCTTCCTTGTCTTTGCGGGCGCGATCATGGCGATGTTGTTGACGCTGCCGTTGATGCGCGCCCCCGCGATGGCCAGCAAGGCCGAGCTGGAGGAAAGCCTGTCACAAATCCTGGGCAAGGCGCTGCGCGACCCGACCTTTACCTTCATCTTTATCGGCTTCTTTTCTTGCGGCTATCAGCTGGCCTTTATCACCGCGCATTTTCCTGCCTTCGTGACCGAACTTTGCGGTCCGATCCTTGCGGGTGGCGTGCTGCATAACATCGGGATCACAACAACCTCTGCCCTGGGTGCGGTGGCGATTTCCCTGATCGGTCTGGCCAATATCGCCGGAACATTGCTGGCGGGGTGGGCGGGCAAACGCTATTCCAAAAAGTACCTGCTGGCTGCGATTTATACCGGACGTACCGTGATTGCGGCGTTGTTTATTCTACTGCCGATCACGCCGGTGTCGGTCATCCTGTTCTCCATCGGGATGGGGGCATTGTGGTTGGCGACGGTGCCGCTGACCAGCGGGCTGGTCGCGCATATTTATGGGCTGCGCTATATGGGCACGCTTTATGGGATCGTGTTTTTCAGCCATCAGTTGGGCAGCTTTATGGGGGTCTGGCTGGGCGGGCGGATGTATGACGCTTACGGCGATTACACCGCCGTGTGGTGGATCGGTGTGGCCGTGGGCGCGTTTAGCGCGCTGATCCATTTGCCCATCCGCGAGAAGCGGTTGCCCGGGCTGGTGACGAGTTAATCTGTCGCCTTATCCGCCGTGTCGATATGTGCCTTGATCGCTGCAATGATCTGGGGCGCATGGGTATAGGGCAGGCCGTGGCCCGCGCCTTTGATCACCTCGTGTTCGGCGGCGCGGTTCCATTCGGCAAGGCTGCCGATGGCTGACGCGGGGATCACCTGATCATCCTGCCCCCAAAGCGCCAGCACAGGGATATCATGCGTCCGGATCGCGCGGTGTTCATCCCGCAGCACATCCGCCAGAATACCGCGACGGCTGGCCAGCACCGCAGGAACATAGTGCTTATAGTCCAGCTGTTCGGCCTGATGGTCGTGGATGTGGCGGACCTGTACCGGGATGTCACGTTCGGCCCTGATGCCGCGCCGGAAGGTCGGCGGGAACAGCGCCAACATCAGCCAATCGCCGACCAGCGGGGTTTTGGCCATAAAGTCGACCAGCTTGTTCGGTGCCAGCCCCATCCCTGCGGGCGCCAGCAGGATCAGCCGTTCGACACGTTCGGGGAAAGCGGCGGCAAAGCACGTCGCGATAGAGCCGCCCATGGAATAACCCAGCAGGGTGAAGCTGCCGGTGACATCCTGATCTTCCAGCAGGTCTTGCAGCTGTTTGATAAAGAACTGGCGATCTTGCGGGCCAGACGGACGGTCGGAATAGCCGCGCCCGTAAAGGTCATAGGTTAGAGTCCGGTACCCCATCGACGCCAACCCGCGGGCGACCGCGCGCCAGACAATGCTGGGGGTGGTCAGCCCGTGGACGCAAACGACAACAGGGCCTTGAGCGGGGCCGGTCCACGCGTAATGGGTAACCCCGTCGGGCAGCTCTGCGAATTGGCCAAGGGCGCTGCCGCGGTCCGCGTCCTCCATTTCGGCACGGTTGCGTTCGATCACAAGCGGGATTGCGATGACCAGAGCCGCAATGAGAAGAAACCAGATCATCTGCGCGCGCGCCACCGGTCAAGGATATAGCGGCTGGTCATCAGGTCCAGATGCGCGCCGCCGCCGTTTTTGAACAGGGTGATCTCATCCTCTGACTGGCGGGTGAACGCGCCGAGATCATAGTAATCCGCGACGATGTCACTTGCGCTCAGCACACCTTGGGCGATCGGGATCTTCAGCTCGCCGATATGTTCAACCGTGGTGTCGAGGCTGTCGACAAAGACCCGGGCACGGGTCAGCGCCGTATCATCCACCTCGCGCATGTCGGGGCGGTAGGCACCGATCAGGTCAAGGTGCTGGCCGGGTTGCAGCCACGCGCCCTTGATCAGCGGTTCGGTCGACATGGTGGCGCTGGTGATGATGTCCGCGTCGCGCACGGCGGCCTCAAGATCATCGGCGATGCGCAGCCCTTCGATATCACGTGCCATCGCCTGAGCATTGGGGGCGGATCGGTTCCACACCGTGAATTCGGCATCGGGGAAGGCAGCACGGTAGGCAGAGTGAAGCCCGCGCCCTTGGGTGCCCGCGCCGACGATCAGGATTTTGCGGCTGTCGGGGCGGGCAAGCCTGCGCGCGGCGAGCAGGCTGTCACCGGCGGTTTTCCATTTGGTCACGAGGTGAAAATCTATCAAAGCCTCGAGCGCGCCGTGATCATCTGCGTAAAGCGACACGCCGCCGTTCACCATCGGTGCCCCTTTGGTGGGGTTGTCGGGAAAGATGGTGGCGGATTTCACCGCCAAACCCAGCCCGTCGATCCATGCGGCGCGGTTCAGCAAAGTGTCCTTGCCCCGATACAAAAACGTATCCGCGATTTCGGCGCGCGGCAGGTTGTGCCCCTCGGCCAGTGCGTCGGTCAGGCCGATCCAGTCCAGCAGCGCGTCGCCGGCGTCGAAGGGGATGATGTCGAACTGGGTCATGCGGCCTCTGCTTCGGTCAACAGCCCCGCAGCGACGAGCCTGTCAGCCCAGCCGTCCGGCCCGGTGAAATGATGGGTCTGCCAGCCGCGGGCGTTGGCGGCGTTGATATTGTCGATACGGTCGTCGGTGAACAAAAGCGCATCGCCGGACAGGCCCGATCCTTCCTCGAGCGCTGCATAGATCGCGGGGTCGGGTTTGATCATACCCATGTGACCCGAGATGAAATCGCGATCAAAGGCGCGCAGGAAAGGGTAGTGTTCTGCCGCATGGTCATAGGATTGGATGCCGAAATTGGTCAGCGAAAACACCGGCACGCCCTTGGCCTGCAGCGCCTCTTTCAGCCTGAGAGAGCGGGGGATCACGGGGGCGGCCATTTCAATCCAGCGATCATGCCACATGCGGATCTCATCGCGCCAGGCTGGGTTGGCTTCGGCGGCGGCATAGATCGTGTCAGTGAAATGCTGGCCGCTATCGACAAGATCGTTCATGCCGTGCAGGTCCACCTCGGCGAACATGGCGCGGCGGCGGTCCTCTCCGATCACGGAGTCATAGAACCGTTCGGGCTGCCATTCGATCAGCACATTTCCGATGTCAAAGACGACTGCCGCTGGTTTCATGTGCTCTTCCTTTTGCCGGGTCGGTGGGGGCACCTGCGCCGCCCTTGCCCTATCGTTGTGCCGCGCGAAGCTCGCGTTCTAGCGCGTCCAGAAAACGGGAGCGGTCGGCCTTTGTAAACCCTTTGCCGCCGCCCTGGCGAAACGGGTCCGCGGCGCGCAGGTCGGCCATCAAATCACGCGTCGCCAGCACATTGCCAATATTGGCTGCGGTCAGCGCTTCGCCGTTGTGTTTCAGCACCCGCGCGCCGGCTTCGACGCAGCGCGCGGCAAGGGGAATGTCGCCGGTCACCACGACGTCACCGGGGCCGCAGCGTTCGGCGATCCAGATGTCGGCGATGTCGGGGCCATCGGGGACAATCACGGTTTCGACCAGCGGGTTCTGCGAGGGACGCAGCCCGCCGTTGGACACCACAAACATCCGCACCTTGTGGCGGGTGGCAACGCGTTCCGCCTCTGCCTTCACGGGGCAGGCGTCCGCGTCGATATAAAGCACCGTCATCGCCGGGCCCTATCGCGCATAAAGCGCATCGGCGTGGAAGGCGATGTGGTCCTCCATGAAGGTCGAGATAAAGAAATAGCTGTGATCATAGCCCGGCTGCATCCGCAATGTGGCGTTCTGGCGGGCTTTCGCCATCGCCTCGGCCAATGCTTCGGGTTTCAGCAGATCAAGGAATTGGTCATCGGTGCCCTGATCAATGAGGATCGGCCCGTCAAAGCCGCGCTCCGCCATCAAAAGCGTCGCGTCATGTTTTGCCCAGGTCGTCTCGTCACTGCCCAGATAGGCTGTCAGCTGTTTGCGGCCCCAGTCACTGCTGGTTGGATGCGCAATCGGCGCGAAAGCCGAGACCGAGGTAAAGCGCCCCGGCAGGTTTATCGCCAGCGTCAGCGCCCCGTGCCCGCCCATGGAGTGGCCGCAGATCGCCTGCCGGTCCATATCCAGCGCGAAGTTTTCACCCAGCAGCGCCGGCAGTTCGTCGGCGATATAGTCCCACATCTGGAAATGCGGTGCCCACGGGTCTTGGGTGGCGTTCACATAGAAGCCCGCGCCCTTGCCCAGATCATAGGCGTCGTCGTCGGCCACATCCTCGCCGCGGGGGGAGGTGTCGGGAAAGACCACCGCGATCCCGTGTTCCGCGGCCCATGCCTGCGCCCCCGCTTTGGTCATCGCGTTTTCATGGGTGCAGGTCAGCCCCGACAGGAACCACATCAAGGGCACCGGGCCCTGCTGCGCCTCTTCGGGCAGGAACAGCGCAAAGGTCATGTCGCAGTTGCAGGCGGTGGAGCGGTGGGAATAGACGCCTTGGGTGCCTCGGAAGCTGGCGTTTTCGGAAATCGTTTTCATCGGGCGTCTCCTGTGTCTGGTTGGTCTATGGCTATCGGCCCTCGGTCTGCGCGGCAAGGGCAGGACGCTGCGCTGGCTGAGTATTTGCAAAAGGGTGAAGGCTAAAGCGCGGTGACCCACGCGATGACGAGGCTAACGCTGAGGATGCTGAGCAGTGTCGAGACAAGGATTGCGGCAGACACCCGTTGCGGCCCGACGTTATAGTGTTGGGCCAGCATATAGACATTGCCCGCGACCGGCAGCGCGGCGGTGGCGATGATCACGCCCGCCTTATACGGATCGACGTTGAACAACCACAGCGCGGCAAAACCCACAAAGGCCGGGTGCAGCACCAGTTTGCAAAACGATAGCCAGCCCGCGACATGCAGCTTCTCCGCCGATTTCGTCGCCAGCGACGCCCCGATGGCAAAAAGCGCGCCGGGGGTCGCGGCCCCGCCGAGGATGGCGAGAAATTCGTTCATCGGATCAGGGATCGGGATCTGAAGGCCGGACCAGATAAAGCCAAGGGTCATGGCGACGATCATCGGGTTTTTCGCCAGCCCCACGGAAATCGTGCGCAGGGCGCGCAGGCTCAGCTGACCATCGCGCGCGCCGGTGATCAGGATCA
This sequence comes from Sulfitobacter sp. EE-36, assembly GCF_000152605.1. Classification (NCBI taxonomy): domain Bacteria; kingdom Pseudomonadati; phylum Pseudomonadota; class Alphaproteobacteria; order Rhodobacterales; family Roseobacteraceae; genus Sulfitobacter; species Sulfitobacter sp. EE-36. Next base: position 682,849 of record NZ_CH959310.1, on the reverse strand, counting down.
CGATGAGGCTGGAAAACACGATCAGATCCACCGCCAGGGCCAGCACAACGGGGCCGATTGCCTCTGCCCCGAGCAGCAGGGTCAGCATGGGCACGCCAAGGAAGCCGGTGTTGCCGATCACGGCACATTGGGCCTCCATCGCGGTGGCGGGGACATCGAGGCGGCGCAGAAAGCCTGTCAGCGTTGCGATGCCATAGACAAAGCCCGTGCCCCATAGATAGGCCGCGACAAGACGGCTGTCCCAGACCTCGGCCAAGGACAGGTTGGCGGAAAAGCGGAACAGCATGGCAGAGAGGGCGAAATAGAAGACGAATTTGGTCAGGTAGGCCGTGGCCTCTGCGGTGAAGAACCGCGTGCGCCCGGCCCAATAGCCCAAGCCGATCAGCGCGAAAAAGGGAAGTGTCTTGAGAAAGATCGCCAGCATGTGAAATTGGTAGCGGCTGCCTGTGCTTCGTGCAACGGGGCAACAGTGCTGTGACGCAAATACACAGGCTTTGGGGTTGGGGGGCTGCATTTGGGACTTGGAACTGAACGGTTCAGTTTATACTCTGCCTTTCAAACTGCCGGAGCCTTCATGACCAGTGACCAGACCAAGGTTCGTAAGGGCCGTAAATTCGATCAGGTTCTTGCGGGGGCGCGTGATGTCTTCATGGCGGACGGGTTTGAGGGCGCGAGCGTTGATGCGATTGCCCGTGCCGCCGGCGTGTCCAAGGCGACACTGTACAGCTATTTCCCCGACAAACGCCTGTTGTTCATGGAGGTCGCCGATACCGAATGTGCCCGCCAGTCGCGGCAGGCTTTCGAAGGTATCGACACCGATGCGCCGCCGCGTGTGGTGCTGGGGCTGGCCGGTCGGCATCTGCTGGGGTTCATCACATCGACCTTTGGTCAGCAGATGTTTCGCCTATGCGTGGCCGAATGTGACCGGTTCCCCGAGCTTGGCCAGCGCTTTTATAACTCCGGCCCAGCTGTGGTCCGGCGCGAGATGGCGGGGTATTTCGAGACCGCCGTCGCCCGTGGGCAGTTGTTTATGGAGGACCCGCTACTGGCGGCTGACCAATTCGGAGAGCTCTGCAAGGGGGATGTCTGGCTGCGACTGACCTTTGGTATCATCGACAGGATTTCTCAGGCAGAGATCGACCGCGTGGTAGACAGCGCGGTCGATATGTTTCTGGCGCGCTACGCGGCTTAGCCCTTGGGCCGGTTGTCGATAATCCGCACCGCTTTGCCTTCGGAACGGGTGATGGTGTTCACATCGCCGACGTCGATCATCACGCTGATGCCCACGGTTTCCTTGATCTGCGCGGCCAGCTGCTGTGCCGCTGTTTGCCGGGCGGCATCGTCGACGGTGGCGTCGACACATTCGCACAGCACCCGCATCTGATCCATGCGGTCGGGCTTGCTGAGCTCGATCTGGAAATGCGGGGCGAGACCGGGGGTGGCCATCAGCGCCTCTTCGATCTGGGTGGGGAAGACGTTGACGCCGCGCAGGATGATCATGTCGTCGCTGCGGCCGGTGACTTTCTCCATCCGGCGCATGCTGCGGGCGGTGCCGGCGAGCAGGCGGGTCAGATCGCGGGTGCGGTAGCGGATGATGGGAAAGGCCTCTTTGGTGAGCGAGGTAAAAACCAGCTCCCCCTGTTCGCCATCGGCCACGGGCTGTCCGGTTTCGGGGTTGATGACCTCGGGGTAGAAATGATCCTCCCAGATGTGCAAACCGTCTTTGGTTTCGATACATTCGCAGGACACGCCGGGGCCCATAATCTCGGACAGGCCATAGATATCGACAGCGTGCATATCAAACGCCTGTTCAATCTCGAGCCGCATGGCATTGGTCCAGGGTTCGGCCCCGAAGATACCCACTTGCAGCGAAGACTGGCGCGGATCGATGCCTTGACGGGCGTATTCATCCAGGATCGACAGCGCATAAGAGGGTGTGACCGTGATGCCGTCGGGTTTGAAATCCTCGATCAGGCGGACCTGTCGCGGGGTCATCCCGCCCGAGATCGGTACCGTGCTTAGCCCAAGGCTATCCGCCCCCAGATGCACCCCCAACCCTCCGGTAAACAGCCCGTAGCCATAGGCGTTATGCAGCATGTCGCCGGGTTTCAGCCCTGCTGCGCGCAAGGACCGCCCCATGACGCTGCCCCAATTGGCGAGGTCATTCTTGGTGTAGCCCACGACCGTCGGCTGGCCGGTGGTGCCCGAGGACGCATGGATGCGCGCCAGCTGGTCGCGGGGCACGGCGAACATGCCGAAGGGGTAGTTGTCGCGTAGGTCGGTTTTCACGGTGAAGGGGAATTTCGCCAGATCGCTCAGGTCGTTCAGATCGTCGGGGTGGACGCCCGCGGCATCAAAGCTTTGACGGTAGAAAGGCACATTCGCATAGGCGTGGTGCAGGGATTTTTTCAGCCGCTCCAGTTGCAGGGCGCTGATTTCATCGCGGCTGGCAAGCTCGATCGGGTCAAGCGATGATCGGGCAGGCGTGAGGTCTTTCATGGGGTCATTTCCTCCTCGAAATGGTGGCCTTTGATGGTGCGTGACAGGCCACGGAACAAGGCGATGGTGCGCCCGTCCTCCCCCGTGACTGTCACGTCATAGACGCCGGAGCGTCCGGTTCTGGATTGTTCGCGCGCCGCCGCGTGCAGCCGTTCGCCAGCCTTCCCCGGTGCGAGGTAGGAAATCTGGTTCTGCTGGGCGACGGCAAGCTGGTTGTAGCTGTTGCAGGCGAAGGCAAAGGCGCTGTCGGCGAGGGTGAAGATATACCCGCCGTGGGCGATGCCGTGGCCGTTCAACATGGCCGCGGTGACCACCATCGACAGATTCGCCGCGCCGGGGGCGATATGGTCGATGCGCATCCCCAAAGACTGGCTGGCCGTATCGGTGGACCACATGGCAGCGGCGGATTTTTCGGCGCGGAGTTGCGGGGTCATGGCGGGCCTTTATGTTTCACAATTTGGATGCTTGCACAGATAATGTAACGCTTTCAAGAGAATTGATCGGTGGCTCTCTTGATTTGAGCGGCGAAGGGCGCAACTGTCAAAACATGACAGTGCATATTCATCCCTCACACCCGCAGAATGAACGCGCGCCCGAACAGGTTTCCTTTCACCGGACGGAGCTTGGTCCGATCCTGTCGCTCTATGGGCGCATGGTCGCGGCGGGGGAATGGCGCGACTATGGAATCTCTTCGCTGCGCGAGGTCGCGGTGTTTTCAATCTTCAGACGCACTGCAGAGATGCCGCTTTACCGGATCGAGAAACGCCCCAAGCTGCGGTTGAAGCAGGGGATGTACGCGGTGATCGGGGCCAATGGACAGGTGTTGCGCCGCGGTCAGGATCTGGCTGCCGTGCTGCGCGTGCTGGAACGCAAGATGATCCGCGCCGTCGACACCTAGACCGCCGCGCCGGATAAGGGGGCGGATGGATTTAAGGCCATTTGGAAGGGTTTAGCCGTTTGTGCCCGGTCAGCGGGCCGTCGGTTTTGGCGATACGGGTCAGCGCGTCCTGGATGGGTTCGCGGGTCACGGCCATATGATGCGCATTGGCGTGGATCATCGTGGCGGGGTCGAGGACCAGCGCCACATGGCCTTTCCAGAACAGGAGGTCATTGCGTTGGATGTCGCGCGGGGCGGGGCCTGCACCTGCCACGGGCTCGGCAAAGCTGGTCTGCTGCTGGTCGCCGTCACCGGGGCAGGGAATGCCGCAGGCGAGGAAGGCGGCCTGAACGAGGCCCGAGCAATCGATCCCCCAGCGGCTGTTCCCGCCCCAGAGGTAGGGCGTGCCGAGAAACAGCTCCGCGACGGCGGCGGGGTCCGGGAAAGCGTGCGGCAGCGGGGCGAGGTGTTGGGTCGGGATATGGCCAAGCGAGGTCTGGGCAAATCGGCCTTCCGTTCCCGTCACCACAACCCGGCTGCCAAAGCTGAGGCTGCTGACATCCGGTGATTTCAGATCGGCACGCGCATAGGCGTGGGTGGCGGGTGCGGTGACGACGTGAGTCGGGCGGACCGCAGGGCCGATGGCGGTTTCGGATATGTAACCGCAGTAGTTGTCCTTGGTCAGTTGCACATAGGCGGTGCCATCGGTGCGATCCAGCACGGTCAGCGCCTCACCGTAGAGCGCTTGCCGGTCGCGGGGGCCGTCGGGGCTGCGGTTCAGATCAACGACCGGTAGGGTGATCTGCGCCGCTGTCTTTTCGGTGATCCGCTCGGGGTCGGGATGCAGGCGTCGGTCGGTCATTTTGACAAGATCGCCCCGAGGCTGGCATGCAGCGCGCGTGTGGCCTGACCCACGCCGCCTTTGGCGCGGGCAGGGGCGGCGCTTGGTTGCCAGCCGTAGATGTCGAAATGCGCATAGGGGCTGTCGGTGACGAAACGGCGCAGAAACAGCGCGGCGGTGATACAGCCTGCGAACCCGCCAGAGGGGGCGTTATCCAGATCGGCGATACCGGGTTCGATCAGCGGCTCGTAGGGCGTGTGGAAGGGCATACGCCAGACGGGGTCGGCGTGGGTGGCGGCAGCGGATTCCAACGCGGCGACGAAATCGGGATCGTCGCTGAAATAGGGGGCAAGATCGGGGCCCACGGCGACCCGTGCGGCACCGGTCAGCGTCGCCATAGAGATAATCTGGTCGGGCTTGTCCTCGTCCGCGAGTGCCAGCGCATCGGCCAGCACCAACCGGCCTTCGGCGTCGGTATTGTTGATCTCGACCGTGAGGCCCTTGCGCGAGGTCAGGATGTCTTGGGGTCGGAAAGCATTGCCGGAGACCGCGTTTTCAACCGCGGGGATCAGCACGCGCAGTTGCAGGTCCATCCCCGTGGCCATGATCATATGCGCCAGACCCAGTACCGCCGCCGCGCCACCCATGTCCTTTTTCATCAGACCCATCGACGCGCCGGGTTTCAGGTTCAGCCCACCGGTGTCAAAACACACGCCTTTGCCCACCAGCGTCAGCTTTTTCCCGGTTTTGCCCCAAGTCAGGTCGATCAGCCGGGGCGCGCGGTCGGCGGCGCGGCCGACAGTATGGATCAGCGGCAGGTTCTGCGCCAACAGATCGTCGCCCGTGATGACAGAGATCCGCGCCCCGTGTTGATCTGCCAGTTTACGTGCTGCGGCTTCCAGATCGGGCGGGCCCATATCCGAGGCGGGCGTGTTGATCAGGTCGCGGGTCAGCATTTCCCCTTCGGCGAGGGCGCGGATGTGATCGGCGTCGATCCCAGCGGGCGCAACAAGGCGGGCGGCCATCGGCGATTGCGTGGCATAGCGGTCAAACCGATAGGACGCGAGCAGCCACCCCAGAGCCTCCACCGCGAGCTCTGTCGCGGGCAGGTCGGCGTGCAGTTCATAGTCGCCCTTGGGCAGCTTTGCCGCGGCACCTGCCAGATAGAAGCGCCCCCGTTTGCGGGCGCTGGCCGTGCCGTAGCCCGCCAGAGCCATGCGCAGCGCGCCATCTTCGCCCGGCAGCGTCAACGCCTGCCCCAACGCGCCGGTAAACCCCTGTGCCGCGACCCAAGTGCGTGTGGCATCGGATTGCCCCTCGAGCCAGTCAGGCAGGGCATCGGAGGCAATCAGATGCAGCGGGATCGCAGCGGCGGAGGGATCGGCGAAGAGAGCGGACATAGGGCTGGGCCTTTCGTGCGTGATAGTCGCGCGCAGCCTAGACGTATCCTGTGGCGCTGCAAGCCCGTCAAAGGGTCACATCCTGCGTGTCCCAGATTGCGGTCAGCGACCGTTCGCCGATGCGGATCAGCCGCGTGAGCGTCGCCCCGATCGCGACATGACTGTTCTGGTCAATCGCGCAGATCACATCCCCCGCGACGTTTGCCAGCTTTTGCAGCCCCACCTGTTCGGCAATCGCAATCAGCGACCGGCAGTTTTTACGCAGCTCAAGCCAGTTGGATGCCTGATACAGGCGGTCGCAGTGGGACATGCGCAGGGCCAATTCCTCCATCGCGCGACAGACGACATCTTCGGCCCCTGATTCACCCAGTTGGTCATACAGGATACCCAGACGTTCCTGATCTACGCGGACTTGTTCGACTGGCCGCATTTGCAATACATACATTAGAGTCACCTCATCATTACGCCCCCACAGCGCATCTGCACTATGTCGGCCAATTGATGTCCAATTCGTTTACGGCCGTGTGCGTTTTCGCTCGAATATGATGCGAATTCAGAGTAATTTGGCTAAAATTTAGTAAAGGCGAGACAGAGATGGATAACGCGAAACCGCTCCCGAATTATCTGGTTCAACGGTATCACGGATGGAAAGCAACCAGTTACGCTGAAAACGAGGCATGGTACCGCCGTTTGGCCACCGACGGGCAGCATCCTCGTGCGATGATCATTTCGTGCTGCGATAGCCGCGTGCATGTAACATCGATCTTTGGGGCGGATCAGGGTGAATTCTTTATTCACCGTAATATCGCCAACTTGGTGCCACCTTACCAGCCTGACGGGCAGCAGCACGGGACGTCGGCCGCGGTTGAATATGCGGTTCAGTCGTTGAAGGTCGCGCATGTTATCGTGTTGGGTCACTCCAGCTGTGGCGGTGTGCAGGGCTGTCTGGACATGTGCAAAGGCAACGCGCCAGCGCTGGATGCCAAAGACAGCTTTGTCGGTCGGTGGATGGATATCCTGCGCCCGAAATACGATGCGGTATCGGACATCGAAGACCCGAAAGAGCAGGCGCGCCAGCTTGAGAAACACGCTGTTATGACCTCTCTTGAGAACCTGATGACGTTCCCCTTTGTGGCGCAGCAGGTCAAAGCGGGCGAGCTGACGTTGCACGGCCTGTGGCACAACATCGGCGAGGGCGGGCTTGAGTGCTATAGCGCCGATAAAGAGATGTTCCGGCCCGTATAATGGGTTGGTCTGACAGGGACGGTTCCGGCGGCACCTGCGCGTGATCGTTCCTGCGCTTTTGCTGACCGTGTCGATCATTGGTACGGTCATCGCGACCTCCCAGCCGGTTTGGGGGGATCTGGTTTTGCTGGCGGGGCCTTGTGCCATCGCCAGCGCTATCTTGCTCCTGCGCGAGGCGCGGGTCTGGCTGGCGGGGCAATCCCGGCGCAGTGCCCGTGGGGCGGTGGTGATTGACGGGTCAAACGTCATGTACTGGTGGGGCGGCACGCCGCTGATCACGCCCGTGCAGGACGTGGTGCGGACCCTGAAAGACCTTGGCTTCAAGACAGGCGTGGTCTTTGATGCCAACGCAGGGCATCTGCTGACGAACGCTTACAAAGATGATGCGGCGCTGGCGGCGATGCTGAAGCTGCCGGTGGATCAGGTGATGGTCGTGCCAAGCGGATCGCCGGCCGATCCCTTCATCCTGACCGCCGCGCGCGAGATGGGTGCGGTTGTCGTGAGCAATGACCGCTACCGTGACTGGGCCGATGACTTTCCCGAGGTGCTGCGACGCGGACATCTGATCAAGGGCGGATACCGGCAACAAGAGCTGTGGTTCGACTTTGCCACGCTGTCAGACAAACAGAGCGCCGCCTGATGGCCAGAGCGCCCGCGGCAGCGTTGATCTGAACATGCCGGACATGAAAAAGGCCAGCGCATCGCACTGGCCTTTCCCGACATAAAGATCAGGGGGCGCTTAGCCTTTTTTCAACACTTCGCGGCCCAGCAGTTCCGCGATCTGCACGGCGTTCAATGCGGCACCCTTGCGCAGGTTGTCGCTGACACACCACAGGTTCAGACCGTTGTCGATCGTGCTGTCCTGACGGATGCGGCTGATGAAGGTTGCGAAATCGCCCGCACACTCAACGGGGGTGACATAGCCACCGTCTTCGCGCTTATCGATGACCATGATACCGGGGGCTTCGCGCAGGATGTCGCGGGCCTCGTTCTCGTCCAGATGCTCTTCGAACTCGATGTTGATCGATTCGGCGTGGCCCACGAAGACCGGAACGCGGACACAGGTCGCTGTGACCTTGATTTTGGGATCGACGATTTTCTTCGTCTCTACCATCATCTTCCACTCTTCTTTCGTGTCACCGCTATCCATGAACACGTCGATATGAGGGATCACGTTAAAGGCGATCTGTTTCGTGAATTTCTTCGCGGGCTTGTCGTCGGTGGGGTTGTAGATCGATTTGGTCTGGTCCCACAGTTCGTCCATGCCGTCTTTGCCCGAACCGGACACCGACTGGTAGGTCGACACGACAACACGTTTGATCGTGGCGCGGTCGTGCAGCGGCTTGAGCGCGACAACCATCTGCGCGGTCGAGCAATTCGGGTTCGCGATGATGTTTTTCTTGGAATAATCGTGGATCGCGTCGGCGTTCACCTCTGGCACGATCAGCGGGATATCGGGATCGTAGCGGTACAACGACGAGTTATCGATGACCACGCAACCGGCCTTGGCGGCCTTGGGCGCGTATTTTTTGGTCGCTTCCGAACCGACGGCGAACAACGCCATATCCCAGCCCGTGAAGTCGAACGTATCCAAGTCTTTCGTCTTGAGCGTCTTGTCGCCAAAGCTGACTTCGGATCCCATAGACTTGCGCGAGGCAAGTGCCACGATTTCGTCTACAGGGAAGTGGCGCTCGGCCAGAATGTTCAGCATTTCACGGCCCACATTGCCTGTGGCACCCGCGATGACGACGCGATAACCCATCTTAAAACTCCAATACTAAAATGTGATGGTGCGGGCCTCTTATACCGCTTGGGCCCGCGGGGGAAGGGGGCGTGGCCTATTCGCCTGCATCGCGGGAAAACAGGTAGACGAACAGACCCGCTGCCATGAGCACGGCAAACAGGGTGAAAATCATCACATAGGGGGCCTGCGCGGTGACGGCAGGCTGGCTGGCCGCATAGACGCGGCCCGACAGGAACTGCGCCACGCCAACGCCCCCAATGCTGCACAGGTTCAACAGGGTCATGCCCCGCCCGACCAGCTGCGGCGGCATAAAGCTGCGGCCGTGGGCGATGATCACCGCATAGGTCGCGCCAAAGAAACCGACAGCGGCCATCAGCGCGGTGGCAAGAATGATGCCGCTGTCGGGGAAAAGCATAAGCGCCACCAAGGCCGCGAGGTTCAGCGCCGTGCCCCCGACAATCACCCATTTCGTGCTGCCGATCACGCGGTCCAGCGGGCCATAGGCGAGGCTGCCTGCCACCATCGCGATGCCCATCAATAGGGTCGCCCAGCCGATCTGGTGAGCGTTCGCGGCAAAGACATCCTCGAAATAGGGACCGATCCAGAGCCCGCGCAACGCGCCGACCTGGGCATAGCTGACGCTCATGATGGGAAAGATGAACCACAGCGCCTTGATCTTGAACACGCCAAGAAGGCTGCCGCGTTGCTCCCCTTCGGGGGTGGCGGGGTCGCGCACGACGCTCCAGATGCCAACCGCCGTCAGCGTGGTGATGGCGCAAAGCCCCCAAAGCGACGCGCGCCAGCCGATCGTTTCCGCCGCAATCGCCATCGGATAGGAGGCGACGAGATTGCCAAGCGTGCCGATGCCCACCATGACGGAGGCGAGCACGACAAAGCGGCTTGGTGCGAATTCACGCGCAAAGATATAGTAGGCTCCCATCAACACCGGCGCACAGCCGATCCCGATCAGGACCATCGCCAGATTGATGTGCAGCGGCTGCGTCGCCACCGCGAACAAAGCCGCCCCGCCGCCCCCGCCCACCAACAGCAAGCTGGCCGCGGTGCGTCGCGGCCCGACTGTATCCAGCGCCCATCCCACAGGCAGTTGCATCGCCGCAAAGGAGAAGAACCAAAGCCCCGACGCAAAGGCGAGGTCTTCGGGCGTGGCCCCCAGATCAACCCGCAGTGACGGGCTGAGCACGGCCAGAAAGGCACGGAAAAACTGGCTGAGCACATAGCCCAGCCCCAACAAAGCTACCCCGCGTGTCATGTCAGTGTGTCACGCCATTTGCCCGCAAGCGCTTGCGCCGCGTGGCTGAGCAGCAGAACATCCGCCCCGACCGCAACAAACTGCGCCCCGGCCTCAAGCGCGTCGCGGGTCATGTCGTCGTGGGTCGACAAGATGCCCGGTGCCTTGCCCGCCGCGTGTATCTTGTGCAGCGCGGTCATGATCGCGTCTTGCACCTCGGGGTGGAGCGCATTGCCCATGTACCCCATATCAGCCGCCAGATCCGCAGGGCCGATGAACACGCCGTCGATCCCGTCGACCGCGAGGATCGCATTCAGGTTCTCAAGGCCCCTCACGCTTTCGACCTGCACCAGCAGGCAGATCTCATCATCCGCCGTGGTGCCGTAATCCGCGATCTGCGAGAAACGCGCGGCGCGGGTCAGCGCATAGCCGACGCCGCGGTCGCCGTGAGGTGGATAGGTGACATCGCGCACCAGCTGGCGGGCTTGATCGGCGTTATCCACCATAGGCACCAGCAGGGTCTGCGCCCCCGCATCCAGCATCTGTTTGATCAGATAGGTCTCCCCCACGGGGACGCGCACGACGGGGTGGCTGTCAGAGGCTTCAAGCACCTGAAGCTGCGCCATGATAGAGCGCAGGTCGTTCGGTGCGTGTTCCCCGTCGATCACCAGCCAGTCAAAACCGGCGGTCCCCATCAGTTCGGCGCTATAGGTGTCCGCAAGACCCAGCCAGCAGCCAAAGACGGTGTCGCCTTGTTTCAAAGCCTGTTTGAATGCGTTGAAGGGGGCTGGCATGGGCATGATCCTTGGTGCTGTTTCGGCGTACCCTAGGGTCAAGCATCACGGAGTGTCCAGAGGGGGCGCTGCCCCCGTCGCGCAGGCGCTTGCTTAACCCGCCGCCATGTCGGCAACAGTGGGCAGCGGGGCGACGGCCCCATAGCCCTGGACGGACAGCGCAGAGGCCGCGACGGCGTAGCGGCATGCGGCTTCGGGGGTGTCGCCTTTTGACAGGCGGGTCAGGAAGGCCCCGTCGAAACAGTCTCCGGCACCTGTGGCGTCGAGGGCAGTGACCCGAACGCCGGGGATATGCGTTATCGTTCCGGCGTGCCCCAGAAGTGCGCCGTCCTCTCCGAGGGTCAGGGCGACGATGTCCGGCCCCATTTTATGAAATGCCCGCACGATGTCTTCGGGGGTGTCCAGCCCCGTAATCTGGCGCGCGTCATCCAGACCCGGCAGCGCGATATCCGCCAGCCCGAGCGCTTGGATAATCACGGAACGGGCCTGCTCAAGGGGCCAGAGCGCCAGCCGCAAGTTCGGATCGAAAGACACCTGCCGTCCGGCCGCCCGTGCGATACGCATCGCGTCCAGACCGGCATCGCGCGCGCTGGCACTGATCGCCAGAGTGATGCCGGACAGATGGGTGAACCGGGCGCGCTCTATGGCCTCGACAGGCAAGCTGTCTGCGGTCATTCGGCTGGCAGCAGAGCCTGCGCGACGATATTCGAACCGGTGCCCATCTGACCCGTGCCGCACGAAGTAGAGCCCCGTCGGAGCTGATGCGTCCGTCGCAACGCAGGAGGCATCGACGCCCTCGCGGCTCCAAAGATTGCGAAGCTCTTGCCCGAAACCGTCGTCGCCCAAGCGCGTTGCGATGGCGCTGCGCGCGCCGAGACGGGCAGCGCCAATGGCGACGTTTGACACGTCACCACCGAACCCCTGATGCCACTGCGTCCCCTTGATCTGGTTGAACTCGACCAGCGGTTCGCCAATGCAGATGATATCGAAGTCGCGCATGGGGTCAGTGGTTGTTGCGCGGCAGGCCGCGGCTTGTGATGTCGCGGTATTCGGTCGCACCTTCAAAGACCATCCCTTCGGAGAAGGGGCGTACTTTCTCGCGGAAGATCTCTTGCCAGGGGGATTGGCTTTCTGGCTGCGCATAGCCCCCCGCAGCGTCCAGCGCAGCGCGGCGCGCGGCAAGCTCGGTTTCGTCCAGCAGCACGTCCACGCGGCGCTGTTTCAGGTCAATGCGGATCGGATCGCCGTCTTGCAGCAGCGCAAGCCCGCCACCATCCGCAGCTTCGGGCGACGCATTAAGGATCGACGCCGAGCCAGAGGTGCCCGACTGCCGCCCGTCGCCGATACACGGCAGGGCGCGGACGCCCTGTTTGATCAGATAGCTTGGCGGGCGCATGTTCACCACCTCGGCCCCGCCGGGATAGCCCTTGGGCCCTGCGCCACGCATCACCAGAACACTGTCGTCGGTCAGCCCCAACGCGGGGTCATCGATGCGGGCGTGAAAGTCTTCTGGCCCGTCGAATACCGCGACACGGCCTTCAAAAGCCTCTTGTGCGTTCGAGAAATAGCGCGCCCGAAAGCCCGCGTCGATGGCAGAGGTTTTCATCAAGGCGCTGTCGAACAGGTTGCCGCGCATGTTCAGGAAACCCGCATTGGGTTTCAACGGTGACGCCGCGCGGCGGATCACATCCTCATCAAGGATCGGCGTGTCGGTGTAGAGTTCGGCGATCGTTTGACCGGTCACAGTCAGCGCATCGGGATGTGGCAAAAGCCCGGCCCGCAACAATTCACCGATCACAGCGGCTGTGCCCCCCGCGCGGTGGAAGTCTTCGCCCAGATAGGTGCCGACCGGCTGCATATTGACGAGGAGTGGCACGGCGTGGCCGAATTCCTCCCAATCTCCGTTGCTCAGCGCGATGCCAAGATGCGCGGCGATGGCATTGAGGTGGATCGGCGCGTTTGTTGAACCGCCAAGCGCGGAGTTGACGACAATGGCATTCTCGAAGGCTTCGCGGGTCATGATCTGGGCCGGGCGCAGGTCTGCATGGACCATATCAACGATACGTTTTCCCGTATGATAGGCCGCTTGCCCGCGTTCGCGGTAGGGTGCGGGGATAGAGGCAACGCCGGGCAACTGCATGCCCAAAGCCTCTGACAGGGAGTTCATCGTCGACGCGGTGCCCATTGTGTTGCAGAACCCGACCGAGGGGGCGGAAGAGGCCGCGATCTCGAGGAATTCTTCGGCGTCGATTGTGCCGGCCGCCAGCTCTTGCCGCGCCTGCCAGATCACCGACCCCGATCCTGCGCGTTCGCCCCGGTGCCAGCCGTTCAGCATCGGTCCGACAGAGAAGGCCAGGGCGGGCATGCCCACCGTCGCCGCTGCCATCAGCAGCGCCGGCGTGGTTTTATCACAGCCAATTGTCAGCACGACGCCGTCGATCGGGTAGCCATACAGGCTTTCGACGAGGCTAAGATAGGCGAGGTTACGGTCCAGCATCGCGGTCGGACGCTTGCCGGTTTCCTGGATAGGATGCACCGGAATTTCCATCGGGATGCCTCCGGCGGCGATGATCCCGTCGCGGGTCCGTTTGGCCAGCTCGATATGGTGGCGGTTGCAAGGGCTCAGGTCGCTGCCGGTCTGCGCGATCCCGATCACCGGCTTGCCTGACCGCAGTTCTTCAAGCGTGAGCCCGTAGTTCAGGTAGCGTTCAATATAAAGCGCGGTCATCTCCGGATCGTCGAGATTGTCGAACCACTTACGGGAGCGCAGAGATTTGGTGTCGGTCATAATTCGTCTTTCAGCGGCCGGTCACGCCCGGGAAGGCAATGAGAATAGCGAGCGCGAGGATTTGAAGGGCAATGAAGGGCAGGAGAGAGCGAAAGATCTCTCCCAAAGAGATATCGGGTGGTGTCACCGACTTGAGATAGAAGGCGGCGGGACCAAAGGGCGGCGACAGGAAGCTGACCTGCATGTTCATTGCGAAGACCACACCGAACCACACAGGATCAAGACCAAGATCGCGAATGATCGGGACAAAGATCGGCATGGTCAGCAACGCAATCCCTACCCAGTCCAGAAACATCCCAAGGACAAAGAGGATCGCCATCATGAACAAGACAATCACAGTTGGATTGTCGGACACGCCGGTGATCAGGTTAGAGACAAAGGTGATGCCGCCCATCAGGTTAAAGACCCCGACCAGTGCCGAGGCACCGATCCCGATCCAGACGATCATCCCGACGGTCGCGAGGGTCCGCTTGGCCGCGCCCACCATCAGTTCTGTGGTGAATTCGCCACGGATCATCGTGGACAGGGTCACGCCGATCACCCCGATGGCAGAGGCTTCGGTGACCGAGGCAATGCCGCCATAGATCGACCCCAGCACAAAGATCACCACCATGATTGGCAAGATCAACCCTTTGAGCAGACGCATCTTCTCGGCTGTCGAGGTCTCGTCCGGTTCCGGGATCGGGGCGATGTCGGGGTTCATATAGGCCCGCACCAGCACGTAGATGATATAGAAGCTTGCCAGCATCAGACCGGGCAGGAAGGACGCGGTGAACAGATCCCCGATGGAGACGGACGCCGTCAGACCATAGATGATCAAGACGATGGACGGGGGCACCATTGTCCCCAACGCCCCGCCCGCGCAGCATACGCCGATGGCCAAACGCCGGTCATAGCCAAGCCGCAACATCTGGGGTAGCGCCAGCAGACCCAGCAGCACCACCTCGCCCCCGATGATGCCAGACATGGCGGCCAGCACCACGGCGACCAGCAAAGTCTGGATCGCGATGCCGCCCCGCAGACGGCCACCGACCACGCGCATGGCGTCGAACAGATCGCGTGCAATGCCCGACCGATCAAGGATCGCGGCCATCAATACGAACATCGGTACGGACACGAAGACGAAGGAATTGACGAAGCTGAAGATGCGGCTGGTGATCAACGGCACGGCCATTGGCCCGAACCAGCCAAGCGCAAAGATCAGCGCCACGAGCAGGGTCACGAAAGCCAGTGGCATGCCGGTGATCAGCAGCAGGAACAAGGTGACGAACATCGCCCCTGTCGCCACTTCGATCCCCATGGCTTTAAAGTCGAACAGCGCTGTGAGAAGGTCCATCACCGGTCCTGTTTTGTCATGTAGTTCCAAGCAAGCACAGCGAACTGCACGGCCATGACCACGAGAATTGTAAAGAGAAAGATCTTAAGCATCCCCGGCGTGGGCGGATCCCATGCGCTGCCGCTGCTTTCCAGCCGGATCGCGCCGGTTGGCGTCCAGACCGCCCGCACAAGGCTTTGCCATGCGGCCCAGCCGAAGAAGGCTGTCGCCACGAGGCAGACCAGCGAAATCACCACATTGAAAACGCGCCGCCACGGGGCTGACAGGTAATCGTAGATCAGGACCACACGGATATGCGCATCCCGCGATACCACATAGAGCCCACCGTAAACAAAGGCGGTGGCGTTCAGAAAGATCACCGTCTCATGCGCCCAGATCGTGGGGGCGTCAAAGACATAGCGCAAGACCACCTCGATCCCGAGGATCGCGGCAGAGGCGAGGATCGCAAAGGCAAAAAGGATGCCGATCCGGTCGATGCCGCGCCCTAGCAGCCCGGCCTCCGGGATCGCCCCCTTGGGTGCGTCAATATCCACTGGTGCGCTGGCCGCGACGTTGGGATCTGTCCTGTCTTGCATATGCCCCTCCCGAGCGTTCACCCCTCCGGTCTGTCCGGAAGGGTGCTGGTGCTTCGGCGCTTATTGCAGCAACCCGTTTTTTTCGAGATAGGCCGTCAGCGTGTCATAGACCTTGCGCGATGCGTCGGATGCTTCGGCCGCCTTCTCCCATTCGGTCTTGGCGAAGGCGCGGAATTTCGCACGCTCTTCATCGGACCAATTGTGCACGGTGATATCGGCGTTGGCTTCGGCTTCTTTTACCGCGGCCATGTCACGTTCGGCCAAGGTCGACACCTGGAGTTGCCGGAAGTCTTTTACGGACTCCACCAAGGCGCTTTGGATATCCTCGGGCATCGAATCCCATACCCCTTTGTTGATCGACACCTCGACCAGCGGCATGGAGTGGAAGCCGGGATATACAGGATGGTTCGCCACGTCATGCATGCCCTGCGCGTGGTTGGTCGAGAAAACGGTATAATCCGCCGCGTCGATCACGCCCTTGTCAAGCGAGGTGAACACCTCGGAGCCAGGCAAGTTGACCGGAGACGCGCCAGCCGCGGCAAAGACTTTCTGCACCATGCCTTCGGGGGCGCGCATTTTCAGCCCCTTCAGATCGTCCACACCGTCCAGCGGCACCTTCGACAAAAACGCCTCGAGGCCGGGGGTCGTCGCGCCGATGAAATGCAAACCGTAGGGTTCAAGCATTTCGTTCATCAGCTCATTGCCGCCGCCGTTCTCCATAAAGTCGAACATCTGCTGCGGGTCTGACCATGCCCCGACCGGATTGGCAATCAGACCAAACGCCGGCTCTTTCCCTGCGAAGTAAGAAGTGTCGGTAACGTGGCCATCGATAATGCCAGCCGCCACGGCATCCTGAGATTCAGTATGGGCGACGATTGTTTCGACGGGCAGCAGATCGACCTCGACGCGGCCGTCGGTTTTGGCGGCGACGTCTTTTGCCCATTCTTGCTGGAGCAAGAAGTTGGCGTTGCCTGCCGGATCAGATGACTGGAACTTGAGCGAAAATTCTTGTGCAGCAGCGGCACCGGCCAGCCCGGCGCTGACAAGTGCGGTTGCGGCCAGAAGCCTAGCGGTAAAGCGCATGTGTTTATCCTCCCTAAAAAGTCGTGACCGTAAACGGTGACGATGGGCGGACGCTAATGACAGCGCTGTCATCTGTCAACTATTCCCAAAGACCTGTGCACGTGATAGGTTTTATCACATGGAAAAGAACACTAAATACAAGCGGGTTACGTTGAATGAAGTCGCGGCAGAGGCCGGTGTCAGCGCTATCACGGTATCGCGGACGATTCGTGCCCCCGACATGGTCTCGGCCGGTGTGCGAAAGAAGGTTCAGGCTGCGATCGAACTGCTTGGGTATGTACCGGATCAAGCCGCTTCGGCGCTTGCGTCCGAGCGGACAAATGTGGTGGGTCTGCTGGTCCCATCGTTGACCAACGCGGTGTTTTCTGACGTCTTGCGCGGTGTTTACGATGTGATCGACGGGTCAGGCTTATCGGTGCAAATCGGTAATTTCCGCTATAGCCCTAGCAAGGAAGAAAACCTTTTGCGTACCTTCCTGCGTCAGCGCCCTGCGGGGCTGATTGTGGCAGGGATCGACCAAACCGACGCCGCACGGACCCTGCTCAAGTCCGCCCCCTGTCCCGTTGTGCAGATTATGGACGTGTCGGACTCTCCGATTGATCTCATGATCGGGTTCTCGCACTACGATGGTGCGGTCGAAGGCACGCGGCACTTGATTGATGCGGGGTATAAAAAGCCCGGATTTCTGGGCGCGCGAATGGACCCGCGCTCGCAGGCGCGGCTTGCGGGTTTCACAGCCGAAGCGCAGGCGCGCGGGGTGTATGACCCGATTCGCGTGATTACGACGACCCACCCGTCCTCGGTGGGTATGGGCGGGCAACTGCTGAGCGATCTTCTTGCGCAAGCGCCAGACACCGATGCTGTGTTCTGCAATAACGACGACCTCGCCGCCGGCGCGCTGTTCGAGGCCGAACGCCGTCGCATCAACGTCCCCAACGATCTGGGTATCTGCGGCTTCAACGACCTTGAAATGTCGCGGCACCTGAACCCGGGCATTACCTCTGTCGCGACGCCGCGCTACGAGGTCGGCGCAGGGGCAATGACCCTGCTTCGGGACGCAATCGCTGACCGCGCGACCATCCAAACGCCGCATATCCGGCTCGGCGTGGAACTGATAAAGCGCGGATCGACAAGGCGGGGATACCCTCGCGAATAGCACGAGATCGGGCAGGGGGGCGCTGCCCCCGTCGCGCAGGCGCGACTCCCCCGGAGTTTTCAGGGCAAAATGAAGAGGTCAGATAACCTTGATCACGTCTTTGTCGATGGCCAGCATATAGCCGCGCCGCGCGATATTCTTGACCAGCAGTTCCGACACGATCTGGTTGCCCAATGTATCGCGCAGACGTTTGATGCGCGTGGCCCCTGCTGCTTCGTCGCAGTCAGCGGCGATCCGGCCCGAGATCATGCCCTCGATCTCGGAGCCTGAGAGCACGTCGTCATCCATGCGCGCTTCGGCAAGGACCGACATCGTTTCCATCGCGGCGGCGGTCAGTTTGAAGCCGAGGTTGTTGAGATAGACGGTGTTTTCCTCGCGGCTGATCAGGAGCGAGTTTACTTGTATCCCCACCCGTTCGATCTGCGCCATGCGGCGGTTGAAGCCCACGAGCATGATCAGGAACACCAGCGCCGCGACCAGCATGGCCGTCGCAAAGACCAGCAGCACGATGATCACGATCCGGTAGCTCGACAGGGTTTCGGAAAACGCGGTGCCCGATTGTGCGAGAATTTCAAGCAGTTTGATTTCAGCCTGAGTAGTCAGATCGTCGTTCTCGACAAAGATGCGTTCAACCTGCGCGTTAAAGGCATTGGCGTCGGGCAAGGCCCATAGCAACAGCCCTGCGCCGATCAGAATGATCGCCACGACGGCCGCGATACCACCGCCGACAAAACGCCCGCCCGTGCGGCGCATCTCAGAAGCGGAGGA
The DNA here is from genome assembly GCF_000152605.1 of Sulfitobacter sp. EE-36. NCBI lineage: Bacteria > Pseudomonadati > Pseudomonadota > Alphaproteobacteria > Rhodobacterales > Roseobacteraceae > Sulfitobacter > Sulfitobacter sp. EE-36. The sequence continues at coordinate 664,494 of NZ_CH959310.1, read as the reverse complement.
AATTTGGTCCGGCACTCGCTTTCCTTTGGTTTAGGCCATCCTTGCCAAAGACAGAGACGATCGTCAGCAACGTCCAGCCATGTGCAGCCAGCCGGTCCGTCAATTGGGCCTGCGCCGAGGCACGGCTGCAGTCACCGGATACCTGCGCCACACCATAATGCAGGCGCAAGGGGTTTTCCTGTTTTGCCTTGTAATCGGCAAAACATTCCGCCGCTTGGGCAGAGGGGGCGGAGAGGGCCAGAAGCCCCGCAGCAGCCAGGGAAAGGAGGATGTGTTTCATGACGATCAGACTGCGCCTATCCGGGCGGATATTCAATATCCATTGGGTCTGTACCGCTTTGTTATTCGATAACAGGGGGGTGTTATTGCCTGTCTGAGGGGGGTGCGGCCAGTTTGATCCCACGGCCTCGCTCTTGATGGCTTTGCATGGGGTGCTTCCCATGTTGCCCCCAACCGAAAGGATCAGACAATGCGCTTTACATTGCACCATAAATTCATCGCCTCGATTGCAGCCGCAGCCGTCGCTATCACCGCCCTTACCGCTGCCCCCGCCGCCGCGGGCGACCGCAACAGGGATCTGGCGAAAATCGCGGTCGGTGTTCTGGGCGTGGCCATTGTTGGCAAGATCATTCACGACAAGAACAAGCGCGACGAGGAACGCGCACGGCAGGAAGTGTCAAAGCACCGCCATGCGCCAAACACTGTGTACCGCGCCCCACGCCCTCCACGGGCCGAGCGCGTGCCCGTCTACCGCGCGCCGCAATCGCGCCATCGGGTAGAGCCGCGTCCGCTGCCCAAGGGCTACAAGCACAAGCAGCATCGCACCCATGCCAACGCCAAGCTGCTGCCCAAACAGTGTTTCCAGAGCTTCGACACGCGTCGCGGTCAGGTGCTGATGTTCGGCCGCCGCTGTCTTGAGAATAATTTCCGTCATGCCAACCGTCTGCCGCAGCAATGCGCGCAGCAGATCCGGACCCATCGGGGCACCCGCTATGGGTATGACGCCCGCTGCCTGCGCGGCGCGGGATACAGTTTGGCGCGCGGTTAATCTCAGCGTGCCATTACCGGGGGCATTTCGATGCTCTCGGGTGGGGAAGGGAGGGATGTTCGGGCATCCCTCCCTTTCTTATGTGCTGTGGATATCTTTTGCGATTGTGACATCGCAGTCTTCGCAAGGTCACAATTCGCTTGGGCGGGGCTTGAGCTTTGGTGCGGGTTGGGGTTTTCACGGGTCATGAAACCAGATTTTGAATTTGAACGGGCCGCCCATGCGCGCGGCTTTGAGCGGGTCGCCGGCGTGGACGAGGTGGGGCGCGGGCCCTTGGCGGGGCCGGTCACTGCTGCTGCCGTGGTGCTGGACCCGGATCGCATTCCCGAGGGGCTGAACGATTCAAAAAAGCTGACCAAAACTGCGCGAGAACGCCTGTATGAAGAGCTTTTGCAGGTTGCGGATGTCAGCGTTGCCCATGCCTCGGTCGAAGAGATTGAAGAGCTTAACATCCTGAGGGCGAGCCACCTTGCCATGCTGCGCGCGCTGGAGGGGCTGAAGACCCCCGCCGATTATGCGTTGATCGACGGCAATATGATCCCGCGCGATCTGACCTTGCCTGCCGAAACCGTGGTCAAGGGAGACGCCCGGTCGCAGTCGATTTCCGCGGCCTCAATTGCGGCCAAAATATGTCGAGATTGTGTCATGTTGTCCTTGGCGCAACAGCACCCCGGATATGGCTGGGAAACCAACATGGGATACGGGTCGAAAAAGCACATGGAGGCGTTGCAAAAAATTGGTGTGACCCCACACCATAGACGTTTGTTCAAGCCCGTACACAACATGTTGTATCAAGATAAATAACTAACCACTTGATTCAAAAAAGAAATTGACCAGGAATCGTCTGTCGGGGCATCTTGTGGATAACCAAGAGCACACAATGTGCCGGGCAAGAGGCAGCTATTATGAAGACGATGACCAAGGGTGCGGCAGCACTCCCTTTAAACACGATCATTTCTGGCGACTGTATCGAAGCGATGAATGCGCTTCCGGCAGAGTCGGTGGACCTTATCTTTGCAGATCCCCCCTATAACCTGCAGTTGCGTGGCGACTTGCATCGTCCCGACAATTCAAAGGTGGATGCGGTCGATGATGCGTGGGACCAGTTTTCCAGCTTTGCCGTCTATGACAAGTTTACCCGCGAATGGCTGAAAGCCGCGCGACGTCTGCTGAAACCCAATGGCGCGATCTGGGTCATTGGCAGCTATCACAATATTTTCCGCGTCGGTGCCGCATTGCAGGATGCGGGTTTCTGGATCTTGAACGACGTGGTGTGGCGCAAGTCGAACCCGATGCCGAACTTTCGCGGCAAGCGCTTTACCAATGCGCATGAAACCATGATCTGGGCCGGCAAGGACGAGAATTCCAAATACACCTTCAACTACGAAGCGTTGAAAGCGCTGAACGAAGGTATCCAGATGCGCAGTGATTGGGTGCTGCCGATCTGCACCGGCCACGAACGTCTGAAGGACGAGATGGGCGATAAAGCGCATCCGACGCAAAAGCCCGAAAGCCTGTTGCACCGTATCCTTGTGGGGTCGACCAACCCCGGTGATGTCGTGCTTGATCCGTTCTTTGGCACAGGCACCACAGGTGCAGTTGCCAAGATGCTGGGCCGCGACTTTATTGGGATCGAACGGGAAGAAGCGTATCGCAAGGTTGCCGAAAAGCGGATCAAATCCGTACGCAAGTTCGATAAGGAAGCGTTGCAGACCACCACCTCGAAACGCGCCGAGCCGCGCGTGCCGTTTGGCCAGCTGGTTGAACGTGGCATGCTGCGCCCGGGCGAAGAGCTTTATTCCCTGAACGGCCGGTATTCCGCCAAGGTTCGTGCCGATGGCACGCTTGTCGGGAACGAGGTCAAAGGATCGATCCACCAAGTCGGTGCGGCTTATGAGAAAGCGCCAAGCTGCAATGGTTGGACATATTGGTGCTACAAGAAAGACGGCAAACGCGTGCCGATCGATATCTTGCGCCAGCAGATCCGGGCAGAGATGGCCAACTAGGCCTCTCCCCACTTTCACACCCTATTTACGAACACCGCCGGTGTCCTTGCCGCCTCATGAGAAGGCGTGCCCATAAGGACACTCACCTTGGCCCCGCCTTTCATTGGCGGGGTCTTTTTCGTTTCAGGCGGTCAGGAAGGTTCAGCGATGTTCAGCGGGGATAGGGGGTCTTGCCCGCGTTATACTCGGCCCAGTCCGTGATCTCGGGGTAGTAGGTCCGGCGCCATTCCCGCACCCGCGGGTTCATCACACGCCGCCAGACCCAGGGCATCATCGCGGCCATTGTCATGACGGGGTAACCATAGGGCAGCTGCGGCGCTTCTGCGTCGCCATAGGTTTGCAGCACGGGAAACCGCCGGTCGGGTTTAAAGTGGTGGTCGGAATGGCGTTGCAGATTGATCAGCAGCCAGTTTGACGCCATATGCGCCGCGTTCCACGAATGACGCGGCTGGACGTGTTCGTATTTGCCGTCACCCACATGTTTGCGCGTCAGACCGTAGTGTTCGATGTAATTCACCAGCTCGAGCTGCCAGATCGCCACGCCCGCTTGCAGCAGGAACAGGCCCAGCCCGACCCAGCCGCCAAGGACCACGGCGAGGATCAGGCAGCCTGCTTGCAGCGCCCCATATTTGAAAAACGGGTTGCTCGGGTCGGACCAGGATTTGCCCTTGCGTGCCAGCATCGCTTTTTCGGCCTGAAAGCTGGACACCAGCGACTGCCGCAGCACGCGCGGGTAAAAGCGGTGGAACCCTTCGTTATAGCGTGCGGTCACCGGATCGCGCGGGGTGGCGACATAGCGGTGGTGCACCAGCAGATGTTCAGACCGGAAGTGCGAATACAGCACCATCGCCAGCAGCGCATCGGCCCAGAAGCGTTCGCGTCTATTGCGTTGGTGCATTAGTTCGTGGCCGTAGTTGATCCCGATGGTGCCCGTCATGACGCCGACGCCGAAGAAGACGGCGGCTTTCTCCCAGCCGGACAGATGGGCGGCCTGTGGCACGTACCATAGCAACCCGAACAGCGTGAGACACTGCACCGGCATCCACGCGGTCGTGATCATGCGATACCAGAACAGGTCGTGGTCTGATGCGTCCGGATCGGCGTTATCAAGGTTCAGCCCCGCGATCGCGTCGATGATCGAAAACAGATACCATGTGACCAGCGGCATCAAGATCACGGTCCAGCCGCCGACGGTGGCGGATATCCAGACCAGCGGGATCAGCGCAAAGGACAGGGCAAAAGGCAGCGCACGCCGGAACTGCGACAGCTGGTCGGTGCTTATGTTTGTGGTGGGTGAGGTCATGCTGCACGGCCTTTTCGGGTTATCTGGCCCAAAGGGATCGGGCACAGCTTTGGCTGCGATAAACTATGCCGCGCCGCCGCTAACGTAGCAAGTCATAGGCTTTGCGCATCACCGTGGGCAGGTCCGACGGGCGGAAATCATCCCGCACGACAAAGTGTCCGCGTGCTGGCGCCGTGTCCTCCGGTAAGGGCGCGTGCATGACGGTCAGCATCAGGTGAAAATGCGTGAACGTGTGCCGCACCTCCCCCGCAAGGGGCTGCCAGTCGGCGGGGGCAGGCGGTGTGCCTGCGGGGCGCGGGCCGTCTGCCTCGATCCAGTCTGTGCCGGGCCAACCGAGCATACCGCCGAGCAGCCCTTTGTCGGGGCGTGTCTCAAGCAGCCAGGCACCATCCGCGCGCTGCCCCAGATAGACCGTGCCATGCCGGATCGGCTTCGGCTTCTTCGGGGTCTTTTTGGGCAGCTCGGCCGCCGTGCCATTGCGGCGGGCAAGGCAGGGATCGCGCCACGGACAAATGCCGCAGGCGGGGGATTTGGGGGTGCAGATCGTGGCCCCCAGATCCATCACCGCTTGGGCGTAATCTCCGGGACGGGTGGTTGGGGTCAGCGCCTGAGCACGTGCCATGAGGTCGGGCTTGGCGGCAGGCAGGGGGGTGTGGATGTCATAAAGCCGGGCCATCACCCGTTCGACATTGCCATCCAGCACCGTGAAGGGCAGATCAAACGCGATAGAGGATACGGCCGCAGCGGTATAAGGGCCAATCCCCGGCAGCTTCAGCAAGGCCGCGTGGTCGGCGGGGAAGTGGCCGTCATGATCGGCCACCACAGCGCGGGCGCATTTCAGCAGATTGCGGGCACGGGCGTAATAGCCCAGTCCGGCCCATTCTCCCATCACATCCGCATCCGCAGCAGCTGCCAGATCAGCGACCGTCGGCCAACGCGCGGTGAACCGCTGGAAATAGTCGCGCACGGTTGCGACGGTGGTTTGTTGCAGCATCACCTCGCTTAGCCAGGTGCGGTAGGGATCGGGGCGCACGCCCGCCGCCCGCGCCGCTGGCGGCACGCGCCAAGGCATCGCGCGCGCATGGACATCGTACCATTCCAGAAGGATCAGCGGGAGGTCGCCGGAGGGGTCGGTGTCACGCAATGTTTATAACCTTTTCGGTTGGGTATGGCTGGTGATACGAGGCGGGATCGCTATGTTGTGGCTAGTCATTCGGGAAAGATAGTCATGGCGCCACGGCGTACCAGTACAAAAGGGTTCAAAAGGACGGATAGCCTGCTTTCGGCCAAGATCCGTCAGGCGAGCGAGACTCGCGGCTTTGCCCAATCCCGTCTGTTGACCCAATGGGCCGAAATCGTCGGTCAGGACGTCGCGGCCATCTCGCGTCCTGTTGAGGTCAGCTATGGCCGGGGCGGTATGGGGGCAACGCTGACCTTGCTGACGACAGGGGCAAATGCGCCCATGCTGGAGATGCAGAAGGAACAGCTGCGCGCCAAGGTGAACGCCATCTACGGGTTCAACGCGATTGCGCGGGTGCGGGTGACCCAGACGGCTGCCACCGGCTTTGCCGAAGGCCAGGTCGCTTTTGCGCCGCAACCCAAGACCCATCCCGAACCGCCGAACGACCCCGTCTTGCAACAGCGTGCTGCCGAAACCGTCAGCCCTGTCGCGAACGAGGCCCTGCGCGATGCACTTGCACGTCTGGGCGAGAACATATTGAACAAGACCAAACGCTGAAAAAGGAAATCACATGAAACCGACATTCCCCATCCTTGCGGCTGTTGCCGTAGCTGCCGCAGGTGGCTGGTACGCTTTCAGCGGTACAAATGCCGTGAACAGCACACCGATCAACCCGCTGGTCAGCGCGGCCAACGCGCAGTCAGCCCACACGGCAGAGGCAGATGCGCCTGCTGCAACCACCGAAATTCAGGACATGACATTGGGCAACCCCGATTCAGCGGTCCAGATCATCGAATACGCATCCTACACCTGCCCGCACTGCGCCGCCTTTGACCAAGGCCCGTTCCAGCAGCTCAAGGCGGATTACATCGACAACGACAAAATCGGCTTCACCTACCGCGAGGTCTATTTTGACCGCTACGGCCTTTGGGCGTCGATGGTGTCGCGCTGCGGTGGCGAGGATAAATTCTTTGGCATTACCGACATGATCTATGCCGGTCAGTCCGAATGGGTCCGCGCCGGAGAGCCTGCCGCGATCGTCGAAGAGCTGCGCAAAATCGGCCGTCTGGCCGGGCTCGACAACGCTGAACTGGACGCCTGTCTGCAAGACGGTGAAAAAGCACAGTCGCTGGTCGCATGGTGGGAAGAAAACCAGAAGGCGGATGACATCAACAGCACGCCAAGCTTCATCATCAACGGCAAGAAATACTCCAACATGCCCTATGCCGAGATGAAAGAGATCATCGACGCAGCGCTGGAAGAATAATGGCGGCCCCGCTGGCAGGGCTCAAGGTTATTGAGCTGGCACGGATTCTGGCGGGCCCTTGGGCCGGTCAGACGCTTTCGGATCTCGGCTGCGAGGTGATCAAGGTCGAAAGCCCGGCGGGCGACGACACCCGCCAGTGGGGGCCTCCGTTCATCGAGCGCGGGGAAGATAAATCCGCGTCGTATTTCCACTCGGCCAACCGGGGCAAAGCCTCGGTTGTTGTCGATCTGACCACCGATGAAGGTCAGGCCAAGATGAAAGAGCTTTTGGCCGATGCCGACATCTTGATCGAGAATTTCAAAACCGGCGGGCTTGCCAAATACGGGATGGATTACGCCAGCCTGTCCAAGCAGTTCCCCAAGCTGATCTATTGTTCGATCACCGGTTTCGGGCAAGACGGCCCCTATGCGCATCGCGCGGGCTATGATTTCATCATCCAAGGCATGTCCGGCCTAATGTCGATCACGGGTGAACCCGACCGTCAGCCGCAGAAACACGGCATGGCGATCACCGATATCTTTACCGGCGTCTATGCCACCACGGCCATTCTGGCAGCGGTACACCAGCGCAGCCAGACCGGCGTGGGCCAGCATATTGATATGGCATTGCTGGATTGCGCTGTTGCGGTGACGGGCAATCAGGCGATGAACTATCTGACCACGGGCAATGCGCCGACGCGGATGGGCAATGCACACCCGAACCTGACCCCCTACGAGGTGTTCACATCCTCTGACGGGCATCTGATCATCGCCACGGGCAATGATGGGCAGTTCCAGCGGCTGTGCCGGATGCTGGGGCTGGATGATATGGCAACCTCGGCAGACTATGCCAAGAACGCCGACCGCGTCGCCAACCGGCCCGAGATGATCCGCCGTCTGAACGGGGCTACCAGCCAACGCACCCGCGACGATCTGCTCGCCGCCTGCGAGGCAGAGGGCGTGCCAGCCGGTCCGATCAACGACATGGCCGATATGTTCGAAGACCCCCAAGTCATCGCGCGCGGCATGAAGGTCGAACTGGACGGGGTGCCGGGCATCCGGTCGCCGTTCAAATTCTCGGGCGCTGAACTGGCTTTGCATCGCGCCGCGCCAAAGCTGGGGCAGGACGACTAGGTTCGCCCCGACATGCCGCCCGGGCTTCGCTGGAAGCTCTGGCGGTTATGCCGGTTTCGGCAGTTGATCCAGCGCGGCAAATAGCGCGTTTTCAGGATCGAACTTCAGTCGCACGGGCAGGGTTATCACCTTCATTCTGAAAGACGCGGGCAGACGCACCGCGTCTTTTTCTGTTGTGACCAGCTGTGCGCCGCGCAGGGCGGCATCCGCCTCTAGCCGTCCCATCAGCGCAGGGTTCAGCGGCTGGTGATCCTCCAGCGCTTCGGCGTGGACAATCTCTGCCCCCAGATCGCGCAGGGTGGCAAAAAACTTCTCGGGGTGCCCGATCCCTGCAAATGCCAGCGCGCGGGTGTCGGACCAATCCATCCCCGTTTGCAGGGGGGCGAGTTCGGCGCGCACATGCGGCAGCCCGTCGGGCAGGTTGGTCGCGTCAAACTGCGCCTGATCTGCAGCGCCACCGATGGACAGCACGATATCCGCCCGCGCCAGACCCGTAGCAACGGGTTCACGCAAGGGGCCCGCAGGCAGGCACAGCCCGTTGCCAAATCCCTTGGCCGCATCCACCACCACAATCGATAGGTCCTGATGCAGCGCGGGGTTCTGGAAGCCGTCGTCCATCACAATCACCGAGGCCCCCGCTTCCGCCGCGGCCTGCGCCCCCGCTGCGCGATCCTGCGCAACCCATACATCGGCAAAGGCGGCCAGCAGCAGCGGTTCATCCCCCACCTGCGCGGCGGTGTGGCGCGACGGATCAACCTGCACCGGCCCCTTCAGTGTGCCGCCGTAACCGCGCGACACCACATGGGGCGTGTGATACCTGTCGCGCAGGTGTTCGACGACAGCCATGACCGTTGGCGTCTTGCCCGTGCCCCCGGCGTTGATGTTGCCGACGCAGACCACCGGAATATCCAGACGCAGCGGCGTGCCCGCCGCCAGCCTGCGGGCAGTGGCACGCGCATAAAGCGCGCCCAGAGGTTGCAACAGGCGCGCGCGCCAATCGGGCGTGGGACGGTGCCAAAAGGCGGGGGCGCGTTTCATGATGTGGTCTCTCGCTGGTCAAGCGTTTCTTGTACAAGGTCGATCACCTTGTCGGTGACGGCTGCACCGCGGCTGATCACATCCCACCCCGCCTGCGCCATCGTCGCTGCCTGATCTGGCGCGATCAGCCGGTTCACGGCGGTACCAAGCGCTGTGGCATCATTCACGATCCGCGCGGCTCCTTCGGCAGCCAGCCGGGTATAAAGCGGCAGATACCGCCGGACTTTCGGCCCGTACAGCACAGCCGATCCCAGGGCCGCGGCCTCGAACGGATCACAGCCACCGCTGCCGTTGATCAGGGAGTTGCCCAGAAAGGACACAGGGGCCAGCCGGTAGAACAAGCCGATCTCTGCCGGATCGTCGGCGATCATCACCTGGGTCGAGGCGTCGGGATAGCCCGCGTCGCCCCATCGCAGCACGCGAAAGTTCTGATCCTCCATCCGCTGCGCGAAAACATCGGCCTGCTTGGGGTCGGCGGGCGCGAGGATCAGCAACAGCCGGTGTGACAGACGGAGCCCTTGGCGGTGCGCGGTGAGCACGGTGTTCAGCTCACCCTCGAGCACCTGATTGGCGAACCAGATCGGGCGGCCCACGACCGCAGCCGACAGATCGGCCAGATCGGAATCCATACAAGGCAACACGCGGCCACCGGCCTGAAGGGCGGGGGTCAGCTCTATGTCCTTGCGGGCGAGCCCAAGCCGGACAAGCCGCTGCATCCCTGCCTCCGACCGCGTCATGATCGCCGAGAAATGCATCAGCAGATCGCGGGTCAGATCGCGCAGCCACCGGTCGCGCCTCCCGTCAAAGCCGTCGCTGTCGGCATCGATCAGGAACATCGGGCAGGCCTGTGTGGTCATCTCTGCAATCATATTCGGGTGCAGACGCCCCCATGCCCAGACACAGGCGTCGGGCTGCCAGTAATCGATAAACGTCTTGGCAAGCGTGGGGTGGTCCTCGGGCAGAGTATTGATCAGCACGTCGGCTTCGCTACACGGCGGCAGGTCCACCGGCACCAAGGCTTGGGGAACGGTGATCAGAACACTCAGCCCCGGACGGCTCCGGCACAGACGAATGGCCAGATCCTGTATCGCGAACAAGCTGCCGGGTTCGGGGGCGTGGCACCAGACCAGCTCTCCGGTGGGGCGCTTGGCCACGGGGGTGAATGGCGGCACGCCCCCGCGACCGGTAAAGGCGCGATAGGCCGACAGCCCAAGCGACCGCGCCATAAGAGTTTACCCCAGCTCTTCGGTAGAGGAAGCCGCAGCCTCTTCGTCGCGCAGACGGTGCAGATGCGCGATGAAATACCGCATATGCGCATTATCCACCGTGCGCTGTGCCTCGTTTTTCCAGGCGTCATAGGCGCTGGCGTAGTTCGGAAAAATCCCGACGACATGGATGTCATCGACGTTTTTGAACGCGGTACCGGTGGGCGAAATCAGTTCGCCCCCAAAGACGAGGTGCAAGCGTTGGGTCATATCGCGGTCCTTTGTTTTCAAACAGATGGCCTTGGGGGCAATCTAAGGGGTGGCTTGGGTCTGGGCAAGGCCGCTTAGCAGCGCCGCATGGACGGCATCGCCCCCCGCGACGACACCGTTCAGGCGTGGATCGGGGTTGTTGAACCGCAGGGGTTGCCCTGTGCGGTCGGTGCATTGCCCGCCTGCTTCGGTGACAATCAGCGCCCCTGCGGCGATGTCCCATTCCCAGCTTTTGCGCAATGTGACCATGCCGTCAAAACGACCCTGACCCACCAGCCCCAGCCGATAGGCCAGCGACGGACGGTGCGCGCGTTTGAAGCCGGGGTCGCCCTTGGTCCAATGCTGCATTTCCATCACCGGTTTCGTGGCCAGCACGGTCGCCTCGGGCAATGTGGCGATGTCGGAGACAGAGATGCTTTGCCCGTTCAGGGTCGCACCGGCCCCCGCCGCCGCGGCATAGAGCCGGTCGAGCATGGGCAGGAACACCACCGCCGCCGTGATCCTCCCGTCGCGCGCAATAGCAAGGGAATGGGACCAGGTGTCGGACCCTTCGATAAAGCTGCGTGTGCCGTCAATCGGGTCGACGATGAACAGATCACGCTGCCCCAGCCGCCGTGTACCGTCGTCGCTTTCCTCGGACAGCCAGCCATATTCCGGGCGTGCCGCCGTCAGCGTCTGGTGCAGCATCGCGTTCACCGCAAGGTCAGCCTCGGTCACCGGACCGGCATCATCGGGCTTGTCCCAACGCTGCGCGGTTTTGCCAGTGAAAGAGGTCGCAATCTCGCCCGAGCGGCGTGCGGCCTCGATCAAAAGGGAGAGGTCATCAAGCGCCGGCAAGGGTCATTCCCGAGACAAGAAGCGACGGCACAACGCGGCTCAGATGCGCGCGCGCATCATTGGCCGGTACGATCGATTGCAGCATTTCACGCAGATTGCCCGCGATGGTACATTCGTTGATTGCGTGGGTGATCTCGCCGTTTTCGATCCACAGACCGGACGCCCCGCGAGAGTAGTCGCCGGTGTTGGGGTTGATGGTCGACCCGATCATCGACGTCACCAAAAGACCTGTGCCCATATCACGGATCAGGTCTGCACGGGTGGCATTGCCCTGGGACAGCGCGATATTCCATGTGGCCGGACCGGGGTTCGATCCGGTGCCGCGTGCGGCATTTCCGGTCGGGGTCAGCCCCAGCTTGCGCGCGGTTGCCAGATCAAGGGTCCAGCCCTGCAACGTCCCGTCGTCCACAATGGTGCGGCGCGACGTGGGCAGCCCTTCACCATCGAACGGGCGCGAACCTGCGACGCGGGGGCGAAACGGGTCTTCGATCAGGGACATGCCCTTTGGCAGCACCTGTTCGCCCATAGCGTCGCGCAGCCACGAGGCACCGCGTGCAATCGCCGTGCCGCTGATCGCAGACAGAAGATGCCCGATCAACGCCGAGGAAATGCGTTCGTCAAACAATACCGGATAGGCCCCCGTGGGCGGTTTGCGAGCACCCATGCGTTCAAGAACGCGCTCACCGGCTTTGGTGCCGATGTCTTCAGGGCTGCGCAGGTCGGTCTGGAAGATGCGGCTGTCGCCGTCATAGTCCCGCTCCATCCCTGTGCCGCTGCCGGCGATTGCAACGCAGGACAGCCCGCGGTCGGTACGGCGGTATCCGCCTTCGAACCCGTTGCTGGCCGCCATAAACACCTGTTGCGCGCCATAGCCCGCACCCGCGGACTGCACCTGACTGACACCTTTGATGGCCAGCCCTGCGGCCTCGGCGCGGGCGGCGTCATCCTGCAGCGCTTCGGGCGAAGGCTCGGGCGCGGGGTCGTAAAGCTCAAGCGCCTCGACATCCCAATCCGTCGCCAACTGGTCGGGATCGGCAAGGCCGATGTAGGGATCTTCGGGGGCCTCCTTCGCCATTGCCACCGCGCGGATCGCCATTTCCTCGATCGTACGGTCCGATGTGTCGGAAGCAGAGACATTGGCAGAGCGTTGCCCGACAAAAACCCGCAGCCCGATATCGACGCCCTCGGCCCGTTCGGCCTGTTCCAGCACCCCGCCACGCACATCCACGTTCACCGACGTGCCGCGCACGGCCATCGCATCAGCACTATCCGCACCCGCTTGACGGGCGGCATGCAGCAACGACTTGGTCAGCGCCTCAATGGATTGCGACATGGGGGGATACTCCTTGAATGGGTGAAAGACTGCTAGCGCCCCTGCCGCAGCTGTGCAAGGGACGCCAGTCGCTGGAGGGCCGTGGCCGCGAAGGGTTACTTGATCCGCTGCCCATTGGCGAGGATTTGCCCGTCGCGGGTAAATTCGAGCTTGGATTTCAGCGTATCCTCCTCACCCTCGGCCGGGACGGTGAACATGCCCATCATCATACGCGCACCCATCGCCATCTGCGCAGGCAGCAAGCCCGAGGACACCAGCGTATCGATCAAGGTGTTCCCGCCCACCAGCTTGAGGTCAACAGCGCCCGACGGCTTGAGCGCCGTGGGGTCTTTCTCGTCATGCTCGAACGTGACCGCGCCATTGCCGGTCAGCTTGGCCCCCAGTGCATCCACGATCAGCGCATTCAGGTTCACGCTATCCAGCTGTGCTGGCACCTGTCCGGTCTCGGCCATTCTGGTCGCGGCCTCGGGGTCAAAGTAATCCATCAACAGCCGCGCCTTGCCGGATACATCCAGCGACAGGTTGGCCGGATCGCGGGGCAGGGTGCCTTGCGGGTTGATCATGCCCCAGACCATATCTGACATGGTGAACCCTTCGAGGTTCAGCCCAAGGGCCACGTCCTGCGCATCGTCGGTCTTGAGCACCGGCGCGCTCAGGTTGAACGCCGCATTATCGAGGCCGAAGGACAGAAGGAAAGGAAACTGCTGCGGCTGCACTGACAGCGCCATGCCTTGACGCGAACCGGCATAGCTCATGCCGTCGGCGCTGGTTTCAACCGTCAAACGCCCCCCTTCAGAGGCGACAGCGGCAGACATATTGCCATTCTCGGGATCTTCGATGTCGACCGTCATGGTGCTGTTGCCGCTGGTGAACGTGCCCGCGCCGGTCATACCTGCCCGCAGCATGGCGGCCATATCACTGGCCTGCGCGATACCCAGTGGCAACCGCCCGTCGCCGTCGAACGTCATATCCGTCGAGGTGCCGTTGATCGTCGCGATGGCGGGCTCTTTGGGATCTTTGAACCGCATGTCAAAAGTCATCGACGCAATGGACCCGTCCTGCGCATAGGCGCGCATATCGTCCAGCACCGATTTAGAGGCGTATTCGACGTTGTTCAGCACCACATTCAGCGCCGCGTTGTCGGGGCCGAAGGTCTCGTCGCCCACTGTCATCTGATCCAGCGTCAAGCCTAGAAGACCGGCAGCATAGGCGCTGCTCAGGTCGGTCGGCGTCCCGCTCACGCGCATGTCCTGGCCAGTCTGGTTCACGGTTAGCGCTGCGCGCACGCGGTCTTCATCCGGGTCGGTCGGGGTGATTTCGAACACCAAGGGCATTGCGTCGGGCATGACCACCGACACGGTGCCATCGTCGTTTTGCACAAGGCTCAGCTGTTCAAGCGACATCGATATCTGGCCCAGATCAGGCTCGCTCGTCAGATCAAAGCGGACATTGCTCACCGCGAGCGTATCCCCGGATACCTTTTCGGTGGCCGTCAGCGCATAGCCCATGCTTTGCATGTGGTCCTGCCAGTCACGCCACACATCCTGCGGCGTCACATCCGCCAAAGCGCTGGACGAGGTGAAAAGAACTGAAAGGGCGGCACTGCCGAAGAGAGGGCGGATCATGAAAAATTCCTTTGTCGCAAATCGCGGGCGGCTATCCGGTGACAGCGCGGTTGCGCTAAAGGTAAGCGCCCGACGCCACCTTACAAGGCAAAGCGACCCGCGCCAATCTGCGATGTTCCGCCCGCGGGGGCGCTTTTGATTGGCGCTGGCCGATGTTGTTGCTAACGATGTCACCAAACGCCGTGTACGGCAGGCCCGATGCGGGGCTTATTGATGACAAAGGGAATTATACGATGGATATGACAGGTAAAACCGTGATGATCACCGGTGCCAGCCGCGGGATCGGGGCCGAAGCGGCACGGGTTTTTGCAGACGCAGGGGCGAATGTCGTGCTGATGGCGCGGTCTCAGGACGCGATTGCCGATCTGGCGGGCGAAATCGGCAAGCAAGCCATCGCGATCCCCTGCAACGTGGCGCGTTTCGGTGAGATGTCCTCGGCGGTGGAAACGGTGCTGGGGGCCTTTGGCGGCGTCGATGTGCTGATCAACAACGCCGGTGTGATCGAACCGATCTCGCATCTTTCCGCGTCGGACCCTGACGAATGGTCGCAGGTCATCGATATCAACCTCAAGGGCGTCTACAACGGCATGCGCGCTGTCTTGCCCGTGATGAAAGACGCAGGCGGCGGGTCGATCCTGACCATCAGCTCGGGTGCCGCGCATCACGCCATCGAAGCCTGGAGCCACTATTGCGCGTCCAAAGCGGCGGTGAACATGATGGGCCGGTCGATCCACCTGGAGGAAGCCGCGAACGGGATCCGCGCCATCGGCCTGTCGCCGGGCACGGTCGCAACCCAGATGCAGCGCGAGATCAAGGCAAGCGGCATCAACCCCGTCAGCGAACTGGCATGGGAAGATCACATTCCCGCCGATTGGCCCGCGCGGGCCCTATTGTGGATGTGCAGCGCCGAGGCCGACACATACTGTGGCGAGGAAATCTCGCTGCGCGACGAGGGCATCCGCAAAGCGATTGGTCTGGTATGATCGATTTCGACCGCGAAGGCCCTGTCTGGGTCGCGACGATCAACCGGCCGGACAAGGCGAATTCTCTCACCCACGAGATGCTGGTCGCCCTGGCCGAGTTCATGGAGGACGCCCAAGCCGCCCGCGCGGTGATCCTGACGGGTACTGGCAAAGTGTTCAGTGCTGGTGCCGATCTGGACGAGGCGCGCGCGGGGCTCGCTGTCTCTGACATATGGGAGCGGCTGTCGGGCGCGATTGCCGCGCTGCCGGGGCTGAGCATCTGCGCGCTGAACGGGACGCTGGCGGGGGGCGCTATGGGGATGGCGCTGGCCAGCGATCTGCGGATCTGCGTGCCCGGGGCCAAATTTTTCTATCCGGTGATGAAGCTGGGGTTCTTGCCGCAACCCAGCGACCCCGCACGTATGGCAGCCTTGATCGGCCCTGCACGCAGCAAGCTTATTCTGATGGGCGGGCAGAAGATCACCGCCGAAGAGGCACTAACGTTCGGCTTGGTCGATCGTATTGTGCCAGCCGACGAGCTTTTGCAAAGCGCACGCGATATCGTTGCCGATACCGTTGCCGCCACGCCCGAAATTGCCACTGGGATCAAAGCGATGTGCGCCCCGCCCGAAACCCCTGCCGAAATGCCCTAGGTCAGGCGGTTAGATGAACGGGACAAAGGGCACGCCGCAGCTTGCCAGCAGTGTAAGGCCCGAGATGATTAAAATGATGCGCATATTCTGCCCTCTTATTGGAATAAGCACGATCGTCGTGCATTTGGTTTAAGGTCAAGTTAATGGTGCCGCTGTAACTCACAGCTATATCCTTAACCCGAATGGAAGAGCACGTCATGACATCAGAAAATTTGCCCGCCCGCCGCGGGGTTGTCATCGGCGCGGGGCCTGCAGGGCTGATAGCGGCCGAAATGATGGCCGCGGCAGGCTTGGCTGTGACGGTCTGCGATCATAAGCCATCCGTCGGGCGCAAGCTGTTGATGGCGGGTAAATCGGGTCTCAATATTACCAAGGCCGAAGAACACGCCAAATTCCTGAACGCTTTTTCGACGGCAAAAGAACCGCTTGAACCCATTCTTAACAGTTTCGATGCTGCGGCGGTGCAGGAATGGGCCAAGGGATTGGGGCAAACCCTGTTTACCGGCTCTACCGGGCGGGTTTTCCCGACCGTGATGAAGGCGTCGCCGCTGCTGCGTGCGTGGCTGGCGCGGCTGGCCGATGCGGGGGTTGTGGTGAACACCCGTTGGCGTTGGACCGGATGGGAAGACGGCGCGCCGGTGTTCGATACGCCAGAAGGCATGAAAGGCTTGCCGGCCGATGTCACTGTGCTGGCCATGGGTGGGGCAAGCTGGTCACGCTTGGGGTCCACCGGCGCTTGGGCCTTGCCGCTGCGCGACGCCGGCGTCGATATCGCGCCTTTTGCGCCTGCCAATGCAGGAATCGCGATGAACTGGTCGCCGCATATGGAGGCGCATTTCGGCTCGGCGCTGAAAGGGATCGGCTTGAAATCAGGCACCTACCGATCCCGGGGGGAGGCTGTTATTTCCGCCCGCGGATTGGAAGGCGGCGGGATCTATAGCGTGTCGCGCGGGCTGCGTGAAGGGCATCCGCTGATGCTGGACCTGCTGCCGGACCAATCCCGCGAGGCGCTGGTCGAAAAGCTGGCTAAGCCACGTGGCAAGATGAGCGTGGCAAACTATCTGCGCAAAACGCTCAAACTGGATGTGGCCAAAATTGCGCTGCTACAGGAAATGGCGCGCCCCTTGCCGGCGAACGCGACTGACTTGGCGAGGTTGCTTAAAGCGCTGCCGGTGAAACACGCAGGCCTGCGCCCGCTGGACGAGGCGATTTCAACCGCAGGCGGGGTAAAGCTTGATGCGCTGGATGACGGGTTGATGCTACACGCCCGCCCCGGCGTTTTCGTTGCAGGCGAAATGCTGGATTGGGAGGCCCCGACGGGCGGGTATCTGATCTCGGCCTGTCTTGCGACAGGCCGATGGGCCGGCCAACACGCTGCCGCTTGGGCGCAGCGGGATTAACCTTCGCGGGTGGCGGCGGCCTTGAACGCGGGGCGGTCACGCATGGACTTGGCCCAATTTCCCAGCTTGTCATCCACCCGCGCAAATCCCGCGCCGATGGACCAGTTGATGCAATGGGTCGCCAGCAAATCCGGTATGGTGACTTCCTCCCCCATCAGGAACGGCCCGTCCAACCTGTCTGACAGGATCGCAGCGGAGCGGGCGAATTCGGCTTTCAGGCTATCCTTGATCTCGGGGACGCGCTGTTCCTGCGGGAAAACAAAGCTGTGTTTCGCCGCAGCCCAAAGGATCGCATCCATTTCGTCGATCAGCCAGAAGGTCAACGCATCCTGATGCGCACGGGCCGCCGTGCCAGGGGGGGCGGTCAGCGCGCCGTGCTTGTCCGCCAGATACTGCATGATCGCGACAGAATCGGTCAGCACGTCGTCGCCGTCCACAAGTGCGGGAATTTTGCCGGACGGGTTGTATTGCTTGGCCTCGTCCGAACGCGGCCCACATGGGACGTGGTCATAGGGCTGGCCCAATTCCTCAAGCATCCACATTACCCGCATCGCCCGCGATTTGGTTGCCCCGATTACCTTATACATCGACATTCCCTCCCAAGAATTAACCTGAATTTAGCGTTGTGCCCCCAGCATGGCGAGGCGGATAAAGGCGCGTTCGACCAGCGCCATCGTTGGCGCGTGTTGGCCTGCTGATCGAAGCGTCAGGTCGGTGTCTGTCAGCACGGTCAGTGCGGTTTCCAGTTTGGCCGCGCCCCAGTTTTTGGCCTGACGCATGGCGCGATCGCGGTCGCGGACGCCCCAGATCTGGCCGCCCGGATTGCTCGCGATGCGGTAAAGCGTGCGAAAATGACGTGTCGCCATGATGATCAGCGTCACGGCGTTCACCCCTTGGGCCTGCAGCTTGGCCATCACGGGGCCGATGTCGCCCGCGCGCGCCTCTGCCACGACGTGGAGAATGTCGTCGACCTCTGCCTCTGTCGAGGTGGGGGCGCAGTTGGCCACATCCTCTGACGTGAGGGGGCCTGCGTCGCCGATCTTATAGAGCGTTATTTTATCGACCATTTGTCGAAAATCGCCCGGATCAAGCACCCGCGCCAATTCACTAAGCGCCCCCATCGCATCTGCCTCGGGGCTGAGCTTTGCTTCGGCAAGCACGCGTTCAATCTCTGCCCGGTCAGGCGGATTGTCGTAGATCGGGGTGGCGAAAGCGTTCTTATGCGCCTCGAACGCCTTGAGCACCTTGGAGGTCTTTTTTAGATCCCCCGCCGACACGACGATCTGCGCGTCCCCCGGCTGCCAGTCGGCCAGTGCATCGGTCAGGATTTTGGCGATATTGTCGTTGGCGTCTTCCACAAAAGCCGCGCGCGGCCCCGGGAAGAAACCTACCGCCTTGATTGCGTCCAGCAACATGGGCGCATCCCGCCGCAGGTCAGCGGCCTGAATACGGGTCAGGCGCATTTCCTCTTCGGCATTGGGGCCCAGCAGGTTTTTCAGAAAACTCTGCCGTTTCAACGCGACGCGCATCGCATCGCCGCCATAGATCAGCAGCCCGGTCTTCGTCGGATCGGGCTTGGCGAAATAGGCATTCGCGTCGCGCGGGGGCAGCTTCATGGGGTCAGATCGGCCGCGTAGAGGCGCGTGACCAGCTGGTCGGCCAACATGACCATCAAGCGTTTTTGGGCATCACGTTCTGCCGCGAGCGTTGCAACAGTCGACCCGGTCGCGGAATAGCCGGTAAAGTTTTCGACATTTCCTGATACCTCGATCTGACCACTGCTGAGGTTGCGCAGGGCGAAATCGACCTTGCCGACCAGATTATACCGTGTGGTGTTGTCTTCGCTGTCGATCGCCAACCCCTCTTCCGAGGTGTCGACAGTCAGGGCCAAAGCATAACGCGGACTTGCGGCGCGGCCCAACCGCGTCTCGATCTCGCGAACGAGCGTGTAGGAATAGGCATCACTCGGCGCGTCGACCTGCACCGCGTTTTGCAGCGCCGTGCCAGTACCGCTGGGGCCGTAAACGGGTTGAAACCCGCAGGCCGCCAGGACCAGCAGTGGCAATGCGATAAGAAAACGGCGGTTAAGCAACGACATTGACGATCCGTCCGGGCACAACGATGACTTTTTTGGGCGTGGCCCCATCAAGGGTACGAATGACAGCTTCGTGGCTCAGCGCGATCTTTTCAACCTCTTCCTTTGGCATATCCGCAGGTACCTGAATTTCCGCGCGGCGTTTCCCGTTGATCTGGATTGGCAGGGTCACCGTATCGTCGACCAGCATCGCTTCGTCTGCTTGCGGCCAGGTCGAGGTGGTGATCAGACCGTCGCCGCCTTGCGCGGTCCAGATTTCCTCTGCCAGGTGGGGCGTCATCGGGGCCATCAACTGGGCCAGCGTCATGATCGCTTCGCGCTGTGCGGCTTTGCCCGCCTTGGATTTTTGCAACGTCGCGGTAAAGGCATAAAGCTTGGCAATCGCGGCATTGAAGCCAAAGGATTCCACACCCATCGTGACATCGTGGATGGTCTTGTGCATCGCGCGCAGCAGATCGTCGTCGCCGGTGCCGGCGGCGCTGTCGTCCATCTCGGCGATGCGGCTGCTGATGTTCCACACGCGGTTTAGGTGCTTATACGCCGCCTCTGCCCCGGATGCGGTCCATTCGACATCGCGTTCGGGGGGCGAATCGGACAGGACGAACCAGCGGGCGGTATCCGCCCCGTAGTTCGCGATGATCCCCAGCGGGTCGACTACGTTTTTCTTCGACTTCGACATCTTGGCCGAGGGGATGATTTCAACCTCTGTCCCATCGGCGAGTTTGCCGTCGGTCACATCTTCGGGCAGGTGATAGACGGGGCGGTCATTTGCGTCGCGGGTTTGGTAAATCTCATGTGTTACCATGCCTTGCGTGAACAGCGCGTTAAACGGCTCAATCGCTTTTTCAGGCAGGTGGCCGGTGATCTGCATCGCGCGGGCGAAGAAGCGCGAATACAGCAGGTGCAGGATCGCGTGTTCGATGCCACCGATATATTGGTCCACATTCATCCAGTATTCCGCGTCCGCCATATTGGTCGGCGTGTCAGCGCGTGGCGCGGTGAAGCGGGCGAAATACCAAGAGGAATCGACGAATGTGTCCATCGTATCGGTTTCGCGTTTCGCGGGCGCACCGCAAGACGGGCAGGCGCAGTCGCGCCATGTGGGGTGTCGGTCCAACGGGTTGCCGGGCGTGTCAAAGCTGACATCATAGGGCAGCTCGATCGGCAGGTTCTCTTTCTTTTCGGGCACCACGCCGCAGGTGTCGCAATGCACGACCGGGATCGGGCAGCCCCAGTAGCGTTGCCGGGACAGGCCCCAATCGCGCAGGCGGTATTTGGTCACGCCTTGGCCCACGCCCTGCGCTTCGCAGGCGTCGATGGCCGCAATGATCGCCTCTTCGCCGGTTTGCCATTTCTCGCCGGCAAAGCCGCCATTGTAATACACTTTTTCGGATTTCGCCGGCACGAAGGGCGCAGCGAGCTTTGGGTCCGCGTCCTCGGACGGCAAGAAGGTCGACGTGATCGGCAGCCCGTATTTGGTGGCGAATTCAAAGTCTCGTGCATCATGGGCGGGGCAGCCAAAGATCGCCCCCGTGCCGTAGTCCATCAGGATGAAGTTCGCGATATAGATGGGCAGTTCCCACGCGGTATCGAAGGGGTGGCGCACACGCAGGCCGGTATCCATCCCCAGCTTTTCGGCAGTCTCGATCGCTTCTTCGGTTGTGCCGCCCTTGCGACATTCGGCACAGAAGGCCGCGATTTCGGGGCTGTCTTTCTCGAGCAGTTTGGCCAGCGGGTGATCGGGTGAAATGCCGACAAAGCTTGCGCCAAGCAGGGTGTCGGGGCGCGTGGTGTAGACTTCGATCCGGTCGAAACCTTCCGGCGCGTCGATGGTCGAGAACGCGAATTGCAGCCCGCGCGATTTGCCGATCCAGTTCGCCTGCATCAGCTTGACCTTCGCGGGCCAGTTATCGAGCGTGTCCAACGCATCAAGCAGCTCTTCCGAGTGGTCGGAGATTTTAAAGAACCATTGCGTCAGCTCGCGCCGTTCCACCAGCGCGCCAGAGCGCCAGCCGCGCCCTGCCTCGACCTGTTCGTTGGCCAGAACGGTCATATCGACCGGATCCCAGTTCACGATGGCGTTCTTGCGATAGACCAGCCCTTCCGACAGGAAATCGAGGAACAGCGCCTGCTGCTGGCCGTAATATTCAGGGTCGCAGGTAGCGAATTCGCGGGACCAATCGATCGACAATCCCAGCGGTTTCATCTGGTCGCGCATGTCGGCGATGTTGCCATAGGTCCAGTCTTTGGGGTGGCCGCCAATAGCCATCGCGGCGTTTTCAGCGGGCATCCCGAAGGCATCCCAGCCCATCGGATGCAGCACGTTATGCCCCGTCGCGATCTTATAGCGCGCGATCACGTCGCCCATCGTATAGTTCCGCACGTGCCCCATGTGGATGCGCCCCGACGGATAGGGAAACATCTCGAGCACGTAATACTTTGGCTTGTCGGCGTTGCGTACCGCATGGAACACATCGTTCTTTTCCCAGGCGGCTTGCCAGCGGGCTTCGATTTCGGCGGGAGAGTAGGAGGGCATCTTGGCGGACCTTATCAACGAAAAACGCCGGGCGAGCGACTAGCGCGTGGCCCGGCGTGATAATGGGGAATAGACGGGTGCGGGCTCAGAATTTGGCGTCTGCAATGCGCATTTCACGCGCACGGCTCAGGATCGCGTCTTCGACCGCGCGAGAGGTTGCTTTGCTGACCGTGCGGCCACCACGGGTTTGCAGCGCGATGTTCAGCGACCGTGCATCAAGCGCGGGATCATCAATCAGGACCGTCGCGCGGTAGGACTGGCTGCCCCCCGGGGGGGTGCCATAGCCGGTCACGATCACGCCGGTATAGGGGTCGATAGATTGCACGGGCAGGAAGTTGAGAACTTCGAGCGACGCGGACCACAGGTATTTGTTGACCGACACGCTGGTGTCATTGTCTTTGCGGTTGAAGATTGCCCAAATGGTGTTGTCTGGGTTCGTCTCGACATAGTTGGGGTTCGTCGGAGACAGCCCGAGGTTCGGGTCGTTGTCGTTGGGCGGGCCGAAGTTCAGGCCACCGCATGCGCCAAGCGCTGAGACCACCACGAGGGCTAGTGTAGATTTGAATACCGAACTGCGCACCATCTCGACCGTCCTTTGCCTGTTTGGGCACAGGTCTATCCAAGCGGGGTTCGGTGGGCAAGCGCAATGTCAGTATATACTAGAGTACAGGGCACCTGTGCCTCTGCGTTCTTGGCCCGTCCGAGCATTCCGCGGCGTTGTGGAACTGTGACATAGCTGCATCACAGTTTTTTCCAATGATGCCAAGGCTTCCGCGATCCTTGCCAAAACTAGGGCAAACGCTGAAAACACCTCTCATACCTTTACCGGATTCCCCGGTATGGGCATATGAATTCAAACCGAGGGATAACTCATGAAAAAAGTTCTCTTCGCTACAACAGCTCTGGTTGCGACCGCTGGCGTTGCAGCTGCAGACGTTACATTCGGCGGCTACGGCCGTTTTGGTGTTCTTTACCAAGAAAACGCAGCGGGTACCGATGAAACCAACGTAACAAGCCGTTTCCGTCTGCAGATCGACGCAACTGCTGAGTCCGACATGGGCGTTACATTCGGTGCACGTGCACGTATCCAGCAGAACAACACTGACGAAAACGTCTCCGTAACAAAAGGCGCAGACGGCATCTTCGGTACAGCTGACGACGGTCTGACCACAGCTGGCCCAGCCGGCACAGGCATCAACGGTGTTCGCTTCTTCGCGCGCACCGGTGGCTTCGAAGTTGGTGTTGGTAACATCTACGGCGCTCTGGAATCCATGCCTGGCATGTACGAAATCGACCTGGGTCTGACCGGTCTGTCGTATGAGTACACAGCATACAACTTCCGCGGCGACGCGTACTCCTCCGGTGGTAACGGCGCGGCTGGTTCCAACGGTGTTGAAGCTCTGTACTCCATGGGCGACCTGAAAGTACACATCTCTGCTTCCGACACAAATGACCGTGTTGCAGGCTACGTTGCGTACACATTCAACGGCTTCACATTTGCAGCTGCTGCTCAGGACTCCAACGCTGCAGGCGATACCGACTACGCTCTGTCCGTGGTTGGTAACGTTGGCCCAGCCAAAGTTTCCTTCGCATATGCTGACAACGGTGACGACACCGGTGTAGGCACAGTCAACGGCGACCACTACGCCTTGACCGCGTCCTTCGACATCGGCGCAGCTACCAACCTGGACGTTTACGTTGCAGACGCTGACTACTTCGCTGAAACTTCCTACGGTATCGGCGCTCACCACGATCTGGGCGGCGGCGTCTCCCTGCGTGGCGGTGTCATCAGCAAAGGCGACGACACAATCCGTGCCGACATGGGTGTTCGTTTCACTTTCTAAGTTGAACGATACAGTCTAAAAGAGGGGCAGGCCGTTGGTCTGCCCCTTTTCTTTTGCGCCAAGCTGTTGTTCTGTGCGCCCTCAACAACAGGGGCCGACTGACATGAGCTTGCAAGACATCACATCCCGCATCGCCAAAGCCGAAACCGACGCAGGCCGCACGCCGGGCAGCGTTGAGCTGATCGCCGTGAGCAAGGTGCAGCCGGACGCGCGGGTTGCGGCGGTGCTGTCGGAAGGTCACCGCTGTTTCGGCGAGAACCGCGTGCAGGAGGCCGAAGGCAAATGGCCCGCTTTCCGGCAGGAGTTTGACGGCGTAAAGCTGCATCTGATCGGCCCACTGCAAAGTAACAAGGCACGTAGCGCGTTCGAATTATTTGACGTCATTCACACGCTTGACCGCCCCAAACTGGCGCAAACCTTTGCGCGGCTGGCGCAGGAAATGGGGCGCTGTCCTGATATGTTCGTGCAGGTTAACACCGGCGAAGAAGATCAGAAGGCCGGTGTTCATCCAGCGGATGCCGACGATTTTATCAAGGAATGTCTGTCGCTTGATCTGCCCGTGCGCGGGCTGATGTGCATCCCGCCGGTCGATGAAGAAGCCGCGCTGCATTTCGCGCTGCTGGCCAAAATTGCGGCGCGCAACGGGTTGCGGGATTTGTCGATGGGGATGAGCAGCGATTTTGAAAAGGCCATCGCGCTTGGGGCGACCCATGTGCGTGTCGGCTCCGCCATCTTCGGGGAACGTACCGCAGGCTAGACGATCAACCTGCTGTGCCGGGTCAGCCGCACGGCGATCTGGTGCAGATGCGCGCGTGAAAAGGCGACGCAGCCTTCGGTGGGATAGCCCGGCCGGCGCTGCTGGTGGATAAAGATCGCCGACCCGCGCCCTGCAACGGCATCGGGCCAGTTCCAATCTGTCAGGATCACCAGATCGTATAGGGGATCGGCACGGCGCAGAACCTCGTGGCTGTGCGGGTAGGGGGCCTGCACAAGGCTGTTGTAGTCCCCTTGCGTCCCGTCATCAGACCAAAGATCACGCGGGCCGATCGGCATCGCCCACGGCACAGGGGCGGGAATACGGTCGGGACGGTAGAGCATACCGACAATGCGGTGAATGCCCGCGGGCGTCGCCTTGTCGCCCTCGCGCTTATTGCGGGTGATACCGGTTTTGCCGATGGTGCAGGGGTAAAGTTGCCCCTGAAACCGGACGCCCCGCGGCGTGAGGACCAGATCGTCGGGTGTCACAGAAGGTGCCCGGATTTGGCGGCTTTTGTGGCGAGGTAGGCGTGGTTGTGACTGTTCTCGCCGACCTTGAGAGGGACGCGCTCTGCGACTTTGATGCCGCTTGCCTCCATCATCTCGACCTTGCGGGGGTTGTTGGTCAGCAGGCGCACCGACGAAAACCCCATTGATGTCAGGATGTCCGACCCCAATCGGAAATCCCGTTCATCGTCTTCAAAGCCCAGACGGTGGTTCGCCTCGACCGTGTCAAAGCCTTGATCTTGAAGGGAATAGGCGCGCATCTTGTTGGTCAGCCCGATGCCGCGCCCCTCTTGGTTGAGATACAGCAACACGCCGTGCCCTTCCTTGCCCATCTGCGTCAGCGCGGCATGCAACTGCGGCCCGCAGTCGCATTTCAGACTGCCCATGATATCGCCGGTAAAGCAGGCCGAATGCAGCCGCGCGAGCACGGGTTTGCTGCGGTCGGGGCGGCCGATTTCGATGGCGTAGTGTTCCTCCCCGCCGTCGTCGGGGCGGAAAATATGCAGACGTCCGGCCTCTGACACCTCCATCGGGAGACGCGCATTCACCACCGGATGCAAGGGGCTGCGCGCGGCAAGGATCGGTTGTGCCGCGCTCAGGTTGATCATCGTCAGGCCGTTTTGCTGGGCGAACTGACCTGCATCCTCAAGGTCGAGTATCACAGCAGCGGGCAGCAAGCGCGCTGACTTGATCAGATCAATCGCCAAGCCGTGCGGCGTCGCATCGCCCCCACGTGCGCAGGCCAGCGGGCCTTTCAGGGGGCTGCGCAGATCGTCCGCCGGATCCGCGATGGATTTCACCCATCGCAACGTGGCGTCCCGTGGCAGGAGGACCCGCGCAAAACTGCCGTCGTAGGCGCGCGCTTTCAGGGTTTCGGCGCGCCGGGCGCTGATCACCAACACCGGTTCGCCACCCATGGCCAGCAGCCCGGTCAACCGCGCGGGTGTCAGCGTTTCGGCAGCCATAACCAGAACCGGCCGCGATCCCGCCAGTACAATGGGAACGCCCAAACGCAGGTCCGCACGGGCGCGTGCCAGTTGCTCGGTTATATCGGGCCCAAAAACCATGATTTGAAATCTTTCATGTTATGTTGTCACATTTCTTACTGCAGAAACCGGCGGATTGAAACATTGCGCGACAATTTCGCACGGTCGTGTGATCAAACACCTGCTACTCTTGCACGCACGGCTTTGTGAACACATCTAAAGTAAAGTTGTAGAGGATGAGTTGATATGGCCCAGCTAAAGAAAATCTTGCTCGTAGATGATGACGATGACCTGCGCGACGCGCTGAGCGAGCAATTATTGCTGACCGAAGACTTTGATGTATTCGAAGCAGGCAATGGCGCAGACGCCAAAACCCGCGCCGCCGAAGCCTTGTATGATCTGGTCATTCTGGATGTTGGACTGCCGGACATCGACGGGCGTGACCTGTGTCGCGACCTGCGTACCCAGGGCGTGAAAAGCCCGATTCTGATGCTGACGGGGCATGACAGTGACGCGGATACGATCATGGGTCTGGATGCGGGCGCGAATGATTACGTCACCAAACCGTTCAAATTTCCCGTTCTCTTGGCGCGCATCCGGGCGCAGTTGCGCCAGCACGAACAATCCGAAGAGGCGATTTTCCAGCTTGGACCCTATACGTTCAAGCCGTCGGCCAAGTTGCTGATCACCGAAGACGACAAGAAAATCAGGCTGACCGAAAAAGAGACGAATATCCTCAAGTTCCTATACCGTGCTGCCGCGGGCGTCGTCCCGCGCGACACGCTTTTGCACGAGGTCTGGGGCTATAACGCCGGTGTCACGACGCACACATTGGAAACCCACATCTACCGCCTGCGCCAGAAGATCGAGCCTGATCCTTCGAACGCAAGAATTTTGTTAACTGAATCAGGTGGTTACAGAATTATTTCATAATTGTGGAACCCAAGCGGGCCCCACTGGTTATTCCTGCGAGAGACGGGGTTTTCATGACCCGTCGATCGGTTTGAACCCGAAGTTTGTATCCGGGAAATGATACATACCTCCCTGTTGGACTAGGCCGGGCCTTTGTGCCCGGTCTTTTTTTGTCCGCAGCCCGGAAGTCCCGGGAATTCGGCATGGTGGACGCTGCGCATTTCGCGGTAGGGTGCGCGCGATCTGACCCAAGGGAGCTGCCTCATGCCTTTCACGCTGGCCACATGGAATATCAACTCTGTCCGGTTGCGCGAACCGATTGTGCTCAAGCTGCTGGCTGAACATGGGCCGGATGTGCTGTGTTTGCAGGAATGTAAAAGCCCGGTCGACAAAATCCCCACCGCGGCCTTCATCGAAGCGGGCTACACCCACATGGTGGCGCGAGGGCAAAAAGGTTACAATGGTGTGGCAATCCTGTCGCGCTTGCCCTTGGTGGATGCCGGTGATCAGGACTTTGCGACGTTGGGCCACGCGCGCCATATTGCGGCAAAGCTCGAAAACGGGGTGACGGTGCATAACTTCTATGTGCCCGCTGGCGGCGACGTGCCCGACCGCGAGGTGAACGAGAAGTTTGGCCAGAAGCTCGATTATCTGGCGGACATGCGCGACTGGTTCCACGGCGACAAACCCGAGAAATCCATTTTGGTGGGCGACCTGAACATCGCACCGCGCGAAGATGACGTCTGGGATCACAAGAAGCTGCTCAAGGTGGTAAGCCACACACCGATAGAGGTCGAAAAGCTGGCCGAGACGCAGGACGCCGGTGGTTTCGTCGACGTAACGCGGCAGGATATCCCGCAAGGCAACTTGTATAGCTGGTGGTCCTACCGCGCCAAGGATTGGGATGCGGCAGACAAGGGCCGCCGGTTGGACCACGTCTGGGCAACGCCCGATATCTCGGGCGCGGCACATTCCAGCCGCGTGTTGCGCGACGCCCGTGGTTGGGAAAAGCCCAGCGACCACGCGCCGGTCTTTGCGACATTCGACCTTTGAAATAGACAGACGCGCCCTCATATAAAGGGCAACCCCAAGCGAGGATTTTGATATGATGGATTTGAACCTTTCCCCCGCCGGTGCCGGTGATGCCGATCTGATCAAAGACACGAGCGAAGCGACCTTCATGGCCGATGTTGTAGAGGCATCGCAAACGGTGCCGGTGATTGTCGATTTCTGGGCCCCGTGGTGCGGCCCGTGTAAGACCCTTGGCCCGATGCTCGAAGACGCGGTGCGCGCGGCCAAAGGCGCGGTCAAGATGGTGAAGATCAACGTTGACGAGGCCCAACAGATCGCAGGCCAGTTGCAGATCCAGTCGATCCCGACCGTTTATGCTTTCTTCAAGGGCCAGCCGGTTGACGGGTTTCAGGGGGCCCTGCCACAGTCCGAGATCAAGGCGTTCATCGACCGCGTGATCAAAGCGGGCGGCGGCGAAGCCCCCGGTGAAGAGCTGTCAGAGGCCGTGGCCGCCGCGGATGACATGCTGGCCGAAGGGGCGACGCAGGACGCGCTAGACACTTTTGCCGCGATCCTGGGCGAAGATCCGAACCACGCCGGTGCTTATTGTGGGATGGTGCGTGCCTATATCGCGTTGGATCAGCTTGATCAGGCCGAAGCGCATCTGAACGGCGCACCCATCGAAATCTCGAAAGCGCCCGAGCTTGAGGCCGCGCATGCGCAGCTTCAACTGGCGCGACAGGCAGCCGATGCAGGCCCCGTGGCAGAGCTTCAGGCGGCGGTGGATGCCAACCCTGATGACATGCAGGCGCGTTTTGATCTGGCGCAGGCGCTTTATGCGCATGGCGACACGCAAGCTGCTGTGGATCAACTGCTGACGCTTTTCGGCAAGGATCGTGAATGGAATGACGGCGCCGCCAAGACGCAATTGTTCATCATCTTCGAGGCGTTGAAACCCAACGATCCGATTGCCCTGAATGGTCGTCGTAAACTTAGCTCTATGATATTTGCATAAGGCTGTGCGCGCCCTAGGTAAGCTTACATGATACAGCAATCGGACCTGCCAGACACAATCGCGATCTTCCCGTTGTCGGGCGCATTGCTGCTGCCGCGCTCGCGGTTGCCGCTGCATATCTTTGAACCGCGCTATCTGCAGATGATCGAAGACAGTCTGAAAACGCCGGGGCGGTTGATCGGCATGGTGCAGCCCAATGTGGTGCCGGGGCGCGACGGTCCGGGGCTGCAAACCATCGGATGCGCCGGGCGGATCACCCAGTTCTCCGAGACAGAGGACGGGCGCTATATGATCACCCTCGCGGGGATTTCGCGTTTTCGGGTGGTGAAAGAGGTCGAAGGCTTCGCGCCCTACCGCCGTTGCGATGTCAACTGGGACGGGTTTGAACGCGATCTTGGCAAGGATGAACAGGACAGCAGTTTCGACCGCGATAATTTCCTGAACACGCTTGGCCGTTACTTCGACGCGCGAAACCTGTCGGCAGATTGGGATACGTTGCAAGAGGCCGACGATGAACTGTTGATCAATTCACTGTCGATGATGCTGGATCTTGACTGCGAAGACAAACAGGCCTTGCTCGAGGCACCATCCCTCTCTACCCGACGCGAGACGTTGCTGACGTTGATCGAATACACCCTGCGGGGTGGCCAAGAAGGGGAGATGATGAATTGAACGCCGAAGAGATACCATTCGACCGCCGCATGCTAGAGGCACTGATTTGCCCCCGCACGCAGATGCGCCTGACCTATGACGCCGACAAGCAAGAGCTGATCTCGGACGCGGCCGGTCTTGCCTATCCGATCCGCAACGGTATCCCAGTGATGCTGGTGGACGAAGCGCGGGTTATCGACTGACGCGGCGGGGGTAGGCGGCCCCCTAAAGCGCCTTACCCTGCATCAGACGGGGCAGGGTGCCCGTCAGCCCCGCCGCCTCGCGCATGAAACCGCGACGGGCATCGGGCAGGGCGTTAATCGCCGCCATCCCCACATCACGTGCAAGACGCAGCAGCGGGTTGTCGTTGGAAAACAGCCGGTTGAAGCTGTCCGTCGCCAATGCCAGCGCGGTGTTATCAAAGCGACGCCACAGCTGATATTGCTCAAGCACCGTGGTGCTGCCGACATCCTGCCCGCGCCGTTGTGCATCAGCGATCACCTCTGCCAGCGCGGCGACATCGCGCATGCCAGCATTCAACCCCTGACCGGCAATCGGGTGCACCCCATGTGCGGCATCCCCCAGCAGCGCGACACGCGGTGCCACCATCGAATGCGCCAGCGACAGGCTCAGCGGGTAAGTGTACCGCGCACCGGCAAGGGAAATCTCTCCCAGAAAATCACCAAAGCGCGGGCGAAGCACGTCGAGGTATCCCGCATCCGGCAGCGCGTGGATATGCGCTGCGTTGGCGGCGGTCTCGCTCCAGACGATGGAGGACCGGTTTTCGGTCAGCGGCAGGATCGCCAGCGGACCGGGGGGCATAAAGAACTGATGCGCGACCCCGTGATGCGGCTTTTCATGGGCGATGGCGCAGACCAGCGCGGTTTGCGCATAATCCCAGCCGATGCGTTTGATCCCCGCCCGCGTGGCGGTGCCCGAGGCGCGGCCATCCGCGCCGACAACCAGACGCGTGCGCAGGGTCTTACCATCTTCCAGTGTCAGGGTGACGCCCGCCGGGGCGGCGTCTTGCGCGATGACCGTTTCGCCGTCCAACCGCGTGATGCGGGCCTCAGCGCTCACCGCTTCTGCCAAGGCGCGCCGCAGGTGGCGGTCCTCGACCATATGGCCCATCGGCCCTTCTTCGATCTCTGCGTGATCGAAATGCATTAAGAAAGGGGAGGGGCCTTCGCCCGCGCGCCCGTCCGTCACTTTGATCTCGAGCATCGGTTGCGCGTGGGGTTTCACATTATCCCAAATCCCGAGCGCCCCGAGCATCCGTGTCGAGGTCAACGCCAGCGCATAGGATCGCCCGTCAAACGCCGCATCTTCCCGCGTGGCAGCGGGCAGCCTGTCGATCAACGTGACCCGCAGCCCGATCTGCGCCAAAGCCAAGGCAAGTGTCGGGCCATTCAGCCCCCCACCGACGATTGCGATATCTGTATCAAAATCCATAGCTTTAGATATGGGCGTGCGGCAGGGATTGTCCATGCGCGCTGGCGTCGCTACCGTCCCTTTTCCAAAGCATTATTCGAGGAAGCAACATGCAAGAGTGGTTAACCATGACAGCCGCAGATCTGGGACGGGGCATCGGGGACGGCCAGATCGACCCTGTTGTGCTGTGCCAGACCTATCTTGACGCGATCGACGCCCACCCCCTGCGGGATCGCATCTATGCCCGCGTGACCGCCGACCGGGCCCTGGCCGAGGCCGGTGCCGCGCGGGACCGCGCGCGGGCGGGGCAGCGTTTGTCGCCACTGGACGGGGTACCGATCAGCTGGAAAGACCTGTTCGACACCGCCGGCATCGCGACAGAGGCGGGCACCGCCCTGCTGAAAGACCGTGTGCCGGACCGCGACGCGCGCGTGTTGGCGAATGCCACCGCGATGGGGTTGGTCTGTCTGGGCAAGACCCATATGAGCGAGCTGGCGTTTTCGGGGCTCGGGTATAACCCCAGCACCGCCACCCCCCCTTGCGTGAACGATGAAGCTGCCGTGTCGGGCGGGTCGTCGTCCGGGGCTGCGGCCTCTGTCGCTTTCGGTCTGGCGGCGGCGGCGATCGGGTCGGATACCGGCGGATCGGTGCGGGTGCCTGCCGCGTGGAACGATCTTGTGGGGCTGAAAACCACCTCGGGCCGTGTGTCGCTTGAGGGGACCGTGCCGCTGGCTGCCAAGTTCGACACGGTGGGCCCGCTTTGCCGCTCGGTCGAGGATGCGAGCCTGCTGCTGGCGCTCACCGAAGGGTCCAAGCCGATGGACATGGGCAGCACCGACATCGAAGGGCGTCGCTTTGCGATCCTGCGCACGGTGGCGTTCGATGATATTGAAGACGCCCCCGCGGCGGCTTTCGACGATGCTGTCGCGCGGCTGAAGGAAGCGGGGGCGGTGATCGAGGACATCGATTTCGACCCCATCAAAGAGGCGATGCCGCTAAGCGGATGCCTTTACACCGCCGAAGCCTACGGCCTGTGGCGCGACGTGATCGAGGCGAACCCGGATGCGATGTACGGCGAAATCCTTGAAAGGTTCCGCTTGGGTAAATCCCACTCCG
The DNA here is from genome assembly GCF_000152605.1 of Sulfitobacter sp. EE-36. Lineage (NCBI taxonomy): Bacteria > Pseudomonadati > Pseudomonadota > Alphaproteobacteria > Rhodobacterales > Roseobacteraceae > Sulfitobacter > Sulfitobacter sp. EE-36. The sequence continues at coordinate 632,395 of NZ_CH959310.1, read as the reverse complement.
GCCCCGACTATGTGGCAGCCTGGGCCATGATCGACCAGATCCGCGCGGCCTATGTGAAAGCTGTGGCGGGCTATGACGCGGTGCTGATCCCCACCGCACCGCTGCTACCCCCCAAGCTGGACCGGCTGGAAGCCGAGCATGACTATTACGTCTCGGCCAACCTCATGACCTTGCGCAACACGCGTATCGGGAATCTTATGGGGCTGGCGGCGGTGACCCTGCCCACGGGCACCCCATCCTGCGGGATCATGCTGATGGGTCAGCCCTTTGGCGAAGAGCACCTGCTGCGCATTGCCGCAGCCGCCGAAGAGGCATTGGCCTAAATGACACAAACCTTGCCCTGCGTCCTGCAATGTCTGGACGCGGGGCAAGCCCTTGGGTACTCTGGAACAAACGGGGCGTGAATGATCCCGAACCCGAGGCAGTGAAATGATGTACCCCGAGCGGTTTTCGAACCTTCCGGCCCACGCGTGGCCGCGCCTGCGCGCATTGCTTGATGCGCATGAAGGCGGTGGCACGCCGATCCACATGACGATTGGCGAGCCGAAACATGCTTTTCCGGCATGGGTCACCGATGTGATTGCCGAAAATGCTGCCGGATTTAACAGCTACCCGGCCAATGACGGCACGCCCCGGTTACGCGGCGCGATTGCCGGATGGATCAACCGACGCTACGGTGTGGATGTGGATGCAGACACGCAGGTGATGCCGCTGAACGGCACCCGCGAAGGGCTGTATAACGCCGTCATGGCCACTTGTCCCGAGACGAAGAATGGCCGCAAGCCCGCCATTCTGATGCCGAACCCGTTCTATCAGGTCTATATGATCGCCGCGATTTCCGGTGCCGCTGATCCGGTGATGGTGCCTGCCACGCGCGAAACAGGGCATCTGCCCGATTTTGCCAGCCTGCCCGAAGATGTGCTGAACCGGACCACTGCGGCCTATGTCTGCTCGCCCGCCAACCCGCAGGGGGCCGTGGCCACCCATGCGTATTGGGCCGATCTGATCGCGCTGGCAGAAAAATACGATTTCAAGATTTTCGCGGATGAATGCTATTCAGAGATCTACCGCGACACGCCGCCCGTCGGGGCGCTACAAGTCGCGCAAGAGGTCGGGGCCGATCCGGATCGTGTGGTGATTTTCCATTCGCTGTCGAAACGGTCGAACCTGCCCGGGCTGCGGTCCGGCTTTGTCGCGTCGGGTGCCAATACCATGCGCGAGATCAAGCAGCTGCGGAACTATGCCGGTGCACCGCTGCCGTTACCGTTGCAAGCGGCGTCGGCTGCGGTCTGGGACGACGAAGCCCATGTGGCCGAGAACCGCGCGCTTTACATCGAGAAATACGAGGTCGCCGACCGTATTCTCGGCAACGTCCCCGGGTACCAAAGCCCCGAGGCCGGGTTCTTTTTGTGGCTGCCGGTGGAAGATGACGAAGCTGCGGCGCTGAAACTCTGGCGTGAAACCGGCGTGCGGGTGCTGCCGGGCGGCTATCTGGCGCAAAGCGTGGACGGCGAAAACCCCGGGAAACACTATATTCGGGTGGCGATGGTCGCCCCAAAAGAAGAGACAACGCGCGGGATCGAAGCGATCCGCCGCTGTCTCTATCCAGAATAAGACGAGGGATCAGAGCAATGGCATATCAGACACGTGGGCGCGACCCTTTGCTAGACACCAACATGGCCGAAGCGATCGAAAAACGCGGCAAGGAGCTGCTGGGCCTCGGGCTGATCGCCCTGGGCCTTATGGCCGCCATGATGATCGGCAGTTACACCCCTGATGATCCCAACTTTATGGTGTCCACCGATGCGCCGGTGCAGAACTGGCTGGGGCGCATGGGCGCGTCGCTGGCCGCGCCTTTATTCATGATCGTGGGCTGGGGCGCGTGGTCTGTCGCGGCAATCCTGCTGGCCTGGGGCGCACGCTTTGCTCTGCACCGCGGCGAGGAACGCGCCGTGGGCCGTTTGATCTTTGCCCCGATTGCTGTCGCCTTGTGTTCGATCTACGGGGCAACGCTGACGCCGGATGCGGCTTGGCTGCAAACCCATAGCTTTGGTCTGGGCGGGCTGTTTGGCGACACGGTCATGGGCGTGATCCTGACCGTCCTGCCGATCGGGTCGACCTTTACGATCAAGCTGATGTCACTGTTGATGGGCGTGGCGATCCTTGCCTTTGGTGCCTTTGTTGTCGGCTTCACCCGACTTGAACTGCAACGTCTGTTTCGCTTCATGCTGGTCGGGCTGATCATGGCTTATGCCGGATTGATGACCCTTCTGGGGCGTGGTGCATCGGGGGCGGTTGCCGCCGCGCAGGGCATTCAGGCCCGCCAGCTTGAACGCCGCGAACGCAACCGGATCGAGGCTGAGGAGAACGCGCAATTCGCGGCCAGCCAAGGGTACTATGACGACGAACTGGCCTATAGCGACGCGCCTGCACCTGCGCCAAAAACCGGCCTGCTGTCGAAAATGCCGACGCTGGTCAAACGCGCCGACCCGCTGCCCGAACCTGAACTGGTCGAGACATGGGCTGAACCCGAACTGGACGAAGCCCCCAGCAGCGACCGTATCAAATCCAAGATCGCCGATGTGATCAAAAGCCGCGTGCGCACCGGCGGGGCTGTGCATACGGCCACCACCGCCCCCTTGACCCGTGGTCGCGGGCGTGGCCCTGACCCGCTTCTGTTGGATACCACCGCCCGTGGTGCCCGCCGCGAAGAGCCGCCATTGACCGGTGCGCCGGCCCCCTCCCCTACTCGGGCGGAGCCGCCTTTAACCGCAAGCCGTGCACCTTTGGTCGCGGAACGCCCCGTGCTTGAGCTAACCCCCTCCGAACCGGATCATGACGCGGATATGGCGGTTCTGGATGATGAACCGATGACCGACAGCCACCTGCCACTGCAAAAGGCAGAGCGGGAACCGACCATGCAGATCCCCGTGGCTCAGCCGCGCAAGGTGGTGCAACCGCAGATGCGCAAGCCGGTGCAGCCCAGCAAACAAGCTCAGGCCGAGGCACAGCCTGCGTTGACCTTTGAAGACACGCACCCTGGATTTGAACTGCCGCCGCTGAACCTGCTGGAAAGCCCGGATAATGTCGAACGCCTGCACCTGAGCGACGACGCGCTGGAAGAGAACGCGCGCATGCTGGAAAACGTGCTGGATGACTATGGCGTAAAGGGTGAAATCGTCGCTGTCCGTCCGGGCCCCGTTGTCACCATGTACGAGCTGGAACCGGCACCGGGCCTCAAGGCGAGCCGTGTGATCGGTCTGGCGGACGATATCGCGCGCTCTATGGCGGCACTGTCGGCGCGTGTGTCCACCGTGCCGGGGCGCAGCGTGATCGGGATCGAACTACCCAACGAGAACCGCGAGAAAGTTGTGCTGCGTGAAATCCTCGCCGCGCGTGATTTCGGCGACAGCACCATGCGTCTGCCGCTGGCCTTGGGCAAAGACATTGGCGGTGACCCTGTGGTCGCGAACCTTGCCAAGATGCCTCACCTGCTGATCGCGGGGACCACCGGTTCGGGTAAATCCGTTGCGATCAACACAATGATCCTGTCGCTGCTGTACAAGCTGACGCCGGAAGAATGCCGGATGATCATGATCGACCCCAAGATGCTGGAACTGTCGGTCTATGACGGCATCCCGCATCTGCTGTCCCCCGTTGTGACCGACCCGAAAAAGGCCGTTGTCGCGCTGAAGTGGACCGTGGGCGAGATGGAAGAGCGCTATCGCAAGATGTCCAAGATGGGCGTGCGCAACATCGAAGGCTATAACGGTCGCGTCCGCGAGGCCCTGGCCAAGGGAGAGATGTTCAGCCGCACCGTCCAGACCGGCTTTGACGAGGATACGGGCGAGCCGATCTTCGAGACGGATGAATTCAAGCCCGAAGCGCTGCCCTATATCGTCGTGATCGTGGACGAGATGGCCGACCTGATGATGGTCGCGGGCAAAGAGATCGAAGCCTGCATCCAGCGTCTGGCGCAGATGGCGCGGGCCTCGGGTATTCACCTGATCATGGCGACACAGCGTCCTTCGGTCGATGTTATCACCGGCACGATCAAGGCGAACTTCCCGACGCGGATTTCCTTCCAGGTAACCTCCAAGATCGACAGCCGTACGATCCTGGGCGAGATGGGGGCCGAACAGCTCCTTGGCATGGGTGACATGCTCTATATGGCGGGCGGGTCCAAGATCGTGCGCTGCCACGGTCCCTTTGTCAGCGACGAAGAGGTCGAAGAGATCGTGAACCACCTAAAGGCCTATGGTGAACCTGATTATGTGTCGGGTGTGGTCGAAGGGCCATCCGATGACCAAGAGGGGAACATCGACGCGGTTCTGGGTCTGGGCGGCAATACCGACAGCGAAGACGCGCAATATGACACGGCCGTGGCGATCGTTGCAAAAGACCGCAAATGTTCGACATCCTACATCCAGCGGAAACTGGGCATCGGCTATAACAAAGCCGCACGTCTGGTCGAACAGATGGAGGACGCGGGCCTTGTTTCGCCAGCCAATCACGTGGGCAAGCGCGAGATCCTGATACCAGAGCAGGGGTAGCGCGCAAAAATAATCGGAACGTCATTGCGACGCCGGGGGTTGGCTTGGGAACAGGCCAGCCCCTTTTGCATTTCGGGCGTGTTAGGCGATATCCTGCTGCGTGATATCGTATATCATGACGCGAAGCCCTATGTCGAAGGCAAGGCACTGGAATAAGAATAGGAAGACTATGATGCGTTTTGTTACCACCACCGTTCTGGCCATTGGTCTGGGGTTGGCAGCTGTGATGCCCGCCGCCGCCGACAAACTGCCGCTGAACGCGATTTCCGGCTATCTTAACGATCTGAAAACCGCCAAGGGCGAATTCACCCAGATCAACGATGACGGCTCGATCAGCACCGGCACGATCTACATCAAACGTCCGGGCAAAGTGCGCTTTGAATACAACGCACCGGATTCGGGGATTGTCGTGGCGGGCAGCAATACGGTTGTGATCTACGACAAGAAATCCAACCAACCGGCAGAGACATACCCGCTGTCCAAAACGCCGCTGTCGATCATTCTGGCCGCGAATGTGAACCTTGGTCAGGCCAAGATGGTGACGGGGCATAACTATGACGGCACCGCGACCACCGTGCGCGCCCAAGACCCCGCGCATCCTGAGTATGGCAATATCGAGCTGAAGTTCACCGGCAACCCGGTCGAGCTGCGCCAGTGGATCATCAACGACGGCAACGGCACCAAGACCACCGTGGTTCTGGGCGACCTGCAAAAGGGCGGCAGCCTGCCCAACAAACTGTTTGACGTCGGCAGCCCCGGTCAGGTGAACCGCTAAGGAAAAAGGGCCCCGAACATACGTTCGAGGCCCTTTTCTTTATCCGGTGTTGGTCAGCTTACCAACGTGACAGGCGACACCCTGCAATCTGCTGCTGGTACATATCGGAGCGCGCGCGCACCTTGCGGGCCACGGCGACCAGCCAGGGTTTCGAATTATAGCTTTGGCGCGCATAGCCTGTGTTGCCTTCGTGATAGGCCAGATACTGGTTTTCCGCGTCATGCAGGGGGATGCCGTTCTTGTCGCGGCTCTTGTTCATGTACCACCCCATGAAATCCGACGCGTCGTTGATCCGGTCGCGCTTGGCGCGGAAACCGCCAGCTTCAGCCAGATATTCATCCCATGTCGCATCAAGCGCTTGGCTGTAGCCAAATGCGCTGGACTGGCGGCCCATGGGGATCACGCCGATGACATAGCGGAACGGCGTACGCGCATCCGCGATGAATTTGCTTTCCTGATGGATCGTCGCCATCTGCACATGGACAGGCACGCCCCAACGGCGTTCAGCTGCACGGAATGCGCGGTAATATTCTGGGCGCTCTTTGAGAATCGCACATGCGTTATCAAGGTCTCGTGGGGCACTGGTCGGACCGCCACTACATGATGCCAAAAGCACAGCAATTATCAGGGCGCAAAAGGTTCTGCTCATCGGCCTCTCGCTTTTATCGTGTTTTTATTACATTTAGTTTATCAGATTGCCCCGCCGACGCCCACCAGAAATTACAGCAGAAACCCCAGCATAAGCGGTAAAGCGGCAACCGATAGCACGGTAGAGACGACAACCAGCCCCGCGACAGACTGCGCATCCGCACCGTATTTCTCTGCCAGCAGGTAGGATGTCACCGCCACCGGTGTGGCGACCTGCAAGACCAGCACGCCAAAAGCGATTTTATCAAGGTCAAAGAACCAGCCCGCCAAGGCGGCGATGCCGATGCAGATCGCAAGCTTGATCAGCGACAACACCACCGCGCGCCCGATCCCGCCGGGGGACAGCCGTGCCACGGCAACGCCCAATGTGATCAGCATAATCGGGATCGCCATCTGACCGAGCAGGGACAGCGTATTGGTCAGAAACACCGGCGTTTCCCAGCCTTGCACCAGAAACAATGCGCCCAATGCCGTGCCCCAGACCAGCGGTTCACGGATGACCTTGCCAAAGGAGCCAGAGCCCGCCACCAGCCAGATGCCAAAGGTGAACGACCATATGGCCATAATGGCAAAGACCACAACGGCATAACCCAACCCCGTGTCGCCAAAGGCAAAAAGCGCGAGCGGCAGACCCAGATTGCCGGTATTCCCGAAGATCATCGGGGCCAGATACGTCCGCCGGTTCAACCCGAACACGCGCACGATCAGCGCAGCCAGCAGCGTTACCCCGCCATAGGCCGCCACTGTCGCCAGTGACAAAGCGCTCAGCGCGGCGGGGTCGATCTGCGTTGTCATCAGCGACACGAAAATCAAACAGGGCACCGATAGGGTCATCGCCAGCTGGGTCACAAACTGGATGCGATACTCGAACCCCAGCTTTACCCAGGCAAAGCCGATCCCCGCGAGCAGGAACACAGGAGCCACAATTTCAAGCACTGTCAGGACGAGGTTCACAAACTGTTTCCTTGGTTACGCGTCGCAGGATTGGACAAAAGCCCCTTGAAGGGACTACGAACGAACGGTAGGTGCACCGATGTTATGATAAGAACGCGCGCGAAATACCACTTGGGCCAGATCGTCCGGCACAAAAAACATCCCTTCCGAGGGGTGATTTTTGACGTGGACCCCGAATTTGCCAATACCGAAGAATGGTACGAGGCTATTCCGGAAGACAGCCGCCCCGAGAAAGACCAGCCCTATTATCACCTGCTGGCCGAAAACGAACAAAGCTATTACGTGGCCTATGTGTCCGAGCAGAACCTCGTGGCCGATTACTCGGGCGAACCTGTGGACCATCCCGATATCCCCGACCTCTTCGGCCCGTTCACCGATGGGGCCTATCCGCTGCACTTCCAGCTGAACTGAGGCAAAGCGTGGGTGACCCGCGCCCTGCCACCCTTTTTTAATAGCCCAGAGCACACCCATCTTTGCGTGCGTCGCTCGCCCCCTCCAGCAAACCGTTGTCATGCAGCTGGATCGCCTGCGCGCCGCCGATGGCTGTGGCCGGAATTTCGACCTTATGCCCCATCTCGGCCAGCTCGGCACGGACCGCATCGCTATAGCCGCGTTCGACCTTGAGGATGCCATTATCGGAAAACGCGCGGGGGGCGTCGATGGCGGCCTGAGGGTCTAGCCCGAAATCCGTCAGGTTAGAGACAAACCGCGCGTGGCCATTGGGCTGGTAGGCCCCGCCCATCACGCCAAACGGCATGATCACCTTACCGTCGCGTTTGATCATCCCCGGAATGATCGTATGCATCGGCCGCTTGCCGCCCTTCAGCTCGTTCGCGCGCCCTTGGTCAAGGGTGAAACCAGCACCGCGGTTCTGCAGCAGGATACCGAATTTATCCGACGCGATGCCCGACCCGAAACCGTGGAAGATCGAATAGATCAACGACACGGACATCCCATCCTTGTCCACCACGGTGATATAGATCGTATCCTTATGCACCGCCTCTGACAGGGCGACGGGGTCGGGCATGGCTTTCTTCGGGTCGATCAACGCCGCCAGCTCCTGCGCCGTTTCGAGCGCAAGCATATGTGCCAGACGTGCGGTATGGTCCGGGTCCGCCAGAAAACGATTGCGCGCATCATACGCCAGCTTGGCGGTTTCCGCCTCGATATGCACACGCTCCGCGCCCCAAGGATCCATGGATGCAACGTCGAAATGCGACAGCATGTTCATCATCAACAGTGCCGTGGCCCCCTGACCGTTCGGCGCATGTTCCAGCACCTCAACGCCCTGATAAGTGGAGGCAAGGGGCTCACCGGGGGTGCAAGCGGTGGCGGCAAAATCCTCTGCCGTGTGCTTGCCCCCCATCGCATTGAGAGAGGCGACGATATCTTCGGCCACCTCACCCGCATAGAAGGCATCGCGCCCGTCCTTGGCGATGCGACGCAGGACCTCGGCCTGACCGGGGGCGCGGAAGATGTCGCCGGTCTTTGGGGCCTCGCCGCCGGTCAGATAGAAATCGCGTGCGGCCCCCTGCAAGGTGCTCGCATCATTGCCCCAATCAAAGGCGACACGTGCCGCGACGGGCACGCCTTCTTCGGCATAGCGGATCGCCGGGGCAAGAATCGTGTCCAGACCCATGGTGCCGATGGTGTCGGACAGGTGGCAAAACGCGTCGATCGCGCCGGGAATGGTCACGGCATGGGCGCTGCGCAGCGGTACCGTCTTTTCACCAGCGTCGCGCAAATGGGCGGCATCCAACGCAGCAGGGGCGCGGCCCGATCCGTTCAGCGCGTGCACCTCGTCGCTGCCCGCAGGAGAATACAGCACAAAGCAATCCCCGCCGATTCCGGTCATCTGCGGCTCGCAAATCCCCAGCAGCACGGCACCGGCAATCGCGGCATCCATCGCGTTGCCGCCCCGCTCAAGAATATTGACAGCGGTCTTTGCGGCCAAAGGATGGGACGTGGCACACATGCCATTGCTCGCCAGAACGGGGGATCGTCCGGGAAGGTGAAAGTCGCGCATGTCATTGGCCTCAGGTTGCTGTCATCGGGCTGAACGTAGCGCGGTGCAGGACGGGCGGGCAATCACTAAAGGGCAGTTGGGCACTTAAAGGGGAGCTGGGTACATAAAGGGGGATTGGGTACAGCAAATGTGCCTCGGCGTTGCGTACTGGGTGGGGGCTATTAAAACGCAACGCCGAGGGAAGCCATATGCAGCTACAGAACCGACGTTGCCCGCAAAGCTGGGCGGAATTATGAAACCTTTGAGGCGCTATTGCGAAGCGTTGCTTCAAGCTGCCCCAAAGGTGACCAACACTTAACCCCTGGCGGCAAAGGCCCCCCTAGTGGCGGCCCCCAAACCCAGCTTATCCGGCGGCAAGCGGAATGCGCAGCGCCAGCAGGTTCATATCACCGGTGCGCGAATATTCCAGCTCGCAGCTCAGCAACCGGATCAGGCTCCAGCCGAATCCCCCTTCGGGCAGTTCGTCTGCAAGTTTCAGTACATCGAATGCTTCACCCGGGGGTAGGGTGAACCCCGGCATCGGTTTACCCAGATCGGTGATGCGAAACCGCAAGTCATCAGGCGCATAGGCCCCGCGCACCCCGATTAGCCCCGCTTGGGGCAATCCGGCATAGGCGTGTTCGACCACGTTATTCAGCGTCTCGGCCAGCACCAGTTCCACAATCTCGAGGTTCTCTTGCGATAGCCCCCGATCGGCCAGTTCTGCGCGGATATGTCCAAGGGCCGCGCGTACCGCATCGGCAGAGGCTTCCAACGTCACCTCGAACCCATAGGGGGTATCCGCCTGACCCACTGTGCCTTCGTTCCGGTTCGGGGCGCTCATGCGGGCACCTGCGCGGCCAATGCGGCGTCCAATGTGGGGAAAAGGGGAAACACGCTGTCCATCCGCGTCAATCGAAACACCCGATCAACCGAGGGCGTCAGCCCCGCCAGCGTGAGGCTGCGGTCCGGTAACAGAAGTTTCAACGTCGCTACCACCGCGCCAAGCCCACTGGAATCAATAAAGTTCACCTGCCCCAGATCCAGAATAACCACCGGTGGCCCATCTTCGATCATATCCCGCATGGCTTCTTTAAAGGCGCGGGCAACGGCGGCATCAATACGGTCTTCCATCACGGATATGATTTGCAGCTGCCCTTCTGTTCTGGTTGAGAGTTTCATATGGTCATCTCCAAGGTGTGCCGGACGCCAGAAGACATAGCGCCGATACCTTACCAAAAGATGATCATTTCCCGGGGAGGGGACGAAATGGAAAAAGTCGTGATAGCAGGGGCTGCGCGGACGCCGATGGGCGGGTTTCAGGGGGCTTTTGCCGATCTGACCGCGGCCGATCTGGGGGGGCACGCGATCAAGGCGGCGCTGGACGGTGCCGGCACCGATACCGTGGACGAGGTGCTGATGGGCTGTGTGTTGCCCGCAGGGCAGGGCCAAGCCCCCGCGCGTCAGGCCGGCTTCAAGGCAGGTCTGGGCGAAGAGGTGCCGTCGACAACGCTGAACAAGATGTGCGGCTCGGGGATGAAGGCGGCGATGATCGCCTTCGACCAGATCGCCTTGGGTCAGACCGATACCATGATCGCCGGCGGGATGGAGAGCATGACAAACGCGCCCTATGTGCTGCCGAAAATGCGCGGCGGCGCGCGGTTGGGGCACGGTCAGGTGATCGATCACATGTTCCTTGACGGGTTGGAAGACGCCTATGACAAGGGCCGTCTGATGGGCAGCTTTGCCGAAGACTGCGCCGAGACATTTCAATTCACCCGCGCCGTGCAGGATGACTATGCGCTGGCCTCCCTGTCCCGCGCGCTCGACGCGCAAAGCAGCGGCGCGTTCGATGGCGAGATCGCAGCGGTTGATCTGAAATCGCGTAAAGGGTCGGTCACCATCTCGGCGGATGAACAGCCCGGCAACGCACGGCCCGAGAAGATCCCCGAACTCAAACCCGCCTTCCGCGAGGGCGGCACGGTAACGGCGGCGAATGCGTCTTCCATCTCGGACGGGGCGGCGGCATTGGTGCTGGCATCTGAAACAGCAGCCAAATCCCAAGGGTTGAATGTCCGCGCGCATATCCTCGGCCACGCCAGTCACGCGCAGGCACCGGGGCTTTTCACCACCGCGCCCGTACCGGCGGCGCAGAAACTGCTGGACCGGTTGGGCTGGCAGAAAGACGACGTTGATCTGTGGGAAGTGAACGAGGCCTTTGCCGTCGTGCCACTGGCCTTCATGCATGAAATGGGGCTGTCCCATGACATCGTGAACGTGAACGGCGGTGCCTGTGCGCTTGGCCACCCCATCGGGGCCTCTGGCGCACGTATTATCGTGACCCTGCTGAACGCACTGGAAAAGCGCGGGCTGAAACGGGGCATCGCGGCGATCTGCATTGGTGGCGGTGAAGGCACCGCGATTGCGATCGAACGTCCCTGATTTTCCAAATGGACTAAATCTCGGGGGGGTCCGGGGGGCAGACAGCCCCCCGGTCCGACAGTAACAAAAGGCACTTTTATGCGCGTTGACTATCCTACCCTCTCCAAAACCCTCCACGCTTTGACCGACGGCGAAACCGACAGCGTGGCGCTGATGGCCACCGTCGCCTGCGAGGTGCACCACGCCGACGACCGCTTTGACTGGACGGGGTTCTACCGTGTGACCGCGCCAGAGCTGCTTAAGATCGGGCCCTATCAGGGCGGGCATGGCTGTCTGGTGATCCCCTTCGCGCGTGGGGTGTGCGGGGCCGCCGCGCGCACGGGCGAAACGCAGCTGGTTGCGGATGTGGATGCCTTTCCGGGCCACATCGCCTGCGCGTCCTCCACGCGGTCTGAACTGGTCCTGCCCGTCTGGAACGGCACCGGAGAGCTGCTGGGTGTCTTTGATATCGACAGCAACCAGCCCGCCGCGTTTGACCAGACCGACGCCGATGCACTCGCCGCGATTCTGAAATCTGTTTTCGCAAACGTCTAGGCCGGTAATCCTGCCCGTCGATCAAAGGAAATGTCATGAGCTTTGACGCTTGGCTCGTGTTTGCCCTGTTCTGGGTGGTATTTGTCACCACGCCGGGGCCGAACGCGGTGAACTGTATCAGCAACGGGATGAACCTGGGCTTCGCGCGGGCGATGGTCGGGGTGCTGGCGATCCTGACGCAGGCCTCGCTGTTTCTGGCGCTGTCAGCGATTGGCGTGACGGCGCTGCTGACGGCCTCGGCCACGGGGTTCTTTGTGGCCAAGATGATCGGGGCAGGGTTTCTGATCTATCTGGGCGTGCGCGGGCTGGTCCTGGCGGGCAAGCCCGTGGTGATGGAGGATCGCCCCGCCGCGTCGGTCTATTGGCGTGCCTTTGCGATTGCGACGATCAACCCCAAATCGGTCGCTGGATATCTTGCGGCCTTCAGCCAATTCGTGCAGCCGGATGTCCCGATCTGGGACCAGATGATCGTGATCGTGCCGACGGCGCTGACCCTGACCGCGGCCAGCTATACCGGGTTTACGGCGCTTGGAGCGGGGCTGGGGCGGGCTGCCTTGGGAGCGGTGTTCAACGTCTGGTTCCGCCGCGTGATGGCGGTCAGCTTTATCATCTACGGGGTGCTGTTGGGCAGCGCGCATACGCCGATGCCTAAGGGGTGATCAAGGGCTGATCCCGCGCGCCTGTGGGGCAACTGCCCTTGGGTCAGTCTTTCCCTCTGGCCCCTGCGGTCCTGCGGGCGTAAGCAGACCCCAAGGAGACACGATATGCGCAACCCAGATACCCTATCCAACACCCAGCCCGCCCCGCCCGAGGACACGCCCCAAGGGCTTGCCTTTGCGATCGGGGCCTATGGTCTTTGGGGGTTTCTGCCGCTGTACATGAAGGCCATCGCCCATATTCCAGCGGCAGAGATCGTCGTGCATCGGGTCATCTGGTCAGTGCCCGTGGGCGCATTGGTGCTGATCCTTCTGGGGCGCACCGCCACCCTGCGCGAGGCGTTCCGATCGCCGCGCACCTTGGCGATGGGCTGTGTCACGGCGACGCTGATCTCGGTCAACTGGGGCATCTACATCTGGGCGGTGAACTCGGGTCATGCGCTGGACGCGGCCTTGGGCTATTACATCAACCCGTTGTTCAGCATCCTGCTGGGGGCGCTGCTGCTGGGGGAGCGTCTGTCGAGACTTCAGCTTGCGGCACTCGGGCTGGCAGCCGTCGCCGTCGCGATCCTGACGCTCGATTCCGGTCGCTTCCCTTGGGTCGCGCTGAGCCTGACATTCACCTTCGGGCTGTATGCGCTGGCGAAAAAGCGGCTGCCGATCGGGCCGAACCAGGGGTTCCTGCTTGAGGTCCTGATCCTGCTCGCCCCTGCGCTGGCTTATCTGGTTTACCTGATTATGACGGGGCAAAACCACTTTGGTCAGGGCGTGCCGTTTAATACGTGGATGCTGGTGGGCTGCGGCGTGGTCACGGCGGTGCCGTTGATCTTTTACGCCAACGGAGCCAAGCGGCTGCGGCTGTCGACCATCGGTATCTTGCAGTATATCGCGCCGACGATGATCCTCCTTTGCGCGGCGCTGGTCTTTGACGAACCCTTTGGGCGGGCGCGCATGATTGCCTTTCCGCTGATCTGGGGTGCGCTGGTGATCTATTCGATCTCGCTGTTCCGGCAGATGCGGCACAAACCGGCGTGACAAGGGGGGAGGAGGGGCGCAGACATGTCGCGCCCCTCGATCATTATATCATTCGCTCAGGACAGCGCGTCCTTGAATGCGAGGAAGCTGGGATCCTTCATCACCCGTGCGTTCATCGCCTCACGTAGGGCACCGATGGATTTATAGGGGCGCATCACCACCTCGAATTTGGCGATCAGACCGTCGTCACCCAAGGTGATCAGATCGACGCCAACGGCATCCAGATCCCCGATCTTGCACTGGAACTCCAGCGCCCAATCTGTGCCTTCCCCCATGATCCGGCGGTATTTGAAATCGCTAAAGACATTGCCGACGTGCCCCAGGACCGCTGCCACAGGGGCGCGGCCGGTCCAGGTCTTGTAATATGTCGGCGGCATGAAGGTGATGTCTTCCGCCAGCAGCGGGGCGATCTTTTCCGAATCCCCCTTGGCGACAACATCAATCATCTTGGTAATAGTAGGATGCATTCCGGGTCCTTTGGTACAGATTGGCTTGAAAACCTACCCTAACTCTGAGACGGACACTTATGGAAACAGAATATAATCCGCCCCAAGATCCGCTGGTTGTCCTGCATGAAGACGCCGAAGTTTTGCTGGTCGACAAGCCCGCGGGCTTGCTGTCGGTGCCGGGTAAGGGGCCGCATCTGGCCGATTGTCTCATCGCGCGGGTGCAGGATGCATTTCCGGACGCGCTGCTGGTTCATCGTCTGGATCGAGACACCTCGGGCGTGATGATCTTTGCGCTGACGCCCCATGCGCAGCGCCATCTGGGATTGCAGTTTGAAAAGCGGATGACGCGCAAGACCTATGTCGCGCGGGTCTGGGGGGTACCGCAGGAAAAGACCGGCACCATCGATCTGCCGCTGATCGTGGATTGGCCGAACCGCCCGCGCCAGATGGTCTGCCATGAAACGGGTAAACCCGCACAAACCGACTGGCGTGTGCTGAAAGACGAAGGCGACACCGCGCGGGTGCGCCTTAGCCCCAAGACAGGGCGCAGCCATCAGCTGCGGGTGCATATGCTGAGCCTCGGCCATCCGATTCTGGGCGATCCGTTTTACGCCACGGGGCCCGCGTTGGCGTATCCGCGGCTGATGCTCCATTCGGAGGAGCTGCGGTTCAACCATCCTCAGGGCGGACATTCGACCAAGATCCGCGCCAAAGCGCCGTTCTAAAGGCCATAGGGCGAAGACGAGAAAGGCCACCCCGCAGGGTGGCCTTGGTGTTTGTGGGGCATGCCGAAGGACAGCTTATTCAGCAGCCCAACCCGAGACGGCCTTGATCTCGGTAAAGTCCTCGATCCCGTACATACCACCCTCGCGGCCATTGCCCGATTGCTTCATGCCGCCAAAGGGCGATCCCGCGGCGCGGCTTTGGCCGTTCATCTCGACCATGCCCGACCGCAGCTGACGCGCCAGACGGTTGCGACGCTCGCCATCTTGCGACTGGACATAGTTGGTCAGGCCGTAAACCGTGTCATTGGCGATCTGGACCGCTTGCTCTTCGCTGTCGAACTTCATGATCGACAGAACCGGCCCAAAGATTTCCTCGCGCGCGATGGTCATGTCGGGGGTCACGTCTGCAAAGACAGTGGGTTTGACAAAGAACCCGCGGTTCAAGCCGTCGGGACGTCCGGTGCCGCCCGCAACCAAACGCGCGCCTTCGTCGATGCCCTTCTGGATCAGGTCCTGAATCTTGTTGAACTGCGATTCATTGACCACGGGGCCGATATGACGCCCATCTTCGGAGGCAGGACCAACGGTAACCTGCGACGCCACAGCGCCTGCTTCTTCGACGGCTTTGTCATAGACATCCGACTGCACCAGCATACGGCTGGGGGCGTTACACGACTGGCCGGTGTTGTTCATCATGTGCAGCACGCCGCGTTTGACAGCCTTGTCATCTGCATCGTTGAAAATGATGTTCGCGCCTTTGCCACCCAGTTCAAGGTGGACCTTTTTCAGCGTATCCGCCGCCGCTTTCGAGATCAGCGTGCCCGCGCGGGTCGATCCGGTGAAGCTGATCATGTCGATGTCTTTATGCGACGACATCTGGCTGCCGACACCGACGCCATCGCCGTTCACAAGGTTGAATACCCCTTTGGGGAAGCCTGCCTCGTCAATCAACTCGGCAAAGATCATCGCGTCCAGCGGGCTTTCCTCGGAAGGTTTCAGCACCATCGTGCAGCCCGATACAATCGCCGCGCCGACCTTGAGCGTGATCTGGTTCATCGGCCAGTTCCACGGCGTGATCAGACCGGCAACGCCCACGGCTTCGCGGATGATCCGGTCATTCGGGGCGTGATCGCCAAGCGGCTGTTCGAATTTGAACTCTTTCGCGGCCTTGATGAAGTTGCTCAGGTGATAAGAACCGGCACCAACCTGCGACGTGCGGGCCAGATCCATCGGCGCACCCATGGCCGTGCTCATCGCTTTGGCCAGATCCTCGGCGCGGGCCTGATAGACCTCTAGCAGCTTTTCCAGCAGGGCGATGCGTTCCGCCGGAGGCGTCGCCATCCAGCCGGGCAGGGCGGCCTTGGCAGCGGCAACCGCGGCATCGGTATCCGCCTGATCCCCAAGCGAGATGACCGCGCAGGGCTCCTCTGTGGTGGGGTCGATCACGTGATAGTCATTCGGCTTGGCGGGGGATACCCATTCACCGTTGATGTAAAACTCGCGCTTCTCCAGCATGGGAAAACTCCTTTTGTCATGCGGTGCCGGGGACGTTTCCCCCAGCCTGTTGCGCGTACCATGTCACCACATCTGGGGACCCGCAAGTGAGGGGGTGAAACCGGCAGCGCAACGTCCTACATAAGCGGTGAACGACAAACCGAAACCATGAAGCCGGAGAATATTATGTCCTTGCGCATCAACGATACCATCCCCGATCTGACTGTCGAAACCGATCAGGGCACGATCAGCCTGCACGACTGGGTGGGCGACAGCTGGGCGATCCTTTTTTCGCACCCAAAGGATTTCACGCCGGTCTGCACCACCGAATTCGGGGCAGTCGCACAGCTTTCCGACGAATGGGAAAAGCGCGGCACCAAGGTGATGGGCATTTCCGTGGACGGTGTTGAAGAGCACAAGAAATGGAAAGGCGATATCGAGACCTTCGCCGGTGCCAAAGCGGGCTTTCCGATCATCGCGGATAACGACCTGACCGTTGCCAAAGCCTTCGACATGCTGCCCGCCGACGCCTATATGCCCGATGGCCGCACCCCCAACGACAGCGCCACAGTCCGCGCCGTGTTCATCATCGGGCCGGACAAGCAGCTGAAGCTGTCGATGACCTACCCGATGACCGTGGGCCGCAACTTTGCCGAGGTTCTGCGCGCGCTGGACGGCTTGCAAACCTCGACCGGAAAGGGCGTGGCGACACCGGCGAACTGGAATGTGGGCGACGACGTGATCATCCCCGCGACCCTGTCGGACGATGACGCCAAGGCGAAGTTCGGCGATTTCAACAAGATCCTGCCCTACCTGCGCACCACCAAAGCGCCCAGCTAAGCGCGGATCTCAGGCTTTCTGAGGTCGCAATTTAACCTGCGTGCGATACCACGCCCGCTTGAATTCCCGCATCAGCTTGCCGCTGGTGCGGGTTTTTTGCTGGATGGTTGACCCGCCGATCTGATTGGCGATTTCGCTTAGCCCATTGGGAAGCAGGGCGTGGAGCTTTTGCCCCGTCACCCAATGCATCTGCAGCCATGTATCGACAGGGCGGTCAATCTGGGTCGATCCGTCAAGCAAGAGCTGCGCGGCGTCACGCCCCACCACCTGACAGCAACACTGCAAGCCGATCCGCTTGGGCAGGATCAACGCCATATCGCCGTCACGCGCCACGACATCTGCGGGCAGCTCTCGCATCTTGGGCGGCAGGCGCAGGTACATATCGGGCGTCATATTCTGGTGGATAAGCTGTAACGCGCGGTCCAGCTCTGGCCGCGACACGGCGAGGTCATCCTCGACAATCATCGCGTAATCCCAGCCCTGATCGACGATCATCTGCCAGCATTTGCGATGGCTTTGAAAGACGCCGATCTCGGCCGGTGTCAGGGCGAAGGGATAGGACGGGCTGTGCAGGTTGCCAGAGTGGGTGCGCACATCTGCGACCTGCGTAGGGTCGCGGCCATTCACCGCTTCGACGACCTGCGCATCGGGCAGATCCTGCAGCAACCGCGCGACATTGGCGTGCCGCGCGGTGCTGGTGGACATATGGATGATCAATGATTTCATGCGGCTTGATACCGCGCATGGCGAGGTTCTCAAACCGTTTAAATCACTGCTCGGCGTTAAAGGTGAACAGCTTTTCGCCGTTGATCGTATAGCTGTCGATCAGGTCTTTGGCGCGGTCGCCGACAAGCCAGTCTTCCAACTGGGCCGCGGCGTCTTTGTTTACATGCGCGTGTTTCTCGGGGTTCACCGGAATATAGGCATATTGGTTGAACAGCACCGGATCGCCCGCAAAGAGGATTGCCAGATCGGCCTTGTTGTCAAAGTTCAGCCAGCTTGCACGGTCGGACATGATATAGGCCCCCATCCCTGCAGCGGTGTTGAGGCTCGCGC
This sequence comes from Sulfitobacter sp. EE-36, assembly GCF_000152605.1. Taxonomy (NCBI): domain Bacteria; kingdom Pseudomonadati; phylum Pseudomonadota; class Alphaproteobacteria; order Rhodobacterales; family Roseobacteraceae; genus Sulfitobacter; species Sulfitobacter sp. EE-36. Next base: position 614,229 of record NZ_CH959310.1, on the reverse strand, counting down.
CCATGCCCGCGCCGACAGCTTTGTACCATTCACCGAATGTCGCGGGGTCCAGATCAGCACCGGCCCAAAGCGAGAGTTCTTTCTTGTGGGTGCCGCTGTCGTCGCCACGGCTCACGAAAGGGGCCTCGGCGGCTTCGATCTTGACCAGCGCGTCCTTCGCAGCCTCTGCGTCTTTGATCGCGGCGGGGTCGTCATTTGGGCCGATCAGGACGAAATCATTATACATGATCTCGCGGCGGTGGGTGCCATAGCCGTCGGCGACAAAGGCCTCCTCGGCTTTCTTGGAGTGTACCAGAATGGCATCGACGTCGCCTGCTTCGCCCAAGCGCAAGGCTTGACCGGTGCCGACGATCAGCAGTTGCACGTCAAGGTCGAGATCTTCTTTGATGGCGGGCAGCAGAACGTCGGACAGACCAGAATTGTTGAAGGACGTGGTGACAGCCATTTTCATGGTGTCCGCCTGCGCAGCCGTGGTGCCAAGTGCGAGAACAAGAGCGGTAATCAAGGATTTCATATCAAAATATCTCCATTCAGGAACGATTTGAATTCCGGGGTCTGCGGGGCGTCAAACGCATCGGGCGCCGGGCCAGCCTCGTGAATGCGACCTTTAAACAGAAACAATATTTCAGTTGCAAGGCGCCGCGCCTGACCCAGATCATGGGTCGCCATCACGATGCGCGTCCCTGAGTGATGGGCAGATTGCAACAGCGCCTCTATATCCTTGACGGAGCGGCCATCCAGATTGGCGCAGGGCTCATCCAGCAGCAGCATCTCGGGGGTGCGGATCAAGGCGCGGGCGAGGGCGAGCTTTTGTTTCTCGCCACCGGACAACCCCGTCGCGGGGCGATCCAGCGCGGGCGTCAGGCCGATACGAGCCGCCCAAGCCTCTACTGCTTTGTTCACCTGCGCCTTGGGCTGACCGAGTATCGCCAGAGGATAGCCCAGATTGGCGCGCACCGATCGGCGCAGCATCACGGGGCTTTGGAAGACATAGGCCTGTCGCATCCGCGCAAGGTCATCCGGAACGGCCCATGTAACCGCGCCCGTCGACAGCCGTTCAAGGCCGTGCAGCGCCTTGAGGAATGTCGTCTTGCCCGCACCATTGGGCCCCAGCAGGATCGTGAAGCCGGTTTTGCCAAGGGTCAGGTCCACGGGGCCCAGCAATCGCTTGCCGCGGCGGCTGACGCTGACATCGCGCATATGGGCGGGCAGCAGGGGGGTCACCATCTGCCCTCTCTTTCTGTGCGCGACAGGGCGTGGATGATCAGGTTCACACTCAGCGCCAGCGCGATCAGCACAAAGCCCAGACCAAGCGCCAGTGCGAAATCACCCTTGCCGGTTTCCAGCGCGATGGCGGTGGTCAGCACGCGGGTGGCGTGGTCGATGTTGCCGCCCACGATCATGATCGCGCCGACCTCGCCGATGGCGCGGCCAAAGCCTGCCAACGCCGCCGTCAACAAGGCCCGCCGCCCGTCCGAAATCAGCGTCAGGATGCGCCGCGTCGGGGTGGTGTTCAGCGAAATCAGCAGATCGTGGTATTCGGCCCAAAGATCACGCATCGCCTGATGGGTGATAGAGGCGATGAGCGGCGTGATAATGATCACCTGCGCAATGATCATCGCCGTCGGCGTGAACAGCAGCCCCAGCACCCCGAAGGGACCGGCGCGCGACAGCAGCAGATAGACGATCAACCCCACCACGACGGGCGGCAGACCCATGAGAGAGTTCAGCACCGCAATCGCGGTACGGCGGAAGCGGAAACGGCGGATGGCGAGCCATGTGCCGAAGGGCAGCGCGATGGCCGAGGCAATGACCAGCGCCGTCAGGCTGACCTGCAACGACCTGAGCGTAATCTCGATCAGGTCGGGATCGCCGGTGACAACCAGCCAGAACGCAGAAGAAAGGCCCGCCCAGATATCATTCATCGGGCGGGCCGTCGGAGTTTGCTATGCATAGGATGCGGTCTTAGTCGCCCAGCCGGACATTGCGATCAGACGAGGTCTGCTCGGCCGCGGAGAACCCTGCGTTGTCCAACGCAAAGTTCATGCCCGCAGCAAGGATGACCAAGGCGACGATGGCAGTGATAAAAGCTTTCATTCCGTACCTCGTTGATGCGCATTGGCACGTTGGGTGGGGGGCGTTGGGTGCATCATATCACTCTGCCGGCTGCGTGCCAGAGGCATGTTTACCCTGCTTCGCGACAACTTCGTCGGCCCAGATGCTGTGGTGCTCGCGGGCCCATTCAAGATCGACATCGCCCGACCCCATCGCCTCGAACGCGCCTTCCATGCCGAGTGTCCCGATATAGATATGCGCGATGATCACAGCCATCAGGACAAAGCTGATAACGGCGTGCCACAGCTGGGCGTATTGCATTTCCTCTTGCGGGGTCAGCGTGGCGTCTATTGTGCCAAGCCCCAACAGTTGCGGCACGCCCATGTCATTCAACAGCGCCAGCGTAGGTTCGAACATCGTCAATTCAAACGGGAAGAGCAGCGAAATACCCGAGACAGAGATCGAGGTGCCCAGAATGATGACGGCCCAGAAGATCAGCTTTTGACCGGCATTGAACTTCTTGGCGGGGGGGTGACCCTTGCCGAAGATCCCGCCGCCCTTGAGAATCCAGTTGATGTCTGTGCGATCCGGTAGATTGTGGACGATCCACATGACGAACACCATCACCAGCCCGAGCATAAAGGCCCATGACACGTTGTTGTGGATCCACTTGCTCGCGATGGCGAAGGTCGAAAACGCCTCGTGCCCGAACAGCGGGATCAGCAGTTTACGCCCCGCAAGCGATAGCAGACCGGTGATGGCCAGCAGGATGAAAGAGCTTGCAATCAGCCAGTGGCCGAAGCGTTCGATGAATTTGAACCGTTCGATGGTGATACCCGCGCGCCCGTGTTCGATACGGATACGTCCGCGGATCAGATAGAAAATCGCCATCAGCACGACGGTGACACCCAACAGCAGGCTGCCATAGGTCAGCAGCGGGCCGTGACGGAAGTTCAGCCACCACATGCCACCGTCCTGCATCAGAACCTTGGCCGCAGGTCCGCGGTTGCTGGCGCGCGCGTCGGGCAGGGCGTCCGCCCGGATCTCGCGCCACAGGTCCGCGTCGGATGCGCTACCAAGCGGTCCAAGGTGAGATTCGGCCGGGGGCGGGTTGCCCTCAAGCGGTAAGGGAAGCTCGGCCCCAAAGGGCACGTCCTCGCCGCGTTGGCGGGCCATGATGTCTTCAAGCGACTGTTGGCCCGGTTGCAGGACCGAGGCATCGCCCGAGGTGTCTTGCGCGGCGGAGAGACCGGCAAAGGACACAAGAAATATGAGAGGCAGCAGAACGCGCAGCAGTGTCATCGGGACCTCCGACAGGATAAAGATAGTTGGCCCGCCAGCAGCAGGTGCCAGCGGGCCAAGGAAAGCATGAATATGCGAAAGGGGGCTTAGCCGCCCTTTTGCTCGTATGCCGTGCCCCAGCCCCAGGCGCCCGAGCCAAAGCCGCGCGCGACAACGCGTTCGCGGTAGATGCCCGAGACGACATCGCCGTCACCGGCCAGCAGCGCTTTGGTCGAACACATCTCGGCGCAGATCGGCAGCTTGCCTTCGGCGATCCGGTTGCGGCCGTACTTCTGGAATTCCGCTTCGGAGTGGTTTTCCTCGGGGCCACCGGCGCAGAAGGTACATTTGTCCATCTTGCCGCGCGACCCGAAGTTGCCCGCCTGTGGATACTGCGGCGCGCCGAAGGGGCAGGCGTAGAAGCAGTAACCGCAGCCGATGCACAGGTCTTTTGAGTGCAGAACGATGCCGTCGTCGGTCTGGTAGAAGCAGTCTACAGGGCAGACCGCCATACAGGGCGCATCGGAACAATGCATACACGCAACCGAGATCGACCGCTCGCCGGGTTGGCCGTCCTGAATGGTGACGACCTTACGGCGGTTGATGCCCCACGGTACTTCGTGTTCGTTCTTACAGGCCGTGACGCAGGCGTTGCATTCGATGCAGCGTTCGGCGTCGCAGAGAAACTTTGCTCTTGCCATCTTAATAGTCTCCTTACGCTGTCCAGATTTTGCAGAGAGTTGCTTTGGTCTCTTGCATCTGAGTTACTGAGTCATAGCCATATGTTTGCGCGGTGTTGGTGGATTCACCCAGGACGTAAGGGTCGGCCCCCTCTGGGTATCTGTCCCGCAAATCAACGCCTTCCATGTGGCCGCCAAAGTGGAATGGCATGAACGCCACGCCGCTTTCGACACGTTCTGTGACCATCGCCATCACCTTGACCTTGCCGCCTTCGGGGCCCTCGACCCAGACATCGGCCCCGTCACGCACGCCCAGATTGTTGGCGTCACGGGTGTTGATCTCGATGAACATGTCCTGCTGAAGCTCGGCCAACCAGGGGTTGGATCGGGTTTCGTCGCCGCCCCCTTCATATTCGACGAGTCGACCCGAGGTCAGCACGATCGGATAGTCCTTGGAGAAGTCATTCTCCTGGATGGACTTATACATGGTGGGCAGGCGCCAGAACTTCTTGTCGTCATAGGTCGGGTAGTCGGCGACCAGATCACGACGGTTGGTGTACAGCGGTTCACGGTGGATTGGCACCGGATCGGGGAAGGTCCAGACCACGGCACGGGCCTTGGCGTTGCCGAAGGGGGCGCAGCCATGCTTGATCGCGACACGCTGGATGCCGCCCGAAAGGTCGGTTTTCCAGTTCACGCCACCGGTGTCGGCGATATAGTCCGACGGGGTCTCGCCGGTCTGGGATGTTTCACCGACTTCCTCGTCCGGCTTTGCATTCGCCGGTTGGCCTTCGGGATAGCCCGCAACATAGTTGATCACGGCCATCTCTTCGTCGGTCAGATCTTTGTCCCAGCCCAGTTCACGCAGCATGGCCATGGTGAACTCGGGGTAGCCGTCCTTGATCTCGGAACCAGCGCTGTAGACGCCTTCGGCCAGCAGGTTGTCCCCGTCACGTTCCACACCGAAACGGGCGCGGAAGGTCAGACCGCCTTCGGCAACGGGCAGCGACATATCGTACAGGTTCGCTGTGCCGGGGTGGTTCATCTCGGGCGTGCCCCATGCGGGCCAAGGCAAACCATAGAAGTCCCCGTCGGCCGGTCCGCCTTTGGCGCGCAGCGTGGTGCGGTCAAAGGTGTGCTGGTTGGCCATGTGCATCTTCATGCGCTCGGGGCTTTGTGCGGTGTAACCGATGGTCCACATGCCGCGGTTGAACTCGCGGGTGAGGTCCTCGATGTTGGGTTCGTCCCCGTCCAGCGCGATGTTCTTGAACAGACGGTCGCTGAAACCGAACTTGTCCGCGAACAGCTTGATGATCGTGTGGTCGGGCTTGGATTCGAACAGGGGCTCGACGACCTGATCACGCCATTGCAGCGACCGGTTGGACGCGGTGACAGAGCCGCGGGTTTCGAACTGGGTCGTTGCGGGCAACAGATACAGCCCGTCTTGGCGGTCCTGCATTACGGCGGACACCGTTGGATATGGATCGACAACGACCATCAGGTCGAGTTTCTCCATCGCGGTGACCATTTCCTTTTGACGGGTCTGCGAGTTGGGCGCGTGGCCCCACAGAACCATCGCGCGGGTGTTGTCCGGCTGGTCAATGTTTTCCTTGTCTTCCAGCACGCCATCAATCCAGCGGCTCACGGGGATACCGGTCAGGTTCATCATCGAGGTGTCGTTGAACGACGCCTTGGAGAAGCGGGATTGCAGCCATTCAAGGTCTTCTTCCCAAACCCGCGCCCAGTGGGCCCATGCCCCTGCGGACAGACCATAGTAGCCCGGCAGCGTATCGGCCAGAACGCCCAGATCGGTGGCACCCTGCACGTTGTCGTGGCCGCGGAAGATGTTTGTGCCGCCGCCTGCGGTGCCCATGTTGCCAAGAGCCAGCTGCAGGATGCAGTACGCGCGGGTGTTGTTGTTGCCGTTGCTGTGCTGCGTGCCGCCCATGCACCAGATCACGGTGCCGGGACGGTTGTTGGCCAGGGTGCGCGCAACGCGTTCAAGCTGCGACGCGGGTGCGCCGGTAACGCGTTCGACTTCTTCGGGTGTCCACTTCGCGACTTCGTCACGGATCTGGTCCATGCCCCAAACGCGGGTGCGAATGAATTCCTTGTCTTCCCACCCGTTCTCGAAGATGTGCCAGAGGATACCCCAGACCAGCGCCACGTCCGAACCGGGACGGAAGCGGACATATTCATCCGCGTGGGCCGCCGTACGGGTAAAGCGTGGATCGCACACGATCATCGGCGCGTTGTTCTGCTCTTTCGCTTTCAGCAGGTGCAGCAGCGATACGGGGTGCGCCTCGGCAGGGTTGCCGCCGATGACAAAGATCGCCTGGCTGTTGTGGATGTCGTTGTAGCTGTTGGTCATGGCGCCGTAGCCCCATGTGTTCGCAACGCCCGCAACGGTGGTGGAGTGACAGATACGCGCCTGGTGATCGACGTTATTGGTGCCCCAATAGGCCGCGAACTTGCGGAACAGATACGCCTGTTCGTTGTTGTGCTTGGCCGAGCCGAGCCAGTAGACGGAATCGGGACCGCTTTCTTCGCGGATCACGTTCATCTTGTCGCCGATCTCGTTGATCGCCTGCTCCCAGCTGATCCGGACCCACTGGCCACCCTCTTTTTTCATCGGGTATTTCAAGCGGCGTTCACCGTGGGCGTGTTCGCGTACCGACGCCCCTTTGGCGCAATGCGAGCCAAGGTTGAACGGGCTGTCCCAGCCGGGTTCCTGACCCGTCCAGACACCGTTCGACACTTCGGCGATGACGGTACAGCCAACCGAACAGTGGGTGCAGACAGATTTGATCGTCTCTACCGCGCCGCTGACGGCGGTGGCAGCTGACGCTTGTGTGACAGAGCCTGCGGTCGATGCGATCGCCGCCAGGCCGCCGATGGCCAGACCGGATCCGCGCAGGAATGCGCGACGGTCAACGGATTTTTCCGCGATGTCGGATAGCATGCCCGCCCGCTGGGGCCGCCGTGCCATCCCGTTGGTCTTTTTCCGAAGCATAATAGTCTCCCTTGATGCCCGCGTGCTCTGACCGCGTGGGTCGGACCGGGGCTGAGTTTCCCTCCCGCGGTGGTTAGGCGCGCGGGTTGTTGATCACTGAATTAGAAGCGTGTGCTTTCCAGATAGGCGCGGGTGTGCGCGGTATCTTGCATCTTGTCCGATTGCAGATCGACTGGCTGCGCCTCGGCGGCGGTGCCGCTGCTGGCCACGGCAACGGCGGCTGCCGGTGCGGCTGTCCCTGCCAGTTTCAGGAAATTGCGGCGGTTGGTGCCTTTGGTATCCTGGGTCATGGGTTGTACCCCTTTCCTTGGTTATGCGGGGGGAAGCCCCGCCTGATGTGGTGCGGTTATCCCGCCGTCATACGAAATGCTTCGCGTTCAATGTCCATGAAGGCGCTGCCGACTGCGGCAACCCCGGCATATAGGACGGAGTTCTTGGCCCCTTGCAGGTCGGTAAAGAAGTGACCCGCCCAAGGGGCGATGTGTTTGTTGAAAAACGCCCGCTGCGTGGCGTCGCTGGCCGGAGCCCCAAAGCGCCCGACAATCATACCGCCCATCATCTCCATCAGGGATGCGATGTTGTCTTCGGGTTCAAAGACGTTTTCGGCGCGGCTGATGCGCTGTGCGGCCATGTCGCTGCGCAGGGAGGCGAGGGGCTTTTCGTTCAGAAAGCCGGTCAGGTAGTAGCTGGCATAGGGCAGCAGTTCGCCCCGACCAAGACCAATGAACAGCGCGTTGAATTCGGTTTGCACTTTCTTGGGCGTCATGGCCTTGGCCACACGCGCAAGCCCGTTGATCGCCTCGCCCAACGGGCTGTCATCGCCGGACAGGCCGGCGGTCTGGTCCAGCAGCATCTGGTCCGCAGGGCGGGCCAGCATCACGCCAAGGTAATTGTACAGATCAGCGCGCAGGCGATCTTCGGCAGAGACTTGGGTGGCTTGGGCGGCAGCGGTCATGCGCTTTGCTCCTCAAAACGAAAGGCCATGCGGCGCGGGGGCAGGGCTGCGGGTTCTTCCATCGCGGTTTCGGCGACGGGGGGCTCTGCGGGGGTATCCGCTTGGGCCACGGCGACGGCGGGTGCGTCGACCTCTGCCGGAACGACGGGCGCGGTCGGCTCTGTTTCAGCAGAGGTTTCTGCCGCATCGGTGGCGGTGTCGAGCGCGGCCGCAGCCTTGCGCGCGACATCTTCGATATGACGGCGCAGCCCTTTGCCGACCTCATAGCTGGTGGTGAAATTCGTCACGGCAGAGGCTTGGGTATAGTCGTCAGCGTAGTCGACCAGATCATCCAGACAGGCCAGCGCCGGATCGGACACCCATAGTTTGCGCAGCGCACGGCGGCGCAGGTGTTCGGGAATGGCACGGGCCATAAAGGCCGAGAAATCATCGCCGGCTTTCAGCGTATCAGGATCGGGCAGATCGAACTCGGCCAGCAGTTCGGCGTCGGATTTTTCCGCCAGCGCGGCCTGATGCTGCGCCTCTGCCTGCTCCGCGGCGGCTTGCTGCGCGGAGGCTTCCTCTGCCTTGACGGCAGCGCGGCGGCGATCCCAGAAGGATGTGTGACGGGTCATTGTGACGACCCCGAACGCGACGTGCGCGGTGCGCGGTAGACATCAGTCGTCTGCGAGATGCGCGCGTCCCCGATCCCGTCTTGCTTCGGCTCTTGGTATTTGTCGCGCCGACGCTTCACAAAGGCTTCTTCTTCGTGGTGCGTGTCGACATAGGCGCTGATCCAGGCATGGACCTGCGGCGTCATCATGACCTTTTCGACGATATCTTCGCCATTGTCGCTGTAATCCTGCGCCTCATAGGGAGAGGCGGTGACCATCACCACCTCAAGCGGGCGGGCAGGGTCGCGGGTTTCGCGGCAGATGACATAGAGACAGGGCACATTTGCGGCGAGCCCGTGCACATAGGCTTCGGTATCGGAGCGGTACAGCGTTAGCGGGACAGTGGTCACGTGATAGTCGGACACCTCGCCTTCGGTACGCAGTAGCTTCCAGTCGGCGGGGTCGGCACCGGGCAGGACACAAACCGCACGCCAAACGACCTTCGCCCATTTCGTCACGCCGGGTGACTTGCGAAGGACGACCCCGACGGGCATCGTTTGCGCTGATTTAAGCGGTGCGTTCAACTTGGTTTCCGATGATGTTTCAGGCGTTTCCAGCCTCATATTGACGTAATCATAACGCGTATCAAAGAGGATTCTAGGGTTGAATCACACAGTTTTGTGATTGCTGCAATGCGGCATTTCCCATGCGTCAGCATTTGCCATATTTGACTGGGGTTTCGGTCTTTCCGACTGTTTTTGTTGGGTAATTCTTGCCGTGGGTGCGAACGGCCCTTTTGCGGGACGCAGGGGCAATTAGGGGTTTGCGGCGGGTCGCGAACACCACTAGCTTGGCCTGCGAGCGCTGACAGTGCCCCGCCGCTTGACCCATCCCATCCGGTGCTGTCCCCGAGGAGATTATGGAAAAGACTTTTCTGCTGTGCGACTGTCTGGGCAGTCAGGATATTGACGCGCCCGCCTTGTCAAAGGCGACGGGTCTGCCGTGCTCCAAGGTCTATAGCTGTCTGTGCACCGACCAGATCGGCACCGCGGCAGAGGCGATGGCCGCGGGCAACACCGTGATCGCGTGCCAGCAGGAACGCCCCCGTTTCGAAGAGCTGGCCGCCGAGATCAACGCAGAGATGCCCCAGTTCGTCGATATTCGCGACCGCGCCGGCTGGCACGACGATCAGGGCGACGCGACGCCCAAGATGGCCGCCCTGATGGCGGAGCAGCAGCTTGCCGCACCGGCACCACGGGTGATGGATGTAGTGTCTGAGGGCACGTGTCTGATCATGGCCCCGCCCGCCCTCGCGCTTGAGGTGGCAGAGATGGTGGCCGATACGCTTGCGGTGACGGTGCTGTGGCAGGGCGATTATGACGCGGCAGTTGATCCGCGTTTTGACGTGGTCAAAGGCGATCTGCGCAAGGCATCGGGCGCATTGGGCGATTTCAGCCTGACCTTTGACCAGTTGCAGATGTTGATCCCCGGTGGGCGCGGCGCGCCTTCGTTCACCGCGCCGCGGGACGGGGCCAAGTCGCAATGCGATATCATTCTGGATTTGACGGGGAATACATCGCTGTTTCCCGCGCCGCACAAACGTGATGGCTATCTGCGGGCCGATCCGGGCAGCAAGCCCGCCGTGGCAGAAGCCGTGCGCGAGGCCATGCAGATGGTCGGCACCTTTGAAAAGCCGCTTTACGTGCGGCTGACTGAAAGTCTTTGCGCCCATTCGCGGGCCGGGCAGGCCGCCTGTTCCAACTGTCTGGACCTCTGCCCGACGGGGGCGATCACCTCGGCCGGGGAACATGTGGCGATTGACCCGATGATCTGCGCGGGTTGCGGTAGCTGTTCTGCGGTTTGCCCCTCGGGGGCGATCACCTATGATGCGCCGCCTGTTGATACCCTGTTCCGCCGGTTGTCGACGCTGGCATCGACCTATCGCAAGGCGGGCGGCACCGCGCCGCGCTTGCTGGTGCATGACGACGACCACGGGGCCGAGATGATCCGCCTTTACGCGCGTTTTGGCGCGGGCTTGCCGGTTGATGTCATCCCGCTGGCTGTGGATGCGCTGGCGGGGTTTGGCCATGCAGAAATGCTCGCCGCACTTGGCTGCGGCTTTGCGCATGTGGATGTATTGCTGTCGCCGCGTACAGAGCGTGACGTGATCGAGGTGCAGGCCGAGATTGCCCGCGCGATCAGCGGCACCGATACAATCCGCCTCATTGATGTGGCCGACCCCGATGCGCTGGAAACCGCACTGGTCACCGAAACCGCGCAGCCTGCGCATGACACGCTGCTGCCTCTAGGCACCCGCCGTCAGGTCGCACGGCTTGCGGGCAAGACCCTTCAGCCCGATGCCAAGGTGATCGACCTGCCCGACGCTGCCCCCTATGGCGCGGTGCTGGTGGATACCGATGCCTGCACGCTCTGTCTGTCCTGTGTGTCGCTGTGCCCGTCCGGGGCGCTTGGCGATAACCCCGATTTGCCCCAGCTGCGCTTTCAGGAAGACGCCTGCCTGCAATGCGGGCTATGTGCGAACGTCTGCCCCGAGGATGCGATTACCCTAAAGCCGCAGTTGAACCTGACCGCGCAGGCCTTCACCCAAGTGGTGCTGCATGAGGAAGAGCCTTTTGCCTGTATCGAATGCGGGTCGCTTTTCGGCGTGAAATCCACGGTTGAAAAGATCACCGAAAAGCTGGCAGGAAAACACGCGATGTTCGCCTCCTCTGAGGCGGCGAAGATGATCCAGATGTGCGACAACTGCCGGATCAACGCGCAGTACCACGCGCAGAACAATCCGTTGGCTGGCAAAGAACGCCCGCGTGTGCGCACATCCGAAGACTATTTCAGCAAGCGCAAAGATCACTAAGCGCTGTGCCGACCCACCCAAAGAACAGGAGAAAATCATGAGCGATGATTTCAACATGTCGATGCGCAAGTTCCTCAAGCAGGTCGGTGTGACCTCGCAGCAGACGATCGAAGAAGCGATGCGCGAAAACGGCGACACCGGCGGCAAGACATTCGAGGCCAAGGTGGTGCTGACCATCGACGGGCTGGACCTTGAACATGTCGTGACTGGCAAGATCCAAGGGCAGTCCGAAGCGTGAGCGTCACCCGTGATGCCGTACTGGCCTGCCTGAAAACCCTGAACGATCCCGTCTCCGGTAAGGATATTGTAGAGCTTGGCCTTGTGAAGGCGCTGACCGTCGACGACGGCGCGGTGCGCTTTGTGCTTGAGGTCAACCCGAGCCACGCCGACGCCTACGCCAAGCTGCGCGACGAGGCCGACGCCGCTGTAAAGGCGCTTGAGGGCGTTGCCTCTGTCTCGGCCGTGCTGACGGCCCATTCCAAGCGGGTACCGCCGCCCGACCTGAAGCTGGGGCGCAAGTCCGAACCCGCGGGGCCCGAGAAGATCCCCGGCGTGGACCGGATCATCGCCATTGCGTCGGGCAAGGGCGGAGTGGGTAAATCTACCGTTGCCGCGAACCTTGCCTGTGCGCTGGCCGCCGAAGGGCGTCGCGTGGGCATGCTGGATGCCGATGTCTACGGCCCCTCGCAGCCGCGGATGCTGGGCGTGTCCGGGCGGCCTGCGTCCCCCGATGGCAAGACGATCCTGCCGATGCGCAACTTTGGCGTGACGATGATGTCGATCGGGTTGATGACCAATGACGATCAGGCGGTCGTCTGGCGCGGCCCGATGCTGATGGGCGCGTTGCAGCAGATGATGATGCAAGTCCAATGGGGCGCGCTGGATGTGTTGATCGTCGATCTGCCCCCCGGCACCGGCGATGTGCAGATGACGCTGGCGCAAAAGGCCCATGTGGACGGCGCGATCATCGTCAGCACACCGCAGGACGTGGCGCTGCTGGATGCCCGTAAGGGGATCGACATGTTCAACCAGTTGAAGACCCCGATCCTCGGGATGATCGAGAACATGAGCACGCATATCTGCTCTAACTGCGGGCACGAGGAACATGTCTTTGGGCATGGGGGCGTCGCCGCCGAGGCTGAAAAGCTGGGCGTGCCTTTGTTGGCCGAGATTCCGTTGCATCTGGATATTCGTGTCGCGGCTGACGGGGGCGCGCCGATTGTGGTGTCGAAACCCGACAGCACGCAGGCCGAAGGCTTCCGCAAGGTGGCCAAGGCCCTGATCGCGGGCGGGCACGCATGAGCGACAGCCCCGTCTTCCCCCCTTTGTTGACCGGCGTACAGGCGGAGGACCCGTTCGCTCAGGCCTGCGCAGAGGCGCGGCAGGGGTGTGATGCGGGGCTGGTGCTGTATAATCTGGGGCCAAGCGTATTGCAGGCCGCCATCGTCTTTGCGCCCGAGGTGCCGTTGGCCCAAGCGATGGCGATGCTCCCGCTTTGTGCGGTGGGCTTCCAGAACGCGCTTGGCGCGCTCGCCCCGCCAGAGGTGGGGGTGCATCTCGCGTGGAACGGCGATCTGCGTTTGAACGGTGCGATCTGCGGCCAGATGCGGGCGGCGGCGTCTGATACAGACCCTCATCACGTGCCCGATTGGCTGGTCGTTGCGTTTCACGTGAAGCTATTGCCGCAATCCGACACGCCGGGCGAAACGCCCGATGTCACCACACTTTATGGCGAGGGGTGTGCCGAGGTGAGCCCGGTCGAACTGCTAGAGGCCTGGGCGCGGCATATGCTGGTGGCGCTGAACCGCTGGGATGACGAGGGCGCGGGCCCCTTGCACAAGGAATGGACCGGATTGGCCTGGGCCATGGGCGATCAGATCACCTATGGCGATCTGACGGGCGACTTTACCGGTATCGACGAAAACTTTGGCCTGCTGCTGAAAACCGATACGACCACGCATCTTATTCCCCTGACCGACCTGCTGGAGCCAACCCCATGAGCGATCTCTTCCTCGCCCGCGCCATCCACTTTGATGAAAGCGACCGCAATGTGTTCCACGCGCCCGCGCGCACAGGCGAATGGTGTGTCTCTGGCGGGTTCGAATTTTCGAACTGGTCCGAAGGTGATCTGACCGGCAAGGCGCGGCAGGCCTTCGCGAATGGCTGGATGGGCGTAGAGACGTTTGGCCGGGTCACCTTTGTTGCCGTGACCAAAGCCGAACCCTTCGAGGTTGAAGCGATCACCTTGCAACTGATGAAGCATTTCGTCGAGATCTATGGCGCGCCATCGCCCGAAGCGGCTCGCCCCGTCGCGGAAGAGGAAGTCGCCCAGATGATGGAGCTTTGCGCCGACCACGCGCCAAACACCTTGCTGACCGTCGCACGCGAGCTTTCCGACAGCGGTGTGCGCGAAAGCTATCGTTTCATTGAACCGCAGGATGCGGGAATTGACCAGTTTGCGGTACACGGATCGTTAGACGATGACGATCATGGCGGGCACGGCCATTCTCACTGACAGTTAACTATACGAAACGCCCTGTCCGGCTATCCGGTCGGGGTTTTCCATGATCTGGGCCCGGATCGGGCCAAACATTCCCCAAAATAAATAGAATCAATGCCCTTTTGCATGAGGGTGACTCGCCTGCTTTGCGCGGCGCGATGCGGGTTTGCGTCTGCAATCACCGCGCGAATTGCGTGTTTCGCCATCGAATTGATAGCGCCGCATATACGGACGGGTAGGGGGCTGCCCAGCAGATAAAAAACCTAGCCCTAAGCGAGAATGCACCCCGAGACATTTCTCCTGATGATGAGTTCAGGACAGCCCAAACACTGGGCCGGTTCATCAAAACCGCCGGCGGTGGTCGGCAACTAGGGGAAAAAATTATGACTTTCAAAACTCAACAAATCGCCCGTGCACTGCTTGCTGGTGTCGCGATTTCTGTCGCCGGCGTGCCGGCTTTTGCTGACGCACTTTCCAGCACATTTTCTTTTCGCATCGTCGAAACCAATGACGGTGGCGAAGAGCAGTTGATCGAGCGGGGCACCGTCCGCCCTGGCGAGGTCATCCAATACCAACTGCAGCACGAGAACACGACTGCAGACGCACTTGCGGGGATCGTTATTGCGGCCCCCGTACCCGAAGGGGTCACACTGACGCTTGGCGCACAGAGCACATCGATCAAGGCCGTGTTCGAAGTCCAGGCTGATCTCGACCCTGAAAACGATGGCCTTGAATGGTCCACACTTCCCGCCACCCGCATGGTCGCCGGTGCAGATGGCACACTTCAACCAGAACCACTTCCTGAGGATCAGATCGCTGCCGTCCGTTGGACGCTCAGCGAACCTTTGGAGTCAGGCGAAATCGCACTCAACAGCTATCGGGTGCGCGTCAACTGATCGGGGGGAACCTGATCCAATTTACCTAATCTAGTTAAATCAAAGGAATGACTAACGTGAAACATCAATCTTTCTTCATGCGCTCTGCAAGCGCGATGGCGGTTACCGCCGCATTTGGCGCAGCTGCTTTGGCCGCCGCACCAGAAGCCGGGTCCGTGATCGGCAACCAAGCGGTTGCGACCTATACAAACCAAGCCGGCGATACCATCACGGTCACGTCGAACACGGTTGAAACGATCGTTCAGCAGGTTGCTGGCGTGACATTGACTTCGGACAACAACGAAACCATCGCACCCGGTGGTAAAGCCTTCCTGCCGCACATTGTTACCAACGAAGGGAACGGCGCAGACTTCTTCGCACTGACCGCAGTAGAGACAGACACAGGCACACTCGATACCTCTGCCATCGTCTTCTATCCGGATGCGAACATGGATGGTGTCGCCGATAGCGCCACACCGCTGACCGAAACGCCAACATTGGCACCGGGCGAGCAGTTCGGCGTCGTCATCGAAGTCTCTGTCCCCTCGAACGCAACAGGGTCGGACAGCATCACAGTGACCGCAAGGTCTGATCTTGATGGCACAGAGACAGCCGTCAACACCGATACGCTAACCATCTCGAACGACGCGATTGTCGAACTGGTCAAGTCCATGGTCGCTGATGCAGCGTCCGGTGGTAACCCCAACATCGTCGATGCCGGCGATACCGTGAGCATCGAGCTGACATATTCCAGCACCGGTCTGGCTGCTGCGAACAACTATACCGTCGATGACATTCTGGACGGTCGCTTGGCCTATGTGCCCGGTTCGGCACGGTGGTCTGACGCCGCGGGTATTCTGGATGACGCCAACGGGTCTTCTTCGGTCGATGCGACCAATGGCTCCGGCGAGACAATCGCCTTTGATACCAACGGCCAGAGCGTCAACTTCAACATCTCGAGCGTCGGTTCCGGCCGCTCCGGTAGTGTGACGTTCCAAGCTGTGATCCTCGACACTGCTGATGCGGGTATCATTGAAAACGTCGCCACACAGGAAATCGACAACGTTGCCTTCCCACCCTCGAACACAGCTTCGATCATTGTGGATGACCAATTCGCGGTCTCCATCGCTGATACAGCCATCGACGGTGCTGGTGCAGCCGATCCAACGACGGCTTCGGCAACAGATGATGACGCGGCAAACAACGATGTCGTGACTGAAACTGGCGACGCGGCCCAGGGTGGCACAGTGAAGCATGAATTCGTGCTGACCAACCGGTCGAACCAGACCGACAGTCTGACGCTTGATGTCAGCAACATCGACTACCCCGCGGGCACAACCTTCCGCTTTGTGGGTGCAGACGGTGTGACGCCGATCATCGGTTCCGTCGGTCCGCTTGCTGCGGGAGACAGCGCCAAGGTTACCTTGATCGCAACACTGCCAACAGATGTGGCCCCAACGGCTGCTGCCAACTTCAACGCCACCGTTTCCACCACCTCTGATGCTTCGGGTGTTTCGGATACATCGACAGCGACCTTCACCGGTGCGATCCTTGCCTCTGCCGTTGATCTTGAGAACGCAGTCGCAGGCTCCGAAGGCGATGGCCTTGACCCCACCAACGGCGGCGCGCCTTGGGTGAACTATGCCACCGACCCCGGTGCACCGGTCACCTACGACATGGTCGTTGAAAACAACGGTCCGGTATCCGACAGCTACAACCTCTCACTGGCACAAGCGCTGCCCGCCGGTTGGACCGTCGAATTCCGCTCCGCTGACGGGTCCGCGATCAGCAACACCGGGACCATCCCTGCTGGTGCAAGCGATACCTTCACCGTTGTGGTAACCCCGCCGGCAGATCAGGCACCGGGTGACACATTGGTCGACATCGCGCTGGTGTCCTCTGTCTCGGGCCAAGGCGACCGGATCGTCAACGAAGTGACCGTGAATGAGATCTACAACGTAGAGATCATCGATGACCAGAACGCCCAGGCCTCGCCCGGTGGTATCGTCGACATGGTGCACACCATCACCAACACCGGTAACGTTGCGATCACCGAAGGTGCGATCAACGACACAGGGTTGAACAACTTCTCGGGCGCTTTGTTCTGGGATGCCAACGGCAACGGTGTGATCGACCCTTCCGAGCTGGTGATCGACAACTTTGATGATCTGACAGACGGTGTCTCGGCTGGTGTGAACGGGCTTGCCCCCGGTGAAAGCATCTCGGTCATCTACCGTGTGCAAACACCATCGACAGCGACAAGCGGTGTGACCGAAATCGGTACCATCAGCCTTGACCCCTCGCTGAACGGTGGCACAGCGACCGACGCGGATACTGCTGACAACGCAGTAGAAGACCGGATCGTGATCATCTCTGGCGACGTCACGCTGAGCAAGTACCAGTACATCGACGCCAACTGCGACGGCACCGTCGGGACCTTTACCAAGACCCGTCAGGACGTCTCTCCCGGTCAGTGCATCCGCTACAAAGTGGAAGCTGAAAACACCGGCTCCTCTCCCGCTGCAAACGTAGTCATCTCTGATGCCGCCCCTGCCTACACATCGGTAACCGACTGTGGTGGCACATGCAGCGAGACGCTCTTCCCGGCAGGTAGCACCGCCACCGTCACCTCGAGCAATATCTCGAGCGACCACGGCACGGTCCTTCCGGGTGGGTTCGCCACGCTAGAATTCACCGTTCAGGTGGACGAGTAAGCGAACCCCAGGTTTCCCCGGAGCACCCTTCCCCCCCTCGCTCCGGGGGAACCACACTTCCTCTCCTCTTAGAAAAGATAGAACAGGGATTGATCAAATGGACCGCAACTTTCACAAAACCGCCCTCCGCATGATGTCGTGTTTCTGGATCGTCGCGCTGGTGATCTCCCTCCTGCCGCACGGCGCCGCTGCCAAGCAGGTACCCGCAGGCACCTTCATCCGGAACGTCGCGCAGACCACCTACTTTAACGAAGCGCTGGGCATCATCGAGACTGTATACTCGAACGCCGTAGACGCCAAAGTAGCCGCAGTGCCTGCGCTGGATGTCAACGGATACTCCGAACTGATGCTGACCCGTGGCGCGATGGCGCAATACTACTTCGAGGTCGCCAACATCGGGAACGTCCCGCTGAACGCCGCCATGACCATGCAGCACCAAGAGGGTGCCGCCATGATGAACGACGCCCGCCTTGTCTATGACGCGAATGCCAACGGCCGCATCGACAATGGCGAAGCCACCATCAGCGCAGGCGCGCCGATGTTCATGGATGTGGGCGACAGCGCTCAGCTCATCTACGAATTCCGCACCTCCTTCTACGCCACTCCCGCCACGCTGATGCAGTCGGTGCTGTCGGTATCCGCCACAAGCACAACAGGCTTCGCGGCCCGTCGCATCCTGACGGGTGCCGCAGCTGGCAAGACCACCATCATGGGCAGCTCGCTTGAGCTGCAAAAGGAACAATCCGTCCGCGAGATGGAAGACGAAACACAGCTGACCTACACGCTGCGCCTGCGCAACGACTCGGACGGTGATGTGCTGGCCTATGGTGACGTACACGGTGCCCAGATCCGCATCGACGGGGCCGCCGCCACAGGTGTTCTGCTGCGCGACGAGGTGCCCCTGAACGCCCGTTTCCACAGCATCACCGACCCAAGCGGCATGGTTGCGCTGTATCACGCGGCGGGCGATGCGCGTCATGATTACCAGACTGCGCTCCCTGCTGGCGAGGTCGACGCTGTGGCCTTCTTTCACGAGGGCGACTACGAAATCGGTTTTGCCCGCGACCCCGCGTTCACTGTGACGGTGCCCATGAACCTGGGCGGCGTAGAGGTCGCAAACACCGCCCGCAGCTTCGTGAAAATGGAAGATCGCACAGTTGATGTAGACTCTAACACAACGGTTTACAGCCGCGATGCTGCCGGGACCGGTGCCTTGCACTTTGAACATCCTGAAACCGCAGCGGACCAGCCTCACGCCGTGCCAAACAGCGATACCCGCCTGCGTCTGACCGCCGGTGCGTGCAACGAAACGATGTCCGCAGATCGTGCGATCATCACGCTGCGCAGCTTCCTGACCGGCGATGTAGAGCGTGTGACCGCCACAGAAACAGACCCTAACAATGGTGTTTTCCTTACCGCCGCCGTTCCTATGGCGCGGATGGATGTGCCCGTATCCGGCGACAATGTGATCGCGACCACCGACGGTGACCGTCTGATCGCCACTGCCGATTGTGCCGGTGCCGCGCTGCAAGACGAACTGCTGATCACCCCCGGTAACTTTCTGTTCAATGCGCTGACCAACGAGCCGATCGGTAATGTTGCCATCGCGCTGATGGATATGAACAGCGGTGCCGAAATGGCGCGCCGTATGACCGATGCCCGCGGCTTCTTCAGCTTCGGTGACATGCCTGCCGGTGAATACCAGTATGCCGTGATGAACGCCCCCGCATGGGACGTTCCTTCCGTGCGCGCCGACTTCCCCGGCTTTAATCGTCGTGTTGCGGGGGCCGGTTATATGGCAAGCTTCCGCCACGCCGGTGGGATGCTCGACATCTCGGACATTCCTGCGGATCCACACTATGGTGTGCCGCTGGCGCTGGACAAGCAGGCCGACAAGGAGATGGTCGGCGCGGGCGAGTTCGTGGTCTACACCCTGAACTTCACCAACAACATGAACCAGGCGCTGATCGGTGCCGAGATCATGGATCGCCCCGCCTTTGGCAGCCAGCTGGTTGCAGGATCGGTGACCTTCAACGGCGAGACAATGGAAGACCCTGCCGTCGATGCGTCGGGTGACATGACCTATGACCTGGGCATGCTGGCCCCCCTGTCGAGCCACGAGCTGACCTATGTCATGCAGTTCACCGCAGCCGCCCACGAAGGCCGCAACGAGAACACCGCGGTTCTGACGGGTCGTCAGGCGGGCACCGGTACCGTGATGCAGTCCCAGACTGCCCGCGCAATGGTCAAGCTGAACAACAGTGGTGGCGTCTTCGCCCGTGAAGCCACTGTCATCGGGTCGGTCTTTATGGATTGTGACAAAGACGGTATCCGTGGCGACCACACTGAACCAGGCATCCCCGGCGTCCGTATCGTGACCCAAGAGGGCCTGTCGGTTGTGACCGATATGGATGGTAAATACTCCCTTTTCGGTCTGCGCTCCGTGACCCATGCGTTCCTTGTGCAGGACGAAACCCTGCCCGTTGGTACCGAAGTGACCGTAACCCGCACCAACGATCTGCTGCGCGGTGGGTCGCGCCTGATCCCGCTGCGCAAGGGGGAACTGCGCGCCGAGCACTTCGCCGTGCTGGACTGCACCCCCGAAGCGATGGCCGAGGTTGACCAGCGTCAGAAGTACTTTGCCGAGCAGCCGCAATCCAACGCGCTGACGGCTGCCGACCTGCCGATTGAAGGCCAGCGTGCGCCGGTACGTTCCGTGCGCAGCGAAGCCGGTGTGGCGACCACCACGCAGCTGACCTCGCGTCTGATGCAGCGTCTGGATGAAAACCGCGCGGCGAGCTCCGTCTCTGAAAAAGCGTCTGGCAAGGCACAGCGCCAGTCGCTCGAGATGCTGATCAAAACGCTGGATGATGCACCCGGTTTCGTGGACCTGACCGACGGTCAGACACTGGATCGCCGCACCCAAAGCGTGCGCGTCAAGGGCAAGGGCGATCTGTCGCTGGGCCTGCTGGTGAACGGCCGCGAGCTGAGCAGCGACCGCGTAGGCGAGCGTACAAGCTTCGAGAAGAACAACACGCAGGCACTGGATTTTGTCGCGGTGAAACTGGACCCGGGGCAGAACACCCTGACGCTGGTCGGCCGTGACGGTTTCGGCATCGAACGTGTCCGCGAGGAAATCACCGTGGTTGCCCCCGGCAAGCCCGCCAAATTCGAGGTGATCATGCCCGACACCGCGCCCGCATCGCCGACCGACGTGATCCCGGTTGTGGTGCGTGTGCTGGATGCCCGTGGCATGCCTGTACCTGCCTCCGGTACCGTGACACTCAGCGCCAAGCTGGCCCTGTGGGACGTAGCCGACATCCGCGAAGGCACCCCCGGCGTGCAGGTCTATCTGGACAACGGCGAGGCCACCTTTGGGCTGATCCCGCCACAGGTTGCAGGCACAGACCGTATCACCATCAGCGGTGCCTTTGGCCGCGCCGAAGAAACCATCACTTTCACACCTGATCTGGACCAGCGCATCATGGTTGGCGTGATCGAAGGGGCCGTGGCCTTGGGCGGTGCAAAGGGTGAGCTGCTGGACGCGGATCGTTTCAGCTCTTTCGAAGACACAACCACCGGTCTGCGGGGTGAAGTGTACCTCAAGGGCGTGATCTCGGGTGATGCGCTGCTGACACTGCGCTATAGCTCGGACCGTGACACCGAAGACCGCCTGTTCCGCGACATCCGTGGCGACGAGTTCTACCCTGTGTATGGTGACAACTCCGAACGTGGTTTCGACGCGCAATCCTCCGAAAACCTGTACGTTAAGGTCGAGAAGGGTCGTTCGTACATCCTTTACGGTGACATCGCGATCGAACCCGAAGCCAGCGCGCTGAAGCTTGACGGCATGCGTCGTGTGGTGACCGGTGCCAAGGCCCATTGGGAAAACGACAAGGTCGGCGTGACCCTGTTCGGTGCCCGTACCGCCCAAGAGCAGCGCGTGCAGGAATTCCTCGGGCGTGGTGTGTCCGGCCCCTATGACCTGGATCTGGACGGCTATGTACAAGGCTCCGAGCGGGTTGAACTGCTGGTGCGCGACGAAGAGGGCGGGGATGTCATCTCGACCACGCCGCTGCGCCGCGGCAGCGACTACCTGCTGGACTTCTTTGGCAACTCGATCACTTTTGACGATGCGGTGCGCCAGTTCGACGGTCAGGGCAACCCTGTGTCGGTGCGCGTCACCTACGAAGTCGATGTGGAAGGGGCCGACCGCTACTGGCTGTATGGCGGTGAGGTGAACCTCGCGCTGACCGACCGCACCACCGTTGGCGCACGTATCGTGCATGCCGATGCCGACCGTGGCAACACCGCCCGCGAGCGTCTGCACTCTGCCTATATCCGTCACGAGGGGACGCAGGGTGGCGTGTGGGAAGCCGAGGCTGCGCGCTCCGAAGATGCAAATGGCGTATCGGATACCGCCTACCGTCTTTCCTACGACATCCGTAAGGAAACCGGTCACTTCAACTTCGAGATGGTTCACACCGGCGAGAAGTTTGCCTCGCGCGGCGGTCTGGCACTGCCCGGCACCACCCGCGCACGTCTGAACTACGGTTTTGAGATCGACGGGACCAGCGACTTTGTTCTTGGTGTGGACTATGTACGTGACCGCACCTCTGACATCGAGCGTCTGACCGTGGATGCCGTCTATGCCAAAGAGTTCAGCACGAATTTCAAAGGCTACATCGGGCTGGAGTATCGCCTGGACCACACCGCAACCTCGAAGAAGGCCCATCCCGGTCTGATCCTTGGCGGCCACTGGACCCCTGCGAACCGCCCCGGCACCGTCATCACCGCAGAGCTGCGTCACCCCTTTGGCGGCTCGGACCGTCCGACAGAGCTGACCCTGGGCATGTACCGAGAGCCCGTGCCCGGCTGGCGTGCCTATAGCGAGGTCGAAATGACCTTTGGCGACGACAGCATGGCCACACATTCCAAGCTGGGTTTCTCTTACGACCTGAATGACTGGCTGCGCGGAAGCACCGATTTCGTCAAAGGTCTGGGATCTTCGGACACCATGTTTACCCAAGCGATGATGGGCAAATGGGCCATGAACGGGAACACCAGCTTCAGCTTCGGGATTGAACATTCCCGCAGCATGGAAAGCGACGATCACCGTCTGACCAGCGTTGCCCTTGGCGCGAAGTGGGGGTCCAGCGCGGAAAGCTGGGTGGGCGATGCCGATGCGGACACCACCTTTGAAGACAACGGCAACACCCATTACGCCAGCTTTGGCATCGCGGGTAAGGTCACACCTGACTTCACCGTGCTGGGCCGTACCCGTGTTGCACTGGACAAGCGCGACGGTCGTGACCACCGCCGGATCCGGTCGCGTGCGGGTATCGCCTACCGTCCGGTTCACGATCCACGCCTCGAAGTGCTGGCATGGTACGAGCACCGCATCGAACAGCGCGAGACCAAGTCGGTGACCCATATGTGGTCCGTAGACGCGGCCTATGAAGTAGACGCCGACCTGCGCCTGAACGCGAAATACGCGGGCCAGTCGCAAAAGCTAACCACCCTTGGCGGGTTCTCTGCCCGCGCCACCACCCAACTGGTGCAGGCTGGCTTTAACTACGAATTCGGCGACAACCGGTTCCAGATCGGCTTGAACGCCGCGCATCTGTGGGACAACCAAGGCAATGCTACCAACGGTATCGGCGCAGAGATCGGGTTTGCCCCCACCAAAGGTGCGCTGGTTGCATTGGGCTATAACCGCGCGATGAACAAGTCGGCCCTGCGCAGCGATCTGTATCAGGAAGGTTTCTACCTGCGCTTCAAGCTGCTGCTGGATAACTCGCTCTGGGACCGTCTGGACAGCTTTATGGAAAGCTAAAGCCAAACGGGACTAACCCGTCACGGCACAAAAAAAGCCCCGGCACATAGGCCGGGGCTTTCGTCATTTCAGAACTGGTGGAGAAGCTTACGCTTCGCCGCCTTCTTCTTTCTTGATCTCTTCGCCGGTTTCCTGATCGACAACTTTCATCGACAGGCGCACCTTGCCGCGATCGTCAAAGCCAAGCAGCTTCACTTTCACTTCCTGACCTTCCTTCAGAACATCCGAAGGGTGGTTCAGGCGGCGGTTTTCGATCTGGGATACGTGTACCAGACCGTCGCGCTTGCCAAAGAAGTTCACGAAGGCACCGAAATCAACGATCTTGACGACGGTACCGGTGTAAACCGCACCTTCTTCAGGCTCGGCGACGATGGACCAGATCATGTCATAGGCTTTCTTGATCGAGTCGCCGTTTGGCGATGCGATCTTGATGATGCCTTCGTCGTTGATGTCGACTTTCGCGCCGGACACTTCAACGATCTCGCGGATCACCTTACCGCCGGACCCGATCACTTCACGGATCTTGTCGGTTGGGATCTGCATCGTTTCGATGCGTGGGGCGTGAACCGAGAATTCACCCGCGCCGGAGATGGCTTTGTTCATCTCGCCCAGAATGTGCACACGGCCCGCTTTGGCTTGTGCCAAAGCTTTCTCCATGATCTCGGGCGTGATACCGGCGATCTTGATGTCCATCTGCAGCGACGTGATACCTGCTTCGGTACCGGCCACTTTAAAGTCCATGTCGCCCAGGTGGTCTTCGTCACCCAGAATGTCGGACAGGATCGCATAGGAGCCGTCGTCTTCCAGGATCAGACCCATGGCAACACCCGCGACGGGCGCTTTCAATGGAACGCCTGCGTCCATCATGGACAAGGAGCCACCGCAAACCGACGCCATCGAGCTGGAGCCGTTCGATTCAGTGATCTCGGACACAACGCGGATGGTGTAGGGGAAGTCGGTGGAGGCAGGCAGAACCGCTTGCAACGCACGCCAAGCCAACTTGCCGTGACCGATTTCGCGACGGCCGGGGCCACCGACACGGCCAACTTCACCAACCGAATAGGGCGGGAAGTTATAGTGCAGCATGAAGTTGGATTTGAAGTTGCCGTGCAGCGCATCGATGAACTGTTCGTCGTCACCAGTGCCCAAAGTGGTCACAACCAGACCCTGTGTTTCGCCACGTGTGAACAGCGACGACCCGTGTGTACGGGGCAGGATGCCGGTTTCGGCCACGATGTCGCGGATTTCGTCGGTCTTACGGCCGTCGATACGCTTACCGGTTTTAACCACGTCACCACGCAGGATGGACGCTTCGAGGCCTTTCAGAGCGGACCCGAGGTTCGCGTCTTCCAGTTGCTCTTCGGTCAGCGCGGCTTTGATTGTTTCGCGGGCAGCGGCAACAGCGGCGGTGCGCTCTTGCTTGTCGGCGATTGCAAAGGCGGCGCGCATAGCGTCTTCGCCAGCGGCTTTGACAGCAGCGGACAGGTCCGAATAGTCAACCGGCTGGAAGTCAAACGGCTCTTTCGCAGCGTCTTCGGCCAGATCGATGATCAGGTCGATAACAGGCTGGATCTGCTCGTGCGCGAATTTCACCGCACCCAGCATTTCTTCTTCCGACAGCTCATAGGCTTCGGATTCAACCATCATCACGGCTTCTTTGGTGCCAGCGACAACCAGATCAAGACGTTGATCAGGGTTCAGGCGCAGGTCCTGCATGTCGTCTACAGTCGGGTTCAGAACGTAATCGCCATCCTCGAAACCAACGCGGCAGGCACCGATCGGGCCACGGAACGGCGCGCCGGAAATGGTCAGCGCTGCGGAGGCAGCGATCATGGCGACCATGTCGGGGTCATTGACCAGATCGTGGCTGAGAACAGTACACATCACCAGAACTTCGTTTTTGAAGCCGGGAACGAACAGCGGACGGATCGGACGGTCGATCAGACGGGCCGTCAGGGTTTCCTTCTCGGTGGGGCGGGCCTCACGCTTGAAGAAGCCACCCGGTACTTTACCGGCGGCATAGTATTTCTCTTGGTAGTGGACGGTCAGCGGAAAGAAGTCCTGACCGGGTTTTTGCTGGCGTGCAAAGGTGACGTTCGCCATGACGCTGGTTTCGCCCAGTGTCGCAATCACCGAACCGTCTGCCTGACGGGCCACTTTGCCAGTTTCCAGTGTCAGCGTCTCTTCGCCCCACTGCATGGATTTTTTCGTTACATTAAACATCTACGTTTCCTGTTTCGGCCCGGATCGGGCCATTTGCGTAGAGGGCATATTCCCCCTGACTCCGGTATCTTCTTTGTCGGGCGCTGGAGTCCGGGCGCCGGCTTTCAGATTGTGCGGCCATACAGCAGTTTGCCTGCGATGGGAAGGGAAGCGTTGATCGCTGCACGCGGCCCTGCAGGCCACAGATTGCAAGCCGCAGCAGAGCGGCGAGGGGATCAGCCTGGCAAAGTCTTGAACATCTTGTAGTTTTGCAAGGTGACCCCGCCTTTGGTGACGATATTGGGGGTCTCGACGGTCCAGCCCATACGCGTGAAAAATGGCTTTGCCTTTTCGCTGGCAAAGGTCCGAAGACGTCGCACGCCGAATATGCGGGCACGGTCTTCGATGGCAAAATAGACAGTGCGCCCCACGCCCGTGCCCATATGATCGGGTTGCACAAAGGCCAGATCGATCAGCCCCTCGCGGTCAAGGGTCATGAAGCCGGCCATACTGTTGTCTATCTCGGCCACGATACCCGAGACGGTATCAAACCGCCCTCGCCATGTGGCGGGTGCGGGCGCTTTCCCGGCCCAAGCGATGCGTTGTTCGGCCGAATACACATCCGTCGTGCCCTGATGCACCGCTGCAAAGAAAAGCAGCGCGGCTGCATCGGTATCTTGCGGGGTGAGGTCACGCAGGTTGATTGGCATGGGCTCTCCTTGTGGCGAACATCACTAAAGCACAGGGGGAAACGAAAAAAACCGCCCCCTGTTGCCAGGGCGCGGTTTTCATCGTTGTGGCGGTGCAGCGCTGGTTAGCGGCGCAGGCCCAAACGTTTGATCAGGTCCTGATAACGCGCGTCATCTTTACCTTTGACATAGTCCAGAAGCTTCCGGCGTGTCGCAACCATTTTCAAAAGGCCACGGCGACCGTGGTTGTCTTTCTTGTGGGTTTTGAAGTGCTCGGTCAGCGTTGCGATGCGCGAGGACAGAATGGCAACCTGTACTTCGGGCGAACCGGTGTCGCCTTCTTTGGTGCCGAATTCTTTCATGACGCGTGCTTTTTCTTCTTGCGTAATCGACATCGGGGTCTCCTTTTCGAAAGGTTAAAGTGATGGCACAGGCCGGGATGTCGTCCAGCACAGGCCCATGGAGTATCACCCGCTGACAGGAATCATCGGGCGATGGGGGCGTATAGGAAAGTTTCGCCCCCTTGGCAAAGGATTAATGCGGGGCGGGGCACGTTCGCGCCTATGACCGACAAGAGGGCACCCTAGGTTCAGCCGCGCGTTAGCCCCGCAGCGAGGGCCGAGCTGAGGGGGATAAGCGATAGGTCGCCCGGCATCAGCAACTGGTCCGACTGCACCATCGCCACAATCGCCCCGTCCATTGAAATCAGATGAGAGTGCAGATCCTCCGGATCCGGTTCAACTGCCACCTTGGGCGCTATCGCGGCTGCATCGCTATCGTCCCAGACCAGCAGCAGGCTGTCATCTTCTATGTCGAAACTGCGGATATCGACGATGCCATCGGGGCTGACCCAATCACCAAGGATCACATCATCACGCCCTGCGCCCGGGGTCACCGTATCGTTTGATCCCGCAAGGATCACATCATCGCCGCTACCGCCATTCAGGTAATCCCCTTCGTCGATATCGGTGACGCGCGCATCCTGCCGGTCCGGATCGACGGTGCCGTCAATCGTATCGTTCCCCCATCCACCAAAGAGCGCGTCTTGCCCGCGCCCCCCAATCAGCAGGTCATCGCCCAAACCGCCCATCACGGCGTCATCCCCGCTATCCCCGAAAAGCGTATCACCCCCGGCAGAGCCGTTTAGCGTATCGTGGCCCGCGCCGCCCTGCAGGATGTCATCGTCATTATGGCCGGTAAGCCCATCCGCATCCTCGGCCCCCGCCAATAGATCATCGCCGTCATTGCCATGCAGGTCATCGTTGCCCGCGCCGCCCCTCAAGGTATCATCGCCGCTGTCCCCAAACACGGTGTCATCGCCATTGCGCGCCCCTACAAGGTCATCACCGCCATAGCCCGCGATCTGATCGCTGCCGCCCGAGCCGATAATCAGGTCATCCCGGGGGGTGCCGGAGATCACATCGCCGGCCGGTGCATCTTCGTCGGTAGCAGAATCCTCGTCCTCGACCCCGATGTCGATAAAGGCGGCGGCCCCGACGGTGATCAACCCCATTAATCCGGCAAGAAACAGCATGTGCAAACCCGACCCTATTGCCCGCATAACGCGGGGATACAGATGAAACAGCCCCAAAACCCAAGGCCGCATCAGCACCATAGAATCAAGAAAGTTAAGCTTGCCCTAAAGGCTCCAGAAAATCGGTTCCTGCGCATAGCGGATATACAAAGGATGCTTGGGATGCCCGTCCTTGGACAGGCCCAAATGGTACACGGGCGTTTGGCTGCGCGACAGCAGTTCTTGCACCTGCGCACCCCGTTCAAGATGTGCGCCATGGGTACCCCAAGCCGCGATCACCTGATCGGCCCACAAGATACCTTCGTTCAAAATCATATCGTTATCAGGGCCGACGGGGTCTTTGGCCTGACGCATCAACTCGGGGCTGGTTTCGCGCCAGGCAAAGATATTGGTGACCTGAAACCCCCCGAAGCCCAAGGCGCGGGCACGGCGCTCGCACCGCTCGACAGTTGGGTCGTTTTCAATTTCCGTCGCTTTTGACGGATTTAGCATGACGAACAGCACCCGCTCCGCCTCGGGGTGCCAGACGCGGGTCAGACTATAGCGGTAGTTTTCGCAGTCCGAATAGACAGCCGTCGAAGGCGCATCGCCCTTGGTATGGCTGCGCGTGATCACGCAGAACCGGGCTGGTTGAACACACGCGACGGATGCAATTCGCCCGCCTTGAAACGCCCAACAGCAACAGCGCGGCCCTCAAACGACGCCCAGACCTCGTCGCCATATTCAACGTCATGGGCGATCACCATGCCGGGGTTGCCGTTGCGCAGACGAGTGGCCCCTTCCGGCGTGGCTTTCACCTCTGGCAGGTCCTGCAACCCTTGCTCTAACGGCAGCAAATGCGCGTCCAAAGCGTCTGTGCGCGCCATCTCTTCGATCTGCGCCAGCGTCAGCCCTTCAGAGGCCTCGAACGGGCCCGACCAGATGCGGCGCAATTCGCGCACGTGGCCCAGACAGCCCAAGGCTTGTCCCAGATCGCGCGCAATCGACCGGACATAGCCGCCCTTGCCGCACACCATCTCCAACGTCACGTGGTCGGCATCGGGGCGGTCCACCAGCAGCAGCTGTTCGACAAAAAGCGGGCGGGCGGCCAGCTCCATCGTTTCACCGTCGCGGGCCAGTTTGTAGGCGCGCTGGCCGTCGATCTTTACGGCGGAAAACTGCGGCGGCACCTGTTGGATGTCACCGATAAATTTGCCCAAAGCATCCTTGATCGCGTCGTCATCGGGCCGCAGTTCCGAGGTTGCGATGACCTCGCCCTCGGCATCATCGGTATTTGTCGCGATCCCAAGGCGGACCGTAAACTCATAGGCTTTCATCGCGTCCGTGATAAAGGGCACCGTCTTGGTCGCCTCGCCAAGCGCGATTGCCAGAACGCCGGTGGCTTCGGGGTCAAGGGTGCCCGCATGGCCCGCCTTATTCGCGTTCAGCGCCCAACGGACTTTGTTCACCACGGTCGTAGAGGTCGGGCCAGCGGGCTTGTCCACCACCAACCACCCCGAAATATCCCGTCCCTTGCGCCTGCGTCCCATATCAAATGCCCTTAACTGATTTGCCCGCCTCCTATCAAAGGTCCGGCAAGATTGCCCAGAGACTCTGGCTTCCAAATGGTGAAAAATCCTCGCCGAAGGCAAGAAAACTCTTGTTGCGTTACGGCGCGTCGGGCTTCACGACGCCAATGATAGGGCCAAGCGCGCTAAAGCCCAAGTCATTGCGGCCCAGATCGGGTGCGCGCATCCTCGAGATATTGCCATCAAAATAAAGCGCATTTGGCAGCTTCAGGTGATCCCGGAACAGCAGCGCGAAATCATAGAAATTCACCGTCTCGTTCGAGATGGCAAAAACCGCGCGTTTGCCATCGGCGCTGGTACCGACGCCGTTGCGGATATAGCGCGAGGTGCCATCTTTCAGAAAGCGCGGATGCATCTTGCCATCGATCACCAACATCGGTCCCGATTGTGTGGCGCTGCGGCAGTCGGGGGCGTCGCGCAGAAAAGCTTTGGTTTCGATCACATCGGCACGCCCGTCGCGCAGGCAGAGCACGCCGTTGGGCAGCAGGCCAAAGTTACCGGGGCCGTCGCTGCTGATCACCTGCTGATATTCTTTGCCGTTCTCAAGGTAGTAACCCACCGGCGCACGGGTATCGTGATACATGCCCGCGTTCATCGCAAAGCCCAGCTGTGCGCCGCGCTTTTTCAACGCCGTATTCAATGTGTTGAAATATCCATGCGGTTTGCCGTCCGCATCGTAAAGGAACAGCTCAAGCCGGTCCTGCGTCAGGTCGACGTGGCACAGGGTATAGCCGGTGCCGTTGTAGGTCAGGGTTTCGCAGGTCTCGGCTTGGACGGGCGCGGCGGCCCAGCCCATGAAGCCAAGCGCGGCCCAGAACCGTTTCACGCGTCTTCCGATCCGCGGTCGGGTGCGTCAGCATCGCGGCGCACCACGTCCTGCGCCAGCATCCGGCGCGTTTCGTCCATACGGTCGAACGTTTCGTCCAGTTGGAACCGCAGGTCCGGTGCGTATTTCAGGACCAGCTTCTTCGCCATCAACCGGCGGAGCTCGCCCTTGTTGCGCGCAAGCAGCTTAAGCACGTCTTCCTGACCGTCTCCGCCCAAGGGCAGCACATAGGCCGTCGCGATCTTCAGGTCGGGGGAGGCGCGTACTTCGCCCACGGTGATCGACATCCGGTTCAGCTCAGGGTCGTGGACATCGCCACGCGCCAGAACATCCGATAGGGCGCGACGAATGGTTTCGCCTACGCGAAGCTGCCGTTGCGACGGGCCTGAGCCCTCATGAAACTTGTTCTTTGCCATGCGCTTCATCTAAGGGTTCGCTGAGGTTTTGCCAAGCAGATCACCACGCGCTAAACCGGAACCGAATAAGGAGCATAACATGAGCGATACACCCGGCATAGTGATTACAGGGGCTTCGGGCCGCATGGGCCAGATGTTGATTGGGCAGGTTTCTGCCAGCGACAGGGTGCATCTAGCGGGTGCGGTTGAACGTGCCGGGCATGCGTGGGTAGGTCAGGATATCGGCGTTGCTATGGGCGGCACTGCCGTTGGCGTGATCGTGACCGATAACGCGGCAAAGGCGATGCAAGACGCGCAGGCGGTCATCGATTTCACCGCTCCGGAAGCGACACTCGCCTTCGCCAAGATCGCGGCTGATGCGGGTGTGGTTCATGTTATCGGCACCACCGGTATGACCGACGCGCAGATCGGCGCGCTGGACGGACCTTCAAAGCAGACGGTGATCGTGCGGGCGGGCAACATGAGCCTGGGCGTTAACCTTTTGACCCAGTTGACCAAACGTGTCGCGGCCGCGCTTGATGAAGACTTTGATATCGAGGTGATAGAGGCGCATCACAACCAGAAGGTCGACGCGCCGTCGGGCACTGCGCTGATGCTGGGCGAAGCCGCCGCGGAAGGGCGCGGCGTCGCGCTGGCGGATGTCTCTGACCGCGGACGCGACGGGATCACCGGCGCGCGCAAGCGGGGTGACATCGGGTTCACAGCGATCCGCGGGGGCGACATTGTGGGCGAACATGACGTGATGTTCGCTGCCGCGGGCGAGCGAATCATCTTGCGCCACATCGCGTCGGATCGCGCGGTTTTTGCGCGCGGTGCCATCAAAGCTGCCGTTTGGGGGCAGGGGAAACCTGCCGGAGCCTATGATATGCTGGACGTTCTGGGCCTGAACGACTGACGCCTCCCGCCGCCCTGTCGCTTAACCGTGGTGAAACTATCTTAACCTCTGGCCCGTATGTTCATGGGAACAATCTGGTTGGAGGGTGTGATGAAAAAACTGACGTTACTGACCTGCGCAGCGTTCTTTGCGCTGACCGGGGCCGCTTGGGCAGAATTCCAGAAACTGGACAGCCAGCGCGATTTCATTTCGGTGGTGGAAGGTAAAACACTGACCCGCCCGCTGGTCGAATTGCGCGTCACCGAAAGCGGCGGCATATCGGGTACAGGTGCCGTGTGGGACGTGTCGGGCCAATGGGTCTGGAAGGGCGGGTATTTCTGCCGCAGCCTGATCTGGGGCGATGACGACCTTGGCTACAATTGTCAGGAAGTCGCTGTAAACGGTGGGAAAATCCGCTTTACCTCGGATAAGGGGGCAGGGCAGTCAGCGGTCTTCTCGTTGAAATAGTCTCGCCTATCTGCAAGCGCCACAGGGCGCTTGGCCGTAATCTTGATCTGCGCGACGCAGGGTCAGCGCATGGGGGATTCAGCGCATAGGGGGCACGTGTCTTAAAAATCGACAGCGATGCCCTTTTTCTCCCAATCGCCGTAGCGGACAGGCTCTGGTCCGTCGCGACCACCAAGCTCTGTCGGCAGGTCCAGCGCCTGCGCGGCCTTGCGGCGTTCGGCGGCCTCCGCCAGCGCGCGCTGCGCGGCGGCGGGAAGCTCTTGTACCATCGGCATCGGGTCGGGCGTGGGTTCTGGCGGGATATCCGGCCCGGGCTCCGGCATGGGTGTCGGATCATGGGGTGGGCTTGGCATGGGGCGTTTGCCGGCTTCGGTCATACTCTCATCCTCTTGAGGCCACTGTCCCCTTGATATACGCCGGAACCAAGCCCAGACAACCCGGGCACCCCAAAGAAGAAAGCGTATCGCATGTCAGACACCGGCGTTCAGGCCCGCAGAAGTGCGGTGTACCTTTTGGATATGATCCTGGGGGAAGAACGTCTGATGTCAGAGCTCTTGTCGGCGGGGGCGTTGGACAAGCTGCCCCCCGATGACCGCGCACGGGCGCAGCGTCTGGCAATGGATACCCTGCGCGGAATGGAACGCGCCGACCGTCTGTTGCAGAAACACCTGTCGAAATACCCGCCGCTGACCGTGCGCAACGCGCTGCGCGTCGGCACCGTCGAACTGTGTCAGGGCGGCGCGGCCCACGGCGTGGTGAATGCGATGGTCGAACTGGTGGCAACGCATAAGAAACTCGGGCACCTCAAGGGGCTGACCAATGCCGTTTTGCGCAAAATCGCCGCCGAAGGGCCAGAGGCATGGGCGGCCTTGCGCGCGCCGCGCTTGCCAAAATGGCTGCGCGGCCCGCTGACCGAAGCCTGGGGGCCCGACGCGATGACAGGTATCGAAGCCGCGCATTTCGCAGGTGCGCCACTGGATCTGACCGCGAAACGAGATCCTGAAGGTTTAGCCGCGGCCGTGGGCGGCACCGTCTTGCCCACCGGTTCGGTGCGCGTCGCGGATGCGGGGCAGGTCACCACCATGCCCGGTTTTGCCGAGGGCGATTGGTGGGTGCAGGACGCCGCCGCGGCGCTGCCCGTGAAAATCCTTGCGCCACAAAAAGGCGAGGCCGTGCTCGATCTTTGCGCCGCGCCTGGGGGCAAAACCATGCAGCTTGCCGCCGCAGGTGCGCAGGTGACGGCGGTCGATAACTCCAAGCAGCGGATGCAGCGGGTTCGGGAAAACCTTGCACGGGTGCATCTGCCGGCCAAAGTCGTTGTCGTCGATGCGCGCCGGTTCGAGGGGACGTTTGACGCGATTCTGCTGGATGCGCCTTGCTCTGCCACGGGCACGATCCGCCGTCACCCCGATCTGCCCCACGCCAAGGATGGGTCCGAATTCGGTGATCTGATCGAGCTGCAGTCGGAAATGATCGACCATGCGTGGTCCCTTCTCAACCCCGGGGGGCGCTTGATTTTCTGCACCTGCTCCCTGCTGCCCGACGAAGGCGAAGTGCAGGTCGACGAGGCGTTGGAACGTCATGCGGATATGCGGGTCGACCGCGACGCTTTGGCTGTGCCCGGTGTTGATCCCGCGTGGACAACCCAAGAGGGCGGCCTGCGTTTGCGCCCCGATTATTGGCCTGAACTGGGTGGCATGGACGGGTTTTACATCGCCTGCCTGCGTAAGGACGCCTAAAGGCCCAACCTGACGCGGGCGGATTTGCGTCGCCCGCAAAAACCCGTGTCAAAATGCGGTGACTCAGGTGGCAACAGCGGCTAACATCCGCAAAACGCCAGCAGAGCGTACAAGGGCAGCCGCATGACAAGTACCAGCTTCAATGCGCGAAAGACGCGTTTTCTAAACCGGTGGCACGCCCGTGCCGCGACCAAAACGCGTACCCAAGCGAGGGGATTCGTTTCCTCGCCCGAACCGCGCACCATCGGGTCTTTTGCGCGGGGCCGGCAGCTGATCGCGGGCAACCTCCTGTTTTCCGGCAGTCTGATCGAAGCGCCGGACGCGTCAAGTCTGTGGGAAGTCGCCTCGCCGGATCAGGATTTCGCGCGTGATCTGCACGGTTTCGCCTGGATGGATGATCTGGCTGCGGTTGGCGATGTGCGCGCCCGCGGCACGGCGCAGCGTTGGCTTTGGGGCTGGATCGACCATTACGGCAAGGGCCGAGGCATCGGCTGGACCCCTGATCTGACCGGCCGGCGGCTGATCCGCTGGATCAACCACGCGCTGTTTGTACTGCGTGGCACCTCGCAGGACGAAAGCGATGTCTTCTATCGCTCGCTGGTCGAACAAACGGATTTCCTGTCGCGTCGCTGGCATGCCGCAGCCCCGGGATTGCCGCGGTTCGAGGCGCTGACCGGGTTGATCTACGCCGGTCTTTCGCTTGAGGGGCAAGAGGCGCGCGCCGATCCGGCGATCAAGGCACTGGCCCGCGAATGCGAGGCGCAGATCGATGCGCAGGGCGGCCTGCCCACCCGCAACCCCGAAGAGCTGTTGCACGCATTTACCCTTCTGACATGGGCCGCCGCCGCGCTAAGCGATGCGGGACGCGGCACGCCAACTGCGCATATGGAGGCGATCGAACGCATCGCGCCCACCCTACGCACCCTGCGGCATTCCGACGGCGGGCTGGCGCGGTTTCATGGCGGCGGGCGCGGGGCCGAAGGCTGGCTGGATCACGCGCTGGCCACGGCGAAGATCAAGACGCGCCAGCCGGACGGGCTGTCGATGGGGTATGCGCGCCTGTCCGCAGGGCGCACCAGTGTGATCGTCGACGCCAGCCCGCCCCCCGGCGGGGCCGCATCGTTCAATGCCCATGCCTCTACGCTTGCGTTTGAACTGACCAGCGGGCGGCGCCCTTTGGTCGTGAACTGCGGGCCGGGCGATTCATTTGGTGCTGATTGGCGGCGGGCGGGGCGTGCGACACCGTCGCATTCCGGCCTGTCGCTTGGCGGCTATTCCAGCGCGCGTCTGGCAGATCCCGACCGGCACACGGGCGCCGAGGCTTTGATCGAATGCCCGACCTACGTGCCCGTCGAAATCGGCTCCGTCGGGGATGGCACCCAGTTTCAGGGCGCGCATAATGGCTATGTCGCGGGCTTTGGCCTGACCCATGCCCGCAGCCTGGAACTGACCCACGACGGTCGCGGCCTCGCGGGGGAGGACATGCTGCTCGCGATGGAGCCCGCTGAAAAGCGTGTCTTTGATCGGGAAATGGATGCGGTGAAGCTTGCCGGTATCCCGTTCGAGATTCGTTTCCACCTGCACCCGGATGTGGATGCCACCGTCGATCTGGGCGGGGCGGCAATTTCCATGGCCCAGAAAAGCGGCGAAATCTGGGTGTTCCGTCATGATGGCACACATAAACTGTCTTTGGAACCAAGCGTTTACCTTGAGCGCAACCGGCTGAAACCCCGCGCGTCGGTGCAAATTCTGCTTAGCGGGCGGGTCGTCGACTATGCGAGCAGGGTCAGGTGGTCCTTGTCCAAAGCGCAGGAAACTGCGATTGGCGTGCGAGATTTATCGCTCGACGATCCATATGATGACCAAGACTGACCAAAGGAACCTCCCCGATGCCTGATCTTCACCCCGTCTCCCGCGCGCTTCTTTCCGTATCTGACAAGACCGGTCTGGTCGAGCTGGGGCAGGCGCTCGCGGCGCATGGGGTCGAATTGCTGAGCACCGGCGGCACCGCCAAGGCGCTGCGCGACGCAGGTCTGGAGGTCAAGGATGTGTCCGAGGTCACCGG
Organism: Sulfitobacter sp. EE-36; assembly: GCF_000152605.1. Lineage (NCBI taxonomy): Bacteria > Pseudomonadati > Pseudomonadota > Alphaproteobacteria > Rhodobacterales > Roseobacteraceae > Sulfitobacter > Sulfitobacter sp. EE-36. The sequence continues at coordinate 578,474 of NZ_CH959310.1, read as the reverse complement.
CTTCCCCGAGATGATGGACGGTCGGGTCAAGACGCTGCACCCCGTCGTGCACGGTGGGTTGCTGGCGTTGCGTGACAATGACGAACACGTCGCGGCGATGGACAAACATGACATTGGCGCAATCGATCTGGTTGTGGTGAACCTGTATCCCTTTGAAGAAACCGTCGCCAAAGGGGCGGAATATGCCGAGGTGATCGAGAATATCGATATCGGTGGCCCTGCGATGATCCGCTCTGCCGCGAAGAACCACGGTTTTGTGAATGTGATCGTCGATGTCGAAGATTATGCGACAGTGATCAACGAACTGTCCGAGAATAACGGGCAGACCACCTATGCGCTGCGCCAGCGTTTGGCGCAGACGGCCTATGCCCGCACGGCGGCCTATGACACGGCTGTCAGCACATGGATGGCCGCGCAGGTCGGGGACACCCCGCGTCGTCGTACCGTGGGCGGCACGCTGGCGCAGACCTTGCGCTACGGCGAGAACCCCCACCAGCAAGCGGCCTTCTACACCGACGGCTCGGCACGTCCTGGTGTTGCTACGGCGACCCAGCATCAGGGTAAAGAACTGTCGTATAACAATATCAACGACACCGATGCAGCCTTTGAACTAGTCAGCGAATTCGATCCGGCCAATGGGCCTGCCTGTGCGATCATCAAGCACGCCAATCCCTGCGGCGTGGCGCAAGGCACGTCGATGGTGGATGCCTATACCCGCGCGTTCGACTGCGACCGCACCAGCGCCTTTGGCGGGATTATCGCGCTGAACCAGACGCTTGACGCCGAAACCGCCGAGGCGATCAGCGCGATCTTTACCGAGGTCGTGATCGCGCCGAACGCTACACCCGAAGCAATGGAAATTTTTGGCAAGAAGAAGAACCTCCGCTTGCTGACCACCAACGGTCTGGCCGATCCGGCACAGGCGGCGTTGTCGTTCCGTCAGGTGTCGGGGGGCTATCTGGTGCAGGACAAAGACGTTGGCCGCATCACCATGGATGACCTGAAGGTCGTGACAAAGCGCCAGCCGTCCGATCAAGAGTTGTCGGACCTGATGTTCGCCTGGACCGTCGCGAAACACGTGAAATCCAACGCAATCATCTACGTCAAGGATGGCGCGACCGTGGGCGTCGGTGCCGGCCAGATGAGCCGCGTCGACAGCACGCGTATCGCCGCACGCAAAGCGCAGGATATGGCCGAAGCCATGGGCTTGCCCGCACCGCTGACGCAGGGCTCTGTCGTCGCTTCCGATGCGTTCTTCCCCTTTGCTGACGGGTTGATCACTGCCGCAGAAGCAGGGGCGACAGCGCTTATCCAGCCCGGCGGGTCGATGCGGGATGACGAAGTGATCGCGGCAGCGGATGAGGCCGGGCTTGCCATGGTCTTTACCGGCATGCGCCACTTCCGCCACTAACCACGGAAAGCGGTCGTTATGCGTACTATTTTTTGGGCCGGTTTTGCGGCGTTTCTTGCGGATCAGCTTAGCAAGTATCTTGTCGTGCATACGATGGAGCTTAGCCGTATCCGGTCCATCGACGTATTGCCGCCGCTGATCAACTTTCGCTACGGCGAGAACCGCGGGATCAACTTTGGCCTTTTCGGTGACGGGTCCGACGCAAGTCGTTGGATCCTCATCGGGCTGGCCTGTGCAATCTGCGTGGGCGTGCTGATCTGGGCAAGCCGCCAAACCATGAGCCTTTGGGCCAATATCAGCGCAGGTCTGCTGATCGGGGGGGCGTTGGCCAATGTGGTTGATCGCCTGATCTACGGCTATGTGCTTGATTTCTTGAACATGTCTTGTTGCGGTATCAATAATCCTTTCGTGTTCAACATCGCCGATATCTTCATTTTTGCGGGCGCTTTGGGGCTGATTTACTTTACCGGCGACACCAAAAAACCGGCGAAAGCCACACCGAAAAAGGCCCAGAAAAAAGGCCAGTGACAATTACCGCGTGACTGCGATATTGGTACAAAGACCTTAACAAGTCCTTAAGGAGATCCGTCATGCGCTTTGTCGCCGCTCTTGTCTTGCTACCGCTTGCCCTTGGGGCCTGCGGCAACACTGGCCTGCGGGACATTCGCAGCACTGCGAAAGGGCCTGACGAATTCATGGTCCAGCCCTCCAAACCCTTGCAGCAGCCTGACAGCTATAACGCGCTGCCCGTGCCTACGCCGGGGCAGGCGAACTTGACCGACCGCAACGCGATTGCCGAAGGGGTTCTGGCCTTTGGCGGCACGCCGCAAAGCAATGCAGCAGGCATCCCCGCCTCGGATGCCGCGCTGGTGCAACAGGCCAGCCGCATGGGCGTGTCGGCGAACATCCGTCAGGAACTTGCCGAAACCGATGCTGCGTTCCGCAAGCGCAAGGCGCGGTTCACGCAGATCAAGATCGTGCCGACAGATCGCTACGACCAAGCCTACAAACGCCAGATCCTGGATGCCCCCCGCGAGGCCGCGCGCTGGCGTCGGGCCGGTGCACGCACGCCCTCCGCCCCTCCGGCAGAGTGACGCTGGCCGAATTACAATTCTGTTAGGTCCCTTGATCACCCCGTGGGGTGGCGTAAGTAAGAGGTCTCAGGACCCTGCTCAAAGGACCGACCATGATCAGATTACCGGCCCTCGGGGCCCTATTGGCGCTTGCGCTGCCCACCACAGCCGCGCTTGCGCGTGACAACGAAGACGTCACGCATTTCACCTTGGACAACGGGATGGAGGTCGTGGTCGTCGAAGACCACCGCGCCCCCGCTGTGCAGCAGATGGTGTGGTACCGCGCTGGCTCGGCGGACGAACCCAAAGGGTCGTCGGGCGTGGCGCATTTTCTGGAACACCTGCTTTTCAAAGCCACCGACAAGATGGAGTCGGGCGAGTTTTCAGCCACGGTTGCCAAGAATGGCGGGCGCGATAACGCCTTCACCAGTTATGATTATACCGCCTATTTCCAACGGGTTGCCGCAGACCGGCTTGAACTGATGATGCAGATGGAATCCGACCGGATGAAAAACATCCGTCTGACACCGGAAAACATCGCGACCGAACGGGATGTGATTATCGAAGAACGCAACCAGCGCACCGAAAATGACCCGAGCGCGCTGTTCCGTGAACAGCTTAATGCCGCGCAATACCTCAACCACCGCTACGGCACGCCCATCATCGGATGGATGCACGAGATGCGCTCGCTGGACCTGCAGGATGCGCTGGATTTCTACAAGCTGTATTACTCCCCCAACAACGCGATCCTTGTCGTGTCTGGGGATGTAGAGCCTGAAAACGTTCGCACCCTGGCAGAACAATATTACGGCAAGATCCCCGCCAATCCGGATCTGCCCGACCGATCGCGGACGCAAGAGCCACCACAGACCGCCGAACGTCGCCTGATCTTTCGCGATGACCGCGTTGCACAGGAATACGTCAGCCGGTCCTATCTGGCGCAGGAACGGGATCCCGGTGACCAGAAAACCGCAGCGGCCCTGACCATGTTGGCCGAACTGCTGGGCGGTGGCACCACATCCTATTTCGCCGAAAAACTGCAGTTTGACGCGCCCGTCGCGACCTATTCAGCGGCGTTCTATAGCGGTCAATCGCTGGACGATACGACTTTTAACCTTGTCGTCGTGCCGCAACCGGGCGTGTCCTTGCAGGACGCCGAAGATGCCATGGACACCGCCATCGCGGGTTTCATGAAAGACGGGGTGGATGCCGAGCAACTTGAACGGATCAAGCAACAGGTCCGTGCCGAACAAATTTATGCCCGCGATAACGCCGACAGCGTCGCCAACCGCTATGGCAGCGCCCTCGCCATCGGGTTGACCGTGCAGGACGTGCAGGATTGGCCGGATGTGCTTGAGGCCGTGACAGCCGAAGACATCATGCAGGCCGCCAAAGATGTGTTTAACCGCGAAGCCTCTGTCACAGGGTGGCTGATGCGCGAAGAGGTGACGGAATGAGACTGTTTTACGCAATCGTCCTGACGGTTCTGGCCGCGCTGCCCGCCCGTGCCGAGGTGGACATCCAAGAGGTGACGTCCCCCGGTGGCATCACCGCGTGGCTGGTAGAGGAACATTCGATCCCCTTCGTCGCACTTGATGTGCGCTTTCGCGGCGGTGCATCGCTGGATGCCCCCGAAAAACGCGGCGCAATCAACCTGATGACGGGCCTGCTGGAAGAGGGGGCCGGTGACATGGACGCACGCGATTTCGCCCGTGCCGCCGAAGGGCTGGCCAGCAGCTTCCGGTTCAGCGTGGATGACGACGCGCTTTCCGTATCCTCGCGTTTTCTCACCGAAAATCAGGACGCTTCGATCGCGTTGTTGAAACAGGCGTTGCAAACGCCTCGGTTTGACCCGGACGCGATTGAACGGGTGCGCGGGCAGGTGCTTTCGGGGATCCGCTCCAGCGCGAAAGACCCGAACGATATCGCGCGTAAAAAGATGGACGAGCTGCTGTATGGCGATCACCCCTACGGCTCGCCGCTCAGCGGGACCGAAGAAACGGTGACCGCTCTGACACGCGATGACCTTGTCGCGGCACATAAGGCTGTGCTGGCGCGCGACCGTATCTTCATCGGTGCGGTGGGGGACATCACGCCAGAAGAGCTGGGCCTGATGCTTGACGAACTGTTGGGCGATCTGCCCGAAACCGGTGCACCGCTGCCCCCACAGGCCGAGGTCTCTATCCCGTCGGGCACGACGGTCGTCGATTTTCCGACGCCCCAATCCGTCGCGATTTTTGCGCAAAAGGGCATTTCCCAGAAGGATGATGATTTCTTTGCCGCGACCGTGTTGAACCAAGTGCTTGGCGGTGGCTCGTTTGAAAGCCGTCTGATGACCGAAGTGCGCGAGAAACGCGGGCTGACCTATGGCGTCTATTCCTATCTGGTGCCGATGGATCTGGCTGAAACATGGCAAGGATCGGTCAGTTCGGCGAACGACCGGATCGGGCAGGCGATGGATGTGATCAAGGACGAATGGGCCAAAGCCGCGGCCGAGGGCGTAACCCAGCAAGAGTTGGACGATGCCAAGACCTATATCACAGGCTCCTACCCGCTGCGTTTTGACGGCAACCAGACCATCGCGAGCATCCTTGTGGGGATGCAGATGATCGACCTGCCCATCGATTATATCGCCACGCGCAACGACAAGGTCGAGGCGGTGACGCTGGACGATGTGAAACGTGTTGCCGACGACCTGCTGGACCCTGACGGGCTGGCCTTTGTTGTTGTCGGCCAACCCGAAGGGATCGAGGCCACGGCGCAGGAAAGCGACTGACCGCTGCTTTCACCACAGGACTAGACACAAAAAACGGGCGCTTCTCAGCGCCCGTTTTTCGTTTCAAGACATCGGCAGGTTATTCGCCGTAAGGGATCCAGATATTCTTGACCTCGGTCGCGGCGTGCAAGAACGCTTTGCCTTCACCCTCTGCGCCGTCCCAGTCGCGGGCCATGCCGTTGTTGACCCATGTGCGCTTCAGGTTTTGCGCGCTGGCCCGCTCGACGGTTTCGCTTTGCGCCTTGTCGCCAAAGCTCCAGACCGCATCCACGTCCATATGCCGCGCCAGTGTTTCGGCGATGTCCTTCTGTGGCCCGGTCAGGATATTCACCACACCCGCCGGCACGTCAGAGGTTTCAAGCACCTGCACGAAATCCGTCGCAGCAAGCGGGAAGGGGCCGCTGGCGGATAAAATGATCCGGTTACCCATCGCAATAGCCGGTGCCATGCAAGAGATCAGCCCCAGCAACGGTGCCTCCGCCGGGCAAAGTGCGCCGATCACGCCCACAGGTTCCTTCATCGCAAGCGCCACGCCGCGGATCGGTACGCCATGCACCTGCCCATCATATTTGTCGGCCCAGGCCGCGTAGGTGAACAGACGTTTGACCGCGAGATCGACCTCGGATTTGCCGGCTTTAGTGCCCTGCATCGCATCCAGACGCCGTGCGAATTCATCCCCGCGTGCCGCCAGATTTTCAGCGACGTAATACAGGATCTGCGCGCGCAGATGACCGGTGGTCTTGCTCCACCCCTTTGCGGCATGAGCCGCTTCCACGGCATTGCGCACATCCTTGCGCGACGCGAGCGAGACATGGCCCAGCAGATCGCCGGACTTGCCCCAGACCGGTGCGGAATAGCCGCTGTCAGGGCGGCTTTGCTTGCCGCCGATATAAAGCTTGGCCGTCCGGTCGATCGGGTCCGCTGGCGTGCCGCTGCCGGAAAAGGCCGTGATCTCTTTCAAAGGTTTTTGCGTGGTTTTTGGACGGGTATAGGCCGCCAGCCCTTCCCAGCCGCCTTCGCGGCCAAAGCCGCTTTCGCGCACACCGCCAAAGCCTGCCGCTGCATCCATCATATTGGTGCCGTTCACCCAGACGATGCCCGATACCAGCTTGGGCGCGATATCCAGCGCGAGGTTGATATTCTCGGACCAGACTGTCGCCGCCAGCCCGTAGCGGGTGTTATTGGCCAGCTCGACCGCCTCGGCAGGGGTGCGGAAGGTGGTGGATACCAGCACGGGGCCAAAGATCTCGTCCTGCATCAAGGGATCGGCAGGGTTCATGCCGGTGATCAATGTGGGCGGATAATAGCATCCGGTCGCGGGGACATCGCCTGCGGTAAACACCTCGCCACTGGTGTTGGCGGCGACCATTTCGGTCACGCGATGCACCTGAACGGGGTCCACCAGCGCGCCCACATCCACGGATTTGTCCAGCGGGTCACCGACCCGCAGCTTCGCCATCCGCGCCCGCAGCTTGGCATAGAACCGATCCGCCACGGGCTCATGCACCAGCAGACGAGAGCCTGCACAGCAGACCTGCCCCTGATTGAACCAGATCGCATCCACCAGCCCCTCGACGGCTGAATCCAGATCCGCATCGTCGAACACGATATAGGGCGACTTGCCCCCCAGCTCGAGCGTCAGCGCCTTGCCGCTTCCGGCGGTCGCCTCGCGGATGCGCCGCCCGACAGGGGTCGATCCGGTAAAGGCGATCTTGTCTACCTCAGCCTGCACGATCATCTCGCCCACGGCGCCGTCACCGGTGACAATATTCACGACACCCTTGGGCAGGCCCGCCTGCACACAGATATCAGCAAACAGCAGCGCGGTCAGCGAGGTATACTCCGCCGGTTTCAATACCACCGTATTCCCCATCGCCAAAGCAGGGGCCACCTTCCACGCCAGCATCAGCAGCGGGAAGTTCCACGGGATGATCTGCCCGCATACGCCAAGCGCTTCTGCGTCGGGTAGCTCGGACTCCATCAACTGGGCCATGCCCGCGTGGTAATAGAAATGCCGCTGCGCCAAGGGGACATCCACATCGCGCGCCTCGCGAATGGGTTTGCCGTTGTCCAGCGTTTCCAGCACGGCGAACAACCGGCTGTGTTTTTGCAGCAACCGCGCCAGCGCATAAAGGAACCGCGCCCGTCCGTGACCGCCCAGCTTGGCCCATTTGGGCTGTGCCTTGCGCGCCGCGGCAACCGCGGTGTCGACCTCTGCCTGGCTGGCCTGCGTCAACGTCGCCAGCACATTGCCATTGGCGGGGTTGCGGCTTTCGAAATCATCCCGCGCCTCGGTGAACGCGCCGTCGATGAAATGCCCGAAACGGCTGCCCTGATCGACCAGCCACGCCAGTGCGTCAGCGGCATTTTCCGGTGCCGTCCCATAGTCCATGGTTTCATAGATTTCGGACACGCTCATGGGTTCACCCTTTTCAAAATACTCAAATCCGACATTGGTTTCACGCGGCTCAGCTGATGGCGTGACGATGGCTTGCGGAATAGCTGCCCGACACATGATGGTCGAGCTGACGTTCGATGTCGCCCAACAGCGACGAGGCCCCGAAACGGAAGAGGTCGGGCTGCAACCAGCGGTCGCCCAATTCCTCTTTCATCATGGCCAGATAGACCAGCGCGTCCTTCGCCTTCGATATCCCGCCTGCGGGCTTGTAGCCAACGCGGAAGCCGGTGCGGTCGAAATAGTCGCGGATCGCGCGGATCATCACGAGGGTTACGGGCAGGGTCGCATTCACGCTTTCCTTACCGGTGGAGGTCTTGATGAAGTCAGCACCCGCCATCATGCAGATCAGCGAGGCACGCGCGACGTTGCGCAGGCTGCCCAACTCTCCGGTCGCGAGGATCGCCTTGACATGCGCATCGCCACAAGCGGCGCGGAAGGCACGCATTTCATCATAAAGCGCCTGCCAGTCACCTGACAGCACATGGCGGCGCGAAATAACGATATCGATCTCGGCGGCTCCGGCGGCGACGCTCATTTCGATCTCGCGCAGACGCAGCTCGAACGGGGAGAGACCGGCGGGAAATCCTGTAGAAACGGCAGCAATCGGGATGCCTGTGCCCTGCAGTGCTGCTTTGGCGGGGGCGATCATCTCGTGGTAGACACAGACCGCGCCCACGGTGATCTGCGACATGCCAAGCGCGTCCAGCAGCGCGGGCGCAATCGGTTGACGTGCCTTCGCACAAAGTCGCTCGACACGGCGGGCGGTATCATCCCCTGACAGCGTGGTCAGGTCGATACAGCTGACGGCGCGCAGCAGCCATGCGGCCTGATACTCTTTCTTCACGGAACGGCGCGCGGGCAAACCCGCGGCGCGGCGCTCCACCGCAGAGGAGTTCACCTGCACGGCGCGCACCCAATCCATATCCAGCGGCATCCCCGGATTGCGGGGTTCCGTCACCTGTGGCAGGTGGCTTTGGGCCAGTTCGGTCGGGTCATATACATGCGTGGACATGGGCGCTTTCCTGTCTGATCAGACAGGCAATGTGCCACGGGGCAACGGCGCAATGCAAGCATCGCGCCCTCACGTCACATCCGCCAGCGGCGTTCAGCTGCCGCGATAGGTTGAATAGCCGAACGGCGATAGCAAAAGCGGCACGTGATAATGCGCATCCGCATCCGAAATGCCAAAGCGGAGGGGGATCTGGTCCAGGAACCGCGGTGCTTCGGGCTCCGCTCCGATGGCATCAAGATAGGCCCCGGCTTCGAACACCAGCTCGTAGGTGCCAGCCGCAAACTGGCCCTTGGGCAAGATCGGCGTGTCAGTGCGACCGTCAGCATTAGTGGTCATTTGCACCAGCTTCATGCGGTTGGCCCCCTCGATCCGGTAAAGCGTGATTTCCAGCCCGCCCGCGGGGCGGCCGCGTGCGGTGTCCAGAACATGCGTCGTCAAATAGCCGTTTGCCATGGGTGGGGTCTTTCCTGATCCGTTGGACCCTTACGATAGGCGGGTGTCGGGCTAGGTCAATGGCGGATTGATGGGCGGCTTTCTGGGCGCGTCCGCGCTGAAAGAGGCGGTGATTCGGGCGATGGCGAAAAATAATTCGCCTACCGAATCGTTTTTGCTTGAGCCGCGAATCATCCTGCGCCTATATGGTACACAACATTCAATCGGAGGTGTTGCCTGCCAGCGACCCATACAATCCGAGTATGTATTCTGGGGGACAGAATTCTTATGATCGGGCAAGTCGCACGTGGTGCGGCGATCATTGGGCAGGGGCCGACAGGACTCGTGTTGCATAGCGCAGCAAGAGCGGCCCCTTCCACTCACTTTCCCGCCCGATATGCCCCCCGTATGTGTTTGAGTTTCAGGCCGGCCAGCGCCATAGAACTTTCGCTATAAGAGAGCAGGGCCACTCGAGCCGATCTGGCAGCCGGCCGACCTTTCGGGAAGGGTTGGCTGGCTGTACATTGCGAAAAATCAGTGCCAGAAAACCGTTGGTTGACTAAAACAACGGCCCGCAGCGCGCGGTTTCCCCGCGCGCGCAGGCGCTGACCAAAGGACGATCCCATGACACGCTACCCTCGTGATTTTCACGGCTACGGCCCCACACCGCCTGATGCACAATGGCCGGGCGGCGCGCGGATCGCGGTGCAATTCGTGCTGAACTATGAAGAAGGCGGCGAGAACTGTCTGCTTCACGGGGATGCCGCATCAGAGGCCTTCCTGTCCGAGATCGTCGGGGCCGCCCCTTGGCCGGGGCAACGCCACTGGAACATGGAATCCATCTATGACTACGGCGCGCGGGCGGGCTTTTGGCGGTTGCACCGCCTGTTCACCGGAGCGGATATCCCTGTTACCGTTTATGGCGTCGCCACCGCCTTGGCGCGGTCCCCGCAGCAGGTAGAGGCGATGACCCAGGCCGATTGGGAAATCGCAAGCCACGGGCTGAAATGGATCGACTACAAGGATCACACCGCCGAGGTCGAAAGCGCCGATATGGACGAGGCGATCCGCCTGCACCGCGAGGTCGTCGGCACAGCGCCGCGTGGCTGGTACACGGGGCGCAGCTCTGTGAACACGGTCGCGCTGGCGGCAGAGACGGGGGCCTTCGACTATATCTCGGATACATACGACGATGATCTGCCCTACTGGATGCAGGTGGCAGGGCGCGATCAGCTGATTATCCCCTATACTCTTGATTGCAACGATATGCGCTTTGCCACGCCGCAGGGCTTTAATTCGGGCGATCAGTTCTATGCCTATCTGCGCGATACCTTCGATGCGCTTTATGCCGAAGGCAGCGCCGGGCAGGCCAAGATGATGTCGGTCGGGCTGCATTGCCGTCTGATCGGGCGGCCCGGACGGATACAGGCGCTGAAACGCTTTATCGACTACATCAAAGGGTTCGAAGGCGTCTGGACGCCGCGCCGCATCGACATCGCAGAGCATTGGCGTGTCACCCATCCGCCTCAGCCGCGCCTGCGTCTGGACCAGATGGACCGCGCCAGCTTTGTCGCGAAATTCGGCGGGGTGTTCGAACATTCAGCGTGGATCGCCGAACGCGCCTATGACCTTGAACTTGGGCCCGCGCATAACTCTGTCGCGGGGATACATAATGCATTGGCGCGGATGTTCCGGTCGGCGACGCGGGCGGAACGCTTGGGCGTGCTGACCGCGCACCCCGATCTGGCGGGCAAGTTGGCGGCGGCCAAACGGCTGACGGCTGAAAGCACGCAAGAACAAGCCAGCGCCGGGCTGGACGCCTTGACCGATGCCGAGCGCGCCCGCTTCGAGACGTTGAACAGCCAATACGTCGCGAAACACGGGTTTCCCTTTATCATCGCGGTGAAGGATCACGACAAGGACGGCATCCTGCGCCAGTTCGAGACCCGCATCGCCAACGCAACCGAAGATGAATTTACCACCGCATGCGCACAGGTCGAACGGATCGCACGGCTGCGGCTGGAGGATATGCTATGACCTATGCCTTCCCCCCCGGCGGTCTGCCGGACCAGACTGTCTCTCCTGAAAGCACGGCTGTTTTCACCGACGCCTACGCAGTGATCCCTGCCTCGGTGCAGCGGGACATCGTGACCAGCTTGCTGCCCGGATGGGTGAACACACGCGCCTGGGTGCTGGCGCGGCCGCTGACCGGATTTGCAGAAACCTTCGCGCAATACGCGGTAGAGCTTGCCCCCAAGGGTGGCAGCGACACGCCCGAGCCGGACGCGCAGGCGCAAGCGGTCTTGTTCGTGGCCACAGGCCGCGCACGGTTGACGCTGGACGGGCAGGGGTATGATCTTGTGGCAGGGTCTTACGCCTATATTCCCCCTGCGGCCAAATGGACGCTTTGGAACACCGGCGATACGCCTTGCGGCCTGCACTGGGTGCGCAAGCGCTATGTCCCCGTGGACGGCTTGGATGCGCCGGAGGCATTCGTGACCCATGACGACGAAGTCGCACCGATTGCCATGCCCGATACCGATGGCGCTTGGGCGACCCAGCGTTTCGCGGACCCAGGCGATCTGCGCCACGACATGCACGTCAATATCGTGACCTTCCAACCGGGCGGGCGCATCCCTTTCGCAGAGACCCATGTGATGGAACACGGGCTTTATGTCATTCAGGGCACGGCGGATTATTTGCTGAACCGCGACTGGGTGCCGGTTGAAGCGGGCGATTTCATGTGGCTGCGCGCTTTCTGTCCGCAGGCCTGTATTGCCACGGGGCAAGAACCCTTCCGCTATCTGCTGTATAAGGATGTGAACCGCCACATGCCGCTGTCGCTATGAGCCCGCGCGAGATCACCGTTCAGCCCCTGACCGCAGATGCCTTCGCCCCTTTCGGTGAAGTGCTGGACAACTCGGGCGCGCCGGACCGGATCATCAACGCGGGGCTTTGTGGGCGGCACCATGATCTGGCAAAGCTGGATTTCGGGCCCGACGGTCGCGCGGGCATCAGCATCTTTAACGCGCAGGCCCGTCGTCTGCCGTACCAGTTGGACCTGCTTGAACGGCACCCCGAAGGGTCGCAAGCCTTCCTGCCACTGACGGGCGCGCCGTTTCTTGTGATCGTGGCACCCGACGAGGGCGATACCCCCGGCACACCGCTGGCGTTCTTGACGGCACCGCATCAGGGCGTGAACTTTCACCGCGGGACATGGCACGGCGTGCTTACCCCTTTGGCAGAGCCCGGGCTTTTCGCCGTGGTGGACCGCATCGGCACCAGCCCCAACCTTGACGAATACCCGCTGGACCCGCCTTATATGATCAAGGGGTAAACCCCGCAGATAATCGGACCGCACAAATAGCGGCCAGTGATCAACAAGGGAAATTTGATATGACACGCCACGCCATCGGCACGCCGGAACAACTGCGCGACCCCAATTACATGCCGCCGCTGTATCGCGCTATTCCTCTGGGTGTTCAGCACGTGCTGGCGATGTTCGTGTCCAATGTCACCCCCGCCATCATCATCGCGGGCGCGGCGGGCTTTGGGTTCGGGTCGAACTCGCCCGACTTTCCCGAACTGCTGTACCTGATCCAGATGTCGATGCTGTTTGCCGGTGTCGCGACGCTGCTGCAAACGCTGACGCTGGGGCCTGTCGGGGCAGGGCTGCCGATTGTGCAGGGCACGTCTTTCGCGTTCATCCCCATCATGATCCCTCTGGTGGCGGGTAAGGGTGTGGACGGGCTTGCCGCGCTGTTCGGAGGCGTTGTGATCGGCGGCATGTTCCACGCCTTTCTGGGGCTGTTCATCGGCAAGATCCGATTTGCGCTGCCGCCGCTTGTTACGGGGTTGGTGGTCACGATGATCGGCCTGGCGCTGGTCAAGGTGGGGATCCAATACGCTGCCGGTGGTGTACCCGCGATTGGCACGCCTGCCTATGGCAGCCTGCTGAACTGGTCGGCCGCGCTGGTGGTGATCTTTGTCACATTGGGCATCAAGTTTTTCACCCGCGGAATGCTGTCGATCTCGGCTGTGCTGATCGGCTTGATCGTGGGGTATATCTATGCGCTGGCCGTGGGGATGCTCAGCTTTGGCGACATCAGCGGGTCGTGGTCACGCTCTGCCGCCTTTGCGCTGCCCAATCCGCTGAAATACGGGTTCGAGTTTTCGGCAGCGGCGATCATCGGCTTTTGTCTGATGGCGTTTATCTCGGCGATTGAAACCGTGGGTGACGTCGCCGGGATCACAAAGGGCGGCGCGGGCCGTGAGGCGACCGACCGCGAAATCCAGGGCGCGACCTATGCCGACGGGATCGGGTCCGCCGTCGCCGGTCTTTTTGGGGGGCTGCCCAACACATCCTTCAGCCAGAACGTCGGCCTGATCGCCATGACAGGCGTGATGAGCCGCCACGTCGTCACCGTCGGTGCGCTGTTCCTGATCCTCTGCGGGCTGGTCCCCAAGGTCGGCGGCGTGATCCGCACCATCCCGATCGAGGTTTTGGGCGGCGGGGTTATCGTGATGTTCGGCATGGTCGTCGCCGCCGGCATGTCGATGTTGTCCGACGTGGACTGGAACCGCCGCAATATGGTGATCTTTGCCATCTCGATCTCGATTGGTCTGGGGCTTCAGCTGGAACCCGGCGCGGTGCAACACCTGCCCGATACGGCCAAGATCCTGCTGACCAGCGGTCTGCTTCCCGCGGCCCTGATTGCTATTGTACTGAACCTGCTTCTGCCCGAAGAACTGGCAGAGGAATCAACCGAGGAAGTCTCGGGCGGGTTGTCAGGCAGTTCTAAGGGTAAGCTGCCGCATACACCCAAGACGCTACACTAAGGAGCCACCCCATGTACGATATGGCCGCCATTGGCGCTTGGATCGAGTTTGCCGTTCGCTGGGTGCATGTCATCACGGCCATCGCGTGGATCGGGTCATCGTTCTACTTTATCGCGCTGGATCTGGGCCTGCACCGCGACCGCAACCTCAAAACCGGCGCGGACGGGGAAGAATGGCAGGTCCACGGCGGCGGGTTCTATCACGTGCAGAAATATCTGGTGGCCCCCGCGCAGATGCCCGACGATCTGATCTGGTTCAAATGGGAAAGCTATTCGACGTGGCTCTCCGGCTTTGCCTTGCTGATCTTGGTCTACTACCTCGGCGCGGAATTCTATCTTGTCGATCCCACTGTCGCAGAACTGGCGAACTGGCAGGCCGTGGGGATTTCCCTGTTGTCGCTCGGCTTTGGTTGGCTGGTCTACGACCAGATCTGCAAAAGCAAATTCGGCGATAACAACACACGGCTGATGATCGGCCTCTATGTGATCCTTGTGGGGATGGCCTATTTCTATACCTCGGTCTTTTCGGGGCGTGCAGCGTTGCTGCATCTGGGCGCGTTCACCGCGACGATCATGTCGGCGAACGTGTTCTTCATTATCATGCCGAACCAACGGATCGTGGTGGCCGACCTCAAGGCGGGGCGGGTGCCGGATGCGAAATACGGCAAGATCGCCAAACAGCGCAGCACACATAATAACTATCTGACCTTGCCGGTCATCTTCCTGATGCTCAGCAACCACTACCCGCTGGCCTTCGCGTCGGAAATGAACTGGCTGATTGCGGCACTGGTGTTTCTGATGGGGGTCACGATCCGCCATTACTTCAACAGCCTGCATGCGCGTCAGGGGAATCCGACGTGGACATGGGCGGTCACCGCGCTGTTGTTCGTCACGATCATGTGGCTGTCGACCGCGCCGATGTTCCGCAGCGTCGAGCCGGAAGAGGCCACCGGCCCCGCACTGCGCTTTGCCCAGGCCGAAGGGTTTGACCGGGTGCATGATATCGTGCGCGGTCGGTGCAGCATGTGTCATGCGGCAGAACCCGCGTGGGACGGGCTGCTTTGGCCGCCGAAATCCATCCGGCTTGAGACAGAACATCAGATCGCCAGCGCGGCCAAACAAATCTATTTGCAAGCGGGTGTGACAGATGCGATGCCCCCCGCCAACTTAAGCCATATGCAGGCCAGCGAACGCGCCGAGATCGTCGCCTGGTTCAATGCAGCCACGCAGGATTAACCTCGCCGACGAGCGTTAACCATCCGTATTCGCGGCTTTCAGAATCGCGCGCCTCTATGCTAGGTCTAGCCGCATGGCGCATCCAAACCCCAATATAAGCGAAAATCGCCCGGTGATCCGGCAGCTCGACGACTCGGCGATTAACCGTATCGCCGCCGGAGAGGTCGTTGAACGCCCTGCCTCTGCGGTCAAGGAACTGGTCGAGAACGCAATCGATGCGGGCGCGCGGCAAATCACGGTCGAATATGCCGATGGTGGCAAGACGCTGATCCGCGTCACCGACGACGGCTGCGGCATCGCCGCGGACGATCTGACGCTGGCGCTGTCCCGGCACGCGACCTCGAAGATTGACGGGACGGACCTGCTGAACATCCACACCTTCGGTTTTCGCGGCGAGGCGCTGCCCTCGCTTGGGGCTGTCGGGCGGCTGACCATTTGCAGCCGTGTTGCCGGACAGGACGGGGCCGAGATTTCGGTCAACGGCGGCGTGACCGGCCCTGTGCGCCCTGCTGCGCTGAATGGTGGCACCGTCGTCACCCTGCGCGATCTCTTCTTTGCCACGCCCGCACGGTTGAAGTTCCTGCGTACCGATCGCGCCGAAGCGCAGGCGATCTCTGACATCATCAAGCGGCTGGCGATGGCGGAACCCTTCGTGCGTTTCACCCTGCGCGATGTGTCCGGCGACGGACCGGGCCGCGAGGTGTTTCGCGCCGAGGCCGAACAGGGCGATATGTTCGCCGCGCTGCACGGGCGTTTGGCGCAGGTGCTAGGGCGCGAGTTTGCTGAAAACGCGCTGGCCATTGATGCCGAACGCGAAGGGCTGCACCTGACGGGCTACGCGGCGCTGCCGACCTATTCGCGCGGCTCTGCCGTGACGCAATACCTGTTTGTGAACGGGCGTCCCGTCCGTGACAAGCTGCTGGTGGGGGCGTTGCGCGGGGCCTATTTCGACCTGCTGAGCCGTGACCGCCATCCCGCCGCCGCGCTGTTTGTCGATTGCGATCCCAAGCTTGTGGATGTCAACGTCCACCCCGCCAAATCCGAAGTGCGCTTTCGAGATCCAGGACTGGCACGCGGGTTGATCGTATCGGCGCTGCGCCATGCGCTGGCGGATGCGGGGCACCGTGCCTCAACCACCGTGGCGAATGCGACTTTGGGGGCGATGCGCCCCGAACAGCCCGGTGCGCGGGTGTATCAGATGGACCGCCCCTCGCTTGGTGCGCGCAGTGCTGCCTATCAAGCGCAAGCGCCCGAACCCGGCTTTGCCGAAACCGCCGGCATGTGGGGCCGTGTTGAAACGCCCCCCCAGTACGAGGCTGGCGGCGCTGACGTTCAGACCCACGACACTCGGACCCACGACGCACACACGCCCGCCGCCGAACCCGCGCCGGACTTCCCCCTTGGGACCGCGCGGGGACAGGTGCACGAGAATTACATTATCGCACAGACGGCGACGGGCATGGTCATCGTGGACCAGCACGCGGCGCATGAACGGCTGGTCTATGAAAAGCTGAAACGCCAGATGGCCGAAAACGGTGTCGCGGCGCAGGCCTTGCTGATCCCCGAGATCGTGGATCTGTCAGCGTCGGACTGCGCGCGGCTGCTTGAGGTCGCGGAAGACCTCGCGCGGTTTGGACTGGGGATCGAAGCCTTTGGCGGCAGTGCCATTGCCGTGCGCGAAACGCCCGCGATCCTTGGCACGGTGGATGCCAAGGCGATGGTGCTGGATATCCTTGATGAGCTCGCGGATCAGAACGAAAGCAACACGTTACAGGCCCGGATCGAGGCGATCCTCAGCCGTGTGGCCTGTCACGGTTCCATCCGTTCGGGTCGCTGGATGCGGGGCGAGGAAATGAACGCGCTGCTGCGCGAGATGGAGGCGACGCCCCATTCCGGCCAGTGCAACCACGGCCGCCCCACCTATGTCGAGCTGAAGTTGAGCGATATCGAACGTCTGTTCGGGCGCACATGATCCAGCTTGGCGGTGAAACCTACGCGCTGACAGACCCTGCCATGCTGCTGCTGATTGGCGGCGGGGGCGTGGTCTTGCTCGTGCTGATCCTGCTGGTGATGGCGGTGCGTGCGGCGGGGCGGTCGGCGCGGGTGGCGGCCCCGCTGGCGCGACAGATGCAGATACTGGGCGGCCATGTGCAACAGCTTGGCATGGGGCAGGAACAGCTGCGCGGCGGCTTGCAAACCGTGTCGGATACCCAAGCCAATGCGCAGGCTCAGATGGTGCAAAGCATCGAGGCCCGCATGGCCCATGTGCAGCAACAAATGCAGGACCGGCTGGCCGAGAACGCGGCCCGCTCTGCACGGTCCTTGGCAGAGATGCAGGAACGCATGAGCGCGACGCTTCACGGTTCCAGCAAGCAGACGACGACCAGCCTGACCCAGCTACAGGAACGGCTGGCCGCGATTGACAAGGCGCAGGACAATATCACCAAACTGTCGGGCGACGTGTTGTCGCTGCAGGATATCCTGAGCAACAAACAGACCCGTGGCGCATTCGGTGAAATCCAGCTGCATGATATCGTCTCTAAGGCGTTGCCAAGTGACAGCTATACGATGCAGGCGACGCTTTCCAACGGCAGGCGCGCGGATTGCCTGATCCACCTGCCGAACCCGCCCGGCCCGATCGTGATCGACAGTAAATTCCCGCTTGAAGCCTATGAAGCCCTGCGCCGTGCCAAGACGGAATACGAGGTCAAGGATGCCGCCCGCGCCATGCGGGTTGCGGTCAAGGCACATATCCAGGCGATCACCACGAAATACATCATTGAGGGCGAGACCGCGGATGGCGCGCTGATGTTCCTGCCCTCGGAAGCGGTCTATGCCGAGCTGCATGCGAACTTCCCTGAACTGGTCCGCGAAGGCTTTGATGCGCGGGTCTGGATCGTATCCCCGACCACCTGCATGGCAACGCTGAATACGATGCGCGCGATCCTCAAGGATGCGCGGATGCGGGAACAGGCAGGGGCCATCCGCAAAACGCTCAAGATGCTGCACCGCGATGTCGAGATCGTGGTCGAACGTGTTGGCAAGCTGAACACCCATTTCGGGCAGGCCCGCGCTGATCTTGAACGCTTGGGCACGGCCGCTGAACGCGCGGGTAAACGTGCGGCAAAACTGGATAATTTCGATTTCGAAGAACTGTCAGAGCAGGATAATCGCGTTGTGCCGCTTTCGCGCCCTGACAAACGGCCCTGACGGGCTATCTAAGCGAGGAGCCACGACAAGGGTGTCACAAAAAGTCGTAGTTAGTGTCTGATTAACTGCAACTCATGTACCGTCCAGCCCGTGTATCACCGAAAGTGCCGATACAAACCTGACAGACTGGAAATTCTCGCCTTATGCCATTTGAAGCCATCGACCCGCCACAGAATAACTCTTTGGCAGGCCACCGAAAGATTGCCGTCATCGGCGCGGGTATTTCCGGCATGGGGGCGGCGCATATGCTGGGCGACGACCATCAGGTGACCTTGTTCGAAAGCTGCCCCCGTCTGGGGGGCCACGCGCGCACGAAGATGGCGGGCAAGAACGGCGACCAGCCTGTAGATACGGGCTTTATCGTGTTCAACTACGCCAATTATCCCAACCTCGCCGCGCTGTTCAAAGAGCTCGACGTGCCGGTGATCAAATCCAACATGAGCTTTGGGGCCTCCATCGATGGGGGGCGGTTGGAATACGGGCTGATGACGCTGGATTCGATTTTCGCGCAGCGGCGCAATGCGCTGAATCCGAAATTCCTGCGTATGTTGACCGATATCGTGCGGTTCAACAGCACGGCGACCAAGTTGGCGCAAGACCGTACGCTGACCATCGCCGGGTTCTTGGACAAGCTGGGCGCGGGTGAATATTTTCGCAAATACTACCTGACGCCGCTGTCGGGCGCGATCTGGTCGACGCCGGTCGACAAGATCATGGATTTCCCCGCCTATTCCATGATCGACTTCTTCGAGAACCACGCCTTGCTAAGCCACACAGGCCAGCACCAGTGGTATACGGTTAAGGGCGGGTCGCAGGAATATGTGAACCGTCTGGGAGCATCGCTGACAGCCAAGGGCGTCGACATTCGCCTTGGCACGCCGGTGCAATCCGTCCGCCGCACGCCCTTGGGCGCAGAGGTGAAAACCCATGGCGCGGAATGGGAAGCCTTTGACGAGGTCGTCTTTGCGAGCCATTCCGATGATACGCTTGCCCTTCTGGCCGACCCAAGCACGGCAGAGCGTGCGGCCTTGGGTGCGGTGAAATACCAGCCCAACGACGTGGTGCTACATGCCGATGCCTCTGTTATGCCCAAGCTGCGCAAGACCTGGGCCTCGTGGATTTATGCCGAGGATAAGGGGCAGAAGTCCGACCGGATTGACCTGACCTACTGGATGAACTCGCTGCAACCGATCCCGATGGACGACCCGCATTTTGTGACGCTCAATACCAAGCGACCGATCCGCGAAGAGCTGATCTATGATCAGGTCACCCTGCGCCATCCGGTCTATGATCTGGGCGCGCTGGCCGCACAAGAACAGGTGCGCGCCTTCAACGGCACGCAGAACACCTGGTTCTGCGGCGCTTGGATGAAGCATGGCTTCCACGAGGACGGGCTCTCTAGCGCTGTTGACGTGGTGCAGGGGCTGCGGGCCAAGGCAAAGGTCGCACTGGCCGCAGAATGAGCGCCGGCGTCGATCATATCCGTGGTGTGACCTATCATGGGCGCAAGGGGGCGGTCGAAAACAGCTTTCGCTATTCGGTCGATTACGTGGTTCTGGATGCAGAGGCATCGCTGCGAACACCAGCGTTGTTCGGGCGCAACCGCGGGGCCGTGACATCGCTGTGGGACGAAGACCACGGCGGCACCAAAGGCGCGGGTCGCGGGGCCGCGTGGGTGCGCGATGTTCTGGCGCAGCACGAAGTCACGGGCGTCGCGCGGATAGAGCTGATGGCGCAACCGCGCGTTCTGGGGCATGTGTTCAACCCTGTCAGCTTTTGGCTGTGCCACCGCGCGGACGAGGCGCTGATCGCCGTGATATCAGAGGTATCGAATACCTTCGGTGACCGGCACAGCTATCTATGCCGCCACGATGACCTGCGCCCGATCACGGCCACAGATCATCTGCACGCGACCAAGATTTTCCACGTATCGCCATTTCAGCCGGTCGAAGGGGGATACAGTTTTCGCTTTGATATCCGCGCCGACCGTATTGGTGTCTGGATCGATTATACCCAGTCCGAAGGGGGCTTGATCGCCACCCTGACGGGCCGTCGTGGCCCTCTCACGAACCAGGCAATCCTGTGGTCGCTGCTGCGGCGTCCCTTCGGGGCGCGGCGGGTGTTGGCCTTGATCCACTGGCAGGCGCTAAAGCTGTGGTGGAAAGGCGGCGGCTATCGCCCGCGTCCTGAACCGCCGGTGAAAGACGTGTCGGGCACGTGACCCGTTCGGCACATCAACTGCCTGCCTATGCGCTGTTTGCGTCGCTTCTGGCGGCGGCGGGGCTGCCGATTTATATTCACGCGCCCAAGTTCTTTGTTGATGAATACGGGGTGTCGCTGGGGGCTTTGGGCACGGTGCTTTTTGCGCTGCGCCTGTTGGATGTGGTGCAGGACCCGCTGCTGGGGCGGCTATCGCAAGCCTTGCGTCACAGGCGCGGCGCGGCGGTCGCCGTCGGTGTCGCCCTGATGGCTGTATCGATGTTTGCCCTGTTTGCAGTACCTCCCCTGTTGCCGCCGCTGATGTGGTTCGCGCTGACACTGACGGGGGTGTTTTCGGCGTTCAGCTTTCTGACGATCTGCTTTTACGCGCAAGGGGTCGCCAAAGCCGCGCAGTTGCCCGGGCGCGGACATCTGGTGCTGGCGCGCTGGCGCGAAACGGGGGCGTTGCTAGGCGTCTGCGCGGCCTCGGTACTGCCTGTGATGCTGGGGCTGGTGATGGGGGCCCCGTTTACAGGGTTTGCCATCGGTTTTGCCGCACTTGGTCTGGGCAGCGTTTTTGCAATGCGGGGCGAATGGCGCGGCGGCGATATCGTGGGTCCCACGGGGATCGGCGTGGTCCTGCGCGATCCGATTGCCCGTCGGTTGCTGCTGATCGCGCTGTTCAATGCGGCCCCTGTCGCGGTCACATCTACGTTATTTCTGTTCTACGTCGAAAGCGTGCTGCGTGCCCCGGGGTGGGCGGGCGCGCTGCTGTTGCTCTTCTTTCTTTCGGCTGCGGTGGCCGCCCCGTTGTGGGGCAAGCTGGCAGAGCGTTTCAGCCCCAAACCCGTCCTGCTGTCCGCAATGGGGTTGGCGATCCTTGTGTTTGCAGGGACTTTGCTGCTGGGGGCGGGGGATGTGGCGTGGTTCGTGCTGGTCTGCATCGCCTCTGGCGCGGTGCTGGGGGCCGACCTGACACTGCTGCCCGCGATGTTCTCCGCGCGGATGGCGGTGGTCGCCCCGCAGGCCGCCGAGGGGTTCGGGCTGTGGTCGCTGGTGTCGAAATTCGCCCTTGCCTTCGCTGCGATAACGCTACTTCCCACCCTGCAGGCGTCCGGCTTTGACAGCGGTACGACGGGCAATGGACCGGTGGCAATCTCGACGCTCATATGGCTCTATGCTGGCGTGCCTTGCGGGCTCAAGCTGTTGGCCATCGGTTTTCTGGCCGCCACGCCGATGCAAAAGGAAGATGAAGAATGATGGACATGTTGCAGTTTGCTCTGGGGGCCGCAGTGGTGGCCGCAATCTGGCTGGCGCGGCGGCGGATCACCGATTTCCCTGCGCAAAAGCCGTCGGATTATGCGGATGACTACACTGTCTTTGACATGAGGAAACATCTGGACGGGGCGATGGTCTGCGAAGGCGTCATCTTTGGCCCCGCGGGGCGGGTCACCAGCAGTTTCGTGGCAGATTTCAACGTGACATGGGACGGCGACACCGCACGTATCGACGAACATTTCGTCTATGACGACAACACGACCCAAGACCGCACATGGACGATCACATTGGGCGAGACGGGGCATTTCACCGCCACCGCGCCGGACGTCAAAGGCACGGCCAAGGGCCGCAACGTCGGTGCGACGGTGCAGTCGAAATACACCATCAGGCTGCCCGATGACGTGGGCGGGCACCTGCTGAATACCGTGGACTGGATGTATCTGACCGGCGATGGCACAATCATCAACCGCAGTCAGTTCCGAAAATTTGGGGTGAAGGTGGCCGAATTGGTCGCAACCATCCGCAGAAAGGACGCAGCATGACCGAATGGACAGGAAAACGCTATTGGCTGATCGGGGCGAGCGCCGGACTGGGCGAAGCGCTGGCACATAAGCTGGGCCGACTGGGGGCCGAGGTCATCGTCTCTGCCCGGTCTGAAGACAAGTTGGCGGCGCTGGTCGATGAACTGCCTGTTTCCGCAAGCTACCAGACCATCGACGTGCAGGATATCGACAGCATCCGCGCGGCGGTCAAGGCCGTCGGGCCGGTGGATGGCGTTGTCTATCTGGCGGGGGCCTATTGGCCCTTTGGGGCGCAGGCATGGGAGCCGGAGCATGCGACCACAATGATCGATGTGAACCTTACCGGGCTGGTGCGCGTGATGGGCGAAGTGGTGCCTGATATGGTCAAGCGCGACGCGGGCCACATCGTGATCACCTCTAGCCTCACGGCCTATCGCGGGCTGCCAAAGTCTATCGGCTATACGGCGTCCAAGGCGGGCACCTTGTCCTTGGCGGAATGTATGCACGCCGACCTGCGCAAGACCGGCGTGAAGGTGCAGGTGATCAACCCCGGCTTTATCCGCACGCAGCTGACCGACAAGAACGACTTCAAGATGCCCTTTTTGATGGAGCCCGAGGCCGCCGCGCAGCAAGTGGTCGAGCATATGAGCGGCAGCAGCTTTAAGAAAAGCTTCCCCTTCGGGTTCTCGCTTTTCTTCCGGCTGGCGCAGTTCCTGCCCGACGGCATCTACTACCGTCTATTCGGGTGACCGGATCGGGCGCGTGATCCGCCCGATCTGAACGCGTCACACGGCGGCGCTGTGTTCTTGGAACAGCGCATGGGCCCGCGCCCAGACGGGCGAGGCATCTTCCGCCAGTGCCGAGAGCGTCGGCAGCAGCTGCGCGGCGTAGTCTTCAGAGCTTTCCAACGGCAGCATCGACGGCAGGTTGTCGATCGCGGTGACATCCAGAGGTGGGGTGTCATGCACGCGTAACGCGGGCTCTTCCCATGCGGTCGCGCGGTCATAGACCGGTACGGGGTTGAAGTCGCTGTCGGGATCGCAGGCGATATCGCCGATCACCCGCAGCGCGCGATCCCTGTCCAGCGCGCTTTTGGGCACGAAAACCGGTGTCTGCGGCCCCGCCAGAATGCAGTTGAAAAACAGCACATGCTGCAAAATCTCGGGGAAGGGGCCGCCGTGGGCGGTCTCCTTCATATCCCACCCGGTGACCTTGATCCCCAGACGGCCGCAAAGATCGGCGGCACCGCTGCCCACCCGACCAAGTGCACCGATGACCAAAGCGTCGGGCGTGGCGAGCCCGTCGATCTCTGCCGTAAGGTCGCGGGTCAGCGCATCGGCGTTAGGATAGGGCGTGATGGGGGCGACAGCTTGCCCACGGGTTTGGGCGGCCCAGCATTTGACGGCCACCGCCGCCCCCGCGAACCCCGCCCAATAGCCAAAGGCGGCGACGCGTCGGCCTGTCTCGTCGGTCAGATACTCAAGGTCCAGCAAGGTGCCGCCGCCCGCCTTGAAACGTTGTAACAGGATACGCCCCGCAGATTGACCTTTGTAGGCGTGACCGAACATGATGTGCCGGTGCACCAGCGGTGTGCCGTCCTCTGGCAGTTCCTTCAGGCCAAAGATGATCGCATCGGCAGGCGCGTCGGGCCAGCTGTTCTGTGGCGCGATGGTGCAGCCCGTGGCCGCATAGGCATCGGTCGCGATCACGCGGCTGTCCGAGGCTTCGACGGTGACGCGAAACCCCTGTTCCATCAACGCGGTAACCCCTTGAGGCGTGATGCCGACGCGGGTTTCATTGTCGCGCTGTTCGGCGCGAACCCATAGATGTGGCGCGGTCATAGCATCCCCTTGTCTTTCACCGCTGCCACGCTGGCGCGGGCAGTCATCTGCTGCATGAATGTCGTGATCTTGGGGTAGGCTGCCGTATCCACGCCGTCGCCCTCAAGCCAGTTGCACACGACGAACAGATAGGGATCGGCAAGGCTGAAATCGTCGCCCAACACATAGGGCCCGTGCAGGATATCACTTTCGACAAAATCGGCACAGGCGGCCATGGTTTCGGGCACCTGAGCCGTCATATCCTCGAAGCTTGATTGTTGTTTGGCCCACCGCGATCCGCGCATCTTGTGGGCATGGGCAACATGCATGGTAGAGGCGAGGTAGTACATCGCGCTGCGCATCTGTGCGGCGGCGGTCGGGTCCGTGGGGACCAGCCCGGCTTTGGGCGCAATGGCAGCGACATAGTCCAGCAGCGCACCGGTTTCGGTCAGGATCGTATCATCCTCAAGCCGCAGCGCAGGCACGCGTCCCTTGGGGTTGATCGCCAGATATTCGGGTTTCGTCTGCTCTGCCGTGGCGAAGTCGACGCGCACCGGCTGATAGGGCAGGGCGGCTTCTTCGATGGCAATCGCCACCGCGACAGAGATAGTTCCGGGCGTGTAATAAAGCGTAAGCATCGTTTTGCCTTTCAGATATGGGTCTGCGCGACACGGCGTGCGGGGGTATCCAGATGGGGCACCGCGTTGAACAACACCGGCGACCAGTGGCCGCCAATGGGGAACAGCCGGTGCATCGACGTGTGCATGATCGCCAGCGCGATGCGCGACATGGCCGGAATGCCCAGCCCCATCGCCTGCGCCATCACCATCGAGATCAGCCCCCCAGAGGTCACGACCAGCGCCGGCCCGTCCCCGTCCGAGATCTCTGATAGCACGGATTTGATGCGCCCTTCGAAATTGGCGTAGCTCTCGGGCGGGTTTTCGAGCCTGTCGCTTTTCCACGTCTCGAACACCAGCGGCAGGTGGTTGGTGAACCCGCCCTGTTCCGTGGGGAAAGGGATGCCGTGCTGCTGCTCCATCATGGTGGCGAGGGTGAAATACTCAAGCTCGTTCAGCCGCGCGTCGCGTATCGGTTCAAGCCCGGTATTCATCCCCTCTGCCGTCTCGATATGGCGGCGCAGCGTGCCGGTATACAGCCGCGTGTGGTGGGTTTCGGACTGGCGCAGGTGGTCGCCCAGCCACGCGGCCTGTTCGTGGCCAAGCGGGCTTAGCTTGTCATAGCTGATTTCGTCCTTG
Organism: Sulfitobacter sp. EE-36; assembly: GCF_000152605.1. Taxonomy (NCBI): domain Bacteria; kingdom Pseudomonadati; phylum Pseudomonadota; class Alphaproteobacteria; order Rhodobacterales; family Roseobacteraceae; genus Sulfitobacter; species Sulfitobacter sp. EE-36. Next base: position 552,954 of record NZ_CH959310.1, on the reverse strand, counting down.
GCCTGGGAATTTGCCTGACCGTGACGGATGAGGGTAATGTGGGACATAGCGCGCCTTTTTCTGTTGCGCCATTGATAGGCAAGCCATGCGCGGGTGGAAAGCCTGCCCGCCCCTCGCATGTCGATTTTTTGCAGGCGGCCCCCCGCGTCGCGTATCGGAAACGCCGGTGGCGCAAAAACGGGGCAGGGTGTCGGGAATATGACTGCCGTCGCATGCGTGCCCTGCCTATACTGCGGGGCGGTACAGGAGGGTTCCCCATGGCGGATAAGGTAAAATTCACGCTCGACGGCGAAGAGGTCGAGGCCGACACCGGGCTGACCATCTGGGAAATCGCCAATGGGCGCGGTCTGAAAATCCCGCATCTGTGTTTCACACCGGAGCCGGGGTATCGCCCCGATGGCAACTGCCGTGCCTGTATGGTCGAGATCGAAGGCGAACGCGTGCTGGCCGCCTCCTGCCTGCGTGAACCGAGCGACGGTATGGTCGTCACCACCAACAACGCGCGCGCCGAAAATGCCCGTAAGATGGTGATGGAATTGCTGGTCACCGATCAGCCCGCCCCCGAAGTCGCCCACGATAAATCCAGCCACCTGTGGGACATGGCCGCAATGGAAGGTATCTCGGAAAGCCGCTTCCCCAAGCTGGAAGAGGGGCGCATCCCGTTGCTCGACGACAGCCATGTGGCGATGCGTGTGAACCTTGATGCCTGTATCCAGTGCAATCTGTGTGTGCGCGCCTGCCGCGAGGTGCAGGTCAATGATGTGATCGGGATGGCCGGTCGCGGGCATGACAGCTATCCGGTGTTCGACATGGCCGACCCGATGGGCGCGTCCTCTTGTGTGGCCTGCGGTGAATGTGTGCAGGCCTGCCCGACGGGGGCGCTGATGCCCGCCACGGTGGTCGATGACGCGCAGGTGGGCGACAGCGCCGACTTTGATAGCGAAGTCGACAGCATCTGCCCGTTCTGCGGTGTCGGCTGTCAGGTGTCGCTGAAGGTCAAGGACGGCAAGATCAAATACGTCGAGGGCATCAACGGTCCCGCGAACGAAGGGCGGCTTTGCGTCAAGGGGCGCTTTGGTTTTGACTATATCCACCATCCGCATCGCCTGACCAAACCGCTGATCCGTCGCAAGGACGCCCCGCCCAAGGGGTTGAACGTGGACCCGGGCAACTGGCAAACCCACTTCCGCGAAGCCACCTGGGACGAGGCGCTGGATTTCGCTGCGGGCGGTATGAAAAAGATCGGCGGCGCGGGTGTGGCGGGCTTTGGATCAGCGAAATGCACGAACGAGGAGGCCTACCTGTTTCAAAAGATCATCCGACAGGGCTTTGGTCACAACAACGTCGATCACTGCACGCGGCTGTGCCATGCCTCGTCAGTGGCCGCGCTGATGGAGAATGTCGGATCCGGTGCCGTCACCGCGACCTTCAACCAGATCGAAAACGCCGATGTTGCGATTGTGATCGGCGCGAACCCGACCGAGAACCACCCCGTCGCGGCGACCTTCTTCAAACAGTTCGCCAAGCGCGGCGGCAAGCTGATCGTGATGGACCCGCGCGGCCAGGCGCTGAAACGGCACGCGTCGCATATGCTGCAATTCCGCCCCGGCACCGATGTGTCGATGCTGAACGCGATCATGCATGTAATCGTCGAGGAAAAGCTTTACGACCAGCAGTATATCGAAGCCTACACCGAAAACTGGGAGATCGAGAAAGCCCACCTGAAAACCTTCACCCCTGAAAAGATGTCCAAGATCTGCGGCATTGACGCGGAGGTGCTGCGCGATGTGGCGCGGACCTTTGCGGGGGCGAATGCGGCGATGATTTTCTGGGGGATGGGCATTTCGCAGCACATCCACGGCACCGATAATTCGCGCTGCCTGATCTCGCTTGCGCTGATGACGGGGCAGATCGGACGACCCGGTGCGGGGCTGCATCCGTTGCGGGGGCAGAACAACGTGCAGGGCGCGTCTGACGCGGGGCTGATCCCGATGTTCCTGCCCGATTACCAGCCGGTGTCCGATGATGGCGTCCGCTCTGCCTTTACCGACGTGTGGCAAAGCAGCGATTTCAGCGACAAGAAGGGCCTCACCGTGACCGAGATTATGGACGCGGTGCATGACGGGGATATTCGCAGCCTCTATGTGCTGGGTGAAAATCCGGCGATGTCGGACCCCGATGTGGAACACGCCCGCGATGCGCTGGCCAAGCTCGATCATCTGGTGGTGCAGGATATCTTCCTGACCGAGACCGCGAATTTTGCCGATGTGATCCTGCCCGCCAGCGCCTTTGCGGAAAAATCCGGCACGGTGACCAATACCAACCGTCAGGTGCAGATGGGCCGCCCCGCGGTGCCGCCGCCCGGCGACGCGAAAGAGGATTGGTGGATCGAGGTTGAACTGGCCAAACGTCTGGGGCTGGGCTGGACCTATACCGACCCGAGCGAGGTTTTCGCCGAGATGAAGCTGAATATGTCGTCTCTCAATAACATCACTTGGGACCGGTTAGAGAGCGAAGGGGCCGTGACCTACCCGTCCACCAGCCCCACCGATCCGGGGCAGGCGATTGTCTTTGCCGATGGCTTCCCCCGACAGGACGGACGCGCGCGGTTTACCCCCGCCAGCATCATCGCGCCTGACGACGCGCCGGATGAAGACTATCCGATGATCCTGACCACGGGCCGGCAGCTTGAACATTGGCACACGGGGTCGATGACGCGGCGGTCCTATGTGCTTGATGGGCTAGAGCCCGAGGCGAACTGTTCGCTCCACCCGTCTACCTTACGCAAGCTGGGGGTAGAGCCGGGTGCCTATATCCGGCTCACGACCAAGCGCGGGTCGATCGAACTGATGGCGCGCGAAGACCGCGCCGTGTCGCCCGATATGGTGTTTCTGCCCTTTGCCTATGTCGAAGCGGCGGCAAATATCCTGACAAATCCAGCGGTTGACCCTTATGGCAAAATCCCCGAGTTTAAATTCTCGGCCGTGAAAGTAGAGGCCGCAACAGGCCCCCAACCCGCGGAGTAACCATGCAGATCAACCCCGACCGCTTTCTCGCCGACCTTCACAAATTGCGCTCGTTCGGCGCAGCGGGGGTGGGCAAAGGGGTGGTCCGCCCGGCCTATAGCGACGCCGATGTCGCCGCGCGGGACTGGCTGGCCGATCAGATGCGCGATGCCGGTTTGCGGGTTGAAATGGACCAGATGGGCAATCTTTTCGGCTTGGCCGACGGGCCGTCGCTGTTGATGGGGTCACATTCCGATAGCCAGCCCGAAGGCGGATGGCTCGACGGCGCGCTTGGCGTGATTGCCGCGCTCGAGGTCGCCCGCGCCGCAGCCGAGGCCAGCGGCCCCGCGATCTCTGTCGTGTCGTTTCAGGATGAAGAGGGGCGCTTTGGCGTCACCACGGGCAGCGCCGTTTGGGGCGGGCATCTGGATCAGGCCGCCGCCGATGCGCTGACCGATCATGCGGGCGTGACCCTTGGCGACGCGCGTCAGGCCGTGGCGCATCTGGTCACGGGCGAGGTGTCGCCCGATCTGTTCACCGGCTTCGTCGAGTTGCATATCGAACAGGGGCCGACGCTGGATACCAGCGGCGAACAGATTGGTGTGGTCACCGATATCGTCGGCATCCGCGACATGAAGATCACCTTTGATGGGCAGCAGAACCATGCGGGCACCACACCGATGCATCTGCGCCGCGATGCGTTTCAGGCGGTCTCTGCCTTCAATGCCGCGTTGAACGACCGGCTGCGCAACGTCGTCACACCGCAGACCGTCTGGACCATCGGCCATGTCACGCTGCACCCAAATGCATCCTCTATCGTGCCGGGGCGTACGGTGTTCTCGATGCAGTGGCGCGATGCGGATGCGGACCGTCTGGGCCGGATGGAACAGATCATCCGCGACACCGCCACCGAGATCGCGGCGCAGCAGGGGCTGACGGTCAGCTTTAGCACAATGCTGGGGCTGGAACCCGTCGCGATGGACCCGGTCCTGCGCACCGCGCTGGAAGCCGGCGCGGAAGAGGTCGCGCCGGGCAACTGGCGCAAGATCCCGTCGGGCGCGCTGCATGACGCGACCAATGTGTCGCGCAAGATGCCGGTGGCGATGCTGTTTGTGCCGTCGATCGGAGGGCTGTCCCATACCTTCGAGGAAGACACGAGCGAGGCCGATCTGGTGGCTGGTGTTCAGGTGCTTGCCCGCGCGGTGACGCGGCTGGGGTCAGTGACGTAGATAGCCGCGACGCTCGGCCCGTGTGCGATAGCGGTCCGCCATTTTTGACGCCTCGCGCAGGTTGCCGAAACACTGGATCACCGCTTTGGGCTGGCCACCTGCGACGCCCCATTCGCGCAGGACAGAGACTTCGCTGAACAGGTTCATCGCGATTTCGACGCGATAGAACAGCCGTCTTTGGGCGGGGTTGGTCCTGTACAGCAAGCATTCGATCATGGGTAGAATCTAGCGGGCCAAGGGGCAGGCGCGCAATAAAAAACGGCAGCGCCCGAAGCAGAAAAGACAGCGGTGCCATCTGTGGCGGCAGGTGGCAACGCGTGGCTCAGGCCACGGTTTTGCGCAGGGTGATGCTGGTGGGGCGGTCAACCCCCGCGTGCGCCGTGCGGGCATATTCGTGAAAGCCGAGCGCGCGAAAGGTGGCGTGATTGTCCAACAGCTCCACCCGCGTTTGCAGTTCCAGCTGGCCAAGGTGCAGGGCACGGGCGCGGCTCTCGGCGTGGGTGATCAGATGGCGTGCCAGCCCCAGTCGCTGATGGCTGGGGGCAACGCAGAGCTTGCCCAGATACAGAACCGCCGGTTTCACGCTCAGCACCACACACGCCAGAGGCGGCGCGCCGATCACCCAGATTTCATCCCTATCCGCCGTGGCTTGCAGCGATGGCAAGGTGGTTTGGCCAAGCGAGCTTGGCGGGTCAATGCGCCCCTCCATATAGGCAAAGCAGTCGCGCATCAGATGCAGCACGTCGTCCAGATGGGGGCTGCCACCGCTGATGCGACGGGGGGTCAGCTCCATGTGACGTCGCCCAGAAAGATGTAGCCCGCGCCATAGATCGTCTTGATCAACTGCGGGTTTTTGGGGTCTTCGCGCAGTTTGGTCCGCAGCCGCGAAATCCGCACGTCCATCGCCCTGTCAAAGCTTTCAGAGGCGACGCCGCCAAGGCTCGACTGCATCTGCGCGCGGCTGAGCAGACGTTTGGGCGCGTCCAGAAACAGGCGCAGCACCTCCCCCTCCGCGTGGGAAAAGGGGGTTTCGACACCGCTTTCATCCTCAAGCGCATAGCGGTCGAAATGTGCCTTCCACCCGCTGAACGCGGCGACGGTGCCGGCTTGCGGCGTGGGTTTGGCGCTGCGCAGACGGGCACGGATACGGGCGACGACCTCTGCCGGATCAAAGGGCTTGATGATGTAGTCATCCGCGCCAAGTTCCAGCCCCGTGACGCGGTCCTGCACCTGTGCGCGGCCCGAGATGATGATCACGATGGCCCCTTGTTCCAGCGCCAGGCGATGCACCAGCGTCAGCCCGTCTGAATCCGGCAGGGACAGGTCCACCAGACAGACATCGGGGGTGTGGGTCGCCAAGGCGGCCTCGAACGCGCGGGCGCGGCTGAAGGACAGCGTGTCAAAGCCCGCTTCCTCTAAAGCGTCGGCGAGAAGCGTGCGGATTTCGGGTTCATCGTCCAGAATGGTGACGAGGGGGCGGGTCATTGGGCGGCACTCTCTTTCGGGGCAATCAGCGCGGTCAGATCCGCAATCTCGAAGGGTTTGCGCAATACGGGGGCAAGGGTTTGCGCCTCTAGAAACTGGGCATCATCGGGCGGGAGCGAGGTCATCAATACCAGCGGCGGGGCATCGGCGGGTAGGCGTTTGGCAAGGTCCAGCCCCGTCGCCTCGCCCACAAGCTGGATGTCGGACAGGATCAGCGCGATGTCGGGCAGATCGGCCAGCAGGGCGGTGGCCTCATCCGCGCTGGCAGCTTCGATCACGGAATGGCCCAGCCCCATCAACATGTCTCGCACCAGCGCGCGCAGGTCATCGGCGTCTTCGACCAGCAGAACCAGTCCGGTGGTGGCAGCCACGGCGGGGCGGTAGGGCAGCCGCATGGTCACCTGCGCGCCATGGGCCGTATTGCCAAGGCGCAGATCGCCCCCCGTCGATTTCACCATGTCATAGACCATCGGCAGCCCCAGCCCCGATCCTTCGGCCCCTTTGGTCGTAAAAAACGGATCAAACCCGTGTTCCAGCGCCGAGGGCGAAAATCCGGGGCCGGTATCGCGCAAGACCCATTCGATCCATGTGTCATGGACCTGTCGTATTTCGAGCGAGATCGCCCCCGCAGCCCCGCAGGCATCGCGGGCGTTCAGGATCAGGTTCAGCAGCCCGTCCTGCACCAGCCCGCTGTCCAGCAGCACGGGGGTGTCATCCATCTGGTTGTCGATGCTTAGCGTCATGCCCTTGGGCAGGGTGGGGCGCGCGATCAGGGTCAGATCTTCAAGCAGCCGCGGGATATGGGTCGCAGTCGGACGCAGCGTGCGCGCGCCTGTCATATCGGCAATAGAGCTAAGCAACGTGCCGCCCCGGCGCGCCGCGGCAAGGGTGCCTTCGATGAGGGGGGCGGCCTCTGCCGGTTGGCCGTCCAGCCGCCCCAGCCGGGACTGCAGGCCAAGGATGATCGTCAGCAAGTTGGAAAAATCATGCGCCAGCCCCGAGATCACCTGCGCCGCGATCTCGCGTCGTCGGGTCTGCTGCAGGGCGACACGGTTCTGGGTTTCCTCGGTCACATCCATCGACAGGATATAGACCCCGCCGTTTGTATCGGGGGTAAAGGCTCCGCGGATGCGCCGGGCGCTCATCTCGTCCGTGAATTCGATCACCGACGGCTTTCCGGCAAAGGCTTGGGTGAGCGAGGGAGCAATAGAATCGTAGGCCTGCTGACCCAGAACCTCTGCGATATGGCGGCCGATCAGATCCGCGCGCCGCCCCGGCATGACAGAGGCCAACCGCCGGTTTGAATAGGTGTAACAGGCGTTTGCATCCACATGGGCGATATGGGCCGGCATCATTTCTGTGGTCAGCCGCGTGCGGGCTTCAGACAGGGTGAGCTGGCGTTTTGCCTCTTCCAGCGCGGAGTTCATCGCGGCAAGTTCGCGGTTGGTGGCTGACAGTTCTTCGGCGTGGGCCAGCACCTGCCCCGACAGCGCATCAGACCGGGCGCGCAGCAGTGCCTCTTGCTGTTTGGTGCGGGTGATGTCGGTGTAGACGGTGACCCAGCCGCCTTGGGGCAGGGGGGAGCCTTCGACCGAGATGGTGCGGCCATTGGCGCGGGTGCGTTCCATATAATGGGGTTCAAACGCGCGGGCCTGTTCCACCCTTTCGGCCACGAAATGCGCCACGTCGTCCACGTCGCCGTATTCACCCAACTGTGCCAGCAGCGTGATCGTTTCCTGAAAGCTCGCACCGGGGGTGACCAGCGCTTTGGGGAGGTCGAACATCTGCTGGAACGGTGCATTACACAGCACCAGCCGCAAATCCGCGTCATAGATCGTCAGCGCTTGCGCGATCAGGTTCAGCCCCGCAGCCGTCATGAGTTTTGTCTGGTGATCGTCGATCTGCATGCAGACTCCCCCCGCGGCAGACTGCACCATCCCCACAGCGCCGCCAAGCGCAACCTTGGGAAATCACGCCTGTTACAATTCGTTAGAATTGAGAAATCATTAGGTAAAAGTTGACGCAGAGCATCAGGTCAACATCATGGTGTGACATCAGAATCGCACCAGCGATCGACCTGCCGAAAAAGAGCAGGGTTTGGGAGGAAGACATTTGGCTCACACGCTCGTGAGCGCCGACGGACCGCAATCGGTTCCGGCGCTGCTGCATCGTAATGCAAAGCAATTTGCGAACGCGCCTGCGTATCGCGAAAAGGAATATGGCATCTGGCAAAGCTGGACGTGGGCACAGACCCGCGACGAGGTCGAAGCGCTTGCGCTTGGCCTGCTGGAGCTTGGCGCGAACGAGGGTGACTTTATCGCCATCATCGGCCGCAACCGTCCCTATCTCTATTGGGCCATGATGGCCGCAGAGATGGTCGGTGCTGTGCCTGTGCCGCTGTATCAGGACGCCAACGCCGAAGAGATGGCCTATGTGCTGGATCATTGTGGCGCGCGTTTTGTGATCGCCGGTGATCAGGAACAGGTCGACAAGGTGCTGGATGTTCAGGATCAGCTGACCCAGTTCGAGCGTATGATCTATCTTGATCCACGCGGAATGCGCAAATACGACCACGCCGCGCTGGACCAGTATAGCGCCGTCCAGGACATGGGCCGCAAGGCGCGCGACAAGCACATCAAAGAGCTTGAGGCGCGTCAGGCCAAGCTGGACTACGACAGCACGGGCGTCATGCTTTATACCTCTGGCACCACGGGCAAGCCCAAAGGTGTGGTGCTGAGCAACCGCAATATTATCGAGACGGCCAAATCCTCTTCCGCGTTCGACAAGCTGCGTCAGACGGACGATATTCTGGCCTATCTGCCGATGGCCTGGGTGGGGGATTTCATCTTTTCCGTAGGGCAGGCTCTGTGGACAGGCTTCTGCACGAACTGCCCTGAAAGCGCGGACACGATGCATGTGGACCTGCGCGAGATCGGCCCGACCTATTATTTCGCCCCACCGCGCGTGTTCGAAACCCAGCTGACATCGGTGATGATCCGGATGGAGGACGCGAGCCGTTTCAAAAAGTGGCTGTTCGACAAATTCATGGCCCATGCGCGCAAGGTGGGCCCCGCCATTCTGGACGGTAAATCCGTAGGCGCAATGGACCGTGCGAAATACGCCTTGGGCGAGTTGATGATCTATGGCCCGCTGAAAAACACGCTCGGCCTCAGCCGCGTGCGCGTCGGCTATACCGCGGGCGAGGCGATCGGGCCCGAGATTTTCGATTTCTACCGCTCGCTCGGGATCAACCTGAAACAGCTTTATGGCCAGACCGAAGCCACCGTCTTCATCACCGCGCAGCCCGATGGCGAAGTGCGCAGTGACACGGTCGGCGTGACCTGCCCCGGCGTGGAGCTGAAGATCGCCGAGAACGGCGAAGTCTTCTACCGCAGCCCCGGCGTTTTTGTGGAGTATTACAAGAACCCCGAAAGCACCGCCGATACCAAGGATGCCGAAGGCTGGGTCGCGACAGGCGACGCGGGCTTTATCGAGGAAGGCACCGGGCACCTGCGCATTATCGACCGCGCCAAAGACGTTGGCAAAATGGCCAATGGCAGCCTGTTTGCACCGAAATACGTGGAAAACAAGCTGAAGTTCTTCCCCAACATCCTTGAAGCGGTGGTATTCGGGAACGGACGCGACGAATGCACCGCCTTTATCAATATCGACCTGACCGCGGTCGGAAACTGGGCGGAGCGCAACAACATCGGCTATGCGTCCTATCAGGAACTGGCGCGGCATCCGCAGGTGATGGACACGATCCAGAGTCATGTGGAAGAGGTCAACGCCTCTATCGCAGAAGACGAAATGCTGTCGGGCTGTCAGGTGCATCGCTTTGTTGTGCTGCACAAGGAACTTGATGCCGACGACGGAGAGTTGACGCGCACGCGCAAAGTCCGTCGCAAGGTCATCGGCGAGAAGTTCGACGATATCATCACCGCGCTCTACGACGGGTCGCCCTCTGTCAGCACGGTTACTGAAGTGACCTATGAAGACGGGCGCAAGGGGTCGATCTCGGCCACGCTGGAGGTGCGCGACGCCAAGGTGTTCGCAGACACCCGCAAGATGGCCGCGCAATGAGCATGACATCAGGCGGAGCATGCGGTTGCTGCGGTCGCGCAGTGGATTTTAAGACCATTTGGAAGGGGGCTGCGGCGTGAAAGATATGACCGACGGCTATGTCACAGCGGATGGGCGCCAGATTGGCCCCGTTGTGATGGAAATGAAAAACATCACCCTGCGGTTCGGTGGGGTGGAGGCGATCAAGGATATCTCTTTCGACATCCGTCAGGGCGAGATCCGCGCGATCATCGGGCCGAATGGCGCGGGCAAATCATCGATGCTGAACGTGATCAGCGGGTTCTACGTGCCGCAGGAAGGCGAGGTCTGGTACAAGGGCAGCCGTCGTCCGGCGATGAAACCCTTTGAGGTGGCGCAGCAGGGGATCGCACGCACGTTCCAGAACATCGCCCTGTTCGAAGGGATGTCGGTACTGGACAACGTCATGACGGGGCGTTTGACCAATATGAAGACCGGCATGTTCTGGCAGTCGATCTGGAAGGGCAAGGCGGAGCGCGAAGAGACCGCGAACCGCGAAGTCGCCGAAAAGATCATCGATTTCCTTGAGATTCAGGCGATCCGCAAGACGCCCGTGTCGCGTCTGTCCTACGGCTTGAAGAAACGGGTCGAACTGGCCCGCGCGCTGGCCGCCGAGCCGTCGATCCTGCTGCTGGATGAACCGATGGCGGGGATGAACGTCGAGGAAAAAGAGGACATGAGCCGCTTTATTCTGGATGTGAATGATGAATTTGGCACGACGATTGCCCTGATCGAACACGATATGGGCGTTGTGATGGACCTGAGCGACCGTGTGGTCGTGATGGATTACGGCAAGAAGATCGGCGACGGCACCCCGAGCGAGGTGCGCAACAACCAAGACGTGATCGACGCATATCTGGGGGTTGCCCATGACTGATTTTGCCACTGGTTTTGCGATGGGGAGGGTCTGATATGCCTGAGCAACTGGCCTTTACAATCGAGGTGTTCCTGAACGGGCTTATGGCGGGGGTGCTCTATGCACTGGTCGCCCTGGGGTTTGTTCTTATCTACAAAGCCTCGGGTATTTTTAACTATGCCCAAGGGGTTATGGCACTGTTTGCGGCCCTAACCCTGGCAGGGATCATCGATGGGCAGGTGCCGTTTAGCCACCTGATCAACGCAATCCTGGGCACGGATATTCACCATTTCGGCTGGCACGTGCCGGCGTTCCTCGCGATTTTGCTGACAATGGTGGTGATGATCGGGCTGGCCTATGCGGTGCAGCGGTTGGTCTTCCGCCATCTGGTCGGGCAAGAGCCGATCATCCTCTTCATGGCGACCATCGGTCTGGCCTATTTTCTGGAAGGGGTGGGCGATCTGATGTGGGGGTCCGACATCAAGTCTATGGATGTGGGGCTGCCGCAGGGGCTGAACACCTGGATCGACGACACCACTTTTAACGCCTTTGGCTACGGGTTCTTTATCGATAATCTGGATATCGTGGCCAGCATCATTGCCGCGTTGCTGGTGATCGGCTTGGTGATGTTCGCGCAATACACCAAACAGGGCCGCGCCATGCGGGCTGTGGCGGACGACCACCAAGCGGCTTTGTCTGTCGGCGTGTCACTGAACTTTATCTGGATCCTCGTATGGTCGCTGGCGGGCTTTGTCGCCCTTGTCGCGGGCATCATGTGGGGCACGAAATCGGGGGTCCAATTCTCGCTTTCGCTGATCGCGCTGAAGGCGTTGCCGGTGCTGATGTTGGGGGGGTTCACCTCTATTCCCGGTGCCATCGTGGGCGGCTTGATCATCGGTGTGGGGGAGAAGCTGTTCGAATTCCTGATCGGTGCGCCTTTCCTTGGCGGTGCGACAGAGAACTGGTTCGCCTACATGCTGGCGCTGATCTTTCTGGTGTTCCGTCCGCAGGGCTTGTTCGGGGAGAAGATCATTGAACGTGTGTAGTTTTGGCAACTCCCTGACCGGGGCTTTGCCCCGGAACCCAGGATTTAAAACCATTTGGAACGGGGGGAGCATCTGATGTTCTATCGTGAAGCCGGGGATTTCAGCGCCTCATACGAAGAAGACAGCCAGACGTTTCCGATCAAGTTCGACCGGTATCGCTATTATCTTGTGTTGTTCATCGCCATTGCCGTGATCCCGTTTGTGATCAATGACTATTGGGTGAACTCGCTGTTCCTGCCGTTCCTGATCTACGCCATTGCGGCGATCGGGCTGAACATTCTGGTGGGCTATTGCGGGCAGGTGAGCTTGGGGACCGGTGGCTTTATGGCCGTGGGGGCCTATGCCTGCTACAAATTCATGACCGCCTTTCCCGACGTGAGCATGCTGGTGCATGTGTTGCTGTCGGGGTTGGTGACCGCCGGTGTCGGCGTGTTGTTCGGCCTGCCATCGCTGCGGATCAAAGGGTTCTATCTGGCCGTGGCAACGCTGGCGGCGCAGTTCTTTCTGGTATGGCTCTTCAACCGTGTGCCGTGGTTCTACAACTACTCTGCCTCGGGCCAGATCAGCGCGCCGGAGCGGACATTCTTCGGGATCGAGATCACCGGACCGAATACGCAGGCCTGGGCGACCTATCTGTTCTGCCTGATGTTCGTGATCTTCAGCGCCTATGTGGCACGCAACCTGACCCGTGGGTCGGTGGGGCGCAAATGGATGGCGATCCGTGATATGGATATCGCGGCCGAGATCATCGGGGTGAACCCGCTGCGGGCGAAACTGACGGCCTTTGCGGTCAGCTCTTTCTTCATCGGCATCTCGGGGGCGCTGTTCTTTGCGGTCTATTTGGGTGCGGTCGAAGTGGGCGAGGCCTTTGGCATCCAGAAATCGTTCCTTGTGCTCTTTATGATCATCATCGGCGGGCTGGGATCGATCTTTGGCAGCTTTGCCGGGGCCGCGTTCCTTGTCCTCTTGCCGGTTGCGTTGAAAATCGTGGGCGTCGACTGGTTCGGTTGGCCGACGGATATCGTGGCGCATCTGCAGCTTGTGATCGTGGGCGGGTTGATCATCATCTTCCTGATCGCGGAACCGCATGGGCTGGCCCAGTTGTGGCGCGTCGCCAAGGAAAAACTGAGATTGTGGCCCTTCCCGCACTAGGGAAGGACGCATGGCCGGGGGGAGGAGACCCAAGGCCGAAGAAGAGACGACCGGGACAACCCGGCAAGATCGGATACATCCAAGGGAGGAAACACCGATGAAACTGAAGATGACTACGTTGGCGCTTGGCGCTGCTCTGGCTGCGGGCCCCGCAATGGCAGAGCTTGTATTCCCGTCGCTCAGCTATCGCACGGGCCCTTATGCGGCAAACGGGATTCCCTTTGCCGACGGCTATGCGGATTACTTCACGCTGCTGAACGAACGTGATGGCGGTATCGGTGGCGAGCCGATCCGGATGATCGAATGTGAAACCGGCTATAACACCGAAAAGGGTGTGGAATGCTATGAAAGCACCAAGGGCGAAGGCGCGCTGGTCTATCAACCGCTGTCCACCGGCATCACCTATCAGCTGATCCCCAAAGCGACGGCAGATGGCATCCCTGTCCACTCTATGGGGTATGGCCGGACATCGGCCAAAGACGGGTCGGTGTTCAAGAATATCTTCAACTACCCCACCAACTACTGGGACGGCGCTTCAGTCGCGATCAAGCACCTGCTGGATCTGAACGGTGGCAGCCTTGAAGGTAAGAAAATCGCGCTGGTCTATCACAACTCTGCCTACGGCAAAGAGCCGATCCGCACCCTGGAAGAACTGGGCAAAAAGCACGGGTTCGAACTGTCCTTGCTGCCCGTTGACCACCCCGGTCAGGAACAGAAATCCCAGTGGTTGCAGATCCGTCGTGAAAAGCCGGACAATGTGATCATGTACGGTTGGGGTGTGATGAACCAGGTCGCCGTGCAGGAAGCCGCGAACATCCGCTATCCGATGGATCAGTTCATCGGCATCTGGTGGTCCGGTTCTGAAAACGACGTGCGTCCAGCGGGTGACAAAGCCAATGGCTACAAGGCGCTGACGTTCCACAACGTGGGCGATGACTTCCCCGTGTTCGACGACATCCAGAAGTATGTTGTTGATACTGGCAAGGCCGCAGGTGCGGGCGACCAGATCGGGACCGCTTTGTATAACCGTGGTCTTTACGCCGCGATGCTGGCAGCCGAAGCTGCCAAAACGGCGCAGGGTATCCATGACACCAAGGCGCTGACACCGGCGCAGATGCGTGACGGTATGGAAGCACTGGAAATCACCGAAGCCAAGATGGCGGATCTGGGTCTGCCGAACTTTGGGCCAGAGTTCACGGTGTCTTGTGAAAACCACGGTGGGAACGGCTATGGTGCTGTGGCGCAGTGGGATGCTGCTGCCGACAGCTGGAGCCTGATCACCGACTACATCCAGTCGGACCAAGACGTGCTGGCCCCGCTGGTGACCGAAGATGCGCAGGCCTTTGCCGCGGAATCCGGTATCGAGCCCAGCTGCTAAGCGCAGCCCTTGAACAGGGGCGCGGCGGCATTGTTGCCGCGCCCGACCCCCACGCCACCTAGTGAAAGAGACACCCATGCTGGATGCCACCCCAACGCCCGACGCGCAGGTCGAGACCCTTCTTGAGGTCAATAATATCGAGGTGATCTATAACTCGGTCATTCTGGTGCTGAAGGGCGTGAGCCTGAAGGTGCCCAAGGGCGGTATTACGGCCCTGTTGGGCGGCAATGGCGCGGGCAAGACCACGACGCTCAAGGCGATTTCCAATCTGCTGCATTCCGAACGGGGCGAGGTCACCAAAGGGTCGATCAAATACCGCAATGATCCGGTGCACAAGCTCGACCCCGCAGAGATGGTGAAACGTGGTGTCGTGCAGGTGATGGAGGGACGGCATTGCTTTGAACACCTCACCATCGAAGAGAACCTGCTGACCGGTGCCTATACCCGCAATGACGGCAAGGCGGCGATCGCCCGTGATCTGGAAATGGTGTACGAATATTTCCCACGGTTGCGCGAACGGCGCAAATCGCAGGCCGGCTATACCTCGGGCGGGGAACAGCAGATGTGCGCCATTGGTCGTGCCCTGATGTCGCGTCCTGAAACGATCCTGCTGGACGAGCCATCGATGGGTCTTGCGCCGCAGTTGGTCGAACAGATTTTCGAGATCGTCAAATCGGTGAATGAAAACGAAGGCGTGACCTTCCTGCTGGCCGAACAGAACACCAACGTCGCCCTGCGCTTTGCGCATTACGGCTATATTCTGGAATCCGGTCGCGTCGTGATGGACGGCCCTGCCGCCGACCTGCGCGAGAACCAGGACGTCAAGGAGTTCTACCTCGGCATGTCGGACGAGGGGCGCAAATCCTTCCGCGATGTCCGCAGCTATCGGCGCCGCAAACGCTGGCTCAGCTGATCCAGCGCACGGCCCACGAGTTTTCCATTTCCTGACCACCCAGATGAATTGCGAGTAAGCGACATGGCACAGACGTCCTATTTTGACAGCCTAGAGACCCGCAGCCCCGAGACACGGGCGGCCGATCTCGCCCGGACCTTGCCCGCGCAGATCGCACGGGCGCAGGCGCTGCCGGGCTATGCCGGATCGTTGGACGGGATCGCGCCGGACACGATCACCAATGTCGAGGCGCTGGCCGCGCTGCCGGTTCTGCGCAAATCCGAGATCGGGAAACAGCAGGCGCAGTCGGCCCCCTTTGGCGGTTTCACCACCAAACCCGCCCATGCGTTTACCCATATCTTCCAGTCTCCCGGCCCGATCTATGAACCCTCGTCCGACGCGCCGGACTGGTGGCGCATGGGGCGGTTCCTGCATGCGGTGGGGATTGGCGAGGGCGACATCGTCCAGAACTGTTTTGGCTATCACCTGACACCTGCGGGCATGATCTTTGAATCCGGGGCGCGGGCTGTGGGGGCGGCGGTGCTGCCAGCGGGCACCGGGCAGACCGAACTGCAGGTCATCGCCGCGCGCGATATCGGCACGACCGCCTATGCCGGCACGCCGGATTACCTCAAGATCATTCTCGAAAAAGCGGATGAGATGGGGGTGACCCTTGGCATCACCAAAGCGGCCGTGGGCGGGGGCGCGCTGTTCCCATCCTTGCGCGACTATTATGCAGAGCGGGGGATCACCTGTTTGCAAAGCTATGCAACGGCGGATCTGGGCAACATCGCCTACGAAAGCCCCGCCGCCGAAGGCATGATCGTGGACGAGAATGTAATCGTCGAGATCGTGACCCCCGGCACCGGCACCCCCGTCGCTCCGGGCGAGGTGGGCGAGGTCGTGGTGACCACCTTGAACCCCGACTATCCGCTGATCCGTTTCGCCACAGGCGACCTGAGCGCCGTGCTGCCGGGGGCGTCTCCTTGCGGGCGGACCAATATGCGCATCAAGGGCTGGATGGGCCGTGCGGATCAGACCACCAAGATCAAGGGCATGTTCGTACGCCCCGAACAGGTCGCGGCGCTTGTTGCTAATCACCCCGAGGTCACGAAGGCCCGCGTGGTGGCAAGCCGTGCGAATGAACAGGACGTCATGACGGTGCATCTTGAGACGACGGGTGATGACGCGGACAGCTACGGTGCCTCTGTTGCCGCGCTTCTCAAGCTGAAGGGCAAGGTCGTGCTGGCCGCGCCGGGCAGCCTGCCCAATGACGGATTGGTGATCGAAGACCAGCGCAGCTATGACTGACCCGTGCTGAAGGCACGCATCCTGACACCGGAGATTCCGCTGCAAAGGCAGGATCACGCTCTTGCACCTGCGCGCGGCGCTACAAATTTCAGTCATCCCGCTGGTATTTCCGACTGAATTAGTCGAAACCAATCGCATGACGACACAGGATATCAATACAAGCCCCGCCGCCGTGAAAAGATCGCGGGATGGCGTGCGTTTACTGGCGGGGGTTGCGGTCGCGATTGCGGCGACCTGTGCCTTGCCGATGGTGGCCGTTTTGCTGGCCGCGCTGGTCGGGGGCACCGATACGGTGCGCCACCTGATCGATACGGTGCTGCTGGGGTACGCGGGCACAACCCTTCTGCTGGTCGCAATGGTGGCCACGGGAACCTTTGCCTTGGGCGTGGGGACCGCGTGGCTGGTGACAATGACACGCTTCCCCGGTGCCCGCATGCTCGAAATCGCGCTGGTGCTGCCGCTGGCTTTTCCCGCCTATGTGCTGGCCTATGCCTACACGCATATCCTTGACCACCCCGGAATCGTGCAAACGGTGCTGCGTGACGTCACGGGCTGGGGTCCGCGCGACTACTGGTTCCCGGAAATCCGGTCCCTTGGGGGCGCGGCCTTGATGCTGGTGCTGGTGCTTTATCCCTACGTCTACCTCTTGGCGCGCGCCGCGTTCCTGCAGCAATCCGCCACGACGTTTCTGGCAGCACGTGCCTTGGGCAGCAGTGCTTGGGCGGCCTTCTTCAAGGTGAGCCTGCCGCTGGCCCGACCGGCGATTGCCGCAGGTGTTCTGCTGACCGTCATGGAGACGATCGCCGATTTCGGCACCGTCGCCTATTTCAGTGTGCAGACTTTTGCGACAGGGATATACACCAGCTGGTTTTCCCTGTTCGACCGCGCTGGTGCGGCCCAGCTTGCACTGTGTTTGCTCAGTTTTGCGCTGCTGCTCGCGATGCTGGAGCGTATCCAGCGCGGCAAGGCGCAATACCACGATCCGGCGCGTCGTGCCGTGGCGATGCCGCCCGCGCAGCTTAAGGGATGGCAGGCCGCCGCCGCGATGCTGGCCTGCGGTATTCCCGTGATCTTTGGGGCGATCCTGCCAGTAATCGTGCTGATCTGGATGGGCATCGGGTCAGAGCAAGACCTGCTGAGCCCGCGCTATCTGGGCTTCATACGCAACTCTGCCACGCTGGCGGGGGTGGCGGCGGTGCTGACCGTGGCCGCTGCAGTCTGCGTGGGGTTCTTCCAGCGGTTGCGTCCGGGCAAGCTGTCGTTCGGTGCAGGCTATATCGCGCGGTTGGGCTATGCGGTGCCGGGCGGCGTGATTGCCGTGGGGCTGATGGTGCCCTTTGCGACCTTTGATAACCAGCTTGATGCCTGGATGCGCAGCACCTTCGACATATCGACCGGGCTGCTGGTCACCGGGTCGATCTGGCTGCTTGTCGCCGCCTATATGGTACGCTTCCTTGCGGCGGCTCTGGGGGCGTATGAGGGCGGGCAGGCGATGGTGCATGCCAATATGGACTCTGCCGCACGGTCATTGGGGGAAACCCCTGTGGGCACGCTGCGCCGTGTGCATCTACCGATCCTATCACCAAGCCTGCTGACCGCGCTGCTGATCGTTTTCGTCGATGTGATGAAAGAGCTCCCTGCAACGCTGATCATGCGGCCATTCAACTACGACACGCTGGCGGTACAGGCCTACCGGCTGGCAAGCGACGAGCGGCTGGACGGGGCGGCGGTGCCGAGCCTTGTGATCGTGGCGATGGGATTGCTGCCCGTGATCCTGATCTGCCGTCAGGTCGGTCGGCAGAAATAAACATTTCCCTTTACGCATGAAAAAACCGCACCGGCCCGGGGCCGATGCGGTTCAATGTCATGTCTCTGCCGTGGCAGGCTGGGATTATTCCCAGCCAACCGCGTTAAAGATTTTCTGTGCCGTCGGGATGTTCTTGGCCACTTCGGACAGGTTCACCTCGTCTGCTTTGAATTCGCCAAGCTTCTCGACCGATGCCGCAAGCTCTACGCCTTCGACGGCGGGGAATTCGTCGTTCCCTGCAGAGAAGTAGGACTGCGCGCTGTCGGAGGACAGATACTCGAGGAACTTGACCGCGTTGTCACGGTTTGGCGCATTTGCTGCAACACCGGCACCCGACAGGTTCATATGCGCGCCGTTGCCTTCCTGGTCGGGGAACACCAGACCGATTTTATCCAGATCGGCGCTCAGCCCGTCTACTTCGGTGCGGATGGCACGGGCAAAGTAGTAGGAGTTCGAGACGGAGATTTCGCATTCGCCCGATACCAGACCGCGCAGCTGGTCGGTGTCACCGCCCTGTGGTGCACGTGCCATGTTGTTCACAACGCCCTGTGCCCATTCGGTGGCTTTTTCTTCACCGTGGTGTGTGACCAATGCCGCCAGCAGGGTCTGGTTGTAGGAGTTGGTGGAGGAACGGATGCAGACCTGACCTTCATAGGCAGGATCGGCAAGATCCAGATAGTTCTGCGGCGGGTTGTCTACCGCGTCCTTGCTGTAAAAGATGATCCGCGCGCGCTGAGAAAAGCCGAACCAGTCGTTGTCGGCGTCTTGCAGGTTGCTGGGGATACGCTCTTCGAGGATGTCGCTGTCAACAGATTGCAGCAGGCCCATTTCCTTGGCGCGGCTCAGGCGGCTCGTGTCGACGGTGATCAGAACGTCCGCGGGGGAGTTTGCACCCTCGGCTTCCATACGCGCCAGCAGCTCGTCTGCTTTGCCTTCGATGCGGTTGATGGTGATGCCCGTCTGCTCGGTAAAGTCGGAATAC
This sequence comes from Sulfitobacter sp. EE-36, assembly GCF_000152605.1. NCBI lineage: Bacteria > Pseudomonadati > Pseudomonadota > Alphaproteobacteria > Rhodobacterales > Roseobacteraceae > Sulfitobacter > Sulfitobacter sp. EE-36. The sequence goes on along the minus strand of NZ_CH959310.1, from coordinate 533,710 downwards.
AGACGTTCGTCTGTGTCGTAGTGACGCGAGGAGTAGAGGTTCAGCTGCCCTTCGGCCAATGCTGGCATCGCAACTGTGGCCATCAAGGCGGCCGTGAAAGCGGATTTCGTCAGAGTCATCAGGTGACCTCCATCTGTGTAAAACCTATAAAAACAGTAAGAAACAGATTTGAGGGCTGATATCAAGGAATACTTGAGTGAATTAATAGGACAAGCGTCTTGCCGCGAAGGGGCGGCAAGACGCGCGGGATCAGTCGCCGATTTTGTCCTGAGTCTTTGTGTCAAAATCGCTGGCATCGTGGCGTTCGTGCAGCTGCATTTCGGGTTCACCGAAGGGTCGGTTGACCATGCGACCACGTGTAACGGCAGGGCGCGAGTCGATCTTCTTGGCCCATTTCATCAGGTTTTCGTAGGAATCGACATTCAGGAACTCTGCCGCGTCATAGAGACGGCCCAGAACCAGCTGCCCGTACCATGCCCAGATCGCCATATCCGCGATCGAATATTCGCCCGCCATATATTCGTTATCGGCAAGGTGACGATCAAGCACGTCAAGCTGGCGCTTGGTCTCCATCGCGAAACGGTCAATGCAGTACTTAATCTTGACCGGCGCATAGGCGTAGAAGTGGCCAAAGCCGCCGCCAAGATAGGGCGCGCTGCCCATTTGCCAGAACAGCCACGACATACATTCGGTGCGCTGGCTTGGGTCTTTGGGGATGAATGCGCCGAATTTCTCGGCCAGATGCAGCATGATCGATCCGGATTCAAACAGGCGTTGCGGCGCGTCGCCGGACCGGTCCATCATCGCGGGAATTTTGGAGTTCGGGTTGATGTCGACAAAGCCGGATCCGAATTGATCCCCTTCGCCGATGTTGATCAGCCACGCGTCATATTCGGCACCCTTGTGCCCGGCGGCCAGTAGTTCTTCCAGCAGCACGGTGACTTTGACGCCATTGGGCGTCGCGAGGGAATAAAGCTGATAGGGATGTTTGCCGACCGGCAGCTCTTTGTCTGCGGTGGGGCCTGCGATGGGGCGGTTGATATTGGCGAATTTGCCGCCATTGCCGGGTTCCCACTCCCATACGGCGGGCGGGGTGTAGTCGGGCAGATCGGTCATGAGATCCCTTTCAGTTCGTCTGATGAAGTCTGAAGAGAACCTAAGCGGTATTGGGGGGATCGCAAGAGGTCAGCACAGATTGGCTGAGGCAGGGGGGGGGCGCGGTTGACGGTGGCCCAAACGAAAAAAGCCGCCCCCGAAGGAGCGGCCTTTAATCAGATGCGCGCGAAGCTTAACCCTGACGGGCTTTGAAACGGCGCTGCGTTTTGTTGATTACGTAAACGCGGCCTTTGCGACGCACAACGCGGCAGTCACGGTGCCGGTTCTTGAGCGAGCGGAGCGAATTGCGAACCTTCATGGTCGTTCTCCTGTGTCGTGGCGCGGGCCAGCGCCGGGTTGCGGGCAGTTCAGCGAATGCTGAACCATGAATTAGGTGGTGGGCGATACTGGGATCGAACCAGTGACCCCTTCGATGTCAACGAAGTGCTCTACCGCTGAGCTAATCACCCCCTATGTAGCACGAAATTTGCACCCCAAACCAAATCGGGGCGCGAGATATTCGCGCCGGTAGCGGGGTCTATAAATAGAGTCGGAGGCATGATCAAGGGGTTTTGGCTTTGTAAAAACATGCGCTATGATCATTCTTGAAAGGTGCAACAATGCCACACATCGCCTACGAAGTCGTTCGCCCCGATCAAGCCCGTTCCTGCGCGGTGTTTGCATCCCCTCATTCGGGGCGGAATTACAGCTTTTCCTTCCTGCGGTCCACGGTGTTGGACGGGCATAGTATACGCTCGTCAGAGGACGCGTTTGTTGACCTTTTGTTTAATTCTGCCCCCCATTTCGGGGCTCCGTTTCTGATGGCGGGAGCCCCCCGTGCGTTCCTTGATCTGAACCGGTCCCGAGACGAGCTTGACCCGGCCCTGATCGAAGGGGTTCGGCGGCAGGCGCATAACCCGCGGGTTGCCTCCGGATTGGGGGTTATTCCGCGTGTCGTGGCGAACGGGCGCTCGATTTATCAGGGCAAATTAACACTGGATGAAGCACGGGCGCGAATCGCCACCTATTGGGTGCCGTACCACGATATGTTGCAAAGCCTGCTGAACGACGCGCGGGCGGATCACGGGCAGGCGATCTTGGTGGATTGCCATTCGATGCCACATGAGGCGATGGATGGCGTCGCGCGTATGGGGCTGAAACGGCCTGAAGTGGTCTTGGGTGACCGGTTCGGCGCGGCAGCCAGCAGCGATGTTGTGGATCAGATAGAGGCCGCTTTCGTCAAGGCAGGGTTCACTGTCACCCGCAATACGCCCTTTGCGGGGGCCTATATCACCCAAGCTTACGGTCGTCCGGCACGGGGGCAGCATGCGGTACAGGTCGAATTGGACCGGTCGCTGTATATGAACGAATCTCTGGTGCGCCCCAACGGTGATTTCGAGGATGTGCAAAAAGCGCTTCGCGGCGTTGTGGCAGAGATTGCGCGGATCCGTCCAGAAAGCCTCGCCCTCGCGGCGGAGTGATCAGCGCAGCGCACGCCCCTTGACGATTGCCTTGTCCCCGAACCGGTTGCGGATGGCATCTGTTGCCCGCTCTGCCTGACCCCGGCGGGCGGCATCCGGGTCCAGCAGGTCGCCCGCGGTATCGGCACCGTCAGCCGCGCTCAGGTCCGAAATGCCACACCCGAGCAGCCGGAAAGGCCCCGGTTCACCAAGCTGGTCAAACAGCCCGCGCGCGGTGCGGTAGATGCGGTCGGCCAGTTGCGTCGGGTCATACAGCGACACCCGCCGCGTGATCAGCGAGAAATCGGCCCGTTTGAGCTTGAGTACGACAACGCGGCCAGCAAGGTCTTTGGCCTTGGCGCGGTCCGCCACCTTTTGCGCCATGCGCCACAGATGCCCGTCCAGCAGGTGAGGGTCGGAGGTGTCTTCGTTGAAGGTGGTTTCGTTGCTGATGGATTTCATCGGTTCATGCGCGGAAACACGGCGGTTGTCTTGGCCGCGTGCCAGATGCCACAGGCGGTCGCCCATACTGCCGAAACGCGCGATCAGGTCGGTCCTTTCCCATCGCAGCAGGTCCGCGAAGGTCTGGATGCCGGCCTTGTTCAGGGATCCGAGCGTTGCTGCGCCCACGCCCCAGATCATGCTCACCGGTTTGTCGTTCAGAAACTGTTGTGTTTCTGCCTTGCCGATCACTGAAAACCCGTGCGGCTTATCAAGATCTGAGGCGACTTTGGCCAGAAACTTGTTGTGTGACAGCCCGATTGATCCGGTCAGCCCCAGTTCGACCTTCATGCGACGCACCAGTCGCGCAAGCATCACCGCAGGGGGTGCCCCGTGAAGCTTGGTTGTGCCGGTCATGTCCAGAAACGCCTCGTCCAGCGACAGCGGCTGCAGGGCGGGCGTGAGCTCTTCCATCATGGCGCGGATCGCGCGGGAGGCTTCGACATATGCATCCATGCGTGGCTTGATGATGATCGCTTCGGGGCAGAGTTTCAGCGCCTGGAACATCGGCATGGCGGACCGGACCCCTTTGATCCGCGCGATATAGCAGGCGGTCGACACGACCCCACGGCGTCCGCCCCCGATGATTACGGGCTTGCCATTCAGCGCCGGATTGTCGCGTTTCTCCACGGATGCGTAGAAGGCATCGCAATCCATATGGGCGATGGAAAGGTCGAATAATTCGGGATGCGACGAGATGCGCGGGCTGCCGCAGGCAGAGCACCGGCGCGCGGGCGCAATTTCGGACAGGCAGTCTCGGCAGAGGGCGGGCATGGCGGTCAGGTAAGGTTAAGGGCTGGTTAACGCAAGTCTACCCGATCACACGTGACTTCGCCATGCACATACGTGCAGCGTCGACTAGAGGGAGGAAAGCGGATGCGAGGTGGGGCAAAGAAAGACCCCCGCCTGAAGCGGGGGGAGGTGACGGACTTCAGGAAGAACCAGTCCGTCGGGGAGTATCACCAAAGTAAGGTTGCCATATGAATGTCATAAAACATACACGGAAGTTCCAGTTGCTGGCAGCCAGTTCATGTTTGTTACCGATTTATCACATAGGCGAAAATGCGCTATTTGTTGGGTTTCGCGCATTTCGGCTGCGTTTAGGGCAGCTCTGCCAGCACCGCGCGGGCGGCGGCGGCAGGGTCTTCGGCCTGCCAGATCGGGCGGCCAACGACGATGTGATCCGCCCCGTCCAAGATCGCCTGACCAGGTGTTGCCACGCGTTTCTGGTCGCCAAGAGCCGCCCCGCTTGGTCGCACGCCAGGGGTGACGATCAGCTTGCCGTTGGCCTCGGGTAGGGCACGGATCAGGGCCGCCTCTTGCGGGGAGGCGATGACGCCGTCAGCGCCAGCCTCCAGCGCGCGTCCGGCGCGGGTCTGGACCAGATCGGGGATATCGCCCGACTGGATCATCGCTGCGTCCAGATCGTTGCGGTCCAGAGATGTCAGGATGGTCACCGCCAAAATCTTGGTGCGGGATCCTGCGGCCCCTTCCATCGCGGCGCGGACAACATGCGGGTCACCGTGCACGGTCAGAAAATCAAGGTCGAACTGCGCAAGCCCGCGCACCGCTGCTTCGACTGTCGCGCTGATATCGAACAGTTTCATGTCCAGAAAAATGCGTTTGCCGTGTTCCTGAATCAGCTCGTTCGCAAGCGCTAGGCCGCCGCCCGTCAGCATGCCCAGACCAATTTTATAAAAGCTCACCGCGTCGCCCAGCTTTTGGGTCAGTTCAAGGCCGGCAACAGCGTGGGGGACATCAAGGGCAACGATCAGGCGGTCATCTGACATGGGGCGGGCTCCGAAGTGATGAGATTTGGCAAACGCCGGAGGCTTACGGTGTTCGACCTGACATGTCTATGAAAACAGGGATCGCGCAAAGAAAAAGGCCCGGGCAGCGCAGCGGCTGTCCGGGCGAGTATCAGAGACGTGCAGGCAGGCAGTTGTCTCTGGATTGGGCGGGACACGCGCCGGGACGGGCGCGCAGGCAGTTCCGCCGAAACTGTAAATCAGGCGGCGCGAAGGCCGGGAAGATTGGCGACATGGCGCAACCAAGCTTTTGGGTCGAACCGAGGACGGCCACTGCGTTGTGCGGGCTTCTGGGCGCGGATCTCGGAATACATGCCGCCGCGGCTCGTATGGCGACGCTCGGCTTGTTTGGTCAGGCCTTTGGCCGCTTGATCAAAGGACATCGTCATCGGCGCGTTGATGGCGCAGGCATATTTGCGGGACCGATCGCCATCGTGCACGGTGACCAAGGCTTCAAAGCATTGCTCTGCCGCGTTGTAGATAACGTCGTTCATCTGGATCTGGCGCGTCTGCATGTTCGTACCTCAAGAATTTGTTGTACTGATTAAAGTCGGCTCGATTTGTTTTCGTTCATCTGCCAGTACAACGTATGTGTGACTAAATGGTTCCACTGGGGTGCATCCGTCATGTGGATAAATATAAATTTTCGCCTAAAATCAGTCAATTAACATTTTTGTAATTAATTCTTGCCATGAGCGACAAATTGCGAAACTGCATTTTTCTTGTGGGATTCCAATGTGTTCGCAATGTGGCGAAATTCCACCAGTCTGACAAATAATCTTAAAAGATGTATGTTTTCTGTTGACGTATTTGTGAGGCGACTCTCTTGAATCCCTTCCTTCTGTCCCCAAATTCTATCCCGAGGATCACGCCATGATGTGCTGCAAAGCAGGCATCTTCTTTGTGGTCGCTTTAAGAAAAGGAGAAGCTCATGGACTTGAGCAAGTTCACAGAACGGTCGCGCGGCTTTATTCATGCTGCGCAAACAATCGCGACGCGTGAAAGCCACCAACGGCTGACGCCGGAACATTTATTGAAAGCATTGCTGGATGACGACCAAGGGCTGGCGAGCAATCTGATTGCTGCTGCCGGTGGCGATCCTGCACGTGTGACTGAAACCCTGACGCTGTCTTTGGGCAAGCTGCCCAAGGTGTCGGGCGACGCCGCGCAGGTATACCTTGATAATGCCACCGCAAAGGTGCTGGCCGAAGCAGAGACGCTGGCCAAAAAGGCGGGCGACAGCTTTGTGCCGGTCGAACGCGTGCTGATGGCCCTTGCGATGGTGAAATCCGGTGCGAAAACCGCGTTGGATGCGGGTAAGGTCACCGCACAGGGGTTGAACGCCGCTATCAATGATATCCGGAAAGGGCGCACGGCTGATACGGCCAGTGCGGAAGACGGGTATGAGGCGCTCAAGAAGTACAGCCTTGATCTGACGGAACGTGCCCGCGAAGGCAAAATCGACCCGATCATCGGTCGGGACGAGGAAATTCGTCGGGCCATGCAGGTGTTGAGCCGCCGTACCAAGAACAACCCGGTGCTGATCGGTGAGCCCGGCGTAGGTAAAACCGCGATTGCCGAGGGGCTCGCCCTGCGGATCGTGGATGGCGATGTGCCTGAATCCCTGCGCAACAAACGCTTGCTGGCGCTGGACATGGGCGCGCTGATTGCCGGCGCGAAGTATCGTGGCGAGTTCGAAGAACGGTTGAAAGCCGTCTTGACCGAGGTCACCGAAGCTGCGGGCGAGGTGATCCTGTTCATTGACGAGATGCACACGCTGGTGGGTGCCGGTAAGGCGGACGGCGCGATGGACGCGGCCAACCTCATCAAACCGGCTTTGGCGCGGGGTGAATTGCACTGCGTTGGTGCGACGACCTTGGACGAATACCGTAAGTATGTCGAAAAAGACGCAGCACTTGCCCGTCGCTTCCAGCCTGTGATGGTCAGCGAACCTACGGTCGAGGATACGGTGTCGATCCTGCGAGGCATTAAGGAGAAGTACGAGCTGCACCATGGTGTGCGGATCAGCGACTCTGCCCTTGTGGCGGCGGCAACCCTGTCGCACCGCTATATCACGGACCGTTTCCTGCCCGACAAGGCAATCGACCTTGTGGACGAGGCAGCGAGCCGTCTGCGGATGGAAGTCGACAGCAAACCGGAAGAGCTGGATGCGCTGGACCGTCAGATCATGCAGCTTCAGATCGAAGCCGAGGCGTTGAAGAAAGAGGATGACGCTGCCAGCAAGGACCGCCTGGACAAGTTGGAGAAAGAGCTGGGGGATCTGCAGGAAAAGGCCGATGCCATGACTGCGCAGTGGCAGGGCGAACGTGATCGCCTTGAGGGCGCGCGCGAGCTGAAAGAGCAGCTGGACCGTGCCCGCGCCGAGCTTGAGATCGCCAAGCGCGAAGGCAACCTCGCCAAAGCGGGGGAGCTTTCCTATGGCGTGATCCCGCAGCTTGAACGCAAACTGGGCGAGGCCGAAGAGAACGAAGCCGACGTGATGGTCGAAGAGGCCGTGCGCCCGGATCAGATCGCCAGCGTCGTCGAACGTTGGACGGGTATCCCCGCGGGTCGTATGCTGGAAGGCGAGCGGGACAAGTTGCTGCGCATGGAAGACCAGTTGCACAACCGTGTCATTGGTCAGAACCTCGCGGTCAAAGCTGTGTCGAACGCGGTGCGCCGTGCGCGTGCTGGCCTGAATGACGAGGCCCGCCCCTTGGGCAGCTTCCTGTTCCTCGGGCCGACTGGTGTCGGTAAGACCGAGCTGACCAAGGCCGTCGCCGAATTCCTGTTCGACGACGAGAACGCGATGGTGCGGATCGACATGTCTGAGTTCATGGAGAAACATGCCGTGGCCCGTCTGATCGGCGCGCCTCCCGGGTATGTTGGCTATGACGAAGGTGGCGTATTGACCGAAGCCGTGCGGCGCAGACCCTATCAGGTCGTGCTGTTCGACGAGGTCGAGAAGGCGCACCCCGACGTGTTCAACGTGTTGCTGCAGGTCTTGGATGATGGCGTGCTGACGGATGGTCAGGGCCGTAAGGTCGACTTCAAGCAGACGCTGATCGTGCTGACCAGCAACCTTGGGGCGCAAGCGCTGAGCCAGTTGCCCGAAGGGGGCGACATGGCGCAGGCGAAACGGGATGTGATGGATGCGGTGCGGGCTCACTTCCGCCCCGAGTTCCTGAACCGACTGGATGAAACGGTGATCTTTGACCGCTTGGCACGTGCCGACATGGCGGGGATCGTCGACATTCAGGTGAACCGTCTGCTGAAGCGTCTCGCCGGTCGCAAGATCGGGTTGGAGTTGGACGAAGGCGCGCGCAAGTGGCTCGCCGACGAAGGCTATGATCCGGTGTTCGGGGCGCGTCCGTTGAAGCGGGTGATCCAGCGCGCATTGCAAGACCCGCTGGCCGAGATGATCTTGGCAGGTGACGTGCTGGATGGGGATCTTATCCCCGTGCAGGCTGGTGCCGAAGGGCTGATCATTGGCGACCGCGTGGCCCCCAGCAACCGCGCCAAACCGGACGAAGCGACCGTCCACTAGGTACATAGTATATAGTGTGGTGATGTGATCGGGCAGGGCCGGGGGAAACCTCGGCCCTGTTCGCATGTGTTGCCCTGACATTCCGGTGTGTCTCCTGAAATGTAGCGGATTGCGTTTGGTGGGCGCGACAACCCGCAGTAGGCTACCCATGTATATTGGTAAGGAGCGCCTGTTATGGCCTATCGCTGGATCAACACACTCACGGATAAAGACGTCACCCCGCATGCTGCATTTATGAACCGACGTCAGATCATGGGGGGCGCTTTGGCGGGGATCGGGTTGGCCGGTATCGCGGGGCGCACCTCTGCCGCGCCGGAGGGGTTAGAGCCGAACAGTTATGAAGATATCACCAGCTACAATAACTACTATGAATTCGGCACCGGCAAGGACGACCCCGCCAGATACGCGGACCGTCTGACGATTGAACCCTGGACGGTTCAGATTGACGGGCTGGTCGACAAGCCCGGTGCCTATGGGTTCGACGACATCATGCAACAGATGACGATCGAAGAGCGTATCTATCGTTTTCGCTGTGTCGAGGCGTGGTCAATGGTGGTCCCGTGGAACGGGTTCGAGCTGGCGGACCTGCTGAATATGGCCGGTGTGCAGTCCGGCGCGAAATACGTCTCCTTCGAGACTGCGCTGCGTCCTGATGAAATGCCCGGCGTCGCCTATAATGTGCTCGACTGGCCCTACGTCGAAGGGTTGCGTCTGGACGAGGCGATGCATCCGCTGACGATTATGGCCACCGGCATCTATGGCAAGGATATCCCGAAACAGAACGGCGCACCGCTGCGGTTGGTCGTGCCGTGGAAATATGGCTACAAGTCGATCAAATCCGTGGTGCGGATCACCCTCACGGATACTCAGCCCCCGACCAGTTGGAACAAGGCGAATGCAGGGGAGTACGGCTTCTACAGTAATGTGAACCCCGAGGTCGATCACCCCCGTTGGTCGCAGGCCAGCGAAAGGGTCATCGGTGGCGGTCTTTTCTCCAAGCGGATCCCGACGCTGATGTTCAACGGGTACGAGGCCGAGGTCGCGGAGCTCTATGCCGGTATGGACCTGAGCAAGGATATCTAAACCCGTGTCCTCTATAGAAGTGAGCAGGGCGGTATGATCGATCGCCTGAATACCGTCGCGCGACGTGTTCCCACATGGGTCGTATATATAGTGGGGCTTTTGCCAATCCCGTGGTTGCTGTTTCAGGCGCAGACCGGCGGGCTGGGGGCGGAGCCGATCAAGGCGTTGGAAAAAGAACTGGGGTTACTAGCCTTGCAACTGTTGATCGCCGGGTTGGCGATCACGCCCGCGCGGCGCTACCTTCGGCTGAACCTCATCAGATTTCGGCGCGCCCTGGGATTGCTCGCCTTTATATATGTCTCGCTGCACCTGTTGGTATGGCTGGTGCTGGATGTCGGGATCCTGTCGCAGATCTGGGCCGACATTCTGAAGCGCCCGTATATCACGATCGGCATGGCGGGTTTTGCCTGTCTTGTCCCCCTGGCGGCGACATCGAACAACTTCTCGATCCGCAAGCTGGGGGCCACGTGGCGCAAGTTGCACCGGTTAACCTATCTGGCTGCAATTTTGGCTGGGGTGCACTTCATCTGGCTGGTCAAAGGTTTCCAGATCGAACCTCTCCTCTATATGGCGGGGATTCTGGCTTTGCTGGTGCTCCGACTTCCTAAACGGCGCTGATTCCGAATCTGGGTGGTGGCTCGGGCCGGGAATTGCGCCGGATTCGGGCCGGGGGAGGGGAAACAATCCACATTCGCGCTGCGAGGCTGTGGATAACCTGCGCGGGCGTAAGTGATGCGGGGCAATGACGTGCTAGCGTGCGAAATAAAGCTGCGCAAAACGCGAGGCTCGCGGAATTTTCAAAAATCAAACCGTTGTTTTTATAGGAAAATTCGGAAAGTAGCGAAAAACTGTCATAATCCGAAAAAAGGGGTTGCGGGTATTTGGAACAAACCTTAGAACGCCCCTTACCGGAGACGCAGAGATGCAGACGCGGGGCGCTAGACGGGGACGACGGGTTACGGTTCGGGTCTTACGTAGCGGAGAAATTCTGAGGTAATTGAGGCGGGGCGCGCTGAGAAGTTTACGGCGCATCTTGGTTTCTTTTGTCTCGACGCTCTTTGAAATTGATAGATATCTGAAGAGATATGTGGGCGGTTTGGTTCATTCGATGGATCAACGTCTGTATATCGCGCTCTTAGGCTTCGGCCGATGATGGAGTGTCAGCTTCACTGTTTGGACGGCTTTTCGTTACTTTGGTAACTTTAAGCACTTCAAACGGAGAAAACGCCTGTATCATTCAGTAAGTGATGCAGGTTTGATGTGCAGAGGTTCGACGTCAAGGATACGCAGTAATGCGTTTCAACTTGAGAGTTTGATCCTGGCTCAGAACGAACGCTGGCGGCAGGCCTAACACATGCAAGTCGAGCGCACCTTCGGGTGAGCGGCGGACGGGTTAGTAACGCGTGGGAACATACCCTTTTCTACGGAATAGCCTCGGGAAACTGAGAGTAATACCGTATAAGCCCTTCGGGGGAAAGATTTATCGGGAAAGGATTGGCCCGCGTTAGATTAGATAGTTGGTGGGGTAATGGCCTACCAAGTCTACGATCTATAGCTGGTTTTAGAGGATGATCAGCAACACTGGGACTGAGACACGGCCCAGACTCCTACGGGAGGCAGCAGTGGGGAATCTTAGACAATGGGCGCAAGCCTGATCTAGCCATGCCGCGTGTGTGATGAAGGTCTTAGGATCGTAAAGCACTTTCGCCAGGGATGATAATGACAGTACCTGGTAAAGAAACCCCGGCTAACTCCGTGCCAGCAGCCGCGGTAATACGGAGGGGGTTAGCGTTGTTCGGAATTACTGGGCGTAAAGCGTACGTAGGCGGATTGGAAAGTTGGGGGTGAAATCCCAGGGCTCAACCCTGGAACTGCCTCCAAAACTATCAGTCTAGAGTTCGAGAGAGGTGAGTGGAATTCCAAGTGTAGAGGTGAAATTCGTAGATATTTGGAGGAACACCAGTGGCGAAGGCGGCTCACTGGCTCGATACTGACGCTGAGGTACGAAAGTGTGGGGAGCAAACAGGATTAGATACCCTGGTAGTCCACACCGTAAACGATGAATGCCAGTCGTCGGGCAGTATACTGTTCGGTGACACACCTAACGGATTAAGCATTCCGCCTGGGGAGTACGGTCGCAAGATTAAAACTCAAAGGAATTGACGGGGGCCCGCACAAGCGGTGGAGCATGTGGTTTAATTCGAAGCAACGCGCAGAACCTTACCAACCCTTGACATCCTGTGCTAACCCGAGAGATCGGGCGTTCACTTCGGTGACGCAGTGACAGGTGCTGCATGGCTGTCGTCAGCTCGTGTCGTGAGATGTTCGGTTAAGTCCGGCAACGAGCGCAACCCACATCCTTAGTTGCCAGCAGTTCGGCTGGGCACTCTAAGGAAACTGCCCGTGATAAGCGGGAGGAAGGTGTGGATGACGTCAAGTCCTCATGGCCCTTACGGGTTGGGCTACACACGTGCTACAATGGCAGTGACAATGGGTTAATCCCCAAAAGCTGTCTCAGTTCGGATTGGGGTCTGCAACTCGACCCCATGAAGTCGGAATCGCTAGTAATCGCGTAACAGCATGACGCGGTGAATACGTTCCCGGGCCTTGTACACACCGCCCGTCACACCATGGGAGTTGGTTCTACCCGACGACGCTGCGCTAACCTTCGGGGGGCAGGCGGCCACGGTAGGATCAGCGACTGGGGTGAAGTCGTAACAAGGTAGCCGTAGGGGAACCTGCGGCTGGATCACCTCCTTTCTAAGGATGATCTTAGCAGCGAGAACTTGTTCTCACTCGTAGATCACTTAGCAGGTCAGTAAACAAAACTGACCATATTCAAGGCATCGCAAGATGACCTTTCGGACCGAGCCGTCCTCATATCTCTTCAGCAAGCGTCTCACGCAGTGAGGCGCGAAGCCCCGACAGGGTACCGCGCAGCGGTGTCCCGAGAGGGGTCGGGTTGCTTCATGCAGCCAACGTAACACGCAGCCCTCGGGCTACGCTGGGGCCTTAGCTCAGCTGGGAGAGCGCCTGATTTGCATTCAGGAGGTCAGGAGTTCGATCCTCCTAGGCTCCACCAAGCATACGGCCCTTGAATAACCGCTTGGGCTGGTCCCTCTCGGGACATTCCTTCGGAATGCCCTGCCGGGACGTCGCGGTTTTGCTTTGCAAAACACGCTGGGTCGGTAGCTCAGGTGGTTAGAGCGCACGCCTGATAAGCGTGAGGTCGGAGGTTCAAGTCCTCCTCGACCCACCAAGATCTTTGCCAGCTAAAGATCGTCGCCCAAACAGGGTTTTGCGCAGCAAAGCACGCGTTGGGCAAGCACACGATTTGACCATTAAGCACTGTTCGCAGTTCTTAATCGTCCAATCGGACGGCGCGCAAGCGCATGGGTGACATTCCTTTGGAATGCATCTGATTGACATCGTAAAGAGAGATACAGTTACTTTAAGAGTAATCTTAAAGTAACAAACAACACGATCTGATCGCACCGCGTTAGGTGATGATCTCGGTTGCTGCTCCTTTTGGAGCCGGCGTTTATTTGACTGTTTCCTCGGTCTTTTGAACGTATCGCGACTGAAAGCGACGTGTTGTCCAAGTCAAGTACACTAACCAGAGTAGTGACGCCTACTTCCTGCACGGAAGGTAGGCTAGATGCACTACTCGCTGTCCACTCTGAGAGAGTGGGCGGGTAAAAGTATGCTTTTGATCTGGAATAAGGGAAGACAGTTTCTTACCAGCTTCTGTCTCCCGCGTTGGACTGACGTCCTGCACTCTATCGGCCGTTTGAGGGTCTAAATTGTCCTCAAGTAGCCGAATAGGCGGTAGGACATTAAATCAGTCTTTCTTTTTCTGGATCAAATCAAGCGCGAAAAGGGCGTTTGGTGAATGCCTTGGCAGTAAGAGGCGATGAAAGACGTGATACTCTGCGATAAGCCATGGGGAGCTGAGAATAAGCTTTGATCCATGGATTTCTGAATGGGGCAACCCACCTGATTGTTTATTGTTGTCCTACCGCTTTGCTACTTGAGGACGTAAGTTCGCAAGGTGCAGACGGTGGGTTCATCAGTAAGCAGAACCAGGTATTTATAGACTGAATACATAGGTTTATAAAAGCAAACCCGGGGAACTGAAACATCTAAGTACCCGGAGGAAAGGAAATCAATTGATACTCCCCTAGTAGCGGCGAGCGAACGGGGACCAGCCGAGCCATGAGTGTGGTTAGAATGCGTTGGAATGCGCAACCAAAGTGGGTGATAGTCCCGTATAAGAAGCATGATTGGACGTATTAAGTAGGGCGGAACACGTGAAATTCTGTCTGAAGATCGGAGGACCACCTTCGAAGGCTAAGTACTCCTTACTGACCGATAGTGAACCAGTACCGTGAGGGAAAGGTGAAAAGCACCCCGACGAGGGGAGTGAAACAGTACCTGAAACCGAACGCCTACAATCAGTTGGAGGGTCTTTACGGCCTGACAGCGTACCTTTTGTATAATGGGTCATCGACTTGGTCTCACAAGCAAGCTTAAGCCGTTAGGTGTAGGCGTAGCGAAAGCGAGTCTTAATAGGGCGTTGAGTTTGTGGGATCAGACCCGAAACCGAGTGATCTAGGCATGGCCAGGTTGAAGATAAGGTAACACTTATTGGAGGACCGAACCCACATCCGTTGAAAAGGATCGGGATGAGCTGTGCCTAGGGGTGAAAGGCCAATCAAACTCGGAGATAGCTGGTTCTCTGCGAAATCTATTTAGGTAGAGCGTCATCCGAATACCCTCGGGGGTAGAGCACTGGATGGGTAATGGGGCCCCACAGGCTTACTGATCCTAACCAAACTCCGAATACCGAGGAGTACTAGATGGCAGACACACAGCGGATGCTAACGTCCGTTGTGAAGAGGGAAACAACCCTGACCTACAGCTAAGGCCCCTAATTCATGGCTAAGTGGGAAAGCAGGTGAGACGACCAAAACAACCAGGAGGTTGGCTTAGAAGCAGCCATCCTTTAAAGATAGCGTAACAGCTCACTGGTCTAAATAAGTTGTCTTGCGGCGAAGATGTAACGGGGCTCAAGCCATGAGCCGAAGCTTAGGATGCATTAATTGCATGGTAGCAGAGCGTAGTGTGACATAGTTCCATGTCTCCTTAGCCCTTCGGGGTATTGGAGACGCGGAGCTTTCTGTGAAGCGGGCGCGTGAGCGATCCCGTGGAGAGATCACTAGTGAGAATGATGACATGAGTAGCGACAAAGAGTGTGAGAGACACTCTCGCCGAAAATCCAAGGGTTCCTGCTTAAAGCTAATCTGAGCAGGGTAAGCCGACCCCTAAGGCGAGGCCGAAAGGCGTAGTCGATGGGAACCAGGTTAATATTCCTGGGCCAGATGGAAGTGACGGATCTCGAGGGTAGTTCATCCTTATCGGATTGAATGGGCTGCTTAGAGGTCCCTGGAAATAGCTCCATCGCTAGATCGTACCCTAAACCGACACAGGTGGATAGGTAGAGAATACCAAGGCGCTTGAGAGAACTATGTTGAAGGAACTCGGCAAAATACCTCCGTAAGTTCGCGAGAAGGAGGCCCGGTTCCTAGGCAACTAGGGGCTGGGGGCACAAACCAGGGGGTGGCGACTGTTTATTAAAAACACAGGGCTCTGCGAAGTCGTAAGACGACGTATAGGGTCTGACGCCTGCCCGGTGCCTGAAGGTTAAAAGGAGGAGTGAGAGCTCTGAATTGAAGCCCAGGTAAACGGCGGCCGTAACTATAACGGTCCTAAGGTAGCGAAATTCCTTGTCGGGTAAGTTCCGACCTGCACGAATGGCGTAACGACTTCCCCGCTGTCTCCAACATAGACTCAGCGAAATTGAATTACCGGTCAAGATGCCGGTTACCCGCGGTTAGACGGAAAGACCCCGTGCACCTTTACTACAACTTCACACTGGCATTAGGCCGAACATGTGCAGGATAGGTGGTGGGCTTTGAAACGTGGACGCCAGTCTGCGTGGAGCCTCCCTTGAGATACCACCCTTGTTCTGCTTGATGTCTAACCGCGGTCCGTTATCCGGATCCGGGACCCTGTGTGGTGGGTAGTTTGACTGGGGCGGTCGCCTCCTAAATCGTAACGGAGGCGCGCGAAGGTTGGCTCAGAGCGGTCGGAAATCGCTCGTTGAGTGCAATGGCAGAAGCCAGCCTGACTGCGAGACTGACAAGTCGAGCAGAGTCGAAAGACGGCCATAGTGATCCGGTGGTCCCAAGTGGGAGGGCCATCGCTCAACGGATAAAAGGTACGCCGGGGATAACAGGCTGATACTGCCCAAGAGTCCATATCGACGGCAGTGTTTGGCACCTCGATGTCGGCTCATCTCATCCTGGGGCTGGAGCAGGTCCCAAGGGTACGGCTGTTCGCCGTTTAAAGAGGTACGTGAGCTGGGTTTAGAACGTCGTGAGACAGTTCGGTCCCTATCTTCCGTGGGTGTAGGATACTTGAGAGGAGTTGCCCCTAGTACGAGAGGACCGGGGTGAACGATCCACTGGTGGACCAGTTGTTATGCCAATAGCAGTGCTGGGTAGCTATGATCGGACAGGATAACCGCTGAAGGCATCTAAGCGGGAAGCCCCCCTCAAAACAAGGTATCCCTGAGAGCCGAGATAGACCATCTCGTCGATAGGCCAGAGATGTAAGCGTAGTAATACGTTCAGTTGACTGGTACTAATTGCTCGATAGGCTTGATTTGATCCAGTAGAAGAAAGACTTCTTACTAGGACAAAAGCATACACATACAATCAGTGGTACTGACTTGGACAAATCCTTACCCAGAATGGTGAGGGGGCGGGAACGCGCATCCTTCGGATACGCTCTCTCCCGCTTGTTGCTCTTTTGCCAATGGCAAAAGCAGCAACATAGAGGTTTTACTCGGTTTGGTGGTCATAGCGTAAGCAAAACACCCGATCCCATCCCGAACTCGGCAGTTAAGTGCTACTGCGCCAATGGTACTGCGTCTTAAGACGTGGGAGAGTAGGTCACCGCCAAACCTAGCAAAACCTCTACGTATCTCTCAACGATGACAATAAATAAGCCAATACAAAAACATTGGCACCCGGCGCGGGATGGAGCAGCCCGGTAGCTCGTCAGGCTCATAACCTGAAGGTCGTAGGTTCAAATCCTACTCCCGCAACCAGCTTTAAAGAACAGGCCGCAGTCGAAAGACCCGCGGCCTTTTTGCTTGCACCAAAGCTCAATAGTTCCAACAGCTTACCTTGGATATCGAGCTCGTGATGTTCCTTCTGTTCGTTCCAGCTCACCACGACCGTGTCGATCAACGTGTGAAGCTCATCTGCCGCTGAACCGGCAACTACCTCATCCGACAGCGTGCTGGCGAGATCAGCCACGTAGGCCCTGTAAAGGGACGGCAGGTCTTCCGGAAGGTCGACCGGAGTGGGGACCAGTGCTTCCCGCTCGGCCCGTAGTGCTTTCAGCTCCGCATCCCCCGCATTCAGCCGCTCGATCAGCGCTTCTGAAAAGGTGCCGCCCTCGACGGCGCGCACCAGATTGGCGTGGGTCTTCTCCGTCTCCCGGATCCGGTCATCGTGTCGGCGCAGGGACTCACCGGTCTCGTGCTCTTGGGCTCGGACCTTATCTACAAACTTCTTCCGAAAATCCTCGTAGGCGGCGTCTTGCATCAGACCAGTCCGCAGACCGCTCAGGATGCTTTCGGCAGCGTCGGTCTCGGACAAGCCGGGCATGCCGGTGCAGACAGCCTTGCCCTTCTCTTTATGGTTGGCACAGTAATAGCGTCGGCGCGCGCCTTTGCCCGCGACAGTAAGGTTGCCGCCGCATTGGCCGCAGCTCAGCAGTCCTGAAAGCAGATACTTCGGTCTGCGGGCCCACAACATCGAACACTCGATGAGCAGGCGCGGGAATTGCCATGACAATGCGCGCGTCCATTGTCCTCGGACCAATGGCGGACAAAGACTTGCCGCAGAGCTTCTTCAACCTGCTCAAACGGGAACGCGTACGGCGTCGAACATATAAAACCCGCGAGGAGGCCAGACAGGACATCTTCGACTACATCGAAATGTTCTATAACCCGAAACTCAAACATGTCAGAAACCGTATGCTGTCGCCTGTCGACTTCGAAAACAGACAGTTCAATGTGAACCAAGAAGGTGTCTAGGAAACGAGGGGCTATTCAATCCCATGCTCACGGCAAAGCTCAGAAACCGGCACACCGCCCTCCGCCTGCTTCAACGCCGCCATGATCTGTGCGTCGCTGAATCGTCCATTCTTCATCGTAAATCTCCTTAGATATCTTGCCGAGAAAATTCTACTTTTGAACACCTCTAATTTAAGGGGGGATTACCGACTATTTGAGGAACTGTTCGGCGACCAGCGATTGTTGCCTTAATCCATCCGGATCAAGGCCAGTCTTGAGTTTACTGAAGTCTTCGGACCATTCAGAAGTCCGCGTGCGGACAGGAGGCTGTTCTGAACCCATTACCTTCATGACAATCGCAGCAACCTCATCCGCGGTCTGGTAGATGCCCGTCTCTTGGCGGTCTTGAGAACCCGTAATATATTTTTGAAGGATCGGCAGGTATTCGTCCTCTAACATGCCACCTGTCTGTTCGACTTGCTCCAACACCGTATTGGCGAACTCAGAAGCTATGCCGCCTGGCTCAACGGCGGTGAAGTGGATGCCGAACGCTGGGGTGATGTAGCTGGCCATTGCCTCTGTCAGGCCTTCGACAGCAAATTTCGCGCCGCAGTAGATTTCGTTGAACGGCTGACCAACCAAGCCACCGACAGAACTGATGTTGATCACATGGCCGGCGCGGGCTTTGCGCATGTGTGGCATGACCGCTTTGATGCAGCGCGTGACGCCTGTGTAGTTGATGTCGAGGATCTTTTGGATATCAGACTCTTCGGCCTGCTCAAGGCTGCGCACATACCCCATGCCAGCGTTGTTGATCAGCACGTCAATGCGGCCCTGTTCGGCAATAACGGTATCGACTGCTGCATTAACAGAGTCCGCATCCTGCACGTCAAGTTGCAGCACGTTCAGCGTTACTCCCGCAACCTGTGCAGCCGCATCGAGAGTGCCGCGTTTTTGTGTGTTGCGCATGGTGGCATACACAGTGTGTCCGGCCTGTGCGGCCTGAACGGCGGTGGCCACGCCAAGGCCAGTGGATGTGCCAGTGATGAGTATAACTTTCGGCATGGTTTGATCCTTTTGATTGCTATTTTGCGATCGAAAGCCAGACCCGCTCAAAGGTCTGTTCGATCAGTGTTTCGGGGATTTTTTGACCTGAAAGGACGGCACTGCGTGCGAGCTGCATGGCGGGAGCGACCAACAAAAGCGAAAGCAGACTGGTATCAAGATCGGCCAGAGTGCCGTCATCCACCCCGCGTTTTAGGAGTACCGCAATATCAGCGGCATATTTGTCTGTGATGGCTTGTTGCTCTGGTGAGAGTATCTTTGCAGCACTCACATAATCGAGAAACAGGAAGTCCTGCGGGCGGATGCGCACAAAGTCGAACATCGCAAACCACATATTTCGGACAAGTTGCGCGCTGTCGGTCTCGACCTGGTGTTTGGTGACGGTGTGGTGGAAATCTGCCTTAAGCTCCATGTACACCTTCCGGAGCATGTCATCCTTGTTTTCAAAATGGACGTAGACCGTGCCTGCCGAGACCTTTGCCCGCGCAACGATGCCGGCTACATTTAACGAGGAAATCCCGTTTTCCACAACTTCGGCGACCAAAGCGTCGCGGAGTTTTTCTCTGGTTTCTGATTTGCTTAGTCTTGGCATTTATCATCCTCACCGCAGGCTATGGTTAATTAAGGTAATGAATATTCATTATCAATATCGGTGTAGCAACTTTTCATGCTTTTGTATGTTTAAGATTTTAGGTAAGCGACCGAAGCACTCAACGTGCGGATGCTGCTGGCCAAGCGTAAGGCTCGACCTTCGCAGGTCACATTGCTATTGGTTCAGTCCGTGCAGGTGGCTTGCAGCTAAGTTCTGCCAAGGGCCATCGTAACCGTCTTGCAAAGCAACGTTTGCCGGCACTGCTGACCTCATCCTGCCAAATTATGCTGCACGATGCCACCGATGGCTGGTTTGAGGAAGCAACAGCCTAGCAATGCTCAGCCCAACGAGTGGCAGTTTAGGGCCGTAAGCGGCCGCCTGTCCTAAGCGAATGCAGTTGTAAACATAAAACGCGGAGCTGATTGGGGGGTAAGGGTCCAGTCCAATGTCGTGGAATGGGCATGGAGTGATTGAAGGCTAATTGGAATGTTCACTCGGATCTGAAAGGGGAGGCGGCAAGCCTGGCGCGATCCTATAAGCCCTCCGTATTTGGATGAATCAAATAAGTTATTGAATTAAAATGATTTCATATTGCTTGGCATCATCGGCGACGCGCAAACTTATGCGCGCCACGCAATTTTACCCGCTTCCCTACAAACGCTTAAAAATCCAGGTTCTCGACGCTCAGCGCGTTTTGCTGGATGAATTCGCGGCGGGGTTCTACGACGTCGCCCATCAGCTTGGTGAAAAGGTCGTCTGCTTCGGCCATATCCGCGACCTTAACCTGCAACAGGGTGCGGGCGTCGGGGTCGAGCGTGGTTTCCCACAGCTGATCGGGGTTCATTTCGCCCAGACCTTTGTAGCGTTGCAGGGACAGGCCTTTTTCACCTTCGGCAAGGATCGCTTCAAGCAGGTCCATGGGGCCGTGGATCAGCTGGCTACGGTCTTTGCGAACCAGTTTGGCGGGCGTGCCGTAGACGTCTTGCAGATGCTCTGTGAACCCTCCCGAGCGTTTGGCCTCGCCCGACCGCAGCATACGGCCGTCGAGGGTGCGCACCTCTTCCACGCCGCGCAGGATGCGGGCGAGGCGGACGCCGTGGTCTTGGGTGATGCGGCCTTGCCAGCCACGTTCCCATTCCAATGCGATCAGGTTCAGACGCTCAGCGACCTTGTCGGCCACGCCTTGCAGATCAGCATCAACCGCGCCCGGCACAAAGGCACCGGCGATGGCGGCCTGTTCCAGAATATGGCGGGGATAATGGGTCGGGAAAGCTTCGAGAACACGGCGCATCTGGCGGGCCAGATCGACGACGCGGGCCAGATCCTGACCGGTGATTTCCTCGCCATTGCCCTGCTTTAGCATAGCGCCTTCAATGCCTTGCTGGATCAGGTAGTCCTCCATCGCGGCCTGATCCTTGAGGTAGACCTCGGACTTGCCACGCGACACTTTGTACAAGGGCGGCTGCGCAATATAGAGATGGCCGTTCTCGATCAGCTGCGGCATCTGACGGTAGAAGAACGTGAGCAGCAGCGTGCGGATGTGCGCGCCGTCAACATCCGCATCTGTCATGATGACAATCTTGTGGTAGCGCAGTTTATCGATGTTGAATTCATCGCGACCAATTCCGGTGCCGAGCGCCATAACAAGGTTACCGATTTCCTGACTGCCCAGCATCCGGTCAAACCGGGCGCGTTCGACGTTCAGGATCTTACCTTTCAGGGGCAAGATCGCCTGTGTCTGGCGGTCACGGCCCGTTTGCGCAGAGCCACCGGCGGAGTCACCCTCCACCAGAAAGACTTCGGTTTTGGACGGGTCTTTTTCAGAGCAATCCTTGAGCTTGCCCGCAAGGAAGTTCACGTCCATCGCGGTCTTGCGGCGGGTCAGGTCGCGGGCCTTGCGCGCTGCTTCGCGGGCGTGGGCGGCTTCGATGATCTTGCCGACGACGATCTTGGCGATCTGCGGGTTTTCTTCAAACCATTCGGCCAGCTTTTCGTTCACCAATCCTTCGACGGCGGGGCGCACTTCCGAGCTGACAAGTTTGTCCTTGGTTTGCGAGCTGAACTTTGGGTCCGGCACCTTGACCGACAGCACGCAGGTCAGGCCTTCGCGGGCGTCATCCCCGGTGAAGGATACTTTTTCCTTCTTCGCGATACCTGAAGATTGCGCGTAGTTGTTGATTGTCCGCGTCAGCGCCCCGCGGAAGCCCGCGGTGTGGGTGCCGCCGTCACGCTGCGGGATGTTGTTGGTAAAGGGCAGCACGTTTTCATGGTAGCTGTCGTTCCACCACATCGCGACTTCGACGCCGATATCGTCTTTCTCGCCCGAGATGAAAATCGGTTCGGGCATGACAGAGGTTTTCGACCGGTCGAGGTATTTTACGAATTCCTTCACGCCGCCTTCATAGAAAAGCTCGGTCCGCAGAGGTTCGGCAGGGCGTTCATCAGTCAGGATGATGCGCACGCCGGAGTTCAGGAACGCCAGTTCGCGCAGACGTTTTTCCAGCGTCTCGAAGCTATAGTCGAGGTTCGAAAACGTCTCGGTCGAGGCCATGAACCGGACTTCGGTGCCGGTACGTTCGGTGGGGCCCACGACCTCCAGATGTTTGGTGGTGAAACCGCCTTCAAAGCGCGCAACATGTTCCTTGCCTTCGCGCCAGATGCGCAGTTCCAGCCAATCGGAAAGCGCGTTCACAACCGATACGCCCACGCCGTGGAGACCGCCGGATACCTTGTACGAGTTGCTGTCGAACTTACCGCCCGCGTGCAACTGGGTCATGATGACCTCGGCGGCGGAAACGCCTTCTTCCTGGTGGATGCCGACGGGAATGCCGCGCCCGTTGTCACTGACCGAAACAGAGCTGTCGTCGTGAATTGTAACGTTCACCGCATCCGCATGACCGGCCAGCGCCTCGTCAATGCCGTTGTCCACGACCTCATAGACCATGTGGTGCAGACCCGACCCGTCATCGGTGTCACCGATATACATGCCCGGACGTTTGCGAACCGCTTCTAAGCCTTTGAGAACCTTAATGGAATCTGCGCCATATTCCTCGGGGAGCTGATCGGTGTCGGACATATTGGGAAACCTTCTTTTGTTACCCAATTTATAGTGTTTTCCGCCACGATTGTCACGCGCCTGACACAAGATTTTGCGTTAGACGAAGGGGATGAGCAAACCTACGCAGATCAGCAGCGCACCGGCCACGATGTTGATGCGTTTCAGGGTCGCCGGGTCGGTCATCAGGCCGCGCAATTTGCCCACTAAAGCGGCGATCGCAAGGTTCCCGAACAGCGGGATCGCGACGGATGCGGCGATGATCGCGCCCACGTCCAATGCGGTGACATGGCGCAGATCAAAGAAGCCCGGCAGCACACCGATATAGAACAGAACGGCCTTTGGGTTGCCCAGAATGGCCAGCAACCCGGCACCGAAACCGGCCCACGCGCCGGGGCGGGTCAGACGGTTGTCGCGGTCGATCTTGGCGTCGGCATGGCGGATCAGCAACACGCCCATGATCAGGAACACGGCACAGGCGATCCAGCGCATGCCAAGCATGAACATATCAAACACCGACAGGATCCAGCTGATGCCAAGCACCGCCACCAGCGGCCAGAGCATATCTCCGATCGCCACCCCAAGGGCGAGCGGCCATGCCGCGCCAAACCCGCCCGACAGCGCGCGTGCCATGATGGCCAGCCAGACAGGGCCCGGGGTCAGAAACAGGATCACAAGCGCGCCGCAGTACAGCAGCAGATCGGGCAGGGCGATGGTCATGGAAGCATCCTTGCAGTTGAAAGGCCGAGGGTCTCTGTCACCTCAAGCCGTTGTGCGCGGGGGCCGAGCGTGTCGAACAGCTCTTCTCCGGTGCCGGTCATCCAGGCTTGGGCACCAAGGGCGGACAGTTCGTCATAGAGCGCCGCGCGGCGGTTGGCGTCTAGATGGGCGGCGACCTCGTCGAGCAGCAGCAGGGGCGGCGCGCCGAAATCAGCGGCCAGTGCGCGGGCGTTCGCAAGGATCAGCGACACCAGAAGGGCCTTCTGCTCTCCGGTTGAACAATCACGCGCGGGCACGTCCTTGGCGGCATAGACCCCTTCAAGATCGGCACGATGCGGCCCGATCAGGGTCCGTCCCGCTGACAGATCGCGCATCCGGTTATCGGCGAGCGCCTGACGCAGCCCCTCGGCGGTGGTGGGCATATCGCAGATCAGATCAAGCGTCGCGGTGGGAAAGGCGGTCTCGGCCTGTGCCTGTGCCTCGGTGATGGCTTGCAAGGCGGCAACACGGTTGGCGTGGATCGCGCTTCCGGCCTCGGCCATTTGCTGTTCCAGCGCGACATACCACGACGGTTCGCGCACCATATCCTTCAGCAGGCGGTTGCGTTCGCGCATGGCCTTTTCATAGGCAAGCGACTGATCTGCATGGTCAGGCAGAAAGCTGAGCGTCATGCGGTCAAGAAAACGGCGGCGACCTTCGGCGCCTTCGATCCACAGACGGTCCATCGACGGGATCAGCCACAGCACCCGCGCAATGCGCCCTAATCCGGTCTGCGCTGTCGCCTTGCCGTCAATCCGCACTTGCCGCGCGGCCCCCGCCTCTGACCAGATCTCGACCTCGTGGATCTGGCCCAGACTGCGCAGATGTGCGGTGATCTTCCAGCCAAGCGCTTCTGGCCGGCGCGTCATATCCGACGCGCTTGACCGGCGCAGGCCGCGGCCGGGGGACAACAAAGACACGGCTTCCAGAATATTGGTCTTTCCCGCGCCATTGGGCCCGAAAATAGACACAGGCCGCGTGTCGCAATCGATCACCGCACGTTTATGCGAGCGAAAATGCGACAGCGTCAGCTGGGAGAGGTAAAGGCCGCTCATACGACTGGTATGAATGCGTTAAGATGTTCGACGTAGCCTGTCAGCGTCACACGCGCATCGGCATAACGACATAGACCGCAGACATGTCATTGCCTTCGCGCATCAACGTCGGATCGCCGGAGGAGTTGAACAGGAACACGGCGTTTTCACGATCCACCTGGCTTGCGATCTCAAGCAGGTATTTCGCGTTAAACCCGATCTCCAGCCGTTCGTCGGCATAGGCAACGACCAGTTCTTCCTCGGCGGCACCGCTGTCAGGCGCGTTGACGGACAGCACCAGACGATCTTCGTCCAGTTGCAGCTTGACGGCGCGGGACCGTTCGGAGCTTACGGTCGCAACACGGTCCACGGCGCGGGCGAAATCGCTGGCGTCGACTTCCATCTTGCGGGTGTTGCCCTGCGGGATCACGCGGGTGTAGTCGGGGAACGTCCCGTCGATGACCTTGGAGGTCAGCGTGATGTCCGGTGTGGCAAAGCGGATCTTGGTCTCGGACACGGAAACGGCGATTTCCATATCGTCGTCGTCCAGCAGCTTGCGCAGCTCGCCCACGGTTTTGCGGGGCACGATCACGCCGGGCATTTCGGCGGCACCCTCGGGCATGGGCGCGTCGATGCGGGCCAGACGGTGGCCATCGGTGGCAACGCAGCGCAGCACCTTGCTGCCTTCGCTGTCCGAAATATGCATGTAGACGCCGTTCAGATAGTACCGTGTTTCTTCGGTCGAGATGGCGAATTTGGATTTGTCGAACAGACGGCGCAGCACGGGGGCAGGGGCCTTGAAGTTCGACTGGTATTCAGAAGTCGCCATGACGGGGAAATCTTCGCGCGGCAATGTCGCGAGCGAGAAGTTGGAGCGGCCTGCTTCGACCGTCAGACGCCCCGCGGCGCTGTCGGCGGTCAGACTGATCAATGCGCCATCAGGCAGCTTGCGCACGATTTCATGCAATGTGGTCGCGGAAACCGTGGTCGCACCGGCACGTTCGACCTGCGCCGCGGCCTTGTCGACCACTTCGATGTCCAGATCGGTCGCGCGGAACGACGCGTCAGAGCCTTCGGCCTCGATCAGCACGTTGGCGAGGATTGGGATGGTATTGCGGCGCTCTACCACGGATTGGGCCTGTGATACGGCCTTAAGCAGCGCGGCGCGTTCAATGCTGAATTTCATATGCCATCTCCATTCCGGCAGTCCGGGAGGGCAAACTACCCGATACCAATGTATTCACAAGAGTTTTGTTGACTTTTCAGCACGAAACGAAGGCCCGTCAAGGCCTTCGCGTGTCTTCTGTGCAAGCTGGTGCTCTTAAGCCTCGAGAGAGCGGCGCAGCAGTTCCAGATCTTCGGCGATCTGACCGTCGTTCTGTTTAAGCTCTTCGATACGTTTCACGCCGTGCATCACGGTCGTGTGGTCCCGCCCGCCAAAACGGCGGCCAATTTCGGGCAATGAACGGCTGGTCATTTTCTTGCACAGATACATGGCGACCTGACGCGGGCGGGCATAGCTGCGCAGACGCTTGGGGCCGACCATATCGCTGAGGCGGATGTTGTAATGCTCGGACACTTTGCGCTGGATCTCTTCGACACTGACTTTGCGTTCAGAGGCACGCAGTACGTCGGCCAGACAATCCTGCGTCAGGTCCATATTGATCTCGCGGCCGACAAGCGATGCAAAGGCGAACAGACGGGTCAACGCGCCTTCCAGTACACGGACGTTGGTGGTGATGCGATGCGCCAGAAACTCGAGCACGCCAGCTTCGACCTCAAGACCGGGGTAGTTCTTGCGCTGCGCTTCCACCTTGTTTTGCAGAATGCCAAGACGCAGTTCGTAGTCGGTCGGATGCAGGTCAACAACCAGACCGCATTGCAGGCGCGATTTTACGCGATCCTCAAGATCCTTGATCTCGCCCGGGGCGCGGTCTGCGGAAATGATGATCTGTTTGTTCTGATCCACGAGGGCGTTGAACGTGTGAAAGAATTCTTCTTGCGTGCTGTCCTTGCCCGCGATGAACTGAACATCGTCCACCATCAGCACGTCGACCGAGCGGAAGATTTCCTTGAAGTCCATCATCTTGCGATCACGCAGCGCCTGCACGAAGCGATACATGAATTGTTCAGCCGACAGATACAGCACGTTCAGTTCGGGTTTGCGAACCTGAAGCTCTTGCGCAATGGCGTGCATCAAGTGGGTTTTGCCCAAGCCGACACCACCATAAAGAAACAACGGGTTGAAGGTGACGGGGCCACCTTCGGCAACGCGACGTGCTGCGGCGTGGGCCAGTTCGTTGGGTTTGCCGACCACAAAGTTGTCAAAGCTAAAGCGGGCGTCAAGCGGGGCGGCGTTGATCTGGCTGTTCGCAGGCTGGGCTGCGGCGGCGGGCTTGGGGCGGGCTGGGGCAGGATCAATGGCGGCGGGCTTGTCCTGTGGGGCGACCGCGAATTTCAGGCGGCTGATGCTGATGTCTTCGGACTGCATTTCATGCAGCAGCAGATCGGCGAAGTTCTGGCTGACATAGTTGCCAAAGAAATTGGTCGGTACGAACAACGTGCAAATGCCGTCTTCGATGGGGCCAACAGTCAGTGGGTCAATCCAGGTAGTAAAGTTGTTCTGTCCAACCGTCTTTAAAAGCCGGTCCCGAATTGTCGTCCATTCTGCCTGCATCATGCGCCCTGCCGTCCCATTCTTTGATCGCTTCAGCACATACTGAAACGCTATTTTACCCAGTCAAAAGACAACAGACCGTTTACCCGGTCCCACACAGAGAACCGGCCCGCCGTCCTTCGGACATTTTTACATAAGGCATGCCTGACGCGTGCGTTGGCGAAGCAAATCGCCAAACGTCGCTGCCGAACACACCGTTCGTCGTTTTTAAAAAGACAGGGCAAATGTGCTGGCAGCAGCATCTGCAGACGTCAGGTGGCCCCTAGCAAGACCATCCAAATTTCCCCGGCGGATGTTCGATATTCTAGCAAATATCTCGAACCGTTCGGGCCTGTCCCCCCAAGCGAAGTGAATCGCGTTTGATAGTGTTAGCAATCTCGGTCGGACTGATACAACACATCTTCAAACTTGACTCAGAGATTGGTGCAAAAGAATCTCATTCCCGTGATGCGAGTGCTACAGAAACAAAAAAAGCACCGCCGAAGCGGTGCTTTTAAGTTGTAAAAGATGACGTTAGGTCAACCGGGCTTAGCCCAGTGCTTTGACCCGCGACGCCAGACGCGACATTTTGCGCGAGGCAGTGTTCTTGTGGAAAACGCCTTTTGTCACACCGCGCATCAGCTCGGGCTGAGCGGCGCGCAGAGCGGCAGTTGCGGCTTCTTTGTCGCCGGATGCGATTGCTTCTTCGACTTTGCGCAGGAAGGTACGGATGCGCGAACGACGTGCTTTGTTGATTTGGAAACGTGCTTCGTTCTGGCGGGCGCGTTTTTTAGCCTGAGGTGTGTTTGCCATGAGGATCAGCCTTCATCTTGGGTATGTTCAAATTGCAAATACGCGACACAAACCCAACGACCGGAACCGATATCCGATAAGGTGATTCTAGCCAGAGCGGGCTGCACGCGCATGTATTAGGGCTGCCTATAGTCCAACCCGACACGCAATGCAAACCCGCAAAGCCATTTACTTGTCCCGGAACTGCGCTTCGCGCTTTTCAAGGAAGGCGGACATGCCTTCTTTTTGGTCTTCCGTCGCGAACAGCGAATGGAAAATACGACGCTCAAACAGCAGGCCCTCGCGCAAGGGTACTTCGAACGACCGGTTTACGGCTTCCTTTACCACCATGGTCGAGATCATCGATTTCTCGGCGATCTTGGCGGCGGCGGCCATGGCTTCTTCCATCAGTTTCTTGACGGGGACGACGCGCGATACAAGGCCCGCACGCTCTGCCTCGGCGGCATCCATGAAGCGGCCGGTCAGGTTCATGTCCATCGCTTTGGATTTGCCGATGGCGCGGGTCAGGCGCTGCGTGCCGCCAATACCTGCAACAACGCCAAGGTTGATTTCAGGCTGCCCGAATTTGGCGCTTTCGGAACAGATGATAAAGTCACACATCATCGCCAGTTCGCAGCCGCCGCCAAGGGCATAGCCCGACACAGCAGCAATGATGGGTTTGCGCACGCGCATAATCTGGTCTGTCTCGGGGGTGAAGAGGTCACCGGCAAAGACATCGACGAAGCTTTTGTCGCGCATCATGGCGATATCGGCACCGGCGGCAAAAGCCTTTTCCGAGCCGGTGATCACGATGCAGCGGACTTTTTCGTTTTCCTGAGCCGATTTCAACGCATCGGCCAGCTCGGTCATCAGCTGGTCATTCAGTGCGTTCATCGCATCGGGACGGTTCAGCGTGACAAGCGCGATGTGGTTGTCGACGTCGACCGTGATCGTTTCATAAGCCATCAAGAATGCTCTCGTTTGTTACGCTTTGAAAGATGTGCATACCACGGGGGTGGGGTGTTTCAAGTTATCTTTGGCATTGCGGGCAGTAGAAGGAAGACCGCCCCGACTGGACGATTCGTGCAATCTGATGGGTGCAGCCTTCACTGCGGCAGGGTTCTGCCGCGCGGCCGTACACGTCAAAGCTGTGCTGGAAATAACCCAATTCACCGTCCGCGCGTTTGAAATCGCGTAAGGTGGACCCGCCTGCGGTGATCGCCTCGTTCAGCACATCGCGGATGATCGGGACCAAGCTGCCCACCCGTTTCGCCGCGATCCGCCCTGCCTTGCGCGCAGGGTGGATGCCCGCACGGTAAAGGGTTTCGCAGACATAGATATTTCCCAGCCCCGCCACGATCCGCTGGTCCAGCAGCGCGGTCTTGATCGGGGTGTTCTTGCCCTTGAGCGCGGCAATCAGATGGTCCTCGTGGAAGTCATTGCCCAAAGGCTCCGGCCCGATCGACGACAGCAGCTTGTGGCTGTCAGCGCTGGCAGTGTCCAGCAAGTCCATCGCGCCAAAGCGGCGCGGGTCGTTAAAGGTCACCCGTGCACCGTTGCCCATATGAAACACCACATGATCGTGTTTTTCGGGGGCAGGGTGGTCATGCACGAACTGCCCCAATGGATCGCCCGAGATCAGCATCCGCCCCGACATCCCCAGATGCACCAGCAGCGATTCCCCCGACGACAGATCGGCGAGGATATATTTTGACCGCCGCCGCAGCTGGGTCACCCGTTGTCCTGTCAGCCGTGCCGCCATATCTGGGGGGAAAGGCCAGCGCAGATCGGGGCGATTTACCTCGGCGCGGGCGATCACCTCCCCCTCCATCACGGGGGATAGACCGCGACGCACTGTTTCGACCTCTGGCAACTCAGGCATGGTTGTTTCCCCTGTGACAAAAGGGGCGCATTGTACCTGCCCCCTCGCGCCCTATAACAAAGGTGCAGATCAAAGGACTACAAGACCCCATGACAAACGACAGCGACAAAACCACTCATTTCGGATTTGAAACCGTAGCCGAAAGCGACAAGGCCGGGCGCGTGCAGGGTGTCTTTAACTCTGTGGCCAGCAAATACGACATCATGAACGATGTGATGAGTGTCGGCATCCACCGCGTCTGGAAAGAGGCGATGATGGATTGGCTGGCACCGCGCGCCGGTCAAAAGCTGCTGGATGTCGCCGGGGGGACCGGCGATGTGTCGTTCAAGTTTCTGGGCCGTGCCGGATCGGGCCACGCCACCGTGCTGGATCTGACCGAACCGATGCTGGTCGAAGGGCGCAAACGGGCAGAGGCCGCAGCGATGGCCGATAGCCTTGATTGGGTCGTTGGCGACGCCATGGCGCTGCCGTTCGAGGATAATACCTTTGACGTCTATACAATCAGCTTTGGCATCCGGAACGTCACTCGCCCCCAAGAAGCGCTGAACGAAGCCTACCGCGTGCTGCGTCCCGGCGGGCGTCTCATGGTGCTTGAATTCAGCCAGCTGCCCAATCCGATGATGCAGAAAGCCTATGATTTGTATAGCTTTAACGTCATCCCCCGCATGGGGCAGATGATCGCGAACGACCGCGACAGCTATCAGTACCTCGTGGAATCGATCCGCAACTTCCCTGATCAGGAAACCTTCCTTGGCATGCTGCGCACCGCGGGCTTTGGGCAGGCGAAGTACCGGAACCTGTCGCTGGGGATCGCGGCGCTTCATTCTGGTTGGAAGATTTAACCCATGCGCGGACCTCATAATATCTGGCGGTTGATCCGCACCGGTGCAACTTTGGAGCGGACCGGCGCGATGAATGTCGTGCTGGACGCCTTTGATGCAACGCCCGCGTTGCGCTTTGTCGCCAAGGCGCTTGGCAAACCGTTCAAGTTTCTGGGCTATGCCGGTGATCCGTCCATGCCGCCCGCGACCCGTGCGCTGACCGCGCTTGGCCCTGCCTACATCAAGTTCGGTCAGGTGCTCTCTACCCGCCCCGATGTCGTGGGCGATGAGCTGGCCGTGCAATTGCGCGTGCTGCAAGACAAGCTGCCGCCGTTTTCCATCGAACAGGCCAAGGCCGAAGTCGAAAAAGAGCTCGGCCTGCCGGTCGATGCGATATTCTCTGACTTTAGCGCGCCCGTCGCCGCTGCCTCTATCGCGCAGGTGCACCGCGCCACCATCGCCGAAACGCAGGAAGATGTCGCTGTCAAAGTGCTGCGTCCGGGGATCGAGAAAGCCTTTCGCAAGGATGTCGATGCCTTCTATCTTGCCGCGCGAATGGTCGAACTTTTCTCGCCCGGATCGCGCCGCTTGCGCCCGATGGAGGTGATCGAACATTTCGATGGTGTGGTGCGGGGCGAGCTGGATCTGCGGCTCGAATCCTCCGCCGCGTCGGAATTTGCGGCGAACACCAAGGGCGATGCCGGCTTCCAACTGCCTGCGATCAAATGGGAATATTCTGCCCGCCGTGTCATGACCCTGGGCTGGGCAGATGGCGTCCCGATGGGTGACAACGCCGCGATTGATGCCGCGGGCCATGACCGTGTTGCGCTTGGCGACCGCGTGTTGCAACTGTTCCTGAACCACGCGCTGCGCGACGGATATTTCCATGCGGATATGCATCAGGGCAACCTCAAGGTCGCGCCGAACGGGGATATCATCGCCTATGATTTCGGCATTATGGGCCACATCGATGAATATACCCGCCGCGTATATGCCGAGATCCTGTTCGGCTTTATCCGCAAGGATTACAAACGGGTGGCAGAGGTGCATTTCGAAGCGGGCTACGTGCCTGCCGACAAGGATGTTGACGAATTCGCCCGCGCCCTGCGCGCCGTGGGGGAGCCTATCTTTGGCATGGACGCGACCCGCATTTCGATGGCGCGGCTGCTGACCTACCTGTTCGAGGTCACGGAACGTTTCGGCATGGAAACACGGACAGAGCTGATCTTGCTACAGCGCACCATGGTCGTCGTCGAGGGCGTCGCCCGTTCGCTCAACCCGCATATCAACATCTGGGAAGTGTCGAACCCGATCGTGACGGACTACATCTCTAAGTCCATCGGCCCCCGTGCCGTGATCAAGGATCTGAGCAAGACCGCGATGGTTCTCGCCCGTTTTGGCCCGCGTTTGCCTGCGCTTGTCGAAAACGCGTTGATCCGGCAGCAAGACGAAACGCCGCCACAACGTCCTGCATTCCGCCGGTGGATCATTCTTTCCGCTATTGTCGGGGCAGGGACGGCGACGGGGATTATCGCGATTTTACAGGCGCTCAGCTAGCGCCTGCCATTGACAGCGGGGCACCCTGCGGCCCATCTATCCGGCATGACGGATAATCCAGACGCTATACTGACGCAACTTCCCGCCCGCTTGAAGGCCGCGCGCACCGCTCAGGGCCTGAGCCTTGATGCGGTGGCCAAGCTTTCGGGCGTGTCGCGGTCCATGGTCAGCCAGATCGAACGCGGTGAAAGCAGCCCCACCATCGCCACCCTGTGGAACCTGACCCGTGCGCTACAGGTGGATTTCGCGGGCCTTCTGGACAGCGCGCCAACGCCCGCGCAGATCGAGGTTTTGCGCGCGGCCGAGGTGCCGACGATCAACAATCTCGGCTCCGGCTGCCGCATCCGCATCCTGTCGCCCCCCGAAGAGGCAGGCAAACACGAGGTTTACGAACTGTTGATCGACGCAGGCGGCATGCTGGACAGCCAGCCCCATACCCGCGGCGCGCGCGAGCATCTGACCGTGTCGCAAGGTACGGTAGAGTTACGCAGCGGTGATGCCGTCGGCACTGTCCACGCTGGCGACACGGCGCGCTATCCTGCAGATGTCCCGCACCGGATCGCTGCGACAGATGGTCCTGTGCGGGCTTTTCTGGTCGTGCAGGACGCCTGACCGTTTGGGCCATGGTGGGAAAATCCACGATATAGGAAAAAATCCGCTATAAGGGATTTCCTCTATTTCGGAACCGTGTCCGATATGATAGAACTTGCCTGAGAAAAGGAGTTCTATCATGACCCAAGCCTACCTAGATCACGTCAACGCCACCCTGTCCGGCATCGCCGCGGACGGTATGATGAAGCAAGAACGCATGATCACCTCGCCCCAATCCGGTGAGATCACGGTGGGCGGGCGTCAGGTGATCAATCTTTGCGCAAACAACTATCTGGGGCTGGCAGACCACCCCGATCTCATCGCCGCTGCCTGTGACGCGATGGACCCCAAGGGGTTCGGCATGGCCTCTGTCCGTTTTATCTGTGGCACACAGGACATCCACCGCGAGCTGGAACAAAAGCTGGCGGCCTTCCTCGGGAAAGATGATTCCATCCTGTTTGCGGCTTGCTTTGACGCCAACGGCGGGCTGTTCGAGCCCCTGTTCGGGCCAGAGGACGCCATCGTCTCTGACAGTCTGAATCACGCCTCGATCATCGACGGCATCCGCCTGTGCAAAGCCAAACGCTACCGCTATGCCAACTCGGACATGGACGACCTTGAAGGTCAGCTCAAGCTCGCCCGCGAGGAAGGCGCGCGGTTTATCATGATCGCGACCGACGGTGTGTTCAGCATGGACGGCTATCTGGCGAAACTGCCCGAAATCACCAAACTGGCCGAGAAATACGAAGCGCTGGTGATGGTCGACGACTGCCATGCCACAGGCTTTATGGGCCCGAAGGGGGAGGGCACGCCAGCGCACTTCGGGGTCGATGTGGATATCCTGACAGGCACCTTGGGCAAGGCGCTTGGCGGGGCCATCGGCGGCTATATCGCAGGGCCGCAGCCGGTGATCGACCTGCTGCGCCAACGCGCGCGGCCCTATCTTTTTTCGAATTCACTGCCGCCGTCGATTGTCATGGCCGGGATCAAGGCGCTTGATCTGGTCGAACAAGGGGACGATCGTCGCACGCAACTGTTCGAGAACGCGAAATACTGGCGCGAGGGGCTGACCGATCTCGGCTTTGACCTTCTGCCCGGTGAACATCCGATCGTCCCCGTAATGCTGGGCGAGGCGCAGTTGGCGCAGGATATGGCAGCGCGCCTGTTCGAGGAAGGCGTCTATGTCAGCGGCTTTTTCTTTCCCGTTGTGCCTCGCGGTCAGGCCCGCATCCGAACCCAGATGAATGCCGCGCTGACCCGCGATGAGCTCGACCGCGCGCTCGAAGCCTTCAAGGTGGCGGGCAAAGCCTGTGGGGTTCTGTCATGAGCAACGAAATGAAGGCGCTGTGTAAGTCCGAGCCCCGCGAGGGGCTGTGGATGACCCGCGCGCCGGTGCCGGAAATCGGGCCGGATGACGTGCTGATCAAGATCAACAAAACCGGCATTTGTGGCACGGATATCCACATCTGGAACTGGGATGAATGGGCGCAGAATACCGTGCCTGTCCCGCTGATCACCGGCCATGAGTTTGCCGGAGAGATTGTGGAACTGGGCCGCAATGTCACGGATCTGACCATCGGGCAGCGCTGTTCGGGCGAGGGGCATCTGATCGGAAAAACCTCGCGCCAGTCGCGGTCCGGCAAGTTCCACCTTGATCCCGCCACGCGTGGTATCGGCGTGAATGAACAAGGTGCCTTCGCGCAATATCTGCGACTGCCCGCGTTCAATGTCGTCCCGCTGCCCGACACGATCTCGGACGATATCGGAGCGATCCTCGACCCGCTTGGCAATGCGGTACACACCGCGCTGAGCTTTGATCTGGTGGGGGAAGATGTGCTGATCACCGGCGCAGGCCCCATCGGTATCATGGCCGCAGCGGTCGCCCGCCACGTCGGCGCGCGTCATGTGGTGATTACGGATGTGAATCCCGCCCGGCTAGAGCTCGCCGCCAAGGTCGCCGATGTCGTCCCCGTCGACGTGCGTCACGAAGACCTTGCCGATGTCATCGCGCGGTTGAAGATGAAACAGGGCTTCGACGTCGGGATGGAGATGTCGGGCAATCAGGTCGCGCTGGATCAGATGGTAGAGGCGATGACCATGGGCGGGCGGATCGCGATGCTGGGCATCCCGCCGGGCAAATCGCCCGTCGACTGGTCGCGCATCGTGTTCAAGGCGATCACCGTCAAAGGGGTCTATGGCCGCGAGATCTTCGAGACGTGGTACAAGATGATCGCCATGCTGGAGAACGGCTTGGACGTGAGTGAGATCATCACCCATCGTTTTGACGTCGACGACTTCCAGACGGGATTTGCGACGATGAAATCGGGGGCCTCTGGCAAAGTGGTGCTGGACTGGACCGGCGCGTGATGCGTCGGGGGCAGCGGTAGGGGTGAGCCTGTAGGGGCGCTGCCCCCGCAGCCTTTGGCTGCTCCCCCGGGATTTAGGCCATTGGAAGCAGGCAAAACAAAAGCGCCCCCGGTGATGGGGGCGCTTTGCGGTTCATTGATGCGCTGTGGGTCTTAGGCGACTTCGAATTCGAGCTCTTTGACCTGTTTGAACAGACCTGTATCACGCAGGTCTTTCAGCGCTTTCTCGGGCAGAGGGCCGTCAATATAGAGCAAGGCAATCGCTTCCCCTTTGGCGGTGGACCGGCCGAGGGTGAAGTTCGCGATGTTTACGTCGTTTGCCCCCAGGGTCTGACCCAGCGTCCCGATGATGCCGGGCACGTCGTTGTTGGTGGTGTAAAGCATATGCGCACCAACTTCGGCTTCGATATTGATGCCTTTGATCTGGATGAAGCGTGGTTTGCCATCCGAGAACACGGTGCCCGCGATCGACCGCTCACGTTTCTCGGTGACAACGGTCACTTTCACATAGCCGTTGAAGACACCGGATTTGTCCTGATTGGTGGTGCTGATCTGGATGCCTTTTTCGCGCGCAACAACGGGGGCGCTGACCATGTTCACGTCGGGGTTGGCACGTTTCATGATGCCCGCCACGACCGCGCAGTTCAGCGCGTTCAGGTTCATCTCGGACACCTGACCGTCGTAAAGGATGTTGATCGCCTTCACGGCTTCATCCGTCATCTGGCCAATGAAGGCCCCAAGGTGACCCGCCAAAGTGATCCACGGGCCCATGACCTTTGCCTCTTCGGCGGTGACGGACGGCATGTTCAGGGCGTTTGTGACGGCACCGGTCAGCAGGTAGTCGGACATCTGTTCAGCGACCTGAAGTGCCACGTTTTCCTGTGCTTCCGTCGTGGCGGCCCCAAGGTGGGGGGTGCAGACGACGTTGGGTAGGCCGAACAGCGGGTTTTCGGTCGCGGGCTCTTCCTTGAAAACGTCGAAGGCTGCGCCAGCGACATGGCCGGATTTCAGCGCTTCGGCCAATGCTTCTTCGTCGACCAGACCGCCGCGGGCACAGTTGATGATCCGCACACCTTTTTTGGTTTTCGCCAAGGCTTCCTTGGACAGGATATTTGCGGTTTGATCCGTGTAAGGCACGTGCAACGTTATGAAGTCCGCGCGCGCCAGGAGATCGTCCAGCTCGACTTTCTCGACACCCATCTTCTTGGCTTTTTCTTCGCTCAGGAAGGGGTCATAGGCCGCGACTTTCATCTTCAGCCCGCGGGCGCGATCGCAGACGATGCCGCCGATGTTGCCGGCACCGATTACGCCAAGGGTTTTACCCGTAAGCTCGACCCCCATGAATTTGGACTTTTCCCATTTGCCGGCATGGGTGGAGGCCGATGCCTCGGGGATTTGACGGGCAACGGCGAACATCATCGCAATCGCGTGTTCTGCCGTGGTGATCATGTTGCCGAAGGGGGTGTTCATGACGATGACACCCTTTTTCGAGGCCGCATCCTTGTCGATGTTATCGGTGCCGATACCGGCGCGGGCGATCACCTTGAGGTTGGTCGCATTGGCGAGGATCTTTTCGGTCACTTTCGTCGCGGACCGGATGGCGAGCCCGTCGTAATCGCCGATCACGGCGGCAAGCTTGTCCTTGTCTTTGCCAAGATCGGGTTGGAAGTCGACGTCAATGCCGCGGTCTTTGAAGATTTGAACGGCGGCGTCCGAGAGTTTGTCGGAAATAAGCACTTTGGGGGCCATGATTGGCGCTCCTTTTTTGAATAGAAGGGGGGCGTGGGTTAGCCACCCGCCTGGCGTGATCGCCAAGCGGGGAACCCGAAATTAAGCGTTGATCTCGGCTTCGAAAGCCCATTCCAACCAAGGCAGCATGGCCTGGATGTCAGAGGTTTCGACGGTGCCGCCGCACCAGATCCGCAGACCGGCAGGGGCATCGCGGTAGGCGCCGATGTCCAATGCGACATCCTCGTCCGCGAGACGTTTCGCGACAGCTTTTGCGAAGGCTGCGCCGTCTGTGATCCGGTCGTCATTGAATTTCAGGCAGACCGATGTGTTCGACCGTGTCGCCGGATCAACCGCGAGGAATTCGATCCAGTCATGCGTGTCCACAAAATCCGTGATCGCTGCCGTATTCGCATCGGCGCGCGCGATCAGACCTTGCAGGCCGCCGACGGATTTCGCCCAATCAAGCGCCAGCAGGTAATCTTCAACGCAAAGCATTGAAGGCGTGTTGATCGTCTCGCCCTTGAAAATCCCGTCGATTAGCTTGCCACCTTTGGTCAGGCGGAAGATCTTGGGCAGGGGCCAAGCAGGCGTATAGTTTTCAAGCCGCTCGACAGCACGAGGGCTGAGGATCAGCATGCCGTGTGCTGCTTCGCCGCCCAGAACTTTCTGCCAGCTGAATGTCGTCACATCCAGTTTGTCCCACGGCAGATCCATAGCGAAGGCGGCCGATGTCGCATCGCATAGTGTCAGCCCCTTGCGGTCGGCAGGGATAACATCGCCCGTTGGGACGCGCACGCCAGAGGTTGTCCCGTTCCA
The DNA here is from genome assembly GCF_000152605.1 of Sulfitobacter sp. EE-36. Taxonomy (NCBI): domain Bacteria; kingdom Pseudomonadati; phylum Pseudomonadota; class Alphaproteobacteria; order Rhodobacterales; family Roseobacteraceae; genus Sulfitobacter; species Sulfitobacter sp. EE-36. The sequence continues at coordinate 496,350 of NZ_CH959310.1, read as the reverse complement.
AGTGAAGCACACGTCGTTGTCGTAGTTCAACGCCGACATGTCGACAATTTGACCATAATCCGCGGTATGTACCGTATGCTCGATCTTGAGCTGTTTCACGGCGTCGGTCACCCAGCCTGCGCCGAAGGATTCCCATGCGACCATTTCCGCAGGGCGTTCGCCCAGCAACGACCACATCGCCATTTCATAAGCGCCAGTGTCAGACGCCGGAACGATGCCGATCTTATAATCGGCAGGCACGCCCAGAATTTCGCGGGTGGTTTCAATTGTTTCAAGCAATTTCGCTTTGCCCGGTGCCGCGCGGTGGCTACGCCCCAAAGGCGCGCTCGCAAGCTTGGTCAGGTCATAAACGGGGGGTTTGGCGCACGGGCCAGAGGAAAAACGCGGATTCGTGGGCCGCGAGGTCGGTGTCGTAATAGCCATGTAGCTACCCTTTCAGATAAGCGCCCTTCGTTGGGGAAGGGTGTCCCACGTGCTGGAATACGCGGGGCGAAAGGGCGCGGCAAGCCCTCAAATCAAGCAAGATTGATGCAAATACCGGGTAATTGGCTGAACCAACCGGTGATGTTTCCTATTGGAGACAACTTAAGGCGACGGCGCTTCGGAATTAACTTCATGTTCACCCGTGGCTGCCAAAACGGAGGCCAATCTGATTCTGATGTTGAAGGACCTATGCCCGAACCGCCCGTGCGTCATATCTTGATCGTGGTTGAAAACCTACCAGTGCCGCTCGATCGCCGGGTCTGGCTGGAAGCGACGACGTTGGTCCGCGCAGGCTACCAGGTCTCTATCATTTCGCCCACGGGTCAGGGATGGGTTGCGCCATTTGAACGGCGCGAAGGCGTGGATATTTACCGGTACCCCGCTGTTCCTGAAACCGGAGGCGGCACGGTTTCATATGCTAGGGAATATGCTAGCGCAATCTGGCATTGGTTTCGGCTTGCGCGGCGTATTTGGCGGCAAAACCCTTTTCAGGCGATCCACGGGTGCAATCCACCTGATCTGATCTGCCTTCTTGCCATGTGGTACCGACGCAAGGGTGTTTCTTATGTGTATGACCAGCACGATGTCTGCCCAGAACTTTTTGTCGCCAAGTTTGACAAACAAGGCGTAGGTTACCACGTCATGCGAAAGTGTGAATTGCTCAGCTACCGTGCTGCATCGGTGGTGATATCCCCGAATGAAAGCTTTCGCCAAATCGCGATGACACGGGGTGGCAAATGCCACGACGACATATTCGTTGTGCGCTCCGCTCCGAACCTGACGGATTTTACGCTCGGGCCAGGGTCGCAGAGATACCGGCGCGAGGGAGAGACGCTGCTTGGGTATGTCGGCGTGATCGGACAGCAGGAGGGAATGGATCTGTTGCTTTCCGCGGCGCATCACCTTGTGACTTCGGGCACGCGCGATATCCACTTTTTGATTATCGGCTTTGGTCCCTCATTGCCTGACATGAAACGTCAGGTCGATGACCTTGGGCTGACGGGTTACTTCACGTTCACCGGCGCACTTTATGGCCGCGCTTTGGTGGACGCTTTGAACACGATAGATATGGGGCTTGCCCCAGATCCCTGCAATGCGATGAACGACATATCATCAATGAACAAAGTGGTTGAATACATGGCGCTGGGCAAACCTGTCGTTCAGTTCGACCTGACCGAAGGTCGGCGCACCGCCGAAACGGCCTCCCTCTACGCGGCTTCAAATGATCCGATTCGATTTGCCGATTGCATTAAACAACTCATCGACGATCCGTCATTAAGAGCGGCGATGGGGAAGGCCGGGCGCGAGAGGGTCGTGAATGCGCTGGCATGGTCTTCGTCCGAACCGCATCTCTTGGCGGCATATATGCGACTTTGCGACAAGCGCCTGCGCTGAGTGGCCGGCGCAAACCATAGTTTACCGTAAATTACATCATGCAGTGGAACGGGTTTATAGCCGTCTTCGCGTTTGGAACGCGTCATGATGAACGGCTTTTCTACACAGTCATTCAAATTGGATGTTTTTCCTTAACCCCGTAGTAAGCCTGTCCCCATAACCATTGAAGCATCGACCTTTCCCCGGGCCTGAGCCGAAGAAGGAGTTTCCGGTGCATCATACAAATGTCTTTAAACGCCAAGCCTATCCACGCGTGGACACCCTGCAGCGGAGCGATCTGCATCGGGAGCTTTATCGTCTATATGGCAAGCGCTGTTTTGACATCGTCTTTTGCATTTTATCTGCACCGATCGTGGTTCTCGTGATCTGCCTTCTTGCCTGTCTTGTGGCAGCAACTGGGCAGTCTCCGTTCTTCACCCAGGAACGCGTCGGTAAAGATGGGCGGGTCTTCAAGATGTGGAAGCTGCGAACAATGCACCCCCACGATCCACACTCGCTAAGAGACTATTTAGCACAAAATCCAAAGGCCAGGGATGAATGGCGACAAAACCAGAAGCTGCGTCACGATCCCCGTGTCACAACGGTGGGCCGGTTCTTGCGGTGCACGTCACTGGATGAACTGCCCCAGTTCGTAAACGTGCTGAGAGGAGAGATGAGCCTCGTCGGGCCCCGACCCATGTTGGTGTCTCAAAGGGGGCTTTATCAGGGTGATCACTACGAAAGCCTGCGGCCGGGGATCAGTGGGAACTGGCAGGTCTCATCCCGGAACAGAGCAAGGTTTTCAGAGCGCGCAGTTTTCGACACGCAATACTTCAGCACCCTGTCACTGTCCGAGGATCTGCGAATACTAAAGGCAACCGTGGGTGTCGTATTGCGGGCGACGGGGTGCTGAAGCTGGCGACGGTTGATCGCGGGCCTGCCCTTAGTGTCGTGATCGTCAGCTACAACACGCGGGAATTGACGCTTAGGGCGATTGAAACGCTGTATGAACACACGCAGTTGACTCAATTTGAGTGTATTGTTTGGGATAACGCCTCCTCTGACGGTTCGGCAGACGCGATAGCTGCGGCGTTTCCGCAGGTCCGGCTGGTCCGCTCGGCGCAGAATTTGGGCTTCGCGCGCGCGAATAATCTTGCCGCGCAGCAGTGTTGTTCCGATTATCTACTGTTGCTGAACCCTGATACCGAACTTCATACCGATGCGGTCGATCAACTCGTCGCCTTTGCGCGCGAAAATCCGCAGGCGGGGATATGGGGTGGGCGCACCATTTTTGCTGACGGGTCGCTTAACATCGCGTCTTGTTGGGCGCGGCCCACTGTGGCCAGCCTGTTGCTCAAAGCGACCGGGCTCAGCACAGCTTTCCCGCGCAGCGCGGTGTTTAACCCCGAAGCCTATGGGCGCTGGCCGCGGGATTCTGTGCGCCCTGTCGATATCGTTGTGGGGTGTTTTCTGTTGATCGACCGTTCCTTGTGGCATCAACTGGGCGGCTTTTCGGAGAAATATTTCATGTATGGCGAGGATGCCGATCTTTGCCTGCGCGCGATTCACTTGGGACATCAGCCGTTGATCACGCCGAAGGCGCAGATTGTGCATCATGTCGGGGCCTCTACCACGGTGACAGAGGTAAAGGCGATCGCGGTGATGACATCGCGTGCGTCATTGGTCCGCGATCACTGGCCTGCGTGGCAACAGGGAGCGGGGGTCTTTCTGATGTGGCTTTGGTCGGCGCTGCGGTATTTGGCCACGCGGCCGTTCGTGGCTTCGCGCAATGCGCAAAGACGGGCGCGGGCGGCGCATTGGGCGGCGGTCTGGGCCGCCCGCAAAACATGGTTGCGGGGGTATGATCAAGCATAGCGTTGCAACAGTTCCTTCGCCCAAAGCGTCGGAGAATACCGTTCGACATCGTGGATACGCGCAGGGGCAAAACGCCCCAGGTAGCCAGAGGTGACAGAGAAGGTCGAGCGGCGGGAATAGATCAGGTGATCACAACGCGACAATTGCCACATGTCGATCAGGGCATTTTCCGCCTCTTGCAGCGGGTTGCATGTTGTATCCGGCCCATGCAAACGCGCGCCGGCAAGGCCTAGCCGTTTGGGATGGGTTATGACCCTGTCGAACGCACGCTTCAAACGATCCTCGATTTCGGCACTGTCCGTCGCAAGAAAGACAGTTGCGTTCGGATGGCGGGCCTTTAGCTGCTCCAGGGTCTTTAGCACCGGGCCAAGCGGGATTTTTCGATCGGTGAACCTGATATGAACCCCGATGCTTGGCAGTTTTTCCGTGGGGCGCATGTGCGATAGCGCATGGCGGACCCGTGCGTTGGGGGTAAAATAGCGGCCAAGATAATCGGCGAAAATCTCGCGCTCCCCCCGTTTAGCAAAGCGTGTATCCCGGCGCAGGTTTTGTCGCATGCGGCCCAGCTTTGGCAGGTAAGACCAATAGACCGCCACCGCCTGAGACTGGTCCAGCCGCTTGAGGTCCACGCAAAGCCGCCGATAGCCCCAGGGGTTTGAGTGTGACCGCGGCATATAGGTGTCGATCATGTCTTGGGGCTGGCGATGCAGATTGCCAGCCCAGATCGCGGGGCAAACATCGGCCCCGTCATCCATTGTGGCACCCCCAATCGCTTCGTCCCCGATCGGAGACTGGAACAGCAGCGGATAAGCGTTTTCGCCAAGCGGCGCATAGCTGCCGTCGCGCCAGTCGATCACTGGTTTGCGGCCGGATAGATCGGCGTAAACCAGACCCGAGATCGCAGACAGGACGCGGTTGCCCAATCCGCCTTTTCCTTTGATCACCAGTGTTTTTGACTGCATCCGTCGATACACACCCTCCGCTTATCGTTTGACGCTCACCATCGCGCAGATGTCTTTCCAAAGTCTTAACTGGCCTAGAGCAGACACCGGAATCTGCAACGAGATCGAATAAAATCCATATCACCGCTTGACCTTCCATTAACTGGAAGCCCTATCTGAGGGGCAAGACACCCCGAGGAGACGGCTGATGGGCGATGTAGTTGCGATAAATTTTGGAATTGGAGGTATGAATTGCGCCTCTTGCGTGGGGCGGGTCGAGACCGCGCTTGGGCGCGTGGAGGGTGTGCAGGACGCCCGCGTGAACCTCGCCTCGGAAACGGCGTCGCTGCAGGTGGCATCGGGTTTCGACCCCAAGGATGCCGTCGCCGCACTTGCGACCGCAGGCTACCCCGCCACCGTACAAACGCGGCGCTATGGCATTGAAAACATGTCCTGTGCATCCTGCGTCGGGCGGGTCGAACGCGCCTTGGCGGCCGTGCCGGGTGTGGTCGATGTCAGCGTCAACCTCGCCCGGGAAGAGGCCGTGGTGCAGTCGCTTAGCGCAGAGCCGGATGCCGCCATTGTGCAGGCTGCGCAAGCCGCGGGCTACCCCGCCACCCCTGTGACGGACACCGCATCTTCCCCCGCGCCAGACCGCAAGGTTGAAGAAGCCGCGCATCTTAAGCGTATGACGCTGCTGGCCGCGGCGCTGACCCTGCCGGTGTTTGTGCTCGAGATGGGCGGCCATATGATCCCCGCGTTCCACCATTGGGTGATGTCGACGCTGGGACAGCAGCTGAGCTGGTCGATCCAGTTCGTACTGACCACCATCGTTCTGGCATGGCCCGGGCGGCGCTTTTTTGTCACCGGCGTGCCAGCGCTGTTGAAACGCACGCCTGACATGAACTCTCTGGTGTTTCTGGGGGCCACGGCGGCATGGGGCTTTTCCACCGTGGCGCTGTTCTTGCCACAGTTGCTGCCCGCCGGTGCGCAAGCGGTCTATTTCGAAGCCGCCGCGATGATCGTCACGCTGATCCTGCTGGGGCGCACGCTAGAGGCGCGGGCCAAGGGCCAAACCGGGCAAGCGATCCGCAAACTGGTCGGGCTGCGCCCCAAAACCGCGCGGGTAGAGCGGGACGGCAAGGTGTCAGAGGTTGCGATCGACGCGATCACCGTCGGCGATCTGATCCATGCGCGCCCCGGTGAAAAGATCGCCGTAGACGGGACCGTGACACGTGGCAGTTCCTATGTCGATGAAAGCATGATCACCGGCGAACCCGTGCCCGTCGAAAAGCTGCCCGACACGCGTGTGGTCGGGGGGACGGTGAATGGCACCGGCGCGCTGGTCTACCGCGCGACCCATGTGGGCGCGGACACGACCCTGTCGCAGATCGTGCGCATGGTCGAGGATGCCCAAGGCGCCAAGCTGCCCGTACAGGATATGGTCAACCGCATCACCATGTGGTTCGTGCCCGTCGTCATGGCGATTGCCGCGGCCACCTTCCTTGTCTGGCTGGCGTTCGGGCCGCAGCCGTCCCTGGGGCACGCTTTGGTGGCAAGCGTCGCGGTGCTGATCATCGCCTGCCCCTGTGCGATGGGGCTGGCCACGCCGACCTCTATCATGGTGGGCACAGGGCGAGGGGCCGAGATGGGCGTGCTGTTCCGCAAGGGGGACGCGCTGCAGGTCTTGGCCGAGGTCGATACCATCGCGCTTGATAAAACCGGCACGCTGACCGCCGGTCGGCCTGAGGTGACGGATCTGGATGTCTTCAACGGCTGGTCGCAGGCCGATGCGTTGCGGCTCGTCGCGTCGGTCGAGGCGCAGTCAGAGCACCCGATTGCCAGCGCCATCCTGCGCCATGCCGAAAAACAGGGGCTGTCGCTGTCAGCGGTGACCTCTTTTGCCTCGCAAACCGGCCACGGTGTGCGCGCCGAGGTCGAGGGACGTCGCGTGCTTGTCGGGGCGGACCGTTTCATGGAGGCCGAAGGGGTCTCTCTCGCCGCGGCAGAGGGGCGGTCGGCAGCATGGGGGGCAGAGGGCAAGACACCGCTTTTCGCGGCCGTGGATGGGGCGCTTGTCGCGATGATCGGCGTCGCCGACCCGATCAAGGAAACGACGCCCCAAGCGCTGGAGGCACTGCATGAAGCGGGGCTGAAAATCGCCATGATCACCGGTGACAACAAGGCGACGGCGCAGGCGATTGCCGACCGTTTGGGGATCGATACCGTGGTCGCCGAAGTGCTGCCCGACGGCAAGGTCGCCGCGCTGGAGGACCTGCAACAGGCGGGCCACAAGGTCGCCTTTGTCGGGGACGGGATCAATGATGCGCCCGCGCTGGCGGGGGTCGACGTGGGTATTGCCATCGGTACCGGAACGGATGTCGCCATCGAAGCGGCCGACGTGGTGCTGATGTCGGGCGATCTGCAAGGGGTGGTGAACGCCCTGCACATCAGCCAGCACACCATGCGCAATATCCGCCAGAACCTCTTCTGGGCCTTTGGCTATAACGCGCTGCTGATCCCTGTTGCAGCCGGTGTGCTCTATCCGCTGTTCGGCGTGCTGTTGTCGCCCGTGCTTGCCGCCGCCGCCATGGCGTTGTCGAGCGTCTTTGTCCTGTTCAACGCCCTGCGCCTGCGGTGGATCGCCGCCGCAGCAACCGCCTAATTCAACGAAAGGAGACGTCTATGAACATCGGTGACGTGTCGAAAAGCGCAGGTCTGCCTGCCAAGACCATCCGCTACTACGAAGACATCGGTCTGATCACGCCCGCGCGTGACACCAACGGGTATCGCAGCTTTTGCGACAGCGACGTGCATAAGCTGACGTTTCTGGGCCGTGCGCGGGCCTTGGGCTTCACGATCGAGAATTGCCGCGACCTGCTGGCGCTTTGGGATGATCAGGATCGCGCCAGCGCCGATGTCCGTGCCATCGCCCAGCAACATTTGGCGCAGATCGAAAGCAAGATCGCGGACCTGCAAGATATTCGTCAGACCTTGACCCATCTGGTGCATGAATGCGCTGGCGATGACCGCCCCGACTGCCCGATCTTGCAACGGCTCGAAAAGCTGTAGCGCGCGTGTCTACCGGCGCAGCAGGTAGATATCCATGATCCAGCCATGGGCGGCGCGTGCCTCTGCCCGTGTTGCGATGATGCGGTCGCAGACCTGATCCAGCGGGCCTGCGATGCGACGCTCGTTCGGCATGCCGGCATAGGCGGTCCACCAGATGTGGACGTCGCTGTGCTGCCGCAACACCTCGAAGGCGCAGGTGCCGTCCAGCATGACGGCAATCGTATCTACATCCTGCGGCCAGCCATGATCGCGCAGCTGCCGACCGGTGGTGATGGTGACGGGATTGCCGATGGTGTTCAGCGGGATCGCATGGCCCGCCGTCAGTACCTGAAGCGAGGTGATCCCCGGCACGACATCGACGGCGAGTGTGACGACCTTTTGCAACCGCTCCGCAATGCGCAGGGTGCTGTCATACAGCGACGGATCCCCCCAGACGAGGAAACCGACACGGCCGCCTTGGGGCAGGGTGCGCTGCATCTCGGCCAGCCAGACCTGTGCAATGGCATCATGCCAATCGTGGACGCCCGCGTGATAATCAGGGTTGGCGGCGTCGCGTTTGGGCAGGGTGAATTCGTGAATATCAGGCCCGTCCGACCGCAGCACCTGGGCGCAAATCTCGTGCCGCAGGCCGGCCAGATCATCCTTGCCCGCGCCCTTGGACGGAATCAGGATCACATCGCAGGCATTCAACGCGTCGATGGCTTGTAATGTCAGGTGTTTGGGATTGCCGGACCCGATGCCGATCAGTGAAAGCGTAAACATCTTGAGGCTCCGGCAGGGGGTGACGCGGCCCGCAGAATAGGGGGCCGCGTCGGGTCTTGGATTATTCAGCGGCAGTCTGTGTCAGACGCTTGGTGAACAGCGCGCTGCCCGCGAAATCGCGCAGGGTTTTCGCGGCGGCGAGCACGGCCAGATCCACCAGCGGCTCGATCAGGATGACCATCATATAGGCCCCGCCAAAGCTGGCCACAGCGGCGATGTTGCTGGCGGCAAAGCCCTGACCGTAGATGGCCCAGAAGGCGACCCAGCCCACAACGCCCGCCTGAAACGCGGTCGACAGCTTGAGCGCTTGAACATAGGTCAGATCAACATAGGCGGTATTGGGTGCGATGATGCGTTTGGCCAGCGCCGAGACCATGAACAAGGGCACCAGCAGCGTGGTGACGTTCATCGTGTATTGCGGCAGGTCGATGGGGGCAAAGAACACGCCCTGCGCCAGCAGACCAAGTGCCAGACCGGCAGCCGCAGGGGCCACGCCGAACAGCAGGAACAGGGTCGACCCGAGGATCAGGTGCACTTCGCTCACGCCCACGGGGAAATGCGGGAAGACCTGGAAAAAGACAAAGGTCAGCGCGGTGGCCACCACGGCCCCGCTCGCAAAAGGCACGACGCCTTTCTCACGGACAGAGTCCATTGCGGTTTTCGCGGTATAGGCCGCAGCACCGGCGGCGGTGCCATAGGACAGGACCAGCTTGGCGCCGGTCACGACTTCGGGTTCGATATGCATATTCAGGTCTCCTTACCGTCTTCCCCGACGGCATAATGTGAAAGCCGCCCCGGGGGGGCAGCCAGTTGGATCGGGGATCATCCCCATGACGGCAGGTCTCCTGACTTTGTGCGTCCATGCGTGCCGCGCCTTCCCAGGCGGTGTGGCCCAGTGGCAATGCGGGTTGCTCTTCACTTACAGGTGCGGGGGCAGTTCCGGATTTGGCACCTTTGCTTTGGCACCGCACCGTATTCCCTTTTCACCCCGATTGCCCGAAGGCGCACGGGGAACCGTCCGGAATAGGTGGTCATTTTCGGGTTGGTTTTGTCAAGTCATCTATTCGGTCAACGGCCCGTAAAGGATCAGCGCAGGCGCTGACGTTGCGGGATCCAGTGGCAGATGGGCAAGGCTTTCAACCGTGTGGCGGCTCAGCTTTTGATCGGGGGTCGATACCGCCTCTGCCAGCAGGGCAGGGGTCGAGGGCGGCAAGCCCGCCGCGATCAGCCGCGCGGCGAAACCCGCAAAGGTGCGGCGGCCCATGTAGACGACCGTGGTCGCCGTAGGGTCGGCCAGCGCCGCCATGTTCAGATCTTCGGGCAAGGCCCCCGATTCGCCGTGGCCGGTGATGAATTGCACCCGCCGCGCGGTCAGCCGCCGTGTCAGTGGGATCATCGCTGCCGCCGCCGCCGAAGACGCTGCCGTCACACCGGGGATGATCTCGAAGGCGACGCCTGCCGCTTTCAGCGCGGTCAGCTCTTCTTCAAGCCGGCCAAACACGCCCGCGTCCCCGCTTTTGAGCCGCACCACCCGCGCGCCGGTCAATGCGTGTTCGACCAGCAAACGGCTCACGTGATCCTGCTTCGGAGACAGCCGTCCGGCGCGTTTGCCCACCCCGATCAAATCCGCCTCGGGCGAGACATGTTCAAGGATCGGACCCGCCGACAGATCGTCGAACAGCACGACTTCGGCCTCTTGCAACCGCTTTACCGCCTTCACGGTCAGCAGCTCGGGATCACCCGGACCGGAGGAGACGAAAGAGACGAAACCGCTCATGATGCCCCCGCAATCAGGTGAAAGAAGGTGCCCGTCGCATGGCCGCGGCGCGAGCCTGTCTCGGGCACTTCGGCCCCATTGGCATCGACCACCCGCGCCAGCGGTGTATCGGGCTGCGACAGGATCGTAGAATAGTGGAATTCATGCCCCCGCAACCGCGCGCCCGCGTCATAGCCGGGGCCGGGTTCGTTCAGCGTGGCAAGCCGGTAGCCCAGATGCATCTTGCGCTTCTCGTAGCTGGTTTCCAGCCCCAGCAGCCCCGCCATCTGGTGCCGCACGCCTTCCTTGTCGACCAACCCGGCCCCCATCGCCATATAGCCCCCGCATTCCCCATGCACCGGGCGCGTCGTGGCGAATTGTTGCAGGCTGTCGCGGAACTGCGCGGCAGCGGCAAGGCGTCCGGCATGCAGCTCGGGATAGCCGCCGGGCAGCCAGCAGATGTCGGCGCTGTCGTCCGGTGCCTCATCCGCCAGCGGCGAGAAGGGCAACACCTGCGCACCCGCGGCGATCCAGTGGTCCAGCAAATGCGGATAGATGAACGAAAACGCGGCATCTTTGGCCAAAGCGATCCGTTGACCGGGGGGCGGGGGCAGCACATCTGGCCCGTCGGGAATACTGCGCCCTTGGGCGGCAGAGACGATCAGATCAAGGTCGATATGCTGCGCGATGAAATCACCTGCCGCATCCAGCAGCTTCATCAGCTCGGGCTGTTCCTCGGCCTGCACCAGACCCAAGTGGCGTTCCGGCAGCGTGACCGATCCCTGTCGGGGCAGCGCGCCCAGAACGGGGATGCCGACCTGCTCCATCCCCAGACGCAGCAGCGCCTCGTGACGGGGGCTGGCGACCTTGTTCAGCACCACACCCGCGACATGCACATCCGGGCGCATCGTCTTGAACCCAAGGGCGGTGGCCGCAGCCGATTGCGCCTGACCCGATACATCCAGCAGCAAAACCACCGGCCAGCCCGTCATGGCAGAGATATCCGCGCTCGCCCCGTTCGAGGTTTCCCCCGGTTGCGCCACACCATCAAACAGCCCCATTGACCCTTCGATCAGGGCCAGATCGCCGCCATGGGCGGTGCCGATCAGATTGCACAACACGCCCGATCCCATGGCCCAACTGTCGATATTATAGGACGACCGCCCGCAGGCCGCGCGGTGGAAGCCGGGGTCGATGTAATCCGGCCCGCTCTTGAACGGGCGCACGTCGACGCCGCGCCGGCTAAGCGCGTTGAGCAGGCCCAGCATCAAGGTGGTCTTGCCCGTGCCCGACGCCGGGGCCGAGATCATCAGGCCCTTGGGCAGTTGCGTAGTCTCCATCATTCTGTGCCCTCGGGAAAGCGCGGCTCTGTGCCGACGGGGCGGAAACGGCGGTCGTAATCGCCAGCGTACAGACAGCTTTCGCGGAACTCCTCTGCCGTCAGCGCGCGGCCCACAAGGATCAGCGCCGTGCGCCCGCGTTCGCCGTCGGTGGCGTCGATCACGCTGCCCAAGGTCGCCCGCACCACCCGTTGATCCGGCCAGCTTGCGCGCCAGACGATGGCGACGGGGCAGTCCTCTCCGTAATGAGGGGTGAGCCGCGCGACCACATCATCCAGCACATGTACCGACAGGTGGATCGCCAGCGTGGCACCCGTGGCGGCGAAATTCTCGAGCGTTTCACCCTCGGGCATGGCTGACGCCCGCCCAGATGTCCGAGTGAGAACAAGCGACTGCGCCACACCGGGCAGCGTCAGCTCGTTCCCCAAGGCAGCGGCGGCAGCGGCAAAGGCGGGCACGCCGGGGGTAATGTCATACTCGATGTCCAGCTCGCGCAAGCGGCGCAGCTGCTCGCCCATGGCGGACCAGACCGACAGATCACCCGAATGAAGCCGCGCCACATCCTGCCCCGCATCATCGGCGGTCTTGATTTCTGCCATGATCTCGTCCAGCGACAGCGACGCGGTGTTCACGATCTTCGCATCCGCAGGGCAGTAGGACAGCAGCTCAGACGGGACCAACGATCCGGCATACAGACACACAGGGCAGGCCGCGATCAGGTCGCGCCCTCGCAGGGTCAGCAGATCAGGGGCACCGGGGCCCGCGCCGATAAAGTGAACAGTCATGGGGCAATTCCTTCCGCGATAGCTACGGTGGCCATGCCATTGGGGCTGGTCACACGCAAGGTCGTCAATTTGGCACCGCGACCGGCAACGCGCAATGCGGCGGCCTCGGCAAGTGATCCGGTCCCGAAGCGCGCCTGCACGCGCGGTGACACGGTACGCGTCGGGATGTCTGCGATATCGGCTTCCGACAGTTCGATCAGCGGCAATCCCAGACTGTCGGCAAAACGCCGTAGCGCTGGCGTCACCTTGATCGCGAGGGTCGCGAGCGTGTCCGGCCTGCGCCGCGTCAGCGCAAGGGCCGCGTGTAAATCCGCCTCGGTCGCATCCGCGCGCAATCCTATGCCCGCGACGATCATCGGGTCACGCTCCATTGCAGTTGCGGGCGGCTGGGGTGCCAGCCCTGCATGGTCCCCAAGGGGGCCGCCTGCGCCAGATCAATCCGCAGTAGCTGCCCGCCGTGCATCCCATGCCAGCGGATCAGCAAGGCTTGGGTTTCAAGCGCCACCGCATTCGCCACAAGCCGCGTGCCCGGCGTGATCCTGTCCCAGATCGCCTGCAAGACATCCTCTGACGCGCCACCCCCCAGAAAGACCGCAGCGGGCAGGGGCAGATCGGCCAGCGCATCGGGGGCCGTGCCCTGCACGCAGCGCATCCGGCCCGCCAGACCAAAGCGGCGGGCGTTCTCGGTGATATTATCGCAGCGGCTTTCGCGCGGCTCGATTGCAATGGACTGCGCGTGCGGCGCGGCCAGACACCATTCAACAGAGACAGAGCCCGATCCGCCCCCCACATCCCACAGCAGCTCCCCCGCGCGGGGGGCCAACGCAGCCAGCGTCAACGCGCGCATGGGTGATTTGGTGATCTGGCTGTCATGGGCAAAAAGCGCCTCTGGCCGTCCGGGCGCGTGGCTGATACCCGCGCTACCCGACACCGCAATCGCCACCACCACAGGGGCGGCGACGCCGTCCAGGTCAAAAGTCGCAGCATCGGCCGTGCGCGCGATTTCACGCGGACCGCCAAGCGCCTCCATCACCGTCAGGCGGGACGCGCCGAAACCCTGCGCGGTCAGATAGCCTGCCAGCGTCGCAGGGGCCGCACCATCGCGCAATGTGCAGATCAGCCGCGCACCTGCCGCCAGATGGGGCAGCAACACCTCGAACGGGGCAGCATGCAGGCCAAGGGTCGTGACCTCCTCCAACCGCCAGCCAAGCCGCGCAGCGGCGAGCGTCATGCAGGACGGCGCGGGAAAGCAGCGCCATTCCGACGCGTCCAGCACCTGCGCCAGCGAACCGCCCACGCCGTGCCAGAAAGGATCACCCGAGGCGAGCACCACAACCGCACGCCCGCGATGTTCCAACACCGGCGCTACACTGAACGGCAACGGCCATTCGCGCCCCCGCGCGCCCGCGGCACAAAGCGCCAGATGCCGCGCCCCGCCAAAGATCACGTCGGCCTCTGCCAGCGCCTTTCGGCTTGCATCGGTCAGCCCGCCAAGGCCATCTTCGCCCAGACCAATCAGGGTCACCCAGGCAGCAACAGGATCAGCCATGACGCGCACCCTCATTCTTGGCGGCACGACAGAGGCCTCCAGCCTCGCGCGCGCGCTGGCCGACCGTGGCGATGATGCGCTGTTCAGCTATGCCGGACGCACGGCCGCCCCCGTGGCGCAGCCGCTGCCCACCCGCGTGGGTGGCTTTGGCGGCGTGGCCGGATTGCTGGCGTTTATCGCGCAGAACCATATCACCCGCGTGATCGACGCGACCCATCCCTTCGCCGCGCAGATGAGCCGTAACGCCCATGCCGCCAGCACGCAGGCAGGCATCCCGCTGGCCGCTTTTGAACGGGCCCCGTGGGCCGAGACTGTCGCCGACAATTGGACCCATCTGCCAAGTATCGAAGCCGCCGCCGCTGCGCTGCCGCAGGTGTCGACGCGGGTCTTTCTGGCCATCGGCAAGCAGGCGCTGTCCGTCTTTGCCAACCATCCGCAGCACCATTATCTGCTGCGGCTGGTGGACCAGCCCGCCGTGCCGCTGCCCTTGCCGCACACGACCGTGACCCTCGCCCGTGGACCCTTCGACGTGGCCGGAGACATCGCCCTGCTGCGCGACCACGGGACCAAGCTGATCATCGCCAAGAACGCCGGCGGCACGGGGGCCGAGGCCAAGCTTATCGCCGCGCGCGAACTGGGGCTGCGCGTGCTGATGATCCAGCGCCCCGCGGTGCCCCCTCGCACCACATTTGCGCGGCTCGACGATATCCTGGCGTGGCTTGATCATACGACGGACCGTGGCGTGTAGATATGTGTCCCGACGCGGCGGGTATCGGCGTTACCGACGATCACGACCGTGCGCATATCGGCCATCTCTGGCGTCGCTTCGGCCAGCGTGACGGTGCGCAATGTCTCGTCCGGATGGCTGACGTTGCGCGCGAAAGAGATCAAGGTCTCCGGCCCGCAGGCCTCGCGCAGAATATCAAGCGCGGTGGCGAACTGATGCGGCCGCGAAGCAGAGCGCGGGTTGTAGAACGCCATGGCAAACCCCGCTTCCCCCGCCAGCCGCAGCCGTTTTTCGATCAGCGACCAGGGTTTCAGATTGTCCGACAGGTTGATCGCGCAGAAATCATGCCCCAGCGGTGCCCCCAACCGCGCCGCCGCCGCGAGCATCGCGGTGATGCCGGGCAGGACGCGAATATCGATTGCCAGCCAGTCGTTCGGGCCTTTCTCCAACGCCTCGAACAGGGCAGAGGCCATGGCAAAGACCCCCGGATCGCCCGAAGACACCACCACCACACGCCGCCCCGCCGCCGCCATTTCAAGCGCATGTGCGGCGCGGTCCAGCTCTACCCGGTTGTCGCTTTCATGCAGGGTCAGCCCGTCGCGCGAGGCAATCCGGCGCACATAGGGGATGTAGCCGACGATATCGGTCGCCGCATCCACGGTGGCGCGCACCTCTGGCGTGACCAGCGCCTCGTCTCCGGGGCCAAGGCCGACAACGCGCACCCAGCCGGTCATGGTCGCCGTCCCTGACCATGCACGATCGCGATCGAGAAATAGGGCACGTCGGCCGGAACTTCCGTCAGCTTTTGCACCGTCTGCCCCGCCATCGTGCCTTTCTCGACCAGCCACGCGTCCTGCAACCGCCCTGCCTTGGTCAGTGCGCGCTTCAACTTATCAAGGTTGCGGCCAATCTTCATTACCACCAGCGCATCGGTATTGGCGGCCCGCGTGGCCAGCTCTTCCTCGTCCAGCGTCGCCATGAGCACCGTCAGCACATCATCGCCCCAAGTGATCGGATGCCCCGTCGCGGTCCAGCAGCCCGACATGCCTGTGATGCCGGGCACGATCTCGACCTCGGCGCGGCCCTGAAGGCGGCTGTGCAGATGCATGAACGACCCGTAAAAGAACGGGTCCCCTTCACAGAGCACGATTACATCTTCACTCTGCGCAAGGTCGGTCAAACGGTCAGCCCAATCGTCGTAGAAGGCCGACAGCAGGCGGTTGTATTCAGGATCGCTAAAGTGGATCTCTGTCGTGACGGGGTATTCCATCGCGTGTTCCACCGCCGTCTCGGCGATGATGCCGTCCACGATGGTGCGGGCCTGCCCGCGCCGTCCGGGTTTGCGGAAAAACGCGACGTGCTGCGCGCCGGTCAGCAAACGGTGCGCCTTGACGCTCATCAATTCGGGATCGCCGGGGCCAAGCCCGATGCAAATGACCTTGCCCATCGTTATTCCTTCCACGTGGCCAGCGCGTTCACCGCCGCCACTGTAATCGCCGAACCGCCCAAACGCCCCTGCACGATCATCGACGGCACGGGCAAATCCTGCATCAGCGCCTCTTTCGATTCCGCCGCGCCGACAAAGCCGACGGGGCAGCCGATGATGGCCGCAGGTCGCGGACAGTCGGGATCTTCGAGCATATTGAGCAGGTGGAACAGCGCCGTGGGCGCATTGCCGATGGCCACCAAGGCCCCTGCCAGATGTGGCCGCCACAGTTCAAGCGCCGCGGCAGAGCGTGTGTTGCCCATCTGCTGCGCCAGCTCTGGCACCTTGGGATCACGCAGGGTGCAGATGATCTGGTTGTCAGCGGGCAGACGCGTGCGGGTGATCCCTTCGGACACCATATGCGCATCACACAGGATCGGCGCACCGTCCGCCAGCGCCGCCCGTGCAATCTGCGCCATGTTTTCAGAAAACTGTACGTGCTTTTCCAGCCCGACCAGACCGGCGGCGTGGATCATCCGAACGGCGACACGTTCTTCATCGGGGGTGAACCGCGCCAGATCGGCCTCGGCGCGGATGGTGGCAAAGCTCTCCAGATAGATCGCGGCACCGTTGGTCTCGTAGGTGTGGGGCACTCAAAGCCTCCTGTCTTGAATTTGGGTCACTGTCAGGGGCGCGCTTTGCGGCGGATCGCCTGCGCGCCCGTGGCGGATAAGGGTGAAATGCCCGTCATGGCTGGCGGTCAGCGTGACGGGGGCAGGGGCGGGATGGGCGCAGCCTTTGGCACAGCCCGAGATATGGATCGTGTCGTCACGATCGGGCGACAGATGCGCGGCGATGGCGCGGGCGGCATCGCGTGTGTCCGACAAAGCCTGACGGCAGCCGGGGGCACCGGTGCAGACCTGCACACGGCGGCGCGGATCGCGGGCGTCGGTGATGAAATCGGGTAGCGGAGCCGAGGGGGTGATCCCTTCCATCAACACCATGCGCCAAGGGGTCAGCCGCAGGGCACCAAGCTCCGCCAACTGCGCAAAGCTTTCCGCCGTGGTCTGGCCAAAGGCAAACCCGAGAAGCGTGCCTTGCGGGGTCATACCGGGCTCAGGGACGGGCGCAGCGGGCAGGGGGACGGTATCAGCGCCCACAGGAGCCCCCTTCGTCGCGATCTGCGCGGCCATGCGCCCCCGCCCGTCGGTCACGCCACCGGTGTCCAGAAACCAGCGCGCCAGCGTCAGTGCGGCATCTGCGGCAGTCTCGACGCATACCAGTTGGCCCACCTCTGCCCCGTCCGCCCGGCAGATCAAGCCAGCGGCGCTACGTTCGATCCGGATATCGGCAGAGGTGCACGTCAGCACAGGCCGTGCTCCGCAATCGATCGCAAAGCCGAACTTGCTGGGCAGGTCGGGTGCGTCTTCGCTGGAGAGCGCATGGGCCAGAGCTTGCGCCACGCGGTGGCTGTCGTCCCCATCCTGCCAGAACGGCGTCACGGTGATATTGCGCCGCGCCTCTGCCGCCAGATCGGCATCGACAAGGCCAATCTCGCGCAGCCCGTCGACCAATGCAGCATGGCTATCCGTTGTCACCCCGCGCAGTTGCAGGTTCGCGCGGGCCGACAGGTCGATCATCCCGTTGCCATGGGTGCGCGCCAGCGTGGCAACGCGGCGGATCTGGTCAGGGCTCAGCCGCCCCATCGGCACACGCAGCCGCACCACCAGCCCGTCACCCGACATCATCGGCCGCAGCGCACCGGGGCACCAGCCAAAGACCTGCGGCGCGCTCATGCGGGGGTGCCCAATTCGGCAAGGACAGAGTTGCGGCGCGACGTCCAAAGCCCCGCCCGGTGCAGCGCATCAAACCGCGCGCGCAATGCAGCAAGCGCTTGCGGGTTGGCGTCCTGCATGAAGTCGACCAGATCATCGCGCCCCAGCGTGGCATCGAACATGGCGTCGAACAGATGGTCCGGCACGACGCCTGCCAGATGCGCAAAGGCGGCAAGGTGATCCAGCGTCGCGGCAATCTCGGCGGCACCGCGGAACCCATGCGCCATCATGCCAGTGGCCCAATCGGGGTTGGCGGCACGGGCGCGCACCACACGGGCGAGCTCCTCGGTCAGGGTGCGGGCACGGGGCTGGTCGGGGCGGGTGGCGTCCAGATGGTACAGCGCGGCAGCCCCACCCTTGCCCAAACGCTGCATCGCGGCGGCAAAGCCGGCTTCATGGGCGGCGTAATCCTCTGCCATCAGCAGATCGGTCTCGGGCAGGTCTTGCAGGTGCACGAAACTATCGGCCCGCGTCAGCTGCGTCTCAAGCGCGTCGCGGGCATAGGTGATCTCTCCGCGCGCGTCGATCGCGTAGGACGACGCAGCCAGCCATGCCTCGCCCGCCGCTGTGCGCGCCTCGTCGGAATAGTCGTCCATCGCGGTGCCGATCCCCAAGCCATAGGAGCCGGGACGCGGGCCAAAGACACGCGGGGTCTGCACCAGATAGGGGTTATCAGCAGCCGTTTCGGGACGCTCGGCCAGTTTGGCAATTGCTGTCTCGAACAGCTGCGCCAGACCGGGGAACATATCGCGGAACAGGCCCGACACCCGCAGGGTCACATCAATGCGCGGACGGTTCAACAGCGCAAGCGGCAGAATGTCGAACCCGCTCACACGGTCGCTGCCGTCATCCCAGCGGGGGGACAGACCCGCCAGATGCAGCGCCATGGCAAACTCTTCCCCCGCCGTGCGGATGGTGGCAGAGCCCCACATGTCCATGACCAACCCCTTGGGCCAGTCGCCGTGATCCTGCAAATGCTTGCGCAACAATTCCTCGGCCAGCTTCACCCCTTGGGTATAGGCCGCGCGCGAGGGCACGGCCCGTGGATCGGTGGTAAACAGGTTGCGCCCCGTGGGCCGCACATCGCTGCGCCCGCGATAGGGTGACCCCGACGGGCCGGGGGGCACAAACCGCGCCGAAAGCGCCGCGATCAGCCCGTCGATCTCGCCCGTCCCATGATCGCCTGCGCCAAAGACATGCAGCCCGTCGCCATATTGCGTTTCCTTGATGTCGCAGACGAAGCGGTCGATGCGGGTCAACGCCTCTGCCGCGCTGGCGCTGGCATCAAGGCCGAGGTCCTGTTCAACCCCGCGGCCCTGCGCCTCGGCTCGGATGTCCGCGATCAGCCGGTCGCGCCGCGCAGGGTCCAGCCCGTCCGCGGTCGAGTATTCATCCAGCAGCCGTTCCAACCGTCCGAATGCATCGGGCAGTTTCGATGTCACCAAAGGGGGCGGCATATGGCCCACGGTC
The DNA here is from genome assembly GCF_000152605.1 of Sulfitobacter sp. EE-36. Lineage (NCBI taxonomy): Bacteria > Pseudomonadati > Pseudomonadota > Alphaproteobacteria > Rhodobacterales > Roseobacteraceae > Sulfitobacter > Sulfitobacter sp. EE-36. The sequence continues at coordinate 476,955 of NZ_CH959310.1, read as the reverse complement.
ACGGCTCCGATACGGCGTTTGGCCTGCGCGGCCTCGCCGGGGTCATTGACGATAAAGGGGTAGATCACCGGCATCGGGCCGATCAGCGCCTCGGGCCAGCAGGCGTCAGACAGGGCGACGGATTTGCCCGGCAGCCATTCCAGCGTGCCGTGGGCCCCGACATGCACCATCGCATCCGCCTGCTGTTGCAGCCACAGATAGAAGGCGACATAGCCCGGTCGCGGTGTGCGGCTCAGGTCGTGATAGTCATCATCCCGTTCGGCCAGCGCCCCGCGTTCGGGTTGCAAGGCGACCAGCAGCTTGCCACTGCGCAGCGCCGGAAAACAGAACGCCCCGTCGTGAAACAGCGGATCATCCTGCGGCGCGCCCCAGCCTTCGGTCAGATCCTCACGCAACGCCTGTGGCAGCTTTGCAAGCGCGACCTCATACTCTGCCAGCGGCCAGCGGAGCGTTTCGGTGCCAAGACGGCTGGCAACCGTTTGCGTATCGGTAAAGTCTTGCGCATCCACGTCATAGCCCTGTGCCGCCAACTGCGCCGTCATCTCCCGCAACGAAGCCAGCGCATCCAGCCCCAGCGCATGGGCCATGTTCCAGTCTTTGCCGGGGTAGGTGGACAGCACCACCCCCACAGACTTTGCCGCGTTGTCCTGCACCCGTAGCTGGTGCAAGCGCTGCACGCGATCGGCGATGAAATCCACGCGGTTCGCGTCGGCGCGATGGGCGAAGCGGCTGTATTGCAGCGCCTCGTCCCGTTTGCCGGGCTGTTTAAAGCTGACGACACCGCCAAACAGACGGCCATCCACCTCGGGCAAGACGACATGCATCGCCAGATCGGTAGGCGACAGCCCGCGCTCTGATCCGGCCCAATCGCGCCGACGCGCGGTCGATAAGGCGACCTGCACCACGGGGCAATCTGATGCGCCCAGAACAGATGGTTCATCCGGCCCGCGCTGGGCGGAGAAAGCGGTGGCGTTCACGATCACCGCCGGATCAAGCCGGGCGATCTGCTGCGCGATCCACGGCGCGGTGTCCCCCTTGAGGCTGGGCGCGAATAGCCCCACGGCGTCAAAGCCACGCGCGTCGAGTGCTGCGATCAGCGCATCCACAGGATCGGTATCGGCAGCCGTCAGATAGGACCGGTAGAAGGTCACAATCGCGCGCGGCTTGTCGGAGGGTTCCGGCGCGGGGATCACGCCGGTGTGGGGGCGGTAGAACCCCGCCTCGGGCACGGTCTTGGCCCCTTTGGCTGGCCCCGCGTAAAGACCCGCGGCCAGCGACAGCTGCGCCAGTGCCGCCTGCGCAGCCACCGCCCCGCCCGTATCGCACAGATGTTGCAAGCGTCTTAACGTCGAATGCGGCAGCGTCGACAGCGCGTCGAGCCGTGGGTCGGGTTGGCCGTCCGCAGGCAGCACCGCCAGCGCGATCTGCTGCTTGCGCGCCATATCCTGCAAGGTCGCCAGCCCGTAAGGCCAATAGCTTTCGCCCCCGATCAGCCGCACCAATACCGCCTTGGCCCCTGCAAGGGTCTGTTCGGCATAGGTATCGACCGACAACGGATGTTTCAGCGCGACCAGATTGGCCAGCCGCAACGACGGCAAGCCCCCTTCCGCACGATGCCAGCCCGCCGCGAAAGCCCCCAGATCACTGTCCGAAAAGGACAGCACCACCAGATCCGCCGGCGTCTGCCCCAGATCTTGGGGCAGATCGCTTTGGTCCAGTCCGTGGCTTTCGCGAAAGACGACATGCATGGCGGCTTAGCCCTCCAGCACCGCGCGGATCGCGGCTTCGTTCACGTGATCATGTTCCGCGATCACAACCAGTTGGCTGCGGCGCGGCATGTCCCCCCAAGGGCGGTCGAACTGGCTGCGCACGCGCTCGCCCACGGCCTGCACCAGCAGACGCATCGGTTTGTCCTGAACGGCGATATAGCCTTTGACGCGCAGGATTTTCTGCTCGCGCGCCAAGCGCAACACGGCGGCCTCAAGCGTGGCGACATCGGCGACCTCGCCCATGTCGATCACCACGCTTTCAAAGTCGTCATGTTCGTGATCGTCATGCCCGTCGTGGTGGCTGGGGCGCGCGTCGATGTCATCTTCGGCGGCGGCTTCCAGACCCAGCACAACGCGGGGGTCGATCACGCCTTCGGTCATCGGAATGATCGGCAGCTTGCGCGGCGCATGCGCCTCGATCACCTTGCGCGCAGCCTCGACGCCCTCGGGGCCCGCCAGATCGGCCTTGGACAGCAGCACGATGTCGGCGCAGGCGATTTGGTCCTCAAAGACTTCGGACAAAGGCGTTTCGTGGTCCAGACTGTCATCGGCATCGCGCTGCGCGGCCACGGCCTCCAGATCGGGGGCGAACTGCCCGCTGACCACGGCTTCGGCATCGGCCAGGGTAATCACGCCGTCCACGGTGATGCGCGACCGGATCGCTGGCCAGTCAAACGCCTTGAGCAAGGGTTTGGGCAGCGCCAGCCCCGACGTCTCGATCAGGATGTGATCAGGCGTTTCGGGCAGGGCCATCAGGGCTTCGATGGTGGGGATAAAGTCATCGGCCACGGTGCAGCAGATACAGCCGTTTGCCAGCTCGACGATGTTCTCGGCGGGGCAATTGTCAATCGCGCAGGATTTCAGGATGTCGCCATCCACACCGGCGGTGCCGAATTCATTGACCAGCACGGCCAGACGCTTGGAGCCGGCGTTCTCCATCAGGTGACGGATAAAGGTGGTTTTGCCAGCGCCCAGAAAGCCGGTGATCACGGTAACGGGGATTTTGGTAAGGTTGGTCATTCGGTTGGCTCCTGTGGGGGAATGCGGGCGATGGATTGTTTGCGGAAGACCACGGGGCGTTCGCGCCAGGGCACCACGCCATCAGAGGTCTGGGCATAGGCAGAGACGCCCTTCACGATATCGGACAAATGCGCGTCAGTGTCGAGATCGCCGTACACATAAGTCCAGCGCGACGGGCCACCCGACAGGACCATCGAACAGCCCCGCGAACAGGCCGACAGACATTCGGCTCCGCGCAGCTGCACACCGTCGGGCAGATGCCCCGACAGCGCGTCAAACAGCTGTTGCCCGGGGCGCGGCGCGTCCTCGGCGGTGATCTGACCTGCGCGACAGGTGGTGCAAATGGTGACGGTGACCGGTTGATCCGTGGTGGTCATATCTTGCCTCATACGTCGATGGGCCAAGGGGGATCGCCAGCAGCGAACGACATGCGAACAGCGTTCTAGGCCAGTCGCGAAACACCCCGTTCGCCCGTTACAAACTATGCTGGCAGGTCTCCCGGCTTGCGGATCTAAGGCAGCTTGCCTTGCGAACCTTCACCTTCCCAGCCTGCGGGCCAGTGGTTGAAAGCTCTCTCCGGTCACGGTCGCGGGGGCGGCTGCGCTTGGCGCTGACCCAAGGCTGGATCAATGCGTATCGCGTTCCCTCTTCGCCTGTCTGGGACAGGAACCAACATACGCCCTGCATTGGTCATTTGCCCGCCCCTGTCAAGCTGCGCCTGTCATAACGCAGGGGCCAAACCCGCTTTGCGCGGATTTTCCCGCGGGCGACCAATGCGCAGAGGCCGCCCGCGGATGCTTGACGGGATCAGCGCAGGCTGACACCAAGGGCTGCACAAAAAACACGAGGTCCCGCCATGCCCACCCGCGCCATCATGATCCAGGGCACCGGATCGAATGTGGGGAAATCCATGCTGGTGGCGGGCCTGTGCCGCGCGGCCACGCGTCGGGGGCTTTCCGTGGCACCGTTCAAGCCGCAGAACATGTCGAACAACGCCGCCGTCACCGAGGACGGCGGAGAGATCGGTCGCGCCCAAGCTCTGCAAGCGATCGCCTGCGGGCGGCCCCTGTCGGTGCATATGAACCCCATCCTGCTGAAGCCCGAAACCGACAGCGGGTCACAGGTGATTGTGCAAGGGCAGCGCCATAGCACCCTGCAAGCGCGTGACTTCAGCAAGGCCCGCGCAGGGTTGATGGCCCCCGTGCTTCAAAGCTTCGGAATCCTCGGGCAAAGCGCCGATCTGATCATCGTTGAAGGGGCGGGCAGCCCGGCTGAAACGAACCTACGCCAGAACGACCTTGCCAATATGGGTTTTGCCCGCGCCGCAGGTGTACCCGTTGTATTGGCCGGAGACATCAACCGCGGCGGCGTCATCGCCCAGATCGTCGGCACCCAAGTGGTCATGGACCCGCAGGACGCGGCGATGATCACCGGCTTTCTGGTCAACAAGTTCCGCGGCGATGTCAGCCTTTTTGACGACGGCTACCGCGAGATTGAACGCCGCACCGGCTGGACGGGGTTCGGCACATTGCCGTGGTTTGCCAACGCGCATCTGCTGCCCGCCGAAGACGCGGTGGACCTGTCGCGCGCCCCCTCCGACGGCGGGTTCCACATCGTCTGCCCCATGCTCTCGCGCATCTCGAACTTCGACGACCTCGACCCGCTGGCGGCGGAGCCCTCGGTGCGGCTGACCATGGTCCCCCCCGGCACGCCGCTGCCCGCCGACGCCGATCTGGTGATCCTGCCAGGCACGAAATCCACCCGCGGCGATCTGGCTTTCCTGCGCGCCCAAGGCTGGGACATCGACCTTTATGCCCATGTGCGGCGCGGCGGCGCGGTGCTGGGAATTTGCGGCGGCTACCAGATGCTGGGCCGGTTTATCGAGGATCCGCAGGGCTTCGAGGGACCTGCGGGCCGCGAAGAGGGGCTGGGCCTGCTGGATGTCGAAACCCGCATGGCCCCGGACAAGACCCTGACCCGCGTCACCGCCGACCATGCCGCCACGGGCACGCAGATCGACGGCTATGAAATCCACATCGGACAGACGGTGGGGGCCGATTGCGCCACGCCCTTTGCGCATATCAACGGCATCCCCGACGGGGCAGGGTCGCGCGATGGCAAGATCACCGGTACCTATCTGCACGGGCTCTTTACCAACGATAGTTTCCGCAGTGCCTGGTTGGCGCAACTGGGGCTGGGGGCAGGGCCGACTTCCTACAGTCAGACCGTGGAAGATACGCTCGACGCGCTGGCCGACCATATGGAAACCCATCTGGACGTGTCCGCCCTGCTGGCCTGTGCCGCACCGGTTGCATAACGCCCGCGCTGACCTTTGGTCACGATCACGACGCTTGCTTAATTTTGTGATCGCGGGGATACATGCCGTCAAATTTACGCAAAGGACCCTTTGTTATGGAACGTAACCTGACCCTCGTTGCGCTGTTCGCTGCCCTGATTGCAGCACTTGCGTTGATCCCGAAATTCTCGCTTGGCTTTGGCGTGCCGATCACGGCGCAAAGCTTGGGCATCATGCTTTGTGGGACCGTGCTGGGGGCCAAACGCGGCGCGCTGGCCGTGCTGCTCTTCTTGCTGCTGGTCGCTTTGGGGCTGCCGCTTCTGGCCGGTGGCAACGGGGGGCTGGGTGCCTTCATGCTGCCGTCCTCCGGCTTCCTGATCGGCTTCCCCGTGGCGGCTTTTGTCACCGGCCTGATCGTCGAAAAATGGTACGGGCCCTCGCTGACCATCGTTGCGGCGGTTGCTTCGGTCATCGGCGGGATCGTCGTGCTTTATATCTTCGGGATCATCGGCCTGTCGATCGCGCTGGATAAATCACTGCTGGAATCCGCCGCGCTGGTGACCGTGTTCATCCCCGGTGACATCATCAAAGCGGTGCTTGCAGGCTTTATTACCAGCGGTCTGGCCAAAGCGCGCCCCGCCAGCGTCCTGTCGCGCAGCTGATCCGACGCAAAGCCTAGAACAGCGAAAGCGCCCCTAGAGGGGGGCGCTTTTTTCGTTGCCAGGACAGACGAAGCCTTACCCCCGCGCATAGACATCCTCGTAGCGGATAATATCATCTTCGCCAAAATAGCTGCCGGTCTGCACCTCGATCAGCACCATGGGCAGTTTTCCGGGGTTCTCCATCCGGTGCACAGACCCGAGCGGGATGTAGACTGACTGGTTCTCGCTGATCAGTTTCACGGTGTCGTCCACAGTTACTTTCGCGGTGCCTTCGACCACAATCCAATGTTCCGACCGGTGGTGATGGCTTTGCAGGCTCAGGGCTGCACCGGGGTTTACCACGATGCGTTTCACCTGAAATCGCCCGCCGATCACAAGGCTTTCGTACCACCCCCACGGGCGGTAATCGCGCGGCAGTTGGACCGCTTGGCTAGCATCCCGCCTTTTGAGCGCCTCAACCGCTTCCTTCACCCGCTGCGCTTGCGATTTATCCGCCACCAGCACCGCATCGCCCATGGCGACGGCGATGATATTGTCCAGCCCGATGCCGACCAGTTGCAACCCGTCGGTTTCCGACCGCAGCAGCGTGCCCGCACAGTCAATCGCGGTGGCATTGTCCGAACAGACATTTCCCGCCGCGTCAGGCCCACTTTCCAGCCAGACCGCATCCCAGCCGCCCAGGTCGGACCATCCGGCGGCGAACGGCATCACCGCGAGGTTATCCGCCTTTTCCATGATCGCATAATCGATAGAGATATCATCAGCTTGGCCCCAAGGCTCAGGCGCGAGTCGCGTGAACCCAAGATCAGATTCCGCGCCGTCGAGCGACGCCTTAACCGTGCGAAGCATATCGGGCGCGTGGGCCTGATAAGCCGCGATAATCGTCTGAGCCGTGAACAGGAAAATCCCCGCATTCCACAGAAAATTCCCGGCCTGCAGCATCTTGGCAGCCGTCGCCCCGTCCGGCTTTTCAACAAAGCGCGCAAGGGGTTGCGGGGTTTTGGCGCTCGCGTCAGCACCTTTAGCTAGCTCAAGATAGCCATAACCCGTTTCGGCCCGCGTAGGCGTGATGCCAAAGGTGACCAGATCACCGGCCTGCGCGCGCGGCACCGCGGCTTGCACGGTCTGGGCAAAAGCATCGCCGTCGGGAATCACATGGTCCGACGGCGCGACCAGCATCAGTGCTTGCGCGTCAGTGCGCCCGATATACAGCGCGGCGGCAAGGATCGCAGGGGCGGTATTGCGCCCCTCCGGTTCGATCAGGATCGCCTGCGCCGCCCGTTCCACCTGCGCCAGTTGTTCGGTCACGATGAACCGGAACGGGTCGCCAGTCACCACAATCGGAGGGGCGAATCCGGGGCCGGTCAGACGCTTGGCCGAAATCTGGAACAGGCTTTCATCCCCCATCAGCTTGGCAAACTGTTTGGGGTAGCATTTGCGCGACAGGGGCCAAAGACGCGTCCCCGACCCGCCGCAAAGGAGAATAGCGTGCATCATGAGAGGCAGTTAATCTGAAAAATTCTAACGAGAGATTAATCAAATGCGAGAGATTTAGCTGCGCAGGTGATCCTGTCGCAAAAACCAATCATACGTCTCCCGAAGCCCGTCTTTCAGATCGATCCGCGCGCGCCAGCCCATATCCGCCAGACACGAGACATCCATCAGCTTGCGCATCGTCCCGTCGGGCTTCGACGTATCGAACACCAGCCGTCCTTTGAACCCCGTCCCCTCCGCCACCATCTGCGCCAGCGCCGCGATGCTGATGTCGCGGCCCGTGCCCACGTTGATATGGCTTTGCATCGGGTGCGTCTGCGCAGCGTAGGCATCACGCGGCAGGTCGAGCACAAACAGCGACGCTTCCGCCATATCGTCCACATGCAGGAATTCCCGCATCGGTTTGCCGCTGCCCCAAATCACCACCTCCGCCGCCCCGTCGCGCGTGGCCTCGTGGAAACGACGGATCAGGGCGGGCAAGACATGGCTGTTTTGCGGATGAAAATTATCCCCCGGTCCATAGAGATTCGTTGGCATCACACTGCGATAATCCACGCCATATTGCCGGTTATAACTTTCGCAAAGTTTAATGCCGGCGATCTTGGCGATGGCGTAGGGCTCGTTCGTGGGCTCTAGCGGGCCGGTCAGCAGGGCATTTTCGGCCATCGGCTGCGCCGCGTCACGCGGATAGATGCAAGAGCTGCCCAGTTGCAGCAGTCGTTGAACACCAGCGGCATGGGCCTGATGGATCACATTGCATTCGATCATCAGGTTTTCGTAAATAAACTCGGCGGGATATGTGTTGTTCGCCATGATCCCGCCGACCTTGGCCGCGGCGAGGATCACCACATCCGGTGCCTCAGAACGCATAAAGTCACGCACCGCCGCTTGATCGGTCAGGTCCAGTTCTGCACGGGTCCGCGTCACCAGTTCCAACGCCTCCCCAGCGTCCTTGCGCGCCTGCAACTGCCGCAAGATCGCCCCGCCGACCATGCCGCGATGCCCAGCGATATAGATCTTCCGCATGGGCCTACCCGTTCTCGAGCGGGATCGGCAGATCCAGCCCGTGTTCTTTCAACAGCGCATGCCGCCGCGCGACCTTGAGGTCATTCGCCACCATCTCTGCACACATCTCTTGCGCGGTGATTTGCGGCTCCCACCCGAGTTTCTTCTTCGCCTTGGCGGGCGATCCCAGCAGCGTCTCCACCTCGGCGGGGCGGAAATACTGCGGATCAATGCGCATCACCACATCGCCGGGGCTGACCGCGGGGGCATCCTCCCCAATGACGCTATCGACAATCGCACATTCATCCACGCCCGTGCCTTCGAACCGCAGCGTAATCCCAAGCTCTGCCGCCGACCACGTGATGAACTGGCGCACGGAATACTGCACGCCGGTGGCGATCACGAAATCCTCTGCCACGTCCTGCTGTAGCATCATCCACTGCATGCGCACATAATCCTTGGCGTGCCCCCAATCGCGCAGCGCGTCGATATTGCCCATATAAAGACACCCCTCCAACCCCTGCGCGATATTTGCCAAGCCGCGCGTGATCTTGCGCGTGACAAAGGTTTCGCCCCGGCGGGCGCTTTCATGGTTAAAAAGGATGCCGTTGCAGGCATAGATCCCATAGGCCTCACGATAATTAACCGTGATCCAATAGGCGTACATCTTGGCAACCGCATAGGGGCTACGCGGGTGAAAGGGTGTTTCCTCCGTCTGTGGTGTCTCTTGCACCAAGCCATACAGCTCAGAAGTTGATGCTTGGTAAAAGCGGGTCTTTTTTTCCAGCCCCAGAAACCGGATCGCCTCTAACAGCCGCAGGGCCCCGTTGGCGTTCACCTCTGTCGTATATTCGGGCGTCTCGAAACTGACCGCGACATGGCTTTGCGCGCCAAGGTTATAGACCTCGTCCGGCTGCACCTCGCGCATAATCCGCGTCAAGTTCGAGCTATCGGTAAGATCGCCATAATGCAGGATCAGATCGGGGTCATCCTCGTGAGGGTCTTGATAAATATGATCAATCCGCTGCGTATTAAGGGATGAAGACCGCCGCTTGATCCCGTGCACCTCGTATCCTTTGTCCAGCAACAACTCCGCCAGATAGGACCCGTCTTGACCGGTGATACCGGTGATCAGCGCGCGTTTTACCATCAGGGCCCCTAAAAGAAAAATGTGCCTGCCCGAGGGGGCAGACACATCAACATTTACTCAACTTAGAGGATTCTGGCGAGTCTTGTTGCAATCAGAAGGTTTGATCGTAGTCGCCAACCTCCGGCTCTGTCCGGATCACGGCGTCCAGATCGGCAAAGATCGCGCGCAATTCTTCCTCGGATTCAGAGCTTTCGCAGACCACCACAAGGTTCGGCGTGTTCGAAGAGGCGCGCACCAGCCCCCAGCTGCCGTTGTCCAGGATCACCCGCGCGCCATTCACAGCCACGACCTCTTTCACGGGGCGGCCGCCCAACTCGGTCACGTCTTTCAACTTGGCGACGATCCGGTCGAGGATATCGTATTTGTCCTCGTCCGACGCATAGGGCGACATGGTGGGGGTGGAATATGTGTGGGGCAGGGCGCGGCGCAGGTCCGACATCTTCATGGCGGGGTTGCGGTCCATCAGTTTGCAGACTTCGACCGCGACGCGCATGCCGCAGTCATAGCCACGCCCGATGGGTTCAGCCAGGAAGTAGTGGCCCGATTTCTCGAACCCCGCCAGCGCGCCTAACTGTTTGACCCGCCGTTTCATGTGGCTGTGGCCGGTTTTCCAATAGTCCGCCGTAACGCCATTGGCCTGCAAAACAGGGTCAGAGGCATATAGCCCGGTCGATTTCACATCGGCGACAAAGGTGCTGTTGGGGTAAATCGCAGACAGATCGCGCGCCATGATGACGCCCATCTTGTCGGCGAAAATCTCTTCGCCCTCGTCATCCACCACGCCGCAGCGGTCGCCGTCGCCGTCAAACCCAAGCGCGAAATCCGCGCCCGAGGCTTTCACGCTGTCGGACATATCATGCAGCATTTCCATCGCTTCGGGGTTCGGGTTGTAATGCGGGAACGTGTAGTCCAGCGTGTTGTGGCTATCGACCACCTCGACCCCCAGACGGCGGAACAGTTCGGGCGCAAAGGCGGCGGCGGTGCCGTTCCCCGTGGCGCAGACGACCTTGAGCTTACGGGTCATTTTGAAGTCACCCACCAGATCATCCAGATAGGCTTCGCGCACGCCATCGACGAATTCATACTTGCCGCCTTCGCGCTGTTCGCCACGCCCTTCCAGAACGATATCGCGCAGCTCTGCCATCTCGTCGGGGCCGTGGGTCAGCGGGCGTTCAAAGCCCATCTTCACGCCGGTCCAGCCATTGGGGTTATGCGAGGCGGTGACCATCGCCACCGCTGGCGCATCCAGATGGAATTGCGCGAAATAGGCCATGGGAGACAGACAGGGGCCGATATCCTTGACGTGAATACCCGCCTGCATCAGGCCCAAAATCAGCGCATTTTTAATCGATAGGGAATAGTCGCGGTAATCATTGCCCACAGCGATAACGGGCTCGATCCCGCGCTGTTGCATCTGCGTGCCCAGACCAAGGCCAAGCGCGGTGATGCCCGGCAGGTTGATCGCCTCGGGGTACTGCCAGCGCGCGTCATATTCGCGAAAACCGGTGGGGGCGATCATGGGGTCGCGCAGAAATTCCCATGTGTTCGGCGTGACTTTGGGCAACGGCTTGGTCATGAAATATCCTGATCTATCAGCGTTAAAATACTGCCCTCTTCGATAGAAGGAATGCGTGCAGGGATCAACTGACAGCAAGGGCGCGGGACGGTTTGTTGCCGACGGGGCGGCAAGGTGCCGGTCAAACAACCGGCAGTGCCTGCGAATGGTTCCCAAAGAAAACGCCCCGCCCTTTTGCAAAAGGACGGGGCGGATAGGTCGCGATGCTGTGGTGTCTTAGCCGATGATGGCGTTCAACGTGGCCGAGGGGCGCATCACCGCTTCGGTCTTGGCGGGGTCCGAATGGAAGTACCCGCCCAGATCGACAGGCTTGCCCTGAACCTCTGCCAGCTCGGCCATGATCTTGTCCTCATTCGCCGCCAGTTTTTCGGCGATGGGGGCAAAATGCTCGGCCAATGCGGCGTCGTCGCTCTGGCTGGCCAGCGCCTGCGCCCAGTAAAGGGCAAAGTAATAGTGGCTGGCGCGGTTGTCCGGCTCGCCCACTTTGCGCGATGGCGATTTGTTGTTGTCCAGAATGCCTTGGGTCGCGGCATCTACGGCTTTGCCCAGGACGGCGGCCTTGGCATTGTCCTTCTGGTCCGCGAGGAACTTGAGGCTCTCCCCAAGCGCACAGAACTCGCCCAGGCTGTCCCACCGCAGGTGGTTTTCTTCAACAAGCTGCTGCACGTGCTTGGGGGCAGACCCGCCCGCGCCCGTTTCAAACAAGCCACCGCCCTGCATCAGCTTGACGATCGACAACATCTTGGCCGAGGTGCCCAGTTCCAGAATGGGGAACAGGTCGGTCAGATAGTCGCGCAGCACGTTGCCGGTGATCGCGATCGAATTCTCGCCCTTGCGGATTGTCTCAAGCGTCTGGCGCGTGGCCTTGGCGGGGGACATGATCTGGAACTTGTCGGCCACGCCCTTGGCTTCAAGGATCGGCTTCACATAGGCGATCAGCTCTGCGTCGTGGGCGCGGTTCTCGTCCAGCCAGAAGATCGCCTCGCAGCCTTCGGCTTTCTGACGGTCGATGGCCAGCTGCACCCAGTCCTCGATCGGGGCCTTGCGGGCCGAGGCCGCGCGCCAGATGTCGTTCGCTTCGACGCTGTGCTCGGAAATCACGTCGCCATTGGCGGCGATCATTTTCACGGTGCCATCCGCGGGGATCTCGAAGGTGGTGGGGTGCGACCCGTATTCCTCGGCCTTTTGCGCCATCAACCCGATGTTCTGCACCGTGCCCGAGGTCGTCGGGTCCAGCGCGCCGGTTTCCTTGAAGTAATTAATGCTTTCTTCATAGACAGGGGCATATGAGTTGTCGGGGATCACGCAGTTGGTGTCGTGTTCCTTGTTGTCGGGGCCCCAGCCCTTGCCGCCAGCGCGGATCAGCGCGGGCATGGACGCGTCGATGATCACGTCGGATGGCACGTGCAGGTTGGTGATCCCTTTGTCCGAATTCACCATATACATCGGCGGGCGTGCATCCATCGCGTCTTTGACGGCTTGGGTGATCTCGGCATTGTCCTTGATCCGCTCGATCATGTCGCCGATGCCTGCGTTCGGGTTCACACCCGCCGCCTTCAGCTCGTCACCGTATGTGTCAAAGACGGGCTTCAGATATTCCCGCACAGCGTGGCCAAAGATGATCGGGTCCGACACTTTCATCATCGTCGCTTTCATATGCAACGAGAACAGCGTGCCGTATTTCTTGGTCTCTTCGATCTGCTCGGCCAGGAATTTGTCCAGCGCCTTGGCAGACATGAAGGTGGTGTCGACCACAGTGCCCGCGGGGAAAGAAACGCCATCCTTCAACACGGTCTCGGTCCCGTCGGCGGCAACATGCACGATCTTGGCCGCACCGGCCTGCGCCTCGGTCAGCGTCAGGGATTTCTCGTTCGAGAAGAAATCACCGCCCGACATCGACGATACTTTGGTTTTGCTGTCCTTGGACCATGTACCCATCGAATGGGGGTTCGCCATCGCGTATTTCTTGACCGCATTGGCCGCGCGACGGTCCGAGTTGCCTTCGCGCAGAACGGGGTTCACCGCAGAGCCCTTGATCGCGTCATAGGCCGCGCGGGCTTTCTTTTCCGCGTCGGTGCTTGGCGCTTCGGGATAATCGGGCAGCGCATAGCCCTGACCCTGCAATTCCTTGATCGCGGCCACCAGCTGCGGCACCGAGGCAGAGATATTCGGTAGTTTGATCACATTGGCGTCGGGCGTTTTCACCAGATCGCCCAGGATCGCCAGATCGTCGGACTGTTTTTGCGCCTCGGTCAGCGCGTCGGGGAAGGCCGCCAGAATACGCCCCGACAAAGAGATATCACGGGTGCCCACAGAAACCCCTGCCGCATCGGCAAAGCTGCGGATGATCGGCAGCAGCGAATAGCTTGCCAGTTCGGGGGCCTCATCGACCTGCGTGTAAATGATGTCGGGTGTCTGTGTCTCAGCCATGGTATCCAGCCTTTCCTGAAGTTTGGTATGCGATAGTACACTTAGTTTGAAATATCCACCTCCCCCGCGTCGCGAAGGCCGCGAAACTGCGGCCAGCGGCGGCGAAACGCGCAGGGCGATGCCCAAGACATCACATAGCGCCTCCCGCAGCATTGCAAAACGAATCACTCGCCTCTCCTTGGGTCGAGCGGGGTTGATACCGTTAACGCTCACACACGCGGTAAGTGCGGTCAGTTAGCCTATACCGTGTCGCACTGCCCATTTGTTCAACCATCAGGGGGATGTGCCCTCTGGTAACAGGTGATTCGGTGCAATTCTTGGTCGCAAACCAAAGCCGATGTCGCTAAGCGCACCCAAATCCCGAGGCAACGAACTGGTTTACTTTGATTTTTGATAAAGTTTGTAAAAAATGCTGAAGCGCCGCAATAATATCAACTGCGGGGTATGTGTGACCACTGCCGGACCGCGCAACGCGCAGGTCATGCACCTTGATGGCCTGATCAGAGGGACCGGGGTGTCATGACGGACCGCAAGGAAGACGGCACAAGCAAGGATGGTCGCGTTGCACGCGGCGAGATCACCCGCGAACGCGTGCTCGACGCGGCAGAGCGGTGCTTCGCCGAGCTTGGCTTTGATGCGGTCAGCATCCGCCGGATCGCGCGCGAGGCCGAAGTCACGCTGGGGGTGGTCGGCTTTCACGGGGGAACAAAGCAAGAGCTTTTCGTGACCGTGCTGAAACGGCGGGTCGAAACGCTCAACGCCATGCGCATGGCGCGGCTCGATGCGCTCAAATCGACAGAGCGGCTCACGCTGGAGACGCTGATCGATGCCTATGTCACCCCGTATCTCGAAATCGCCTCGCGCGGGGATCCGCAATGGCGGGCCTATGCGCAGTTGGTGGCGCGGATCATGTCTGACGAACGCTATTACCGCGAGGCAGGGCCGCTTTATGATCGCGTTGCCTCTATCTACCTTGATGAGATGGCGCGTCTGCGTCCTGATGCCGACCGTGAACAGCTTGCGGCGGTGCTGTCGCTGACCGTGTCCTCGATGGTCTCCATCGTCGCAAGTGGCATCCGCATTGCGGGCCTGTCGCAAAGTGATCGGCGCGAAAGCCCTATGGTGTATCGCCCGCTCTTGCTTGATTTTTGTGTGGGTGGCGTTCTGCGCGCGCTTGAGCCAAAGTGCTAGGCAACTCAACGCGATAAAAGGCCCCACGTCATGAAATCCTATCCCAAAGTCTGGTTCCTGCGGCACGGTGAAACCGAATGGAACGCAGAAGGGAGGGTGCAGGGCCAGACCGAATCCGTGCTCTCCGAACGGGGCAGGGTCCATGCGCAGCAGCAGGCCGAGCTGATGGCCCCGATCCTTGCGGATAACCCGCCCTGCATCGTGTCGCCGCTCAAACGCACGCGCCAGACCGCGGATATCGCCCTTGGCGGGCGGGACTACCAGACCGACGACCGCCTGAAAGAGATCTTCGCCGGCGATTGGGAAGGCCACCTGCGCGCCGATATCTTCAAGAACCTCCCCGAAGGCATCACGGCGCAAAGCCCCCACATGGAATTCTATTGCGCCGCTCCCGGTGGCGAAGGCTTTGACGTGTTTCAGGCGCGGGTGAATGCCTTTGTCGACACGCTGACCGAACCCACCGTCGTGGTCGCTCACGGGCTCAGCGGCCAGCTTTTGCGCGGCGCGCTCTGCGGGTTGAGCCGCGCCGAGCTGGGCCAGTTGTCAAACCGGCAGGGCTGCGTCTATGTGCTTGAAAACGGTCAGGAAACGGTGCTGTCGGTTGACTGACACGACCACGATGATGCCCCCCTGCACCGTGGCCGTCATCGGCTGCGGATTGATCGGCGCAAGCTGGGCCGCGCTGTTCCAGCACGCAGGCCACAGCGTCCGCGCGTGGGACCCTGACACAGGTGCCCGCGACGGTTTCGCCGCCCGCGTGGCGGGCCCCTTGGCGCAACTGCAAGAAATCTCGGCGGGGGCGGCCCGCCAAGGCGCGCTTTCAACCCACGAGAGTTTGCAAGACGCCCTGCAAGACGTGGTGCTGATCCAGGAAAACGCGCCCGAGAACGTGCCGCTGAAACACCAGCTTTACGCACAGATCGAAAGCATCGTCGCGCCGGATGTGATTATCGCCTCCAGCACCTCGGCGCACCCGTGGTCGGATCTTGTGCCGGGGATGCAGCACCCCGACCGGCTGATCACCGCACATCCCTTCAATCCGCCCCATCTGGTGCCGCTGGTCGAAATCTACGGCCCCGATCCTCAGGTGCTCGACTGGGCCGAAGGGTTCTACCGCAGCCTCGGCTCTGCGCCCGTGCGGCTGAAAAAAGATGCGGTGGGGCATATTGCTAACCGGCTGTCCTCGGCGCTCTGGCGCGAGGCGGTGCATATCGTCGCCGAGGGCATCGCCGATGTCGACGCGGTGGATCAGGCGCTGGTCAACGGCCCGGGGCTGCGCTGGTCGGTGCTGGGGGCGCATATGGCCTATCACCTTGGCGGGGGCGCCGGGGGCATGGCGGGCTATCTGGCACATCTCGGGCCAAGCCAGCAGAAACGTTGGGATAATCTCGGCGCGCCTACGCTCGACGCCGAGACATGCGCGCGTCTGGTCGACGGGGTGAACATTGAGGCCGCAGGCCGCAGCATCGCCCAGCTAGAGGCCGAACGCGACGCCGCCCTGATTGAACTTGCACAGATGCGCAAACGGCTGGCGGATCGGAAAGCCTGAGGCCACGTGGCCCTAGATCGACTTGCGCGCGCGCATCGCTGCGGTGATCGTCCCATCGTCAAGGTAATCAAGCTCCCCGCCGATCGGCACACCCTGTGCCAGAGAGGTCAACCGCACCTGACCCTCAAGCTGGTCCGCGATATAATGCGCCGTGGTCTGCCCGTCGATTGTGGCGTTCAGCGCCAGAATAACCTCCGACACGGCCTCGTCGCGCACACGGTCCATCAGCCGGGGGATGCGCAATTCCTGCGGGCCAATGGCATCCAGCGCCGACAGCGTGCCACCCAGCACATGATAACGCCCCTTGAACACGCCCGACCGCTCCATCGCCCACAGATCGGCAACATCCTCGACCACGCAAATCTCGCCATTGGCGCGTTTTTCCGACGTGCAGATGTCGCAGATATCGGCGGTCCCCACATTGCCGCAGTTGATGCATTCGCGCGCCGTTGCCGCCACGGTCTGCATCATATCGGCCAAAGGGGTCAGCAACAGCGCGCGCTTGCGGATCAGGTGCAGCACCGCCCGGCGGGCCGAGCGTGGCCCCAATCCGGGCAGCCGCGCCATCAGGTCGATGAGCGCATCAATGTCGCGTGTGCTGCTCATCTGTGGACCCCCATGGCGTTGGTGTGAAAGAGTTTAATGCCTTCGGCGAGGATTTAACCCCATTTGGAAGGATCAGAACGGCAGCTTCATATCCGCGGGCAGACCCATGCCTTCGGTCAGCTTGCTCATCTCGGACTGGGCGCGGTCGGTGGCTTTGGTCTGCGCGTCCTTGATCGCGGCGAGGATCAGGTCCTCGACGACTTCTTTCTCGTCGCCGTTGAAGATCGACGGATCGATATCCAGCGACTTCAGCTCGCCCTTGGCGGTGCAGGTCGCCTTGACCAGACCGGCACCGGATTCCCCTTCGACGATGATATTGTGCATGTCTTCTTGCAGCTGCGCCATTTTGCCCTGCATCTGCTGTGCCGTCTTCATCATCTTGGCCATGTCACCCATGGCACCCAAACCTTTAAGCATGTGGTCGTCTCCTGTAGCTTTACTTGCTTATGTATATGCGGTCTTTGCCGCCCCCCGACAAGGGGTGCCCCGGCGTGGACAGGTCGCGGGCAGAGCAGGGGCAGGCGGGGTCAGTCGTCCTCGAAAGGGTCCCATTCGTCTTCGACCTCGGGCAGCGCTTCGGACACGGCGGCGGCGGCGATTTCCTCGGGCGTGCGGATCGACAGGATCTTGGCCCCGGGAAAGCTCGCCATGACGGCCTGCATCAGCGGGTGGTTTTCCGCCTGCGATTTCAGCGCGTTTTCCTTGGCGTCGCGGATCTCGGCGATGGTTTTGGCGCTGCTGTCGCCCACGATGGTCACAGCCCAGCGGTTGCCGGTCCACAGTTGCAGCCGCGTGCCAAGACGCTGCGCCAGATCGCGGGGGGCGCTGTCGGTGGGGGTGAATTCGATCCGCCCCGGTTGATAGGCCGCCAGTCGGACCGAGGTTTCGACCTCCACCAACAGCTTCACGTCACGGTTGCTGCGGATCAGCTCGACCACATGTTCAAACGTCGGGTAGTGCGCCAAAGCCTGCGCCACCGCCGGGGCAAGTGCCGCCATCGTCGCGCCGCCCGCAGGCCCGCCCGACATCTGCTGGCTGCCCATAGCGCTGGTCGATCCACCCCCGGCGGGCACGGCGGCACCGCCGCCCGGACCCTGCGGCGGGGCGGGCGGGGGCGTGGTATTGGCCAGCTTGCGGGCAAGCTCTTCAGGGCTGGGCAGATCGGCGACATGGGTCAGGCGGATCACGGCCATCTCGGCGGCCATCATCGCATTGGGCGCGCTTGCCACCTCGTCCAGCGCTTTCAGCAACATCTGCCACAGACGGGTCAGCACGCGCATCGGCAGGGTTTCCGCCATGGTGACGCCACGGCTGCGTTCCTCGGGCGAGACGGTGGGATCTTCGGCGGCATCGGGGGTGATCTTGACCACCGATACCCAATGGGTGATCTCGGCCAGATCGCGCAGCACGGCCATCGGGTCGGCCCCGTCGGAATACTGGTTGCCCAGCTCGTCCAGCGCGCCGGCCGCATCGCCGCGCAGGATCATATCGAACAGGTCCAGCACCCGCCCGCGATCCGCCAGCCCCAGCATCGCACGCACCTGCACCGCCGTCGTTTCGCCCGCCCCGTGGCTGATCGCTTGATCCAGCAAGGACGTGGCATCGCGTGCCGACCCTTCGGCGGCACGGGTGATCAGCGCCAGCGCATCCTCCGCAATCTCGGCCCCTTCGGCGGTGGCGATCTTGCGCATCAGCGCGATCATCACCTCGGGTTCGATCCGGCGCAAATCAAAGCGTTGGCAGCGCGACAGCACGGTCACGGGCACCTTGCGGATCTCGGTCGTGGCGAAGATGAATTTGACGTGCTCTGGCGGTTCCTCAAGCGTCTTCAGCAGCGCGTTGAACGCGCCGGTCGACAGCATGTGCACCTCATCGATGATATAGACTTTGTACCGGGCCGAGGCCGCGCGGTAATGCACGCTGTCGATAATCTCGCGGATATTGCCGACGCCGGTGTTCGATGCGGCGTCCATCTCCATCACGTCGACGTGGCGGCCCTCCATGATGGCGACGCAATGTTCGCAGACCCCGCAGGGTTCCGTCGTCGGCCCGCCATTGCCGTCCGGCCCGATGCAGTTCATCCCCTTGGCAATGATCCGCGCCGTCGTCGTTTTACCGGTCCCGCGGATGCCGGTCATGATAAACGCCTGCGCAATGCGGTCCGCCTCGAACGCGTTTTTCAGCGTGCGCACCATCGCGTCCTGCCCGACCAGATCGGCAAAGGTTTCAGGCCGGTATTTGCGGGCCAATACGCGATAGGCAGAGGGTGCTGTCATGACGATCCTGCAAGATTCGATTGAAGCCCTGAACCTAGAGCATCCAAAGGATGCCGCCAACCGCAACCGAGGCAAAGCTGAAAATCACCGCCAGCGTCTTCATCCGCGCATTGGGTTGCGCATTGGCATGGTGGTCGTTCAGCCGGTCCAGCGTCTTGGTCGCCGCATCATGGGCCGCCCAGAAAATATAGACCGCCGCGACGACAAAGATCGTCGCCACGCTTTTCGCAGCCCAGGTCGGGTCAAAATCACCGAACACCGCCTTGAGCCCGATCGCCACCGCAAGCGACGCCATCCCCGTGCGCATCCACCCTGCAAAGGTGCGCTCGTTCGCCAAAATCGTACGGTCTTCGGCCCAGTCGGTGCGGTTCTCGGCCAGATCATTGCTTTTATTCATTGAACTATTGTGCGCGTCGCGCGTTACGCTGACAATAATATTTGACATAACGGGGACAGATTTATGCGGTTGCGCGGCATCAGAAGAAGCAAAAACGTTGAGGTCCGCCGCGGCGGGCGCGGGGGCGGTGCCGGGCGTGCGGGCGGTCTGGGGATCGTCGGCGTTTTGGCGGTGCTGGCGATCGGCTATTTCACCGGCATCGACGTATCGCCCTTGCTGAACGGGGGCGGCGCGCCGCAAACCCAGCAGGGCGCGCCGGTCTCTGACTCTGACGCGCAGGCCACGCAGTTCACCGCGCAGGTGCTGGCCACCACCGAAGATGTCTGGGGCGAGATTTTCCCGCAGCAGTTGGGTCGCGAATATGTGCCGCCCAAGCTCGTTGTCTTTTCCAACGTCACGCAAAGTGCCTGTGGCGGGGCCTCTGGCGCGACGGGGCCGTTCTACTGCCCTGCGGATGAAAAGGCTTATATCGACACGCAATTCTTTGATCTTCTGGCGCAGCGCATGGGGGCAGGCGGGGATTTCGCCGCCGCCTATGTGATTGCCCACGAGGTCGCCCACCACGTCCAGAACGAACTGGGCATCCTGCCCAAGGTCGATGCGCTGCGCCGCCAATCCTCGACCGCCGAGGCGAACGCCCTGACCGTACGGCTCGAGCTGATGGCCGATTGTTTTTCGGGCATCTGGGCCAAGAACGTCAAAGGTCTGATGGAGCGGGGCGATCTGGACGAGGCATTGAACGCCGCGCGCAAGATCGGCGATGACCACCTGCAACGTCAGGCCGGTCGCGTCCCCCAGCCCCACACCTTTACCCACGGCACGTCCGAGCAGCGCTCCAGCTGGTTCCAGCGCGGGTTCGACAGCGGTCAGGTTGGCCAATGCGACACTTTCGCGGCAGAGCAGCTGTAACAGCGTTCGGTGCTATAACGGAAAAATAATGAGTATAAACAACAGGTTAAGTTACCCATGGGTAACCTGACCTGTTGCCTGTGGCTTTGCCGAAATGCCGATAGCCAAACGCATGGAGGCGCTGCGGAGCAATAAGGCACTGCGGAAATATCTGGGGGCGGGGGCTGCCCCTCTCGGGCCATCCTTTGGATGACCCTGCGGGGCGACGCGTATTTTGCTGCGCAAAATACGCTGGGGTGAGAGGCTGATAACGACCCAAGTGGGTCTCGTTACGGCTGCTTCCTTCCGGATCTGACCGGGTTGGCGAGGCACCTGCCCGCACCAACCTCTCACTGCCCATATAGTATAGGGCCGGATGGGATGCAAGACGGGCCCAAAGGCGATTTTATCTCGGGCGTTTTTAACGGGCACGGCGCCATGCAGCCTTGGCATCGCGCGGTTTGGCCAATAGGCATGGTGCACGCAAACGGGAGGATACGCATGAAGCACGCCGAGACGGTCACTTTCGGAGGGTCAGCGCTTGACCGCGCCGGAGAGGTTCGCGCCGACAAGGAGGCCGTGGCCGCATTGCGCGCCGATGATGCCGCCCGCGCCATTCTATTCTGGCGGGGTAAGGTCCTGATCGACCCCGCGCGCCCCGCGTCTGTTGTGCGTTTGCCACTGGATCACCCCGTTCTGGCGGATGCCGGCTCTGCTCCGATCTTGCTGGGGCGCGAAGAGGGGGCCGCGCGTTTTGCCTATGACCTGTCGCCGTGGATGCCCGATGACTTCGACCCGCGCCAACTGGGGTCTTTCGTGGATCAAAGCGAACAGCGCCACCCGATGTTGCCGTCCGACTATGCTTTCGTCGAAATGCGCCGCGTGATGACATGGCTCAGCCCGCGTGACGCCGAACTCGCCGCGACCGGCAAGGCCATTCTGGCGTGGCACGAAAACCACGGCTACTGCGCCCGCTGCGGCTTTGAAACCGTGGTGAATGACGCAGGCTGGCAACGCAACTGCCCCGCGTGTCGCGCGTCGCATTTTCCGCGCACCGATCCGGTTGTGATCATGCTGATTACCCACGGCAGCTCTGTCTTGATGGGGCGGTCCCCGGGCTGGCCCGAGGGGATGTTCTCGCTTCTGGCTGGGTTTGTTGAACCGGGTGAAACGCTCGAAGCTGCCGTGCGCCGCGAGGTGTTTGAAGAGGCGGGCGTGCAGGTCGGTCAGGTCAGCTATCTTGCGAGCCAACCTTGGCCCTTTCCCGCGTCGCTCATGTTCGGCTGCGCCGGAGAGGCGACAAGCCACGAGATCACCATCGACCCCAAAGAGATCGAAGAGGCCCTTTGGGTGTCGAAAGAGGACATGATGGATGTCTTTGCTGGGCAACACCCCAAGATCAAACCGGCCCGAAAGGGGGCGATTGCGCATTTCCTGCTGGAAAACTGGCTTGCGGATACGCTGGATTAAGGCAACCTTCGGGAAAGACGACGAACAAGGCAGAACATGAAATTTTCCACCAAAGAAGACATCGACGCGCCGATTGATGCGGTATTCGACATGCTGTGCGAATTTGACCAGTTCGAACGCGCCGCCATGCGCCGCGGCGCAGAGGTGCAGCGCGTGGACCGGCTCGCAGAAGCGGGGCCGGGGATGCAGTGGGAAGCTGCCTTTGACATGCGCGGCAAACGACGCGAGCTTCAGGTCGAGATGGACCGTTTTGACCGCCCGACCGAAATGAAGCTGAACACCCGTTCGCAGGGGTTGACCGGCGACATGAGCTTTGATCTCGTCGCCCTGTCACGCAGCCGCACCCGCATCATGGTCGCGCTAGAGCTCAAGCCGCAAAACCTGTCGGCCCGTCTGCTGGTGCAGTCGTTGAAGCTGGCCAAAAACTCGCTGACCAAGAAGTTCAAGAAACGTGTCGGCGACTATGCCAAGGACATGGAAGACCGCTACCACAAACCCCGCTAGGGGGGCGGTGGTTGCCGCGTTTACTGGCCGTGACGGTCGGGATGCGCGGGGTAGACGCCCAGAATATCGATGAAGTTGGTGAAATGCGCCAACTCCTCCAGCGCGCGGGCGACGGCGGGGTCTTCGGGGTGGCCTTCGATATCGGCATAGAACTGTGTCGCCGTGAACGACCCGCCCGCCATGTAGCTTTCCAGCTTGGTCATGTTGACGCCATTGGTCGCGAAACCGCCCATGGCCTTGTAAAGCGCTGCCGGGATGTTGCGCACCTGAAAGACAAAGGTGGTCAGCATGTTTTCCGCACGGCGGGTCCGGTCCAGCTCGGGCGACATCAGCAAAAAGCGGGTGGTGTTATGGTCCAGATCCTCGATGTCGCGGGCCAGCACCTTGAGCCCGTGAATATCCGCCGCGACCTCGCTTGCCAGCACACCGACATCGCGTTCCTCCGACACTGCAAGATCTGCCGCAGCCCCTGCGCTGTCCGCCGCTGCCTCTGAGGTGATGCCATGGGCGTCTAGCCAGCTGCGCGCCTGCGGGATCAGCACCATATGCGCGCGCACGTGTTTGATGTCTTCGAGCTTCACGCCGTCATGGGCCATCAGGCTGATGCGCACGCGCACGAAAGCCTCTGCGATGATGCGCAGCCCGCTTTGCGGCAGCAGCCGGTGGATGTCCGCAACCCGCCCGTAGGTCGAGTTTTCGACCGGCAGCATCGCCAGATCGGCGCGGCCTTCGCGCACGGCGCGGATCACCCCTTCGAAGGTCATGCAGGGCACGGGGATCATGTCGGGGCGGGCTTGCAGGCAGGCTTCGTGGCTATAGGCCCCCAAAGCACCTTGAAAAGCGATGCGCGGCGCGGTTTTACTGGTCATCAGGGGCATCCTTCTTCAAGCCGTTGCCAACTATGGCGTTTGGTCGCGGTAACTACACCTTGCCCCGACGAAGGGAAAGCAATAGATACGCCTGCAATACGATGCCCGAATACCAACGATGGACCTTCACGCATGTTCGATACAATGACCGTTACCAAAATCGCTGCCGGCCTGTTTGGCGCTTGGCTTGTCCTTCTGCTTGGCAAATTCGCGGGCGAAGAGCTTTATCATGCCGAAGCGCATGGCGAACAAGGCTATGTCATTGAAGTGGCAGACGCCTCTGGTGGCGGTGAGCCTGCTGAAGAAGTCGATTTCGCCGAGATCATGGCGGCCGCTGATCCGGCCAAGGGTGAAAAGGTTTTCCGCAAATGTTCGGCCTGTCACAAGGTTGAAGATGGTGCGAATGCGGTTGGTCCCTACCTTTACGGTGTTGTCGGGCGTCCGGTTGATTCCGCTGACGGGTATGCGTCCTACTCCGGCGCGCTTGAGAAAGTGGCTGAGACATGGACCCCCGAGAACCTGAACGCCTTCCTGACCAAGCCTGCGGGTTTCGCACCAGGCACTACGATGGGTTTCGCGGGTCTGCCCAAGATCGAAGACCGGGCGAATGTGATCGCCTATCTCGACAGCCTGGACAACTGATCCACCCCATATTCCGATTGCAAGGCCGCCCCCTCGTGGGCGGCCTTTTGCTGTGAAGTGCCCTGTTTTCAGTCAGGTAACATATTCGCAACTTGTAACTTGGGCGGTCGGGCCGTTAGCGTGTATCCGGCAGTGATCTGCCGCGACGACCCTTGTCTATCGCCTGTTGTTATAAAGGATACGCCCGATGCCCCGGACCCATGCCCGTGCTGACACACAATCGCAAACCCCCATGCTGCGCGTCGCTGGCGCGGCCTTGCTTGTTTTCGGGGCCGCGATGCTGGGCGGTGCTGCTTGGGGGCAGGATGACGCCGCGCAGGGCAGTGACAAGATCATCACCGCGCATGGCTATTCCTTTTACGGCGATCTGAAATACCCCGCCGATTACACCCATTTCGACTATGTGAACCCCGACGCCCCCAAAGGCGGCGAGATTTCAATCTCTACCCTCGGGACGTTTGATTCGATGAACCCCTATTCGCGCAAGGGCCGTGGCGGCGCGTTGAGCACGGTGATGTATGAGAGCCTGCTTGGCGAGGGCGTCGGCGGAGAGATCGTGCCCGCGGATGTTTACGGCGAAGCCTATTGCCTGCTGTGCGAGAGCCTTGAATACCCCGAGAGCAAGGATTGGGTGGTGTTCCACATGCGCAAGGACGCCAAATTCTCGACCGGT
The DNA here is from genome assembly GCF_000152605.1 of Sulfitobacter sp. EE-36. Classification (NCBI taxonomy): domain Bacteria; kingdom Pseudomonadati; phylum Pseudomonadota; class Alphaproteobacteria; order Rhodobacterales; family Roseobacteraceae; genus Sulfitobacter; species Sulfitobacter sp. EE-36. Next base: position 452,488 of record NZ_CH959310.1, on the reverse strand, counting down.
GATCCGGTGACGGCCCATGACATCGCCTTTAGCCACAACCTGCTGCTGGATCAGGGGCTGAAATCCTATGCCGATGCAGTGCGCAAGCTGATCCCCAAGGTCGAGGTGATCGACGATTACACCATCAAATTCTATTTCAGCCCCGGCGTGTCCCGGCGCAGCCTGATCGAACAGGTCGGCGGCGTGCCCGCGTGGTCGAAAAAATGGTACGAGGAAACCGGCGCGCGGCTCGACGAATCGCGGCTGGAAACCTCGCCCGGGTCCGGCCCCTATATGATCGACAGCATCGATGTGAACCGTCGCATCGTCTATAAACGCAACCCCGATTACTGGGGCAAGGACCTGCCGTTCAACGTGGGCCGCAACAATTTCGATAAAATCCGCGTTGAATATTTCGGTGACGAGAATTCCGCGTTCGAGGCCTTCAAGGCGGGTGAATATACCTTCCGCACCGAGGGCAGCTCGAAACAATGGGCGTCGTCCTATGACTTCCCCAAGGTGACCGCAGGGCAGGTGGTCAAAGAGGATATCCCCGACGGGTCGCCTCCCACGCCTTCGGGCATCGTGTTCAACCTTGGCCGCGAGGTCTTGCAGGACAAGCGCGTGCGCGAGGCCGTGGCCCTGGGGTTCAACTTTGAATGGACCAATGAATCGCTGCAATACGGGCTGTTCAAACAGCGGGCGTCGTTTACGCAGGATACGCCCCTGATGGCCACGGGCGCACCCCAAGGGGCGGAACTGGCGCTGCTGGAAAGCCTTGGCGATGTCGTTCCGCCCGAACTGCTGACGCAAGACGCGGTGGTGCCGCATACGTCGGATGCGAGCCGCCTGTCGGACCGTCGCAACCTGCGCCGCGCAATGAAGCTGCTGGACGAGGCCGGTTGGGCCGTGGGCGATGACGGCAAACGCTATAATGCGCAGGGCAAACCCTTGCAGTTGCGGTTCTTGCTGAACTCCTCGGGGTCGGCGACGCTGTCGGCGGTGATCGAAAACTTTATGTCAAATTTGCAGAACATGGGCATTGATGCCGTGCTCGAGAAAGTCGACAGTTCCCAATACACGGCCCGCGAACGGGACCGCGATTACGACATGGTCTATGACAGCTATGGGGCGTTTCTGGGCACAGGCACCGGGCTGGAACAACGCTATGGGTCAGAGGCGGCGGCCTATTCGCTGTTCAACCCTGCAGGGCTTGCCAGCCCGCTGGTGGATGCGATTGTGACCGCGTCGCTGGCCGCCGACACGAAAGAGGAAGAGGACGCCAGCCTGATGGCGCTGGATCGGGCACTGCGCTATGAATTTTTCATAATCCCGACCTGGTATAACGACAGTTTCTGGACCGCCTATTACGACCAGTACGAACACCCTGAAACGCAGCCGCCTTACGCTTTGGGTTACCTCGATTTCTGGTGGTACAATGCCGATAAAGCAGACGCCTTGCGCGCTGCGGGCGCACTGAGGTAAACGCCGGCCATGGGCGCATATATTCTTCGACGGCTGTTGCTGATCATACCGACGTTGCTTGGGATCATGCTGATCAACTTTGCACTGGTGCAGTTTGTGCCGGGTGGCCCTGTTGAGCAGGCGATCGCGCGTATTCAGGGCGGTGGTGACGTGTTCGAAGGGTTCTCTGGCGGGGGATCGGATGCGGGGAATGCCGCAGATACCGGCGGCAACGAGAATTACGTTGGCGCACGGGGCCTGCCGCCCGAATTCATCGCCGAGCTTGAGAAAGAGTTCGGCTTTGACAAACCACCGGTAGAGCGGTTCGTGAACATGCTGTGGAATTACATGCGGTTCGATTTCGGCGACAGCTATTTCCGGTCGATCAGCGTGATCGAGTTGATCAAGGAAAAGCTGCCCGTGTCGATCACGCTGGGGCTGTGGTCCACGTTGATTGCCTATCTGGTGTCGATCCCCCTTGGCATCCGCAAGGCCGTCAAGGACGGCACGGCCTTTGATACATGGACATCGGGCGCGATTATCGCCGCCTATGCGATCCCGGGCTTTCTGTTCGCGATCCTGCTGCTGGTGCTGTTCGCGGGCGGGTCCTACTGGCAGATATTCCCGCTGCGGGGGCTGACCTCGGATAATTTTGACCAGCTGAGCCCATTGGGCAAGGTCGCGGATTACTTCTGGCACATCACGCTGCCGGTGCTGGCCTCGACCATCTCGGCCTTTGCGACGCTGACGTTGCTGACCAAGAACAGCTTTCTCGACGAGATCAAGAAGCAATATGTTGTCACGGCGCGGGCCAAGGGCCTGTCGGAGCGTAAGGTGTTGTACGGCCACGTCTTCCGCAACGCGATGCTGATCGTGATCGCGGGCTTTCCAGCGGTGTTTATCGGTGTGTTCTTTGGCGGCTCGCTGATCATCGAGACGATCTTTAGCCTTGATGGGCTGGGCCGTCTGGGGTTCGAGGCTGCGGTCGCGCGGGATTATCCGATCGTCTTCGGCACGCTGTTCATCTTTGGCCTTATCGGTCTGCTGGTCGGTATCCTGTCTGACCTGATGTATGTGGTCGTCGACCCGCGCATCGACTTTGAAAAACGCGAGGGCTGAACCCCATGGCGCTATCCCCGCTGAACCAACGCCGCTGGCGTAACTTTACCCGTAACCGCCGCGCCTATTGGAGCCTTTGGATTTTCGCGATCCTGTTTGGCATCTCGCTGTTCGCTGAATTTGTGGCCAACGACAAACCGATCCTCGTGAACTATCGCGGCGACTATTACATGCCGATCTTCAAGTTCTACCCCGAGACGGCCTTCGGCGGCGATTTCCTGACCGAAGCGGTGTACCGCGACCCCGAAGTGCAATGTCTGATCGCCTCGGGCGGGTTGATCGACTGTTTGGACGACCCCGAGGGGATCATCGAGGATGCGCAAGATGGCGAGGTCGCGGGCGAGGCGATCGCGGCGGGTTGGTCGATCTGGCCGCCCATCCCCTATAGCTTTGACACCGCCGTGGACCGGCCCGGCGCGGCCCCGCTGCCGCCGAACGGGCAGAACCTGCTGGGCACCGATGGCACCAAACGTGACGTGCTGGCGCGGGTCATTCATGGCTTCCGGCTGTCGATCATCTTTACCCTGATTGTGACCGGGGCGGCATCGTTGATCGGGATCATCGCGGGGGCGGTGCAGGGGTTCTTCGGCGGCTGGACGGATCTGATCTTCCAGCGCGTGATCGAGATCTGGACCTCGACCCCGTCGCTTTATGTGATCATCATCATGTTCGCCATTCTGGGGCGCAGTTTCTGGCTGCTGGTGTTCTTGCTGGTGCTGTTCAGTTGGACATCTCTGGTGGGTGTGGTGCGGGCCGAATTCCTGCGCGCGCGGAACCTTGAATACGTGCGCGCGGCGCGCGCGCTTGGGGTGGGGAATATGACGATCATGTTCCGCCACATGCTGCCCAATGCGATGGTCGCGATGCTGACGATGCTGCCGTTTATCATCACCGGCACGATCAGCACGCTTGCGATCCTTGATTTTCTGGGCTTCGGCCTGCCGTCGTCGGCCCCGTCCCTGGGCGAGCTGACGTTGCAAGCCAAGCAGAACCTGCAAGCGCCCTGGCTGGCGTTCACCGCGTTCTTCACCTTTGCCATCATGCTGTCGCTGCTGATCTTTATCTTTGAAGGGATCCGCGACGCCTTTGACCCGAGAAAGACGTTCTCATGACGCCTTCGACCCAGAACGCCGCGGTGCTGCAAGTGGATGACCTGCGCGTCTCCTTCCGTCAGGAAGGCGCGTTGACCCATGCGGTCAAGGGCGTGAGCTTTGCCGTGCAGCGCGGGGAGACCGTGGCGCTGGTGGGGGAGTCCGGCTCGGGTAAATCCGTATCGGCGCTGAGCACCGTATCGCTGTTGGGCGACAGTGCCGAGGTGTCGGGATCGGTGCTGTATGACGGGCAGCAGATGGTCGGGGCGAGCGACAAGCTGCTGCGCAAGGTGCGTGGCAATGACATCAGCTTTATCTTTCAAGAGCCGATGACCTCGCTGAACCCGCTGCATACGATCGAAAAGCAGCTGGCGGAATCGCTGGCGCTGCATCAGGGCGTGGCGGGGGCCGAGGCGCGGGCGCGTATCCTTGAACTGCTGGACAAGGTCGGGATCGTGGATGCGCAGAGCCGGTTGGGCGCCTACCCGCATCAGCTGTCGGGTGGGCAACGTCAACGGGTGATGATCGCGATGGCGTTGGCCAACAAGCCCGATGTGCTGATCGCGGATGAGCCGACCACGGCTTTGGATGTGACCATTCAGGCGCAGATACTGGACCTGCTGAAAGAGCTGAAAGACAGCGAAGGCATGGGCCTGCTGTTCATCACCCATGATCTGGGCATCGTGCGCCGCATTGCCGACCGCGTCTGCGTGATGAAGCAGGGCGAGATTGTCGAACACGGCCCCACGCACGAGATTTTTGACAACCCGCAGCACCCCTATACGATCAAGCTTTTGGGGGCGGAGCCATCGGGCCGACCGGACCCGGTTGCACCCGATGCCGAGGTGATCGCCAGCACCGATCATCTGAAGGTCTGGTTCCCGATCCAGAAGGGGTTCATGCGTAAGACGGTGGATCACGTGAAGGCGGTAAACGACGCTTCGCTGTCGGTGCGCGCGGGGGAAACCCTTGGTATCGTGGGTGAATCCGGGTCGGGCAAGACGACGCTGGCACTGGCGATCATGCGGTTGATCTCCTCTGAAGGGGGGATCAGCTTTATGGGGCAGGACGTGCGCAGTTGGTCCACGCGGCAGTTGCGGCGGTTGCGCAAGGATATGCAGATCGTGTTTCAGGATCCGTTCGGCAGCCTGTCGCCGCGGATGACCTGTATGCAGATCATCGCCGAAGGGCTGAGCGTGCATAAGGTGGACCCCGACCGCAATCCGCGCGAACTGGTACGCGATGTGATGATCGAGGTGGGCTTGGACCCGGCCACGATGGACCGCTATCCGCACGAATTTTCCGGCGGGCAACGTCAGCGGATCGCGATTGCGCGGGCAATGGTGCTGCGGCCCAAGCTGCTGGTGCTGGACGAGCCGACCTCGGCGCTGGATATGACCGTGCAGGTGCAGATCGTGGACCTGCTGCGCAATTTGCAGCGCAAATACGGGCTGGCCTATCTGTTCATCAGCCACGACCTGAAGGTCGTGCGCGCGATGTCGCATAAGGTGATGGTGATGAAGCGGGGGGATGTGGTCGAATACGGCGATGTCGATACGCTGTATGACAATCCGCAGTCCGACTATACGCGCACCTTGCTACAGGCGACGACCTGAGCAGGCCAAGCTTAAGAGCTTGGCCCGATCATAAAGCAGTTCACATTGCGGGCGACCAGACGGCGGCAGGCCAGATCGGCTGTCTCGCGGGTCATGCCAAGGAAGTTGGCGTCGAACCCTTGCGGGCGACGCACGACTTTGCGCAGGCTGCCGTCGAGGGTCGAGATTTCGGACAATGCGGTTTTCAGCAGCACTTTCTCGGCGGCATAGCGGCTGGGGTAGCGGCCCACATTCACGCCCCAGTGACGCCCGCCGGATGTCGACACGCGGGTGATGACCTCGGGGGCGGGGGGCGCTTTGGGTGTGACCTGTTTGACCGCGGCGGTTTCAACCAGCGATGCGGCAGCCGAGGGGCGCAGCGTGGGCCGGACCGAGACCGAGGCGAGCAGGGTTTCCGCCTCTGCTGCGGGGTCCGGTGTCGGAGCAGGGGCCTCTGCCACGACGGGCGGCGCGGTTTTCTGCGCCTCTTTCAGCGCGGCGGTGATGTCTGAGTTCAGGATCGGCGAAGTCGCTTGGGGCACCTCTGCGGTGGCAACCACGACCTGAGGCTGGTGGCCCGGACGCAATGTGGGACGTTTGGAAGTGGTGACGGCCCCCACAAGGCGGATGACCTTGCCTGCGGCCCCATCAGACGCGACGGGCGTATCTTCGACATCGGCATAGGCGGGTTTGGAGGGTTTTTTCAGCGGTGCGCTGGAGGGGGCGCGGCGGAAGCCCAGATCCATCAACTCGGCCACTTTGGCGTTCCGCGCGCTGGTGGAGGTGCCGCCGAAGACGGTCACGATAATGCGTTCATTGCCCCGTTCCGCCGAGGCGGTGAGGTTGAAGCCAGCGGCGCGGGTGTAGCCGGTCTTGATCCCGTCGGCGCCTTTGTAGGACGACAGGAAGCGACGGTTGGTGTGGCTGACCTTGCGCACGCCCGCATCGGCAGTGATGCGCGAGAACAGGTTGTAGTATTCGGGGTGATCATACAGCAGGTGGCGGCCCATGATGGTCATGTCATGTGCGGTCGACATGTGGCCGGATTCGGTCAGGCCGTGGGCGTTCTTGAAGGTGGTGTTTGTCATGCCAAGCGCCTTGGCGGTGCGGTTCATGCGGCGGGCGAACTTGGCTTCGGACCCTTCGATGGCTTCCCCGATGGCGGTGGCGGCGTCATTGGCAGATTTGACGGCCGCGGCGCGGATCAGGTAGCGCAGGGCGATGGTCTGGCCCGATTTCAGCCCCAATTTGCTGGGCGGTTCGGACGCCGCGTGGCTGGTGATCTTGACCTTGCTGTCGAGCGAGATCTCACCACGTTTAATCGCCTCGAAAGCGATATAAAGTGTCATCATTTTGGTGAGGGAGGCCGGGTGCAGACGGGTATCCGCGTTTCGGGAGTGCAACACTTCGCCGGTTCGGGCGTCGATCACATAGGCGGCATAGGGGGCCGCCATTGCGCTGAGCGGCAGGATCAGCAAGATCCATATAGCCGCAAGAATAAATAGCCCATACCGGGCTGGCTGCACACGCCGCACTCTCATCATAACTGCCTTTGCTCTGCCTCGGCCGTCGATTTTTCAACTGACCATTATTATTAAGGTAAGGTTACCATAGGACGTGTTTTCGATAAAGGCGTTCGATGTGGTGCAGCCCGGAAAAGCGGCGATTTCCGCGCAGCACATATAGCGTGTGCCCAAAACTCCGCCACTATAGGGGCGATTGTGGCGGGAATGTGGCAAGAGTTAGGCGACAACGCAGCGAAGGTAAGGCGAGAATACAGCAGCGATCAGGGCAGCAATTCTGCCACTTCGGACAGGCGCGTGATCTGGTGGAAGCGGGGCGAATCACTCGGGGCGGGGGCATGCTCCAGCGCCCAGGTGACGCCGTGGGGGATATAGACGCCATGCCCGCCCGCATGGATCATCGGCACCACGTCCGATTTCATGGAGTTCCCGATCATCATGCCGCGGGCCGGGCCGTCGCCGTGGGTATCAAAGATGCGCTGGTAGGTTTGCGGGGTCTTGTCCGACACGATTTCAATCGCGGTGAACATATCACGCAGCCCGGATTCAGCGAGCTTGCGTTCCTGATCCAGCAGATCGCCCTTGGTCACCAACACCATCCGATAGTCGTCTTGCAGGGTTTCGAGGGTTTCGCGCACATCCGGCAGCAGTTCGACCGGATGGGCCAGCATATCCCGCCCCGCCGCCAGCAGTTCGGAGATGACATCGGCCGGCACGCGGCCTTCGGTGACCTCTATCGCGGTTTCGATCATCGAGAGGGTGAACCCTTTGATGCCAAAGCCGTAGTGGGGGATGTTGCGCCGCTCTGCCTCAAGCAGCCGGTCCATCAGGCTGTCGCGGTCGGTGTAATCGGCAAGAAGTTCCGCGAATTTGACCTGTGTCAAAGCAAAGAAGCGTTCGTTGTGCCATAAAGTGTCATCGGCATCAAAACCGATGGTCGTTAGCGGATTGCCCATCTTTGGCGCGCCCTCTTTTCTAATTCTGCTTTAGGGTTATATAGACGCCTACACGACTCACTTGAAACGACTTCTCAGGCAGGAGCAGCAATGCGCCTTGATGATCTTATGATGGCGGGCAAAGACCGGGACGACGACGAAACCGATCTGTTGACCAAGACCAAACCAAAGACCAAGCGGCCGCCTTTGTACAAGGTGATGCTGTTGAACGACGATTTCACCCCGATGGAATTTGTGGTGATCGTGCTTGAACGCTTCTTCGGGCTGAACCATGCCCAAGCCTTCGAGATCATGTTGACCGTGCATAAAAAAGGGCTGGCGGTCGTGGGCGTGTTCAGCCACGAGATCGCGGAAACCAAAGTCGCGCAGGTGATGGATTTTGCCCGGCGTCACCAGCATCCGCTGCAATGCACCATGGAAAAAGAAGAATAACACGTGATTGATGCACGTCTGCAACTGGCGCTTGACGGCGGTGGTCTTGAGTTGCCAGCTGAAGGGACGATTGCCGTCTTTCAGCCCCCCCGTGACAGTGATTTGCCAGGTCTGGATAAAGACCGCGTGCAGATTATCCACGATTTCAAACCGGATTATGACGCATGGGCCGCGCGCGGCTATGATGTCGTGCGCACCATCAAGGACCGCTATGCGGCCTGTATCGTCTGCCTGCCACGCGCCAAGGCCGAAGCCCGCGCCGTGATCGCCGCCGCCTGCGAGGTCTGCGACGGGATCGTTGTGATCGACGGGCAAAAGACCGACGGTGCCGATAGTGTCCTGCGCGAGATGCGCGACCGTGTGACCGTGCAGGGCCCGATCTCGAAGGCTCACGGCAAGATGTTCTGGATCTCGGAACCGGCGGCGGAGTTCTTTTCCGACTGGCGTCAGGGGCCGGAGCTGACCGAAGGCGGGTTCTGGACCGCGCCGGGGGTCTTTTCCGCCGATGGTGTCGATCTGGCCTCGGCGCTGCTGGTGGACGCCTTGCCCGAGAAGCTCGGGTCCGAGGTTGCCGATCTGGGGGCCGGTTGGGGCTTTTTGTCGGCCCACGCGCTGACACGGCCTGACATCAAAAACCTTTACCTTGTTGAAGCGGGACATATGGCGCTGGAATGTGCGCGCCGCAATGTCACCGATGATCGCGCGTCCTTTGCATGGGAGGATGCCACAAGCTGGGAGCCGCCCCACCGCATGGACAGCGTGATCATGAACCCGCCCTTCCACATCGGTCGCGCGGCTGAGCCGCAGATCGGGCAGGCGTTTGTTGCCACAGCAGCACGCATCCTGTCGCCGCAAGGCAAGCTGTGGATGGTCGCGAACCGTCATCTGCCCTATGAGGCAGAGCTGAAAACCCGTTTCGCCCATGTCGAGGAAATCGGCGGCGATGCGCGGTTCAAACTGTTTCACGCGGCACGGCCTTTGCGCAAACGCCGATAGGCAGGCCGCGCCTGATTAAGGAACGATTTATGTCATTCTCAATCTCTGGCAAAAGCGTCATCGTCACCGGGGCCGCGAACGGCATCGGTTTGGCGATTGCCCGGCAATTCGCCGACAAGGGCGCAAATGTGATGTGTGCCGACATCGACGAGAAAGCGCTGGTCGAACAGCTGGGCGATGCCAAGGACGACGGCAACATCCGCTTTTTCGCGGGTGATCTGCGGCAACGGCTGACGATTGCGAACCTCGTCTCTGCCACCATCGACGCTTTTGACGAGGTCGACGTGCTGGTCAATGCCTCGCGGCAGTTCCTGCCGACGGATGCGCTGGACAGTGATGACACCAGCGTTGAAACCCTGTGGCAGGAAAACGTGATGACCGCGATGCAGCTGACGCAGCAGGTCGCCAAACGCATGATCAAACAGTCCGAGGGCAAGGAAGACGGCAGCGTGGGCAGCATCGTCAACCTCAGCTCGACCACCTCGCGGCACACGCGGCCCGAGTTGATGGCCTATTCCATGGCGGCGGCCGCGCTTGAGCAGATGACGCGGTCGATGGCGCTGACCCTGGCCCCGCATCGCATCCGGGTGAACGCTGTGGCTTTCGGGTCGGTGATGAGCGGGTCGCTGAAAGCGTCCTGCGCCGAGAACCGCGAGTGGCGCGACGACATCCGCAACCACACGCCGCTGGGGCGCATCGCTTCGCCGTCAGAGCTGGCCGACACGATCCAGTATCTTGCCGCCGACAGCTCCAGTTTCCTGACCGGCGAAGTGATCGTTGTGGACGGGGGGCGGTCCTTGCTGGACGCCGTGGACGCGCCGGCACACTAGAGTACGCAGTAACGAAAGGCTTTGCGCATGACCGTTGATTTCGAGGCGGAGAAGACCCGCGCCGCTGAGTGGTTCCGCAGCCTGCGCGACCAGATCGTGGAGGCATTCGAGACGCTGGAGCGTGACCACGCCGAGGGCCCGCTGTCTGATGCCGCGCCCGGCACGTTCGAGGTGACCCCGACCAAACGCAGCAGCGACGACGGCAGTGACGCGGGCGGCGGTCTGATGAGCGTGATGCGTGGCGGGCGTGTGTTCGAAAAGGTCGGCGTCAACGTCTCTACAGTGTTCGGCACCCTGGGAGAGCGCGCGCAGGTCGCGATGGCGGCGCGTAAGGGCATCCCCGGCATGGCCGAAGACCCGCGGTTCTGGGCGTCGGGCATCAGTCTGGTCGCGCATATGCAGAACCCCCATGCCCCGGCGGTCCATATGAACACCCGCATGTTCTGGACCCCCCATGCCAGCTGGTTCGGGGGCGGGTCGGATCTGAATCCCTGCATCGAATATGACGAAGACACCGCGCATTTCCACGCTGTGCAAAAGGCGCATCTGGACCCTCATGGCAGCGATCTGTACCCGCGGCTGAAGGCCTGGGCGGACGAGTATTTCTATATCCCGCACCGTCACCGCGCGCGCGGGGTCGGCGGTATCTTTATGGATGATCACGCGACAGGCGATTGGGAGGCGGATTTTGCCCTGACACAGGATATCGGCCGCGCCTTCCTGCCCGCCTATCTGCCGCTGGTGCAAAAGCGGATCACGCAAGACTGGTCAGAGGCAGACAAAGAAGCGCAGTTGGTGCATCGCGGGCTTTATGCCGAATATAACCTTGTCTATGACCGCGGTACGAAATTCGGGCTGGAAACCGGCCATGACGCCAATGCGGTTCTCATGAGCCTGCCGCCTTTGGCAAAGTGGATCTAGGGGGCCAGCCCCCGCCCTGCGGGCTCCCCCGGGATAGCTGCCATTTGGAATGAAGAAGGCCCCCGACCGTGCAGGTCGGGGGCCTTTTCGTCTAAACTGGTATCAGCTTATTGCTTTGGCAGCATCACGCCGTCGATAACGTGGATCACACCGTTGGACTGTTTGACGTCCGCGATCTCTACGAAGGCGGCGTTGCCGTTTTCATCCACCAGCTTCATGCGGCCATCATCGGCGTAGGAGGCTTGCAGCGTGCAGCCGCCCAGTGTCGGCACGGGGTGCTCACCGCCGTCGTCCTTGATCATGCCCTGCAGCGCGTCGGACATCACGGCCTTGCCGACCACGTGGCAGGTCAGGATTTCGGTCAGACGCTCTTTGTTCTCTGGCTTGACCAGCATTTCGACGGTGCCTGGCTCAAGACGGTCGAAACCGGCGTTGGTGGGGGCGAACACGGTGAAGGGGCCTTCGCCTGCGAGGGTATCAACCAGACCGGCAGCTTTCACAGCAGCAACCAATGTGGTGTGGTCGGCAGAGTTCACGGCGTTTTCAACGATGTTCTTGTCGGCGAACATTTCAGCACCACCGACCATGGGGTTCTTCATCTCGTCGGCGAAAGCCGCACCAGCAGTCAGGGCCAGAGCTGCGGTTGCGGTCATCATCTTTTTAGCGAAAGTCATGGTGTTCTCCTCGGTTTATATCGTGATCATTTGTTGATCATGCCGAAGCAACGGGGCCAAGCTGCGCTTAGTTTCAAACAGAACGCGAATTTATTTTGGATGTTATCCTTTGACGTGCCAATCGAAGAAGCCGGGGCCTGCCTGGGCCAGCAGGTCCTGCGCCAGATCGACGCCCATCTGGCCACCTTGCGCAATAGGGCCGCTGCGGTCACCGGCAATCGCCTCGGACCCGTCGGGGCGCAGGACCTGGCCGCGCAGGTGGAGCGTGTCGCCGTCCAGCGTGGCCAGCCCGGCAATCGGTGTCTCGCAGGATCCGTCAAGCGTGAGCAGAAAGGCGCGTTCGGCGGCCAGACGTTGGCCCGTGGGGGTGTCGTGGATCGCGGCGAGCATGGCTTCGGTATCAAGGTCACCGGCGCGGCGTTCGATGCCAATGGCCCCTTGCGCGACCGCGGGCAGCATCAGCGTATCGTCGATCGGCGTGGCGGGGACGTGTTGCATGCCCAAACGGTTCAGACCGGCCACGGCGAGGAAGGTACATTCGGCCACACCATCGGCGAGCTTTTTCAGCCGCGTCTGCACATTGCCGCGGAATTCGACGACCTGCAGGTCGGGACGCTGGTGCAGCAGCTGCGCACGGCGGCGCAGGCTGGAGGTGCCGACGACCGCGCCTTCGGCCAGTTGGTCCAGCGCCGAGAGGGTGGGCGCGACAAAGGCGTCGCGCGGGTCTTCGCGCGGCAGGTAGGTATCAAGCAGCAGGCCCCCCGGCTGGATCGTGGGCATGTCTTTCATCGAATGCACAGCGATGTCGATTTTGCCTGCCAGCAGGTCTTCTTCGATTTCGCGGGTGAACAGGCCCTTGCCGCCGATGTCCTTGAGCGGGCGATCCTGAATGACATCGCCGGTGACTTTGATCACGACGATTTCAAATGCCGCCTGCGGGATCTCAAACGCGGCGGCCAGACGGGCGCGGGTTTCATAGGCCTGGGCCATCGCCAGTGGCGAGCCGCGGGTGCCGATGCGCATGGGGTTTTCGGGGGTGGGCAGGTTCACAGTCATGGCTCTTCTTTAGGGGTGTGGATTTGATCTGACAAGCGGTGCCATTGCCTTGACATCGCGGCGCTACATCTTGACCTAAGACAAAACCATTGAAGAGTAGGAATCCCCGATGCCGCAGACCGACACGCAAAGCAAAACCATTCTGCGTTCATTGGCCGGAGAGACGCTGCCGGTGCCGCCGATCTGGATGATGCGGCAGGCCGGACGCTATCTGCCCGAGTATAAGGCGACGCGGGCGCAGGCGGGGGATTTCCTGTCTTTGTGCTACAACCCCGAGCTGGCGACCGAGGTCACCTTGCAGCCGATCCGTCGTTACGGGTTTGATGCGGCGATCCTCTTTGCGGATATTTTGCTTGTACCTCAGGCGCTTGGCGCTGATCTGTGGTTTGTCACCGGCGAAGGGCCGCGCCTGTCCACGGTCACCACACAGGCGGATTTTGACCAGCTGCGGCCCGTGGGCGATATCCACGAGACGTTGAACCCGATCTATCAGACGGTGCGCAACCTCGCCGGTGAACTGCCGCGCGAGACGACGTTGATCGGTTTTGCCGGTGCGCCCTGGACTGTGGCGACCTATATGATCGCGGGGCAGGGGACCAAGGATCAGGGGCCTGCGCATCTGCTGCGCACCCAGGATAACGCCCTGTTCGAGAAGCTGTTGGACCTGATTACCAAGGCAACCATCGAATATATGTCTGCGCAAATTGACGCAGGCGCCGAGGTGATGAAGATCTTTGATAGCTGGGCGGGGTCGCTGCCGGGCGATGCTTTCGAGAAATACGCGCTGGCCCCTGCACGCGAGATCACGCAAGAGCTGAAGAAGCGCCACCCCGGTATTCCGATCATCGGTTTCCCGCGCGAGGCCGGCGATAAATACATCGGGTTCGCCAAGGCGACGGGGGTGGATTGTGTGGCGCTGGATAATTCCGTCTCGGCGGATTGGGCGGCCAAACATGTGCAGGTGGATGGTTGCGTGCAGGGCAACCTTGCATCGACCCATATGGTCACCGGCGGGCAGGCGCTGGTGGATGAGACGCGGCAGATCGTCAAAGCCTTTTCCAAGGGCCCGCATATCTTTAACCTTGGTCACGGGATCACCCCGGATGCCGACCCTGACAACGTGCAGCGCATGATTGATACGGTGCGCGAGGGCGAATAATCAAATAAGATTGGCTTTGGCTCTTGACGGGGGCCGAAGCCTGTCATACTCGGAGCGCCGATGGCGTTATAGCTCAGTTGGTTAGAGCGAACGACTCATAATCGTTAGGTCCCTGGTTCAAATCCAGGTAACGCCACCATCTCCCCCCCCCGCACAGATATGACTTTTGTAGGATAGCTGTTGTTCAGCATGGCCTGTCGTGTGTCGTGTTCCCGAGCTACGTGTTTTTCATCTGCTTGTACCGGAGGTGATTGATAATCCCCTGTCGCTGGTGTCAGAGTGTCACTCAGCTAAAGGCTCGGAACTGCTCGGCAACAGAGCGGTCCGTTTTGACTGAACACGGGAGATTAGAATGATGATGAGAAGAACCCTGATGGGGATCGCGGGTGCGGCCCTTGCCGTTGGCATGAGCGCGACCGGCGCGATGGCGCAAGAGGTCACCCTGCGCATGCACCAGTTCCTGCCGCCACAGGCCAATGTGCCCAAACTTATTCTGGATGTCTGGGCCGATAAGGTCGAAGCCGCCAGCGACAACAAGATCAAGATTGAACGCTACCCCTCCATGCAGCTTGGCGGGAAGCCACCGGAGCTGATGGACCAGGCGATTGACGGTGTGGCCGATATCGTCTGGACGGTGGTGGGCTATACCCCCGGCCGCTATCCCACGACCGAAGTGTTCGAGCTGCCCTTTATGGTCACCGACGCCCGCGCGGCGAGCTCTGCCTATTGGCAGATGTTCGAAAAGCACATGAAAGACACCGAGTTCAAGGACGTACATATTCTGGGCACATGGGTTCACGGCCCCGGGATGCTGCACACCAACACCGAAGTGCGGTCGCCCGACGATATGCAGGGTCTGAAGATTCGCGGCGGGTCGCGTCTGGTGAACCAGCTGCTCGAGATTACCGGCGCGACGCCAGTGGGCATGCCGGTTCCGGCGATTCCCGAAGGTCTGTCCAAGGGCGTAATCGACGGCACCACGATCCCGTGGGAAGTGACGCCATCGTTGAAAGTGCCGGAACTGGTGAAGAACCACACCGAATTTGACGGTGCCGCACTTTATACGCTGACCTTCGTGCTGGCGATGAACAAGGACCGCTATGACGGGCTGTCGGACGAGCTGAAAAAGGTTCTGGATGAAAACTCCGGTCTGGAATTTTCGGTCTTTGCGGGGGGCACGCAGGCCGATGCCGATGGCCCTGCGCGTCAGGTCGCGGTTGATCTGGGCAACAACATTGTCGAGCTGAACGAAGAAGAGACCCAAGTTTGGCGCGATGCGTCGCAGCCGATCTATGACAGCTGGATTGCCGATATGGACAGCAAGGGCATCGACGGTCAGGCGCTGATCGACGAAGCGCGTGAATTGATGGATGCCTACGGCAAATAATTCCTGACGACGATAGCAGGCCCGCGGTGCATCCCTGCGCCGCGGGCCTGATTGCTTGATACACCCCAAAATACCTAGACAAGATTGAGAGAACCATGCGTCGGCTGATATATTTTCTTGCCCGCTTTACCGCCGTGATCGGAGGGCTGGTGCTGATGGCACTGGTGCTGATGACCACGGCCTCTATCATCGGGCGCACGGTCAACAAGATGCTGCATAGCCCCTTCTTTCAGGAGAAGCTGACCGGCCTGTCGCAGGGGCTGATTGACATGGGCATCGGCGAGATCAACGGCAATTATGAATTGCTGGAGGCGGGGGTCGCCTTCGCCATCTTCTCGTTCCTGCCGATCTGCCAGTATTACGGCGCCCATGCCACGGTGGATGTGTTTACCTCTTTCCTGCCGGCGCGGGTGAACCGCTGGATCATGGCCTTTTGGGAGGTCGTTCTAGCCGCGGTGATCGTGCTGATCATCTGGCGTCTCTACGAGGGGATGCAACGCTATCTTGGCAATGGCGAGACGACATTGTTCCTGCAATTTCCGGTGTGGTGGGCCTATGCCGCCAGCTTTGCGTCCGGCGTGATTGCCAGTGTTGTGTCCGTCTATTGCGCCGTGATCCGCGTGATAGAGGCGATCCGCGGCACCGATATTCTTCCCAGCGAACAAGGGGCCCATTAAGATGACCAACCTAGAACTGGGCTTCTGGTCCTTTCCTGTGCTGCTGCTGATGATCTTTCTGCGCGCCCCCATCGGGCTGGCGATGCTGCTGTGCGGGTTTGGCGGCTGGTATCTGGCGATGGGGGGCAACCCCACGCCGCTGCTGTCAAAGCTCAAGTCCGAGACCTATACGACGTTTTCCAGCTATTCGCTGAGCATCATTCCCATGTTCCTGCTGATGGGCCAATTCGCGACCCTATCGGGGATGAGCCAAGCCCTGTTCAAAGCGGCAGAGAGCTTTCTGGGGCATCGCCGCGGGGGGGTGGCGATGGCGGCCGTGGGGGCCTGCGCGGGCTTTGGCGCGATCTGCGGCAGCTCGCTGGCGACAGCGGCGACCATGTCGAAGGTCGCGCTGCCCGAGCTGCGGCGCTATGGCTATTCCGGCGGGTTTTCCACCGCGACACTGGCCGCGGGGGGGACATTGGGCATCCTGATCCCGCCGTCGGTCATTCTGGTGATCTACGCGATCCTGACCGAACAGAATATCGCCAAGCTGTTTCTGGCGGCCTTCCTTCCCGGTGTGCTGGCGGCCATCGGCTATGTTATCACGATCTCGATCTACGTACGTCTGAACCCCAAATCCGCGGGCGTGCGCCCTGCGGTGCCCATGGGGGACCGCTTCAAGGCACTGGCGAATACATGGCCGGTGCTGGTGATCTTTTTCGTCGTCGTGGGCGGCATCTATCTGGGGTGGTTCACCCCGACCGAAGGCGCGGCTGTGGGCGCTGCGGGCACTGGTCTGGCGGCGTTGCTGGCGGGCAGTCTGAACTGGACGGTCTTGCGCGAAAGCCTGATGGGCACGGCCAAAACCACGGGGATGATCTTTTTCATCGTGCTGGGGGCGGGGTTCTATAACGGCTTTCTGGCCCTGTCGGGCGTGCCGCAATTCATGGCTGATTGGGTCGTGGGGCAGGGCTATAGCCCGTGGTTCGTTTTGGTCGTGATCCTTGTCTTCTACCTCATTTTCGGTTGCCTGATGGATAGCCTGTCGATGATCCTGCTGACCGTGCCGATCTTTTTCCCCGTCATCTCGGCGATGGATTTCGGGATGAGCACAGAGCATCTGGCGATCTGGTTCGGCATCCTTGTGCTGATCGTGGTCGAGGTCGGTCTGATCACGCCACCGGTGGGGATGAACCTGTTCATCATCAACTCGATGGACCGTGAAACCCCGATGACAGAGACCTATAAGGCCGTGATGTATTTTGTCGGCTCCGACATCGTGCGGGTGATCATTCTGGTGATGTTCCCCGCGATCACGCTGTTCCTGCTGCCCTGACAGGGCACAGCGCTGTGACATGAAAAAAGGGCCGCGTCTGACGCGGCCCTTTCATTTCGGGAATGGCAAACGGGTGCTTACGACGTCCAGGCCATCCGCGCAGGGTGATATTCAAAGCCGATGTGGTGTCCGGCCCCGACCAGCCCTTCGCGGGTGTGATTATAAAGCGAGCGCCAGTAAGGCTGGATCGTGACGCCTTCGTTCTGGATCAGCGCTTCGCCCTTGGCCATCAGAGCGCGACGTTTTTCGACATCGGCGACCGAGAGGGCCTCGGTCAGGAGGGCGTCGAATTCGGGGTTGGACCAGCCAAATTCGTTCCATGCCTCGCCAGAGCGATAGGCCAGCGCCCAGATCTGCACACCCAGCGGACGCGCGTTCCAGTTGGTCGAGGAGAAGGGGTATTTCGTCCAGTCATTCCAGAAGGTCGACCCGGGCAGGATCGTGCGTTTCACCTTGATGCCAGCGTCGCGCAACTGTGCGGCGACCGCATCTGTGGTGTCCTTGCGCCATGCGTCGTCGATGGAGAACAGCTCGTGCTCGTAGTCGGCCATGCCGGCTTCTTCCATCAGCGCGCGGGCACCTTCGGGGTTCGCCTCGCGCGGGGGGAGCTCGGCATATTCGGGGTGCATCGGGCCGACATGGTGGTTTTCGGCCACCAGCCCGCGACCGGCATAGCCCAGTTCAAGCAGCACGGCGTTATCGACCGCCATGGCCAGCGCCCGGCGGACACGCGCATCGGCGTAGGGTGTCTTGCCATCCACCTCGGCCAGTTGGTTGGGGCGGATCACAATAGTCGCACCCGTGGCGATTTCGTTCTGGTTCCAGCCGTCCAGCGTGCTGAACACGTCGATGAATTCACCTTCAATGGAATAGGTGGCGTCGATCTCTTCTGCTTCGGCGGCGGCGACAAAGGCCGAAGGGTCAGTGCCGTAGTCGATATACTCCAGCCGGTCGATATAGGGCCCGCCGTAGACTTCGGTGCCCCACCACGTGTGGTCGGGGTTCTTGACCAACACGGCCTTGATCCCGACTTCGACAGATTCGGGCAGGTAGGCACCGGTGCCGACAGGGTTGTCGAGCATTGTTTCCGGATCAAACCCTTCGGGGACGATGGCAGCGGGGTAATCGGCCATGCCGGGGATTAGGGTGATGTCGGGGCGGGGCAGCGACAGCTTGACCGTATGGTCATCCACCACGGTGATCGCGCCTTCGATCGCCTGACCGGAGTCCTCGTCGATCAGCGTGGCAAAGCGCCCGGCCATCGAGTTGCCCTCGACCGATTTATCGCACCAGCCCGTGATGTTGCGCGCCACATCGTTGGCGGTGAAGGGCGTGCCATCGTTCCACGTGACACCTTTGCGCACATTCAGCACATATTCGGTGGCGTCTTCGTTGATCTCCCAGCTTTCGAGCAATGCGGGGGTGAAGGTCCCGTCGTTCTCCCAGATCGCGAGATATTCAAGCCAGCCGCGGGTGATGTTGGCGATCTGCGACCAGTCGTAGGTGCGCGGGTCTTTCAACGCGCGGACCTCCATCTGCATCCGTACGGTGCCGCCGGATTTATGCGCGGCCGCATGTGCGGGGGCTGCCATGCCGATCATCGCATAGGCGGTTGTCGCCGTGGCCCCAAAGGCGCTGGCGAGGGCCAGAAATTCGCGTCGGTTGACCGGATCGCGTTTGGCAGCTTCGGCAGAGGCGTGAATGGCGGCGGGTAAGGGGGTGCCGGTACGGGTTAAGAACGTCATGATCTTCCTCTCTGGTCGGGTGCTGCCCCTGTGGTTCGGGCGGCGGATACGAAGCACAAGCACAGGCGCTGGATGCTTTGCGGTGATGCAGCTTTGCTGCGTTTATTGGCTAGGAATGTAACTAGCATGTATCACAGAGTTTCAAGCATTGCGCGGCGGTGCGTCAACCCACAGCAGCGGCGGTCACCGGAGTTTGCGCAAAACGCAATGCGCGCCCGATCCGGTTCAGGATCAGACGCGCGATCGGTGGCGCGCTGTTGGGCGCCTCCGGCGGGAGTTTATTTGGCAAAATGAAGCGCGGTTATGGCGTGGGTTTCGCAGGCAGGATCGTACCGGCGCAGGCCCCGAAGCCGATGCGATAGCCGTCGCCTGCAGCGTGGCCGGTCAGGATCATCGTATCCCCGTCCTGCACAAAGCTGCGGGTGGTGCCATCGTTCAGCGCGATCGGCTCCGCGCCGTCCCAGCTGAGTTCGAGCAGGCTGCCGCGGGCATCTTTGTCGGGGCCGGATATGGTGCCGGAGCCGAGCAGATCGCCCGCGTTCATCGCGCAGCCCGACGCCGCGTGATGCGCCAGCTGTTGCGGGGCGGAATAATACATCGTGTTGTAATTGGTGCGCGCGATGACCTGTTGTTCGCCGCCATCGGGCTGAATGATCACGGAGAGGTCAATGTCGTAGAGCATCGGTTTCGGCTCTGCCAGATAGGGCAGCAGATCAACCTCGCGCTCGGGCGTGGAGGCGCGGAAGGGTTCAAGCGCCGCTTTCGTCACGATCCACGGAGAGATGCTGGTGGCGAAGGCCTTGGCCTGAAACGGCCCGAGCGGTTGATACTCCCACGCCTGAATGTCGCGCGCAGACCAATCATTCAGCAGCACATAGCCAAAGATCATCTCGTCCGCTTCGGCCACGCTGGGGGTGTCGCCCATATCGGTGGAGGTGCCGACGATGGCCCCCATCTCGAGCTCGATATCAAGGCGCTGGCTGGAGCCGAAATGCGGGGTCTCGGCGTCCGCCGGTTTGATTTGCCCGTTGGGCCGCCGGATGTCGGTACCAGAGACGACAACGGTCGAGGCGCGACCGTTGTAGCCGATGGGCATGTGCAGCCAGTTCGGGGGCAGCGCGTTTTCCGCGCCCCGAAACATGGTGCCGACGTTGGTGGCATGATGCCGGCCCGCGTAGAAATCGGTGTATTCCGAGACGACAATCGGCATATGCAGGCGGATGTCAGTCATGGGGACAAGATGCGGGGCGACCTTGGCCTGGTCGGGGCTGCCCGTTGCCAGCAGGTCGGTCAGGCGGTCGCGCAGGGTGGCCCATGCGTCGGGGCCCAGATCCATGACGTCATTCCAGTAGGGCACATCGAAGACAGGATCGAAGTGGAGCAGGATCAGGTCCTCGGCCTCTACCGCGGCCATGTCGAGCACCATATCCCCGATCGCCACGCCGCAGCGCGGTTCGAGCGTGTCGGTGGAAAACACACCGTAGGGCAGGTTGTTGAGCGGGAAGTCGGTGTCGGCGCTGTTCGCGCTTTCAACCCAAGAGGTCAGCAATGTCATCGGTGTTCCTTGCGTGTCGCTGCGGGTGCCTGAAAGCTACCTTGCAAAATCTGCTTTGTTGGTAATAGTCCTTTGTGTAACTAACAAGCGATTGCCCTGATGCCAGACCAGAATTTCGAGCTGACCCATTTTCTGCCCTACCTTCTAAATCAGGCAGCAGAAGCGAGCAGTCTGGCGTTTCAGCGCACCTATAAAGATCGCTACGGGATGCTGCGGACCGAGTGGCGGGTGCTGTTTCATCTGGGGCTTTATGGCGAGATGACGGCCAGCGATATCGGGCAGCGGGCGAATATGCATAAGACCAAGATCAGCCGTGCGGTGCAAAAGCTGACAGAGCGACGCTTTGTGACGCGGCTGCGCGGGGATCAGGATCGACGGACCGAGATGCTGTCCCTGACGGCACAGGGTCGCGCGGCCTATGAGCATCTTTACGAGGTGGCAAAGGCCTATGACGCGCGTCTGACGGCGGATTTAACGGCGGCGGAGCGGGAGACGCTGAAGCGGTTGCTGGTCAAACTGGCGGCGGGACAGGGCGGCGTGGGCTGACAGCGGGCTGTCGGGGGGCCAGAGGGCGAAGGGGGGGGCGACGGGGGCACATGCCCCCGCGCGCCGGTTCAAAAGTTGATGTCGACGCCAGGTAGGTCCAGCGCTTTCATCAGGTCGCGCAGCTCTTGCCGTGCCGCGACATTCGAGATGTTTAGCTGCTTGACGCCGATATCCTTGAGGTCGAGCAGGGTCAGGCCACGGGGGAAGAGCTCGCGGAAGATGACGCGTTCGTTAAAACCGGGGGCAATACGGAACCCAATGCGTTTGCTCAGGTTGGCGATGGCGCGTTCCATCTTGTCCTTGTTCACCATGCGCTGCGCGCCCATGCGGTTGCGCACAACGATCCAGTCGATCGGGGCAAGGCCCGCCTGAGCCCGCAGCTGCCGCGCGTTCCAGACCATTTCGGAATAGACGGAGGGGCCGGTGATCTTGTCACCCATAGCGTCGGTGCGCGCCAGCAGGTCGAAATCGATAAAGCTGTCGTTCAGCGGCGTGATCAGCGTGTCGGCGAGCGAATGCGCCACCTGGCTGAGACGGGTGTGGGACCCCGGGCAGTCGATCAGGATGAAATCGGACGTCGGTTCAAGCTCTGCGACGGCGGCGCTGAGGCGATGGTCGTAGATGTTTTCGCCGGGCTGCAGGCTGCTTGCCTCGATCTCTGGCAATTCGTGCATCTCGGGCGAGGGGAGGTCGAGCTCGGCACTGGCGAGGAAGGATTTACGGTTGTCGACATAGCGCCCGAAGGTGCGCTGGCGCAGGTCCAGATCCAGCACGCTGGTCTTATGCCCCATCCGCGCAAGGGCTGTCGCCACATGCATCGAAACGGTGGATTTCCCCGCCCCGCCTTTTTCATTCCCGACGACGATGATATGCGCCATTGCCTTTTGTCCCTTTCACTCCCCGTTTTTATCGGGGTCACATTGGGAAAAACCATATGGCAGCAATGGCGCTTTTGAAAGCGTTTGTGGCTCTAGATTGTGGTTATTGTTGCGAAATTCACCCGCTGGAACGCGCCGCGCAGGGGCAGTGCCTGCTAGCCCGATCGGCGCAGCGGCGGGGTGTGTGCGCCCATGGCACCGGTGTCGATCGCGACGGCGGTATCCTGGGTTACATTCAGATGGGCGCGGCAATCGGCGGCGATCTGGGTCAGCGCATCATGAGGCCCGTGCAGACGTTCCAGCGCGCCAGCAAGCACCAGCGCCTGCGCATAGCTGCCACGGGCGACCAGATCGCGGGCCGCGGTCAAATCCTCGGCCGGGAGGGGGGCGGGATCAGCCAGCGCGCGCGGAGCCTTGCTGCTGTTGGCACCGCGAGGCGGTCGGGGTGGGGTAGAGAGCGGGAAAGCGGGCATCAGCGAACCTTTCGTGGAGGGCTGAGAAGACTATGGGCCGTAGTTGCTTTCTAAAACCTAAACAGCCGCCGCTTTGTTCCGTAAAATGTGACCTGACCCTTGGGCAAGGACGCGATGTCGCGCCTCGGGCTAAGTCACAGTCGTGAAACGAAAAATGGCGCGCCCGCGAGGGCACGCCATTTCTGAATTCCGCAATGGAAAGGGTTTAGAAGCCCAGACCTGCGTATTTGTTTTTGAACTTGGACACGCGGCCGCCGGTATCCATCAGGCGGGATGTGCCGCCGTTCCATGCAGGGTGCACGGAGGGATCAATATCCAGCGCCAGTTGGTCGCCTTCTTTGCCGTAGGTCGATTTCATTTCCACAACGGTGCCATCTGTCATTTTGACGTTGATGGTGTGGTAATCGGGGTGTGTATCGGCTTTCATGACAGCTCTCCTTACGCGTTCGCGCCAGATTTTGGCTTGTAGTGTACGTTTTCAACGATACGTGCCGACTTACCACGACGCGAGCGCAGGTAGTACAGTTTCGCACGACGCACACGGCCACGACGGACAACGGTGATGCTTTCGATGTTGGTGGAGTGCAGCGGGAATACGCGCTCTACGCCTTCACCAAAGGAAATCTTGCGCACGGTGAACGAACCGGCAATGCCGTGGCCGTTGTTGCGTGCAATGCAGACGCCTTCGTAGTTCTGAACGCGGGTACGTGTACCTTCGGTCACTTTAAAGCCCACGCGGATGGTGTCACCGGCGCGGAAGTCTGGGATTTCTTTCCCCAGTTCGGCGATTTGTTCCGCCTCGATCTGTGCAATCAGGTTCATCTGATCGTCTCCTATGAATGCTCGCGGTTAGTCCACGAAGTTTTGTGCGATCCAATAGCTTCGGTCTGTCTGGCGGGCCCGCCGTGGCGTCCCATCGAAGGTAGGGTCATCTTTGCTTGTCATCTGCGGATGCAGAAAAGACTGGAGCCGCACGTGCGCGATTCCAGACTTGCGCGTCGTATAGGCGGGATGCCCCTTCAGATCAAGAGCGTATCACCCGTACTCGCGCATGTTTTCAGCCGGTGAAATAGGGGCGCAGATTGTGCCGCACGCGGTCCAGCACGGTGTCGCCCTCCAGATCGGGGACGAAACGTTGGCCGGTAATCGCCTCGAACGCGTCGATATAGACTTGCGAGGTGGCGGCGATCAGGTCGGCGGGGATTTCGGGGATGTCATCGTGATAGGGGTCGCAGCGGGCATCGACCCAGGACCGGATCACATCCTTGTCGAAGGACGGCGGGCGTGTGCCGTTATCCAGCGCGGCGTCATAGCCATCGGCGAGCCAGAACCGCGAGCTGTCGGGGGTGTGGATTTCATCGGCCAGCAGGATATTGCCCTGCGCATCGGTGCCGAATTCATATTTTGTGTCCACGAGGATCAGCCCGTTTTTCGCCGCCATTTCTTGACCACGCGCAAAGAGTTTCAGGGCGATGTCGCTGATCTGGTCCCATTGCGCCTGGGTCAGCAGCCCTTGGTCCACGATCTCTTGGGCGGTCAGCGGGGCATCGTGGCCGCCGTCGAATTCCTTGGAGGTGGGGGTGATGATCGGCGCGGGCAGCGCCTGATTGTCGCGCAGGCCATCGGGGAAGCGGTGGCCGTACATCTCCCGTTCACCTTTCTTGTATAGCGTCAGCACCGATGTCCCTGTGGAGCCGGCGAGATAGCCGCGCACGACGATCTCTACGGGCAGGATGGTCAGATGCTTGCCGATCACCACATTGGGGTCGGGGTAGTCGAGCACGTGGTTGGGGCAGATGTCGGAGGTGTTGTCGAACCAGAACCGCGCGGTCTGGGTCAACACCTGACCCTTGAACGGAATGGAGGTAAGGATACGGTCAAAGGCTGAAATACGGTCAGAGGAAATCAGGATGCGCCGGTCGTCGGGCAGGTCGTAGCAGTCACGCACCTTGCCGAAATAGGGGTTCGGCAGCTCATCAATGCGGGCGTGATCAAGGGTGCGGGTCAGGTCTGTCATAGTCTGCCTTCCGTGGGGGTCACTTCTTGGACGTATATTTCGCCCACATGTCGGGGCGTCGTTGTTCTGTCAGGGTTTCTGACTGGGCCTGCCGCCATTTGGCAATTTCGCCATGGTTGCCGGACATGAGAACCGGCGGAATGGGGCGGTCTTTCCATTCGGCGGGGCGGGTGTATTGCGGGTGTTCCAGCAGGCCAGAGGAATGGCTTTCCTCGACCACGCTGTCGGCGTTGCCCAAGACACCGGGCAAGAGCCGCACGGTGGCGTCGATCATGGCTTGCGCGGCCAACTCTCCGCCGGTCATGACAAAATCGCCAAGGGAGACTTCGGTGATGCCGTAATGGTCGATCACCCGCTCGTCGACGCCTTCGAAACGGCCACAAAGGAGGGTCACGCCGGAACAGGTGGCCAGATCCTGCGCCATCGCCTGATCAAACCGCCGCCCGCGCGGAGACATATAGAGGATGGGCCAGCGTCCGGCGGCACCGGCCATCGCATCCTCGATCGCGGGGCCGACGACATCGGCGCGCATGACCATACCTGCGCCGCCGCCCGCGGGGGTGTCGTCAACATTGCGGTGTTTGCCTACGCCGTAGCCGCGCAGATCATGGGTGCGCAGCTGCCATGTGCCTTCTTGCAGGGCGCGGCCCGTCAGGCTGGCCCCCAGCACACCGGGGAACAGTTCGGGGAAAAGGGTCACGATCTCGGCCCGCCAGACGCCGGCGTAATCGGGCGTGTCCTGCATCAGCTCGCGCGGCTTGAACGTCGGACGGACAGACTGCCGCCCGTGGGAGCGTGAAGGGGTGCTCATGTGATCGCGGCCTGTGTCATGCGGGCCTTTCGTACGGGCTTAGACGTCTTTTGCATCGGGCAGGATGCCCTCGGGCGGGTCGGCGATGATGCGGCCCGTGGCGAGATCGACCGTGGGCACCGCCGCCTTGGTGAAGGGCAGGAACACGGTCTGCGCGCTGCCCGCAAGCTGCGTTTCCAAAAGATCGTCAGCGCCGTGGTTCTGGACGGTCTTGACCTTGCCGATCAGCGTGCCGCCGGTGTCATAGACCTCAAGCCCGATCAGGTCGGTGTGGTAGAATTCATCGTCGGGCAGCGACGGCAGCTGGTCGCGCTGCGCAAACAGCACGGTGCCGCGCAAGGCGTCGGCCTCTTCTTTAGAGGTGACATCGGTAATGCGCGCGACAAAGCCGTTTTTGACCGGACGCACCAGCGCGAGGTTGAAACTGCGCGTGCCATCCTCGCTCGAGAGCGGGCTGTAGCTTTCGATATCTTCGGGCACCGCGCAGTAGCTTTTGATCCGCAGTTCACCGCGGACACCATATGCGCCAGAGATCGCGCCCACCGAAATTTTATCGCTCACTGCAAAAGCTCCGAGTTTAAGCAAATTGTACCGGTCCACTGACCCTCGCCCGCGCGGCATTCCGATTTCATCAGGGTGCGTTCGAACCAGATGCCGATGGCGACACCGATGCCGAGGATGAGAAGAAGGCGCAAAAGACGAAACATTGTCAGCTTCCAATCTGGTCCAGGGGCGGGGCGCAGGGGACCGATGAGAGCGGGCCGCTGCTGCGGGACGTGTCATTTCGTGTACCACGTACATCGGACAGGCTGCACGCGCAAAGATGCGGGCTGTCGGATATACCTGAAATCCCCGGCGCGGCAGGAACCGCGCCGGGGGATGTGCCGATTATTCTTCGGCGGCGTCTTCTGCAGGTGCAGCAGCGGCTTCGGCAGCAGCGGCGGCCTTTGCTGCTTTCTCTTCAACGCGCTCTTGCGCTTTCTTGCCGGGGGTACCCTTCTTGGGGTTGTTCCGCTCGGTTTTCTCTTTCACGCCAGCGGCTTCCAGCATGCGTGCAACACGGTCGGTTGGCTGCGCACCCTGGCTGATCCAGTATTGAACGCGCTCGACGTCCATTTTCACGCGCTCTTCGCTGTCTTTTGCCAGCAGCGGGTTGTAGGTGCCCAGCTTCTCGATGAAGCGGCCGTCACGTGGCATGCGGCTGTCCGCTGCAACGATGCGGTAGAACGGGCGCTTTTTGGAACCGCCACGGGCGAGACGAATTTTCATGGACATAGGTAGTTTCCTTTAGTTGAGACTGGGGTCAGGGACGCGCCCGGACCTATGATTGGTGTTGTTTGTGGTGCTGAATGACTTCAGCGATGATGAAGTTCAGAAACTTCTTGGCGAATTCGGGATCGAGGTCAGCCTCTTTCGCCAAATCTTCGAGCCGCTTGATCTGGTTCGCTTCGCGGTCCGGATCAGAGGGGGGAAGGTCGTGTTCGGCTTTGAGTTTCCCCACAGCCTGCGTGTGTTTGAACCGCTCGCCCAGAGTATAGACCAGGATCGCGTCCAGACGGTCGATGGAGGCGCGGTGTTCTTTCAGAACCTCGGCGGCGCGGGTGACAGGATCGGTCATGCGGCGGCTCCTTTCATAGCGAAGGGGAGGGCGCGATGCACGGGCAGGCGCCTCCGGCGGGAGTTTATTTGGCAAAATGAAGCGCGGATCATTTCTTTTTCCCGAAACCGGAAAGGCCGCCGGGCAGGCCGGCACCGCCGCCTATTCCGCCCAGACCACCAGGCAGTTTGCCGCCCATCTGTTTGGCCGCGGCTTCCAGCGCTTTGGGGTCCATCTGGGACGGGTCCATGCCGCCGGGCATGCCGCCTTTGCCCATCATGCCCTTCATCGCTTGTTTGAGCATGCCGCCCTTGCCCATTTTGCCCATCTTTTTCATCATGTCGCCCATCTGGCGGTGCATTTTCATGAGCTTGTTGAGTTCGGACACTTCCATCCCCGCGCCTTTGGCGATGCGCTTTTTGCGGCTGGCTTGAAGCAGCGCGGGGTTGGCGCGCTCTTTCTTGGTCATGGATTGGATCAGGGCGATCTGGCGTTTGAGGATCTTGTCATCAAAGCCCGCGTCTTCGACCTGTTTCGCCATTTTGCCCATGCCGGGCATCATGCCCATCATGCCTTGCATGCCGCCCATCTTGAGCATCTGTTCAAGCTGCATTTTCAGGTCGTTCATGTTGAACTGACCTTTGGCCATGCGCTTCATCATCTTTTCGGCTTGTTCAGCCTCGATGGTTTCTTGCGCTTTCTCGACCAGGGCGACGATATCGCCCATACCAAGGATACGGCCCGCGATACGCTCAGGCTCGAAGGTTTCCAGCGCGTCCATCTTTTCGCCCAGGCCGACGAATTTGATGGGTTTGCCGGTGACGGCGCGCATCGACAGCGCAGCACCGCCGCGGCCGTCGCCGTCCATACGGGTCAGCACGACGCCGGAGATGCCAATGCGGTCGTTGAAGTTTTCAGCGGTTTGCACGGCGTCCTGGCCGGTGAGACCATCGACGACCAGCAGGGTTTCACGGGGGTTGGCGACATCGCGCACCGCTTCGACCTGGCGCATCAGCTCTTCGTCGATCGACAGGCGGCCCGCGGTGTCGAGCATATAGACGTCGTAGCCGCCCATCGATGCCTGCGTCTTTGCGCGTTTGGCAATCTGGACGGGGTTTTCGCCTTTGACGATGGGCAGCGTATCGACACCAATCTGCACGCCGAGGATCGCCAGCTGTTCCATCGCCGCAGGGCGGTTCACATCGAGCGAGGCCATCAGCACGCGCTTGCCGTCGCGGTCTTTCAGACGTTTGGCGAGCTTGGCCGTGGTCGTGGTTTTACCGGAGCCTTGCAGACCGACCATCAGGATCGGGGCGGGGGGGCTGTCGATTTTCAGCGCGCCGGGTTCGCCTTCGCCTTTCAGCGTGTCGATCAGCGCGTCGTGGACGATCTTGACGACCTGCTGGCCCGGGGTGATCGATTTTGTGACGGCCTGACCGGTGGCCTTGTCCTGCACCGCTTTGACGAAATCACGCGCGACGGGCAGGGAAACGTCGGCCTCGAGCAGGGCGACGCGGACTTCGCGCAGGGCGGTTTTCACATCCTCTTCCGAGAGGGCACCCTGTTTGGTGAGACGGTCAAAGACGCCGGAGAGGCGTTCGGAAAGATTCTCAAACATGGGCCATGGCCCCCTTCGATCGGTTGCGGTGCCCCTCAGATAGGATGCCCGCGTTGAATACGCAAATGCCCCCACGGGCGTAACACGCTGGTGGGGGGCGATCTCTGGCCGCGCCAGAGACCGGAAGACATGGTGCTTCCGGAGATTGCGGATCGTTTAGGCGAGCGGCGGGTCTGAGTCAACCCGCCGCGCCGCCCGAGGATTATGCTGCCTTGAGCGCATCCACAGCTTCGTTCGCGCGGGCGATGGTGCCTTCGGCATCTGTTGCCAGCGCGTCGGCGGCCACGATGGTCACGTCGGTCATGCCCATGAAGCCCAGAACGGCCTTGAGGTAGCCGGTGTTGAAGTCCGCCTCGGACCCGGCGGGCACGCCACCGGAGGCCATCGCCACGATCACGCGCTTGCCTTTGACCAAACCTTCGGGGCCGTTTTCGGTATAGCGGAAGGTAACGCCGACACGGGCGACCAGATCGATCCACGCCTTCAGCGACGCGGGCACGCTGAAGTTATAGATGGGCGCGCCGATGACGATGGTGTCGGCGGCCAGAAGCTCTGCGACGAGCTTGTCGGATTCAACCAGCGCTTCGCTTTGTTCGGGCGTGCGGTCTGTCTCGGGGGTGGCACGGGCGATGGCCCATGTTTCGGTGATCTGGGGCAGGGGTTCGAGAGCCAGATCGCGGACGGTTACATCATTGTCGCCCAGTTGTGCGATGATCCGGTCGGTGAGGCCGCGGGTCACAGAGCTGGTGGTGTTTGCAGAGGAATCGATACGCAAGATAGACATGGGAGGATATCCTTTCGTGTTAACTTTCTTCCCTTTACATGACCCTTGCTCGTGCGAACGCAACTGGCGAAACTGCGGGTGATGTGTTCAATAATGCACAGTCGGGCAGACGAGGGGCCGAGAATGGACAATTGGGAAGAAATCAAGACGGCCTATCAGGTGGCGCGCATGGGCACGGTCAGTGGCGCGGCCGAGGTTCTGGGGGTCCATCATGCGACCGTGATCCGCCATGTGGATGCGCTGGAACGACGGCTGTCGGTGAAGCTATTCCAACGGCACGCGCGCGGCTACAAGACGACGGAGGCAGGCGAGGATCTGCTGCGTGTGGCCTCTGCAACGGATGACCAGTTCAGCCAGCTTGCCAGTCGCATCAAGGGGCGCGGCGAAGCGGTGTCGGGCGAGCTGGTCGTGACCTCTCTGATGGAGCTTTCAAGCTGGATGACCCCTTTGTTGGTCGCGTTCCAGAGGGAAAACCCCGATGTGACCCTGCGCTTTCTGACCGGGGAGCGATTGTTCCGGCTGGAGTATGGCGAGGCGCATATCGCGATCCGCGCGGGGCAGGTGCCCGAGCAGCCGGACAACGTCGTGCAGCCTTTCTATCAGTTCCAGATGGGGCTGTTCGCGCATAAGGACTATATCGCCGCCTTCGGGATGCCGTCAGGGGTCGAGGAATATGGCAACCATCGGTTTGTCGGCCATGACGACGCGCAGATGCGTGCGCCCTTCTTCAAATGGATGCGGGAGGTGGTGCCGGCACATGCGATCTCCTTTCGCGGTCTACATGCAGACGCGCTCCGCGTTGCGGTGCTGGAGGCGGCGGGGATCGGGTTTGTCGATCTGATCGAGGGGCGCGCCAACCCCGATCTGGTCGAGGTGCACCCGCATCTGCCGGAATGGGATTCGATGCTGTGGCTGGTCACCCATGTTGATCTGCACCGCACACCAAAGGTGCAGGCCTTGCTGTCGTACCTGAAAAAAGCCGTGAAGACGGGGCTGTGATGCGTTCTGATCTGCAGGGGCATCTGGCGATGCTGGCATTTTCGGCTCTGGTGGCAGGGTCATTTTCGCTTGGGTCGCTGTCGGCCAATCTGATCTCGCCCACGGCGTTGAATGCGGCGCGGTTCGTGATCGCGGGCATTGTGATTGCCGTGGCGGTCGCTGCGACGACGGGTGTGCCGAAAGGGGCCACGCGCGCGCCTTGGCGCTATCTGGTGCTTGGGGGGCTTTTCGCTGTCTATTTCGTGCTGATGTTCGAGGGGTTGAAGACCGCGCGCCCCGTCAGTGCGGCGGCGGTGTTTACGTTGACGCCCGTGATTGCTGCGGGGTTTGGGTGGCTCTTGTTAGGGCAGGTCACGACAGGGCGGATGGCGCTGGCGCTGGCCATCGGTGCGGTCGGCGCGCTTTGGGTGATTTTTCGCGCTGATCTGGCCGCGCTGCGGCGATTCGAGCTTGGGTATGGCGAAGCGGTGTATTTCGTCGGCTGCGTAAGCCATGCGCTGTATACGCCGATGGTGCGCAAGCTGAACCGCGGAGAGCCGGCGGTGGTGTTCACCTTGGGCACGCTGATCGCCGGTGGTGTGTTGCTGTTTATCTATGGCTGGCGCGATGTGCTCGGGACGGACTGGACCGCGCTGCCCGCGATTGTGTGGATCACCATCCTCTACGTCGCGATCGCTGCTTCTGCCGCGACTTTTGTGTTGCTGCAATTTGCGTCCCTGCGGCTGCCGTCGGCCAAGGTGATGGCCTATACCTATCTGACGCCCAGCTGGGTTATTCTGTGGGAAGTCGCATTGGGCAATGGCGCACCCGGCCCGCTTGTTTTCGGAGGCGTCGGGCTGACGATTGTGGCGCTGTATCTGCTGTTGCGGGACGATACCAAAGCGGTTTGATCAAAAGGGCGGGAACCGATCCGACATATCCAGCGTTAAGATCACATAAAGTTTATAAAAGGACTATTCTAATGCGTAGCATTATTTATCTGATCGGTTTGATTGTTGTTGTTCTGGCGATCCTGCGCTTTGCGTTCGGCGTCATTTAATAACATCAAGTTTGGCCCTTCTGTGTAAAACCTCGTCGCAGGAGGGCCAATATTTACCTAGTCTTCCGACGTCTCCGGATCATTCTGCGCCGCATCCGCATC
Source organism: Sulfitobacter sp. EE-36 (assembly GCF_000152605.1). Lineage (NCBI taxonomy): Bacteria > Pseudomonadati > Pseudomonadota > Alphaproteobacteria > Rhodobacterales > Roseobacteraceae > Sulfitobacter > Sulfitobacter sp. EE-36. Next base: position 421,147 of record NZ_CH959310.1, on the reverse strand, counting down.
CGCATCCCCTGACGTTTCGCGTATTTCGGCGGCCAGAAACCTTTCAAAGTCATCAAGATTGATCGGGTCATATTGACCGAAGCCCTGCATCCACACGGACGGGGCCTTTAGGGCTGCCGGCTCGAGCTTGCACCATTTGAGCCGCCCGCGCTTTTCCTGCACGATCAGACCTGCACGTTCCAGCACTGACAGATGTTTCGATATCGCAGCGAGCGAAATGCCGAAGGGGTCGGCGACGTCTGTGACGGCCATATCATCCTCAAGAAGCATCGCCAGAATGGCGCGCCGCGTCGGATCGGCGAGCGCGGCAAAAATCGCGTCGAGCTGTGTGGCGGGCGGTTGGGGCACGGCTGTCTGGATGTCCTTGATGCGCGGGTAGGGGCGGTTCTTATGAGGTAGCGGAAACCACGCTTAACCAAAAGGTTGAATATGATTGCCGCGCGAATTTGCAAGGGGTGGGGGGCGTTCGCGCCTGAATATGAACTGCGGCCCAGTTTAAAATCTATTGATTACAATGTCTTGGGGTGTCGGCTAACAGAGTTGACTCTGAAGCGGTGTGAAAGTAGCTACTGCGCAACACATCCAACAGGGATTTTGGCGTGACCGATCCGGACCAACAGCAGCGGCTAAAGCAGCTTGAGGCAAAGATCGAAGCAGCCAAACGGGCGCAGGCTCCAAAACCCCGGGCGGATGAGCATTATTCCCAGGCATCGCTGGCCTGGCGGATGGTGATCGAACTTTGCGCCGGTCTTGGGATCGGTTTTGGCATCGGATACTCGTTGGATTGGTTCTTAGGAACGCTCCCGATTTTCATGGTGCTGTTTGTAATGCTGGGCCTTGCGGCTGGGGTAAAGACGATGCTCCGCTCCGCGCAGGAAATCCAGGAAAAGAAGATGGCCGATGTGGCCGATGAAGAAAAAGGGCCCTGACATGGCGGCAGAAGCACACGGCGAAGAAACAGGCGGTTTGGCTTTTCACCCGATGGATCAGTTCATCGTCAAGCCATTCTTTGGCGACGGCGCTGTATCCTGGTACACAATCACCAACGCAACAGTCTGGATGGCCGTTGCCGTTCTGGCGATCTTTGCGCTGCTGGTTCTGGGCACCTCCAAACGGTCGGTTATCCCGTCGCGCATGCAGTCGGTCGCTGAACTGGCCTATGGCTTCATCTACAAGATGGTCGAGGATATCTGCGGTAAAGAAGGGGTGAAATACTTCCCCTACATCATGACCCTGTTCATGTTTATCGTCTTCTCGAACTTCCTGGGCCTGCTGCCGATGGCGTTTACCCCGACATCGCATATCTCGGTCACCGCCGTGATGGCCTTTGCCGTGTTCTTCGGTGTGACCATTCTGGGTTTCGTCAAGAACGGCGCATCGTTCCTGAGCCTGTTCTGGGTCAGCAGCGCGCCCCTGGCACTGCGTCCGGTTCTGGCCGTGATCGAGCTGATCTCGTACTTTGTACGTCCGGTCAGCCACTCTATCCGTCTTGCGGGTAACATGATGGCAGGTCACGCCGTGATCAAGGTTTTCGCGGGCTTCGCGGCACTTGCTGCCATCGCCCCCTTCTCGGTTCTTGCGATCACGGCGATGTATGGTCTCGAGGTGTTGGTTTCCTTCATCCAGGCATATGTTTTCGCGATCCTCACATGCGTTTATCTGAAAGACGCATTGCACCCGCACCACTAACACCAAGGCGGGATATTCCCGCCTGACCAATCACCAAAATTCCATTGTAAGGAGAAATGACATGGAAGGCGAACTCGCACAAATGGGCCAATTCATTGGCGCAGGTCTGACAGCATTCGGCATGGGTGGCGCAGCCATCGGTGTGGGCAACGTTGCAGGCAACTACCTGGCTGGCGCACTGCGCAACCCATCTGCTGCTGCTGGTCAAACAGCAACTCTGTTCATCGGCATCGCCTTTGCAGAAGCCCTGGGGATCTTCTCGTTCCTCGTCGCTCTGCTGCTGATGTTCGCTGTCTAAGCTTAAGACACCTACGTCCTTACGCTTCGGGCAGTGCGCTATGGCGCGCTGCCCGAAAGACTTACACGCTTTGACAGGAGCCCGCTATGGCGACGGAACCGATTACTAGGGAAATCGCTGGCACATGTGTCAACGAATTTGGCAGCGCCATTGGTATGCCACAGCTTTGCATTGATTGGTTCGGCAACCAGATTTTCTGGCTTATCGTCGCTCTGGTCGCAATTTACTTTATTCTGTCGCGCGTTGCCCTGCCACGCATCGGCGCTGTTCTGGCGGAACGCCAGGGCACCATCACCAATGACATCGCCGCCGCCGAAGACCTGAAGGTCAAAGCGACGGAGGCAGAGGCCGCTTACGACAAAGCCTTGATCGACGCCCGTGCAGAAGCACAGCAGATCATCGCCGCCGCGAAAGCCGATATTCAGGCCGATCTGGACAAAGCGATTGCCAAGGCAGACGCCGAGATCGCCGCCAAATCTGCCGAGTCCGAAAAAGCGATCAGCGAGATCCGCGCCTCCGCGATGGAGAACGTTGAAGCTGTTGCCAAAGACACAGCCGAGGCAATCGTCGCCGCCGTCGGTGGCTCTGCTGACGCGAAAACAATTTCCGCGGCCGTCGATGCCCGGATGAAAGGATAAGCCATGCGTTTGACCTTCTCAGCCCTCATCGCCGGTCTGGTCGCCTCCCCTGCTTTTGCAGCTGGTGACGTGTTCTTTTCGCTGCGCAATACGGACTTTATCGTCCTGCTGGCTTTCCTGCTTTTCGTCGGTGTTTTGATCTATTTCAAAGTGCCAAAGATGATGGGCAGCATGCTCGACAGCCGCGCCGAAGGCATCAAGTCCGAACTGGACGAAGCCCGTGCGCTGCGTGAAGAAGCGCAGACGCTTCTTGCCAGCTACGAACGCAAGCAGCAGGAAGTGAAAGAGCAAGCGGACCGTATCGTGACATCGGCCAAGGCCGAAGCGAACGAAGCCGCGGATCAGGCACGTGCCGACCTGGAGAAATCCATCGCGCGCCGTATGGCCGCCGCCGAAGAGCAGATCGACTCCGCTCAGGCTGCTGCCGTTAAAGAAGTCCGCGATCAAGCTGTCGTTGTGGCCATTGCCGCTGCCAAGGATGTTATCGCCAAGAAGATGACAGCCGCGGAAGGCAATGCGTTGATCGACAGTGCAATTGCCGAAGTCGACGCGAAGCTTCACTAAGTTTTAACGAACTGACTTTAAAAGGCCTCGGTATTGATCGGGGCCTTTTTACGTTGGGCTAGGTGTTTGTCTCGTGTTGAAGACGTTGTCGCGCGACATCTTCATTACGCTCGGCTTTTTGATGATCGCGCAGCGCATTCTCGACATAGGTCAGATGCGCCTCTACTGCGGCTTGTGCTGCGGCGGGATCACGTTCCTGTAATGCGTTGTTGATGGCGCGGTGCTGATCCAGCAGGGCGGTGCGCGTTGTGCGCTGTTTGAACATGACTTCGCGATTGTAGAATACGCCGCCACGCAGCAAGTCATACATCGACCGCATCATATGCAGCATGACGACGTTATGGCTCGCCTCTGTGATCGCCATATGAAACTGCGCGTCCAGTTGCGCTTCGTCATCTGCGTTACGCTTCTGGTGCGCCGCTTCCATCTTGTCGAAAACTGCCTGAATGACCCCAAGGTCGGTGTCAGAACCAAGCCGCGCGGCCCGTTCGGCTGCCAACCCCTCCATGTCGCGGCGGAACGAAAGATAGTCGAACACGGCTTCGTCGTGACGTGCAAAAAGCTCTGTCAGGGCAGGGGAGAACGCGCTGCCGAGCACATCGGCGACATAGACCCCCGCGCCGGGCTTTGAGGTCAGCAATCCGCTGGCCTGAAGCTGGGCAATAGCATCCCGAAGCGAGGGGCGCGAAACGGCCAGACGCTCTGCCAGCTCCCGCTCCGCGGGTAGCCGTTCGCCGGGCCGCAGAATGCCACGCAGGATTAACTGTTCGACCTGCCGTACGACAGCGGCTGACAGTTTTTCGGAGGTGATAGGCTGAAAGGGCATCGGCGTTTCCTTGGATTGGTCAAATTATATGACCGGAGGGGCGGGGCGGCAACGCGATTGTTTTCTGCAAAATGTTGGTCCGCATTAACACTTGCTTAGGGTGCTGCGCGTTAGATGGGCTCAAGATGATAGATACACGATTCCTTACCGTCTTGCTGTGCGCCTTCGTGATGGTGTTTGTCACGGGCTGCAACATGCCGAGCGCGCATTTCAGCGGCTTGCCTGCCACTGCCATTACGGTGGACGGATCCGACTTTGACGTGCGCGTTAACGGCAATCAGGCTGAAGCGATACGCACCAATATGGAATACGCCCCCCGCTTCGGCCCAATCCGCGACCGTGCGGCGCGGGCGATGGCGCAGGTCAGCGGGTGCGAGGTCACGCATGTCGCGGGGGATCAAGCGCTTGCCGTCGGAAAGCTGGACTGCGGATGAGGGGTAGAACCGTCAAACAACCATAGCGAAAGGGAAACGCGATAACAGACATAGAATAACAATATCTTGTGGATAAGGTGGCTACTTCCCGCTCTACCTAGCGGGGTCGCGTTGACTCTAAACCCGATGATCCGCAATTCTGGCTATCCATAAGAATCAGGCGGGCACGAACATTGCGGTTTTCCAAACTCAGGCTGACAGGCTTTAAAAGCTTTGTAGACCCCACTGATCTGATCATCTCGGATGGTCTAACCGGCGTTGTTGGCCCGAATGGTTGCGGCAAGTCCAACCTGCTTGAAGCGCTCCGTTGGGTGATGGGCGAAAACCGTCCGACCGCTATGCGCGGTGGCGGTATGGAAGATGTGATTTTCGCCGGCGCGTCCTCTCGTCCGGCCAAGAACTTCGCCGAAGTTGCGTTGCATATCGACAACTCCGAACGTCTCGCGCCGGCTGGGTTTAACGACGGTGATAGCATCGAAATCATCCGGCGGATCACCCGTGATGTCGGTAGCGCCTATAAAGCGGCTGGAAAGGATGTGCGCGCGCGCGATGTGCAAATGCTGTTTGCCGACGCATCAACGGGAGCCCATTCGCCAGCGTTGGTACGCCAAGGCCAGATTTCGGAACTGATCAACGCCAAACCGAAGAACCGGCGCCGTATCCTTGAAGAAGCCGCGGGTATTTCGGGGCTTTACGCCCGCCGTCACGAGGCTGAACTGAAGCTGAATGGTACCGAAGCCAACCTTGCGCGCGTCGACGATGTGGTTGAACAGCTTGCCGGTCAGCTTTCGCAATTGGCGCGCCAGGCCCGTCAGGCTGCGCGTTATCGCGATATCGGGGATGCCCTGCGCCGGACCGAAGGGGTGCTGCTGTATCGGCGCTGGCGCGTGGCCGAGGATGCTCGTCAAACGACGGCCGAAGCGCTGCGCAGCCAGATGGCCACCGCCGCCGAGGCGGAAAAAGCCGTACGTCAGACCACTGCGGCACGGCAAAAAGCGGAAGAGGCTTTGCCGCCCCTGCGTGAGGAAGAAGCGATCGCGGCCGCAATCGTGCATCGGCTTGGTGTACAGCGCGATACCTTGAGCGATCAGGAAAACCGCGCCCGGGCCGCGATTGACGCCTTGACCAAACGCATCGCGCAGTTGACCCGTGATCTGGATCGCGAAGGTGAGTTAAACCGCGACGCCGAAGAAACGATCACGCGGTTGGAGCGGGAAGAACGTGACCTGTCGGATGCGGGCGAGGGCCATGAAGCTGCGGTCGCGGAGGCGGCAGAGCGCGCGAAAGAGGCCGCCGGCGTGCTCGAAAAACAGGAAGCGGATCTGTCGAAGCTGACCGAGGATGTCGCCCGTTTGGTCGCGCGTCACAGCTCTGCCGAACGTTTGCTGAACGATCACCGCAAAACGCTTCAACGATCGGAAGCGGAAGCGGATAAAGCGCGTGCCGCCGTAGCGCAGAGTGCCGCCGCACTCGAGAAGGCAAACGCCGATTTCAGCGCCGCTCAAGCTGCAGAGACGCAGGCGCATGCGGCCTCTGTCGCTGCCGAGGAAGCCTTGCAAAAGGCGGAGGACGACCGCGCTGCCACGCAAAGTCGCGAAGCAGATGCCCGTGCCGAACGGTCAGAGGCCGAGGGCGAGCTGAACGCCATTCGCGCCGAAGCAGGCGCGCTGGCGAAGCTGGTAGAGCGTGACACCGCCGAGGGTGGTCAAATTCTGGACCGCCTGCAGGTCGAGCACGGGTTTGAAAAAGCGCTTGGTGCTGCCCTGGCCGATGATCTGCGCGCCCCGGATGTCGATGCCGACGGACCCTCGGGGTGGGCATATTTACCTGCCTATTCAACGGTCCAGCCGCTACCCGAGGGGATCACCCCGCTGACGGCGCATGTCTCGGTGCCTGACGTTCTGAACCGCCGGATGAGCCAGATTGGTCTGGTCGACGCGGACGACGGCACGCGGCTTCAACCGCTGCTGCTGCCGGGCCAGCGTCTCGTCTCGCCAGAGGGCGATTTGTGGCGGTGGGATGGTTTCCGGGCGTGGGCGGAGGATGCGCCCTCGGCCGCCGCGCTTCGTTTGCAACAAATTAACCGTTTAGAGGTACTCAAGCAGGGGTTAGAGCAAACGAATCAACGGGCAGAGGCTGCGCGTGATGCACATGAAACATTGCAAAAGCTTCTGCTTGCTCAGGCAGAGGCAGACAAAAATGCGCGGGCGCTGCGGCGCGATGCAGACCGTGCTGTTGCGGATGCAGGACGGGCCCTAAGCCGGGCTGAGGCGGATCGGAACCTGGCGGAGAGCCGGTTAGACAGTTTGGGATTGGCCGTCGCCCGCCACGAGGAAGAGGCGATCGAGGGACGACGTTTGGTGACGGAGGCAGAGAATGCGCTTGCGGCGCTTGACGACGTCTCAAGTGCCCGCGCCGATGTGGAGATGTTGCGACAGACCGTTGAAGGCGCGCGCATTGCGATGATGACGAGGCGTTCTGCGCTGGACGAACTGCGTCGCGAGGGCACCGCGCGCGAGAGACGTGCCCAGGATGTCGCCAAGGAGTTGGGCGGCTGGCGGAACCGCCTGGACACGGCGGAAAAACGCAGCGCCGAGCTTCTTGAACGCAAAGAAGCGTCGGAAAGAGAGTTGACCGAAGCGAGCTCTGCCCCCGGAGAGATCGCGGCGAAACGTGAAGAGTTGACGGGCGCAATTTCTGCGGCAGAGACCCGCAAGCAGGCGGCCAGCGCAGAGTTGTCTACCGGGGAAGCCGATTTGCGCGATACGACATTGGCTGAGCGTGACGCAGAGCGCTTGGCGTCGGAGGCGCGCGAGGCGCGGGCGCGGGCAGAGGCGCGCGCAGATGCGGCGAAGGAAACGGTAACCCTTGCCGCAGAGCGCATTGATGAAGAACGCGACACGACCCCCGAAGCGCTGGCAGAGACGCTTGAGATCAATGCTGATGAGATGTCAGATGTCGAGGTTCTTGAAAACCAGCTGAGCCGTTTGAAGGGACAGCGCGAAGCCTTGGGTGCTGTGAACTTGCGTGCCGAGGAAGACGCGAAAGAGGTTCAGGCGGAACACGACACTCTGGTTAGCGAAAAGGCGGATTTGACCGAGGCGATCCGGACATTGCGCAGCGGTATCGCGAGCCTGAATAAAGAAGGCCGTGAACGCTTGCTGACCGCATTCGAAGAGGTGAACAGCAATTTCTCTATGCTGTTTAAACATCTTTTTAACGGTGGTGAAGCCAACCTTGTGATGGTCGAATCGGACGATCCTCTGGAGGCGGGGTTGGAGATTATGTGCCAGCCGCCGGGCAAAAAGCTTAGCACGCTTAGCCTATTGTCAGGGGGCGAACAGACCTTGACCGCGATGGCGCTGATTTTTGCAGTGTTCCTTGCGAACCCTGCGCCAATTTGTGTGTTGGACGAGGTTGACGCGCCTTTGGATGATGCGAATGTGACGCGCTTTTGTGACCTGTTGGACGAGATGTGCCGACAGACTGACACGCGCTTTTTGATCATCACGCACCATGCTGTCACAATGGCGCGAATGGATCGTCTGTTCGGCGTCACCATGGCGGAACAGGGCGTCAGCCAGCTCGTCTCTGTCGATTTGAAGAAGGCAGAAACGCTGGTGGCCTAACGCCCGTGTCCCTAATCGCGCCCATGTGGGGCGGTGAAATCGACCGTCGGGTTAATCGGGATGATCTGATGCGGGTTCACCGTGGTCTGACTGAAATGGTAGTGCCGAACAATGTGATCAAAATGCACGGTCTCGGCGATATCAGCGTGTTGATAAAGTTGCCGGGTATAGGCCCAAAGGTTCGGGTAATCGGTAAGGCGCTTATGGTTGCACTTGAAATGGGTGTGATACACGAGGTCAAAGCGCGCGAGGGTCGTGAACAGTCGCCAGTCGGCCTCGGTCAACTTGTTGCCGGCGAGGAACCGGTTGTTTTCGAGGATGCTTTCTAGCCACGCCAGACTGTCAAAAAGCGGATGAACCGCGTCGTCATAGGCATCTTGAGACGTCGCGAACCCGGCTTTGTAGACGCCATTGTTAACGGTCTCGTAAACGCGTTCGTTGATGTCGGCGATTTGGTCGCGCAGGTCAGTCGGCCAATAATCATCAGTATTGCCGGTGATTTCATTAAACGCACTGTTGAACATGCGAATGATCTCGGCCGATTCGTTCGATACGATCGTGCTCTGCGCCTTGTCCCAAAGCACAGGCACCGTGACGCGGCCTGTGAAATTTGGATCGGCTTTGATATAAATGTCACGCAAAAAGTCACTACCAAAGAGGGTGTCTCCGGTCGCGCCTTCGAAATCTGTTGCGAAAGTCCAGCCGTCTTCCATCATATCTGGGTGTACGACCGACACGCTGATATGGTCGGTAAGGTCTTTAAGCGCGCGGAAAATAAGTGCGCGATGGGCCCAAGGGCAGGCATAGCTGACGTAGAGGTGATACCGCCCTGATTGAGCCTGAAAGCCTGATTTTCCTGACGGGCCCGCGCTGCCGTCCGCTGTGACCCAGTTGCGAAATTTGGAGGTGGAGCGTTCAAACTTACCTCCGGTAGACTCCGTATCGTACCATTTATCGCGCCATTCTCCGTCGATCAGCAGTCCCATACATCACTCCTTTACTTGTTTGTGTTCAAGGTAAGTTCAGACGGGCGAAATGCCATAGCACGCGACGCACAGGGGGGCTGCGTTGATGCACGTCGAATAAATTCTTGGGGCGCACTTGATTTTGAATCCCAGCACGTCACGCTTCATGTTGGAAGCCTTTGGAGGGAGGAAACTGTGGAAGCCATATTGCCGAAAGACATTCAGGCCGGGCTGGATGCCGCACGGGTGGATAGCCTGCGAAAATCGTCGCGTTTGCGGGTACACGCGGACGGGGTGGAACATAAGGTCCTGCGTTATTGGGACACCGGCTTCTCGCTTGATGCGCAGACGGCACCGCAGTTGCGCGGTCGGGTCGATTTATTCGATGGCGCGGCTCATCTGTTTCAATGTTTGATCGTCGCGGTAGAGCAAGAGGGCGGCGAAATGTTGTTTGATTTCAAACGTGCGACCCGTGTCGCGAAGTCTGCGGCGCTGGATTTCGAACGGGCTGCAGATGCGCCGGCGGGCTTGATCACCGTCGACGCACCGCATTGATGTTATTGCAGGTCTTTGAACGCCTCGCGCAGACGGTTGCAGGCTTCTTCTACCCGGGCGCGCGGGGTGGCAATGTTGAACCGCAGGAAGCTTTCCCCGCCCTTGCCAAAAGTTGGCCCGTGGTTTGCAGCAATCCCAGCGGAGTTTTCGACCCGTTGGGTGAACTCTGATCTGTCCATTCCGGTCCCGCTGAAATCGACCCAAGCAAGGTAGGTTGATTGAAGCGGCATGGATTGCAGCCCGGGAATGTCCTGAATCGCAGCGTCAAAGATCTGCCGGTTGCCGTCCAGATAGCTGACCAGATCATCAACCCATGCGGCCCCTTCCGGCGAATAGGCTGCGGTCGCCATAAACAGACCGAAGGAGTTTGGCGAAAGCCCCATCGCTGCAACGCGTGCCGCAAAGGTTTCGCGGAGCTTCGGATCGGGGATGATCACGTTGCCGGAGTGGGAACCGGCAATGTTAAAGGTTTTGGTCGTTGCGGTCATCATGACCAACCGATCAGCCACGCCATCGATCAGGGCCATTGGAATGTGGGTATGACCGGGCATCACCAGATCATGGTGAATCTCGTCCGAGACGAGGACAAGGTCATGGCGTTTGGCAAAGGCTGCGACCTGCTCCAACTCTGACCTGCTCCAAACACGCCCGCCCGGGTTATGGGGGGAACAGAACACCAGCATCGTCTCGTTGCCAGTCATTTGCGCGTCATAGGCATCGAAATCGAGCGTATACTGGCCGCCTTCTATCGCCATTTCGCATTCGACCACCTGCCGCCCTGCGGCGGAGATCACACGCGCAAAGGCGTGGTAAACCGGTGTGAACAGGACAACTCCGTCCCCGGGCTTGGTGAAGGCGTCTACGCACATTGCGGTTCCGTTAACCAAGCCGTGCGTGGTGAAAATCCACTCGGGCGCGACTTTCCAGCCGTGTCGATGCTCCATCCACCATTGGATGGCACCCAGATATTTGCTGTCATCGCCGAAGTAGCCATAGACACCATGGTCCAACATATCTTGCAGCGCGGTTTGAACCACCTGAGGCGGGCGGAAATCCATATCCGCAACCCACATGGCAATGCCCGTATCAGCGGGGACGCCGTAGATCGGCTCCATCTTGTCCCATTTCGCGCAATGGGTGCCACGCCGGTCGATGATTTCGTCAAAGCTCATGGGGTTCTCCTGTCAGATTTGGCCGACACGCTAAACCTAATCGACCAGACCGCAAGCCCCGAGGTTGCAGCGGCGCAGGTGTTGGCCTAAATCAACCAAATGATACGCAATATTTTACTACACCCTGACCCGCGGCTGAAAAAGCCATGCGCCCCCGTGACCGATATGACGGACGAGTTGCGCAGCTTGGCTGATGATATGCTCGCCACGATGTATGACGCGCCGGGGATCGGTCTTGCGGCCCCCCAGATCGGGGTGATGAACCGCTTGATCGTCATGGATTGCGTAAAGGAGGAAGGGGAGACGCCGCGACCGCTGGTGATGTTCAACCCCGAAATCATCGCCGCCTCGGACGCGCTGAACACCTATGAAGAAGGGTGTTTGTCGATCCCCGAGCAGTTTGCCGATGTGACGCGCCCCGCAGATGTGGACGTGCGCTGGATCGATATCGACGGGAACGAGCAGACCGAGACCTTTACCAAACTATGGGCGACCTGCGTGCAGCACGAGATCGACCATCTGGATGGCAAGCTTTTTATCGATTATCTCAAACCGATGAAACGCCAGATGATCACGCGCAAAATGACCAAGCTGAAACGCGAACTGGCGCGCGGATGAGCGTGTTGGACATCGTGACCTGGCCTGACGCGCGGCTGACAGCTGTGTGCGCGCCCGTCGCCACGCGCACGCCCGAGATCGACCAGCTGATCGCTGATATGTTCGAGACGATGTATGCCGCGCCCGGTCGCGGGTTGGCGGCCCCGCAGGTTGGCCGGACGGAGCGTATTTTCGTTTTCGATGCGGGCTGGAAGGAAGGCACCCCGACGCCTGTCGCCTGTATCAATCCGCAGATCGTCAGCCTGTCTGACACCCGCGCGATTGGCGAAGAGGGATGTTTGTCGATCCCCGGCGTGCCGATGGATATTGCCCGCGCAACAGAGGTTACCTTGCGGTGGACGGATGCTGATGGCACCCACGAACGAAAGTTTACCGGCGCAGAGGCCGTGATCGTGCAGCATGAATATGACCACCTTGATGGCATCGTCATTTATGACCGTGTCGCGCAGGAGCAAAGCCAATGACCGTTCGTCGCATTCTTCCGTGGCCGCACGCCTGTTTGCGGACGCCCGCCGCCCAAGTGGCAGAAATAAATGATGAAATTCGTGCGCTCTGGGACGACATGATCGACACGATGGACGCGATGCCGGGGGTCGGGCTGGCCGCACCGCAGATCGGGGTGTCGCTGCAGGTCGCCGTTGTCGATGCCTCGCAAGCGCGGGACAAGCGGATTCGATTGGCAAACCCGGTCGTCATCGACGCTTCGGCGATCATGAATGAATACGAAGAGGCAAGCCCGAATTTGCCCGGAATATCGGCCAAGATCCGGCGTCCACGCGGTGTGAAAGTGCAGTATCTTGACGAGCAGGGCGCGAGAGTGACGCGCGATTTCGTCGGGTTGGAGGCGACCAGCGTGCAGCATCAGATCGACCATCTTGCCGGCAAAATGTTTGTCGACAATCTGAGTAAAACGCGTCGTGATATGCTGCTGCGCAAGGCGCGCAAGTACAAGGGCTGATTGCCTCTACGGTTTGAAGGGAAGTGTTCGATGCGTGTTATCTTTATGGGAACACCTGATTTTTCAGTGCCAGTGTTGGATGCGTTGGTCTTGGCCGGCCACGAAATCGCCGCCGTCTATTGCCAGCCGCCGCGCCCTGCAGGGCGCGGCAAAAAGGACCGCCCCAGCCCGGTTCAGCAACGGGCAGAGGCTTTGGGGTTGCTGGTACGTCACCCCGTTTCGTTGAAAACCGCCGAGGCGCAGGCGGAGTTTGCAGCGCTCGACGCGGATGTCGCTGTTGTTGTGGCCTATGGTCTGATTTTGCCCCAAGCCGTTCTGGATGCGCCGAAATCCGGGTGCCTGAATATCCACGCTAGTTTGTTGCCCCGATGGCGGGGTGCCGCGCCGATCCATCGGGCGATTATGGCGGGCGACGTTGAAACGGGTGTGTGCATCATGCAGATGGAGGCGGGGTTGGACACGGGGCCCGTACTGTTGAGCGCTGCGACGCCGATCCGCACCACCGAGACGACGATCGAACTGCATGACCGACTAAGCACCATGGGCGCAGAGTTGATCGTGGAAGCACTTCGGGAACTGCCTGACCTGCAACCGGAACCGCAGCCCGAAGAGGGCGTGACCTATGCCAGTAAAATTGACAAGACCGAGGCGCGCATCGATTGGTCGCGCCCCGCAACAGAGGTGGACCGGCAAATCAGGGGGCTGTCGCCGTTTCCTGGTGCATGGTTCGATCTGGACGGCACGCGGGTGAAGGTGCTGGCATCGAAGCTTGCCGAGGGCGTGGGCGCAGCGGGCGAGGTTCTGGATGACACTCTGCGCGTCGGTTGCGGGGAGGGTGCGGTTCAGCTGATCCGCTTGCAACGTGCGGGGAAAGCGGCGCAAGATGCGCAAACGTTCCAGCGTGGTGCGCAGATTGCTGCGGGCACAGTTCTAAGCAAAGGGTAAATCATGCTTCCGACGCTTATTGGCACGGTTGTGATCGCGGGGCTTGTCGGCTTTTTCGCCGAAAAGTCAGGCTTTACCCGCAACGGCTATCTTGCCTCGATCATCATCTGCGTGGGCGGCGCTTTCCTGTTTTATTTCGTGCGGTTGATGTTCGGCTTCGGGTTTAATTCGGCCGGCATGAACGCCATCGCGTCCTCTATCGGGGCGCTGATCATCGTGCCGTTTCACTGGCGTCGAAAGTAACGTTACACCCGCGGCGGGCGGCTTTTGTACACGGGTAGGTGCCATCCGAAATACAGCGATCCGGCACGCAAAATCCACGTCATACAGGCACCGGCAAACAGCGCCAGCGCATCATCGCCCAGAATGCTACGGATGATGACGGCGGTTGCGGCACCGGCGAAAGCGGCGGTCACATAAAGTTCACCCTGTTGCAGAACAAGCGGCACCTCCCCCACGACAACATCGCGCATCAACCCGCCCATGCAGCCGGTGATCATCCCCATCAGCACCACGACCACAGCGGATTGATCAAGCGAGATCGCCACACCCGTACCCGCAGCAACCGCCACGGCGAGCGCCACGGAATCGAGCCATAGCAGCGCGCGATAGCGGCTTTCGAGGAGATGCGCGGTAAAGAAAACCACCATTGCGGCAGTGATGCCCACGGCGAGATGGGTGGGGTTCGCAATCCAGAAAATCGGGTTTCGATCCAGCAACAGGTCGCGCAGTGTGCCGCCGCCCAAGGCCGTGAGACAGGCGATAAAGGCGAAGCCTACAAGGTCAAGCTGGGCGCGGCTGGCGACCAGCGCCCCCGTAATCGCAAAGACCAGAACGGAGGCATATTCCAGCAGGGTGATCAGGCTCATTTGGTTTTGAACGGGGCCATGCCCGCCCGCGCCAGTTCATCCGCGCGCTCGTTCTCGGGATGGCCGGCGTGGCCTTTGACCCATTCCCAGGTGACCTGATGCCGCGCATTTGCCGCATCCAGCCGCTGCCAAAGCTCCGCGTTTTTGACGGGCTTTTTAGCGGCATTCTTCCAGCCGTTTTTCTTCCAGCCGTAGATCCAGCCGGTGATGCCATTTTTGACATAGTTACTGTCGGTGACGATCGTGATCTCGGTCGGGCGGGCCAGCGCTTCGAGCGCGCTGATGGCGGCCATCAGTTCCATCCGGTTGTTGGTGGTGGCGGGTTCGCCGCCTTTCAACTCGCGTTCCTTAACGATCTTGTCGCCATCCATCGCCCGCATCAGGGCACCCCAGCCACCGGGGCCGGGATTGCCGGAACAGGCACCATCAGTATATGCAATCAGCTTGGTCATGGGGCTGCCTTATCCAGTCTGGCGTGGGGGCGTCCAGCCTAATCTACGCCCCGCCCGCAAGTTTCGCTGCTACAGAAAGACGCCCACAGCCAGACACGCCAGCACGACGGCGGTCAGAAGCGTGCGCAGCTTTAGCCACCAGCGCGGCGCAAGACGCCAGTGCCAGAAGGCGGCATCAAGGACCAGTAGACCCGCAAAACCGAACATCAGGTTCAGCCCCGCACCCACGGGGCCGCCGCTTGTCATGAAGAACGCCCAAAGCGCCGGGATCACGGCGAGGATATAGCCGGCCGTCGCCTTCGCCCCGCTGGTCTTGGTTGCGAATCCCCATAGCACACCGGACATGAAGGAAAGAATAACTGTGCCGTAGAACAGCTGGATATATGGCCCGACAAAACGGCCGCCGAACGTCGCCGCCCCCCAGT
Organism: Sulfitobacter sp. EE-36; assembly: GCF_000152605.1. NCBI lineage: Bacteria > Pseudomonadati > Pseudomonadota > Alphaproteobacteria > Rhodobacterales > Roseobacteraceae > Sulfitobacter > Sulfitobacter sp. EE-36. The sequence goes on along the minus strand of NZ_CH959310.1, from coordinate 406,110 downwards.
TCGCTAAAGGATCGACCAGCCCGGTCAAGGCCCCCCAGATAAAGGGAGTAAGCCCGGCAAGGCCAAGCCAAAGCGGCGCGCGGGGGATGCCGGTCATGCGGGTACCCGCAGCACACGGGGGACTTTGAATTCCACATTCTCTACCGCGGTTTCGACCATTTCGGTGGTTACATCGTATCGGTCTTTGAACGCGTCAATGACCTCGTTGATAAGCTGTTCGGGGGCCGAGGCACCGGCGGTGATCCCGATGCTTTTGATCCCCTCGAGGCTGCGCCAGTCGATGTCCGTCGCGCGCTGCACCAGTTGGGCGTAATCGCAGCCCGCACGCGATCCGACCTCGACCAGACGGCGAGAGTTCGATGAGTTTGGCGCGCCTACAACAAGCATCGCATCACACTTCGGCGCCATTGCCTTCACCGCTTCTTGACGGTTGGTCGTGGCGTAGCAGATGTCTTCTTTGTGCGGCCCAATGATCTGCGGGAAACGTTTGTTCAGGGCGGCGACAATCTCGGCTGTGTCATCAACGCTTAACGTTGTCTGTGTGACATAGGCCAGCTTGCTCGGGTCGCGCACCTTGACGGTTTCGACATCGGCGGGCGTTTCAACCAGCAAAACCTCGCCCGGGGGGAGCTGCCCCATGGTGCCAATGGTTTCGGGGTGGCCCGCGTGGCCGATCATGATCATCTGCAGCCCGGCGTCGGCGTGGCGTTGCGCCTCGATATGCACCTTGGAGACAAGCGGGCAGGTCGCGTCGACATAGACCATATTGCGTGCCTCGGCCTTGGCGGGAACGGCTTTCGGTACGCCGTGCGCCGAGAAGATCACGGGCCGGTCATCGGGGCATTCCGACAGTTCCTCGACAAAGATCGCACCCCGTTCGCGCAGCCCGTCGACGACGAATTTATTGTGCACGATCTCGTGGCGCACATAGACCGGCGCGCCCCATTTCTCGATGGCCATTTCGACGATCTTGATCGCGCGGTCGACGCCCGCGCAGAACCCGCGTGGCGCGGCAAGATACAGGGTCAAAGGCGGTTTGGTCATCACACTCTCCTTGGGCATGGGCCATAGGTAAGGGTTGCGCGGCGCATCGTCCAGACCAGCGGCGGCACAGTCTGATGCTTCAAATGCGCGCGCACGTATTGCGGGGGCATGAGGGATGCGGAGATTTAGGCGCGCCGTCGCGGGTTATTCGTCAGATGTTTCACGTGGCGGCCGGCCAATAACGTCGCGCAGGTCTTCGAGTTCGATAAAGTTGTCCACTTGGCGGCGCAGCTCGTCCGAGATCATGGGCGGTTGGCTGCGGATTGTGCTGACGACAGAGACGCGCACGCCCTGGCGTTGAAGGCTTTCGACCAGCGGGCGGAAATCGCCGTCACCGGAGAAGATCACGATGTGGTCAAGATGTGGCGCAAGCTCCATCGCGTCGACCGCGAGCTCGATATCCATGTTTCCTTTGACCTTCCGGCGGCCCATGCTGTCGGTGTATTCCTTGGCCGGTTTGGTCACCATGGAGAACCCGTTATAGTTCAGCCAGTCGACCAGCGGGCGTATGGGGGAGTATTCGTCATTTTCCAGCAAAGCGGTGTAGTAAAAGGCACGCAGCAGTTTGCCGCGGCGCATGAACTCCTGCCGCAGTAGCTTGTAATCAATGTCAAAACCCAGGTTCTTGGCAGCTGCGTAAAGGTTGGAGCCGTCGATGAATAAAGCGAGCCGTTCGTCCTTGTAGAACATGAAGTGCCTTCCTAATACACGTCGTTCGGAAATTTGCGTCGTGTAGAGCCGCTATAAAACGAAATGTTTCAAATTTAGTTTCCGACTATGAATACAATACTAACTAAGGTTTTTTCGAGAGGCAGCAAGTGAAGACATTGGCCATCCCTGACCCCAAGGGGGGTGAAATCGGCAAGTGCGCGCTGATCGCCCTCGGGAGCAATCAATCATCAGTTGCGGGAGGGCCGGCGGAAACTCTGCATCGGGCCCTTGATATTATGGTTGGTATGGGCGTGCGGGTTGTTGCTCTTAGCCCGTTTTACTCAACCTATGCGTTTCCTGCGGGATCAGGTCCGAATTTCGTAAATACAACCGCTAGTATAAGGGTAGAAGGGGAGCCGGATCAAGTTTTAGCTATTCTTCATGCCGTCGAAGCAGAGCTTGGGCGCGAGCGGCAAAGCCGTTGGGCCCCTCGGACGGTCGATCTGGATCTGATCGCGATGGGGGATGTGGTGTTGCCGGATGTACAGACCCAGACCGATTGGCGGGAGATTCCGCTTGAACAGCAGATGGTCAAAGCGCCCGACCAGCTGATCCTGCCGCACCCGCGGCTTCAGGATCGTGCCTTTGTTTTGGTGCCGCTGGCGGACATCGCGCCGGACTGGCGTCATCCCCTGATCGGCAAAACCGTTCGCGAGATGTTGAATGACCTGCCAGAGGCAGATAAAAAGGGGGTATGGCCGCTGGAATAGGCCCTTGTAAATTCCGCCGATGGCTTCTAAATAGTCGGCTTCTTGCAGCATTCATGATTGGAGCATCCCCATGGCCCGCGTCACTGTCGAAGATTGTGTAGATAAAGTGCCAAACCGGTTCGAGCTTGTCATGCTTGCCGCGCATCGTGCGCGTGAAATTGCGGCAGGTTCTACGGTTACTGTTGATCGCGATAACGACAAAAACCCTGTCGTGTCCCTGCGCGAGATTGCGGATGAAACCCAATCGGCCGACGAGCTGCGCGAGCGTCTGATCGAAAGCAACCAGAACCAGATCGAGGTTGATGAACCCGAAGAGGACGCAATGGCGCTTCTTATGGGGGCTGAGCAAGATAAGCCCGAAGAGGACAGCATGTCCGAAGAAATGCTGCTGCGGCAGTTGATGGCGGCACAAGGGCAGGGCTAAGGCCCGCGCCCTTCGGGGCTTATAGGCAGGACAGGTATGAATACCGCCGACATTACGGCTGACGACCTTATCGCGCTTGTGCGCGCCTATAACCCTAAGACGAACGAAAATCAGATCAGGCTGGCCTATGAGTATGGCCAGCAGATGCACGAGGGCCAGTTCCGCCATTCCGGAGAGCCCTATTTCACGCATCCGGTCTCTGTCGCGGCTATTTTGACCGAACAGCAGCTGGATGACGCGACCATCATCACCGCATTGCTGCACGACACGATCGAGGACACGAAAGCGTCCTATAGCAGCGTCGATGACAAGTTCGGACATGATGTCGCTGAACTGGTCGATGGCGTGACCAAGCTGACCAACCTGCAACTGAATTCCAACGAGACAAAACAGGCCGAGAACTTTCGCAAGCTGTTCATGGCAATGTCGAAAGATCTGCGGGTTATTTTAGTTAAGTTGGCGGATCGGCTGCATAATATGCGCACGATCAAGTCGATGCGCCCTGACAAGCAGATCCAGAAAGCACGTGAAACAATGGATATCTATGCGCCTCTTGCGGGGCGTATGGGCATGCAATGGATGCGCGAAGAGCTTGAGGATCTGGCCTTTCGCGTGCTCAACCCCGAAGGGCGACAGTCGATCATCCGGCGCTTTATCACCCTTCAGCGCGAAACGGGCGATGTCATCCAGCGAATCACCGGCGACATGCGGCACGAGCTTGAGAAAGCCGGGATCGAGGCCGAAGTCTTTGGGCGGGCGAAAAAACCGTATTCGATCTGGCGCAAGATGCAGGAAAAGCAGCAATCCTTTTCCCGTTTATCGGATATTTACGGTTTCCGCGTTATCACCACCTCGGAGGATGAATGTTATCGCGCGCTTGGCACCATCCATCGGCGCTGGCGGGCCGTGCCGGGCCGGTTCAAGGATTATATCAGTCAGCCCAAGACGAACGGTTACCGGTCGATCCATACCACCGTCTCTGGCCGTGACGGCAAACGGGTCGAGGTGCAGATCAGAACGCGGCAAATGCATGATGTCGCTGAATCCGGTGTGGCGGCGCATTGGTCCTATCGTGACGGCGTGCGGTCGCGGAACCCCTTTGCTGTTGATCCGGTCAAATGGGTCGCGCAACTGACAGAGCAGCTCGATTCAGAGGAGGATCACGAAGATTTCCTCGAGGCGGTCAAGCTTGAGATGTACGCCGATCAGGTGTTCTGCTTTACCCCCAAGGGCGAGGTGGTCAAGCTGCCGCGTGGGGCGACGCCGATTGATTTCGCCTATGCGATCCACACGCGAATCGGGTCTGCCTGCGTGGGTGCCAAGATCGACGGGATGCGCGTGCCTTTGTGGACGCGGGTGAAAAACGGCCAGTCGATCGAGATTATCACCGCCCAAGGTCAGACACCGCAGGCGACATGGCTGGATATCGCGACGACGGGCAAGGCCAAGACGGCGATCCGTCGGTCGCTGCGTGAACTGGATCGCGCGCGCTTTGTCAGCCTTGGGCGCGAACTTGCCCGCTCTGCCTTCGAGCAGATGAATAAATCGGCGACGGAGAAAGTGCTGCGCACCGCGGCGCGCAACCTGCGCCTTTCCAGCGCGGAGGAGCTTTTGGCGCAGCTTGGCTCTGCCGAACTGACGGGCCAAGAGGTGGTGCAGGCCGTCTATCCCAACCTGCGCCCCAAACCCGGGGAACATGTCGACCGCAAGCGCGCGGTGGTGGGGCTGGAAGCGGGGCAATCCTTTGACCGGTCGCCTTGTTGTCAGGCGCTGCCGGGGGAACGCATTGTCGGCATCACCTTCCGCGGGCAGGGCGTCAAAATCCACACGATCGATTGCGAGCGTCTGTCGCATTACGAGGACCAGCCCGAACGCTGGCTGGACCTGCGTTGGCACGACGGGCCACATCCCGCGATCTATGGGGCAACACTGGATCTGACCATCGGCAACGGGGCGGGCGTGCTGGGGCGGATTTGTACGCTGATCGGCCAATCCTCTGCCAATATCGCCGATCTGGAATTTTTGGACCGCAAGCCTGACTTTTACCGGTTGTTGATCTACGTAGAACTGCGAGACATTGCGCATCTGCATTCTTTGATCCCGATGTTGGAGGCCGAGAGCGAGGTCGCCGAGATCAGTCGATACCGGAACCCCGACTTGTTCAAGGCAGGTACCAAAGACGCATGATCCGCCCGGACTGCACTGACCCAAGGACGAACTGTTGATTTTCAAACGCCGCGATCCAAAGCCGACAGTGCGCGCGATGGCTGAATTCATGTGGCCTCGGGGTGGTTGGACGCGGGCGTTTCACTATGTCAAACACCGGATGCGCCGCTTGCCCGATACGCCCGAACGCATTGCGCGTGGCATCTGGGCCGGTGTTTTTACCACGTTTACGCCCTTCTACGGCATGCATTTTATCGTGGCAGCGCTGGTATCGCGTGTCATGCGGGGCAATCTGCTGGCCGCATTGATGGGGACGTTTTTTGGCAACCCGCTGACCTATGTCCCGATCGGGTTGTCATCGCTGTCCATGGGACACTGGATTCTCGGTTCCCACATGCGGACGGGGGAGCATCGGTCCTTCGGGGGCAAATTCTTTGACGCCGGTCACGACTTGTTGGCCAACTTTGTGGCGATCTTTACCAGCCGTGACATGGATTGGTCGGGGCTTGAGGTCTTCTGGCATCAGGTGTTCTATCCGTATCTGATCGGGGGCATCGTGCCCGGCATGATCTGCGCCACGATCGCCTATTATCTGGCCGTGCCCTTGCTGCGGGCCTATCAAAAGCGGCGCAAGGGCGCGATCAAGGCCAAGTTCGATTTGTTGAAAAAGAAAGCCTCGGCCAAGGCAGAGGCGAAACGCAAGGCAGAGCAGGCGGCTCTGGAGGGGAAAGACCATGGCGGCACAAGGTAAGCTTCGGCTGGGCGTAAATATTGACCACGTGGCGACTGTGCGGAATGCGCGCGGCGGTGCCTATCCGGACCCGCTGCGCGCAGCCCGCGCCGCGCAAGAGGCAGGCGCTGATGGCATCACCGCGCACCTGCGCGAGGATCGACGCCACATCACCGACGCGGATATCGAAGGACTGCAAGAGGTGTTGAACGTGCCGCTCAACTTCGAGATGGCCGCCACGGAAGAGATGCAGGCCATCGCCCTGCGCCACAAACCCCATGCCGTCTGCATCGTGCCGGAAAAGCGCGAAGAGCGGACAACCGAAGGCGGGCTTGAAGTCGCACGCGAGGAAAACCGGCTGGCGCATTTTATTGCTCCTCTGCGCGAAGCGGGCAGCCGCGTCAGCATCTTCATCGCCGCCGATCAGCGCCAGATTGAGGCGGCGAACCGCATTGGGGCAGAGGTGATCGAACTGCACACCGGTGCCTATTGCGACGCCTATGCCGAAGGACATTGGGAGGAAGCGCAAAAGGAGCTGCAAAAGCTCGAGGAGATGTCAAAATTCGCCCATAATCTGGGGCTTGAGGTGCACGCGGGCCACGGCCTGACCTATGATACCGTCAGCCCCGTCGCAGCTTTCCCCGAGGTGCAAGAGCTGAACATCGGGCATTTCCTTATTGGCGAGGCGATCTTTCTGGGCCTCGGCCCCGCCATCGCCGAGATGCGCCGCCTGATGGATGATGCCCGCAAGGGCTGAGGGCGCGGCATGATTTTGGGAATCGGCACCGACCTCGCGAATATCGAACGGATTCAAGGCACGCTGGACCGCTTTGGCGACCGTTTCCGCAATCGTGTGTTCACCGAGGTCGAACAGCTAAAGGCCGAACGTCGCCGTGATGTCGCGGGCACCTACGCCAAACGCTGGGCCGCGAAAGAGGCATGTTCAAAGGCGCTTGGCACCGGTCTGCGCATGGGGATCGCTTGGCGCGACATGGCGGTGAGCAACCTGCGCACCGGCCAGCCCGTGATGGAGGTCACCGGCTGGGCGGCGGAGCGTTTGGCCAAGATGACACCCGACGGCCACGAGGCGATCATTCACGTCACGCTGACAGATGATCACCCTTGGGCGCAGGCCTTTGTCGTCATCGAAGCCCGCCCCAAGGCAGGTATTCAGACCTAACGGCAGATCATAGCCCATTCGGTCGATGGATCGGGGGCAGGGTTGCTTGACTTGCGTCAATGGCACCCGCATGTAACGCTCGAACGCATGAACAGGAGCGCCAAAATGGCCGCCAAAGAAAAAACCGGCAACGCCTTTGTCGAAACCATCAAAACAATCGTCTATGCGCTGTTGATCGCAGGGGTCTTTCGGACCCTGTTTTTCCAGCCTTTCTGGATCCCTTCGGGGTCGATGAAAGAGACGTTGTTGATCGGGGATTTCCTGTTCGTGAACAAAATGGCCTATGGCTATTCCTACGCATCCTGTCCCAGCGTGATGATGCCGCGGTTCGGCATTGAGGTTGACGCGAAAGACGTCTGCGGTGTGTTTGACGGCGACAACACGCGTTTGTTCGGGTCAGAGCCCGAGCGCGGCGATGTGGTGGTGTTCCGTCACCCCGTGTCTGGTCGCGATTACATCAAGCGTCTGATCGGCTTGCCGGGGGACAAGGTTCAGATCACCGACGGTGTGGTCAGCATCAATGGCACGGCGGTCGAACTGCGTGACGATGGTGTCTTCGAAGAGGTGATGGACCGTCAGGGCCCGCAGGGTATGCGTCCGCGTTGCGAGAACGGTGCCGTCGGTGCCGGTGGTGTATGTGAAAAATCCCGCCAGATCGAAGTGCTCCCTAACGGGGTCGAACATGCGATCCTGAACATTGGCAATCAGGCGTCGGACAATACCGGTGTCTACACGGTGCCAGAAGGGCATTACTTTTTCATGGGTGACAACCGCGACAACTCTGCCGATAGCCGTCTGGCACAGCAGGCCGGTGGCGTCGGTTTCGTGCCGTATGAAAACCTGATTGGTCGCGCTGACCGGATCATGTTCAGCTCGGCCGGTCGGTCGATGTTGTTCTTCTGGACATGGCGCAGCGATCGTTTCTTTAAGGCGATCAAGTGAAATTAAATGCTGATCTCCGGGCCTTTGAAGGCCGCATCGGGTACCACTTTGCCAAGCCGGAGCTGTTGAACCGCGCGGTGACCCATGCCTCTATGTCGTCGGCCAATCGTGACGACAACCAGCGGCTCGAGTTTTTGGGGGATCGCGTTCTGGGGCTGGTGATGGCCGAAGCGCTGCTGAAACTTGATCCGGCCGCAACCGAAGGGCAGCTGGCCCCGCGGTTCAACGCATTGGTGCGCAAGGAAGCCTGCGCGGAGGTCGCGCGCGAGATCGACATGGGCGCTGTGCTGAAGCTTGGCCGGTCAGAGATGTTGTCTGGCGGCCGCCGCAAGCAGGCGTTGTTGGGGGACGCGATCGAGGCTATCATCGCGGCTGTCTATCTGGATGGCGGATTTGACGAGGCCAAAGCGTTGATCCTGCGATTGTGGGGTGACCGCGTGATGCAGGTCAAGCAAGACGCCCGCGACGCCAAGACCGCGCTGCAAGAATGGGCGCAAGCGCGCGGATTACCGCCCCCCGCCTATGTTCAGACCGACCGGCAGGGGCCAGACCACGCCCCGGTGTTTACCATCACCGCCCGGATTGAAAACGGGGCCAGCGCCGTCGCGTCCGCCCCATCGAAACGTCAGGCCGAACAGGCCGCTGCCAAGACGCTCTTGGCCCAATTGGAGAGACCCTCATGACCACGCGCGCCGGATTTATCGCCCTGATCGGCGAGCCCAACGCGGGCAAATCGACGTTGCTGAACCGCATGGTCGGCGCGAAAGTGTCGATCGTGACCCATAAGGTGCAGACCACACGCGCCCGCATTCGTGGCGTCGCGATGGAAGGGGAAAGCCAGCTTGTGTTCGTGGACACGCCCGGTCTGTTCCAGCCCCGTCGCCGTCTGGACCGCGCCATGGTGGCCGCGGCTTGGGGCGGCGCTGCCGATGCGGATGTTGTCATTCTGCTGATCGAGGCCAACCGCGGGATCACCGAAGGCGTCGAACGTATCCTGGAAGGTCTCGCTGACATCGGTCAGGGGCGCAAGGTCGCGCTTGCGATCAACAAGATCGACCGTGTCGAAGCTCCGGTCCTGTTGGGGCTGAGCAAAGAGATGAACGACCGCTATGATTTTGCCGAAACATTCATGATCTCGGCCGAGCGGGGGCATGGTGTGGATACGTTGCGCCACTGGCTGGCGGGCGAATTGCCCGAGGGGCCGTGGCTCTATCCTGAAGATCAGATTGCCGATCTGCCTATGCGCATGATCGCCGCTGAAATGACCCGCGAGAAACTGACCCTGCGTCTGCATCAGGAGCTGCCCTATCAGCTGACGGTCGAGACGGAAAACTGGGAAGAGCGCAAAGACGGCTCTGCGCGGGTGGATCAGTTGATCTATGTGGTGCGCGACGGTCACAAGGGGATCGTGCTTGGCAGCAAGGGCGAGACGATCAAGGCGGTCAGCAAAGCCTCTCGCGAGGAGCTTGAAGAGTTTCTGGGGCGGAAAGTGCATCTGTTTTTGCAGGTCAAAGTGCGCCCGAACTGGCTGGACGAGGCGGAGCGCTACTCCGAGATGGGGCTGGAGTTCAAAGACGGCAATGTCTAGATCTGGTGCGGCCCGACCCTTCGGGGAGGATTTTACACCATTTGGAACGACGGGGCTGTCATGGCCCGGCTGACCGCGCGGTTCTGGGTCGATGCCTATCTGGCGCGGCTGCGGGTGTATGATATTCCTGCGTTCGTGGTCGCGCATGGGGATGACACCGGCGGCGCTGTTCTGGTGAAGCTTGCAACGCTCGACGGAAATGCACAGCTTTTTCAGAAAAGTTTCGATTTGATCAGTGGTGAGCGGACCTGGGTCGAAATGACAAGTGGACAGGAGCAGGAGGTTGATGCGTCGATCAGCCGACAGCTCAGTTTTGATCCGGACCTCTGGGTGATCGAGGTGGAAGACAGGCAGGGTCGGCATCTGCTGCATGAGGGCGGGCTGAGCTGATGGAATGGCGCGATCAAGGCATTTTGCTAAGCGCGCGCCGCCATGGTGAGACATCGGCCATCATCGAGGTGTTCACCCCCGAGCGCGGCCGCCACGCCGGGATCGTGCGCGGCGGTACCAGTCGCAAGATTGCCCCAATTCTCCAACCGGGTGCGCAGTTAGACATCGCATGGCGCGCGCGGCTTGAAGATCATATCGGCGCGTTTACTGTAGAGCCCGTGCGCAGCCGCGCCGCATTGGCAATGCATGATCGGCTGAGCCTTGCGGGGTTGAATGCGGTGACGGGGCTGCTTGCCTTTGCATTGCCCGAACGCGAAGCGCATGCGCCGCTATATCGTCGAACTGAAGCGCTTCTGGATCTATTGGGGCAGGGGGACCTGTGGCCGTTGGCCTATCTTCAATGGGAAATCAGCCTGTTAGACGAGCTTGGCTATGGGCTTGATCTGAGCGCCTGTGCGGTGACCGGACGGACCAGCGGGCTGGTATTTGTATCTCCGAAAACGGGGCGTGCCGTGACCCGAGAAGGGGCGGGGGAGTGGGTTGATAAAATGCTGCCATTGTCGCCCGTTTTACGTGGGGAAGGGGATGCGAGCGATGCGGATATTGCGCTGGCGTTCAAAACCACGGGATATTTCCTAGAGCGGCATCTGGCGCGCGATCTAGGGGACAAGCCCCTACCCGAGGCGCGCGCGCGCTACGTCGAGGCATTTAGTCGACGGCGCGAAACACCATATTAAGGTCCTCGGTGTTAGACAGAATCATGACGTCATTCAGAATTTCGACGAGGGTGGCGTTGTTGAGCGCATCGATAACGATGTTTTCTTGGCTGAGATCAGGACATGCCTTTTTGGTGGATGATTTGAGCGTGAAAGAAAACCAGGGGTAGGGCAGCTTGTTCGTGCCGGACATCCGATTGCAGGGGCCTTGAACGGTAACCTCTTCCTTTTCTGGAAAGGACAGCTGTGTGTTTGCTGAGAACGGGACCCCGTTTAGTTCTTGCAAGCGCCATAGGCGATCGGCGGCCCCATACGCCCGCAGAGTTTCGTCCTGACTGCACTGCGTTGTCAGGGCTATGGCCAGAAAGAGGGAGGTCAGCTTGATCATGGGGGCCGGATAGGCAGCCCGACGATTTCACGCGTCAGGCTGCCCGAACTTCATCCGAGCAAACGGCGCGAGATGACCTGCGCCTGAATCTCTGCCGCGCCTTCGAAAATGTTGAGGATACGTGCGTCACATAGGACACGGCTGATTTTGTATTCGAGTGCAAAACCGTTGCCGCCATGGATCTGCAAGCCATTGTCAGCTGCGGCCCAAGCGACCCGTGCGCCGAGCAGTTTGGCCATGCCCGCTTCGACATCACAGCGCCGGCCTTCGTCTTTTTCAAACGCCGAGAAATAGGTGAGCTGACGGGCGATCATGATTTCGACCGCCATCATCGCCAGTTTGGACGACACGCGAGGGAAGTTGATGAGAGACTTGCCGAACTGCTTGCGATCAATCGCGTATTGCATCGAAATGTCGAGCGCGGATTGCGCGACCCCGATGGCACGCGCGGCTGTCTGGATGCGCGCGCTTTCAAAGGTTTCCATCAACTGTTTGAACCCTTTGCCCTCTTCGCCGCCCAACAGGTTTTCACCTTTGACGTGGAACCCGTCGAAACCAAGCTCGTATTCCTTCATGCCGCGATAGCCGAGCACTTCGATCTCGCCGCCGGTCATGCCTTCGGAAGGGAAAGGATTCGCGTCGTCGCCCGGCGTTTTCTCGGCCAAGAACATCGACAGGCCCTTGTAGTTCGACGTCTGCGGATCCGTGCGCGCCAGCAGCGTCATCACATGGGTCCGGGCCGCGTGCGTGATCCAGGTTTTATTGCCAGTTATCTTATAATCGTCGCCATCTTTCACCGCGCGCGTGCGCAAAGAACCAAGGTCAGAGCCGGTGTTCGGTTCCGTGAAGACGGCTGTGGGCAAGGTCTCGGCGCTGGCGATCCGCGGGAGCCATTTTTCTTTTTGGGCGTCCGTCCCGCCGGCGATGATCAGTTCGGCCGCGATTTCAGACCGCGTGCCGAGCGAGCCCACGCCGATATAGCCGCGCGAGAGCTCTTCCGAGACGACGCACATAGAGGCTTTGGACAGCCCAAAGCCACCAAATTCTTCTGGGATCGTCAGGCCGAAAACGCCCATTTCTGCCAATTCATTGATGACTTCAATCGGGATCAGCTCGTCCTTCAGGTGCCATTCGTGGGCAAATGGTTCCACTTTTTCAACAGCGTAACGACGGAACTGTTCGCGGATCATCTCCAGCTCTTCGTCAAGGCCGGACCGCCCGACGGTGATGTTGGCGCTTTGCTCTTGCATGAGTTCGACAAGACGCGTGCGTGCAGCTTGCGAATTGCCTCGTTGCTGCAGTGTCGTGATGCCGGCATTGGAAAACGCGTTTTGATCTGTGGTAGAGACGCCAAGATCATGCAAGCGCAGAATTTCCCCTTGGTTCATCTGAATGCCGCCGGAAATCTGGCACAGATATTCGCCGAATGCGATTTGATGGATCAGCTTTTCTGTTTCTGAAAACGTGCCATCTGCGTCGAGCTTCTCTGCCCATAGCTGCATCTGGTGAAGCGATTGGGCGTAGGTCGCAAGCCACGCAAGACCATGCGCGGCGGTTTGGTTTTCTTCGACCAGTGTATTCGACACTTTCCCGTCTTGAGAAACGGTCGCACGAACCGCAGATTTAGCGGCTTCTAAAAGGCGGTCTACCGGGGCCAGCGTTGATCTGGTGGTTGCGAGCAGGTCATCGATCACGATGTTCGCGCCAGAAATCACGTCTTGTCCATCATGTGCCATCTGTAAGCTCCCTTGTTTGGTTAAGCACGGCATACCCTTTTCGCAGGTGCAGCACAATAAAGATACGTTTTGCTGCGTCAATTTGGTTTAAAATTACGTTGAGGATTTCGCGTGCGCTTCGCCGCAATCTTGATATGACGTGCGGTATGGACATGTTTTTCAGTTTATTGACGCCGTCAGAATGGGCGTTCGCCTTTGTAATTGGCCTTGTGGCGGGATTCATTAAGGGCGTCGTGGGGTTCGCGATGCCGCTGGTGCTAATCTCAGGGCTGACGATGTTCTTGTCGCCTGAGCTTGCCCTTGCCGGGCTGATCTTCCCGACTGTAATTACCAATATGTTTCAGGCACTGCGGCAGGGGGTGGCCGCGGCTTGGGACTCCATCAAAATGTTCAAGGTTTTCCTGATTGCGGGCGGCATCGCGCTTAGCTTGTCAGCGCAGACCGTGCGTTTTCTCGCCGCCGATACGATGCTGCTAGTGATTGGCGTTCCGATCACATTGTTCGCGCTGTGGCAGGTGACGGGGCGTAGCTTCACCCTGTCGCACCGATCTACAAAACTAGAAGCATTTATAGGTGCCTTCGCCGGGGCGGTCGGTGGCGTATCTGCTGTTTGGGGGCCGCCTACCGTCGCCTACCTGACCGCATTGGGCACGCCCAAGCACGACCAAATGCGGGTTCAGGGTGTCATCTACGGACTCGGCGCGGTGCTATTGTTGTTTTCGCACTTCGGATCTGGCGTGCTGCGCGCTGAAACTGTGCCCTTTTCTGCCGTCATGATCTTGCCGTCGCTCACCGGTATGTGGCTTGGCAGCAAAGTCATGGATAAGATTGACCAAGCGTCCTTTAAGAAAGCGACGCTGGTCATCCTATTGATTGCGGGCGCAAACTTGGTGCGCCGAGGCGTGTTTGGTTAAGGCTTAGCCCTGACGCGCGACCGTCAGCCCAGACACATCTTCGATAAACGTCACAATACGTGTTTTGAGCGCGTCATCGTTTATTGCGGCCAAGGCGCTGACAATCTCGATGCTCGGGTCGGCTTTGGGCGCATCATTCGTGTTGTCATGCAGACCTTCAAAGAAATATGCGGGCGTTACGTCTAAAATCTGGGACAGTTCAAACAGGCGGCTTGCCGCGACCCGGTTTGACCCGATTTCGTATTTCTGGATTTGCTGGAACGACAGGTTTAACCGCTTGGCCACATCAGTTTGGGAAAGCCGACGCAGCGTACGGATCTGTTTAAGTTTTTTGCCGACGTGGATGTCCACTGGATGCGACATATTAATTACCTCCGGTTGTTGTTGAATTAGTCATCCCCAAATCACTCTTTCCGTTCAATTGGATAGATTTATTCAATTTGTGGTTACAAAGTGGCCAAGGGTGTATTATAAATAATGCTTTAATGTATGATTAATTTACCATTGGTGACGAATGAACACTGTCGACAGCCCAAAGCCAGTTGATTTTGACGCGGACCGAATTCCGCCGTTACTATATGAAATGGTTAGATCTTTTACCGTCCTCGCGGATACGTTGAACCTTAGCCAAGCTGTGCGCTTGTTGGGAAGTACGCGGCAGACGGTTCGGCGTCATATCGCCCAAATTGAGGAGTTCTTGGGGGCTCCAATGTTTGAGGTTGATGAGCGCCGGTACAAATTAACACAGCGTGGTGAAGAGGCTTTGCCAGAAGCGCGTGAGTTTCTTGCGCGGGGCAAGGTCTGGATCAAGGGCAACACGCGGAGCACGGGTGGGCTTTTACGGCTGTCCCACGAAACACCCAACGGATGGAATTTTTATCAGCAGCAACGGCCACTTACCCAGATTTGGGACGGTGAATCTGAAATGATCAAGGAGGCATTCTCGGCCTGGGTGCAGAGCGAGGGCCGGTTGGAACATGAGAATTTTCAACAAATTCGCCCCTATGTCCTAGTGTATCGCGACTCACCCAGTGGTTGGATCTGTATCGAAGTCGGGCAAGAATCATTCTACACAAGTTGGTGGGGTTGGGAGAACGCGCGCAGCAGTATTGGCCGCCCTCTCGGCAATTTTCCGGGCGGTCCCGAGTTTGAGGCGATGCTGGATTTCCCCTTTCGTGAGGTTCAGGCGAATGGCGGGGTCCGCCTTGACGAGGTTGTAACGCAAATGCCGAGGAACACGGCAGGCGGCGAGCTTATCCCATTGGCCTATAAACGACTTTTGATGGCGAGCCGTTTCCCTGACGGAAGCTTTGCATTGATATCCGCGGTAGATAGATCACGTCACGTCACCATCTCTGGGTTGGATCAAGACGCGATGGTTGGCATGCCCGAGGATGCGATCGTCGGCTTCTAGCCGGTTACCGAAAAATCGAAGAAAATTCCCGATAAATAAGCTACCCTTTGATCAGCTTGCATCAAAGGAGAGTTCAGTATGACGTTGTTGAGTTTTCAAGACGGCGAACGGTTTATCGCCAGCAGTTCCGCACTTTTGCATGAGGCCGGGATCACATTAACGGTCGGTTATGATTTTGCTGAGTATAAGACGATATTGCAGGACGCGCGTCCGGATCACTTGCTAGGGCTGCCGTTTGACCCTGAAACGCACGACCTGAACGAAACCAATGCCTTTTGGATTGTCGGCCGAAATGCCAAAGGCGATGTTATGCATACGCAGGCAATGCGTATGCTGGATTTGAAAGGAGCCAAGCTAGCCGAGTATCTTCGTCGGTCATTTGTCGAGTTTCCGCCGCCCGGCGTTGATATCGATTTTCTCCGATCACGGTATCGCGCGGGGCCGGGTGCGCAGCGCATCGCTGGCGACGTGTGCTATCATGGGGAGTTCTGGGTGGGCACAACGCCGCGAGAGTTCAGAAACGCAGGTCTATCTTCTGTGCTGGGGCGCTATGCATTCTGGCAGGCGATGCAGCATTGGGATCCTGACCATGTCATCGCGTTTATGACCAACTCGGTCGTGTATAAGGGCTTTCCAGCTCGGCACGGCTATATGCATACGGAGCCAGGCACGTTGCGGTGGTTCATCAACGGAATGGATGCGCCGGTCGAGGGGTTCATGGCCTATATGGGGCGCGATGATTTGCGCTTTATTCTGGATATGCCGCTCTCGGACCGAGCGTCGAAAGCAGCATAGTCTGCGCATGGAAAAAGAGCCGCGCATTGGCGCGGCTCTGGTAAGCTTTAGCCGATGGCGGCGGCTTTCACGTCGTCATCAATATAAGGGAGGTATTGTTCGAAGTTTTCTGCAAACATCTTTACCAGCTTGTCAGCCTGACGATCGTAGGATTCAGGGTTGTCCCATGTCCGGCGTGGATCCAGCAGGATGTCAGCAACACCCGTAACCGCCACGGGAACATCAAAGCCGAAGTTTGGATCTTTGCGGTACTCTACCCCGGCGAGCGACCCTTCCAATGCTGCGGTCAGCAGCGCGCGCGTTGCTTTGATCGGCATGCGGCTGCCTGTGCCATAGGCGCCTCCAGTCCAGCCAGTGTTTACCAACCAGCAGGTTGCGCCATGCGCCGCGATCTTCTCGCGGAGAAGGTTTCCGTAAACCTCGGGGCGACGCGGCATGAAGGGCGCACCAAAGCAGGTCGAGAATGTAGGCTCGGGTTCAGTCACGCCACGTTCGGTACCGGCAACCTTGGAGGTGAAGCCAGACAGGAAGTGGTACATGGCCTGAGCCGGGGTCAAGCGCGCGATAGGGGGAAGAACGCCGAACGCATCACAGGTTAGCATGATGATATTCTTGGGGTGCCCACCCGTCGCTTTTGCCGAGGCGTTAGAAATGTAGTGAAGCGGGTAAGCGCAACGCATATTGGCGGTGAGGCTGTCATCGTCGAAATCAAGCTCTTTGGTGTCTTCATCAAAGATCATGTTCTCGATCACGGTGCCGAATTTTTCGGTAGTGGCGTAAATCTCGGGCTCTGCCTCTCGGCTGAGGTTGATCGTCTTGGCGTAGCAGCCACCTTCGAAATTAAAGGTCCCGTTATCCGACCAGCCGTGTTCATCGTCACCAATCAACGTCCGGCCCGGATCGGCGGATAGCGTGGTCTTTCCTGTACCTGACAGACCGAAGAATACAGCGGTATCAACGGGATTGCCGGTAGCATGGTTGGCCGAGCAATGCATCGGCATGATCCCTTTTTCCGGCAACAGGTAGTTCAGCAGGGTGAATACAGATTTCTTGTTCTCACCTGCGTATTCTGTGCCGCCGATCAAGATCATCTTCTTGTCGAAGTTCATCGCAATGACGGTTTCCGAGCGGCAATCGTGTTTAGCTGGATCAGCCGAAAAGCTCGGGCAGTTGATCACGGTGAAGTCCGCGATGAAATCATCCAGCGCGTCGCGCTCGGGGCGGCGCAGCATGTGGCGAATGAACAGACCGTGCCAAGCCAGCTCGGTCACCATACGCACGTTGATCGCGTGTTTCGGATCGGCCCCACCGACCAGATCCTGGACGAAGTAGTCACGCCCCTGCATATGCGCCAACATGTCCTTGTGAAGCGCATCAAAGCCTTCAGGCGACATCTCGGCGTTGTTTTCCCACCAGATTTTATCCGCAACGCTGTCGGTTTTTACGACATGTTTATCCTTGGGGGAGCGTCCGGTGAATTTGCCCGTCGTCACAAGAAACGCGCCGCCCTTGCCTAACGTGCCTTCTTCCCGTTTCAGCGCGGCTTCGACCAGCGCGGGTTCGATCATGTTGTAATAGACATCACCAAGCCCGCTTATGCCTTGGTCTTCGAGGCGGAATTGCGGATTTACGCGGCCTAACGTCATGTGATGTCTCCTGTAGCTGCACCGAGAAAAGGTGCCAATTCTTGCACAAATGGCTCGACCCAAGGGGTCGTGTCCGCCTCTTAGCACGTTGATTTACAGTATGAACAGGTAGGTTAGTCGCAGTTAGCGCCACCATGTAACTGTTTGCGGAAACTGTCGTTAATTGAACGTAAAGTGCTATGGGGTAACGTGGCGTCTGCACCCTGTATGTGCGGCAATTTAGCCATTCATTAGCAAATTGTGGCGTGATTATGGCCAAGATGAGGAGCGATTCGCAGTTTCCGATTGATTCGGCCGCGTAAATTGATGATCAATGAAAGAAAAAATATTATGGCAGTTGAGCAGCATATAAAAGGAACAGGCAATGTCTAAAATTGCATTGGTGGATGACGACAGGAATATCCTGACGTCGGTTTCAATGACGTTGGAAGCCGAAGGTTTCGAAGTCGAGACATATAATGACGGGCAAGCCGCGTTGGATGCGTTCAACAAAAAGCTGCCCGACATGGCGGTGTTGGACATCAAGATGCCTCGCATGGATGGCATGGATTTGCTGCAAAGGCTTCGCCAGAAAACCGCGATGCCCGTGATCTTTCTGACATCCAAAGATGACGAGATTGACGAGGTGCTCGGCCTGCGGATGGGGGCTGACGACTACGTGAAAAAACCCTTTAGTCAGCGGCTTTTGGTTGAACGTATCCGTGCGCTGTTGCGCCGTCAGGATGCGGTGGAAACCAACGAGGTCGGCGACACCGAAGAAACCAAAGTGATCGAACGTGGTGATTTGCGCATGGATCCGTTGCGCCATGCAGTAAGCTGGAAGGGTAAGGACGTATCCCTGACGGTGACAGAATTCCTGCTGCTGCAAGCGCTTGCACAGCGCCCCGGCTTTGTGAAGTCACGTGACCAGTTGATGGACGTGGCATATGATGATCAAGTGTACGTCGACGACCGTACAATCGATAGTCATATCAAACGGTTGCGCAAAAAAATGCGGACTGCGGATGACGAGTTTTCCGCGATCGAAACACTCTATGGCATCGGCTACAGATACAACGAAGAGTGACTTGAGCCATGGCCATTGTCGAAAGGAATTTTGTGCGAGACATGACCACACCTTATCGGGACGGTGATGTTGTATTGGGCGACGATTGGGTCGCTCCGGACAAAACCGCGACAGATGAACTGCGCAGCAAACGCGCGCGGCGGGGGCTCTTCTCTCTGCGTGCGTCGCCGCTGACGCGCAAGATCATCACATTTAACTTGATTGCGTTGAATGTTTTGGCCGCCGGTATTCTTTATCTTAACTCTTCTCGCGATAGCCTGGCCGTGCAGCGTGGTGCGTCACTGGTTTCGGAAGCTGAACTGATCGCTGATGTCTTCGAGGCGCAGTTGGCAACGGCGGGTGCGCCTGACAGCCTGAGCGACGCGATAGATGTGGATGCAAGCCTTGGCCGGCTTGATTTGCGCAGCGGGATCGAGGTGTTTGTATTCGATTCTACCGAAAGCCTTGTTGCGCAGAACGCGGGTGCCGCCGCGCGAAATAACGTCGGTGCCGAAGATGACACGGCGCTGATTTCCGATGGGTTGAGCTGGCTTTGGGGGCTGCTCTCCCGACCGTTCGAAAGCGCCGCCACGGCAGATCCTGCTCCGTTGGCGGAACAGTTGCAGCCGTTGGTATCGGGTGCATTGGTAGGCGGGACCAAGGTGCGGAACGATCTTGTCGGCACTGGTGGCACGCTTTTCTCCGTTGCTACGCCGATTGTGCAGAACGGATTGCCCGTCGGGGTTGTCGCCGTCACCTCGGCCGCGGGTGAAATTGACAAACTGGTTCGCGGCGAACGGGAGAGGGTGCTTCAGATGTTCGTGATCGCGACGCTGGTTTCGATCGGATTGAGCCTCGTGCTGGCCTCGACCATCGCAAATCCGTTGTCCGATCTTGCTGCCGCGGCAGAGCTTGGGCGTGATAAAGATGCGCGGAAGATGAACCCGGGCCGCATTCGGATCCCTGATTTGACGGCGCGTCCTGATGAAATAGGGCGCTTGTCGGGGGCGCTGCGCGGGATGGTTTCCGCATTATACAACCGCATCGACGGAAACGAACAGTTTGCCGCCGATGTCGCGCATGAGATCAAGAACCCGCTTGCTTCGCTCCGTTCTGCGGTAGGCACGCTGCGCCTGATCAAGCGTGAGGACCAGCGCGAAAAACTGCTGGATGTCATTGACCATGACGTTCGCCGGTTGGATCGTCTGGTTAGTGATATTTCGAATGCGTCCCGTCTGGACAGCGAATTGGTCAAGGAAGAGGAAGAGCCGTTTGATCTGCTGATGATGATCAGCAATCTGGGTCAGTATCTTGGCGAAGATGCGCGCAAACGTGGCATCGATTTTATCACCGATCTGCCCGAACAGCCGATCATCGTGCACGGGTTGGAAGCACGCTTGGCACAGGTTTTCGTGAATCTGATCAGCAATGCCGTCTCGTTCTGCGAAGACGGCGATGCCATTCGGGTCTGGGCACGCAAACGTGAAAATCGCGTTCTTGTGGTCGTCGAAGACACGGGACCCGGCATTCCAGAGCAAGCTCTGTCTAAGATCTTTAAGCGCTTTTATTCGCAGCGCCCGGAAGAGCATTTTGGCAATAACTCCGGCCTCGGGCTGGCGATCTCGAAGCAGATTGTCGAAGCGCACGGCGGCGTGATCTGGGCAGAAAATATCCGGCCCACGGATGCCGATATCTCCTCTGATCCCCTTGGCGCGCGCTTTGTGGTCGGCCTACCCACCTGAACCGGCCATGACCAAAAGCACGATCCACGCCACCACCGTCGCGATTGATGGGCGTGGCGTGATGATCAGGGGGGGCTCGGGTAAAGGCAAGTCCGCGCTGGCGTTGCAGATGATTGCGATGGGAGCCGAGCTGGTTGCCGATGACCGCACGGATTTGATCGTTCAGGATGCCCAGGTTATCGCACACCCACCCGTCGCGATCAAAGGGTTGATCGAGGCGCGCGGCGTCGGCTTGCTGACCTTGAAACATCGCAGTGCGATACCGATCTTTCTTATCGTAGACCTTGACCAAGATGAGCCCGACCGCCTTCCCGAAATCACATACCAAAACGTGATGGGCATCCAAATCCGATGCCTGAAAAGATGCGACGGGCCCCATTTTGCTGCCACTGTTTACTTGATGGCAAAGATGATGAAATACACAGCAGATGACTGATGATGTAACACCCAACCGGCGTATGGTGCTGGTGACCGGCCCTGCGGGGGCAGGGCGATCTTCGACGCTCAATGTGTTGGAGGATGCAGGCTTTGAAGCGATCGATAATATTCCGATGCGGATGCTGCGCGCATTGCTCGAAGCACCGGGCCAACTGCGTCCGATGGCTCTTGGTGTCGATTTGCGGAACCGCGATTTTTCGACCGATCGCGTGATCGAACTGATGTCGGACATGCGGTCTCGTCCCGATGTAGATATTGAACTGTTGTATCTGGATTGTGCGACCAACGTCCTGCTTCGGCGCTTCTCCGAAACACGCCGGCGTCACCCCATGGCGGCCACCGCTACACCTGTCGAAGGGATCGTGCGCGAGAAAGAGCTGCTTGAACCGGTGCAGGCGCTGGCGGATGTCCTGATCGACACGTCCGAGCTGAATGTGCACCAGTTGCGTGCGGAAGTGGAGCGCTGGTTCGCGCTTGATGGGGAACATCACCTCAGCGTATCCGTACAGTCTTTTTCGTATAAGCGCGGTTTGCCCCGCAGTGCGGATATGGTGTTTGACTGCCGGTTTTTGCGCAATCCCTATTGGGAACCCTCGCTGCGTGGTATGAACGGCACACAAAAAGAGGTCGCCGATTACGTGCATGCCGACCCGCTGTTCGAAAGCTTTGCCGGACAGGTAAACTCTCTGTGTCAATTGATCCTGCCAGCCTGCAAGACTGAAGGTAAATCGCATATCTCTCTTGCGTTTGGCTGCACAGGGGGGCAACACCGTTCCGTAACTTTGGCCGAACATCTGGCGTTCAAACTTTCGAACGACGGCTGGCAGGTGTCCATCAGGCACCGCGAACTGGATCGTAGTAAACGGGAAGAGACATCGCGTTGATTGGTATTGTGATTGTTGCACACGGTGGATTGGCCAAAGAATATTTGGCTGCGATCGAACATGTTGTTGGGTCGCAAAACGGCGTGCGCGCTATTGCGATCCATGCAGACCATGATCGTACCGAAAAGCAGCGGGAAATCTGCGAGGCTGCCGATGCCGTGGATACAGGCAATGGTGTTGTCGTCGTAACGGACCTTTTCGGTGGGTCTCCGTCGAACCTCAGTTTGCTTGCATGCCGTCCTGAAAACCGTCGGATCCTTTACGGCGCAAACCTTCCCATGTTGATCAAGCTGGCAAAGTCACGTGATTTAGAAGTGCCCGAGGCGGTACGCGCGGCCTTGGCGGCCGGCAGAAAATATATTGATAGCCAGAATGTTAGTGCGGAATAGCAAGGCCCCTATTGTATGACCCAAGTCTCATTGAAAATCGTAAACGAAAAAGGCCTGCACGCCCGCGCCTCCGCCAAGCTGGTTGAGGTCGTCGAGGCTTTTGATGCGCGCGCCGAAGTAAGCAAGGACGGCATGTCCGCCTCTGGTGACAGCATTATGGGGCTGCTGATGTTGGCGGCCTCCAAAGGGTGTACGATTGATGTACAGACCTCCGGCCCGGATCAGGACGCATTGGCCGATGCGTTAACAGCCTTGGTGGCTGACAAGTTCGGCGAAGGCCAGTAACGGCGGTGTTTGCAATGCGGCCGGTGGCCACTGTGATGCGTAAAGGGTTAACCACATGACGGAGAATGCGCCAACCGGCCCTGCGCCCCTGCTGAACGATGGCAGCGGCGAACCGGTGACCTTCACGAAGTATGACCGTCGAAGCCTGTCTTATGCATCCACGTTTGATCATCCTGTCAAATCGGGGATCATCAGCGCAATCGAACTTTTCACCGGCAAGCTCAAGGTTCTGCGCCTGATCCGACAGTTCGAGAAACAGGGCGCGCCCACAGGGCAGGGATTCTGGCGTGCGGCACTCGATACCATGGGGATCGACCTGACGACCCCGCAGGAACAGCTGGATCGCATTCCGAAAACGGGTCCAGTGGTCGTCGTTGCGAACCACCCGCACGGGATGGTCGATGGCATGATTTTCGCCGATCTGATCGGACGGGTACGCCCTGATTATCGAATCCTGACGCGCTCTTTGTTGACCTCTATCGATGAGGTCGCGGGCAGCTATATGATCCCCGTGCCGTTTCCCCATGACCCTGATGCGCAGCGCAAAGGTGTCGAAATGCGCGCCAAAGCGATGGCGCACCTCAAGGATGGCGGTGTTGTCGCGCTGTTCCCATCAGGGGTCGTAGCGGCTTCGGATACCATGTTCGGCCCTGCCATAGAGGCGGAGTGGAACGTTTTCACCGCGAAAATGATCCGGCGCTCGGGCGCGCAAGTGGTGCCGATGCGCTTTCCAGGGCAAAATAGCAGAGCCTATCAAATTGCGAATAAAATCTCGCCAATCTTGCGGCAGGGGCTTCTGCTCCACGAGATTGTGCATGCATGCGACAAGCCGCAGGGCCCGATCGTAGGCGCGCCGCTTTCGCCAGAGCAGATGGCCGCTCATGCGGACGATCCGCGCGGTTTCATGGCGTGGCTACGGGCGCATACACTTGCGCTTAAAGACTAACGCTATCTTCCAAATGGGATAAATCCCGGGGGCGCGGGGGCTGGCCCCCGCTGCTTGCTGCAGATTTATCGCGTGGGGACAGGCACATCGCCGCGGTAGTCATAGAAACCCCGCTGAGATTTCCGCCCCAGCCAGCCCGCTTCAACGTATTTTGTCAGGAGCGGGCAGGGACGATATTTCGTATCGGCCAGCCCGTCATGCAACACGTTCATAATCGCCAGGCAGGTGTCTAGACCTATGAAATCTGCAAGCTCCAGCGGCCCCATCGGGTGGTTGGCCCCCAGCTTGAGTGAACTATCGATAGATTCGACAGAGCCCACACCTTCATAGAGGGTATAGACAGCCTCGTTTATCATCGGCATCAAGATACGATTTACGATAAATGCTGGGAAGTCTTCGGCAGAGGCCGCAGTTTTGCCCAGTTTATCAACGACGCCGCGGCAGGCCTCAAAAGTTTCCTTGTCCGTCGCAATCCCGCGGATCAGCTCCACCAGCTGCATCACGGGCACCGGGTTCATGAAGTGGAACCCCATAAATTTTTCAGGGCGATCGGTTCGGCTGGCGAGCCTTGTAATCGAAA
Organism: Sulfitobacter sp. EE-36; assembly: GCF_000152605.1. Taxonomy (NCBI): domain Bacteria; kingdom Pseudomonadati; phylum Pseudomonadota; class Alphaproteobacteria; order Rhodobacterales; family Roseobacteraceae; genus Sulfitobacter; species Sulfitobacter sp. EE-36. The sequence continues at coordinate 382,307 of NZ_CH959310.1, read as the reverse complement.
TCGACGACGTGTTCGACGTCAGGATCGTGGTCGGTTTGAGGTGGGGGATCAGATCTTCAAAAATCGCTTGCTTGACCGTCTCGCGTTCGGTCGCCGCCTCGATCACGAGATCACTTTGGCCCAATTCTGCAAGTGTTTGGGTTGTCACGATTCTTTTGAGCGTCGCGTCACGGTCTGCTTCGGTTACCTTACCGCGGCCAACCTGACGGTCGAGGTTGCCGGTAATGGTATCAACCGCCTTTTGCAGTGCTTCAGCGCTTACATCATTCAACAGCACGTCGTAGCCCGCCAAGGCCATAACATGGGCGATGCCGTTGCCCATTTGGCCTGCGCCAACGATGCCGATTGTCTGGATATCCATGCGCTGTCCCCTTTTGTTTCGCCGCAGCATAAAGCGGGCGGGGTAGCAGCCGCAAGGGTCGGAATTCACGACAGCTTTTCTCAAATCCGAACATTAAGGAAATCGAAAATACTTATGGCGATTCTGCGTCCGTAAAGCGGTGGAACAGGGTGAACGGTATGGGCGCTACGGATGATGGCAGGCGGCGGTTGGACTACGCGTTGTGCCGATATGGCACGTCGAAACTATTGTTTCGCGGACCCCTTCGGGGAACTTCCTTGCCCTATGTGGTTTTTGTTGGCGGCACCCAGACGTTTGGCCGCTACGTCGAAACTCCGTTCCCCGCGTTGGTAGAGCTGTCGAGCGGGGTGCCTTGCATCAATTTCGGGTTACAAAATGCGGGTCTGGATGTGTTTCTACATGATGCCGAAGTCATGAAAATTGCCGCCGGGGGGCATGTGACCGTGGTGCAAGTGTTGGGCGCACACAACATGTCGAATCGGTATTATTCAGTACACCCTCGTCGAAACGACAGATTTATCGCACCGTCGAAACTGCTTTGCTCCATCTACCCCGAGGTTGATTTTGCGGAGTTTCATTTCACACGCCACCTATTGGAAGCGCTCAAGCAAGTCTCGCCCACTCGGTTCGCGATGGTGGTGCGTGAGCTTCAGCAGGCCTGGATCGCACGGATGACCCTGCTGCTTGGCCGGATGACGGGACCATGCGTGCTGCTTCACCTTGGTCCCGAAAAGCCCACGCGGGACATGGGGGCGCGGGCTCGTGCGGGGCCTCTGTTCGTGACCAAAGCTATGGTTTCTCAGGTGAGTCGACTGGCGGCCGGGGTGGTATATGTGACACCGTCGCTCGCGGCCATGTCCGAGGGGACGGCGGGGATGGTGTTCCCCGCAATAGAAAAAGAGCGGGCGTTACAGCTCCCCGGCGTTCGGGCACATCAAGAGATTGCGAAGGCGGTCACGCAAACGATTGAACACCTGAAATAGAAAAAGGCCCGCAGGTGATTGCGGGCCTTATCCATGAAAACCTTAAAGGCTTACAGTTTCTCGATCAGCTCGGGAACGGCTTCGAACAGATCGGCCACCAGACCATAGTCCGCAACCTGGAAGATCGGCGCTTCTTCGTCTTTGTTGATGGCGACGATGATCTTGCTGTCTTTCATGCCGGCCAAGTGCTGGATCGCGCCGGAGATACCAACCGCCACATAAAGCTCGGGCGCGACAACCTTACCGGTCTGACCAACTTGCCAGTCGTTCGGAGCATAGCCCGAATCAACGGCAGCGCGCGAAGCGCCAACAGCGGCACCCAGCTTGTCAGCCAGCTTTTCGATCAAGGCGAAGTCTTCTTCGGAGCCAACGCCACGGCCGCCGGAAACAACCACGCCAGCCGATGTCAGCTCGGGGCGATCGCTTTCTGCAACGTGGTCTTCAACCCAGGAAGACAGGCCGGGATCTGCCGCAGCGGATACCGTCTCTACAGAGGCGGAGCCACCGTCGCCCGCGGCGTCAAACGTCGTGGTGCGGAAGGTGATGACCTTTTTCGCATCCGAGGATTTGACCGTCTGGATCGCGTTGCCCGCATAGATGGGACGTTCGAACGTGTCGGCGTCGACAACACCGGACACATCGGACAGCAACATGACGTCAAGCAACGCTGCAACACGTGGCATCACGTTTTTAGCGTCTGTGGTCGCTGGCGCGGTGATGTGGTCGTAATCACCGGCGAGCGATACGATCAACGCCGCCGTGGATTCCGCGAGGCGGTGGCCAAGGGTCTCATCCTCGGCGACCAGAACTTTGGAAACACCGTTGATTTTCGCAGCCGCTTCGCCCGCCGCAGCGGCGGAACCACCAGCGCAGAGAACAGTAACATCACCAAGCATCTTGGCCGCAGCAACGGCTTTGGATGTCGCGTCAAGTGCCAGTTCGCCATCAGTTACTTCTGCAAGGAGTAGAACAGCCATTACACAGCCCCCGCTTCTTTAAGTTTCGCAACCAGTTCATCGACCGACTCGACCTTGATGCCCGCAGCACGTTCTGCTGGCTCAGCCGTCTTGATGATTTCCAAACGGTTGGAAACCTCGACGCCATAATCGGCAGGTGTCTTTTCATCCAAAGGCTTTTTCTTTGCCTTCATGATGTTGGGTAGCGACGCATAGCGTGGTTCGTTCAGGCGGAGATCCACAGTCACGACTGTAGGCATGGAAACCTTAATAGTCTGCAAACCACCGTCGACTTCACGTGTAACAACAGCGCTGTCGCCATCGATGTCGACTTTGGAGGCGAAGGTCGCTTGCGACCACCCCAGCAGAGCGGACAGCATCTGACCAGTGGCGTTCATGTCGTTGTCGATCGCCTGCTTACCGCAAAGAACAAGGTCGGGCTTCTCTTCTTCGACGACGCCTTTCAGAATTTTGGCAACGGTCAAAGGCTCGATATCGTTGTGCACATCGTCGGCGGCCACGATCAGAATCGCGCGGTCCGCGCCCATTGCCAGCGCCGTGCGCAGTGTTTCCTGCGCCTGTTTTACGCCGATAGAGACGACCACAACTTCTTCGACCTGGCCGGCCTCTTTCATGCGGATCGCTTGTTCGACGGAAATCTCGTCAAACGGGTTCATCGACATCTTTACGTTGGCAAGATCAACACCCGTGCCGTCCGCTTTGACGCGTACTTTCACGTTGTAGTCGATCACGCGCTTTACAGGTACCAGTACCTTCATGAGCGTTCTCTCTCCTCAGTTGACGATCCGGGCCGGTTCGGCCCCGATCATGTGAACTCTTCGTCGGTGTAACGAAGCAATCGAATGCAAAACAGTCAAAAATAGTAATTTATTGTCTTTCGACGCGGCGTTTCTGACTGACGGCCTTAGCGATTTGCCCCGGGCACCCATAATACATCGTCCTTACCGCCGTTATTTGAAGCCCTCGCCGCGACGAAAAACCAATCGCTTAGCCGGTTCAGATATTTGACGGTGGCCGGATTTATAGAATCTCTGCCTGCCAGGTGCACCGCAAGCCGTTCGGCGCGGCGAGCAACTGTCCGGCACACGTGCAAATGCGCGGCAAGTGCGGTGCCGCCGGGTAGAATAAAGCTTCTCAGCGGGGATAGATCAGCGTTCATCACGTCGATCTCACGTTCAAGCCTGTCGACCTGCTCCGCCGCGAGGCGCAGAGGCGGGTATTCGGCGTCTGCATCCGCTTCCATATCGGGGCGGCACAGGTCAGCGCCCAGGTCGAACAGGTCGTTCTGGATACGCGACAGCGCGGCGTCGGTTTCGCCTTTCGCTTCAAGCCGCGCGACACCAACAAAACAATTCAATTCGTCGGATGTGCCGTATGCCTCGACCCGCAGGTCGTGTTTGGCCACACGGTCCCCGTTCCCCAACGCGGTTTCGCCTTTGTCGCCGGTGCGGGTGTAGATTTTATTAAGAACAACCATCAGCCAGCGTCCTTTCGCAGGTACACATATATGACGATGAGAACGACAGCGATGAACTGTGCGATGATGCGCATGCGCATAAGTTTATTTGAATTGCGCTTATTGAATTCTCCGCCACCAGCGAAGCCCCCAAGCCCAAAAATCAATACGACAACCACCGCAATCACGGCAACGACGGTCAGGATATATAACGGATCAGCGAACATAAGCATCCTTTGTGTTGCTGAAAGATGTAGCGGGGTCATGCAGTAGCGCAACCCGAATTTATCGAGAGAGCACCCAGTCTAGGGCACGTGTTGGTAAAATACGCTTTAAAATGCCCGAGATGCGCGTCGGCGTCGTGACATAATACCGCGGCCGTGGGCGGTCGGCCTCCAGCGCATGGACAAGCTTGTCAACGACTGCTTGAGGTGGAAGCTCGAACCTGTCGGGTCCTCTCGCAGTGTAAAGCCTGTCTAACAACGCGCTTTCGTATTGCGCCTTTCGGGCAGAGCTTTTCCAATCGATCCAACGCTCGAAGTGCGGGATAGAGTTCGCGCGGATGTTGGATGTAATGGGCCCGGGCTCGATCAGGGTCACGTGGATGGGGGTGTCGCGCAGCTCAATACGAAGCGTGTCCGTTAAGCCTTCCAGCGCGAATTTCGTAGAATTGTAAGCGCCACGCCACGGCATTGTGACAAGACCCAGGACGGACGAGCATTGGATAATGCGTCCGTGACCCTGTGCCCGCATCACAGGGATGATCTTGCGCGTAAGCTCGTGCCAGCCGAAGAAATTGCTTTCGAATATCTCGCGCAGCGCGTCTGTGGGAAGGTCTTCGACGGCACCGGGTGTCGCATGGGCACCGTTGTTATAAAGGGCATCGAGCGTGCCACCGGTTTGCTCAAGTACATGATCCAGCGCAGTGGCGATGCTACTGGCATCCGTATAGTCGAGCTGGGGCGCATCAAATCCTTCGGCGGCTAGCCTCTCGCAATCGCGCGTTTGGCGGCACGAAGCGAAAACCCTCCAGCCGCGTTCGCGCAATGCATGCGCAGCGGCGTAGCCGATCCCGGAGGAGCAGCCGGTAATTAAAATTGTACGTTGTTGCATTAACTGTTGTCTCGGGAGTTGTTGAGTAGTTTACCCGTTCGACAACAGGAAATCGGCCATCCAGCCCTCTGGCCCGCCGTCTACGGGACGCATCTTTACCCATCCATCGCCGTTATCCTGAATAATCTCGACCGAATCGCCGCGACCTAGCTTGCTCACGACCTGAAACTCGGTACCAGGGCCACCACGGACATTCACACGGTTGCCGGATACAGAACGAATATCCGCTTCGCTGCTCAGGTTCGTTTCAGCACGGGCTTCTACGATCGCGGCACCGCTGTCGTTCGGAACGATCAAGCTGGGAATAATTGCTGGCGTGTCCGCCCCGTTCGCCGCGATATTCTGGGCGACAGGCACATACGATACGTCAGTCGCAGCACCGGTGTCCGCCGTATTCAATGCGGTGGTGAGGGTGACAGAAACACGTTCGGCATCATCAGCTTGCGCGGTGCTTTCAAAACCCGGCGGGGTCGTATCAACCGGAGCCGTCGCGACCGCCGGGATGACCTTTGCCGTCTCGACTGGTTCGTTTGAGGTTTCAGCGGTGATTTCGTTCTCCTGTGCTGGCATTTGGTCTGCATTCGCAGCCATCCGAGCGCTCGCGGGTTGAAAATCGGCCCCGCCGCTCATCTCGTAGAATGCCCAACCAAGAAACCCGAAGGTTAACAAAATAAACCGCTTCATCACACATTCCTCGAAATAGCAGACAGCCTAGACCCGCAGCAGGTCTCCCCAAGGCTGTAATATCAAGTATAACATAAAATGCTGCCTAATCGTTCCAATATGTTTGCAAAGTTGCATGACAGAGACACCGCACGCCGTGCTGGGGCGCTGCGCCCCAAACAGTCGCTTGCCGCGTCTCGCGGCCTTGGCTAAACAATGAAGATGTCAGATGTAACCACCCCCGCCGATCCAGATTCTCGCAATTCGTCAGAGCCTTTGCGCCGTGCATTGGGCGACCGGTATCTGACCTATGCGCTGTCTACTATTATGCACCGCGCGCTGCCCGATGCGCGCGACGGGTTAAAGCCCGTTCACCGTCGGATTCTATTCGCGATGCGTGAACTGAGGCTTAACAGCACCGGGGGATTCCGGAAGTCTGCGAAAATTTCTGGCGACGTGATGGGGAACTATCACCCGCATGGCGACGCTGCGATTTACGATGCGATGGCGCGTCTCGCGCAAGATTTTAACGTGCGTTATCCGTTGGTTGACGGGCAGGGGAACTTTGGCAACATCGACGGGGATAACCCCGCTGCGAGCCGATATACCGAAGCGCGCATGACCGCCGTGGCCGAGGCCATGCTGGAAGGTCTGAATGAAAATGCTGTCGATTTTAGAGAGAATTACGACGGCACACTGACCGAGCCTGCCGTTCTGCCCGCGCAGTTCCCGAACCTTCTGGCAAACGGGTCGTCGGGTATCGCTGTTGGCATGGCCACCAACATCCCGCCGCATAATATCTCGGAACTGGTGGACGCCTGTATCCACCTGATCAAAACGCCCGATGCCCGCGACGATACCTTGCTCAAATACGTTCCCGGTCCCGATTTTCCGACCGGCGGTATTATCGTTGAGCCCCCTGAAAACATTGCGAACGCCTATCGTACGGGTAAGGGCGGTTTCCGTCTGCGCTGTCGGTGGGAAACCGAGGATCTGGGGCGCGGTGCTTGGCAAATTGTCATCACTGAAATTCCCTATCAGGTGCAGAAATCCAAGCTGATCGAAAAGATCGCAGAGCTTATTCAGACCAAGAAGATTCCGATTCTGGGCGATGTACGCGACGAATCGGCCGACGATATTCGCCTGATCATCGAGCCGCGTTCCAAGAACGTCGATCCCGAGGTCCTGATGGGGATGCTGTATCGCAGCTCTGATCTTGAGGTGCGATTCTCGTTGAACATGAACGTCTTGATCGACGGGGTGACGCCTAAAGTATGTTCGATGAAGGAAGTGCTGCGCGCGTTTCTTGATCACCGGCGCGAGGTGCTTCAGCGGCGCTCGACCTACCGGATGGAGAAGATCGACCACCGCCTAGAGGTCTTGGAAGGTTTTATCGTCGCGTTTCTTAACCTCGATCGCGTGATCGATATCATTCGCTATGACGAGGACCCGAAATCGGCGTTGATGGCCGAGGATTGGGGTAAGGATCACGTGCGCGCGATGGACGAGGCGAGCTATGTACCGCCAGCGCCCTCCGCTGAGAACTCGCTATCCGAAGTCCAAGCGGACGCGATTTTGAACATGCGCCTGCGGTCGTTGCGCCGGTTGGAAGAAATCGAGCTGCTGCGCGAGCAAGCCGCCTTGATGGAGGAGCGCTCGGGCCTCGAAGATCTGCTGGAAAACGAAGGAACCCAATGGGATACGATCATCGACCAGCTGCGCGAGACGAAAAAGCAATTCGGCAAGGACTGGTCGCTGGACGGTAAGAATATCGGTCGTCGTAGAACGAGCTTCTCCGAAGCCGGCGTGATCGAGGAAGTCCCGCTGGAGGCGATGATCGACCGCGAACCGATTACGGTTGTCTGTTCGCAGATGGGCTGGATCCGTGCGATGACGGGACATATCGATCTGAACCGCGAGTTGAAGTTCAAGGATGGGGACGGACCCCGCTTTATTTTCCATGCAGAGACAACAGACAGGCTGCTGGTCTTCGGGTCGAACGGGCGCTTTTACACGGTGTCTGCATCGACCTTGCCCGGCGGGCGCGGCATGGGGGAGCCATTGCGGTTGATGGTGGATCTGCCCAACGAAGTTCAAATTGTCGATATTTTGATCCACAAGGCGGGGCGCAAGCTCTTGGTGGCTTCCTCGGCCGGGGATGGATTTATCGTGCCGGAGGATGATGTTCTGGCGCAGACCCGCGGCGGTAAACAGGTGCTGAACGTACGCGGCGACGCGAAAGCAATGATTTGCGCGCCGGTGACCGGCGATGCCGTTGCCGTTGTGGGTGAAAATCGCAAAGTCTTGGTGTTCGGCTTGGACGAGCTTCCCGAAATGGGGCGCGGCAAAGGTGTGCGGCTGCAAAAGTACAAAGACGGGGGCATGTCAGATGCGATCACGTTTAGCCGCGAGAACGGGCTAAGCTGGCAGGATCCCGCGGGACGGACACGCACCGAAGCTGACCTGACCGAATGGACTGGCAAGCGCGCGACAGCGGGGCGCATGGCACCGCGTGGGTTCCCGCGTGATAACCGCTTCGGTTGATCGCAAGCGACGTGAGTGACGCCGAGCTGTCATACCCCAGTGGTTCGGCACCCGCGATGTCGGTTCAATTCGTCGGGGGGCGCGGCGCGCTCTTTTGGTTGGCGTTCAAAACTGGTTTTCTCACGATTATGACGCTTGGGTTCTACCGGTTCTGGATGAAGACCCGTTTGCGGCGATGGTATTGGTCTGCAATCCGGCCGGGCGGGCATCCGATGGAATACGTCGGCGATCCGATTGAAAAGCTATTGGGCTTCTTCATCGCCGTTGTGATCCTCACCTTCTACATCGGAATCATTAATCTGATTCTGATGTTCGTCAGCTTCTCGGTGTTTTCGAGCGCGACCTTAGGGTACTTCGCAGCAGGATTCGGGGTTGTTCCTTTGTGGTTCTATGCCCGATATCGTGCGCGACGGTACGTCTTGGGACGGACGCGATGGCGCGGGGTGCGGTTTGGCCTTGATAAAGGTGCATGGGGGTATGTCTGGCGCGCTATGCTGCATTGGCTGGTCACCATTTTCTCGCTGGGGCTGCTATGGCCACGTATGACCTTCTACCTTGAAAAATACACGACGGACCGCACCTTTTTCGGGTCGGCACAGCTGCATCAAGGGGGGCGTTGGGGCATGCTCTATCGTGCCGCGATTCCGTTTGCTTTGTTCACCTTGCTGCTTCTTGGTAGTGTGGCTTACGCGTACATATCTGCCGCGTCTCAGACTTTCGACACGTCGGGCTTCGCCTCGCAGATGCTCGAAACGCTGGCTGACGGGCAGGGCGCAGCATTTTCTATGCAAGGCGCTTGTTGGTTGCTCCTTTTCCCCGTGAGCTTGCTAGGCATGGTCTACGGTGCAGTGCACTATCGCTTTGTTTCGAAAAGAATAATGGCAAACCACAAGACAGCGAATGGTATCGCCATAACGTCGAGGCTAAGCGCACCGCGTATCGCGTTCATCTACGTTTTCGGCAGCTTTATCGCATATTCCGTCCTCGTTCTGGGGGTGTTTATGCTAGTGTTAGGGGCATTTGTCGTCATTGGACCAAGCGCCTTTATGGGGTTTGATTTGGGGATCGACATTGAAACGCTTCCGATCCCGCGGGCTTTGGCGATCGTGGTGTTGGCGGGTTTTTACCTCTCGGTCTTTTTGATGTGGAACGTTTGCTACAACACATTCGTCACCTTTCCGTTAATGCGTCACATGGCCAAAACCTGTGCGCTTCCGCGGTATGACGGTTTGCAAAGCATCAGCCAGTCGGGGCGGGATGACTTCGCCGAAGCCGAAGGGTTTGCAGAGGCGTTGGACCTGGGAGCCGCGATATGAGCGTCGGGTTTAACGGCATGGGGGCGGCATATTTTGATGGTGATCATCCGGTTGCCGAAGATGTCAGCCTGCATATTGCGAACGATAATCTGCAGATTGGACTGGATAGCGAAGATATTATCTTCTGGCGGCTTGGCGATATTCGGTTGGTGCCCGATCAGGCGCGTGGGAAAGACTATACCCTGCGCTCGGTTACCGATCCGCTGGCGCGGCTTATCGTTGCGGATAAGACGCTGCTACAACACCTTCCTGCTGCTCGGCGTCCTGCGCGGGCCCGAGGGCGACGCAGGTTGTTCGCTTGGGCGATGGCAGCTGTCGCGGCCGTTCTGCTTCAGATTGCAGTGCTGGTGCCATTTCTGGCGGACCGCTTGGCGAATTTCATCCCACCGGCAGGAGAGGCCGCCTTGGGTGAGGCGACATTGGGCCAGATTCGCAGGGCCTTGGACGAAACCGGCATGCAGCCCCTCGCCATTTGCGACGCCTCGGCGGGCGAAGCGGCGCTCACCAGCATGATCACCGCGCTTAACGCGGGCGAGGGGGCAGTGCAGGATTTGAATGTCCTCGTGCTGGACCACCCGATGGTTAACGCTTTTGCGCTGCCCGGCGGGATTGTCGTGCTGTTCGACGGGCTGATCCAGCAAGCCCAGTCCCCGGATGAGGTCGCCGCTGTGCTGGCGCATGAAATTGGTCACGTTGTCAGTCGAGACCCGACACGCCACGCGTTGCGGTCCGCCGGATCGATTGGCGTGTTGGGGCTTTTGTTCGGTGACTTCGCAGGCGGAGCCGTGGTGTTGTTTCTGGCAGAGCGTTTGATCAGCGCGACCTATACCCAGCAGGCCGAAACAGAGGCAGACGCGTTCGGACATAAACTTCTGGCAACTGCGGGCGTGTCTCCGAAAGCGATGGGGGCCATGTTCGAGCGCATGCGCCAGACCCAAGGCGAAGCGAACCCGTTGATGGCCCATTTCCTGAGCCATCCATCCTTCGATGACCGTATCGCCGCAGCGCAAAATGCGGCGCACGCGCAGTCTGAATACTCAGCTATTGTCGACGCGGACGCCTGGGGCGACTTGCGGCGGATTTGCGACTAGGCAGGCGTTGCGGTTAACCATACTCCGCCTTCGGGGCGAAGGGTCAGGATCATAACCGGTTCAGGGCTTTTCCCGGCGACCGGTGTGAAACGAAACCGCGAAAGCAAGGTCGCAAGGATGATCACCGCTTCTTGCTGCGCAAAGGACGCGCCGATGCAGATACGCGGGCCATCGCCAAAGGGCAGGTAGGCGTATCGGTCGATCGCTTTGCGATCTTTGAAACGGTCGGGATCGAAAACGTCGGGCTGATCCCAAAGCTGCTGATGGCGGCCAAGCGCGTAAATCGGCACCATGACAGTATCGCCGGGCCGAACTTCCCTGCCGCATAAGGTGTCGTTTCTCTGCGCGGTGCGTGAAATCACCCCCGCCGGCGGGTACAGGCGCAGGGTTTCGTCGATAATTTGGCGGATGTATGGTAGGTTTTCGACGTCTGCACCCGTCGCCGCGCGCCCCTGCAGCACGGTTTGCGCCTCGGCGCGGGCTTTCTGCTGCACGGCCTGATCAAAGCCCATCAGATAGAGCGCCCAAGACAGGGTAAGGGCCGTCGTCTCATGCCCTGCGACGATGAAGGTTAACAGATTGTCCCGTAGCTCGGCCGTATTCATCTGACGCTTGGTCTTGGGGTCGGTGCCATCAAGGAGAAGATCCAGGAGGTCCGGCGTATCGCTGGGCCCCCGTTCGGCCCGCGCATCTATCGCGCCGTCGGCAATGCGTTTCATATCTTTCAAGGCGCGGCCCGACATCGCCCGTCCTGGGCGCGGAAGCCAGTCTGGCAAGCCAAGAATATCGAAAAGGCTCAGTTTTCCGGCCTCTGCAATATAGTCGTCAATGGCGCGGTGCACGGCGTCGCGGTCAAACCCGCCGCCGCCCGAGAATGTGACATCCGAGATGACGTCGAATGTCGACGTGACCATCTCGTCCAGCATATTGATGGCCCGCGGGCCAGCGGCGGCGATCCGGTCGGCCGACCTTTGCGCTGCTGCGGTCATGATGGGCGACAGGTTCAGCATATTGCGGTGTGAAAAGGCCGGTGCCACCGCGCGGCGTTGCCAGCGCCAATGCGCACCCTCTGCAATGAAAAGGGAGTCTCCGATCGCGGGGCGCAAAAGGTTTTTTGTCACCAAGGATTTGGGGTAGTCGTCAACCCGATCCAACAGCATCTCGCGGATGGCAGTCGGGTCCATAACCATGTGCCAACGCTTGCCCATTTTGCCCGAGACCATCGGCTGTTTGACAGCTATTTCAGGAATAATGCTAAGCACATTACGGCGCGCCATCGCAAGGCTGCGAAGCAGGCCTAGGGGTTGGTTAACCAAGGCCACGCGGGCGGGCAGGGGGCGATCCATGGCAATTATCCTTCATCAGACGGATATAGGTTAGCACGCCTCCCGGTGCGTGCCACTTTAGCAAACGTTGCACCCTATTCAGCCTTAGGGTATCGCAAAGGGCATAAATGCGCCGAGGAGGCATGAAATGGTTCGAATTTTATCCGCTTTGATCAGTATCGTGGTCCTTTCTGCGTGTAACGGGGCATCCGACCTCGACAAGCCGGCGGTGCCTTTGGGTGACTTTAATCTCTACCACAACATCGTTGTCGCGCCGAAGGTACAGAAACTGCCGATCAGCCGCGAAGTCAGTGAAGAGGTGCTGACCACGGCCGTCAAAGACGCCATCGCCGAACGCTTTGACCGCTATGAAGGCACGCGCAATTACCACTTTGGCGTCAGTGTCGAAGGCTATGTTCTTGCCCCTCCGGGTATTCCGCTTGTGCTTGCGCCCAAGTCGATCATGATCCTGAACCTTACCGTTTGGGACGACGCCGCCGGTAAGAAGCTTACGGACGAACCGCACCAGATCACCGTTTTCGAATCCCTTGATCAGGGGCCTATCGTGGGGTCTGGCTACACCAAGACTGCTGAAGAACAGCTTAAGAACCTCAGCCAGAATGCGGCAAAGTCGATCGAGAACTATTTGGTCAAGCAAAATAAGGCCGAAGGCTGGTTCGAACGCCCGGCGGACGCGGTCATCGAGCGCGCAGAAATCCCCTCTGCGCCGGCGGTAACAGCGAACTAGTGCGCATTTACATGAATTCTGCGGCGGTGTGAGGCGAACAGGTGCTTGATTTTATGCGCCAGACCCAATACATCGCCCGCCAGATAGGTTTGGGTCTGGGTTCAGGCCCTCATTAATATAAAGGGCTGCTCCATGGCTAAGGCAAAGTTTGAACGTAATAAACCACACGTTAACATCGGTACCATTGGTCACGTTGACCACGGCAAAACCACGTTGACCGCGGCGATCACCAAGTACTTCGGCGACTTCCGCGCCTATGACCAGATTGACGGCGCGCCCGAAGAAAAAGCACGTGGCATCACCATCTCGACCGCACACGTTGAGTATGAGACCGAAGGTCGTCACTACGCCCACGTCGACTGCCCAGGCCACGCTGACTATGTGAAAAACATGATCACCGGTGCGGCGCAGATGGACGGCGCGATCCTGGTTGTGAACGCTGCTGATGGCCCCATGCCACAGACCCGCGAGCACATCCTGCTGGGCCGTCAGGTCGGCATTCCCGCCATGGTTGTCTACATGAACAAAGTAGACCAGGTGGACGATGAAGAGCTGCTGGAACTGGTTGAAATGGAAATCCGCGAACTGCTGTCTTCCTACGACTACCCAGGCGACGACATCCCTGTGATCCCAGGTTCCGCTCTGGCGGCGATGGAAGGCCGTGACGAGAACATCGGCGAGAACTCCATCCGCAAGCTGATGGAAGAAGTCGACAACTACATCCCGACACCAGAGCGCGCTGTTGACCAGCCGTTCCTGATGCCTGTGGAAGACGTCTTCTCGATCTCCGGTCGTGGTACAGTTGTGACCGGCCGTGTTGAGCGTGGCGTGATCAACGTTGGCGACGAAATCGAAATCGTCGGCATCCGCGACACAAAGAAAACCACATGTACCGGCGTTGAAATGTTCCGCAAACTGCTGGACCGTGGGGAAGCTGGCGACAACATCGGCGCCCTGCTGCGCGGTATCGACCGTGAAGGCGTTGAGCGTGGTCAGGTTCTGTGTAAGCCAGGTTCGGTTAAGCCGCACACCAAGTTCACAGCCGAAGCCTATATCCTCACCAAGGAAGAGGGTGGCCGTCACACGCCGTTCTTCGCGAACTACCGTCCACAGTTCTACTTCCGGACCACAGACGTCACCGGTACCGTTCAGCTGCCAGAAGGCACTGAAATGGTTATGCCTGGCGACAACCTGCAGTTCGACGTCGAGCTGATCGCCCCCATCGCGATGGAAGACGGTCTGCGCTTCGCGATCCGCGAAGGCGGTCGTACCGTTGGCGCGGGCGTGGTTTCCAAAATCACCGAGTAAGCCAACCCGCGGGTCACCCCGCGCACCGGCAACAAGACGAAGGCCGCTCCCAATCGGGGCGGCCTTTTTCGTGGCTTGGAGGCGGGCGACATTATTCCTGCGCAATGCGTCTATCTGCCCTTGATCCCCCAGCGAATATCGACTACCTCACCACTCGGCATAGGGGTTTAGCTCAGTTGGTAGAGCATCGGTCTCCAAAACCGAGGGTCGTGGGTTCGAGTCCCTCAGCCCCTGCCAATCTCAACACATGTGAGAACGCGCACTTTGGTGTACCAGCTTCGCCAGTAGGCGAGCTTGATATGAAGCCTTGAATTCAGCGCTTTTGACAGATACATCCCCACAATCGTTCGTATACAGGAAAACCGACATGGCCACAGTCAACCCGCTTCAGTTCATCCAGCAAGTGCGTTCCGAAGTATCCAAGGTCGTCTGGCCCACCCGTCGCGAGGTCATGCTCACCACGGTTATGGTGTTCATTCTTGCCGCGTTGACAGCGGTGTTCTTTGCGATCGTCGATATCCTCATCCGTGGCGGGTTGCAGTACATCCTGGCCGCCTTCGGCTGATCCAGGGGCGCGGCACCTTAAAACGCCGTGGCCCTCTTGAAACATGTGCGATTGCGGGCTATCCCGCAGACCTGATCAAGAGGGGCGTGCGGCGATTCGTGTTGCGCGCCGATTTTTTGTTCACCGCCGGCATGTTGCGACAGGCTGGTTTTTACGAGAATTAGATGTGGCCGTTGCTGCATCACAAGACAGGGACCAAGTTCAGATGGCGAAAAGATGGTATTCGGTCAGTGTTTTGTCGAACTTCGAAAAGAAGATTGCCGAGCAAATCCGCACCACGGTCGCCGAGCAAGAGCTTGAGGACCAAATCGACGAAGTGCTGGTCCCCACCGAAGAGGTGATCGAGGTCCGGCGCGGCAAGAAAGTTACGACAGAGCGTCGCTTTATGCCCGGCTATGTGCTGGTTCATATGGAGATGTCCGATCGCGGCTATCACCTGATCAACTCGATCAACCGCGTCACCGGTTTCCTAGGGCCGCAGGGCCGTCCGATGCCGATGCGTGACGCCGAGGTCACCGCGATCCTGGGCCGCGTCCAAGAGGGCGAAGAAGCACCACGCACGCTGATCCACTTCGAAGTGGGTGAGAAGGTCAAAGTGGCGGACGGCCCGTTCGAAGACTTCGACGGTATGATCGAAGAGGTCGACGACGAGAACCAGCGCCTCAAGGTGTCGGTGTCGATCTTTGGCCGGGAAACACCGGTCGAATTGGAATTCACTCAGGTCAACAAGCAGGTCTGAGCGATTGGCGGGGCGACCCGCCATACGGTGGCAACACCGTTCGTTTGTGGGAGGGGACAGCGGCGCGCCGCCCAACCGCACCACGCTAGCAAGCGGCCACATCGCGATGTGGTTGTATAGGGTGAACGAAAGTTCACCGACATTAAAAGGAGAAGGCCAATGGCCAAGAAACTCGTCGGTACGATGAAGTTGCAAGTTAAAGCGGGTCAAGCGAACCCATCCCCACCCGTCGGCCCCGCATTGGGTCAGCGCGGTATCAACATCATGGAATTCTGTAAGGCGTTCAACGCCAAGACAGCGGACATGGAGCCAGGTGCCCCTTGCCCGACCGTGATCAGCTACTATCAGGACAAGTCCTTCACCATGGACATCAAGACGCCTCCCGCGTCCTACTACCTGAAGAAAGCTGCCAAGGTTAACTCCGGCGCGAAAACACCAAGCCGCGAGACCGTCGGCACCGTGACCACCAAGCAACTGCGCGAAATCGCAGAAGCCAAAATGGCCGATCTGAGCGCTGTGGATGTTGAATCCGCGATGAAAATCATTCTGGGCTCTGCCCGCTCCATGGGCATCGAGGTTAAGTAAGATGGCAAAACTCGGAAAACGCACCCGCGCCGCACGCGAAGCATTCGTAGGCAAAGAAGATCTGACCGTTGAAGAAGCAGTCGCCCTGATCAAAGCCAACGCAACCGCAAAATTTGACGAAACCATCGAAATCGCGATGAACCTCGGTGTTGACCCGCGTCACGCCGACCAAATGGTTCGCGGTGTTGTCGGCCTGCCAAACGGCACCGGTAAATCCGTTCGGGTTGCTGTATTCGCCCGTGGCCCCAAGGCTGACGAAGCACAAGCAGCAGGTGCCGACATCGTTGGCGCCGAAGACCTGATGGAAGCTGTCCAAGGCGGCAAGATCGACTTTGATCGCTGCATCGCGACACCTGACATGATGCCCATCGTTGGTCGTCTTGGTAAGGTTCTCGGCCCACGTAACCTGATGCCAAACCCAAAAGTCGGCACAGTTACAATGGACATCAAAGAAGCTGTTGAAGCTGCTAAAGGCGGTCAGGTTCAGTTCAAAGCTGAAAAAGGCGGCGTTGTGCATGCTGGCATCGGTAAACTGTCCTTTGACGAAGCCAAGCTGGTTGAAAACGTACGTGCCTTTGTTGGCGCTGTATCCAAAGCCAAGCCTACCGGCTCCAAGGGTGCCTACATGAAAAAGATCGCGCTGAGCTCCACAATGGGCCCAGGTGTGACTGTAGAAGTCGACAACGCTGTAACCGAGTAAGGTCCAGCGATAGGCGCAGCCCTGCGTCTGCGATCAGATCCCCGCATTGGTCATCCGATGCGGGGATTTTTTATGCGGAAACCGGCCGGATAAACGCGGTTTGATGGTGTTTGAAACAGATTAGCCTAAAGTCGGCGCAAGAAAGTCGAGTTTCCCCTTGGCATTCCGCGCTGCATTCCCTAAGAAGCCCTCGATTCACTATGCATCGCATGGTGAGTCTTCTGTCCGAGACGAAGGGTGGCGCAAGCCTTAATTCCTTTCTGAGATGGGAGATGCAAGAATTACCGTTCGCGTAAGCGTGGGGCTATTTTGGCTTATTCCCGTAAAATGGACCAAGACTGTTCGCGTAAGCGGACTTAATTGAGCCGGGGGGTAACCCCCAGATTTGGAGTGAAACTGTGGATAGAGCCCAGAAAGAACAGTTGGTCGAAGAGCTCGGCCAAATCTTCGAAAGCTCTGGCGTCGTTGTGGTAAGCCACTACGTCGGCCTGACAGTTGCTGATATGCAGGACCTTCGTGCGCGCGCTCGCGCTGCGGGCGGGGCCGTGCGTGTTGCCAAAAACAGGCTCGCCAAAATTGCCCTAGACGGAAAGCCATGCGAAAGCATTGCAGATCTCCTGACGGGTATGACCGTTCTGACCTATTCCGAAGACCCCGTGGCAGCTGCCAAGGTCGCTCAGGAATTCGCTAAAGAGAATCAAAAGTTTGTCATTCTCGGCGGCGCAATGGGTGAGAACGCACTGGATGTCGCCGGTGTTGAAGCCGTGTCCAAGATGCCTTCGCGGGAGGAGCTTATCTCCACCATCGCGGGTATGCTGGGCGCACCTGCTTCCAACATCGCCGGGGCCATTGGCGCACCTGCAAGCAACATCGCTTCCATCTTGTCCACCATCGAGGACAAGGCGGCTGCGTAAAGCAATATCGTCAAGCTGGCGCAGGGTTGAACACTCGCGTTGGAACACACATATCGTTAACGGAAAGAGCTAAACATGGCTGATCTGAAAAAACTGGCAGAAGACATCGTTGGTCTGACACTGCTGGAAGCACAAGAACTGAAAACCATCCTCAAAGACGAGTATGGCATCGAGCCCGCAGCTGGCGGCGCAGTGATGATGGCTGGCCCTGCCGATGCAGGCGCGGCTGCTGAAGAGAAAACTGAATTCGACGTCGTTCTGAAGAACGCCGGCGCATCCAAAATCAACGTGATCAAAGAAGTTCGCGGCATCACCGGTCTGGGCCTGAAGGAAGCCAAAGACCTGGTTGAAGCTGGCGGCAAGATCAAAGAAGGCATCGACAAAGCCGAAGCCGAAGACATCAAAGCCAAGCTGGAAGCAGCTGGCGCAGAGATCGAACTGGCCTAAGCCATTAGATCTGGGTGCTGTTTTTGCTTGATGAAAGCAGACCGAAGTTTGTAAAGCTTTGGGTAAGCCCATAAAAATTAAGGCTGGACGGGGAATTCCCTGTCCAGCCTGATCTGTTTTGAAAAGTATTTCGCGCGAAATGCTTCTCTGGATAGGTCCTAGTGGTCGGAAGAGGTACGGTGGGACGTGCCTCAAGAATTGATCAGGATTTACCGCTCTTATGGGCGCGCATCACGGCCCCGGTGATGGCGAGCTCGGCAAGAGATACGAAAGGTGACAGACACATGGCGCAAACCTTCCTTGGCCAGAAACGTCTACGTAAATACTATGGCAAAATCCGCGAAGTGCTGGAGATGCCGAACCTGATCGAGGTTCAAAAATCCTCTTATGATTTGTTCCTGCGCTCCGGCGATGCGGAAACACCGACAGACGGTGACGGCATCCAAGGCGTGTTCCAGTCGGTTTTCCCGATCAAGGACTTCAACGAGACGTCGGTGCTTGAATACGTCAAGTACGAGCTCGAAAAACCCAAATACGATGTCGAGGAATGTCAGCAACGTGACATGACCTACAGCGCGCCTTTGAAGGTGACGCTGCGCCTCATCGTATTTGATGTGGATGAAGACACCGGTGCGAAATCGGTAAAAGACATCAAAGAACAAGACGTGTTCATGGGCGACATGCCCCTGATGACGCCAAACGGTACCTTTGTTGTGAACGGTACAGAGCGTGTTATCGTATCCCAGATGCACCGTTCGCCCGGCGTTTTCTTTGACCACGACAAAGGCAAAACCCACTCTTCGGGTAAGCTGCTGTTTGCTTGCCGCATCATCCCATACCGCGGGTCGTGGCTCGACTTCGAATTCGACGCCAAAGACATCGTGTTCGCGCGCATCGACCGTCGCCGTAAGCTGCCTGTAACAACGCTGCTCTACGCGCTTGGCCTTGACCAAGAAGCGATCATGAACGCGTATTACAACACCGTGAACTATACGCTGAAAGACGGCGAAGGCTGGGTTGCTCCTTTCTTCCCAGACCGTGTGCGGGGCACACGTCCATCGTATGATCTGGTTGACGCCGCGACAGGCGAGATCCTGTTCGAGAAGGGCAAGAAGGTTACACCTCGTGCCGTGAAGCAGTTGATCGACGAAGGCAAAGTGACAGAACTGCTGCTGCCCTTCGGTCACATCGCGGGCAAATTCGCCGCGCGTGACATCATCAACGAAGAAACCGGCGCGATCTATGTCGAAGCGGGCGACGAGCTGACGCTCGAGCACGATAAAGACGGCACGCTCATCGGCGGTACAGCGAAAGAGCTGATCGACGCGGGCATCACCGAGATCCCACTTCTCGACATCGACAACATCAACGTCGGCCCCTACATGCGTAACACCATGGCGGCAGATAAGAACATGAACCGCGACACCGCGCTCATGGACATCTACCGTGTGATGCGCCCGGGCGAGCCGCCCACAGTCGAAGCCGCGTCGAACCTGTTCGACACGCTGTTCTTTGATGCGGATCGCTATGACCTTTCCGCGGTTGGCCGCGTGAAGATGAACATGCGTCTTGCGCTCGACAAAGAAGACACGCAGCGCACGTTGGACCGTGACGACATCGTCGCCTGTATCAAGGCGCTGGTTGATCTGCGTGACGGCCGTGGCGACATCGACGACATCGACCACCTTGGGAACCGTCGTGTACGCTCCGTTGGCGAGCTGATGGAAAATCAGTACCGCGTCGGCCTGCTCCGGATGGAGCGTGCGATCAAGGAACGTATGTCCTCGGTCGAGATCGACACTGTCATGCCCCAAGACCTGATCAACGCGAAGCCGGCGGCTGCCGCGGTACGTGAATTCTTCGGCTCCAGCCAGCTGTCGCAGTTCATGGACCAAACCAACCCGCTGTCCGAGGTGACGCACAAGCGTCGTCTGTCCGCGCTTGGGCCAGGTGGTCTGACACGCGAACGTGCCGGCTTTGAGGTGCGTGACGTTCACGCGACCCACTACGGTCGTATGTGTCCGATTGAAACGCCCGAAGGTCCGAACATTGGTCTGATCAACTCTTTGGCAACATTCGCCCGCGTAAACAAATACGGCTTTATCGAAACACCCTACCGTAAAGTAACGAACGGTGTTGTTTCCGATGACGTGCAGTACATGTCCGCGACCGAAGAAATGCGTCACACCGTGGCGCAGGCGAACGCGAACCTTGATGAGAACATGAAGTTCGTCAACGATCTGGTGTCGACACGGAAATCCGGTGACTACACGCTGTCGCCTTCCGAGAATGTCGATCTGATCGACGTTTCGCCGAAACAGTTGGTCTCGGTCGCTGCGTCCTTGATCCCGTTCCTTGAAAACGACGATGCGAACAGGGCCTTGATGGGCTCGAACATGCAACGTCAGGCGGTGCCTTTGCTTCAAGCCGAAGCACCACTGGTGGGGACAGGTATCGAAGAAGTCGTCGCACGGGATTCCGGTGCTGCCTATATGGCGAAACGCGGTGGTATCATCGACCAAGTCGACGCCAGCCGTATCGTTATCCGCGCCACCGAAGATCTTGAATTGGGCGACGCGGGTGTAGACATCTACCGCATGCGCAAGTTCCAGCGTTCGAACCAGAACACCTGCATCAACCAGCGTCCGCTGGTGAAAGTGGGCGAGACGGTTCAAAAGGGTCAGGTTATCGCGGACGGTCCATCGACCGATATGGGTGAACTGGCGCTTGGTAAGAACGTGGTCGTCGCGTTCATGCCCTGGAATGGCTACAACTACGAAGACTCCATCCTGATCTCTGAACGTGTATCGCGTGACGACGTGTTTACCTCGATCCACATCGAGGAATTCGAAGTCGCCGCCCGTGACACAAAGCTGGGGCCAGAGGAAATCACACGCGATATTCCGAACGTCGGTGAAGAAGCGCTGCGCAACCTCGACGAGGCGGGCATCGTGTACATCGGCGCGGATGTTGAACCCGGTGACATTCTCGTCGGCAAGATCACTCCCAAGGGCGAAAGCCCGATGACGCCAGAAGAAAAACTGCTGCGCGCCATCTTCGGTGAGAAAGCCTCGGACGTGCGCGATACGTCGCTGCGTGTGAAGCCCGGTGATTTCGGTACCGTTGTTGAAGTCCGCGTGTTCAACCGTCACGGCGTTGAAAAAGACGAACGTGCGCTGCAGATCGAACGTGAAGAAGTCGAACGTCTGGCCCGTGACCGGGACGACGAACTTGGCATTCTTGACCGCAACATCTACGCGCGTCTGCAGTCGATGATCATCGGCAAGACGGCTGTCAAAGGCCCGAAAGGCGTCAAGGCAAACTCTGAAATCACCGAAGACCTGCTGGCATCCTTGTCGCGCGGTCAGTGGTGGCAGTTGGCTTTGGCCGACGAAGATGATGCCAAGATCGTCGAAGCCCTGAACGAGCAATACGAGATCCAGAAACGGACCTTGGATGCACGTTTCGAGGACAAAGTCGAAAAAGTCCGTCGTGGTGACGATCTGCCCCCGGGTGTGATGAAGATGGTCAAAGTCTTCGTCGCGGTGAAGCGCAAGCTGCAACCGGGCGACAAGATGGCCGGTCGTCACGGCAACAAAGGTGTTATTTCCAAGGTTGTACCGATGGAAGACATGCCGTTCCTCGCGGATGGTACGCCGGTCGACTTCTGTTTGAACCCGCTGGGTGTTCCGTCGCGTATGAACGTCGGTCAGATCCTTGAAACCCACATGGGTTGGGCCGCACGTGGCCTGGGCATCAACATCGACGAGGCGCTGCAGGAATACAAACGCTCCGGTGATCTGACACCTGTGCGCGAAGCAATGCACCACGCCTATGGCGACGATGTCTACGAAGAAGGCATCTCGGGTATGGACGAGGAAACATTGCTGGACGCCGCCAAGAACGTTGCGCGCGGTGTCCCAATCGCCACGCCGGTTTTCGATGGTGCCAAGGAAGCGGATGTGAACGACAGCCTGACACGGGCCGGTTTCGACAGCTCCGGTCAGTCGGTACTGTTTGATGGCCGCACAGGCGAGCAGTTTGCGCGTCCGGTGACCGTCGGCGTGAAATACCTGCTGAAACTGCACCACCTTGTGGACGATAAAATCCACGCGCGTTCAACTGGTCCATACTCGCTGGTCACCCAGCAGCCATTGGGCGGTAAAGCGCAGTTCGGTGGTCAGCGCTTCGGTGAGATGGAGGTCTGGGCTCTGGAAGCTTACGGCGCTGCATACACCCTGCAGGAGATGCTGACTGTGAAATCGGATGACGTGGCCGGACGGACCAAGGTCTATGAAAGCATCGTCAAAGGCGAAGACAACTTCGAAGCCGGTATTCCGGAATCGTTCAACGTACTTGTGAAAGAGGTACGCGGTCTTGGCCTGAACATGGAACTCCTGGATGCGGAGGAAGACGAGTGAGGCACGCGCCGGGGTTTTCATAAACCCCGGACCGTTTCCCGAAGCAGGAAACACCTCACTCTCTCCGCTTTCGAGACTTATCTAAGGATTTAAGATGAACCAGGAACTGACAAACAACCCGTTCAACCCCGTCGCGCCGATGAAGACGTTCGACGAAATCAAGGTCTCTCTGGCATCGCCAGAGCGGATACTGTCGTGGTCGTTCGGTGAAATCAAGAAACCCGAGACCATCAACTACCGGACGTTCAAGCCAGAGCGTGACGGCCTGTTCTGCGCGCGTATTTTTGGCCCGATCAAAGACTACGAATGCCTGTGCGGCAAATATAAGCGCATGAAGTATCGCGGCGTTGTCTGCGAGAAATGTGGTGTCGAAGTCACGCTGCAAAAGGTCCGTCGCGAGCGTATGGGCCACATCGAGCTGGCGTCGCCTGTTGCGCACATCTGGTTCCTCAAGTCGCTGCCATCGCGCATCGGCCTGATGCTGGACATGACCCTGCGCGATCTGGAACGTGTTCTTTACTTTGAAAACTACGTTGTGATCGAACCCGGTCTGACGGATCTCACCTATGGTCAGATGATGACCGAGGAAGAGTATATGGACGCGCAGGATGCCTATGGCATGGACGCGTTCACCGCCAATATCGGTGCCGAAGCGATCCGCGAAATGCTAGCCGCCATCGATCTGGAAGCCGAAGCGGACCAGCTGCGTGCCGATCTGAAAGAGGCGACCGGCGAACTGAAGCCCAAGAAGATCATCAAGCGTCTGAAAGTCGTTGAATCCTTCCTCGAGTCCGGCAACCGGCCCGAGTGGATGATCATGACCGTCATTCCGGTGATCCCGCCAGAGCTGCGCCCGCTGGTGCCGCTGGACGGTGGCCGTTTCGCGACGTCGGATCTGAACGACCTGTATCGCCGCGTGATCAACCGGAACAACCGCTTGAAGCGTCTGATCGAACTGCGCGCGCCTGACATCATCGTCCGCAACGAAAAGCGGATGTTGCAGGAATCCGTCGATGCCTTGTTCGACAACGGCCGTCGCGGCCGCGTCATCACTGGTGCAAACAAGCGCCCGCTGAAGTCGCTGTCCGACATGCTGAAAGGTAAGCAAGGTCGCTTCCGTCAGAACCTTTTGGGTAAGCGCGTCGACTTCTCCGGTCGTTCGGTCATTGTGACCGGCCCCGAACTGAAGCTGCACCAGTGCGGTCTGCCCAAGAAGATGGCGCTCGAGCTGTTCAAGCCGTTTATCTACTCGCGTCTTGAAGCCAAAGGTCTGTCTTCCACTGTGAAGCAAGCCAAGAAGTTGGTTGAAAAAGAGCGTCCCGAAGTGTGGGACATCCTCGACGAAGTGATCCGCGAACACCCTGTCATGCTGAACCGTGCGCCTACCTTGCACCGTTTGGGCATTCAGGCGTTCGAACCGGTACTGATCGAAGGTAAAGCGATCCAGCTTCACCCGCTGGTCTGCTCCGCCTTTAACGCTGACTTTGACGGCGACCAAATGGCTGTGCACGTGCCGCTTTCGCTGGAAGCACAGCTGGAAGCACGCGTCCTGATGATGTCGACCAACAACGTTCTGTCGCCTGCAAACGGCGCGCCGATCATCGTTCCGTCGCAGGATATGATCTTGGGTCTGTACTACACGACCCTGGAACGCGAAGGCATGCCGGGCGAAGGCATGGTGTTCGGCTCTGTCGAGGAAGTCGAGCATGCGCTTGGTGCCGGTGCGATCCACCTGCACTCCAAGATCAAGGCGCGGATCAAACAGATCGATGCCGAAGGCAACGAGGTGATGAAGCGTTACGACACCACGCCGGGCCGTATCCGCCTTGGCGCGTTGCTGCCGCTGAACGCCAAAGCGCCGTTCGATCTGGTGAACCGTCTGCTACGTAAGAAAGAAGTGCAGCAGGTCATCGATACGGTCTACCGCTACTGTGGTCAGAAAGAATCCGTTATCTTCTGTGACCAGATCATGACCATGGGCTTCCGTGAAGCTTTCCGTGCCGGCATTTCCTTTGGCAAGGACGACATGCTGATCCCGGAAACCAAGTGGACCTTGGTGGACGAAACGCGCGAGCAGGTTAAAGACTTTGAACAGCAGTACATGGACGGCCTGATCACTCAGGGTGAAAAGTACAACAAAGTCGTCGACGCCTGGTCCAAGTGTAACGACAAGGTCACCGACGCGATGATGGGGGCCATTTCGGCCGAACGTCGCAACGATGACGGCGCGGTGATGGAGCCGAACTCGGTCTACATGATGGCGCACTCCGGTGCCCGTGGCTCGGTCACACAGATGAAACAGCTGGGCGGGATGCGCGGTCTGATGGCGAAGCCGAACGGCGACATCATCGAGACTCCGATTATCTCGAACTTTAAAGAAGGTCTGACCGTTCTGGAGTACTTTAACTCCACCCACGGTGCCCGTAAGGGTCTGTCGGATACCGCCTTGAAAACAGCGAACTCGGGTTACCTGACCCGTCGTCTGGTGGATGTTGCGCAGGATTGTATCGTTCGTATGCATGACTGTGGCACCGAAACCGCGATCACGGCCGAAGCGGCTGTGAACGATGGTGAGGTCGTCTCTTCGCTGGCGGAACGTTTGTTGGGTCGCGTTGCGGCGGATGACATCCTTCGCCCCGGGACCGACGAAGTGTTGGTGCCTGCGCAGACTGTGATCGACGAACGTCTGGCTGACATCATCGACGAAGCGGCTGTTCAATCCGCACGGATCCGCAGCCCGCTGACCTGTGAGGCCGAAGAGGGCGTCTGCGCCATGTGCTATGGTCGTGACCTTGCACGCGGTACGCTGGTGAACCAAGGCGAAGCTGTCGGCATTATCGCTGCTCAGTCGATCGGTGAACCCGGCACGCAGCTGACCATGCGTACATTCCACATTGGTGGTGTTGCGCAGGGTGGCCAACAGTCCTTCCTCGAGGCATCGCAGTCCGGTAAGGTTGTGTTCGAGAACGCTCAAACCCTTGAGAACGCCGCAGGCGAGATCATGGTAATGGGCCGGAACATGAAGCTTGCCATCGTCGATGATAACGGCGACGAGCGCGCCAGCCACAAGGTTGGCTACGGGACCAAGCTGTTCGTCAAGGAGGGTCAGTCGATCCTGCGCGGCGACAAGCTGTTCGAATGGGACCCCTACACGCTGCCGATCATCGCGGAGAAATCCGGTATGACCAAGTTCGTCGACCTGACGTCGGGGATCGCGGTCAAGGATGAAACCGATGATGCAACCGGTATGACACAGAAGATCGTGATCGACTGGCGTGCAGCACCCAAAGGCAATGAGCTGAAGCCGGAAATCATTCTGGTGGATGCCGATGGCGAGCCGGTCCGCAACGATGCGGGCAACCCGGTGACCTACCCAATGTCCGTTGATGCCATTCTGTCCGTTGAGGACCAGACTGAAATCAAGGCCGGTGACATCGTTGCGCGTATCCCGCGTGAAGGTGCCAAGACCAAGGATATTACCGGTGGTCTGCCACGTGTTGCTGAACTCTTTGAGGCACGTCGCCCCAAAGACCACGCGATCATCGCCGAGATCGACGGGTACGTCCGCTACGGCAAGGACTACAAAAACAAGCGTCGTATCTCGATCGAGTCGTCCGAGGATCCGGATCACAAGGTCGAATACATGGTGCCTAAGGGTAAGCACATCCCCGTTGCGGAAGGTGACTTTGTCCAGAAGGGTGACTACATCATGGACGGCAACCCTGCGCCGCATGACATCCTCGCGATTATGGGTGTCGAAGCGCTGGCTGACTACATGATCGACGAAGTGCAGGATGTTTATCGTCTGCAGGGCGTTAAGATCAACGATAAGCATATCGAAGTGATCGTGCGTCAGATGTTGCAGAAGTGGGAAGTCCAGGACAGCGGTGATACCACCCTGTTGAAAGGCGAACACGTCGACAAGCAAGAGTTCGACCAGGCCTGTGCCAAAGCGCTGTCCAAAGGCGGACGTCCTGCGCAGGGCGAACCGATCCTGCTGGGGATCACCAAGGCGTCGCTGCAAACCCGCAGCTTCATCTCGGCGGCGTCCTTCCAGGAAACCACACGCGTTCTGACCGAAGCATCGGTCCAGGGTAAGCGCGACAAGCTGGTTGGCCTGAAAGAGAACGTCATCGTGGGCCGTCTGATCCCAGCCGGTACCGGTGGTGCGACGCAGCAGATGCGCAAGGTTGCGACAGATCGTGACAACGTGGTCATCGAGGCCCGTCGCGAAGAAGCCGAAGCCGCAGCACGTCTGGCCGCGCCCGAGCCTACAGCCGACGATGTCGTTGGTGGCGATGTTTTCGACAACGTCCCCAGCGACGACGAAAGCCGCAGCTAAGCCTAGGCTTGATAGCTGACGAACAGAGCCCCCGCCGAGAGATCGGCGGGGGTTTTTCGTTGTGGGGTAGGGGGATGAAATAGCGTCGAAATTTTGCGCAGGTGGGCTGGTTTTCCACCGCGGCTTGCGCCAATGATAAGCCAACCTAACAAACTGAAAGCCACCCGATGTCGCCAAACCTTGCCGGAGCACTTTTCATGATGGGCTCTATGGCGGCCTTTGTGTTGAACGACACGATGACCAAAACCACGGGCGGGGCCGTGCCTCTGTTCCAGCTGCTGTTCTTGCGCGGTGTGATCTCTATCTCGTTGATCGTGATGCTATGGGGGCGGCTCGGCCCGATGCACCTGCGTCTTAGCCGGCGCGATTGGAAACTGGTCGCAATCCGGTCTGGTGCCGAAGTCGGGGCGAGCTTTTTCTTTGTGACCGCGTTGTTCAATATGCCCTTGGCGAACCTTAGCGCTATTCTGCAATCCCTGCCGCTGACGGTGACTTTGGGCGCGGCGCTGGTCTATCGCGAAAAGGTCGGCTGGCGGCGCTTCTCTGCGATCCTTGTGGGGTTTTTTGGCGTGATGCTGATCGTCAAGCCGGGCACCGAGGGCTTCAACATCTGGTCGATCTACGCGCTGATCGCGGTGTTCTTTGTCACTGTGCGCGACCTCAGCACCCGCCGCCTGTCGAAAGAGGTGCCGTCGATGACCGTGACCTTCGCCGCTGTGCTGGCCGTGACGGGGTTTTCGACCTTCGCGCAGTTCACCACGCCGTGGGCTCCGGTCTCTTCCGCGCATTGGATCGCCATTACGGCGGCCGCGGTCTTTGTGCTGATGGGGTATTATTTCAGCGTGCAGACGATGCGGGTAGGCGACGTATCGTTCATCGCGCCGTTCCGCTACACAGGTCTGATCTGGGCGTTGATCCTCGGGTGGCTGGTGTTCGGTGACTGGCCGGTGCCGTCAACGCTCGCTGGGGCATCTATCGTCGCTGCGACGGGGCTGTTCACACTCTACCGTGAACGCATCACTACCCGCCCGTTGCCGCCGCTTTAACCTTTGGCAAAGACGCGGCGCACAGTGTCGATGTCGATGGAAAAGCGGTCCTTGAACAGGATCTCTTCCTCGGGGCTGAGTGGGGATAGGTCGACCGCCCGTGCATTCTTTTGGCGTGAATCGTTAAATCCATTGTGGCCGCGGACATACATTGCAGGGTCGGGAAAGCTCAGCGCAGGCATGAAGCGGGGCAGCTTGTCATGGGCAAAGTTCATGATCGTAAGTGGACACCCCGCGTTCACGAACATTGCCAACGCCGCGGTGTAGAACGGCCGGAACGACGGGGTCGCCGTGATACCATCCGCGCCGAACTCGGCCACGTAGCCCTTGTTCCAGTCAAGCGCGACGGATTTGTGCTGGACCAGTAGCGGGGCGGCGTCATCAACAGCTTTACGCAACTTGGCCACGAAATCGACTGCAATCGCGTCGTCGTCATCAAAGCGGAATTGCACACAGGGTTCAGAGCGCGCGTGGCGGGCCTTGTTCAGAATTTCCTTCATCACCTCGCGGTGCGGGCGCGGCGGCTCTACCACAATCCGCGCTTGGGGCAGGGGGGCGAGCAAGGCCTTTAGCCGTTCCATATGGATACGGGGAAAGCGATCGCCGACCAGCACGATCATTTCGAAATCCGGGTCTGTTTGCGCCATCAGGCAGGGCAGCGCGACGGTTTCGAACAGGCGGAACCTTTCCTCAAGCCGCGCGGGATCATAAAGGTAGGCGATACGATCAGCGGTGGTGTCATGCCCGACCTGAAACCCGCCAAGCGCCGGATAGGAAAAGCGGCATAGCCCAAGTACCTGCATCGTGATCCGCCCTGTCCGAATAATGTGGCATAAATATGCGCGGTAGCCGGGGTATCTTGCAAGGCGGAATACCCGTTTGGCGTGCCATGGGCGGCTTGGGGGCGGGGGCTGTTGACAGCGTGGACGACTCTGCCTATACGCCCCTTATCTCGGATGCGGGGGTCGCCCTGCTTTGCCGACATCATATCTACTGTGGTCACGATCCGGTCTACTGCTGACTCGATCCTCTGTTACCCCACCGCTTCGTTTTCCTCGGTACGGGAACGCTGCGGTGATTTTGCTTTGCGCCAGTGGTGTAGGGCGAAAGATAGGCTTCGTGGACGTGCGAAGTGACCGAATTTGAAACCGCAATGGGGTCCGCCCCGCTGCACCACTTATGTGAGCTAAACGGGGATAAAACCGGAATGCCAACGATCCAACAGCTGATCCGCAAACCGCGCCAGCCTAAAATCAAACGTTCGAAATCCATGCACCTGCAAGAATGCCCGCAAAAGCGCGGCGTTTGTACACGTGTTTACACCACCACACCTAAGAAGCCGAACTCGGCCATGCGTAAGGTTGCCAAAGTGCGCCTGACCAACGGTTTCGAAGTCATCAGCTACATCCCGGGTGAATCGCACAACCTGCAAGAACACTCCGTTGTTCTGATCCGCGGCGGCCGTGTAAAAGACCTTCCCGGTGTGCGCTACCACATCCTGCGCGGTGTTCTCGATACGCAAGGCGTTAAAGACCGTAAGCAGCGTCGCTCCAAATATGGTGCAAAGAAGCCAAAGTAATTTGGGTCGGTTTGGGGTCGCGCATCGCGGATACACGATGCCGGATCCCGCCGCCCGCCATGTTTTCCCGTAAGGGAGTGAGCCGAGTAAGACTGAGCGCCGGGCGATCGGGGTGCAATATGCACCAGACGCACTGGACCAAACCTGCCTCGGCAACTGACAATTAGGAGCTTTAAATGTCACGTCGTCACGCCGCTGAAAAACGCGAAGTACTGCCAGACGCCAAGTACGGTGATCTGGTTCTCACCAAATTCATGAACAACCTGATGATCGACGGTAAGAAGTCGGTTGCGGAGCGTATCGTTTACAACGCGATGAACCGTGTTGAAGACAAAATCAAACGCGCGCCCATCGAAGTCTTCCACGAAGCGCTGGACAACATCAAGCCGTCCGTCGAAGTGCGTTCGCGCCGCGTTGGTGGTGCCACCTATCAGGTTCCTGTCGAAGTGCGCCCCGAGCGTCGCGAAGCACTGGCGATCCGCTGGTTGATCAAAGCGTCCCGCGCCCGCAACGAGAACACCATGGAAGAGCGCCTTGCCGGTGAGCTTCTGGACGCTGTTCAATCGCGCGGTACTGCTGTTAAGAAGCGCGAAGACACCCACAAGATGGCCGACGCGAACAAAGCGTTCAGCCACTACCGCTGGTAATTCGGGCGGCATAAGCCGTTCCCGTCGCGTCCCACCCCGGGGCGCGATTTATCCGTTTCAGATATATTCGAGGAAGCAGCCCAATGGCACGCGACTATCCGCTCTCACGCTACCGCAATTTCGGCATCATGGCCCACATCGACGCAGGCAAAACAACCTGCTCCGAACGGATCCTGTTTTACACTGGTAAGTCCCACAACATCGGCGAAGTGCACGACGGTGCCGCCACGATGGACTGGATGGAGCAGGAGCAGGAACGCGGTATTACAATTACCTCCGCTGCGACGACAACTTTCTGGCAGCGCCAGGAAGAGCCAACAGCCGACGCGACATCCGACACCAAGTACCGGATGAACATCATCGACACCCCCGGCCACGTTGACTTCACCATCGAAGTTGAACGTTCGCTGGCCGTTCTTGACGGCGCGGTTGCTGTTCTTGACGCCAACGCCGGTGTTGAGCCCCAGACCGAAACCGTTTGGCGCCAAGCGGACCGCTACAAGGTTCCACGCATCGTTTTCGTCAACAAAATGGACAAAATCGGCGCTGACTTCTTCAACTGCGTGAAGATGATCAAAGACCGTACCGGTGCGACACCTGCGCCGATCCAAATCCCGATCGGTGCCGAAACCGAGCTGGAAGGCATGATCGATCTGGTTACCATGAAAGAATGGGTCTGGGCCGGTGAAGATCTTGGCGCGAGCTGGGAACAACGCGAAATCCGTGCCGAGTTGAAAGACCTGGCCGACGAATGGCGCGCGCATCTGATCGAGACTGCGGTCGAGATGGATGACGAAGCCATGGAAAACTACCTGATGGACGGCGCAGAGCCTGACGTTGACACCCTGCGCGGTCTGATCCGTAAAGGGACACTGGCGATCAAGTTCATCCCCGTACTCTGCGGCTCCGCGTTCAAAAACAAAGGTGTTCAGCCTCTGTTGAACGCTGTTATCGACTATCTGCCATCCCCGATGGACGTTGTTGACTACATGGGCTTCAAACCAGGCGACGAGACAGAGACCCGTAACATCGCACGCCGTGCGGATGACGACATGGCCTTCTCCGGTCTGGCGTTCAAAATCATGAACGACCCCTTTGTTGGCTCGCTGACCTTTACCCGCATCTACTCCGGTGTGCTGAACAAGGGCGACACGCTCTTGAACTCCACCAAAGGTAAGAAAGAGCGCGTCGGTCGTATGATGATGATGCACTCCAACGATCGTGAAGAAATTCAAGAAGCGTTCGCGGGCGACATCATCGCGCTGGCAGGTCTGAAAGACACAACAACCGGTGACACGCTTTGCGCCGTCAACGACCCTGTTGTTCTTGAAACAATGACCTTCCCAGATCCGGTTATCGAAATCGCGGTTGAGCCTAA
The DNA here is from genome assembly GCF_000152605.1 of Sulfitobacter sp. EE-36. Taxonomy (NCBI): domain Bacteria; kingdom Pseudomonadati; phylum Pseudomonadota; class Alphaproteobacteria; order Rhodobacterales; family Roseobacteraceae; genus Sulfitobacter; species Sulfitobacter sp. EE-36. The sequence continues at coordinate 351,059 of NZ_CH959310.1, read as the reverse complement.
AACCAAGGCTGACCAAGAGAAGATGTCCACCGGTCTGGCGCGTCTGGCTGCAGAAGACCCCTCCTTCCGCGTTGAAACGGATCTGGAATCCGGCCAGACCATCATGAAGGGCATGGGCGAACTTCACCTCGACATTCTGGTGGACCGTCTGCGTCGTGAATTCAAAGTTGAAGCGAACATCGGTGCGCCTCAGGTTGCCTACCGGGAGACCATCTCGCGCGAAGCAGAAATCACCTACACCCACAAGAAACAGTCCGGTGGTTCCGGTCAGTTCGCCGAGGTGAAGATGATCCTGATGCCAACCGAGCCAGGCGAAGGCTATTCCTTCGAGAGCCGCATCGTTGGTGGTGCCGTTCCGAAAGAATACATCCCGGGCGTCGAAAAAGGGATCAACTCGGTCATGGACTCCGGTCCTTTGGCGGGCTTCCCGGTCATCGACTTCAAGGTTGCTCTGATCGACGGTAAATTCCACGACGTTGACTCCAGCGTTCTGGCGTTTGAAATCGCGGCCCGTATGGGTATGCGCGAAGGCATGCGCAAAGCTGGTGCGAAACTGCTCGAACCGATCATGAAGGTCGAAGTTATCACCCCTGAGGACTACACAGGCGGGATCATCGGCGATCTGACATCGCGTCGCGGTCAGGTTCAGGGTCAGGACACACGCGGGAACGCAATCGCGATCGACGCACAGGTGCCGCTGGCCAACATGTTCGGCTACATCAACACGCTGCGTTCGATGTCGTCGGGTCGTGCGAACTTCACCATGCAGTTCTCGCACTACGAACCTGTTCCGCAGAACATCTCTGACGAGATCCAAGCGAAATTCGCGTAACTGGCGCGTTGCAATAACTGGGACGGCGGGGATAACCCCGCCCTACCCAAACCGTAGGGTGGGTGTTCAACCCACCGCCCAATTTGAAAACCAAGGAGGCCACCATGGCTAAGGCAAAGTTTGAACGTAATAAACCACACGTTAACATCGGTACCATTGGTCACGTTGACCACGGCAAAACCACGTTGACCGCGGCGATCACCAAGTACTTCGGCGACTTCCGCGCCTATGACCAGATTGACGGCGCGCCCGAAGAAAAAGCACGTGGCATCACCATCTCGACCGCACACGTTGAGTATGAGACCGAAGGTCGTCACTACGCCCACGTCGACTGCCCAGGCCACGCTGACTATGTGAAAAACATGATCACCGGTGCGGCGCAGATGGACGGCGCGATCCTGGTTGTGAACGCTGCTGATGGCCCCATGCCACAGACCCGCGAGCACATCCTGCTGGGCCGTCAGGTCGGCATTCCCGCCATGGTTGTCTACATGAACAAAGTAGACCAGGTGGACGATGAAGAGCTGCTGGAACTGGTTGAAATGGAAATCCGCGAACTGCTGTCTTCCTACGACTACCCAGGCGACGACATCCCTGTGATCCCAGGTTCCGCTCTGGCGGCGATGGAAGGCCGTGACGAGAACATCGGCGAGAACTCCATCCGCAAGCTGATGGAAGAAGTCGACAACTACATCCCGACACCAGAGCGCGCTGTTGACCAGCCGTTCCTGATGCCTGTGGAAGACGTCTTCTCGATCTCCGGTCGTGGTACAGTTGTGACCGGCCGTGTTGAGCGTGGCGTGATCAACGTTGGCGACGAAATCGAAATCGTCGGCATCCGCGACACAAAGAAAACCACATGTACCGGCGTTGAAATGTTCCGCAAACTGCTGGACCGTGGGGAAGCTGGCGACAACATCGGCGCCCTGCTGCGCGGTATCGACCGTGAAGGCGTTGAGCGTGGTCAGGTTCTGTGTAAGCCAGGTTCGGTTAAGCCGCACACCAAGTTCACAGCCGAAGCCTATATCCTCACCAAGGAAGAGGGTGGCCGTCACACGCCGTTCTTCGCGAACTACCGTCCACAGTTCTACTTCCGGACCACAGACGTCACCGGTACCGTTCAGCTGCCAGAAGGCACTGAAATGGTTATGCCTGGCGACAACCTGCAGTTCGACGTCGAGCTGATCGCCCCCATCGCGATGGAAGACGGTCTGCGCTTCGCGATCCGCGAAGGCGGTCGTACCGTTGGCGCGGGCGTGGTTTCCAAAATCACCGAGTAAGCCAACCCGCGGGTCACCCCGCGCACCGGCAACAAGACGAAGGCCGCTCCCAATCGGGGCGGCCTTTTTCGTTGTGTGGGGGCGGCGGTGCTGGCTATGACACGATTGTTTTGATCGCGGATGGCGGTCGTACTGGGCGGATTCGAACGAAACCTCGGATTCCCCCCTTGCCACATGGCGCGACTCGACCTATAGAGCGCAAGTCTCAGCGGGGTGCGTTTTTACGCGCCCCGTTTGATTTACGACAAAACGCAATGAAGGGCCGTGATGAGGCGTCTCTTCCTCTTCGTTTCTACTCCCAATGAGGGATGATGACATATGGCACAAAGCCAAAATATCCGCATCCGTTTGAAGGCGTTCGATTACCGCGTGCTGGATGCGTCCACACAGGAAATCGTTAACACCGCCAAGCGTACCGGTGCATCTGTTCGCGGCCCAATCCCGCTGCCGAACAAGATCGAAAAATTCACAGTTCTGCGTGGCCCACACGTTGACAAGAAATCCCGTGACCAGTTCGAAATCCGCACGCACAAGCGTCTGCTGGATATCGTTGATCCGACCCCCCAGACCGTGGACGCGCTGATGAAGCTCGACCTGGCCGCTGGTGTGGACGTCGAGATCAAGCTGCAGTCATAAGCGTAGGAGGGTAATAATATGTTGCGCTCAGGCGTTATTGCAAAAAAGATGGGCATGACCCGTTTGTTCATGGAAGACGGTAAGCAGATCCCTGTGACCGTTCTTCAGCTCGACAAACTGCAGGTCGTGGCTCAGCGTACCCCCGAGAAGGACGGCTACACAGCTGTTCAGCTTGGTGCCGGTACAGCCAAGGCCAAGCGGACGTCGCAGGCCATGCGTGGTCACTTTGCTGCGGCAAAGGTTGAACCCAAGCGTAAGGTTGCGGAGTTCCGTGTGGACCCCGAAGCCATGTTGAACGTTGGCGAAGAAATCATCGCCGATCACTACTTTGCTGGTCAGTATGTTGACGTTGCAGGCACCTCCATCGGTAAAGGTTTTGCCGGTGCGATGAAACGCCACAACTTTGGCGGTCTGCGTGCGACACACGGTGTTTCGATCTCTCACCGTTCGCATGGTTCGACAGGTCAGTGTCAGGATCCAGGCAAGGTTTTCAAAGGCAAGAAAATGGCCGGTCACATGGGTGCTGCCCGTGTTACCACGCAGAACCTCGAAGTTGTCAAAACCGACAGCGCACGCGGTCTGATCATGGTCAAAGGTGCCGTACCAGGCTCCAAAGGTGGTTGGGTGACTGTTAAGGACGCGGTGAAAAAGCCGTTCCCAGCAGACGCGATCCTGCCTGCCGCTTTGAAATCCGCCGCTGACGAAGCCGCGAAAGCCGCTGAAGAAGCCGCAGCAGCAGCCGCTGCAGAGGCCGAAGCAGAAGCAGCACGCTTGGCAGAAGAGCAAGCAGCGACCGAAGCTGCCGCACTTGCCGAAGCCGAAGCATCCATTGAGTCGGACAAGAAGGAAGGTGACGAATGAAACTTGATGTCATCAAACTCGACGGCGGCGCAGCCGGTTCGGTAGACTTGGACGAGGCCCTGTTCGGTCTTGAACCACGCGCCGACATTCTGCACCGTGTTGTCCGCTGGCAGCGTAACAACGCGCAGCAGGGTACGCACAAGGTCAAGACACGGTCCGAGGTCAGCTATTCGACCAAGAAGATCTATCGTCAGAAAGGCACCGGCGGCGCACGCCACGGCGCACGTTCTGCACCGATCTTCCGTTCGGGTGGTATCTACAAGGGTCCAACCCCTCGTAGCCACGGCCACGACCTGACCAAGAAGTTCCGCAAACTGGGTCTGCGCCACGCTTTGTCTTCCAAGGCAAAAACCGGCAACCTGGTCATCATCGACGATGTAACATCCGATGGGAAAACAGCTGCTTTGGCCAAACAGGTTAAGAACCTGGGCTGGAAACGCGCGTTGATCATCGACGGTGCCTCGGTAAATGAGAACTTCTTGCAAGCCGCGCGCAACATCGAAGGTCTGGATATCCTGCCGACGATGGGTGCAAACGTCTATGACATCCTCAAGCGTGACACTCTCGTGATCACCAAAGCGGGGATCGAAGCACTGGAGGCCCGTTTGAAATGAGCGCCAAGCACGAACATTACGATGTGATCCGCAAGCCGATCATCACTGAAAAAGCGACAATGGCTTCCGAGCACAATGCAGTCGTTTTCGAAGTTGCGATCGACAGCAACAAGCCAATGATCAAAGAAGCTGTTGAAGCTCTCTTTGGTGTCAAGGTGAAGGCCGTGAACACGACCATCACCAAAGGCAAGGCAAAGCGTTTCCGTGGCCAGATGGGTCGCCGGAAAGACGTGAAAAAGGCTTACGTTACGCTCGAAGAAGGTAACTCCATCGACGTATCCACCGGTCTGTAAGTCAGCCTGGACGTAAAAGTTAAAGGGCCCCTCGCTGCAAGGCGGGGGGCCTTTTCCGTTTTCAGGGCGGTGGTGCCTGAATGATACCCGCTGCGCATGTCGCGCGGGAACCTGCCGACCTACGGCGCGTTGACCTTGCACATCACGTCAAAGGAATGGCCCCGCTGAATGGTGGCCGGCTTTGCCCGAAGGGATAGCGCCACTATGTCGATCAACTCCGTCCAGTCCACCCGATCAGAGATACTGTCTGATAATGACCCCGACGATTTCGCCTGGGCCGTGCCGATCATGCGGACGGGGTATGCCGGGCGCGGATTGGTTTACCTTGTCGTGGCCGGGCTGTCGCTCTGGTCCGTTGTATCTGGTGGTCAGGCCGAGGGCACCAAGTCGACGCTGCAGTCGTTAGACGGCGCGACGGGGGTTGCAGTGATTTTTGCGATCGCCACGGGCATGTTCGCCTATGCGATCTGGCGCGCAGTTGATAGCTTTTGGGATCTTGAGGCATATGGCAGCGGGGCCAAGGGCATCGTTGCGCGGTTCGGGATGCTGGTCACAGGCCTGATCCACGGTGCCATCGGTGCGCTGGCTGTGACGGTGCTGGGGGTGGCGTCGTCTGGCTCTAGCAGCAAGGAGCTGCTGAACCAGTTCCTGCAGACCACAGCGGGCGTGTGGGTCGTGGGCGGGATCGGTCTGGCGACGATGGGCACGGGGTTCTACTATTTCTACAAGGCCGCGTCGCAGTCGTATCGCGAACATTTGGAAGCGAACCACTTTACCCTGCATTGGAATCCGCTGTTGCGTATCGGCGTGGCTGCGCAGGGTGTCGTGGTGCTGATCATCGGTGGTTTGATCGCCTATGCCGCGATAAGCGCCAATGCATCAAATGCTGGCGGCATTGATGCGGCGTTTGAATGGTTGCACCAGCAGGCCTACGGGCGCGTGCTGGTTGGGCTGCTCTGTGCCGGATTGCTGATGTTTTCGCTGTTCTGCTTTGTGAATGCGGTCTACCGTATTGTACCTAAGGCTGCCGACCCGTCGGTTGAAAGCGTCGCGCGCAAGGTCAAGGCAATGGCGTCCTGAAGGGCGCCGCGTAGGTCTACGTCGGGTTTTCGAGACTATTCCCGAACGCTCCCTTGACCCTCGGCTGATCCTCCCCTAAACGACCCCATCGGCAGTGCCCCGGATTCGTCCGGGGCTGTGTCGTTTTGCGCATGGGTGAGTTCTAGCCAAGCGCGAGGTTGGGCAAAGGGGTTCTTTGTCTGGCATTTCAAATTGGGGACCTTCGGGGCCCTACAACCATCTCGGCACCATCACGACGGGGCCGGGGACAAGCAAAACGGAAGACAGAGAACATGGCACTCAAGTCGTACAAACCGACGACGCCAGGCCAGCGTGGGCTGGTACTGATCGACCGTTCGGAGCTTTGGAAAGGCCGCCCGGTCAAATCCCTTACACAGGGTTTGACCAAATCTGGCGGTCGGAACAACACCGGACGGATCACAATGCGTCGCACAGGCGGTGGGGCAAAGCGCCTTTACCGTATCGTCGATTTCAAGCGCAACAAGCTGGACATGTCCGCGGTTGTCGCTCGCATCGAATATGACCCTAACCGGACCGCATTCATCGCACTGATCCAGTACGAAGACGGCGAACAGGCTTACATCCTGGCCCCACAGCGTATCGCTGTTGGCGACAAGGTGATTTCCTCGGCCAAGGCCGACATCAAGCCTGGGAACGCTATGCCATTTTCGGGCATGCCAATCGGTACAATCGTTCACAACATCGAAATGAAGCCAGGCAAAGGCGGCCAGATCGCACGCGCCGCCGGTACCTACGCACAGTTCGTAGGCCGTGATGGTGGATACGCTCAGATCCGTTTGTCCTCGGGCGAACTGCGTCTGGTGCGTCAGGAATGCATGGCCACCGTTGGTGCCGTGTCCAACCCTGACAACTCCAACCAGAACTACGGTAAAGCGGGCCGCATGCGTCACAAGGGTATCCGCCCTTCGGTACGTGGTGTTGTTATGAACCCGATCGACCACCCTCACGGTGGTGGTGAAGGCCGTACATCGGGTGGTCGTCACCCTGTTACGCCTTGGGGCAAGCCCACAAAGGGTGCAAAAACCCGCAACAAGAACAAAGCGTCCAGCAAGCTTATCCTACGCTCGCGCCACGCCAAGAAGAAGGGGCGTTAATAGATGTCTCGTTCAGTATGGAAAGGTCCTTTTGTTGACTCTTATGTCCTCAAGAAGGCCGAAGCCTCCCGCGAAAGCGGTCGCAGCGAAGTGATCAAAATCTGGTCGCGCCGTTCCACGATCCTGCCACAGTTTGTTGGCCTGACGTTCGGCGTGTACAACGGTCACAAGCATATCCCAGTAAACGTCAGCGAAGAAATGATCGGTCAGAAGTTTGGTGAGTATTCGCCAACTCGCACCTATTATGGTCACGCAGCTGACAAAAAAGCGAAGCGGAAATAAGCCATGAGCAAGGATAAAAATCCCCGCCGCGTGGCTGACAACGAAGCCCGTGCAAAACTGCGCATGCTTCGCACAAGCCCGCAGAAACTGAACCTCGTCGCCGCGATGATCCGTGGCAAGAAGGTAGACAAGGCCCTGACGGACCTGACCTTCTCGAAAAAGCGGATCGCACAGGACGTGAAGAAATGCCTTCAGTCCGCCATCGCGAACGGCGAAAACAACCACAACCTTGACGTGGATGAACTGGTCGTTGCCGAAGCATATGTCGGCAAGAACCTGATCATGAAGCGTGGTCGTCCACGTGCGCGTGGCCGTTTCGGCAAGATCATCAAGCCGTTTTCGGAAATCACGATTGTCGTGCGTCAAGTTGAGGAGCAAGCCTGATGGGTAACAAAGTAAATCCGATCGGTATGCGTCTTCAGGTCAACCGCACCTGGGACAGCCGCTGGTACGCCGATACGAAGGACTATGGTGATCTTCTGCTCGAAGACCTCGCCATCCGTGACTTCATCAAGAAAGAATGTGCACAGGCCGGTATCGCCCGTGTGATCATCGAACGCCCACACAAGAAGTGCCGCGTCACGATCCACACAGCGCGCCCCGGTGTGATCATCGGCAAGAAAGGTGCAGACATCGAAGGTCTGCGTCAGAAAATCGCCAAGATCACCAAATCTGACCTGCACCTCAACATCGTTGAAGTGCGCAAGCCAGAGCTGGACGCAGCCCTTGTTGGTGAATCCATCGCACAGCAGCTGGAACGCCGGGTCTCTTTCCGTCGCGCCATGAAGCGTGCGGTACAGAACGCCATGCGTATGGGTGCCCTGGGTATCCGTGTGAACGTTGCTGGTCGTCTGGGTGGTGCAGAAATCGCGCGTACCGAATGGTACCGTGAAGGCCGCGTGCCGCTCCACACTCTGCGTGCCGACATCGATTACGCGCATGTTGAAGCGTCGACCGCTTACGGCATCATCGGGATCAAAACCTGGATCTTCAAAGGCGAGATCATGGAACATGACCCGGCTGCTCGTGACCGCAAGGCACAAGAAATGCAAGACGGCCCAGCACCACGCGGTGCCGGCGGTCGTCGCTAAGGGGGAATGAAAGATGCTACAACCAAAGCGTACTAAATTCCGCAAGCAGCACAAAGGCCGTATCAAAGGTGTGGCAAAGGGCGGGTCTGACCTGAACTTTGGTACCTACGGTCTGAAGGCTCTCGAGCCCGAGCGTGTAACTGCACGTCAGATCGAAGCTGCTCGTCGTGCCATGACGCGTCACATGAAGCGTCAAGGCCGTGTCTGGATCCGTATTTTCCCGGATGTTCCTGTCACCGCAAAGCCCATCGAAGTTCGTATGGGTAAAGGTAAAGGTTCCGTGGATCGTTGGGTCTGCAAGGTCAAACCAGGCCGTGTTATGTTCGAAATCGACGGTGTCGCCGAGGACGTTGCACAAGAGGCTCTGCGTCTTGCCGCGATGAAGCTGCCTATCAAAACCCGCGTCGTTGTACGCGAAGATTGGTAAGACCTTCGCTTCGACACATGTCGGAGGAATGAATAGAAAAGCCCCCGCTGAGACATCAGCGGGGGCTTTTGTTTTTGTCGGTTGGTGCGGGGTTTAGGTAAACAGCTTGGCGGGGCGGCGCGCCAGTTTTTGCCAGACCATCGCGATGACAATGGTCATGCCCACATGTCCCACGAAGGATGACTGCGTGTAGGTGCCAAAACCCATCATGAAGCTACGCCCCATCAGCGGTGCCAAAATGCCTTGGGCGACAAACCACAAGATGACGCCGGCCAGGGCACCCGCGCCAATATAGCCGAGCTGTGTCATCCGCTTGGTCAGATAGACCACCGCTGCAAATCCTAACGCGCCAATCAGGAAGTGGACGGCGAAGGCCGCGCCGTAAGTCAGGTCCAGGCCCAAAAGCTTTTTGCTTAGCCCGATGACCAGGTTCGCGGGCTCTAGCTTGACGCCGAACAGGACGGGAGAGGCGAGCCATGCGTAGGCCTCGAATGTGAGTTCGCCGACCAGACCGGCAAGGGCAAGGGTGGGCAGGGGGATTTGGTTTGGGGTATCCACGTGGGGCTTCCTTATGTGCGCATCGTTTACGGTAACGGGGTCGAGATGGCACCGGGACACATGCAATCCTAGTCACAAGCTGCTGAACCCGCGGTGACGTGATCCAGCCCGCGATTTTTGAAACATTAATGCATGATGAATAAGCGGCGGCAGGGTCTAGCCAGTGCAAGGCGTGGCGCATAGGCTCGGGCTAACCTGCCTATAGGAGCTGACATGAAACATGTGCCCAAGCCCACCACCGACGAAGACCTGATCAAAGCGTTTCTTGAGAAGGGGGGTACGATCAAAAAGGGCAAGACCAAGCCGATGCCGGATGATCTGGGGCTTAGCAATAATCAGTGGGGCAATAAGCTGACCAAAGAGGAAAAGGCCGCAATCAAAGAGCAAGAGGCGGCGCGCAAGGCAACCCCGCCCAAACGTGGTTAACCCCAGGCGTAGTTGAACGAGACCGAGATGCGATCGTCTTCGGACATGTTCATCGGCACTTCGTGCCGCAGCCAGCTTTCCCAAAGCAGCACGTCACCGACGACGGGTTCTGCATAGACGAACTGGCGCAGCTCCCGCGGGGCGTCTTTCTTGCGACCGGGGGCAGCCATCATCATCGGCAGCCGCGGATCTTCGAGCTTCAGCGCGCTCGTGCCTTCGGGCATCGCCACATAGGTCGTGCCGGAGATCACCGAATGGGGATGGATATGCGCCGTATGGATACCGCCTTCGGGTAGGATGTTAATCCAGAGATCTTCCAGCTTGAGCTTGCGCCCGTCCAGATCAAACGCCAGTTCCTTTGCAAAAGCCTTGACGTGTTTATCCAGCGCTTTCTTCACCGTCTTGAAGATCGGGAAGCGCCACGGCAGATCGGTGAGCGATGCATAGCTGGTGTAGCCTGGGAAATCATGTTCCTCGCACCATTCCTGCCCGGCCTCGTCATCCTCGGCGATGGACAGGCACGCGGCCTCCAGCTCGGCCGGATCAACGGGTTGACCGTGCTCGGACAGGGTGGCGCGGTAAAGACGGGTGACGAAAAGGGATTCGATCTGTGACATAGGGCCGTTCTATATCAGCCTGTTCTGGGTGGCGATACGGTTTTATAGAAAGCTTGCTTGCCAAACAGGGGTAGGGCCTGTAGAGGAACCTTTCACATGAACTCCACCAGAATCATGGTCACCCATAAGGGGCCTACTGGTGATGTCGAAAGGAAGAGGCGATGAACGCCAAAGAACTGCACGACAAGACGCCGGATCAACTCCGCGATGAGCTTGTTAACCTGAAAAAAGAATCCTTCAACCTGCGTTTTCAGCAAGCCACAGGCCAGCTGGAAAACTCCGCACGTTTGAAGACCGTTAAGCGTGACGTCGCACGTGTCAAAACCGTTCTGAACCAGAAAGCCGCTGCCGCGGCATCTGCTGAATAATAGGAGCCTGAGAGTATGCCCAAACGTATCCTGACAGGCACCGTGACAAGCGATGCCAACGCACAGACAGTAACCGTTTCCGTAGAGCGTCGCTTTACGCACCCGGTTCTGAAGAAAACCATCCGTAAGTCCAAAAAATACCGGGCGCACGATGAGAACAACACATTCAAAGTGGGCGACGCTGTTCGCATCATCGAATGTGCACCAAAGTCGAAAACCAAACGTTGGGAAGTGCTGCAAGCCGCTGAGGCTTAAGGTACTGCTCGCTCGGGCCTGAGGTCCTTGTTTCCCTTGACTCTGAGGGCGGCAAGGCCCAAATGCACGAGCGAGATGCCCATTTCGGGCGGACCAATATAATCGAAACCCTGGGGTTAGGGCACGCATCGCCCCCCAGAAGGTCGGGAGAAACCAAATGATCCAGATGCAGACCAACCTGGATGTTGCTGACAACAGCGGCGCGCGCCGTGTTCAGTGCATCAAGGTATTGGGTGGTTCCAAGCGTAAATACGCATCCGTCGGCGACATCATTGTCGTGTCGGTCAAGGAAGCCATCCCTCGCGGTCGTGTGAAAAAAGGTGACGTGCGTAAAGCCGTCGTCGTTCGCACTGCCAAGGAAGTTCGTCGTGAAGATGGCACAGCCATCCGTTTCGATCGTAACGCCGCCGTCATCCTGAACAACTCGAATGAACCTGTAGGTACACGTATCTTCGGGCCAGTTGTTCGTGAGCTGCGCGCCAAAAACTTCATGAAGATTATCTCGCTTGCGCCGGAGGTGCTGTAATGGCTGCTAAACTTCGCAAAGGTGACAAAGTCATCGTGCTTGCTGGCAAGGACAAGGGCAAGACGGGTTCCATCTCGTCCGTTGACCCAAAGGCCAACAAAGCAATCGTAGATGGTATCAACATGGCAATCCGCGCCACGCGTCAGTCCCAGACGTCGCAAGGCGGCCGTATTCCCAAAGCGATGCCCATCGATCTGAGCAACCTGGCGCTGGTTGATGCCAACGGCAAAGCAACCCGCGTTGGCTTTAAAATCGAAGGCGACAAGAAAGTGCGCTTTGCAAAAACCACGGGGGACGTGATCGATGCTTGATAACGCAACATACACACCCCGCCTGAAGGGCGAATACGCGGACAAAATCCGCGCTGCTCTGAAGGAAGAGTTCGGTTACAAGAACGAAATGCAGATTCCGCGTCTGGATAAAATCGTTCTGAACATCGGCTGTGGTGCAGAAGCTGTTCGTGACAGCAAGAAAGCCAAATCCGCACAGGAAGACCTGACAACAATCGCCGGCCAAAAAGCGCTGACAACTGTTGCCAAGAAATCCATCGCTGGTTTCCGCGTACGTGAAGACATGCCTTTGGGTGCGAAAGTGACCCTGCGTGGCGAGCGTATGTACGAATTCCTGGATCGTCTGATCACGATCGCAATGCCTCGTATCCGCGACTTCCGCGGCATCAACGGCAACAGCTTTGACGGCCGTGGCAACTACGCCATGGGCTTGAAAGAGCACATCGTGTTCCCCGAAATCGACTTTGATAAAGTTGATGAAACTTGGGGAATGGACATCGTGATCGCCACCACGGCGAAAACCGACGCTGAAGCGAAGGCACTGTTGAAAGCGTTCAACATGCCCTTCACATCGTAAGCGCGGGGAGGATTTAGATATGGCTAAGAAATCCATGATCGAGCGCGAAAAGAAGCGCGAAGCACTGGTCAAGAAGTACGCTGCCAAGCGCGCTGCCTTGAAAGAGATCGTAAGCGACGAATCCAAGCCGATGGAAGAGCGTTTCCGCGCCTCCCTGAAGCTGGCAAAACTGCCTCGCAACTCCAGCGCTGTGCGTCTGCACAACCGCTGCCAGCTGACAGGCCGTCCACACGCTTACTACCGTAAACTGAAAATTTCGCGGATCGCGCTGCGGGACCTTGGCTCTTCGGGCCAAATCCCCGGCATGGTCAAGTCGAGCTGGTAAGGAGCGCATCAGATGAACGATCCTATCGCAGATATGCTGACACGCATCCGTAACTCTTCGCTGCGCGGCAAATCCACTGTCATGACACCTGCTTCCAAGCTGCGTGCATGGGTTCTGGACGTGCTTGCAGACGAAGGCTACATCCGTGGCTACGAAGCAAAAACGGGCGCCGATGGCCACCCCGCGATTGAAATCAGCCTCAAGTACTACGAGGGCGAACCTGTTATTCGCGAGCTGAAGCGGGTTTCCAAGCCCGGTCGCCGCGTCTACATGGGCGTCAATGACATTCCCGTTGTCCGTCAGGGCCTTGGTGTGTCGATTGTCTCCACCCCCAAGGGTGTGATGTCGGATCAGAATGCACGCAGCCAGAACGTTGGCGGCGAAGTGCTCTGCACCGTATTCTAAGGAGAGCAAAATGTCTCGTATTGGTAAAAAACCGGTCGACCTGCCAAGCGGTGTTACAGCATCCGTGAGCGGCCAGACCATCGAAGTCAAAGGCCCCAAGGGAACACGTTCCTTCAAGGCAACTGACGACGTTACATTGGCTGTCGAAGACAACGTGGTCACCATCACACCACGCGGCAAATCCAAGCGCGCACGCCAGCAGTGGGGCATGAGCCGCACTATGGTGAGCAACCTGGTTGCCGGCGTCACCGAAGGCTTCAAAAAAGAGCTTGAGATCCAGGGTGTTGGTTATCGTGCTGCCATGAACGGCAACACGCTGAAACTGAACCTGGGCCTGTCCCACGATGTTGACTATGTGGCACCCGAAGGTGTGACAGTCACAGCCCCGAAACAGACCGAGATTGTGGTAGAAGGCATTGACGAACAGCTTGTTGGTCAGGTCGCTGCGAACATCCGCGCATGGCGCAAGCCCGAGCCCTACAAGGGCAAAGGCATCCGCTATAAGGGTGAGTTCGTCTTCCGCAAAGAAGGCAAGAAGAAGTAAGGATCGCACAGATGGCAAACAGCAAAAGACAACTGTTTCTGAAACGCCGCCTGCGCGTTCGGAACAAACTTCGCCGGGTCAACGCAGGGCGTCTTCGCCTCTCCGTTCACCGCTCGAACAAAAACATCAGCGCCCAGCTGATCGACGACGTAAACGGGGTCACATTGGCTTCCGCGTCCTCGATGGAAAAAGACTTGGGCGTTGTTGGCAAGAACAACATCGAAGCAGCGACCAAGGTTGGTTCGGCAATCGCCGAGCGTGCCAAGAAGGCCGGTGTAAGCGAAGCATATTTTGACCGTGGCGGTTTCCTGTTCCACGGCAAGATCAAAGCTTTGGCCGATGCAGCCCGTGAAGGCGGTCTGAAAATCTAAGCGAACGTAGGCGGCGCGGGTCTCGCGCCGCCTCGATGATCCGGGGGCTTTGCCCACTTGGATTGACTCTATGACGCGCGCAAGCGCAGCACCAAAAGGATGATGCCGCATGGCAAGAGATGACAACCGGGGTGGCAACCGCCGCAACCAACGCGACGAGACACCCGAATTCGCCGACCGCCTAGTGGCGATCAACCGCGTTTCCAAAACCGTTAAGGGTGGTAAGCGCTTTGGCTTCGCTGCACTTGTCGTTGTTGGCGACCAAAAGGGCCGCGTAGGCTTCGGCAAAGGTAAAGCGAAAGAGGTTCCAGAAGCCATTCGCAAAGCCACCGAGCAAGCTAAGCGCCAAATGATCCGCGTTCAGCTGCGCGAAGGCCGCACTTTGCACCACGACATGGAAGGCCGTCACGGCGCCGGTCGCGTTGTAATGCGCACAGCACCAGAAGGTACCGGGATCATCGCCGGTGGTCCAATGCGTGCGGTATTCGAAATGCTGGGTGTTAAGGACGTTGTATCGAAGTCCATCGGGACTCAGAACCCTTACAACATGATCCGTGCCACCATGGACGGCCTGAAAAAAGAATCTTCGCCACGTGCTGTTGCTCAGCGTCGCGGCAAGAAAGTTGCAGACATTCTGCCCAAGCGTGAGGACAATGTTGAATCGTCCGCACAAGTCGCTGAGGAGGCATAAGCATGGCTAAGACGATCGTAATCAAGCAGGTTGGCTCGCCAATCCGCCGCCCCGCCGACCAGCGCGCTACGTTGATTGGTCTGGGTCTGAATAAAATGCACCGTGTGCGTGAACTGGAAGACACACCTTCCGTTCGCGGCATGATCCGCAAGATTTCTCACATGGTTGAGATCATCGAAGAAAAAGGCTGAACGCTTTCCTAGAAAGCTAGAGACTTTATAATGGTCTTGCTGCTCGGTATCGACGCCCCGTGGGAAACTACGGGGCGTTTTCATTTGTCTCGGGCACCTGGGAGTTGGGGCAGGGCTTGAAACCTTCAGGCCTCCCGTCTATACGCCCCCAGTGGCGACCAATCCGCCACAAGAATCATGCAACGCCGCGTTTGGCCGCTCCCGTCGCTGGGGGCCACATCCGGCAAAAGGAGAAGCGACATGAAACTTCATGAACTGTCTGACAACGAAGGCGCCACCAAGAAACGCAAGCGCGTAGGCCGTGGTCCTGGTTCCGGCACCGGTAAAATGGGTGGCCGTGGTATCAAAGGTCAGAAATCCCGTTCGGGTGTATCGATCAACGGTTACGAAGGCGGTCAAATGCCCTTGTACCAACGTCTTCCAAAGCGCGGCTTCACCAAGCCAAACCGGAAGTCCTATGCCGTTGTGAACCTGGGCCTGATCCAGAAATTCATCGACGCCAAAAAGATCGACGCCTCCGCTGCGATCACCGAGGACGCCCTGATTTCCTCCGGTCTGGTCCGTCGCAAGTTGGACGGTATCCGCGTTCTGGCCAAAGGCGATTTCAACGCCAAGGTTGAACTGCAGGTATCCGGTGCATCCAAATCCGCGGTTGAAGCCGTAGAAAAAGCGGGCGGCAAACTGACCGTCACAGCACCTGCCGCGGCAAACGCAGACGCGTAACCCGACCTTTTGCCTTGTGAGCGGGACGCGTCCCGCTTACATAGTCAATCGAGTTTTCCCAAATGCCGCCCGCCGGAAAACGGCTTGGGCGGCGTTTTTGCAAAGAAAGAGCCCTATATCATGGTATCAGCCGTCGAAAGCATGGCCGCCAACACCAGTTGGTCCGCGTTGGGCAAGGCGACAGACCTGCGCAACCGGATTCTATTCACTCTGGGGTTGTTGATCGTTTATCGCCTTGGCACGTTCATTCCGGTTCCCGGGATCGACGGCACCGCCCTGCGCCAGTTTATGGAAAGCGCGGGTCAAGGTATCGGCGGCATGGTTTCCATGTTCACCGGCGGCGCACTTGGCCGTATGGGGATCTTTGCCTTGGGTATCATGCCCTACATCTCTGCATCGATCATCGTTCAGCTGATGACCTCGATGGTGCCCGCGCTTGAGCAGCTCAAGAAAGAGGGCGAGCAGGGGCGCAAGAAGATCAACCAATACACCCGCTTCGGTACGGTGGCTCTGGCGACGCTCCAGGCCTATGGCCTGGCTGTCTCCCTTGAGGCTGGCGATATCGCCGCTGATCCGGGCATGTATTTCCGCATCGCTTGTATGATCACGCTGGTCGGTGGCACGATGTTCCTGATGTGGCTGGGTGAGCAGATCACCGCACGCGGCATCGGTAACGGTATCTCGCTGATCATCTTTGTTGGCATCATCGCCGAGGTTCCTGCCGCGATTGCGCAGTTCTTCTCTTCGGGTCGTTCTGGTGCGATCAGCCCCGCGATTATCGTTGGCGTGCTGGTTATGGTTATCGCGACGATCATGTTCGTCGTCTTTATGGAACGCGCCTTGCGCAAGATCCACATCCAGTACCCGCGCCGTCAGGTTGGGCAAAAGATGTACGATGGCGGTTCTTCGCACCTGCCGGTCAAGGTGAACCCCGCCGGTGTTATCCCTGCGATCTTTGCCAGCTCTTTGCTGCTGCTGCCGGTCACGATCAGCACATTCTCGGGCAATTCTACCGGTCCGGTGATGTCGGTTCTGCTGGCCAACTTCGGCCCGGGCCAGCCGCTGTACCTGCTGTTCTTTGTCGCGATGATCGTCTTCTTTGCGTATTTCTACACGTTCAACGTCAGCTTCAAACCTGACGAGGTTGCAGACAATCTGAAGAACCAGAACGGTTTCGTCCCCGGCATCCGCCCCGGTAAGAAAACCGCCGAGTATTTGGAATATGTGGTGAACCGCATTCTGGTGCTCGGGTCGCTTTACCTCGCGGCTGTTTGTATTCTGCCCGAAATCCTGCGTGGCCAGTTTGCGATCCCGTTCTACTTTGGCGGTACGTCGGTGCTGATTGTTGTGTCCGTGACCATGGACACGATCCAGCAGGTACAAAGCCATTTGCTTGCACATCAGTATGAAGGTCTGCTTGAACGTTCCCAGTTGCGCGGTAAGTCTGGCAAACCACGGAAAAAACGGAGCCCGGTACGTCGATGAACATTATTCTCTTAGGACCACCCGGAGCGGGTAAAGGTACACAAGCGCGTCATCTGGTTGAGACACGCAATATGGTGCAACTTTCCACCGGTGACATGCTGCGTGAAGCCAAAGACAGCGGGACAGAGATGGGCAACATGGTTGCCGATGTCATGGCGCGCGGTGATTTGGTGACCGACGAGATCGTGATCGGCCTGATCCGCGAAAAGCTGGAAGACACCACTGACCACGGCGGTTTCATTTTTGACGGTTTCCCACGCACGCTGGCGCAGGCCACCGCGCTTGGTGAGCTGCTGGAGGCGACAGGCAAGCCGTTGGATCACGTGATCCAGTTGGGCGTGGATGACGAGGCGCTGGTCGCGCGTATCTCTGGTCGGTCCACCTGCGGCAACTGTGGCGAAGTCTATCACGACGTGACCAAGCCTCAGCCCGCCGACGGTAAGTGTGAGAAGTGCGGCGCGTCTGACTTCAAGCGCCGCGCAGACGATAACGAGGAAAGCCTCCGCAATCGTTTGATGGAATACTACAAGAAGACATCGCCGCTGTTGGGCTATTACTACGCCCACAACATGCTCACGCGGGTTGACGGTCTGGCGGACATTAAAGAGGTACAGGACAGCATCGCCAAGGTTCTGGACGCTTAATCCAACCTTACGACCGATAGGCAACGGCGCGCTTTTCAAAGCACGCCGTTTTGCTATTATATGGGGCAGGGTGGGGCGCTTTCGGTTTGAAAGACATATCCATACGGCGTACCGCCGCTATGGGTTGACGCGCCGGTCAATTCCTCATAACCAGCCGTATCTCGTAAGAGAATCGAATTGCAACGGGCACCGATCACGCCCTGCGCATGAACACCTGATCAGCTGGAGCCCGACGGCACATTCGCCTCGGGCTTCACGTTGTGAAAAAAGGGTCTGGCATGACGGACCCGCAACGAAAAGGAAGCACACACGTGGCACGTATTGCCGGCGTAAACATCCCGACTGCAAAGCGGGTTCCAATCGCCCTCACATATATCACCGGTATCGGTAACTCCTCCGCAGCTGCAATCTGCGAAGCTGTTGGCATCGATTCCACACGTCGTATCAACGAACTTTCGGATGCTGAGATCCTGAAAATCCGTGAGTATATCGACGAAAACTACACTGTCGAAGGTGACCTGCGTCGCGACACGCAGATGAACATCAAGCGTCTGATGGACCTTGGTTGCTACCGTGGCCTGCGCCACCGTCGTAACCTGCCGGTTCGTGGTCAGCGTACCCACACCAACGCTCGTACGCGCAAAGGCCCTGCAAAGGCCATTGCCGGTAAGAAGAAGTAAGGGAGGGTCTGATCAATGGCACGCGAAAAGACAAAGACGAAGCGTAAGGTTTCCAAGAACATCGCCGCAGGTGTGGCGCATGTTAACTCCAGCTTCAACAACACAAAGATCCTGATCTCTGACGTTCAGGGTAATGCAATTTCCTGGTCCTCCGCAGGCACCATGGGCTTTAAAGGGTCGCGTAAATCGACACCTTACGCGGCTCAGATGGCTGCTGAAGATGCAGGTAAAAAAGCCCAGGACCACGGCGTGAAAACGCTGGAAGTCGAAGTGCAAGGCCCCGGCTCCGGCCGTGAAAGCGCCCTGCGCGCGCTGGCAGCTGCCGGGTTCAACATCACATCGATCCGTGACGTGACCCCAATGGCGCACAACGGCTGCCGCCCTCCGAAACGCCGCCGCGTCTAAGAGTATAAGTTACAAAAGGGGCCGCGCCTTTGCGCACGGCCTCTTACTGCTTTGTTGAAACCTCGGGAGTTCTTCGCCATTTGGACATGGGGCGCAGAACAGGAATGGAGGGACGTATGATCCACAAAAATTGGGCTGAATTGATCAAGCCACAGCAGTTGGACGTCAAGCCGGGCAATGACCCTGCACGTCAGGCTACTGTCATCGCCGAGCCGCTCGAGCGTGGCTTTGGTTTGACAATGGGCAACGCGCTGCGCCGCGTTCTGATGTCGTCGCTGCAAGGTGCCGCCATCACATCTGTACAAATTGATAATGTTTTGCACGAATTTTCGAGCGTTGCGGGTGTTCGCGAAGATGTCACCGACATCGTTCTGAACCTCAAAGGCGTTTCCCTGCGCATGGAAGTCGAAGGGCCCAAGCGCCTGTCGATCTCTGCCAAGGGACCGGGTGTTGTCACAGCTGGTGACATCTCCGAAAGCGCTGGTATCGAAATTCTGAACCGCGATCACGTGATCTGCCACCTGGATGACAACGCTGACGTTTACATGGAACTGACGGTCAACACCGGCAAGGGCTATGTGGCGGCAGACAAGAACAAGCCAGAAGATGCGCCTATCGGTCTTATCCCGATCGACGCGATCTATTCGCCGGTCAAGAAAGTGTCCTATGACGTGCAGCCGACCCGCGAAGGTCAGGTGCTGGATTATGACAAGCTGACGATGAAAGTCGAAACAGACGGCTCCATCTCTCCTGACGATGCCGTGGCCTTTGCTGCGCGTATTCTGCAGGATCAGCTGGGCATCTTCGTCAACTTCGACGAGCCTGAATCCGCATCGCGTCAGGACGACGACGACGGTCTGGAATTCAACCCGCTGCTGCTGAAGAAAGTAGACGAGCTGGAACTGTCCGTCCGTTCGGCAAACTGCCTGAAGAACGACAACATCGTCTACATCGGCGATCTGATCCAGAAGACCGAAGCCGAAATGCTGCGCACGCCGAACTTTGGCCGCAAGTCCTTGAACGAGATCAAGGAAGTGCTATCGGGCATGGGCCTGCACCTTGGTATGGACGTCGAGGACTGGCCACCAGACAACATCGAAGACCTCGCGAAAAAGTTCGAGGATTCGTTCTAAGAGATTTGTCGGGTGGGGCTTCCCCGCCCGACAATACGACCGGGCATCGGCCCCAAGGAGAGTTGGCGCTACGCACGCCAGCCAGACAAAGCAAAACCGCCCGTAGAGGGCATTAAATTGGAGACTAGAAAATGCGTCACGCACGTGGTTACCGCCGCCTGAACCGTACACATGAGCACCGCAAGGCGTTGTTCTCGAACATGGCAGGCTCGCTCATCGAACATGAGCAAATCAAAACAACATTGCCAAAAGCCAAAGAATTGAAGCCAATCATCGAAAAGATGATCACATTGGCAAAGCGCGGCGACCTGCACGCGCGTCGTCAGGCTGCAAGCAAGCTGAAGCAAGACCAGTATGTCGCGAAACTGTTCGACATCCTGGGCCCACGCTACAAAGACCGTCAGGGTGGCTATGTCCGCGTTCTGAAGGCGGGCTTCCGTTATGGCGACATGGCACCTATGGCCATCATCGAATTCGTAGATCGCGACCGCGACGCGAAGGGTGCAAACGACAAGGCGCGCGTAGCGGCCTATGAGGTTGCCGAAGACTAAGGCGACCTGCTTTTGTTAAGAATTCTAAAAGCCCCTGCCAGCGCAGGGGTTTTTTGCTTTTATGCCTTCGGCGAGGATTTAAATCCATTTGGAACTCGGGTGTTGCGCAAGGGCCTGTGGCTGCGCATATCTGGGGGCATGAGAATACTTCTGATCCTGCTGACCGTTCTGTCTTTCCCTGCCGCTGCGCAAACTGTGCCAAGCTCTGCCGCGCAGATCCAGTTGAGCTTTGCGCCGCTGGTGCGCGAGGCCGCCCCCGCCGTGGTGAACATCTACGCCCGCACCATCGTCGAGCAAAGCCGCACGCCGCTGCAGGCTGATCCATTCTTTGAACGTTTCTTCCGGCGGCCAGACGCCGGCCGCCCACGGGTTCAGAACTCGCTCGGGTCCGGCGTGATCCTGTCGGAGGACGGGATCGTCGTGTCGAATTATCATGTGGTCGGGATGTCGACGGACATTCGGATCGTCCTGTCGGACCGTCGCGAGTTTTCCGCCCGTGTGCTGCTGAGCGATGCAGAGAGCGATCTGGCTATCCTGAAAATCGATGACGTCGACGGGCTTACCCCTTTGTCGTTGCGCGATAGCGATACCGTCGAGGTCGGCGAGTTGACGCTGGCCATCGGCAACCCCTTTGGGGTCGGGCAAACGGTGAGCAGCGGGATCGTGTCAGGGCTTGCGCGGTCTGGCGGTATGAACGGTGGCGGGCAGGGATACTTCATCCAGACGGATGCACCGATCAACCCGGGCAACTCTGGCGGTGCGTTGATCGACGTAGAGGGCCGGTTGATCGGGATCAACACCTCGATCTTAACACGCTCTGGCGGTTCAAACGGGATTGGCTTTGCGATACCTGCCAATTTGATCGCGGCGTTCATGGCGCAGGCGCGCGACGGGGCCGTTGAATTTACCCGACCTTGGGCGGGGATGAGCGGCCAGCCGGTGGACGCGGATATGGCGGGCCCGCTGGGGCTGGACCGGCCTGGTGGGATCATCGTGTCGGGGATGCATCCTGCCAGCCCGTTTCTGAAGGCCGGTGTTGCAGTCGGCGATGTGATCACGGCGGTCGATGGGCAAGAGGTACATACACCCGCCGAGATGATCTACCGTATGAGCGTGGCCGGGATGGGCGCACAAGCGCGGATCACGCGGCTGCACGATGGCGCGGTGGAAGAGGTTGAGGTCGCCTTGATCGCCGCACCGGATGAGCCATCGCGTGCCGCGCTCACGCTGGATGAAAGCAGCTTGCTACCAGGGTTGGCGTTGGCGCGGATCAATCCTGCTGTGATGGCTGAATTGAACCTCCCGCTTGAGGTCGCGGGTGTGGCGGTGATGGATACCGGGCCCTATGGTGCGCGCGTGGGGTTGCGGCAGGGGGATGTGATCTTGGCCGTGAACGGGGCCGAGGTGCAAACACCGTCGGATGTCAGCGACCAGATGGCGGGCAGCCGTCAGGTGTCGATGGTGGTGCAGCGTGGCGTGCAGCGTCTGACGCTGCAATTCCGGGTCTAGCGCGATGGCGGACCTATTTGGATCGGACGCGCCGGCTGTGGAAAGCGGGCACCGCCCGTTGGCGGACCGGCTGCGCCCGCGGAGCTTGGGCGAAGTTATCGGCCAGTCACAGGTGCTGGGGCCGGATGCGCCGCTGACGGTCATGCTGCAGTCGGGGTCGCTGGGGTCGCTGATTTTCTGGGGGCCGCCCGGCGTTGGCAAAACGACGATCGCGCGACTTCTGGCGGATGAGACGGACCTGCATTTCGTGCAGATCAGCGCGATTTTCAGCGGTGTGCCTGAGCTCCGCAAGGTCTTTGATGCGGCGAAAATCCGACGACAGAACGGGCGGGGGACACTGCTGTTCGTGGACGAAATCCACCGCTTTAACAAGGCGCAGCAGGACGGCTTCCTGCCTCATATGGAGGATGGAACGATCCTGCTGGTCGGGGCCACGACCGAGAACCCATCGTTCGAGCTGAACGCCGCTGTGCTGAGCCGATCGCAGGTTCTGGTGTTGGAGCGCTTGCCGCTGGCTGATCTGGAGCGGCTGGCCCAAAGGGCCGAAAAGGAACTGGGTCGTGGCTTGCCATTGGACGGGCCTGCGCGTGAAAACCTGCTTGAGATGGCTGATGGCGACGGGCGTGCGTTGCTCAACCTGATAGAGCAAGTCGCCGCTTGGAAGGTCGAGGGCAAGCTGGACGGCAAGGCCCTGTCGGCGCGGTTGATGCGGCGCGCGGCGCAATACGATAAAGGGGGGGACGCGCATTATAACCTCATCTCAGCGCTGCATAAATCCGTGCGCGGCTCTGACCCTGACGCGGCGCTGTACTGGCTGGCGCGGATGCTGGAGGGAGGCGAAGACCCACGGTATCTGATGCGCCGGATCACGCGCATGGCGGTCGAGGATATCGGGCTTGCCGATCCGCAAGCTCAGTCTGTTTGCCTGCAATCGTGGGAGACCTACGAGCGGCTCGGTTCGCCCGAAGGGGAACTGGCGATTGCGCAGGCGTTGACCTATCTCGCGCTGGCCCCCAAGTCGAACGCGGCCTACGTGGCCTATAAGGCTGCGCGGCGTACGGCCAAGCAAACCGGGTCCTCTTTGCCGCCCAAGCACATCATGAACGCGCCCACCAAGATGATGAAAGAACAGGGCTACGGCGCGGGGTATGCCTATGACCATGATGCCGAAGACGGGTTTTCCGGCCAGAACTACTTTCCCGACGGGATGGAGCGACCGCAATTCTATCAACCTGTCGAACGAGGCTTTGAACGTGACCTGAAAAAACGCGTCGATTATTTCGAAAAGCTGCGGGCAACGCGGAAAACTTGACATTCGGGGCGTGAACCGTGAGAGACCGCAGATGATTTCAACCCTGTCCCTTGTCGCTATGGGCGGCGCGATCGGTGCCTCCTTGCGGTATCTGTTTGGTGTCGCCGTGACGCGGCTGGTCGGGCTGTCGGATTTTCCGATCGCGGTGTTGACGGTCAACATCATCGGGTCGTTCTTGATGGGCCTCTTTGTGGTGTGTGCCGCACAAAAAGGGCTGACGCAGATCAGCCCATTTGTGATGACCGGTGTGCTTGGCGGCTTTACAACGTTCTCGTCCTTCTCGCTCGAGACGGTCACGTTGATGGAGCGCGGCCAGATCGGGGCGGCAGGGATATATGTGGCACTGTCCGTCGGGCTATCGGTGCTAGGATTAATGCTGGGCCTTTTCGTGGCCAGAGGGGTATTTGCATGAGCCGGGTTCAACATCTGGTCGTAGAAGAAGGCGACGGGGATCAACGGTTGGACCGTTGGTTCAAACGGACCTTTCCGTTGATTGGCCAAGGGCTGATCGAAAAGATGTGCCGTAAAGGTGACATCCGTGTTGATGGAGGGCGGGTCAAAGCCTCTACTCGGCTTGAGGTCGGGCAGACCGTGCGTATCCCGCCGCTGCCTGATGAAAAGGCTCCGCCGCCGCCCAAGCGTACGCGGATATCAGAGGCTGATACCAAGTTTATCCGGTCCTGTGTGATCTATCGCGACGATCACATCATCGCGCTGAACAAACCGCCGGGGCTGCCGGTGCAGGGCGGGTCTGGTCAATCGGACCGCCACGTCGACGCGCTTGCCGATGCTTTGATGTTCGAGCTTGATGAAAAGCCGCGCCTTGTGCACCGCTTGGATAAAGACACCTCTGGCGTGCTGATCATGGCGCGGACACGGTCAATTGCCGCCGCGCTGACAGCGTCGTTCCGCCATCGCGAAACCCGCAAGATCTACTGGGCTGCGGTCGCGGGCGTCCCGCATCCGCGCAACGGGACGATCAAATTCGGGCTGGTCAAAGCCTTCGGTCACGGCGCCCGTGGTGAGGGCGAAAAGATGTACTGCGTCCACCCGAAAGACATGGAAACAACCGAAGGCGCCAAGCGCGCGACCACCGATTATGCGACCCTTGCACAGGCCGGAAAGCGGACCTGCTGGATGGCGCTGATCCCTGTGACGGGCCGGACGCACCAGCTACGTGCGCATATGGCTGAAATCGGGCATCCCATTGTCGGAGATGGCAAATATGGCGGTTCAGGTCAGGAAAACATGGGCGACGGATGGGGCGCGCAACTGGGGGGCGATATCTCGAAGAAGCTGCACCTGCATGCGCGATCTCTGACGCTGGAGCATCCTGTCACCAAGGCGCGACTGAACCTCACGGCCCCGCTGCCGGACCATATGGCGCGCACCTGGGACACGTTCCAGTGGGCACCCTCCGACGTGCCTGCTGACCCGTTCGAGGAGGATTGGGGGTGAGCGATTGGAAAGCGAAACGTTTCTGGAAAGAGGCGGCCGTTGTCGAGGCGGAGGGTGGCTATACTGTCGAGCTTGACGGGCGCGGGATCAAGACGCCGGCCAAACGTGCGCTGGTGGTGCCAACCCGCGCTATGGCGCAGAAAATCGCCGCTGAGTGGCAGGCACAGGACGGGGTGATCAACCCCGACACCATGCCCGCTACCAAAACCGCCAATGCAGCGATCGACAAGGTTGCGCTGCAACATGCCGAGGTCGCGGATATGTTGGCGGCCTACGGCGACTGTGATCTGCTGTGCTATCGCGCGGATAGCCCGGCTGAGCTGGTCGCGCGGCAGGCCGATCAATGGGACCCCATGCTGGAGTGGGCCCGCGAGGCCTTGGGCGTGAGCTTGCAAACCCGAGTGGGGATCATGCACGAACCCCAGTCACCTGCGGATGTCGCACGTCTGTCGGCGCGCACCCATGCATTAAGCAACTTTCAACTCGCTGCCTTCCACGACCTTGTGAGCCTGTCTGGCTCACTAATCTTGGGCTTTGCGGCGGCGCTTGACGCAAAGGAAGCGGAATCGATTTGGGAAATCTCGCGTCTGGACGAGATTTGGCAGGCCGAGCAGTGGGGCAATGATGACGAAGCAGACGCCTTGGCCGCAGTGAAAAAGACTAGTTTCTTACACGCTAAGTTGATGTTTGACCTGAGCGTGCCCGAATAGGTTTCACGGTGACCCCAATACATAGGATTGAGGGCATTTTTTAAGCACACTGACTTGACGTTCCGGCGTAAATTCGCCCAAACTCCCTTCCACTGACGGGGATAACCCCGCCAAAACATCTCCGGTCCGAAAAGGCACCGGGTGAACCGCCCTAAAACGTGGCGGAAAATCAGGAAGAGGTTAAAATGAACAAATCCGTATTTTTTGGTGCGCTAACAGTAGCCGGCCTTGCGGCTGGCGCAGCTGCTGCGTCCACGCTTGACGATGTCAAAGCGCGCGGCAAGCTGAACTGCGGCGTTACCACCGGTCTGGCTGGCTTTGCGGCCCCCAACGCCAATGGTGAATGGGAAGGCTTTGACGTGGCGGTATGCCGCGCCGTTGCCGCTGCTGTACTGGGCGACCCCGCTGCTGTCGAATTCATCCCCACAACCGGCAAAACACGCTTTACCGCGCTGGCTTCGGGCGAGATCGATTTCCTTGCACGTAACACCACATGGACCTTCAGCCGCGATGTCGACCTCAAGTTCGACTTCATCGGCGTGAACTACTATGACGGTCAGGGCTTCATGGTTCCGAAAGAGCTTGGCGTTTCCTCTGCCAAGGATCTGGATGGCGCGACTGTCTGCATCCAAACCGGTACCACGACCGAGCTGAACCTCGCGGACTTCTTCCGCAACAACAACATCAGCTACGAGCCCGTCCCCGTTGAAACAAACGCCGAAGGCCAACAGCAGTATCTGGCCGGTGCGTGCGACACCTATACTACCGACGCATCCGGTCTGGCCGCGACACGCGCGACCTTTGAAAACCCAGGTGAGCACATCATCCTGCCCGAAATCATCTCCAAAGAGCCTCTGGGCCCGCTTGTTCGCCATGGCGACAACGACTGGGGCGATGTAACCCGCTGGGTTCTCTACGCTCTGATCGCAGCTGAAGAGCTGGGTGTCACATCGGCAAACGTCGAAGAGATGACAACAAACACCACAAACCCAGAAGTTGCCCGTCTGCTTGGCACCGAAGGTACTTTGGGTGAAATGCTGGGTCTGGAAGCTGACTGGGCGAAGAAAGCCATCGCGTCGCAAGGTAACTACGGCGAAATCTTTGCCAAGAACATCGGCGAAG
This sequence comes from Sulfitobacter sp. EE-36, assembly GCF_000152605.1. Taxonomy (NCBI): domain Bacteria; kingdom Pseudomonadati; phylum Pseudomonadota; class Alphaproteobacteria; order Rhodobacterales; family Roseobacteraceae; genus Sulfitobacter; species Sulfitobacter sp. EE-36. The sequence goes on along the minus strand of NZ_CH959310.1, from coordinate 324,672 downwards.
AAACACCAATCGGTCTGGCCCGTGGCCTGAACGCTCAGTGGACAGACGGCGGCCTGATGTACGCGCCTCCTTTCCGCTAAACACATCCGTCGAGGGGCGCGGAGCAATTCCGCGCCCTTTGCGCCTATACGACGCAAAAATAAAACCCGGCCCGCGACACCGAATGGTGCGTGAAAAACAGGTCCGGCACACAGGGAAAATCTGATGACGACAATGTCCGACCCTCAACAGGGCTCGTTCCGGCTGTCGATGTTGCTTAACGACACCCGCTATAGATCCTACACCTTCCAGTTTATCGCGCTGATACTGCTTATCGCATTGATGTCGTTTCTGGGCATTAACCTGGTACGAAATCTGGCAGAGGCCGGATTGAACATCTCTTACGGGTTTTTGAACGTGCCAGCCGGCTACGATATCAACCAATCCTTAATCGATTATAACAGCCAGTCATCGAACCTGCGTGCGGCAATGGTCGGTATCATCAACACGCTTCTTGTTGCGTTTCTGGCCTGTGTCACTGCGACAATTCTGGGTGTGATCGCCGGTGTGGCGCGCCTGTCCAAGAACTGGCTCGTGTCCAAACTGATGTCGGTCTACGTCGAGATTTTCCGGAATATTCCGGTGCTGATCTGGATCCTGATGATCTACACCTTGATGACGGCCGTATTGCCCGCGCCCAACAAGTTCCGCGGTGACAACGCCACGTCGAGCATGCTTTTCGACGCCTTCGCCTTCACCAACCGCGGCATCTACATTCCCGAACCGGTTTGGGGCCCGGGGTCTATGATCGTGGTTGCGACCTTTGTGCTGTCGATCATCGCCGCGATTATCTATCGCCGGTATGCGGTTAGCCTTCTGTTCCGTACGGGCAAGCTGCTGCCTATGGGATGGCCCACTGTCGCGATCTTGCTGGTGCCGACGATTGTGATGTTCTTCATCATGGGCAGCCCTATCGCATTGGATTACCCCGAGCTTAAGGGCTTTAACTTCCGTGGTGGTCTGCAGATCGGCGCGCCGCTGATCGCATTGTGGTTGGCTTTGTCCGTATACACCGGTGCCTTCATCGCCGAAAACGTGCGTGCAGGTATTCAGGCGATCTCAAAAGGGCAGACCGAAGCTGCATCGTCATTGGGCTTGCGCCCGAAGCGAGTCATGAACCTTGTGGTTCTGCCGCAGGCGTTGCGTGTGATCATTCCGCCGCTGATTTCGCAATACCTCAACATCACCAAGAACTCGTCGCTCGCGATTGCCGTCGGGTATGCCGATATCACTGCGACACTGGGGGGGATCACATTGAACCAGACCGGCCGCGCGATCGAATGCGTGCTTTTGCTGATGCTGTTCTATCTCACGATCTCGCTGTCGATCTCTGCGATCATGAACGTTTACAACAACTCTGTCAGCTTGAAGGAGCGGTAAGATGTCAGATACACACGCCGCCTCCGTCCCTTATGTGCGGGACACCATGTTGCCACAGCACGCGCCCCCGCCAACCGCGCAGGGGCCTGTAAAATGGGTCCGCGAAAGCCTGTTTTCGTCGATCCCTTACACCATTCTCACGCTCGCAGCGCTTTACGTTATCTATCTGATCCTTTCCGGCTTCCTTCCTTGGTTGCTGGGCGGCGTTTGGACGACATCCAACATTCGCGAGTGTCGCGAAGTATTGGACGGTGTCCAAGCTGGCTGTTTCTCGGTGCTGACAGAACGCTGGAACCAACTGTTGTTTGGTATCGCCTATCCGCAGGACGGCTACTGGCGCCCGACATTGGCATTCGTGCTCCTGTTCGTCGCTGTGTCACCGGTGCTGTTTAGCAATCTGCCACGTGGGCTCATCCTTTTTACCGTCATCTATCCTTTCATCGCCTTTTGGTTGATCTGGGGCGGTTCCCTTTTGGTGCCATTGTCGGCGTTGCTGGCCGTTGTGGTTGGCTATGTGGTCTACAGCAGAATCGTTAAGACAAGCTTTGCAGGCGGACTTTTTGCGGGTCTCATCGCAGGCATCGTGACGTGGTTTATCTGCGGCTTCATTACGCCAAGCCTATCGGGCGTGCTCGCGCTGGAACCGGTCGCCTCGCGGAACATGGGGGGCTTTATGCTCAACATGATCTTGGGCGTGATCTGTGTGTCTTTGTCCCTGCCGATGGGCATTCTGCTTGCGCTGGGTCGTCAATCGAGCTTACCGATCATCAAACTGATCTGTGTTGTTTTCATTGAGTTTATTCGAGGGGTGCCTCTGATTACGTTGCTTTTTGTTGCCAACGTGGTCTTGGCTTACTTCCTGCCACCGGGCACAAACTTCGACCTGATCCTACGTGTTATTATCATGATCACCATGTTCGCGTCGGCCTATATCGCCGAGGTGATCCGGGGCGGGTTGGCAGCCTTGCCACGTGGTCAATACGAGGCTGCAGACAGCTTGGGCCTAGATTATGCGCAGGCCATGCGCCTGATTATTTTGCCCCAAGCCTTGAAAATCTCGATCCCAGGAATCGTTAACGTGGCCGTCGGGCTGTTCAAGGATACTACGCTGGTGTCGATTATTTCGATGTTCGACCTGGTTGGGATGATCCGCGGGCCGATCCTAGCGTCGACTGACTGGAACGGCGTTTACTGGGAACTTTGGGGCTTTGCCGCCTTGCTCTTCTTCGTCGTCTGCTACGGCATCTCGCAATATTCACAATGGCTGGAACGTCAACTCCAGACCGACCACCATTAAGGAAAGGCTGTAATTATGGCTGAACAAGCACAAGCGCTGAAAGTCTCGAACGAGGTCGCGATCAGCATCGAGAACATGAACAAGTGGTACGGTACGTTTCACGTACTTCGGGATATTGACCTGACCGTTTACCGTGGTGAACGTATCGTTATTGCCGGACCGTCGGGCTCGGGGAAGTCAACTCTGATCCGCTGTATCAATGCTTTGGAAGAGCATCAGAAAGGCCGGATCGAAGTCGACGGTACGGTGCTGTCTTCGGACGTTAAGAACATCGACAAGATCCGCTCCGAAGTCGGGATGTGTTTCCAGCACTTCAACCTTTTCCCACATTTGACAATCCTCGAAAACTGCACGCTTGCTCCGATCTGGGTACGAAAAACACCTAAGAAGGAAGCCGAAGAAATCGCGATGCATTTCCTTGAGAAGGTTAAGATCCCGGATCAGGCGGACAAGTACCCAGGTCAGCTTTCTGGTGGTCAGCAGCAACGCGTGGCGATCGCGCGCAGCCTGTGTATGCGTCCGCGTATCATGTTGTTTGACGAACCAACGTCTGCCTTGGACCCGGAGATGATCAAAGAGGTCCTGGACACGATGGTCGAACTGGCTGAGGAAGGCATGACGATGCTCTGCGTAACGCACGAGATGGGCTTTGCCCGTCAGGTGGCCAACCGCGTCATCTTTATGGATGAAGGTCAGATCGTCGAACAGAACGAACCTGAAGAGTTCTTTAACAACCCCCAAAGCCCGAGGACCAAGCTCTTCCTCAGTCAGATTTTGGGCCACTAAGTTTCAAGGGCGGGGATTTCCCCGCCCTTTTTTATTGGGCAAGCATCCGTGGCGTCATGTACGCCTGTACGTCGCCGCTGTGCCAGTGCACACCCCTCCAGTCGTCCACTTCGAATGACATCACCATTGTCGCACCCGGTGGGGTTCCGGCTGCAAGATGAGCTGTGGCACCCACACGGGGCAGGAGGTGCGCCATCTCCGCCACGCCGGGGTTATGCGCGAGAACTAAAACTGTGGACCCTTCAGCGCCCTGTATGGCCGCCATCAGCCGTTCTGTATCTGCTAGATAAAGGCGGTCTGTGAAGATTCGTTTAACAGCGGAGGGAATTTCCAAAAGTTCGAGCGTTTCCGACGTTCGCCGAGATGCAGAGCATAGCACAAGATCAGGTCTGTAGTCTTCTGCGTCGAGCCATCGCCCGATTGCATGTGCGTCTTGCCGACCTTTGTCATCCAAAGGCCGGTCAAAGTCCGTCGCGATCCCCGCCGGCCAACCTGCTTTTGCATGGCGCATCAGAATAAGGCGTCTCATCAACGTTTCCTTAATGTATCGGCCGCATAAACAAGAAGCTCAGACAGCCGGAAACAGTGGAGGGTGCAATATGCAGTAATTTATATAGTCGTTGTTACTGGCCGCGGATAATGCTCCCTGCGCCATGTTCGGTGAAAAGCTCCAACAAGCAGGCGTTAGGGGCTCTCCCGTCCAAAATCACCGCTGCGCGCACGCCACCGTCGATCGCATCAAGCGCAGTTTGTGTTTTGGGTATCATACCACCGGCAATCGTTCCGTCTGCCACCATCTCGCGTATCTGGCTCGCTGTTAGCTCCGTCAGTACGTCGCCTTCGGCATTCTTCACGCCCGCAACGTCGGTAAGCAGCAGCAAGCGGTCTGCCTTCAGCGCAGCTGCAATCGCGCCCGCCGCAGTATCGCCGTTGATGTTAAATGTTTCACCGTTGCGGCCCATGCCAAGGGGCGCAATCACCGGGATAATCCCTTTGTCGGCTAGATCGCGGAGCAAACGGGGGTTTACTTCGGTCGGTGCGCCAACCAACCCCAGCTCTGGGTCCTCTTGGTCACAGATAATAAGGCCGCTGTCCTTGCCAGACACACCGACGCAACGCCCACCCTGTGCCGTGATCGCTTGCACAATGCGGGCGTTCACAAGGCCCGACAGAACCATCTCAACGATTTCCATCGTGGCAGCGTCGGTCACCCGTTTGCCGTTTACGAATTCGGATTTGATGTTCAGCCGGCCGAGCATATCGTTGATCATCGGGCCGCCGCCGTGAATGATGACGGGGTTCACGCCGACCTGGCGCATAAGTGCTACGTCGCGTGCGAACTCTTCCATCGCATCGTCGCTGCCCATGGCGTGACCGCCCAGCTTTATAACAACGGTCGCGTCAGCGTAACGCTGCAAGTAGGGGAGCGCTTGGCTCAGGGTGCGTGCGGTGGCGATCCAGTCGCGATTCATGTCTTGTTTTCTCATTCTCTGCCTCGGTAAACGCCGAAGTGCTCGTCACTCCAACGTCGCGATAATGGCACGGAGCGTAGGGATGCCCCAGCCCTTTTCAGAAGATGTCACCACGATTTCGGGATAGGCGGCTGGGTGCTTGGCAAGCGCACCGCGGACCTGATCCAGAACCTTCTGACGCTCAACTTCTTTGACTTTGTCAGCTTTCGTGAGGACACATTGAAATGTCACGGCTGAGCTATCTAGCAAAGACATGATTTCGTCATCGACCTTCTTCACACCATGCCGCGCGTCGATCAGCACAAACGCACGGCGGAGCGTTTGCCGACCTGAAAGGTACTGTTTCAGCAACCGTTGCCATTTTTCGACGACGGGTAGAGGGGCGTTAGCATAGCCATACCCGGGCAAATCGACGAGGTAGTGATCGTCGGCCGCGGTAAAATAGTTGATCTCTTGAGTGCGCCCCGGCGTGTTTGACGCTCTTGCCAGCGCTTTTGTGCCCGTCAGGGCATTGATCAAAGTCGATTTACCAACGTTTGATCGCCCTGCAAAACACACCTCCATCCGGTCGGCAGGTGGCAGGCCGTCCATCGCGACAACGCCTTTCACAAACAGCGTTTCGCCTGCAAATAGCATGCGGCCTTTTTCGGCTGCATAGGCATCAGGCTCTTCGGCGATGCTAAATTGGACTTGCATGAGTTAAAGTACCTTTACCTGATCGCTAATTGCGACGGAGCCCGTGTGAATAACCTCAGCGTATACGCGGAAATCTTGGTGATCCCAAGCGCTCAATACGCGCAATATGTCGATGTCGCGCTCGCCGTTGTGTGGATTCGCGGTGGTCGCTTGGCACCGCTTGGTGGGGTCCCGTACGCGTAGGACAGTTTCGCCACCTGACACGTCGTGCCCGACCTAATCAAGATCGATCCATGGTGTTGTGGTATCAAACCAAATGGTGCTTTTGACCCGGGCTCAAATTTGCACAATGCGACCATTCGTTCCCATCCAGACGCGCCGCGGCATGCGCCACCGCCCAGGTCTGGTTCCACGGCATCGACTGCCCCGTGGAGGGCGCTATATGATCCAGCTCTTCGCGACCATGGCTTTGGAGCGGGTGGCGATAGAGCTGGGTCACCGTTGTCATTATTTCGGATCACCCTTCCGTCCGAATTTCATGCTGCCTTTGATATTTCCTAGGATATCGGGCTTATAGCCCTGGCTGCGCATGATCAGGTACTGCTGCGTAAAGGTAATCGTGTTGTTTGCGATCCAGTAGACAACGAGGCCGGATGCGAAACCGCCAAGCATGAACATGAAGACCCATGGCATCCATGCAAAGATCATCTGCTGCGTGGGATCCGTAGGGGCCGGGTTCAGTTTTTGCTGCAGGAACATCGAAATACCCAGCAGCAGCGGTAGGATCCCGATAAAGACCAGGGCCAGAACGGTCCCTGCTTCGGGCGCAGCCCATGGCAGCAGACCATAGAAGTTGAAGATGGATGTCGGGTCTGGGGCGCTCAAATCCTGAAACGGGCCGAAGAAGGGCGCGTGGCGCAGCTCCAACGTGACGAAGATCACTTTGTAGAGGGAAAAGAAAATCGGGATTTGCATCAAAATCGGCAGACAGCCGGCGGCTGGGTTCACTTTCTCGCGTTTATATAGCTCCATCATGCCCTGTTGAAGCCTTTGACGGTCGTCGCCCGCATCCTTTTTCAGCTTCTCCATCTGTGGCTGAAGCTCTTTCATCTTCGCCATCGAAACGTAGGATTTATACGCAAGTGGGAAGAGCAGAGCTTTGATCAGCAACGTCAGGCCGATGATCGCGACACCCATGTTGCCGATCAGCAGGTTTAGGTGGTGAAGGACCCAAAAGATCGGTTTGGTCAGGAAAAAGAACCAGCCCCAATCGATGGAGTCGATAAACTTGTACACGCCTTGCGCCTCATAGTCGCGCAGAATTTCCCATTCTTTGGCGCCGGCGAACAACTGTGTGGTGACCGTTGCTGTCTGCCCCCTTGCGACAGTTTGCGTCGGCATCACGGATTCGGTTTGAAAAATCTCGGTGCGTGGCAGGTACTTGACTGATAAGCGCGTTGGCTGTGCCGGATCCGGGATCAGGTTGGTCATGAAATAGTGCCCGGTGAAGCCGATCCAGCCGTTGGTTACACCGTCAATACGTTTGGATGGCACGCCGTTCACGGCGTCCAACTCGGGAATGTCATCCCAAGCGGTCTCAAGCAGTTCACCATTGTTCATGGCGACAAGACCCTCGTGCAGAATGAAGAAATTCTGCGCGTCGCTTGGAATACCGTGGCGTGCAATTAGCCCGTAAGGTGCAAGCGAAACTGAGTTTTCGGAAGTGTTCTCAACCTTCTGTTCGATCTTGAACATATAGTTTTCGTCGATTGAGATGGTGCGTGAGAAAAGCTGACCGGCGTCGTTGTCCCAAGTGAGCGTGACCGGGGTTTCGACTGACAGCGTCTCACCTTGGCTAAGCGTCCAAAGGGTGTTTGGTCCTGGAACCTGTTCAGGGGCAATCCCCGCACCTGGAGCCCAGCCGTAAAGCGCATAGTAGGCGTCGGGTGTGCCTGCAGGTGATAGCAAGCTTACGATGGGAGCATCATCTTCGATAGTTGTGTTGTAATCCTTCAAATGAAGGTCATCGACCCGCCCCCCTAGCAGTGAGATTGAGCCGGAAATGCGAGCCGTTTCAACGGGAATACGCGGCGCTTCTTCGAGAGCTGCCGTTGCCTCGTCCGACGCGTCGGTAACATTGTCCGCTGCGCCTGCACTTGAAGGGACAACAGCCTCTGTCGAGGTTGCGTCCGTCACTTGTTGTGTGGCAGCCGGGTCGGTGATGGTTTCGGTTTCCGGAGGCGGAAACAACACGAACCACCCTAGGATGACTATGAAACTTAGAACCGTCGCGAAAATGAGATTCTTGTTTTGATCGTCCATGTGACCGTCACCTGATGCCTGTAATATCAGCGTGGGTTCAACAGAGTAAGGCACCAAAGGTCAAGTAGATTCGCCTTTTCCCCTTTGGTGCACACTGATCTGCCGAAGCCAAACATCAACGAATGCCACCTACCACACTGGGCGGGCGTGTCAGTTTTTGGCTATGTGTCAGTTTTTGGCTATGTGTATGCATCCAAGTGGTCGCTTCGTGTGTCTGCATGGGCGGCGCGATGCCGTCGCCTTGAACATGGTCGCAGCCCAGTTGAGACAATAAGCTATGCTCTCCGGCGGTTCGTATATCACAGGCCAGGGTTTCGACGCCCAAATCATGAGCCATCGCAACTACCGCTGACAGGATGCGGCGACGGTTGGGGTGATTATCAACGTCATTAGTGAGAGACGGGTCGATAATCGCGAGGTCAACGCCGCATTTCTGAATGGTCTCAACGCAATGTGGACCGCTGCCAAAACCGTAAAGCGCGATACCGCATCCTAGCGTACGAAGGTCACGGCATGTAGAAATGAGTGGGTGAGAAGGCGTATGCTGGCAAAGGTGTTGCGGCAGGGCTAGTCGCAAAGTAGCGGGTTTGATGTCAAGACGATCAAGTTCCCATTCCAGTTTTGCCGCCAGCTGCACGTCATCCACTTGCTCGGTAGAAAGGCTGCATGTGATGATAAGAGGAAAGTGAGACGTTCGTTGCAGGGTTTTGGCCCTGTGCAGCGCGTGAGTCAGATTGCTGAAGTGACTGAAAGGAGTTTCATCCTCTGCAATTTCCGAGGCGCTGAGCGGCGCGGCCACGTCGGTGTTCATGCTGTTATGCCTTGCCGGAGCTGCCGAAAATCCGCTAATCATGCCGGAATGGGTGGATATTTGAGGCTGGAATAGCACTTGAGCGTGCTGCATCGGTTCCCGAGGTGTAGGATCGGTACCGCCGCTTGGTCGGGCAGTGGCCGTCCTATCCAGCGGGCGCGGGTGCGTTGGTTCTGATGGTGTACTGCGCCAGCTATCTGAAGCCAGATACAGCAGAGGGGGGGCGACAAAGCCGATGATAGTCAACCCCTGCCAGCCGAACCAAAGCACGGACAACGCAAACCCCAGCAAGAGCACGAGACCAGCGGGTAGATGGCGGCGGGTTGTGCTACGCTGGGAACGATTAGATTGAAGATCGTGTTGCAAATGAAGCCTCGGCTGACAGTGTTACCGCCATACCGATAGCCCTTGCCTCTGACCAAAAGATTAATGTTCTGCCTTTGATCTATAGAATTTGAATAAAACTCTCAGCTTTTCGAGGGTTTACTTGTCCCGAGTGAGGCCCGCAAAATCAAACAGGTTCGGGTCCAACAGATGCGAAGGGCGTGCGTTCATCAGCGCGCGGAACATCACCTGACGGCGTCCGGGGCTATTCGCCTCCCAGCCGTCTAGAATCGATTTTACCTGCTGGCGTTGCAGACCGTCTTGCGAGCCGCACAAATCACACGGAATGATTGGATAATTCATGGCAGTAGAGAATTTTTCGCAATCGACCTCCGCGACATGGGCGAGGGGGCGGTATAGGAACAGATCGCCTTCTTCGTTCACGAGTTTTGGCGGCATGGTCGCCAAGCGCCCGCCATGGAACAGGTTCATGAAAAACGTCTCTAGGATATCGTCACGGTGGTGGCCTAGGACAACAGCGGTACATCCTTCTTCGCGCGCGATGCGATAGAGGTGCCCCCGACGAAGCCTACTGCACAGCGCACAGAATGTGCGGCCCGCGGGTATTTTATCCATGACGATGGAATAGGTATCTTGGTATTCGATGCGGTGTTTGACACCCATCTTTTCAAGAAACGCGGGCAAGACCGTGGCGGGGAAATTGGGCTGACCTTGATCGAGGTTGCAGGCGACCAGTTCGACGGGCAGAAGGCCGCGCCATTGGAGCTCGTGCAAGATGGCCAGCAGGGTGTAGCTATCTTTGCCCCCGGACATGCAAACCAGCCATTTGCCGCCGGGTTCGATCATCCCGTATTGCTCAATCGCCTCGCGCGTTTGTCGCACAAGACGTTTGCGCAGTTTGCGAAACTCGGTGCTTTGGGGGGCACCGTTGAAGAGCGGGTGAATATCTTCGGGATGATCAAGCATGGGCTTGGCTTAGTGCAACTGAGTTTGCCGATCAAGCGCCAGTGCATGTGTATGGCGGCGATTGGTGATGTAAAGAAAGGAGAGAAACGGAAGGGCTAGTCAGGTACGTTGTCGATGCCGCTATCGCCCCAAGGGTGGCAGCGAGCGATGCGCCGCAGGGTGAGCCAGCCGCCCTGGATGCCGCCATGTTTAGCAAGTGCTTCCAGCGCATATGCGCTGCATGTCGGGTGGTATCGGCAGTTGTGGCCAACCCAGGGGCTGAAGACGAGGCGATACCCTTTCACAGGCAGTGCCAAAACGCGCGCCAAAGGGGTCACTTTTTTGAACCAGAGCGTTGCTTGCCGTGCAGGATCCCCAAGGCTTTGGTGAAATCCGACTGCAATTTGTCAAAAGGGAGGGATGCCGTGGCATCGCTGCGACCTACGAGGACATAGTCCATACCGTCGCGTCCCTCGTGAGGGAGCGTCAGGCGTGCGACTTCGCGTAGACGTCGTTTGGCCCGATTGCGCGCGACGGCGTTGCCCACTTTTTTAGAGCAGGTGAAGCCAACCCGTATGCCATCGGCTTCGCCCGCTGCGCGTTTACGCATCTGCAGGATGAAACCGGGCATGGCGACCCGAGGGGCGCGGGATGCCCGTTGAAAGTCGGGACGATTTTTGAGCGTTTGCACACGTAAAGAAACCGCCGGAAGCGTTTCCTCTGGTGTGGCGATGCTGCCATCCATAGGTGCCTCCGACGGTGTCATATCTTTTTGAAACCGAGGTCGCGTATTACGCGCTCAGTTCCTTCCGGCCTTGTGCACGGCGCGCGTTGATGATCTTGCGACCCGCTTTGGTTGCCATGCGTGCGCGGAAACCGTGGCGCCGTTTGCGCACAAGGTTTGAAGGTTGATAGGTGCGTTTCATCGCTCCGACTCCACTTTATACTTTAGCACGCGACCAGATTCGGCGCGTCACTGTCATTTCAAGCCCTGCTCCTAAAGCTGCAGCACGGGCAAGTCAAACCCTTGGTGCCGTTATTTCGGCCTTTGCAACAAATTAAGCCAGCTTATCTGCGCAATGTTACAGTTTTCTTGGGAATTGCCGTGACATCGTCATAAAAGCCGCCTTCACATCAACCACCCGTGAGCACCCTATCTGACTGGCGATATTTGACCCATCTAATAAGGAGCAACTTATACCCTTTTGAAAGTGACCCGACAATATGTCCGCACAAGCCTCTGAAAAGCCTTCGTGGTTTCGCTACTTGCCCTTTGTGGTCATCTTGGCGGTCGCGGTGATCGGCTATTTCGCCCTGCGCGATTACCTTACCTTCGAGACGCTGCGCGACAACCGCGAGGCGTTGATCGCTTTTCGTGACCAGCACTATGCGCTGACGATCCTCGTTTTTCTGGGCATTTATGTCATGATTGTGGGGTTTTCCCTTCCAGGGGCGAGCGTGGCAACAATCACTGGCGGTTTTCTATTCGGGACAGTGTTCGGCGTTCTGGCAAATGTCACCGGCGCGACACTGGGGGCGGTCGTGATCTTTCTTGCCGCGCGTATGGGTCTCGGAGAGATATTGAAGGCGCGCATGGACGCGTCGGAGGGGCTTGTGCGGAAGGTCAAAGCGGGCATTGACGAAAACCAGTGGTCGATGCTTTTCTTCATACGATTGGTGCCCGTGGTGCCCTTCTTTGTGGCGAACCTTATTCCTGCCTTTCTGGGCGTGCCTCTTTATCGCTTTGTGATCTCTACTTTTCTAGGGATCATTCCCGGGTCGCTTGTGTTCACCTCAATCGGTGCTGGGCTGGGTTCCGTTTTTGCACGGGGTGAAACGCCAGACTTCGGCATTATATTCGAACCTCACATCCTGCTTCCCATTCTGGGGCTTTGCGCTTTGTCGGTGCTGCCCGTCGTGTTGAAAGCTGTCACCGGCAAAAAGGAACTTTTGAAATGAACCGCATCAAAACTGACCTGTTGATCATTGGCGCAGGCTCCGGCGGGTTGTCCGTCGCGGCGGGGGCGTCACAAATGGGGGCGGACGTTGTGCTGCTTGAAGGGCACAAGATGGGCGGCGACTGCCTGAACTTTGGCTGCGTGCCGTCGAAGGCGCTGATTGCTACGGGCAAGGCGGCCTATGGGCAGCGGCATAGCGCGGATTATGGCGTGTCCAATGCGGCGGGCGAGGTGGATTACGCCGCTGCAAAAGATCATGTGGCGGACGTGATCGCGCAGATCGCGCCCGTCGACAGCCAGGAACGCTTCGAAGGCTTCGGGGTCAACGTGATCCGGGAGTACGGGCGCTTCATCTCCGAAGACGAAGTGCAGGCCGGGGATACGGTGATCAAGGCGCGGCGCATCGTCATCGCGACGGGATCATCGCCGCTGGTACCCCCGATTACAGGTTTGGATAAAACGCCGTACGAGACGAACGAGACCTTGTTCAATCTGCGCGAGAAGCCCGAGCATCTGCTGATCATCGGTGGCGGGCCGATCGGGATGGAAATGGCGCAGGCTCATATACGCATGGGGTGCAAGGTTACCGTGATCGAGGGAGATAAAGCGCTTTCAAAGGACGACCCCGAACTTGCCGCCATCGTTTTGCAAACGCTCAAGGACGAAGGCATCGAGATTGCAGAAGGCGCGCAAGCTGCTGAAATCCGCGGGGATGTCGGGGCGATAGAGGTGGAAGCAAAAGACGGGCGCGTTTTCAAAGGCTCGCATCTTCTGGTGGCCGTCGGCCGCAAGGCAAACACGGATCGTCTGGATCTGGAAAAGGCGGGGATCGAACCGATCAAGAACGGAATCAAGGTTGACGATTCCCTGCGCACCACCAACCGCAAGGTGTATGCTATTGGCGACGTCGCAGGCGGGATGCAATTTACCCATGTTGCGGGCTATCACGGCGGCGTCGTGATCCGGTCGCTGATGTTCGCGCTGCCTGCCAAGGCGAAGACGGCGCATATCCCTTGGGCCACCTACACCGACCCAGAACTGTCGCAAGTCGGCCTGACCGAGGCGCAAGCCAAAGAGAAACACGGTGACAAGCTGGAGGTCGTGCGCTTTCACTATAACCACAATGATCGCGCCATCGCGGAGCGTAAAACCAAAGGTTTGATCAAGGTCATGGTGGTCAAGGGGCGTCCCGTGGGCGCAAGCATCGTCGGTTACCAAGCAGGAGAGTTGATCAACCTGTGGGCTTTGGCGCTGGCAAATAACATGAAAATGAGCCAGATTGCGTCTATGGTTGCACCTTACCCTACCATCGGCGAAATCAACAAACGTGCGGCGGGGGCGTATTTCAGCCCGCGTCTGTTCGAAAGCGATTTGGTCAAGACTGTCGTTCGACTGGTGCAGCGGTTCATCCCATAAAGCGCGCGCCTATGCTCAAATCCCTCTCCGGCAGGCTTCTTATTCTGACCACCATCTTTGTGATGCTGGCAGAAGTGTTGATCTTTGTGCCCTCTATCGCCCGGTTTCGCGAAGAATACATGATGAACCGGCTGGAGAGGGCGCAGATTGCGTCGCTGACCCTGCTCGCAAGCGATATGATCGACCCCGAGCTTGAGGCAGAGCTGTTGCGCACCGCGGAGGTGTTTAATGTGGTGCTGCGGCGGGACCGTATACGGCAATTGGCACTGTCCTCCCCGATGTCGCAGACGATCAAAGAGACATACGATCTGCGCGATGCCTCCGCATGGGTGTTGATTCGCGATGCGTTCCATCAGCTCGCCGAAACAGAGCCGGGGGTGATCCGCGTGATCGGTGCCCCGGTGCAGGATGCGGGCCTTCTGATCGAAATCACGATGGAGGCAGGCTCCTTACGGACCGCCATGATCGACTATGGTATTCGCATTCTGGTGCTTTCTGCCGCCATCTCGATGATCACGGCGTTCTTGCTGTTTCTGACCATGCGGGCGTTTTTGCTGAAACCGATCAAGGGTGTGGTCGGGCATATGCAGAACTACGCGCTTGCCCCCGAGGATGCGCGACGAATCATTTCACCTTCTGCTGGTGTGACAGAGGTGCGCGAAGCCGAGGAAGCATTGATGAAGCTTGAAACCGAACTGACCCAAGCCCTGCGCCAGAAAGAGCGTCTGGCGCAGCTGGGGCAGGCGGTGAGCAAGATCAGCCACGATCTGCGTAACATACTGACATCGGCACAACTGTTTACCGACCGGATCGAAATGTCCGAGGATCCGACGGTCAAACGCATGGCCCCCAAGCTGGTCAGCTCAATCACCCGCGCCGTGCACCTGTGCGAATCCACGCTGGCCTTTGGCCGCGCAGAAGAGCCAAGTCCGACGCTGACGGTCACGCCACTGTTGCGCATCGTCGATGACGTCGTTGATAGCGAGCGGCTGGCGATCAACGGGGCGGACCTGACGTTCACCTGCGACGTGCCGCAAGATTTGCACGTGCGCGCCGATCCGGAGCATTTGTTCAGGGTCTTGGCGAATCTCGTGCGCAACGCCCGACAGGCGATCATCGCCACGGGTAAATCTGGCGAAATCATTATTGCTGCCAGTGAACAGGCCGGCGACTGGGTGATCCGCGTCAGCGACAACGGCCCCGGCCTTCCCCCCAAGGCGCGGGAGCATCTGTTTACTGCGTTCAAGGGCGGTGCGCGCAAGGGGGGCTCAGGTCTGGGCCTTGCCATCGCGGCAGAGCTGGTGCGCGGTCACGGTGGGACGCTCAAACTGTCAGAGACAAGCGCGTCGGGCACAGTTTTCATCGTGACATTGCCCAAGGGCGACGGGTCTTTCTAATTTGTTTGAAGAAAATTCACGTTAGGCAAAAGAAGGGGTTGCAAACCCCCGCGCCCAGAACTAAACCCCGCCTTAACGGACCGATAGCTCAGCTGGATAGAGTACCTGACTACGAATCAGGGGGTCGGGGGTTCGAATCCTCCTCGGTCCGCCACTTTCAAACATCGTTAGATTTTGAACTTGGCGGCACAACCGTCCGCAATTTTCATAATCAAATTGATCACCCTGCACGCATGGTCGCGCGCTGGGCTGTTTGTGTTTAATCGTTTGATTTTATGGGGGTACGGCCCTTCGGGGGTGAGGTAACCCGCGCGGGTGCAAGGGCGCGCGGGTTGTTGGTGTGGGTGCCTCAGGCGGCAGGCTTAGGCGATGGCCTCGTCCCAGCCGGTGTCCTGATCCGCCAGTTTGACACGGGTCGGCAGACCGATGGTGTCGAGCAGGGCGAACAGCGGCTTTGGGTCCAGCTCTTCGACGTTCACCATCGTGCCGGTGTCGTAGGTGCCATCGGCAATCAGCATCGCCATCGCCACGGGGGGCACGCCAGCGGTATAGGAAATGCCCTGGCTGCCGACCTCGTTATAGGCGTCCTTGTGGTCGGCGACGTTGTAGACAAACACCTCTACATCCTTGCCGTCCTTGGTGCCTTTGACCAGATCGCCAATGCAGGTCTTGCCAGTATAGTTCGGGGCAAGGGTCGATGGGTCGGGTAGCACGGCTTTGACCACCTTCAGCGGCACGACCTCGAGCCCCTCGGCGGTCACAACGGGCTGTTCAGACAGCAGGCCAAGGTTTTGCAGCACGGTGAAGACATTGATGTAGTGATCACCAAAGCCCATCCAGAAGCGCACGTCGGCCTCCGGATAGTTCGCGGCGAGCGAATGCACCTCGTCATGGCCGGACATATAGGCCTTCTGCTTGCCAACGACGGGCAGATCCCATTCGCGGCCGACCTCGAACATCTTGTTCTCTTGCCACGCGCCGTCCTGCCAGCTGTAGACCGTGCCGGTGAATTCGCGGAAGTTGATCTCGGGGTCGAAGTTGGTCGAGAAATACTTGCCGTGATTGCCTGCGTTGATGTCGACGATGTCGATGGATTTCACGTCGTCCATGAATTCGTCCACGGCGAAACGGGCGAAGGCGTTCACCATACCGGGATCGAAGCCTGCCCCCAGAATGGCGGTGGTGTTGGCCTTGGCGCAATCCTCGCGGCGTTTCCATTCGTAGTTGCCGTACCACGGGGGTGTTTCGCAGATTTTGGTCGGGTCTTCGTGAATGGCCGTGTCGATATAGGCGACACCGGTGCGGATGCAGGCTTCGAGCACGGTCATGTTCACGAAGGGCGAACCGACATTAATCACAATTTGCACGCCGAGGTCGTTGATCAGCGCCTCAACCGCGTCGCTGTCCATCCCGTCGACCGCATGGGCCTTGAATACGCCGTCCTGTTTCATCGCGCCTTTGGCATGCACGCTTTCAATGATCGCTTCGCATTTTGACACGGTGCGGCTGGCGATATGCAGATCGCCCAACACGTCATTATTTTGCGCGCATTTATGCGCCACGACCTGAGCCACGCCACCGGCGCCGATGATAAGAACGTTACGTTTCATGTATTCAGTACACCTCTTGTAAGGGAAGGGTTAGGAGAGGGCGGATTTGAAATCCTCGTAGTCGAATGACCGGACCGATGTGATCGTTCCGTCAAGTTCACGAATGGCGATGCCGGGCATCTTGACGCCGTTGAACCAGTTTTTCTTGACCATAGTATAGCCCGCA
Organism: Sulfitobacter sp. EE-36; assembly: GCF_000152605.1. Taxonomy (NCBI): domain Bacteria; kingdom Pseudomonadati; phylum Pseudomonadota; class Alphaproteobacteria; order Rhodobacterales; family Roseobacteraceae; genus Sulfitobacter; species Sulfitobacter sp. EE-36. Next base: position 308,092 of record NZ_CH959310.1, on the reverse strand, counting down.
GCGTCCTGAAACGAAATGCGGTCGCCGGGTTTAAGCGGGGCGTCGAACTTGAACTCGCCAAAGATGTCGCCCGCAAGGCAGGATTTGCCGCAGATCATCCAGTCGTGGTCGCCGGTGTTCGGCGCCACCTTGGCGGGCTCGCGGTAGATCAGCAGATCAAGCATATGCGCCTCGATGGAGCTGTCGACGATGGCAAGGTTCTTGCCGTTGTGCAGCGTGTCGAGCACGGTCGTCTCTAGCGTGGCGGCACCGGTAATCGCGGCTTCGCCCGGTTCGAGGTAGACCTGCACGCCATAGGTATCCGACAGGGTTTTCAATCGCGCTGCCAGACGGTCCAGCGGGTAGCCTTCGCCTGTGAAATGGATGCCACCACCAAGGCTGATCCAGTCCATCCGGTGGATCGTGTCGCCAAAGCGTCCTCGATCAACGTCAGCATGTCAGCGAAGCGGTCAAAATCGTCATTTTCGCAGTTGTTGTGGAACATGAGCCCGGTGATGCGGTCGGCCACGGCGGCGATCTGCGCCGGATCATGTTCGCCCAAACGGCTGAAGGGGCGGGCGGGGTCGGCCAGATCGAATTCCGATGTCGATACACCGGGGTTCACCCGCAGCCCGCGCGTATGCCCCGCCGATGCCGCATCGAAACGGTCCAGCTGGCCGATGGAGTTGAAGATGATCTTGTCGCTATTGGCCAACACCTCGGCGATCTCGTCATCGTCGTAGGCGACTGAATAGGCGTGGGTTTCGCCGCCGAATTTCTCGTACCCCAGTTTGACCTCATAAAGCGAGGAGGACGTGGACCCATCCATATACTGCGCCATGAAGTCAAAGACCGACCATGTGGCAAAGCATTTCAACGCCAGCAAGGATTTCGCGCCGGATGCCTCGCGCAACCAGGCGATCTTTTCCATGTTGGCCTGAAGGCGGGATTTGTCGATCAGATAATACGGGGTCTTCATGGCAGATCCTTTACAAAACGACGCAGACGCGGTGCGCGTTCCGATTAGGGGATGTTGCCGTTCAACGCAAACTCTGATGTGTCACGAACGGATGTCGCAGTGGCGGTGTGCGGGGGTGCGGCTGGGGCTTAGTTGCTGCGGAAAATACGCGACTCGCCGATCATCTGTTCCAGCGCCGCGATCCTTTCGGCACTTTGGTCGGAGCTGCGCGATTGCACGTCGGCGACCAGCGCTTCAATCAGAAAGTTAATCGCCAGCGTTGAATCCCAGCTCGACGGCACCTCGACCATGGCGCGGAAACAGTGGCGGGCGTGTTTTTCGATGGGCGACCCCCAGGCATCGGTGAACAGCACGATGGTCGCGCCTTGCTTGACCGCAAGATCGGCGAGCTTTTCCAGCTCTTTTTCGTAGCGGCGGATGTCAAAGACGATCAACACTGAACCCGCGTCCATATCCAGCAAGGATTGTGGCCATGCACTGGGGGAGGAATCGAGCAGGGTGACCTGCGGCCGGATAATCTGCAGGTGGTTGAAAAAGTAATGCGCGTTGGACCGCGTGATCCGCCCGCCCAGCAGATAGAGCCTGTGCGACGGATCGGAAAGCAGCGCCGCAACCTCGTCGAATTCAGCCAGATCAAGCCGTTCAAGCGTGCGGTTCACATTGCCCGATACCGCCTGAATAAAGCGCGACACCATGTGATCGCTGCTGTCACCGGGGGTGTCGAGCTTGGCCAGCGGCTTTTTCATCCGTGCGCCGATCTCGTCGCGGATGGCGTCCTGCATATCCGAGAAACCATCGAACCCCAGCTTGCGCGCCAGCCGGATGATGGTGGGCGATGACACCTCGGCCAGTTCGGCCAGCCGTGTGATGGATTGCAGCCCCGTGAGTAACTGGTCGTCCAGCAGAACAGCCGACAGTTTACGCTCTGCCGCCGTTAGCTCGGTCTGCTTTTCTTTCAGCAGATCGCGGACCAGTGCTTTTTTGTGCAACTCATGTTCCTTTCGGTACAGCGCAGATCAGTGTGAAGCAAAGATTACAGAAAAAATCTTGACAGGCTAGAAAATTCTGTAGTGATTGTGAGGCAACAAGACGATAGGGGCACCGTGACCAATACCGACTGGAATGCCGTAAACATCGTGAACCCGCAGGGGCAGGGGGGCTGGCTGTTGGTGTGTGAACACGCCTCGCGCCGGATACCCGATGCGCTGGACGGGTTGGGGCTGTCCCCTGCGGCAAGCTGTTCGCACGCCGCGTGGGACATCGGCGCGCTGGATGTGGCGCACGCGCTGTCAGATGCTCTGGACGCGCCTTTGGTGGCCGGTGACATCTCCCGTCTGGTCTATGATTGCAACCGCCCGCTTGCGGCCCCGGACTGTATTCCGGCGCGCAGCGAGATTTATGACATCCCCGGAAATGCCGCTTTGGACGATGCCGGACGGCAGCAGCGTTTTGATCAGGTGCATACGCCATTTCACGATGCGGTCGCCCGTGTTCGCGAAAGCTGGCAGCCCGCCCAGGCCGCGCCGGTGCTGGTCACGATCCACAGCTTTACGCCTGTCTATAACGGGGCGACCCGCGCGGTTGAACTTGGCTTTCTCTACCACGCGCAGCCCGCCGCCGCGCAGGCCTTGCTGGCGGTTGAACAGGCGCGGGGGCGCTATGCTTCGGCGCTGAACGAACCCTATGCCGCGACAGATGGCGTGACCTATACGCTTGAAAAACATGGCGAGGCGCAGGCGCTGCCTGCCGTGATGATCGAGATTCGCAATGATCTGATCGATACACCCGAAAAAGCGCAGGACATGGCGCGGCATCTGGCCGAAAGCCTGACCCAAGCCTTTCCCATCCCCGACAGCGAGGCCGCAGAATGAACGCGATGCGCAGATATATCCGGGTGGTCGACGGCTTTAACTATGGCCTTGGCCGGATCATGATGTACGGGATTTTCGTGCTCATGGGGATCCTGCTGTGGTCGTCCTATAACAAGACATTCGCCTCGCCCCAGATCTGGACGCTGGAAATGGCGCAGTTCGTGATGGTGGGCTATTACATCCTTGGCGGGCCCTATGCTTTGCAGATGGGCGCGAACGTGCGGATGGACCTGTTCTATGCCGAATTGACCCCGCGCAAGAAGGCCTGGACGGACTGTATCACCGTCTTTTTCCTGCTGATCTATCTGGTGATCCTGCTATGGGGCGGTATCGAATCCACGATGTATTCGTTCAAATACGGGGGGGAGCGCAGCCCGACCGCGTGGCGCCCCTATATGTGGCCGGTCAAAGTGACCATGTGCATCGGCATCACCCTGATGCTGCTTCAAGCTGTCTCTGAACTGTTCAAGGACATCCTTTTCCTCAAATCGGCAGAGGAGACCCGCGATGCCCTATGAGTTGATCGCCATCCTGATGTTTTCGACCATGATGCTGATGCTGCTGACTGGACAGCGCGTGTTCGGGGCCATCGGCTTTGTCGCGGTGATTGCGGCGCTGTTTCTTTGGGGGGATCGCGGCGGCTATGACATCGGGTTCTCTGCCGCGATCAAGCTGATGCGTTGGTATCCGCTGCTGACCCTGCCGATGTTCATCTTCATGGGGTACGTGCTGTCGGAAAGTAAAATTGCCGACGATCTATATAAAATGTTTCACGTGTGGATGGGCGGTTTGCGCGGCGGGCTGGCCATCGGGACGATCGGGCTAATGGTGCTGATCTCTGCTATGAACGGGCTGTCGGTGGCGGGCATGGCGATTGGGGCCACGATTGCGCTGCCCGAGCTGTTGAAACGCAATTATGACAAGCTGATGGTGACAGGGGTCATTCAGGCGGGGTCCAGCCTTGGCATCCTTGTGCCGCCGTCGGTCGTGCTGGTGCTCTATGCGATGATTGCGCGGCAACCAGTGGGGCAGCTGTGGCTGGCTGGCGCGATCCCGGGGCTGATGATGGCCACGATGTTCATCATCTATATCGCCATCCGCTGCCGCCTGAACCCCGATCTGGGCCCCGCCCTTTCCGCCGAGGAACGCGATGTGGGTTGGCCCGAAAAGCTGCGCTTGCTGCGCGCGGGCCTGCTGCCGGTTGTGATCTTTGCCGTGATGATGGTGCCCTTTGTGAACGGCTGGACCTCGCTTGTCGAAAGCTCTGCCATTGGTGCGATTGCGGCCTTTCTGGCTGCGGTGCTCAAGGGGCGGATGACGCGGGCGGTGTTCGAGACGTCGGTGCGCCAGACCCTTGCGATCACGTGCATGTTCATGTGGATCATCCTCGCGGCGCTGGCCTTTGGTGCGGTGTTTGACGGGCTTGGGGCGGTCAAGGCGATTGAAAACCTGTTTACCGAACAATGGGGCCTGAACCCTTGGGTGATCCTGATCCTGATGCAGCTGTCGTTTCTGGTCATGGGAACGTTTCTGGACGACACGGCGATGCTGGTCATCGTGGCCCCGCTCTATGTACCGCTGGTGGGTGCGCTCGGGTTCGATCTGGTGTGGTATGGTGTGCTTTATACGATCACCTGCCAGATCGCCTATATGACGCCGCCCTTCGGCTATAACCTGTTCCTGATGCGCGCCATGGCCCCGCCAGAGATCACGATCCGCGATATCTACCGGTCGATCATCCCCTTTGTCGGGGTCATGGTGCTGGCGCTCGCGGTGGTCATGATCTTCCCGCAGATCGCGCTTTGGCTGCCGGACTATGTCTATGGAAAATAAGCATTAACAACCAAGCGGTCAGAGCAACTGGCCCTTTTCATCCCAACCCCAACAAGGAGTATGAGACATGACAACAAGACGTAAGTTCCTGAAAGGAGCCGCCGTTGCCGGTCCGGCAACCCTTGCCGCACCATCGATCCTGCACGCCCAAGAGCCGATCCGCTGGCGTTTCCAGACCTATGCGGGGTCCGCACTAGGCGAAGAGGTGACGAAACCCGCCATCGACGCGATCAACGCCGCTGCCCAAGGTGAGCTGGAAATCGAGCTGTTCTACGCCGACCAGATCGTCCCCACGGGCGAGCTTTTCCAGGCGCTGCAACGCGGCACCATCGACGGCGTGCATTCGGACGATGACTCCATGGCGTCGCCCACGCCTGTCCGCTCCTTCGGCGGATATTTCCCGCTGGCGACGAAACACGCGCTCGACGTGCCGGTGCTGTTCAACCAATACGGTCTGGCCGACATCTGGCGCGAGGAATACGCCAAGGTTGGCGTGCATTGGCTGTCTGCGGCGGGGCAAGACCCGTGTAACTTCAACACCGTCAAGCCGATCAAATCGCTGGCCGATATGGACGGGCTGAAGCTGTATACCTTCCCGACGGCGGGTCGCTTCCTGTCGCAATTCGGCGTCGTGCCGGTTAACATCCCTTACGAGGACGCTGAAGTCGCGGTGCAGACGGGCGAGCTGGACGGTATGGCGTGGTCGGGCATCACCGAAGACTACACCGTCGGCTGGGCCGATGTGACCAACTACTTCTGCACCAACAACATCTCGGGGGCGTGGATCGGGTCGTTCTTCGTCAACGCAGAGAAATGGGCAGAGCTGCCGGATCACCTCAAGCAGATCGTGAACTCCGCGATCGAGGCGAGCCACACCTACCGCAACCAATGGTACTGGGGCGGCGAGGCGCGTCTGCGTGCATCGGGCGAGAAGCTGGAGCTGACATCCGTACCGCAGGACGAATGGAAAGTGGTCGAGGAAGCGGCGGTGAAATTCTGGGACGAGATGGCGGAAGAAGGCGAAACCGCCGCCAAGATCGTGCAGATTTTCCGCGACTATAACAACGTCATCTCGAAAGCGGGCCCGCCCTATACTTTCGGCTGATCCGGCTTTGACATCATGACCATCGGGGCGGCGCATCTGTGCCGCCCCCTCACATCAAAAGGGACGTTTGCAGATGGGCAACCTTACTTTCGACACGCTCAAGGACCTGGCCGCCAAAGGCGAGGTGGACACGGTGCTGGTGGCACTGGTGGACATGCAGGGCCGCCTGATGGGCAAGCGTTTTCACGTCACGAATTTCATCGATCATTCCCACGCGGAGACGCATTGCTGCAACTATCTGCTGGCAACCGATCTGGTAATGTCCACGCCCGAGGGCTTTGCCTCGACCAGCTGGGAAACCGGCTATGGCGACTATGTGCTGCGGCCTGATCTGTCGACCATGCGCCATGTGCCGTGGCTGGATAAAACCGTGCTGGTGCTTGGCGATGTGCTGGATCACCACACCCACGAACCTGTCTCCCATTCGCCGCGCGCCATGCTGAAAAAGCAGATCGCCCGACTGGATGCGCTTGGTTTTGACGCGATGATGGCGACCGAGCTTGAGTTCTTTCTGTTCGAGGGCGACTACCGCACCTTGCAGAAAGAAAAATACGCCAACCTCGTGCCCCTGAACGGCCACAACGAAGACTACTGCCTGTTCCAGACCACGAAAGAGGAAAGCTTCCTCCAGCCACTGCGCAACCATCTCGTGGGGGCGGGAATTCCGGTCGAATGCACCAAGGGCGAGGCCGAGGTCGGCCAGCAAGAGCTTAACATCCGCTATGCCGATGCGCTGGCCTGTGCCGATCACCACACGATTTCGAAACAAGCGGTGAAAGAGATCGCCTATCAGCAGGGGTTCTCGGCCTCTTTCCTGCCCAAGTGGTCGGCGGATAAGGTGGGGTCGTCCAGCCACGTGCATATGTCGCTGTGGAAAGACGGCACGCCTGCATTCTATGACAAGGACGCCAAGCTGGGGATGTCGCAGATGATGCAGCATTTCATGGCCGGCCTGATCGCCTATGCCCCTGATATCACCTATTTCTTCGCGCCCTATATCAATAGCTACAAACGCTTTGCCAAAGGCACCTTTGCGCCTACGAAAACCGTCTGGTCTGTCGATAACCGCACCGCGGGCTTCCGGCTGTGTGGCGATGGCACCAAGGGTATTCGCGTTGAATGTCGCATTGGCGGGTCTGACCTGAACCCCTATCTGGCGCAGGCTGTGTTGCTGGCGGCGGGCCTCAAGGGGATCGAGGAAAAGCTGCCACTGCAAGAGCCGACGATGGGCGATGTCTACGAAGACGCCAACGTCACCGAAATCCCCCGCACCCTGCGTGCCGCGACCCAAACGCTGCGCAACTCTGCCATGCTGCGCGAGGCCCTTGGCGACGACGTGGTTGACCACTACACCCGCGCAGCCGAATGGGAGCAGGAGGAATACGACAAGGTCGTGACCGACTGGGAAATCAACCGCGGATTTGAGCGAGCATAAGCCATGACAAACACTTTGAAATGTACCTCACCGATTGACGGATCGGTTTACCTTGAACGCCCGGTCCTGTCGCTGGAGGCGGCACGCGATGTCTGCGCCCGCGCCAAGGCAGCACAAGGCGCATGGGCCGCGCGCCCCTTGTCCGAACGTGTCCAACTGGTGCGCAGTGCCATTGCCGAGGTGGGCAAAACCACCGATCGTATGGCGCAGGAGCTGGCGCACCAGATGGGCCGTCCCGTGCGCTATGGTGGCGAATTCAACGGCTTTGCCGAGCGAGGCAACCACATGGCCGACATCGCCGAAAAGGCGCTGGCCCCCACAATCGTCGAAGACAGCGACAAGGCCACCCGCAAGATCACCCGCGAGGCGCGCGGCGTTGTGCTGGTCGTGGCCCCGTGGAACTATCCCTATATGACGGCGATCAACACGGTCGCGCCAGCGCTGATTGCGGGAAATACCGTGGTGCTGAAACACGCCACCCAAACCCTGCAAGTGGGTGAACGTCTGGCCGAAGCTTTCCACGCCGCAGGCATCCCCGACGATGCCTTCCAGAACGTTTTTCTTGATCACGACACCACCTCGGCACTGATCGCTGAACGGCAGTTCGGCTTCGTGAACTTCACCGGCTCGGTCGGGGGCGGCAAGGCGATGGAGATTGCAGCCGCAGGCACCTTCACCCCCGTCGCGACCGAACTGGGGGGCAAAGACCCCGGCTATGTGCGCGCCGACGCGGATGTTGACGCCGCCGTTGACGGGCTGATGGATGGGGCGATGTTCAACGCGGGGCAGTGCTGCTGCGGGATCGAACGGATTTATGTGCACGAAAGCCTGTATGATGCCTTTGTCGAAAAAGCTGTGGCTTGGGTCAATGCGCTCAAGCTTGGCAACCCGCTTGAGGCGGATACCGATATCGGCCCCATGGCGAACGTTCGTTTCGCCGCCGAGGTCCGCGCCCAGATTTCCGAGGCCGTCGCCGCCGGTGCGACCGCGCTGATCGATACCTTCGAGGCGGATGACGGCGGCGCGTATCTCACGCCGCAGATCCTGACCAACGTCACCCACGACATGCGCGTGATGCGCGACGAAAGCTTTGGCCCGGTCGTGGGCATCATGCCCGTCAAGGACGACGCGGAAGCGATTGCGCTGATGAACGACTGCCAGTTCGGCCTGACCGCCGCGATCTTTACCAAGGATGCGGATGCCGCCGATGCCATCGGCGCGCAGCTGGAAACCGGCACCGTATTCATGAACCGCTGCGATTACCTTGATCCGGCCCTGTGCTGGACCGGCTGCAAGGACACAGGGCAGGGCGCGGGCCTGTCCGAGCTTGGCTATCAGGCGCTAACGCGCCCCAAATCTTACCACCTGAAAAAGGCTTGATCCTTATGGCACTGCAAAACAACTGGTCCTACCCCACCGCCATCCGCTTTGGCGCGGGCCGTATTTCTGAAATCGGAGAGGCCTGCGTGGCCACGGGGATGAAAAACCCCTTGCTGGTGACGGATAAGGGCCTTGCCTCGATGGAGATCACGACCCGCACGCTGGACCTGCTGGACGGCGCGGGCTTTGGCCGCGCGATGTTCTCGGAAGTGGACGCGAACCCGACCGAACTGAACCTCGAGGCGGGGCTGAAAGTCTACCGCGAGGGCGGGCACGATGGTGTGATCGCCTTTGGCGGTGGCTCTGGCCTCGATCTGGGCAAGATGGTCGCCTTCATGGCGGGACAGTCGCGGCCTGTGTGGGATTACGAAGATGTGGGCGATTGGTGGACCCGCGCCGATGCCGATGCCATCGCGCCGATCATCGCCGTGCCGACAACCGCCGGTACCGGGTCCGAAGTGGGGCGCGCGTCGGTGCTGACCAACTCTGAAACCCATGTGAAAAAGATCATTTTCCACCCCAAAGTGCTGCCCAGCATCGTGATCTGCGATCCCGAGCTGACGGTGGGGATGCCCAAACATATCACGGCAGGCACCGGCCTTGATGCCTTTGCCCATTGCGTCGAGGCGTTCAGCAGCCCGCATTACCACCCCATGTCGCAGGGTATCGCGCTGGAGGGCATGCGGCTGGTCATCGACTATCTGCCGCGCGCCTATGCAGACGGCAACGACATCGAAGCGCGCGCGCAGCTGATGTCGGCGGCGGCGATGGGGGCGACGGCGTTCCAGAAAGGTCTGGGCGCGATCCACGCGATGAGCCACCCGATCGGCGCGGTGTTCAACACGCACCACGGCACCACCAACGCGGTCTGCATGCCCGCGGTGCTGGATCTGAACGAGCCTGAAATCCGCGAACGCTTTGACCGCGCGGCAGGGTATCTGGGGATCGACGGCGGCTATGACGGCTTCCGTGCCTTCGTGCAGGAGTTCAACGACAGCTTCGGTATTCCGCGCAAACTGTCGGACATGGGCGTGAGCGCAGACCGGATCGACGATCTCGTCGCGATGGCGCTTGAAGATCCGTCTTGCGGTGGCAACCCTGTGACATTGACCACGGAAAACCTGCGCAAGCTGTTCGAGGCGACAATCTAAACTTCCGCAGAGGGCCCAAAAGAAAACCACCCCCGACGGTCTGCGTCGGAGGTGGTCTGCCGCACCCGGGCGGACGGGCGGTGGGGCCCGCCGCGTTGGGGAACGCGGTCGGGCAAATCCAGCAGGGAACGAGGTAAGCCCGCTGGAAGACGCTTACGCTTTTTGATCGGCCAATGTGCCGATGGTGACCGTCCGCGTGACCTCTTTGCCCTTGTGCAGGACCATGACCTCGGCTTTGGCTTCCGGATCGGTTTCGGCCACAGCGCGGGTCAGGTCGCGCAGTTCCTTGATCTCTGTGTCGTTGAACGACAGGATGATATCACCTTTCTCAAGACCCGCTTTCTTGGCGGGGCTGTCATCGCCGATGGCTTCGATCACTGCCCCTTTCGGCGCGTCCAGCCCCAGCACTTGCGCGACCTCTGCCGTCATCGGGCGGATTTGTACGCCAAGCCAGCCGCGGGTGATTTCCCCGTCGTCGGACAGGTCGGCCACGATGTCCTGCACCAGATCGGATGGTACGGAAAAGCCGATCCCGACAGAGCCGCCATCAGGCGACAGGATCGCGGTGTTCACGCCGATCACCTCGCCCGCGTTATTGAACAGCGGCCCACCGGAGTTGCCACGGTTGATCGCCGCATCGGTCTGGATAAAGTCATCATAGGGGCCTGCGTTGATATTGCGCGACTTGGCCGAGATGATGCCGGTGGTGACCGTGCCACCCAGACCAAAGGGGTTGCCCATGGCGACCACCTCGTCGCCGACGCGCATGTCATCGGAAGACCCGAATTTCACCGCTGGAAGGTCCACATCCGCTTCGACCTTGAGCACGGCAATATCTGTCAGCACATCGCTGCCGACCACCTTGGCGTCAAAGCTGCGGCCATCGGCCAGCTTGACCTTGACCGTGTCGGCACCGGTGACAACGTGGTTGTTCGTTACGATCATTCCGTCCTTGGACACGATAAAGCCCGATCCAAGCCCGTGCATCGGCTGTGCGCCAGCCGGTCCTTGCGGCATCAGTTGTTCAAAACGTTTGCGCAGTTCCTCTGGCATGCCTTCGGGCAGTTGCACCTGCGCGCTGGCCTGCTCTGCCGTGCCGGTTACCTCGATGAAGACAACAGCGGGTGAGATTTGTTCGACCAGATCGGCATAGCCGCCGGCGGGCACCGCCAGAGCCGCCGACGGGGCAAGCGTCATGGCCGAGGTAGAGGCGAGGGCCGCTGCGAGCACAAAGGGTGCTGCGCGGCGGGGGGAGGAGAAAAGAGATGTCATGCGTGGTTCCTTCGTCTTCAGGGATGACACCCAAATGGCAGCCCTTTCTAACAGCGGGTTTTTGCGGGCTATACAAATGTGTAAACTTGTCTCTCGCAGGTGGCAGCACGCCCTATATCAGGTATCGAAGGATCAAAGCCTCAATGGACCATTGTATATGAAACTGCTTGTCGTCGAAGATGATGCAACCACCGGAACCTATATCGCGCGGGGGTTGCGCGAAGAAGGGCATACCGTTGATCTTGTCGCCGAAGGGCGCGAGGGGCTGATACAGGCGACCTCGGGTGCTTACGACGTGCTGATCGTCGACCGGATGCTGCCAGAGATCGACGGGCTGACCCTGGTCAAGACCTTGCGTGGCGCGGGTAACCTGACGCCGGTGCTGTTTCTGACCGCCATGGGCAGCGTTGATGACCGTATCAGCGGATTGAATGCAGGCGGCGACGACTATCTTGTCAAACCTTTCGCCTTTGGCGAGCTTTCGGCGCGTGTCACCGCTCTCGCACGGCGCCCCCAAGCGATGGAGCAGGAAACCGTGCTGCGTGCAGGCGATCTTGAAATGCAGCTGATCACCCGCAAGGTGACCCGCGCCGGACAGGAGATCGACCTGCTGCCTCGTGAATTTGCCCTGCTGGAACATCTGCTGCGTCGCAAGGGCAGGGTGCAGACCCGGACCATGTTGCTTGAGGCGGTCTGGGACATCAGCTTTGACCCGATGACCAACGTTGTCGAAACCCACATCAGCCGTTTGCGGGCCAAGGTGGACAAACCCTTTGACCGCGAGCTGATCCAGACCGTGCGCGGTGCCGGCTACCGGATCGACGGATGACCGCGCGTCTGGCGCAGCTTTGGCGGTCCATGCCGGTGCGGTTGGCGCTGCTGCTGGTCTTGCTCTTCTCGACCGTCAGCCTGATGGGGTTGGCGGCCAGCTATGCGGTGACGCAGAATTCATTTGAAACCGCGATCCGTGCGGATCTTGAACAGGATATCGCGGGCTTTCGCGCGGCCCCCAATGCCCGCGCCGTGGCCCTGCTGGTGGACGCTGAATCGCGCGACGCCGATCCCAGCCGCGTTGTGCTTAGCTATATCACCCCGTCGGGGCGCATCTATGGCAACGGGGCCATCGCGCGGGATGACGAAGGCTATCATATCGTGTCGCTGGCCGAGGGACGGGCCGAATATGACGGGGTCTACCTGTCGCTGACAACGCCGCTTTATGGCGGGCAGTTGACCGTCGCCCGCAGCCGCGCACAGATCGAAGGGCTGCGCACGGTGTTCCTGAATATCCTGCTGATCAGCCTGCTGCCCACGGTGCTGGTCGCCTTGTCGGGCGGGCTTTATCTGGCGCGGCGCAGCAAGCGGCATGTGGATGTCATCGGGCGCACGCTGGATGACCTGACGACCGGCGATCTTGCCGCGCGGGTGACCGTGTCGCCGGGGTGGGCGGATGATCTGCAACGGATCGGCAGCAAGGTGAACCAGATGGCAGGTGCACAAGAGGCGCAAACCCAGATGCTGCGGCAGGTATCGTCGGACATTGCCCATGACCTCAAGACGCCGATCCAGCGCGTCGCGGTGCATCTGGACGATCTGGCGCGCAGCCTGCCCGAAGACACGGACGAAGGCATCTTGCTGGCCAAAGCGCAGGAGGAGGTCGCGGGCATCGCTTCGGTCTTTCAATCGCTGCTACAGATCGCTTCGGTCGAGGCAGGGTCGCCCAAGACGCATTTCACATCTGTCGATCTGAACCAGCTTTGCGAGACCCTCACCGAAGTGTACGAGCCCGCCGCCGCGGCCAAGCAGCAGCGGTTGCACAGTGTCGTGCCCGACGCGCAAATCACCGTCTCGGGCGACAAGAACCTGTTGGGGCAGATGATGTCGAACCTGCTGGAGAACGCCATGCGCCACACGCCCGAGGGGAGCGAGATCACCCTGACGCTTTCCCGCACGCAGGGGCGGCCTGTGATCGAGGTGGCCGACAATGGCCCCGGCATCCCCGAAGATGCGCGCGACAAAGTGCTGCGCCGCTTGTATCGATTGGATGCCAGCCGCCACACGCCGGGCAACGGGCTGGGGCTCAGCCTTGTGGAGGGGGTGGTAAAGCTGCACGGCGGGCAGATCGCGCTGCTGGACAACGCGCCGGGGCTTCTTGTGCGGATCACCCTATAGCACGCCCGTCTTCTGCGGCGATTTGAGCATGTGACTTATGGGGGGTGCAGCGCTATCTAGGGTGTAAGGGCCGAAACCCGTTGTTTTTGGCCATTCACTACGAGGTACGACATGCTTGATGGGTTTTCCGCCGAGGTTCTGGCACGGGTCCAATTCGCCTTTACCGTTTCGTTTCACATTATTTTTCCGGCGTTCTCGATCGGGTTGGCCAGCTTTCTGGCGGTGGTGAATGCGCTTTGGCTATGGACCAAGGACGAAACCTACAGGGTGCTTTTCGACTACTGGAAAAAGATCTTTGCCGTGGCCTTTGGCATGGGCGTCGTGTCGGGCATTGTGATGTCCTATCAATTCGGCACCAACTGGTCGGTCTTCTCTGACAAGGCGGGGCCGGTGGTCGGGCCGCTGATGGCCTATGAGGTGCTGTCGGCCTTCTTCCTAGAGGCCGGCTTTCTGGGCATCATGCTGTTTGGTCTGAAACGGGTCGGGCCGGGGCTGCATATGTTTGCCACAGCGATGGTGGCTTTTGGCACGTTGCTTTCGGCCACTTGGATCCTGTCGGTGAACAGCTGGATGCAGACCCCTGCGGGCTATGGCTTTAACGATGTGGGGCAGTTTATTCCGCTGGATTGGTGGAAGATCGTCTTCAACCCGTCGTTCCCCTACCGCTTGCTGCATATGGTGCTGGCGGCTTATCTGACGACGGCGCTGGTTGTGGGCGCTGTGGGTGCGTGGCATTTGCTGAAGGACAATCAGGGGCCTGCGTCGCGGCGCATGTTCTCTATGGCGATGTGGATGCTGCTGCTGGTCACCCCCTTGCAGATCGCGGCAGGGGATTTCCACGGCATCAACACGCTAGAGCATCAGCCCGCCAAGGTCATGGCGATGGAGGGGCATTTCGACAGCCACCCCGACGGCGCGCCGCTGATCCTGTTCGGCATCCCCAATCAGGCAGAAAAACGGGTCGATTACGCCATCGAGGTGCCGAAACTGTCGTCGCTGATCCTCAAGCATGACCTGAACGCGCCGCTGGACGGGCTGGACACGATCCCTGACGAGGACGAGCCGCCGGTTGCCATCGTCTTTTTCTCGTTCCGTGTGATGGTGGGGCTTGGTTTTGCCATGCTGGGCTTTGGCCTTTGGGGCGGGATCGCGCGCTGGCGCGGGACGCTGCACAGCTCGCGCTGGTTGCATCGGGCGGCGATCGTCATGGGGCCGATGGGCTTTGTCGCGGTGTTGGCCGGTTGGATCACGACCGAGGTCGGGCGTCAGCCCTTTACCGTCTACGGGCTGCTGCGCACCAGTGACAGCCTTGCGCCAGTCAGCGCGCCTGCGGTTGGTGCATCGTTGATCTCTTTCATCGTGGTCTATTTCTTCGTCTTCGGGGCGGGGGTGTTCTATATCCTCGGGCTGATGCGCAAACGCCCCCATGTGGGCGCGCAAGGAGAGATTACCGACGGGCCGGTGCGGGCGGCGGGGACGACTCCGGTGGCGCAGGACAAGACCCAAGACATAGCAGCGTCAGAGTAGGAGACAGCAGATGTTTGGATTAGAGCTTTCGTTTATCTGGGCCGGCATCATCGCGCTTGCGGTGCTGATCTATGTCATCCTCGACGGGTTCGACCTTGGGGTCGGGCTGTTGTTCCCGCTGTCCAAGGACGAGGGCGAACGCGATGTGATGATGAACTCTGTCGCGCCGATCTGGGACGGCAATGAAACGTGGCTGGTTCTGGGCGGCGGCGGTTTATTCGCCGTTTTCCCGTTGGCCTATGCCACGGTGATGCCCGCGCTTTATATGCCGATCATTCTGATGCTGTTGGGGTTGGTCTTTCGTGGCGTCGCTTTTGAATACCGCTGGCGCACGGTGCGGGGCAAACATCTGTGGGATATCTCGTTCTTCGGGGGCTCGCTGGTGGCCTCCATGTGTCAGGGGATCGCGCTTGGCGCGCTGGTGCAGGGGATCGAAATCGAGAACCGCGCCTATGCCGGCGGCTGGTGGGACTGGCTGACGCCCTTCTCTGTCCTGACCGGTTTCGCGGTGACCGTCGGCTATGCGATGCTGGGCGCGACCTGGCTGAACATGAAGCTCGAGGGCCGTATTCAGGCGCATATGCGGAGGCTGGCCTGGCCTTTCGCCATCGCAACACTGGTGTTCATGGGGCTCGTCAGCCTTTGGACGCCCTTCCTGAACGACGCTTTCTTTGGCCGCTGGTTCGCCTTTCCGACCGCGATCTTCAGCTTTCTGGTGCCTGCCTTGGTGGCCGCAGCCGTCTATGGGCTGTTCCACGGGCTGCAACGTCATTGGGATGTGACGCCGTTCCTCTGCGCGCTGGCGCTGTTCGTGCTGGGCTTTATCGGGATCGGGATCAGCTTCTACCCCTATATCGTGCCTTCCTCGCTGACCATCGTCGAGGCCGCGGCACCAGACAGCAGTCTCAAGTTCGCCTTGGTCGGCACCTTGGTCCTGCTGCCGATGATCCTGTCTTACACGATCTATACCTATTGGGTGTTCCGCGGGAAGATCGACCCCGAAGAGGGTTACCACTGATGCGACGCAACTGGATGACACGCACCGGGTGGTTTGTCCTGATCTGGGTGCTGAGCGTCGCGGCGCTTGGGCTGGTGGCCTATGGGATCCGATTGATGATCATGCCCTGAGGGGGGCATGGCGGGGCCAGGCATTTGCCGTTGGGTAATTTCACAAGGGTCGGGGCAAGGGGGTTGCAAAGCCGCCAATGCTCTGGCCCTTTTGCGTGAAATAGCAAGAGGATCCCCCGATGCGCGCCATGCAAGTCACCGCCTATGACCAGCCCCTGTCCGAACAAGAGCTGGAAATGCCCGTCCCCGCCGCTGGCGAAGTGTTGATCAGGGTCGATGCCTGCGGGTTGAACTTTGGTGACCTGCTGATGATCAAGGGGACCTATCAGCAAAAGCCAGATCTGCCCTTTACGCTGGGGATGGAGCTTTCGGGCAGCGTCGCCGCCGTGGGGGAGGGCGTGACCGATCTGGCCGTTGGTCAACGTATCGCAGCCTATAGCGGCCTGCTGGGGCTGGCCGAATATGCCGCCATTCCCGCCAATGTCTGCGTGCCGATCCCCGACGATATGCCGGCCGAGGATGCCGCGGCCTTTCTTGTGGCCTATGGCACCAGTCATGTGGCGCTGGACTACAAGGCGCGGCTGCAACCGGGGGAACGTCTGCTGGTGCTGGGGGCATCAGGCGGGGTCGGGCTGACCGCGGTGGAGCTGGGCAAGCTCATGGGGGCAGAGGTCATCGCCTGCGCCCGTGGTGCGGCCAAGCTAGAGATTTGCCGCGCTGCCGGGGCCGACCATCTGATCGATTCAGAAACCGATGACATCCGCGAGGTGGTGAAATCCTTGGGCGGGGCAGATGTGGTCTATGACCCGATCGGCGGCGACCAGTTCAAGGCGGCGCTGCGGGCCTGCAACCCCGAGGCCCGCATCCTGCCGCTTGGGTTTGCCTCGGGCGAGGTGCCGCAGATCCCTGCCAATATCCTGCTGGTCAAGAACATCGACGTGCTGGGTTTTTTCTGGGGCGGCTACAAGAATTTCAAGCCGCAGGTGCTGACAGACAGCTTCAAGGTGCTGATTGACTGGTATAGCGCGGGCAAGCTGAAACCCCATGTGAGCCACGTACTGCCGCTGGATCAAGCGAACGAAGCGCTGGACCTGCTGCGCACGCGCAAGGCGACGGGTAAGGTTATCGTACGGGTGAGCTAGGGTCTGCGTTTTATTGGCGATTTGGCGACTGTTGATATCTTTTGCGGCCCTATCGCAATAGTCGGACCCGCGCGTTTGACCTTGGCGTTGCCAATTGATGTGCGCTAGGTTGTCGCAAAGCCATCAACGGAGAGCCCCCATGAAAATGTCAGAGACCCGCCAGATCGCAGCCAGCCCGGCAGAGGTATATGCCGCGCTGCTGGACCCTGACATGCTGATCAAATGCGTCCCCGGCGCGACCGAGGTGACCGGATCGCCGGAAGAAGGGTTCGAGGCGACCGTGGTGCAGAAGGTCGGCCCCGTCAAAGCCACGTTCAAGGGGCAGGTCACCATGACCGATATGGTGCCCGACCAGTCGATCAAGATCAGCGGCGAAGGCAAAGGCGGTGCCGCGGGCTTTGCCAAGGGCGAGGCGGACGTGACGCTGGCTGCTGTCGATGGCGGGACCGAGCTTTCCTATGACGTCGAGGCCAAGGTCGGCGGCAAGCTTGCACAGCTTGGCAGCCGGATCATCGACGGGTTCGCCAAAAAGATGGCGGACCAGTTCTTTAACAACCTGCAAGAAACGCTTGAGGGCCCAGCCGAAGATGCGCCGACGGAAGCGGCAGAGGCAGCGGATGCACCAGCCGAGAAAAAGGGCTGGTTCGGCCGCAGCAAAAGCTGACGGGTAGGGCCTGTTCACTTTGGGATAATCAGTCTAGTTTCCGGCCAACAACACCGGAGACGCCCATGCCTGACATCGTAAAGATCACCGACCTGCGCAAGGCCTATGCAGATGGGTTCGAGGCGCTGAAAGGCGTGTCGCTGAACATCCGAGAGGGCGAAATCCTTGCCCTGCTTGGCCCTAATGGCGCAGGGAAAACAACACTTATTTCAACCATTTGCGGGATCACGACCGGCACAGGCGGTAGCGTCACTGTGGGCGGTTTCGACACGGTAGACGACTACCGTGGTGCGCGGTCGATGATCGGGCTGGTACCGCAAGAGATCAACCTTGAACCCTTTGAAAAAGTCATCAGCACTGTGCGTTTCTCGCGCGGGTTGTTTGGGAAACCCAAGGATGATGCGGCAGTTGAAAAGATCCTGCGGCAGCTATCGCTGTGGGACAAGAAAGACAGCCAGATCCGCGCCTTGTCGGGCGGGATGAAACGTCGTGTCTTGATTGCCAAGGCATTGGCGCATGAGCCCCGCGTCCTGTTCTTGGACGAACCCACCGCCGGCGTCGATGTAGAGCTGCGCCGCGATATGTGGAACATCGTCGCGGATCTGAAAGCCAGTGGCGTGACCATCATCCTCACCACCCACTATATCGAGGAAGCCGAGGCGATTGCCGATCGGATCGGTGTGATCGCCCACGGCGAGCTGCTGCTGGTCGAGGATAAAGACACGTTGATGTCACGCATGGGGAAAAAGCAGTTGGTAGTGCAGCTGACCCAACCGATTGACGCGATCCCCGACAGTCTTGTCTCTGACGCGCTGACCCTGTCCGACGACGGGCACGCGTTGATCTATTCCTATGACACGCGGGCAGAGCGGACGGGCATCACCAAGCTCTTGTCCGATGTCGCGGCCGCGGGGCTTGTGCTGTCTGATCTTGAGACGTCGCAAAGCAGTCTTGAGGATATTTTTGTCGATCTGGTCAAGGAGGACGCGGCATGAACTGGATCGCTGTCAAATCCATCTACACGTTTGAAATGGCGCGCTTCTTCCGTACCATCACGCAGAGTCTGATCTCTCCGGTGTTGTCGACGTCGCTGTATTTCGTGGTGTTCGGCGCGGCGATCGGCAGCCGCATCCAAGAGGTCGAAGGCATCAGCTATGGCGCGTTCATTGTACCGGGGCTGATCATGCTGAGCGTGATCACGCAGTCGATCTCGAACGCGTCCTTTGGCATCTATTTCCCCAAGTTTATCGGCACCGTGTTCGAACTTTTATCCGCGCCGGTTAACTTTATCGAAATTGTCTGCGGCTATGTCGGGGCTGCGGCGACCAAGGCACTGTTTATCGGGGTGATCATCCTGCTCACGGCGTTCTTCTTTGTGGACATCACCATTCAGCATCCGATCTGGATGGTGGCCTTTCTGGTGCTGACCTGCATCAGCTTTTCGCTGATGGGCTTCATCATCGGGATCTGGGCGGGCAACTTTGAACAGTTGCAGCTTGTGCCGCTGTTGATTGTGACGCCCTTGGTCTTCCTTGGGGGATCGTTCTATTCGATCTCTATGCTGCCGCCGGTGTGGCAGGTGATCTCTCACTTTAACCCGGTGGTGTATCTGATCTCGGGCTTCCGCTGGGCCTTCTTCGGATCGGCGGATGTGCCGATTGTAACCAGCCTTTTGGCCATCGCGGGCTTTACGGCGCTGTGTCTTGCGGTGATCGGTTGGATTTTCCGTACCGGCTGGCGGATTAGGCAGTAAGTATCGGGTGCCCTCCTTGTTTGCAGGTATGGTGCACTCTACATGGGAAGGTATGAGAAAATACCTTCCCTTTTTGGCCTCCCGTCCGACGGTTTCCGTGGTGCGACTGTCTGGCGTGATCGGGGGCCGCACCCGTGGTGGCCTGAACGACAGCGGCATTGGCCCCGCCATCGACAAGGCATTCAACCGCGGCAAACCCGCGGCTGTGGTTTTGGAAATCAGCAGTCCCGGCGGTAGCCCGGTGCAATCGTCGTTGATCGGCGCGCGCATCCGGCGTCTGGCTGAGGAAAAGAACATCCCCGTCATCGCCTTTGTCGAAGATGTCGCGGCCTCTGGCGGATATTGGCTGGCCGCGGCTGCGGATGAAATCTATGCCGATCCCAGTTCGGTTCTGGGGTCTATCGGTGTGATCTCGGCGTCTTTTGGTGCGGATGAATTTATCCAACGCCACGGGGTAGAGCGCCGGGTTTATACCGCAGGCCAGTCCAAATCCATGCTCGACCCGTTCCGCCCTGAAAAGCCCGAAGATGTCGCGCGCTTGAAACAACTGTTGGAGGATATCCACGGGAACTTCATCGATCACGTCACATCACGCCGCGGAAGCAAGCTATCCTCTGATTCTGACCTGTTCACCGGAGAGGTCTGGCTGGCGAAACGCGCCACCGAGCTGGGGCTGATCGACGGCATCGGCCACCTGCGCCCGATGATCAAGCAACGCTTTGGCGACAAGGTGAAGTTCAACCGCTACGGCACCAAAAAGGGGCTGCTGTCCCGTTTTGGTGCGCAGATCATCGGCGACGCGGTCGACAGTATTGAAGAGCGCGCGGCCTATGCGCGGTTCGGGCTCTGACGCATGGTCTTTAAGATTGTCTTATTGTTTCTGGTCGCCATGGGCACGCTCGCATGGTTTGGAAAGATGCACTGGCTGGGCGGTAAGCGCCTGAGCCAGAAGAAATGTAATAATTGTGGACGCTATCGCATTGGGAAATCTCCCTGCGGATGCGGGGGTAAACGCGGATGATTATGCCTTGGGTTCTAAGTGTTTTGGGGCTGGTGATTTTGTTGCTGGCCGGGGATGCGTTGGTTAAGGGGGCGGTCAACCTGTCCCTGCGCCTCGGCGTGCCCGCTTTGATCGTCAGCCTGACGATTGTGGCGTTCGGGACGTCTGCGCCCGAATTGCTGGTGTCGATCAAGGCGGTGTTGGACGATTCACCGGGGATCGCATTGGGCAATGTCGTGGGGTCGAACACCGCGAACATCCTGCTGGTGCTCGGGGTGCCCGCCTTGCTGGCGACGATGCACACGTCAGAGTGTAGCACGCGCAAGACGTTCAACATGATGATTGCGGCTTCGGTGTTGTTCATCGGGCTGGCGTATCGTGGCGTTTTTGATTTCTGGGCGGGTTTCGTGTTGCTGGGGGCCTTGGCCTATGTCCTGTACGACATGTACCGCGACGGCAAAGAGCATCGCCGCGAATGTAAAAACGCTGCCGCCGCGGACCTGGAAGAGCCCGAAGGGGCCGATCCCGATATGCCGGGCTGGCGCATTGCGGTATTCCTTGTGCTCGGGTTGGTGGGTTTGCCCCTCGGGGCGGGGCTGCTGGTGGATAATGCGTCCATGATCGCGCGCGCCTACGGGGTGAGCGACACGGTCATCGGGCTGACGTTGGTGGCGATCGGAACCTCGATGCCCGAGCTCGCAACGACCGTTATGGCAGCGCTGCGTCGTCAGGCTGATGTCGCCTTGGGTAACGTGATCGGGTCCAACCTGTTCAACCTGCTGGGCATTATCGGTATCGCGAGCCTCGTAGGGCCGATCCATGTTGATCCGGAATTCCTGCGGTTCGATTTGTGGGTCATGCTGGGGGCGTCGCTGCTGTTGATCCCCTTTGTGTATCTGGGGCGTGACATTAACCGCATCTGGGGCATCGTTCTATGTGCCGTCTATGCGGGCTATATGGCGGCCGTTCTGATCTAAAAGAGGTGCGGTATGAAACACGCGTTGGTAACCGGAGCCGGAGCCCGTTTGGGGCGTGCGATGGCGCTATATCTCGGGGATCGCGGGTATGACGTTGCGGTGCATTACAACAGCTCGTCCGACGGTGCCGACGAGGTTGTGTCCGAATTGAAGGCAAAGGGGCGGCAGGCTGTCGCCCTGCAAGCCGATCTGCTGGACGAGACCGCGACGCATGATCTGCTGCCACGCGCGGCAGTGGCGCTTGGCGGGCCGATCACCTGCCTTGTGAACAACGCGTCGATTTTTGAATACGACAACATTTCTACCGCGACAGAGGAAAGCTGGAACCGCCATATCGGCAGCAACCTGCGGGCACCTTTCATTCTAACGCAGGCGATGGCCGCGCAAGGCTTGGCTCCGGAGACTGACGCACAGGACGAGCCCGTTGCCGTGGGGCTGATCATCAATATGCTGGACCAGCGTGTGCGCAAGCTCACGCCGGAGTTCATGACATATACCATCGGCAAAATGGGGTTGTGGGCGCTGACCCAGACATCTTCCCAAGCACTGGCACCGGCGATACGGGTCAATGCAATCGGTCCGGGGCCGACCCTGAAGGGGGCCAAGCAGACCGACGAACACTTTGCGCGGCAGCGGTCCAAGGTGATTCTCGAACGCGGGGCGAATCCCCGCGATATTACTGCTGCATTGGGCTATTTCCTTGATGCGCCGTCGGTCACGGGGCAGTTGATCTGCACTGACGGGGGGCAGCACCTAGGCTGGAAAACCCCCGACGCGCAAGGCCTAGAATAGGCTTTCCACGCAAGTTGTGCACCGCGGTCACATCGGTAACAAAACCGTTACAAAAAGGGGCGTGTTTTCAGTGGGTTGGAAAGTGTTAATAAAAATAACGTCTAAAATCAATGGCTTGCACATATGCCTAAAAATTAGGCAAACACCGGAAGCCCCATTAATACATGGGAAAATCCGCGCTGTTTGAAAGTTATCTGCAAGGTTATCCACAAGAGTCGTGGGTATGTTTAATCTTGTCCTACCGCTAACACTGTTGCAGCCAAAAGGTCCGAACGCTCGAATCAATGTCAGACGCTAACGAAAAACCGAAAACCGGCCATGAGGTGATTCAATCGTACCTGAAAACGATTGATGGCTCTCCTGGCGTGTACCGGATGCTCGATTCGGAAAGCCGTGTCCTTTACGTGGGCAAGGCGCGGAATCTGCGGGCGCGGGTGAGCAACTACGCGCGGCCGACGGGTCATTCGGGCCGGATCGCGCGG
This sequence comes from Sulfitobacter sp. EE-36, assembly GCF_000152605.1. Classification (NCBI taxonomy): domain Bacteria; kingdom Pseudomonadati; phylum Pseudomonadota; class Alphaproteobacteria; order Rhodobacterales; family Roseobacteraceae; genus Sulfitobacter; species Sulfitobacter sp. EE-36. The sequence goes on along the minus strand of NZ_CH959310.1, from coordinate 285,513 downwards.
ATGATATCAAACACCGCGTCGATGATGTTTCTGACCACGAAGACAGAGACCGAGGCGTTGCTGCTTGAACAGAACCTGATCAAACAGCTTAAGCCGAAATTCAACGTGCTGCTGCGCGATGACAAGAGCTTTCCCAATATTTTGGTCACGGCCACGCATGATTATCCGCAGATCAAAAAGCACCGTGGGGCCAAAAAGGAAAAGGGCAATTACTACGGGCCCTTCGCCAGCGCCGGTGCGGTGAACCGTACGCTGAACCAGCTGCAACGGGTGTTCCTGCTGCGCGATTGCTCTGACGCGATGTTCGAAAGCCGCTCGCGCCCCTGTTTGCAGCATCAGATCAAGCGGTGCTCTGCCCCCTGTGTGGGTAAGATCTCGCCCGAGGAATATCGCAAGACGGTGCAGGACGCGGAGAAATTTCTCAACGGTAAGTCGACCGATATTCAGGGCAGGCTGGCGACCGAGATGGCCGAGGCGTCAGAGGCGATGGAGTTTGAACGCGCCGCCGCCCTGCGCGACCGGATCAAGGCGCTGACGCAGGTGCAAACGGCACAGGGGATCAACCCGCAAGGCGTTGCGGAAGCGGATATTATCGCGCTGCACCTGGATCAGGGGCAGGCTTGCGTGCAGGTCTTCTTTATCCGCGCCAACCAGAACTGGGGGAACCGCGACTACTACCCCCGTGTGGGCCCCGATGTGGACGCCGCCGAGGTGCTGGAGGCCTTTATCGGCCAGTTCTATGACACCCGCGAACCACCGCGTCAGCTGATCCTGTCGAACGACATCGAAAGCCCCGATCTGATGGTCGAGGCGCTGTCGGGCAAGCTGGGGCGTAAAGTTGACATCGTGGTCCCCAAACGTGGCGAAAAAGCAGAGCTGGTCGATGGGGCGCTGCGCAACGCGCGCGAATCTTTGGCGCGTAAACTGGCAGAGACAGCGACCCAGACGAACCTTCTTAAAGGTATCGCGGATGCCTTTGATCTGCCTGCGCCGCCGCAACGGATCGAGGTCTACGATAACTCCCACATCCAGGGGACGAACGCGGTTGGCGGTATGATTGTCGCCGGCCCCGACGGGATGATGAAAAATCAGTACCGCAAGTTCAACATTCGCGGCGATGACCTGACGCCGGGGGATGACTTTGGCATGATGAAAGAGGTGCTGACCCGTCGTTTCAAACGATTGCTCAAGGAAGACCCGGACCGCAAGCTTGGCATGTGGCCCGACCTGCTGTTGATCGACGGTGGTGCAGGGCAGGTGAGTGCTGTGGCATCCATCATGCGCGAATACGGGGTCGAGGATATTCCGATGGTCGGTGTGGCCAAAGGTGTGGATCGTGATGCGGGCAAAGAGGAGTTTTACCGCGTCGGCAAGCGCCCGATGGCCTTGCGGCATAATGATCCGGTTTTGTATTTCATCCAGCGTTTGCGCGACGAAGCCCACCGTTTCGCCATCGGCACCCACCGCGCCAAACGTGCCAAGGCCGTGGGGGCGACGCCCCTTGATGACGTGCCCGGCGTCGGTGCCGCCCGCAAGCGCGCGCTGTTGGCCCATTTCGGGTCAGCCAAGGCCGTTGGTCGCGCGAACTTGAGCGACTTGAAGGCGGTCGACGGCGTGTCGGTTGCTTTGGCCGAACGGATTTATGCGTTTTTCCATGAACGCGGATAGCCCAAAATTTCAGCCTTTGGGCACGTGGTGGGGGCAGGACGCTCCGCGGGGAGTTTATTTTGCAAAATGAAGGCGATGTCTTGGCACTTTCCCCTGTCGTCTTGCCACTGTAGGGTGACGCTATGAAGTGGAATATCCCCAATATCCTGACGCTCTTGCGTCTTGTCGCGGCCCCGGGTGTGGCTGTGATGTTCTTGTATTTTACGCGTCCCTATGCGGACGCTTTGGCGATGTTCCTGTTCATCGCCGCCGCGGTCACCGATTGGTTTGACGGCTATCTTGCGCGCGCATGGGGGCAGGAAACCAAGCTGGGAACCATGCTGGACCCGATTGCTGACAAGGCCATGGTGGTGATTGCGCTGATGGTGATCGTCGCGTTTTCAAGCTGGTCGCCGTGGCTGGTGCTCCCTGCCACCGTGATCCTGTTTCGCGAAGTCTTTGTTTCGGGCCTGCGGGAGTTTCTGGGGGATGTGTCTGGCACTTTGAAGGTCACGGCGCTGGCCAAGTGGAAGACAACCGCGCAGATGGTCGCGATTGCTGTGCTGTTCGGGCAGGGGCTGTTTGAACACTACTTTGGCATGTCGATTTTCGGCATGGATAACGCCCTGGTCGGTGCCATACTCTCGGGTGAGGAAGAGGACGTTCTAGGGCTCACCTGGAAGTTCCACGGGATGATCTGGGCCGGCCGGATCGGGTTGGTGCTGCTTTGGATTGCGGCGGCGCTGACGGCGATCACCGGCTATGATTATCTGCGCAAATCCATGCCCCATCTGGTGGAGCCACGCTAATGAATATCTTGTATTTTGCATGGGTTCGCGAACGTATCGGGCTTCCTCGTGAGAAGGTCGAGACGTCGGCGCGCACTGTTCTGGATCTTGTAGAGGAACTGCGCGCGCGCGAAGAGCGCTATGCGGTCGCCTTTTCCGATCTGTCCGGCCTGCGTGTCGCCGTGGATCAGGAACTTGCCGATTTCGATGCCTCTTTGGAAGGGGTGCGCGAAGTGGCGTTTTTCCCGCCGATGACAGGGGGTTGAGATGAAGATCTCGGTTCAGGAAGCGGGTTTTGATCTGGGGCAGGAAAGCCAGGATTTTGCTGCCGGTCATCGGGATATGGGAGCCATCGTGACCTTCACCGGCATCGTGCGCGATTTGCCCGATGATCCGTTGCAGGCGATGGAGATTGAACACTACCCCGGCATGACCGAATCTGCCCTGACCGAGATGGCCGAAACCGCGATTGTGCGGTTTTCTCTGGGGGATGCGCTGGTCATTCACCGCTTCGGCCGACTGCTGCCGGGCGAGATGATCATGATGGTCGCCACCGCTGCGCGCCACCGCAAGGATGCGTTTGAAGCGGCTGAATTCCTGATGGATTACCTGAAGTCGCGCGCACCCTTCTGGAAGCGTGAGATCACTGCCAAAGGGGCGGATTGGGTTGCATCAAAGGCAGAAGACGAAGACGCGCTGGCCCGGTGGTAAGCGGCACCGCGGTCTTTCAGCTGGCCTGTTGACGATCGATATAGGCGCGCATTTCTTCCGCTTCGTGGCGTGCATCGCGCAACCCGTCCATCGCCGCGCGCAGCTCTGCCTCGGTCTGGTTGAGCTGGTTCGTCAGCTCTGCCTCGCGCTGTTGCAGATAGGTGATCGCCTGATCGCGGGTTTCTTCGGCTTCGTGCAATTCCTGGCTCATCCGGTCAAGCTGGGCGACATCGTCGGCCGCCACGCGGGTAAAGCGGTGCAGCAGCCAGTTGGCAAACCATCCAAGGCAGAAGGCGACGAATAGGATAATCGCTGTCGCGATGACAAATTCGGTTCTGCTCATGTTAGTTGCCTTCTTGGGTCTGGTCGGATGGTGTGTCTGTATCGCCTGTATCCGCGCCATTTTCCAGCGCTGTTTCGTCAGAATCTTCCGACGTGCCTTCATTGATCAGCTTAAATTCGATCCGGCGGTTCGCCTCGCGGCCTTCTTCGGTGTCGTTGGAGGCAACGGGCGATTCTTCGCCATAGCCCTTGGCCACGAAGGAGCCGGTGATTACGCGGCGGGCGCGCAGTTCGTTCAGCACCGATTGGGCCCGCGACTGGCTGAGCGCGAGGTTCATTTCCTCGCGGCCCTGGCTGTCGGTATATCCCTGTACCTCAAGTGCTATGTCGCGGCAGTCTTGCAGGATTTCGGCAATTTGATCCATCGTACCGAGCGCCGAGGCGTCAATGGTGGCGCTGCCGGGTTCGAAGTTGATCTTGCCCTTGGCCACAACTTTGCCGATCTCGGCTTCGCATTCCTGCGGGGTGGGCAGGCCCAGAACGGGGTCGAGCTTTTCTTGATAGGCGACTTTGACCTCATAGTCTTTGCCTTCGCCCAGTTTGCCTGCCAACAAGGTTGCGATCTGCGTGCTGGCATCGGGGTTACCGGTGTTGCCCGCGACGCTGACGCTATCGGGGGTCACGATGACCGTGCCGTTGGCGAGCTTGGACAGCGCGTCGAGCGCCGACAACACGCGCGTCGGCCAATCGGCGGGCAGATCATCGACAATCCGCGCGGCGGTATAGACCTTGTCCGAGCCAAAGCTCGCCTTGGCGTAGCTATCGGCCAATTCGCGCAGCGCGTCGTCTGTCAGACGGCCGCGCAGTTGTACCTGACCTTCGGGCGAGAGCGTGGCGACGAATTCGGGCGGGCCGGCCTCGGGGTCGACGGTTTGGGGCAGGCGGGCATTCAAAGCAAAGACGTCAGGCAGGGCGTTTTCCAGCTCTCCGACGACGCGGTCAAAGACGGCGCGTTCGGTGCCTTCGGCGGCGATCAGGCTGATATCGGCATCGGCAAAGCTGACGGAGCCGCCACCGATCTTGGACAGCGCGCCGATGGCTTTCTCCACGGCTTCCGACCACCGCGGGCTTGGCACGCCAAGACCCACCGTGCAGCGTGCCGACCCCGGTGCGCCAGCCGCAACGGCCGCCTTGAGTATCCGGGCGCTGGCCTGTTCGGTATCCGCGCTGCAGGCGTCAAAGCCGGTGCTGTCTTCCTCGATCTGGAAGCGCAGGGTGAAGGGCGTGATCACCGGGCGCGGTGCGGCGATCTCCAGTGTCACCACCAGCCCGGGAGGGGCCGCACGTTTCAGCTGGTTTTCCAGCCGTGCCTTGGCTTCTGCGCTGTCGGAAATGGCCGTGATCGCCACACGCCCCGCTTCGGCAGAGACTTTGGCACGGGGCAGTTTCTCCATCGCGGAAATGGCGAAACCAAAGGCGTCTTCCCATCCGTCGGGGGCAGGGTAATTCGCTGATTCCAGTAGGTCGGCGACATGATCTTGACCGGCGATGGATTGGAAACGGTCGATGGCCGCATCGCGGTCGGTGGTCGTGGGAATCAGCCCGATGATCGAAACGCCGGAATCATTGCGCAAAATCTCGACCGAGAACTTCGGCGCGGCGATTGCGGCCTGCGCGGTCACATCCATCTGGTCAATCACGCGGGCAGCATCGACGATGGTGCCTGCGGTGCTTAGCGCATTGAACCGCGCGACTTCGTCCGGCGCGGTGCCCGACAGGGTGACCTGCAGCCCGTCTGCCTGCACTTCGGCCCATGTCATTTCTTTTGCATCAAGCGCATCACGCACGCCGATCTCGGAGTTTTCCTCGATCAGGGTTACCGAAAAGTTCGCGGCCACCAATGACACGGTCGCAGCGGCGGTAAAGGTCATCGCGATGATCAGGAGTGCAGATAGGCGCATAAGCTCGTTTCTGAAACCGTTAACGTTGGAGCCTTTGATACGCCCGAGGGGACAGGGGTGCAATCACGCCAGCAGGGCTGCGGCAAAAAACACCAGCGGGATCATGCCGGTATCGCGGTTCACACGAAACAGGCGCAAAAGCTTGTCATTGTCGTTGATGTCGATACCACGCAACTGCCACGCCATATGCCACCCCATTGCCCAGGGCCCGCCAAGGGCGATGACCATCGCCAGAAAGGATGCGGAATCGCGCAGGGCAAAGATCACCGCCAGCCCCATCAGGCCCACGGTGGCGATCAGGAAGCGCCGCAGCCAATGGCCGGTATTGTCTCCGAACAGGCGGGCTGTGGATTTGACTCCGATCAGGGCGTCATCTTCCTTGTCCTGATGGGCATAGATCGTGTCATAGAACAGCGTCCACGCGATGCCCGCAGCATAGAGCACCACCGCAGGCGCGCCGAGGCTGCCGGTATGGGCGGTCCAGGCCAGCAGCGCGCCCCAGTTAAATGCGATGCCAAGGAAAACCTGCGGCCACCACGTGAAACGTTTGGCAAAAGGGTAAACGGCGACGGGCAGCAGGGCCAGTACACCAAGGGCGATGGCAGCCCCGTTGAAGGTCAGCAAAATGCCAAGCGCGATCAGCATCTGGGCGATCATCCATGCCAGCGCACCTTTGACGCTGACCTGACCCGAGGGGATGGGGCGTGACCGCGTGCGGGCGACCTTGCCATCGATATGCCGGTCGGTGATGTCGTTCCACGTGCACCCCGCGCCGCGCATCAGCCAGGCACCGGCACCGCAGCCGATGAAAATCCACAGGTCAAACCAGCGCGGTTGCTGGCCAAACAGCATCGCCAGCGTCAGCCCCCACCAGCAGGGCAGCAGCAAAAGCCAGGTGCCAATAGGGCGGTCGGCGCGGCTAAGCCGCAGGTAGGGGCGGGTGAAACGCGGCGCAAAACGGTCCACCCAATTGTCCGCAGGGGCATCGACCACGCGTGTCGCATCATTCCCATCTGGTGTCGGCGAGGTGTCGTACATATATCTGTGCCCATGAACGCGAAAATCAGACTTTATGTAGATCATCCGTTGGGGCAGGGGCAATCCGTTCCTTTGGATAAGGCGCAGGCGCATTATCTCTTTGGCGTGATGCGCCAATCGGTTGGCGCGTCGGTTCTTTTGTTTAACGGCATTGATGGCGAATGGCGCGCCGAGGTCGCCGAGGCGGGTAAACGCGGCGGCGTGCTGGCCTGTGCCGAACAGACCAAACCGCTGCACATGCCGCCCGACCTGTGGCTGATCTTCGCGCCGATCAAAAAGGCGCGCACGGATTTCATCGTCGAGAAAGCTGCCGAAATGGGGGCGCGGCGCATTGTGCCGGTGCAAAGTGAATTTACCAACGCCGGCCGCGTGCAGCGCGATCGTCTGCAAGCCCACGCGGTCGAGGCAGCGGAGCAATGCGGCGGGACTTTCGTACCAGAGGTGGCCGATATGGTCCGGCTGGACCGTCTGATCGATCGTTGGGAGCCCGAGCGGTCCTTGATGTTCTGCGACGAGGCGCTGGCGGGCGAGGAAGAGGGGCTCGCGTCTGCGCGGCCTGGTCCTTGGGCCATCCTGATTGGACCAGAGGGTGGGTTTTCCGACAGTGAACGCGCGCGCTTGCGCGGGTTGGACTGGTCGCGCCCCGTCGCCTTGGGGCCGCGCATCTTGCGGGCGGATACGGCAGCAGTGGCGGCTATGACCCTTTGGCAAAAGACATTGGGAGATTGGGCGTGAGTGCGGTTTCCGGCACGCGCGTCGGAGTGGGGGTTTCACACCCCCACGCCCCCGTGGAGTTTATCTGGCAAAATGAAGCCTGCAGTAGGAGAGCACGATGAGTTTTCTGCGACCTGAGGCGAAGGCTGAACTGTGGCGTTGGCGCGAGGTTCTGGGCGGAATCGCGGTCGCTTTGATCGGGCTTTGGCTGGTGGCGGGGCCGGGGTTGCTGTTGGCGATACCGGGCTATGCGCTGATCCTTGCGGGGGTGATCTTTGTCTGGATCGGCGGGCAGCGCGTGCGGTTTCGCAAGACCGGCCTCGGGGCCGGAGCGGTGCAGGTGGATGAGGGGCAGATCGCCTATTTCGGTCCCCTGACCGGCGGCGTCATCGCCCTACGCGAGATGGAGCGTCTGAGCCTTGAGCGCGGGGCCTATCCGGCGCATTGGAAACTGGAACAGCCTGGACAAAATCCCGTGATGATCCCCGTGGATGCCGCGGGGGCGGACGCGCTTTTTGACGCTTTTGCCGCACTTCCGGGGCTGCGTACCGAAAGAATGTTGGCCGAATTGGCCGATGACAAGACCCTGTCCGTCGTGATTTGGGAGCGGCGTTCGATGCGGCCGGCCTCGACCCTGTTGCATTGACACCCCGTCGAAATCGCACCATCCCTTAGACCACAGAAATTGAACTCGGAGCCACCCCACATGTCTATCCCTCAATCCGGCGGCGGCCCGATCGAAAGTTACGACCAGCTGGTCAACTATCTCGCGGACGGGTGCAAGCCCAAGGAAGATTGGCGCATCGGCACCGAGCACGAGAAATTCGGCTACAACAAAGAGACGCTGCTGCCCTTGCCCTATGAGGGCGATTGTTCGATCCGCGCCATGTTGGAAGGGCTGCGCGACGGCCACGGCTGGGATCCTGTGGAAGAGGGCGGCAAGCTGATCGGGTTGGTCAAGGACGGGGCCAATATCTCGCTCGAGCCGGGCGGTCAGTTGGAGCTGTCGGGCGCGCCCGTCGAAACCATCCACGAGACCTGCGACGAGGTGAACACCCATCTGCGCGAAGTGCGCGATGTGGCGGACCGGATCGGCGCGGGGTTCATTGGCTTGGGCGCGGCACCAGAATGGTCCCACGACCAGATGGATCTGATGCCCAAGGGCCGGTACAAGCTGATGAACGAATATATGACCAAGGTCGGCACGATGGGTCGGGTCATGATGCGTCGGACCTGCACGGTGCAGGTGAACCTTGATTTCGGGTCCGAGGCGGACATGGTGCAAAAGCTGCGCGTGGCGCTGGCCTTGCAACCTGTCGCGACGGCGCTGTTTGCGAATTCGCCGTTTTTCGAAGGCAAGCCTAACGGCCATAAATCATGGCGCAGCCGCGTGTGGCGTGATCTGGATGCGGCGCGTACGGGCATGTTGCCCTGGGTGTTTGAAGACGGCATGGGCTTTGAGCGTTGGGTGGAATATGCGCTCGATGTGCCGATGTATTTTGTCTACCGCGATGGGAAGTATATCGATGCCCTGGGGCAGTCTTTCCGCGACTTCCTGAAAGGCAAGCTGCCTGCGCTGCCCGGGGAAATTCCGACGCTGAGCGATTGGGCGGACCACCTGACCACCGCCTTCCCCGAGGCGCGGATCAAGAAATTCATCGAAATGCGCGGTGCTGATGGCGGGCCGTGGCGTCGTCTGTGTGCCTTGCCCGCGTTCTGGGTCGGGTTGACCTATGACCAACAGGCGCTGGATGGTGCGTGGGATCTGGTTAAAGACTGGGACGCGGAAACACGTCAAGCGCTGCGGGTCGCGGCCTCTGTCGACGGGTTGCAGGCCAAGGTGGGCGGCGTGCGCATGCATGACATCGCGCGCGAGGCCGTGGCCCTGTCCGAACAAGGGCTGAAAGCACGGGCGCGCAGCGGTGCCGGAGGGATGGTCCCGGACGAAACGCATTTCCTGAACGCGCTGAAGGAAAGCATCGAGACCGGCAAGGTCCCCGCGGACGAACTGCTGGAGGATTATGACGGTAAGTGGAAGGGCGACCTCAGCCGGATCTACGCCGATTATTCTTACTGATCCTCGATGATCAGCCCGCGGACAAAGGCGATGACCTTGGCCGCGGGCATTTCGCAGGGATAAAGACGTGCTCCGCTGGCCAGCGCATAGAGGTTCAGGCTGATATAGTCCGAGCCGCCCAATTCCTCGGCAACCAGTTTCCAGCTTTTACCTGAATTAAAGGTGCTTTTTGACCAAACATAGCGGCGGGTTTGATATCTGCCGGTGTGCGTGCCGTCGGGCAGCGCGTGGAACGCGTCCAAAAAGCGCGCGTCTACGGTAGCCGTCACAGGGTCAGTCTTTCTTGGCGCCGATCTTGGGCTCGGTGCCCGCGCGGATGCGTTTGATGTTCTCGCGGTGGCGCCAGAACACCAGCAGGGTCAGCAGGATGCCCAGAAATAACGCGCTGCCGTAGCCCAGGAAGATCATGAAAAAGGTCGATGCCGCGGCGGATGCCAGCCCCCCGATGGACGAGGTGCGGGTGACGGCCATGGCGATCAGCCACGCCAGACAGCAGGCGAGGCCGACGGGCCATGCAAGGGCCAGCAACACACCAAGGAATGTCGCGACACCCTTGCCGCCCTTGAACCCCAGCCAGACCGGATAGCAATGGCCCAGCATCGCGGCCAATGCGGCAATTTGGGCGGCGTCCTCGCCCGCGAAGAGCCGTGCCAGCAGCACTGCAACGGCCCCTTTTCCCCCATCCAGGATCAACGTCAGCGCCGCCGCTTTTTTGGAACCTGTGCGCAGCACATTGGTGGCACCGATATTGCCCGACCCGATGCTGCGCAGATCGCCCAGATTCATCGCGCGGGTTAGCACCATGCCAAAGGGGACCGACCCGATCAGATAGGCCGCAACGGCCCAGAACAGGAGCACGAATAGGGAAGAGTCGATCAGGGGCATATTCAGGAGGCCTTATAGATGCAGGTGCCGGAAACGTAAGTTTCCAAGACCTTACCTTGCATGCGCATCCCGTCAAAGGGGGTGTTGCGCGATTTCGACCGCAAAACCTCGCGGTTCATCACGAAAGGCGCGCCATCATCAAACAGCACCAGATCGGCGGGGGCACCGACGGACATCCGCCCCCCGGGCAGCCCCAGACGTTTCGCAGGGTTGAACGACAGCGCACGCCACAATGTGGCGATATCGATCATCTCGGAGTGGACCAGTCGCAAGGCTGCGGGCAGCAGGGTTTCCAATGCGACGGCCCCCGATGCGGCTTCCTCGAACGGGAGCCGTTTGGATTCCTCGTCCTGCGGGGTGTGCATGGAACAGATGATATCGATCAGACCAGAGGCCACGGCCTCTACCACGGCGATGCGATCCTCTTCGTCGCGCAGGGGGGGCTTGAGCTTGAAGAAGGTGCGGTAGTCGGCCACATCCAGCGCGTTCAGCGTCAGGTGGTGGATGCCGACCCCGGCGGTGATATCCAGACCGTTCTTCTTTGCACGCTCCAGCGCGGGCAGGGCGCGGGCGGTGGTGATCTGGTCGGCGTGATAGCGGGCACCCGTCATTTCGATCAGGGCGATGTCGCGGTCCAGCCCCATGCGTTCCGCCATGGGCGAGACGGCAGGCAGCCCGCGCAGCGACGCGAATTTACCAGAGGTCACCGCCGCCCCCTTGCTCAGGATGGGTTCCTGCGGGTGCGCGATGACAAGCGCGCCAAGGCTACGGGCATAGGTCAGCGCGCGGGAGAACACTTTGGTATCCGTCACCACGCGATCACAATCGGTAAAGCCCACGGCACCGGCATCCATGAGAAACCCGATCTCTGTCATCTCGCGGCCTTCGCGGCCCTTGGTCAGCGCAGCCATGGGCACGACGTTGACCGGCGCGGCCTCGTTCGCACGGCGGGTGACGAATTCAAGCACTTCGGGGCTGTCGATGGTGGGGTCGGTGTCGGGGCGGGTGACCATTGTCGTGACCCCACCCGCGGCCGCTGCCAGCCCAGCAGAGCGGAAGCTTTCCTTGTGCCGCTCCCCGGGTTCACAAACCTTGACGCCCAGATCGACGATACCGGGGGCCAGGTATTTCCCACGGCAATCCACGACCTGCGCATCCCCGGGGATCGGTGCGGTATCGTCCAGTACCGCCGCGATCTTGCCATCCTCGACCCGAAGCGTGCCGCGGGTGACGGTGCCTGCTTCGGGGTCGATCAGCTGCGCGTTGATAAAATGCAGGGTCATGGAGGGGCCTTCGTCGTTAGGAAAACAGGGGTGCCGCAGGGGCGGTCAGAAAGGTCAGGACCCGATCCACACCATCATGCCCGCCACGCCAAAGGCGACAAGCAGGGCAATCATGGCGATACGGCCGGACATCTTGGGATCGGGTTTGGGTTCTTTCACAGCAGCCACCATAGAATAAGACCGATCAGCACGATCACCGCTAAAAGCACGATCATACCGCCGGCACCGCCCTTGGGCGGGGATTTCGGGGTCATATCCGCGGCACCGGTGTAGGGCTGTGCAGAGTCAGCCTCAAGCGGGGTGACGGACATATCGGGCTGCGCCTCGCCATAGGTGCCGATCATCGTCAGTTCGGGGCCAAGGTCCAGCGTCGCTTCCTGCCCGTCAAAGGCCGAGGAGAACAGCAGCAATACATAGCCGTCCAGCGCATCCAGTCGCACGCGGTCGCGGCTGATCTGTTCACGCGGCACCGCATAGCCATCACCCAAATAGGAGGCGAGACCTATGCCGGTCAGATCAGATACGGGGAACAGTTCGGCCGCGCCTTCGGGCATAGGGCGGCCCAGCAGATCAGCAATCAACGCCTCTTTGCTGTCGTTGCGCAGGTCGCGGGCCAATTCGTCAATCGGGCGGTTCACGGCAAACAGGCGGATCTGGCCGATCTCGCCCTTGGGGATTTCGAGTTGTGTCATCGTGTTGCACCTTTGTACGGGGTTACCATCAATGCACTTAATCTGTCGCTGTCTTCGACATATTCAAATCCTAGATGCGCAGCGCGTGCCGGATTGCCCGGCTGTTCATGCCGGATAAAGAAAACCGACGGCGGGCTGGTCGGGCGCAGATCGGGTTTCGTCTCGGCGCTGCGGGGGAAAGCCTTGGCACGGGTGCCGTCGCGGGTCAGTTTGAAAAACAGGGCGCGGTGGTTGGTCAGCGCATAGCGGGTGCGGCGCAGGTCGGTCAGGCGTTTCATTCCGCGCAGCAACGACAGCGCCACCAGCGCGACGATCACCGCCACCACGACCGATTGCGACACGGGCAGGGTGTTGCCCCGCAGCACAAATGCCCCCGCGACCACGGTGCCAATGGCCCCGACAAAGGGGCCGAACAGCTGAAAATTGCGCAGCGACAGCTTGGGGCGGGGGCGGCCTGTCCAGAGCAGCTCTTCTTCGGGTTCAAGCAGGTCTTGCCAAAAACGATCGCTCATGATGCAGCCTCTATCGCTTGGGCAAGGCGGGTCTTGGTCTCTGCCCGGTTCGGCACCAGCGGCAAGGTGATCCGCTGGCCGTCAGGCAGGCCAAGGCTGATCGACCACAAGGACAGTTTCCCGATTGACCGGATGTCGGTCAACGGCAGGACCAGCGGCTCTGCTGTATCGGGGGCGTTGATGTAAAGCGCACGGTTGGTCAGCCGCCAGACGGTATTGCGGTTGCTGTACCAGATCTGGAATTCCTCAAACACCCACATGTAGAACACCGCAATCAGGACCGAGGCCAGCAGCCAGGTGATCGGGTCCAGCCAGATGAGCAAGGGCAGCGTGAACAACATGGTCAGCACCGCCAGCGCCACGCACCGCCAAACGAACGCCCGCGGCGAGATACGCCAGTGTAGCAGGTCCTGTTCTTCGGGCGGGGCTGCGGTCATGCGGTGGCCTTGCGGCTGTCGATAAGGTTGCGCGCCAGCAGGTCCATCGCGGCCATGCGCACGGCGACGCCCATCTCTACCTGATCCTGAATGACGCTGCGGTTGATGTCATCGGCAAGCGTTCCGTCGATCTCTACCCCGCGGTTCATCGGGCCGGGGTGCATCACGATGGCATCGGGCTTGGCATGGGCCAGTTTTTCGGCGTCCAGCCCATATCTGTGATAATACTCGCGTTCGCTGGGGATAAAGCCGCCATCCATGCGTTCTTTTTGCAAGCGGAGCATCATCACAACATCAACGTCTTTCAGCCCTTCTTCCATGTCATCGAAGACTTCGACGCCGAATTCACCGATTTGCGCGGGCATCAGCGTCGGCGGCGCGATAAGGCGGATGCGGTTCTCCATCTTGCCAAGCAGCATGATGTTGGACCGTGCCACGCGACTATGGGCAATGTCGCCGCAGATGGCGATGGACAGGCGATGCAAGCGGCCCTTGGCGCGGCGGATCGTCAGCGCGTCCAGCAGTGCTTGCGTAGGGTGTTCATGCCGCCCGTCGCCCGCATTGAGCACGGCGCAGTTCACCTTCTGTGCCAGTAGATCAACGGCACCGGATTGTGGATGGCGGACCACCAGCAGATCGGGGTGCATGGCGTTCAGCGTCATCGCCGTATCAATCAGGGTTTCACCCTTTTTGATCGAGGACGCCTGCATCGCCATATTCATCACATCCGCCCCCAACCGCTTGCCCGCGATCTCGAAGCTCGCCTGCGTCCGGGTGGAGTTTTCGAAGAACATATTGATCTGTGTCAGCCCGCTCAGCGCGTCGCTGTGTTTATGGGGCTGGCGGTTCAGATCGGCATAGCTGTCGGCCAGATCAAGCAGGGTGGTGATGTCGTCCTGGGACAGGTGTTCAATGCCCAGAAGATGGCGGTGTGCGAAACTCATGACGGGGGACCCCACGTTATTTTTGGCGTTATAGGCGGCGGCGCAGGGCGGGGCAAGTCGTCGGGCGGGGGCATCCGGCCGTGTGGGCCGCGTTGGATTTAAGACCATTTGGAAGTTGGCATTTTTATTGCCGACACCAGCGCGTAAGTTGGGCGCATGGAATCAGTGGATTATCATCAGGCGCTTGCGCTTTTGCATTGGCAGATCGAACTTGGCGCGACCGAGGCGATTTGCGATGCGCCGGTGAACCGCTACGAGGTGCCCGCCGCGGTCGAGAAGCCGAAGGCGCAAAAGGGCAAGAGCGGACCGGTGCCTTTGGCTGCCCAAGGGCCGGACGTGGTGGCAGAGGCGACACAGGCCGCGGCTGGGGCTGCGACGCTGGATGAATTGCGTGCCGCCATGGCCGCCTTCGAGCATTGCGAGCTGAAACGCGGCGCGCGCAAAATGGTTTTCTCGGACGGGACGCCGGGGGCACGGGTGATGATCGTGGGCGAGGCACCGGGACGGGACGAAGACCGCGAGGGCCGGCCCTTTGTCGGGCGTGCCGGCGTGTTGCTGGACAAGATGCTCGCGGCCATCGACATGGGGCGCCATCACCAGACGTCGCCTGTCTATATCACCAATGTCTTGCCCTGGCGGCCGCCGCAGAACCGCGATCCGAAGCCGGATGAAATCGCGATGATGAAGCCATTTCTGGCGCGGCATATCGCTTTGGCCAAGCCCGAGGTATTGGTCATCGTTGGCAATTGGTCCGCGCAGGCGTTGCTGGGCAAACGCGGCATCACCCGCTTGCGCGGTCAATGGACGCAAGCCGAGGGGTTGCCCGCATTGCCCATGTTCCACCCCGCCTATCTGCTGCGCAGCCCCGAGTTCAAACGCGAGGCCTGGGCCGATTTACTCTCACTGAAGGCGAAATTGACGCATGGTTGATCCCCTCACATTGCTGGCCTTTGTGCCCGCCGCCCTGGCGCTGAACCTGACACCGGGCGCGGATATGATGTTTTGTCTGGGGCAGGGCATGCGCTTTGGTCCGCGCGCCTCGGTTGCGGCAAGTGCGGGGGTCGCCCTTGGCGGTATGGTGCATGTGACCTTGGCGGGGCTTGGTCTTGGTGCGGTGGTGGCGGCCCTGCCGTGGGCCTTTGACGTGATCCGCTGGATCGGGGTTGGCTATCTTTTGTGGCTGGCCGTGCAGACCTGGCGTAGCAGCGGGGCGGCCGCAAATCCCGTACCCGCCCCGAAATCCGCGTTTCGCAGCGGTTTGATCGTGAACCTGACGAACCCCAAGGTGATCCTTTTCGTGCTGGCCTTTGTCCCGCAGTTCGTCGTGCCAGAAGCGGGGCCGGTTTTGCTGCAGTTTCTGATGCTGGGGTCGGTGCTGTCGCTTGGCGGTTTGATTATCAACGCCTTGGTTGGTGTGTTTGCCAGTGGCCTGGGCCGCCGGATGGTGGGGGGCGGGCAGGCGCTACGCTGGATCAGCAGCGGTATTTTCGTGGCCCTCGCCGCACGCCTTGCAGTATTGGAGCGGACATGAGCCGGATTGACGAGACGATTGATTTTATCCCCGTGCGCATCGCGGTGCTGACGGTATCCGATACCCGCGGTTTGGCCGAAGACAGGTCAGGCGATGTCTTGGTCGCGCGCATCGCCGAAGCGGGGCATTTCCTCGCGGCACGCAGCATCATCCGAGATGAGCGGGGCGAGATTGCCGACCAGTTGCGCGACTGGTGTGCCGACCCTGAGATTGACGTGGTGATCAGCACAGGGGGGACAGGGCTGACGGGGCGCGACGTTACCGTCGAGGCACATCGCGATGTCTACGAGAAAGAGATCGACGCCTTCGGCACCGTGTTCACGATCGTATCCATGCAGAAGATCGGCACCTCGGCGGTGCAAAGCCGGGCCACCGCTGGCGTCGCCCAGGGGACGTATCTCTTCGCGCTGCCCGGGTCTCCGGGGGCGTGCAAGGATGCGTGGGACGAGATTTTGATCAAGCAGCTCGACTACCGGCACAAGCCCTGCAACTTCGTTGAGATCATGCCGCGTCTGGATGAACACCAGCGCCGGAAATAACAGCTGCGGCGACGAATTTGATCCAATTCCCCCGCCCTGCTTTGCGATGCGCCTGATAAGCCGTGCGTGGCTGTCACAACTGTGATTTTGTTCTGCAGGCCTGCGGGGTAAGCTGGCATGGACGAAATAGGATCGGGGCAAGATGCGTTTTCTACGGCAAAGCATGATCGGGTTGTTTCTGGCAGCGGCGACATTGGGGTTTCTGGTGCTTGCGGCGGACCTCATTGGCGGGGCGGTTCAGCAGCGTCTGACCGACACGCCGCCCGAGCGCGCCCCGCGTGAGCGGGTATTCTCGGTCAATGTGGTGCGTGCGCAGTCTGGGACCGAAGTGCCGATCCTGCAAAGTTTTGGCGCGGTGCAAAGCCGCCGCACGCTAGAGCTGCGTGCGGCCGTGGGCGGGCGCGTGGTCGAGCTGGCACCGGAATTCGAAGAGGGCGGGCAGGTCACAGCGGGTCAGGTTCTGGTGCGCCTTGACCGTTCGGACGCTTTGGCCGAGGTCGCGCGGGCGCAAAGTGCCGTACGCGATGCAGAGGCAGAGGGGCGCGATGCGGACCGCGCTTTGGCATTGGGACTGGACGAGCTTGCCGCCGCCGAAGAGCAGGCCGCGCTGCGCACCCGCGCGTTTGACCGCCAGCGTGATCTGGGCGAACGCGGTGTCGGCACCGCGACGGCGACAGAAACGGCGGAGCTTGCTGCCTCAAGCGCACGACAGGCCGTTCTTGCGCGTCGACAGGTGGTGACCCAGACAGAAGCGCGCGTGGATAACGCGGTGCGCTTGTTGTCCAACGCTCAAATCGCGTTGGAGGATGCGCAGCGCGCGTTAAAGGAAACCACGATCACCGCGCCGTTCGATGGGGCGCTGAGCGAAACCTCGGTCGTCGAGGGGCGCTTGGTCTCTGCGAACGAGAGGCTGGCAGAGCTGATCGCGCCGGATGATCTTGAGATTTCCTTCCGCATCTCGACCGCGCAATACGCGCGGCTGCTGGATGCGCAGGGCCGGTTGATCAAGGCAGAGGTCACCGCGCGCCTTGATGTCGCGGGCGTGGACCTTGAGGCCCGCGGCCAGATCACCCGCGCGGGGGCCGCTGCGGGCGAGGGGGCCAGCGGGCGTCTGATCTTTGCCTCGTTGACGCAGGCACCGGGGTTCAAACCGGGGGATTTCGCGACGGTACATGTGCGTGAACCTGCGCTGGACGATGTGATCCGCCTGCCGAGTTCGGCCCTTGATGCCACGGGAGCGGTCTTGGTGCTGGATGCGGAGAACCGATTGGAAAGCATTCAGGTCTCTGTTCTGCGCCGCGTGGGCGACGACGTGTTGGTCCGTGGTCCGGTCGAAGGTCGCGACGTGGTCGAGGCGCGGTCGCCCCTGCTGGGGGCCGGTATCGCGGTAAAGCCGTTGCGTCCGGGGGCGGATGAGACCGCGCAGGGAGATGTCCCCAGCATGATCGCCCTGACAGACGAGCGTCGCGCAAAGCTTGTGGCCTTTATCGAGGGGAACAGCCGCATGCCCCAAGAGGCGAAGGCGCGCGTGCTGGCGCAGCTGGCCGAGCCGCAGGTGCCGGCGCGCATGATCGAACGCCTTGAAAGCCGAATGGGAGGCTAGGGAGATGGCGCGCAGCATGTCCGGTCGTGCAGGGGGGATCCTGTCGTATTTCACCCGTCACCGGACGGCAGCCAACCTGCTGCTTGTGGTGCTGCTGGTCTGCGGGGCGGCCGCTGCGCCGAATATGCGGGCGCAGTTCTTTCCTGATGTGATCATCGACAGTGTGTCGGTCACTACCGTTTGGGAGGGGGCGGGGGCCGACGATGTGGACAGTGCCATCGTGCAGGTGCTTGAACCGGTCTTGCTGGCGGTCGAAGGGGTCGAAAGCTCCACCGCTGCCTCGCGCGAGGGCAGCGGGACCGTCTCGCTTGAGTTCGAGCCCAATTGGGACATGGCCCGCGCCGCGACGGATGTGCAAACGGCGGTGGATTCGGTTACCACACTGCCAGAAGATGCCGAAGATCCGGTGGTCCGGCGTGGTATCTGGCGCGACCGTGTGACCGATGTGGTGATCACCGGCCCGATCAGCGCGGAACAGCTGGGGCGTTTCGCGGATGAATTCGTCACGCGGCTGTTCGCGGCGGGTGTGACGCGCAGCACCATTCAGGGGGTCGCGGCACCGCAAACCCTGATCGAGGTGCCGTCGACCAGACTGATCCGTCACGACATCACCATGGCCGAAATCGCCGCCGTGATCGCGGCCGAGGTGGACGCCAATCCCGCCGGTGATGTGACAGGTGCCAACGCGCGCGTGCGTACCGGCACCGCGAAGCGTAGCGCGGATGCCCTGTCTCGCGTCGTGTTGCGCAGCAATGCGGACGGGTCGTCATTGCTGGTCGGGGATGTGGCGCGGGTGATCGAGCAGGGCTCCGACCGCGAGGTAGGGTATTTCGTGGGGGATGATCCCGCGATCTCTGTGCGTATTGACCGCTCTGACGGGGGGGATGCCATCGGTATCCAGCATAGCGTCGAAAGCGTCGCGGCGGATATGTCTGTGATGCTGCCCAGGGGCGTGACGATAGAGCTGATCCGCACGCGGGCCGAGGCGATCACCGGGCGGTTGGACCTGCTGATTGATAACGGGCTGATGGGGCTCGCACTGGTGGTGGGGTTGCTGTTCCTCTTTCTTAATGCGCGCACGGCCTTTTGGGTGGCCGCGGGCATACCTGCATCGATGGCCGCGGCGATTGCGCTGATGTATGCGGGGGGGATCACGATCAATATGATCTCTTTGTTCGGGTTGATCATCACGCTTGGCATTGTGGTTGATGATGCGATCGTTGTGGGCGAACACGCGGACTATCGCCACAAGGAGCTGGGCGAGCCCCCCATGCAAGCGGCAGAGAATGCGGCGCGGCGGATGGCGATGCCGGTCTTTGCCGCAACGATGACGACGATCATTGCTTTTTTCGGTCTGCTTGCCGTGGGCGGGCGCTTTGGCAGTCTGATCGGCGATATCCCCCTCACAGTGATTGCCGTGCTGGCCGCGTCACTGGTTGAATGTTTTCTGATCCTACCGAACCATATGGCCCATGCGATGGCAGCAGGGGCCAAGCAACGGTGGTATGACCTGCCCAGCCGAGTGGTCAATCGCGGGTTTCTCTGGGTGCGCGAACGGCTGTTCCGCCCCTTCATGGCGGGGGTGATCCGCGCGCGCTATGTGGTGCTTGCCGGTGTGGTCGCTGTGCTGGCCTCGCAGGTGGCGCTGTTCATCCAGGGTGACGTGCAATGGCGGTTCTTCAATGCGCCTGAACGCGGGTCGGTGACCGGGAATTTTGCCATGGCCGAAGGGGCCACCCGCGCCGATACGCTGGCGATGATGCGCGAAATGCAACGCGCGACAGAAGCGCTGGGCGCGCAATACGCCGAGGAATACGGCACCAACCCCATCGACTATGTGATCGCGCAGGTCGGGGGCAATGCGGGGCGCGGTCTGGACGGGGCCGACAGCAAGGACGCCGATCTGCTGGGCGGCATCTCGATCGAGCTGATCGACGCCGACCTGCGCCCCTATTCCAGCTTCGCCTTTGTCGCTGAACTGCAAGACGCGGTGGTAAATCATCCCCTTGCCGAAACCGTCAGCTTTCGCGGCTGGCGGTCGGGTCCCGGGGGGGACGCGCTGGATGTGCAGTTCTACGGCGCTGACACGCAGGTGTTGAAAGCCGCATCGCAGGATCTGCAAGATGCCCTGCGGCAATATCCCGAAGTCAGCGCGGTGCAGGATAATCTGGCCTATGACAAGGAAGAGTTGATCCTTGATCTGACGCCGCAGGGCCAGGCGCTTGGGTTCACGATTGATACCTTGGGGCGGGTACTGCGCCACCGTCTGGGCGGGATCGAGGCGGCGACCTATCCCGACGGCCCACGATCGGCGACAATCCGGGTTGAACTGCCCGAGGGAGAGCTCACCGCGGATTTCCTTGAACGGACACAGATGCGCACGCCGGACGGGCAATATGTGCCGCTGGCCGATATCGTCAGCGTGGACCGACGCACCGGCTTCAGCACGGTGCGTCGCGAGAATGGCATCCGTCTGATTTCGGTCACGGGCGACATATCAGAGGATGACCCCGCCCGCGCGAGCGAGATCACGACGGCCCTGCGCGAGGATATCCTGCCGCGCATCGCCTCTGAACGGCAGGTGGATTTCCGCATCGGCGGGTTGAGCGAGCAGGAAGGTACGTTTCTATCGGATGCGCTGACTGGCCTGATCCTTGTGCTGACGGGCATCTACCTTGTTCTCGCCTGGGTTTTTGGCAGTTGGACGCGGCCCATGGTGGTGATGGCGGTGATCCCCTTTGGTCTGGTCGGCACAATCTACGGGCACGCCCTGTGGGAGGTGCCGCTGAGCATGTTCACGGTCGTGGGCCTGTTGGGGATGACAGGGATCATTATCAACGATTCCATTGTTCTGGTGGGCACGATTGACGAATACGGCGCCACCCGTGGAGTGATCCCATCGATCATCGATGGCGCGGCGGACCGGTTGCGGCCGGTGATGCTGACCACGCTGACAACCGTCCTTGGCATGGCGCCGCTGCTCTATGAGCAAAGCCAGCAGGCGCAGTTCCTGAAGCCCACGGTGATCACGCTGGTCTATGGTTTGGGTTTTGGCATGTTTCTGGTGTTGCTGGTCGTGCCTGCGCTGGTCGCGGCGCAGCATGATATCGGTCGCCAGATCCGGGCGATGCGTCGGGCCATGCGGGCACGGGCAGGGGGTCTGCGCCTCGGCATTCTGGCGCTTTGGGTGCTGGTGGTGCTGTGGGGCGGGGCCACGCTGGGGTGGGTTGCGGTGACAGGCGGCTTGCATCCCGCGCTGGTCGAGCTACTGCCTGAGCTCGGAGCGATGGCCCCGCGCAGCGCGGCGCTGCTGCTGTTCCTGGTCGGGGCGGCTTTGATCGCGCTGGTGGGCTATATCGTCGGCGCGGTGGCGTTGCTGCTGTCGCGTCGCAAACGGGCCGTGTGATCAGCCCGCGTTGCATCCCACAATATCGACGGCCTGCTTGCTGCCCAATACCGTCATGCGGATATGCGACCGGTTCAGTGCCACGGGGCCGCCGCTGACGTGGCCCACGTCCACCCGCGCATGCAGGACGTTGCCCTTGCGGGTGGTATCTGCCTCGCTGACCCAAAGATCTGGGTTGCCGGTTTCGATCACCACCAGCTCTTGCCCGCCCGCGGGGGGGAGGGTGATCGCGGCGTCCAGGGTCAGGTCCGCGCCTGCCATACCGATGGTGCAGGTCACGTCTTTCACACGGGCCTCTTTCGCCGAAAACGGGCGCTGCGCCAATGAGGCGGCAATCGCTGGATCGGCGCGGGTTGTGGTGGTGTCGATCACGCCGCTCAGCTCAAGCGAGGCGGGCACGCAGATGTCGCTGCACACGCCCAGATCAATGGTGGTCTGGACCGTGACGGGGGCCCCTTTGTCGGGCACGCTGATCCGCAGCGGCAACACGACCTGATCCTTATACCCGATGGTGGTCAGATTGGGTTCGCGGAACACCGTGGGCGCAGGCCATTCCACGGCCACCGCCGACAGGTTGCGCGAGCCGGACCAGTCGAAGCTGGGCGGGATACCCATGTCACCGGGTGCGCGCCAGTAGGTCTTCCAGCCCGGCTCCACCGTCATGCGGATCGCGGCCATGCGGTTGCCATCGGGCAGCACCCAGCCTTGCAGTATTTCCCCGTGGATCACTTCCATTGCAGAAGCGGGCAGCGGGGCGATAAGGGCAGCGGCCATCAGGCCAAGAATTTTTCTGGTCATGGCGCTTTCATGGGCCATCTGCCCCCCGTTTGCCAAGTCACGTTTGCATTATGATGTGTTGCAGTCGCGGGGGTTGAAAGCCGCAGGGGCGCAGGTCATGCTATTGGAATGACGCATAAGGACGACAGCATGAAAATGGATCTGACCGGCCAGCTTTTGGTGGCGATGCCCGGCATGGGGGATCCTCGGTTCGATCATTCGGTGATCTTTATCTGCTCGCATGATGACGAAGGCGCGATGGGGTTGATCGTCAATAAACCCGCCGCTGATCTGAAGCTTGGCGATGTGCTTGACCGGCTCAGCGATGTGGATATGGACGATGTGTCCGGTCTTGGGGTGCATGTGGGTGGCCCCGTCGAGACAGAGCGCGGCTTTGTCCTGCACAGCGCCGAATACCGGTCCGTGATGCAGACGACAGATATCGCGGACGGGGTGGCGATGACCGCGACGCTGGACATCCTTGAAGACATCGCCCGCGGCAAGGGGCCGCGTCGGGCGATGTTGATGCTGGGCTATGCCGGTTGGGCCGCGGGTCAGCTAGAGGCTGAGATTGCCCAGAACGGCTGGCTGACCTGCCAAGGCGATAGCGCTATCCTGTTCGACCTGCCCGATGCGCGCAAATGGGAAGCGGCGCTGACCTCTATCGGGGTGGACCCTCTGGGGCTCAGCGCGACAGCAGGGCGCGCCTGACTTGCGAGGATCGGCGGGGCAAAAGCCCTAACGCGGTGCCGCCGCACGGCGCAATCGGTCATTGATGGCACGGCCCAGACCGGTTTCGGGGATCGGGGCCACGGCAATCGGTTTTCTCAGCCGGTCAAGCGCGTGCAGCCGGTCGAACAAATGCGCTGCCGCTTCCACCAGATCGCCACTGGCCGATAGGGTCAGGTCATCCGGCCCGCTCCCGCTTGCCGCGCCAAAGCCTAGGTAAACCTCTCCACCCGTCGCTGCTTGGGCGTTCAGACGCACGCTGGCATGGGGTGCGTAGTGAGAGGCGAGCTGACCGGGGGCGATAATCTCTGCCCCGTCGGCCACATCTAGCGGTGCGCCAAGAGCTGCCTCTATCGCCTCGGACGGCAGCCCGCCTGCGCGCAGCAACGTGGGGCGGGGCTGGTTCAGACCGATGATGGTGCTTTCCAGACCCACGGTGCAGGGGCCGTCATCAACCACAGCGGCGATCCGCCCCCCCAGCCCCGACAGAACATGTTGCGCCGTCGTTGCGCTGATCTTGCCCGAGGGGTTGGCCGAGGGTGCCGCCACCGGACCGCCAAGCGCACGCAGAATGGCGCGGGCCGTGGGGTGCGCAGGCACGCGGATGCCGACGCTGTCCAGCCCCGCCGTCACCAGCGACGATAGCCCGTGCCCGTCGGCCAGAGGCAGCACGAGTGTCATCGGACCGGGCCAGAAGGCGCTTGCCAAAATCTCGGCGGTGTCGGACCAGCGCCCGTAGCGCCGTGCTTGGTCCACATCGGCGACATGGATGATCAGCGGGTTGAAGCTGGGCCGCCCCTTGGCCTCGTAGATGCCCGCCACCGCCGTCCCGTTGCGCGCATCCGCCCCCAGACCATAGACCGTTTCAGTCGGTAGCGCGACCAATGCGCCTTGCTGCAGCAGGGTTGCGGCGCGGGAAATGCCGGAAGGGTCGGCTGGAAGAATCTCGGTCATTGGCTTCTCTCACGGGGGATGACGCCGCGTTTTGGGTTGCGGTGTGCAGGCTTGAGCGACATTCTCGCCGCAACAGCCCGGAGTATCGCCTTGGGCTTATCAGGTCGCTGTTCGGTTTGCCAAGCAGACGAACGCGTTAATGGAGGAAAACTATGCCCTATCGCGCCCCTGTCGAAGATTTTGCCTTTCTGTTTGATCATGTCGTAGGGCTGGACGCTGTGCGTCAGACCGAACGCTTCGAGGACGCCAGCGAAGACGTCACCCGCGCGATCCTCGAAGAGGCGGGCAAGATGACTAATGACGTTCTGGCCCCGCTGCAACGCGCCGGCGACCAGACCCCCGCCAAGCTTGAAAACGGCGTCGTGCGCACCTCGCCCGGTTTTGCCGACGGGTTCAAGGCCGTGGCCGAAGGCGGCTGGATCGGCATGTCCGCCGACCCCGAATTCGGCGGCATGGGCCTGCCCATGACCCTGACGACTGCCGTCAACGAAATGATGAGCGGCGCCTGCCTGTCCCTGCAACTTGCCCCCTTGATGAGCCAAGGCCAGATCGAAGCGCTTGAGCATCACGCCAGCGACGCGATCAAGGAGCTGTACCTGCCCAAGCTGATCAGCGGCGAATGGACCGGCACGATGAACCTGACCGAACCGCAAGCGGGGTCGGACGTGGGGGCACTGGCGACCAAGGCCGAAGACAATGGTGATGGCACCTATGCGATCTCGGGTCAGAAGGTCTATATCACCTGGGGCGACAATGACTTTGGCGGCAACATCTGCCACCTTGTCCTGGCGCGTCTGCCCGGTGCGCCTGCGGGCACCAAAGGCATCAGCCTGTTCCTCGTGCCGAAATACCTGCCCAATGACGACGGCAGCCTTGGCAATGCCAATAGCCTCAAGGTGGTGAGCCTTGAGCACAAGTTGGGGATTCACGGGTCTCCGACATGCGTGATGCAATACGACAAGGCGACCGGCTGGCTGGTCGGGCCCGAGCAAGGCGGCATGGCGGCGATGTTCACGATGATGAACAACGCGCGGCTTGGCGTTGGCGGGCAGGGCATCGGCATCGCCGAAGCGGCCTATCAGCACGCGCTGGCCTATGCGCTGGACCGTAAACAGGGCAAGACATCGCGCCCTGACGGCACCGGTACCATCGTGGACCACGCCGATGTGCGCCGCATGCTGATGACGATGAAGGCCGAAACCTTTGCCGCCCGCGCCATCGCGCTGTGCTGTGCCAAGGCCATCGACATGACAAACGCCACCGGTCAGGCCGAGTGGAAAGCCCGCGCGGCCTTCCTCACCCCGATCGCCAAGGCGTTTGGCACCGACACGGGCATGGCCGTCGCTGAAATGGGCGTTCAGGTCCACGGTGGCATGGGCTTTATCGAAGAAACCGGTGCCGCGCAGTACAGCCGCGACGTGCGTGTGACCGCCATTTACGAAGGCACCAATGGCATTCAGGCGATGGATCTGGTCGCGCGCAAGATGATGGACGGGGGCGAGGCCGCGAACCGTTTGCTGGACGAGATCGAGGCAGACGCCGAAGCCGCCCGCGACGTTTTTCCGAATATGACGGACGCCCTGTGGCAAGCCTCGGAAACCCTGCGCGAGGCGACCGACTGGCTGACCGAGCAATCGAACATGGACACGCGCTTTGCCGGAGCGGTGCCATACCTGCGGGCCTTTGCACGGGTGCTTGGCGCGCATATGCACCTCAAGGCGGCGCTGGCCGATAAGGGCGGGCCGCGCGAAAAGCTGGCGCGCTTCTACATCCTGCGTCTGTTGCCGGAGCACGTCGGCCTGTTGGCCCATGCCCAAGCGGGCGAGGCTGATCTTTTCGCGCTTTCCGCTGACGAACTGGCCGCCTGATGCCTGATACCGCACCAACCGGATTACGTTTCCCCTGGGAGACGCCGCCCGCCCATGATGCGGCGATAGAGGTCGCCCCCGGCGTGCTTTGGCTGCGTCTGCCGCTGCCGATGAAGCTGGATCACGTCAACGTCTATGCCTTTGACGAAGGCGACAGCTGGACGATCATCGACACGGGGTTTGCGTCGAAAAAGTCCAAGGCGCTGTGGACGGACCTGATCGCGGGGCCCTTGGGCGGCAAGCCGGTGTCGCGGGTGATCGTGACCCACCACCACCCCGATCACATCGGGTTGGCGGGCTGGTTCCAGACCGAACACGGGGCAGAGCTGGTGACGACGCGCACCGCGTGGTTGACCGCGCGGATGCTGACCCTGGACCCGCAAGAGGCACCGCCAGCCGAGACGCTGGCGTTCTACAAACTGTCGGGGATGGATGCCGCGCTGTACGAGAAACGCGCCTCCGAGCGGCCATTCAACTTTGCCGACATCGTCTCGCCTCTGCCGCTTGGCTTTACGCGGATCAAACAGGGCGACGAGATCACCATCGGGGGGCGCGTGTTTGACGTGCATATGGGCAATGGGCACGCCCCCGAACACGCCACCTTCTGGAGCCGTGATGACAATTTGGTGATTGCAGGGGATCAGATCCTGTCGTCCATCAGCCCTAACGTCGGGGTCTATGCCACCGAACCCATGGCCGACCCCATTGGCGAATGGATCGAGGCCTGTGACCGTCTGTCATTGCTGGCGCGCGAGGATCATCTGGTGCTTGGCGGGCACAAGCTGCCCTTCACCGGTCTGCCCACCCGCATGCGCCAGTTGATAGAGAATCACCACAGCGCCCTGCGCCGTCTGGAAAAGGCGATTGCAGAGCCGAAATCGGCGTCTGAATGTTTCTCGACCCTGTTCAAGCGCAACATCGGCGAAGGCGAATACGGTCTGGCGCTGGTTGAAGCGGTCGCCCATCTCAGCCATCTTTACCAAACGGGCCGTGCCACACGCAGCTTGCGGGCGCTGGACGGGGCTTGGGTGTATCAATCAAAGGGCTGACCGATGGATAACGAGATCAAGACAGCGGCCGAGGCGATCGAGGCCGACGCGCTGCCGCGCCTCTACGAGGTGCATTCGGACCCCGACAGACGCAATGCCTCTGACCAGCCGGTGCCAAAGGGGATGACCCAAAAGCCCGCCGCGCAGAAATCACCGGCGCAATGGGCCTACGAGCGGGTCGTGCTTTACCTTAGAAATTTCGAAGAGCAGCTGGATGGCGATCACGAGGTCGCGATGGGGTTCGCAGGCGGTGACGCCGGTGTGCTGCGGATCGAGGGTATGGGCTATTTCGACCCGGACATCGTGACCTTTTACGGCAAGGACAACGCGGGGGCACGGATGCAGCTGGTGCAGCATGTCACCCAGTTGAATGTCGCCCTGCGTGCGCTGCCCAAAGCGGTGCAGGAAGCCCCCGCGAATCGTATCGGTTTCCGCTTGGCGCAGGACCTTGAGACGCAAGAGCCGGCACAGACAGGCGAAAACACCTGATCCCGCGCATTTTGATGCCGTGACATAGGCAGATGAATACAGTATTCCCCAGTTCAAATCATACGCACGTTAAGACAAGGATCGCGCAAATGGCCAAACATGAACACGGCTCGATGGACACCAGCACGCACGAGAAGACTTTTGACAGCTTCATGAACTTCGTCAAATGGTCGTGCATCGTGATTATTGCCATTCTGGTCTTTATGGCGATCTTCGCGCGCTAAGGCGGGCAAACCTAACCGACAGGATATTTCTATGCGTGTTTGGATGGCTTTGGCCTGCGTCGGGCTGCTTGCGGCCTGTGCGAATGATACCGGGATTGATAACACACCGGCAGAAGTCGCGGCGGCCGCCTATGTGGCACCGGGGCCGCGATCCATCACGTTGATGACAATGATCAACAACCGCACCGGCAGCGGCGGCCATACGGCGCTGGTGGTCAATGGCTCGCAGCAGGTGATCTTTGACCCCGCTGGTTCCTTCCGCGATCCGCGCGTGATCGAACGCGGCGACGTGCTTTACGGTATGACGCCCAAGTGGATTCAAGGCTACAAATCCTCGCACGCACGCAGCACCTACCATGTTGTCAGTCAGGAAATTCAGGTGACGGACGCGCAGGCGGAACAGATCTTGCAGCTTGTGATGTCGAACGGCACGGTAGCAGGGGCGTTCTGCGCCAATGCGACCTCGGGCATTCTGTCGCAGGTCCAAGGGTTCGAAAGCATCTCCAAGACCTTCTATCCGGCCAAGCTCAGCGAACAGTTCGCCAGCTTGCCCGGTGTCACGACGACAAAATACTACGAGAATGACGAAGGCGATGTGATCGACGCGGTGCAGGCGTCGCTTCTAGCCCAGTAACCAAAGCAGACTGTAAAGCGTTGCTGCACCGCTGATGATGGCGAGCAGCACGTTTTTGGTGATCACCCCGATTGTCAGTGCCGCAGCTGCTGCCGCCATGCGCGGCAGGTCAAGCTGCCCGTCCGTGGCTGCGGGCCAGATCACCTGCGGAGCCACCAGCGCGGGCAGGATCGCCACCGCCGTATAGCGCAGGTGCCGCAGCAGCCATGCGGGCATCTCGCGGTCGCCAACCAATCCGGTAAAGACAAAGCGCAGCCCGAAGCTGCCAAGGCCAAGGGCGATGATCACGAACCAAAGTGTGCCGGTGTTGATATGATCCATTATACCGCGTCCTGTTCAGGGTGTTGGGGCTGGCGCCGTTCCAGCCAAAGCTCTGTCTGCGCACCGGCCATCATTCCCGCAAGCCCCGCGATGATCAGCCCCAGCGAATAGGGCACACCCGCCGTCAGCAGCCCCGCGACAGAGGCGACCAGCGCCGCGACCACATGGGCCGGCGTGCGGAACATTGGCGCGATCATGGCCAGAAAGGTGATCGGCAGCGCAAAGTCCAGCGCCCAGCTTTCGGGGATCTGCGCGCCCACCATCGCCCCCACCAGCGTGAACAAATACCACAGCGGCACAATCGGGGTCACACAGCCAAAGAAATACGCCATCCGCTGCGGAATCGTCATATCGGGCTGTTTCTCGTACTGCGCCATCGCGCAGACATAGGATTGATCGACCGTCAGATAGGCCGCCAGCGCGCGCTGCCACAGCGGGGCGGAGCCGATGTAAGGGGTCAGCGACGCGGAATACATCGCCATCCGCAGGTTCACCGCCAGCGCAGAGGCCAGCACGATCGCCGTCGGGGCATGTTCCTGCATCAGTTGCAACGCGGTGAACTGTGCTGCCCCCGCAATGACCACAACCGAAAAGGCGAGCGTTTCAAATACGTTCAATCCCGCCTCGGTGGCGAGGATGCCAAACAGCGACGCAAAGGGGATGATCACCAGAACAAAGGGTGCGGCGTCGGCAAGACCTTTTCGAAAGGCCGATTTCGTGGTGGTGATGGCCATGCGTTCCCCCTAGATTGCCGGGACATGCTTAACTGCCGCTTTGGGGGGATGCAATTGTCCGTCAAGACAGACACCGATGCTTATTTGATCGCACCGCAACCGGGGTTGGCGCGGCTGACCCGTGCCGTGACCGGGCGCGACCAAACAGGGGCAGAAACAACGATCAATGTGGTCGAGGAACGCCCGCTGACGATATATCTGAACGCGCAGGAAATCGTCACCGCGATGACGATCGGCGATTACCCTGAATACCTCGCGCTTGGGTTCTTGCGCAATCAGGGCATGCTGCGCGACGGTGAGGATATCACCAGCGTCGACTATGACGAAGAGCTGGAGGTCGTCGTGGTCCGCACCGCCCGCAAAACCGATTACGAAGACAAGATGCGCAAGAAGACCCGTACCTCCGGCTGTGCCGTGGGCACCGTCTTTGGCGACATGATGGAGGGGCTGGAGGGCGTGATCCTGCCCACGACCCCGCTGCGGACCTCGTGGCTGTATGACCTTAGCGCACAGATCAACCGCACGCCGAGCCTGTACCTGGAAGCCGGGGCGATTCACGGCACGGTGCTGTGTCAGGGCAATCGCCCGCTGGTCTATATGGAGGACGTGGGTCGCCACAACGCGGTGGATAAGATCGCGGGCTGGATGCTCTCTGAAAAAGTCTCGGCCGAGGATAAGATCCTCTATACCACGGGGCGGCTAACGTCCGAGATGGTGATCAAGACCGCGATGATGGGCATCCCCGCGCTGGTCTCGCGTTCCGGCTTTACCGCCTGGGGGGTAGAGATCGCGCAGCAGGTCGGGCTGACGCTGATCGGCCGGATGAAGGGCAAACGCTTTATGTGTCTGGCGGGAGAGGACCGTCTGATCCGTGACGCGGACCCCGACGGAATCGCGGATGAACCGAAACGATCTGGGCGAAAGGGCAGCGCATGAAACAGCCACTTGGGGTGATTCTTGCCGGTGGGCAGGCGACGCGGATGGGCGGCGGCGACAAGGGACTGTTGCAGCTTGGCGGTCAAAGCGTGCTGGGTCATGTGATTGAACGGCTGACTCCGCAGGTGGATCGCGTCGCGTTGAATGCCAATGGTGATGCCGCGCGGTTTGCGGGGCTGAAGTTGCCGGTGTTGCCCGATAGTATCGACGGATTCGCCGGTCCCCTTGCGGGCGTGCTGGCCGGGCTGGATTGGGCCGCTGAACAGGGCGCGGATACCATCGTCACGGCGGCGGCAGACACGCCGTTCTTCCCCGGTGATCTGGTGCCGCAGCTGTTGCTGGCAAGCGAGGGGATGACCCATCCGCTGGTGCTGGCCGCCACGCCGGATGCCAAACGCGGCACCGCGCGGCATCCGACCTTTGGCCTCTGGCCCGTGGCCCTACGCGACGATCTGCGCGCCGCCTTGCAAGGGGGGCTGCGCAAGGTCGTGATGTGGACCCAAACCCATGAGGGTCGCGAAGCGCTGTTCCCCCATGAAGACGCGTTCTTTAACATCAACACCCCCCAAGATCTGGCCCGCGCACAGGAGATGCTATGAGAGTTTACGGCGTTGTCGGCTGGAAAAACGCAGGCAAAACGGGGCTGATGGAACGCCTTGTGACCGAAATCACGGGCCGCGGGTTTTCAGTGTCTACCGTGAAACATGCGCACCACAGTTTTGATGTGGATCACCCGGGCAAGGACAGCCACCGCCACCGTGTCGCAGGCGCGCGCGAGGTGCTGTTGGCCTCGCGCAACCGCTTTGCCCTGATGCATGAGTTGCAGGGCGAGGATGAACCGACGCTCGACGCGCTGCTGGCCAAGCTTGCGCCCGTCGATCTGGTGCTGGTCGAAGGCTACAAGCGCGACGGTCACGCCAAGGTCGAAGCGCATCGGGCCGAAACCGGCAATGCGCTGATCGCGCCGGAGGATCCGACGATCAAGGCGATTGCCAGCGACACCCCCATGACGTTGGATCGCCCCGTATTCGATCTGAATGACACCAGCACCATCGCCGATTTCATTCTGGCCGAGGTGGGCTTGTGAGCCCTTTCGACACGTTTGTTGTGGTCGATTGGTCCGGCGGTAATGACACCGGACCAACCCCGCGCAAAGATGCGATTTGGGCGGGGGTGTCACGGGGGGGCATCTCGGACCCGCCTGTCTATCTGCGCAACCGGTCCGAGGCAGAGGCGTGGATCGCCGCGCTGATCGAAGCGGAGCTGGCGCAGGATCGCCGCCTGTTCATCGGCTTCGATTTCCCGTTTGCCTACCCCAGCGGTTTTGCCGAGGCCCTGACGGGCAGCGACGATCCCTTCGCCCTGTGGGAGTGGTTCGAGGCGCGGGTCGAAGACGCGCCAGACCGTAACAACCGTTTCGATCTGGTGGCAGAGATCAATCTGGGTCTGGGCGATGGCAGCGGCCCTTTCTGGGCCAACGGCCTGCCGAACCGCGATATCGCAGGGCTGCCGCGCACCAAGGCAGGCTACGCCAACCCGTTTCCCGACAAGCGCGCGGCGGAACAGCGCGCCAAGGGCAGTTTCACCTGCTGGCAAATGGCGGGGGCAGGGGCTGTCGGGTCGCAGGTGGTCATGGGGCTGCCCGTGCTGTCACGCCTGCGTGCTCGTTTTGCCGATCATGTCGCGGTCTGGCCGTTTGAAAGGCCGGATGCGCAAGTGGTCTTTGCCGAGATCTGGCCGTCGCTTACCGTGGGGCCCGCCCCTGACAACATGATCAAGGATGCCTGGCAGGTGCAGGAGCTTGCGCGGCAGCTGGCCGCCGTCCCTGCCGTCGATCTGGCGCAGATGCTGGATGTTGAGGCAGCGGAAGAGGGGTGGATGTTCGGTCTGGGGTTCGAACATCTGCTCAAGGCCCCGCCACCGCTGCGCAACGACTGTTTTGCCCTGCCGCCGGGCGTGCATTGGACGCCGGTGGACGAGGCGCTGGCGCAGTTGCGGGCACGGCTGCATCCTGTGACCCCTGTCGAAGACGTGGCTTTGGCTGCCACCTTGGGGCGCATCGCCGCGGCGGATGTGCTGGCACGCCGCGCCAATCCGCCGCTGCCCAATACGGCTGTTGATGGCTATGGCTTTGCGGGCGGGCGCGAGGCCGGTGCCCATGCGATGCCGCTGGCCGAGGGGCGCGCGGCGGCAGGCGACGCGCCGGGGGCGCTTGCCGAAGGGCAGGCGATGCGCGTGCTGACAGGGGCCGCGCTGCCCGAAGGCGTCGATACCGTGGTGTTGCAAGAAGACGTGACCATCGACGGGCGCACCCTGCGGTTTAACGGTCCGGTGAAACAGGGTGCCAATACCCGCAAAGCGGGGGAGGACGTGACGGCGGGTGCCGTGACACTGCGCGCAGGACGACGGATTATAGCGGCGGATATCGCCTTGCTCGCGGCCACGGGCACGGCGTCTGTGTCGACCCATCGGCCGTTGCGCGTTGGCGTGCTATCGACAGGGGATGAGATCGTCGAGGCCGGTCGGACCGCGGCCGACGGGCAGATATTCGATGCGAACCGCCCGATGTTGCTGGGGTTGGTATCGCAGTTCGGCCATCAGGGCGTGGATCTGGGGCATGTGGGTGACGATCGCGCTGCTTTGCGCAGGCGGCTGGATGAGACGCAGGGCCGTGTCGACGCGATCCTGACCAGCGGTGGCGCGTCGGCGGGGGATGAAGACCACGTGTCGGCCCTTTTGTCCGAGGCAGGGGCGCTTGACCTGTGGCGCATCGCGGTCAAACCGGGGCGGCCCTTAGCGCTTGGCATGTGGCAAGGCGCGCCGGTTTTTGGTCTGCCGGGCAACCCCGTGGCGGCTATGGTCTGCACCCTGATTTTCGCGCGCCCTGCGTTGGCACGGCTGGCGGGGCAGGACTGGCCTGTACCGCAGGGGTTCGACGTGCCCGCAGATTTCAGCAAACGCAAGAAACCGGGGCGGCGCGAGTATCTGCGCGCGCGGATGCGCGACGGGCGGGTGCAGGTCTTTGCATCGGAGGGGTCGGGGCGGATCAGCGGGCTGGCTTGGGCCGAAGGATTGGTCGAACTCCCGGACGCCGCGGCCGACATCCAGCCGGGCGATCTGGTGCGCTATATTCCCTATGGGTCTTTCGGGATCACCTGACCGCTAGTCGAACGTCCCTGCCACGCGGCCCAGCAACATGAAGGCCCGCACGGTGCGCGTGTCGGTCAGTGCCGAGATGTCGGCGTCAGAGGCCTCGGCTTCAAAGGCAGCAAAGGCGCGGTCGAAACGGCGCAGGAAGTGATGCGCGGCATCGCGGAAGATCGGGTCTTGCTTCATGCGGGCACTGGTCAGCGCCAGCGAGGACCGGTCACGGATGCCGCCCAAAGCTGCGATCGGACGGCCTCGGGCCCCTTGGGCAAATTGGCGCCAGATTTCGGGGCGTGCACGGTCGGGGCGCAGGTCATCCATATAGATACCGTCCTGACTAAGCAGCGTCAGCACGTCCTGCGACGCCTGCACCAGCTGGGACGCATTGCGGTCTTTCAACGCCTTGCGCAGCGCCGAAAACCCTTCGGTATCCTCTGCGGTTTCGGGGAAATTCAGCGCGCGAATAAAATCTTCATGTGACAGCGGTGGGGTCATATCCGCGGCCGAAGTGCCAAGCGCCAGCGCAGGCTGGTCATCGACCACCGCAGGCTTGAGAGGCGCGAGGCGGGTGCTGGCGTCGCGGCGGCTTTGGAAGGTGGCCAGCGTGCTTTCGGTCTTGCGGGCGGCGGCGGCGATTTCATCCAGCTTGCGCGCGACGGTCGCGTCTGCGCCAAGGTTCTGTCCTTGCTGTTGCGCGATATACGCCTGCCGGATCGCGTCGATCGCGGCCTGCAACCGTTTGCTTTCCTCGCGCATGACACGGCTGGCGCGGGCCGCTGTGGCGGCGACCCAGATCATGCCAACGGGCATGAAGATCGCCAGCATCGTCATCAGGAACCGCAAACCGGCGCCGCCCGTATCGGGTTGCTGATCCGACGGCAGCATCAAGAAAAAGATCGCGGACCCCAGCAACCATACAGCGCTTAGCGCTGCGGCGATGAGTTCAATGTTCGAGATCCCGCCGTCGTTCGGGCGCGAATAGACGCCAAAGGGGGTCGACCGCGCGGATTGGCGCGGCGCGTTCGGTGTCAGCTGCGGTTTGTCGGTCATCTCTTTGTCCCCGGCTTATGCGTAGACGATTTTGAGAACCTCATAGGATTTGTCCCCCCCGGGTGTCCGCACCTCGACGCTGTCGCCTTCTTCCTTGCCGATCAGGGCGCGGGCGATAGGGGATTTGATGTTCAGCAGGCCTTTTTCGATGTTGGCCTCGTATTCACCAACAATCTGGTAGGTCTTCTCTTCGTCAGTGTCCTCGTCCACGAGGGTCACGGTCGCGCCGAACTTGATCGCGCCGGACATCTTGGCCGGGTCAATCACATCCGCAAGGGAGATCACGCCTTCAAGCTCTTTGATGCGGCCTTCGATGAAGGACTGCTTTTCCTTGGCGGAATGGTATTCGGCGTTCTCGGACAGGTCGCCGTGTTCGCGGGCTTCGGCGATGGCTTTGATGATGGCAGGGCGTTCAACCGATTTCAGATGCTTGAGTTCGGTTTCCAAAGCCGTGTGACCGGCGCGGGTCATGGGGATTTTTTCCATCAGGGGGCGTCCACGCAATGAGGGTCACAGCCCCCGAACTGTCGTCCGAGGGTGCAACCGATTTGAATTGATCCTTACCTGACCCAAACTGCCCCGCGATTGCAAGAGCAGAGTCAGCCCGTCCGCGGCAATCCGCGCTTAGTCATCGTATTGGACCAGCTCGTATTCAACACCGTCGTGATCGCGAAAATAGAAGCGCCGCCCGGGTTCGTAATCGGCGTGGTTCACCGGCGTGAACCCCTGCGCTTTGACCAAGGTTTCGGCGGCGTCCAGATCATCGACGGTCACCCCGATATGGTTCAGCGCGCCGGTGGTGTCATAGCTGCTGGTGCCCGTGGCCGGCGTCTTTTCCGGTGTGTAGAGCGCTACGTATGAACTGTCGGTTCCGATGTGAATAGTATGCCCGCCCGCTATCGCATCGCCTTGCCAGCGGATACGCCAGCCAAAGATCTGCGTCATCCAGGCGGCGGTGGCTTGCGGGTCGGTTACGGTGATGTTGGCATGTTCCAATTGTGCTGGCATTGTCGGGTCTTCCTTCCGTGTTTGTGACGTTGACCCTATGGTGTGTAATTTCTAAACCTAAGTTTAGGTCAAGGATTATTTCGGGGAATGTCTATGGCGGTGAATGACGGGTTGTCGATTGGTGCTTTGGCGCGGCGCACAGGCTTGGCGGTGTCCGCCATCCGCTATTACGAGGCGCAAGGGTTGATCAAACCGTGGCGCAACAACGGCGGGCAGCGGCGGTTCGAGCGTGCCGATCTGAGGCGGCTGAGCTTTGTGATGATCGCGCAGCAATTCGGTTTTACCTTGCCGCAGATCAAGCAAGAGCTGGATCGCCTGCCGGATGGGCGCACCCCCACCAAAGAGGACTGGGCGCGGATCAGCCAGGCGTTTCGTACAACGCTGGCCGACCGGATCGCGACGTTGACCCGCCTGCGTGACGACCTAGATGGGTGTATCGGATGCGGATGCCTGAGCCTACAGGCCTGTGCGCTTTATAACCCTCAAGACCGCGCGGGGGAGAAAGGGCAGGGGCCGCGCTATCTAATGGGAGATCCGCGCAGCTAGCATTTTGCGATGCGAAACAATATTGCTGCACTTGCAACATTTAAGATGCAAACTGTCGTGGGTGCGCTAATTTACGCTGTGTTGCGATTGCAATAGCGACCGTGCTGGTTTAGCGAAATCCAAACCGTTTTCTGCCCGAAGAGGAGCCCCAAATGGCCGAAGTTGAACGCGAAGCAATGGAATATGACGTCGTTATCGTCGGTGCGGGCCCTGCCGGTCTGTCCGCCGCGATCCGTCTGAAACAACTCGACGCCGACTGCAATGTGGTCGTGCTGGAAAAGGGCTCTGAAGTGGGGGCGCATATCCTGTCGGGTGCGGTTCTGGACCCGATCGGTCTGGACGCCCTGATGCCCGACTGGAAAGAAAAAGGCGCGCCGATCAAGACCAAGGTCGAGGAAGACAACTTCTATATGCTGGGCGAGGCGGGTAAAATCCGGGTGCCGAACTTCCCCATGCCGCCGCTGATGAACAACCACGGGAACTACATCGTTTCCATGGCCAATGTCTGCCGTTGGATGGCAGAACAGGCCGAAGAGCTGGGGGTCGAGATTTTCCCCGGTATGGCGTGCTCCGAGCTGGTCTATGGCGACAATGGCGAGATCAAAGGCGTTGTGGCCGGTGAATTCGGCATCAGCGCCGATGGCACCAAGGGTGACGGCTATGAGCCCGGCATGGAACTGCACGGCAAATACGTCTTCCTGTCCGAAGGCGTGCGCGGC
Organism: Sulfitobacter sp. EE-36; assembly: GCF_000152605.1. Classification (NCBI taxonomy): domain Bacteria; kingdom Pseudomonadati; phylum Pseudomonadota; class Alphaproteobacteria; order Rhodobacterales; family Roseobacteraceae; genus Sulfitobacter; species Sulfitobacter sp. EE-36. The sequence goes on along the minus strand of NZ_CH959310.1, from coordinate 249,278 downwards.
AGCCTGTCCAAGCAGGTGATTGCGAAATACGATCTGGACGCCGGAAAAGAGCCGCAGAAATACGGCCTTGGCATGAAAGAAATCTGGGAGATCGACCCCGCCAAGCACAAAGAGGGCACCGTGACCCACACGATGGGCTGGCCTTTGAACAGCAACGCGGGCGGCGGGTCGTTCATTTATCACATCGAAAACAACCAGGTGTACGTCGGTTTCGTTGTCCACCTTGGCTACAAAAACCCGCATGTCTTCCCCTACATGGAATTCCAGCGCTTCAAGCACCACCCGATGGTGGCCGAGCTGCTGAAAGGCGGCAAGCGCGTGGCCTACGGCGCGCGCGCCATCACCGAAGGCGGCTACCAGTCGATGCCCAAGATGGTCGCACCCGGTGTGGCGTTGCTGGGCTGTTCGGTGGGCATGGTCAACGTGCCGCGCATCAAGGGCAACCACAACGCGATGCTGTCGGGCAAAGCTGCCGCTGAAGCGGCCTATGACGCGATTCAAGCGGGCCGCGCCGGTGACGAGCTGACCGCCTACGAGGAAGACGTCCGCAGCGGCGAGATCGGCAAAGACCTGAAAAAAGTGCGCAACGTCAAACCGTTGTGGAGCAAATACGGCCTTGTGACCTCGCTCGCCGTGGGTGGGTTCGACATGTGGACCAATACTTTCGGCTTCTCGCTGCTGGGGACGCTGGGGCATGGTAAATCCGATGCTGAAGCGACCGAAAAGGCTGACAAGCACAAGAAGATCGACTACCCCAAGCCCGATGGCAAGCTCAGCTTTGACCGTCTGACCAACGTGGCGTTTTCATTCACCAACCACGACGAAAGCCAGCCCGCGCATTTGACGCTGAAGGATCCGTCGGTGCCGGTGAATATCAACCTGCCGGAGTACGCTGGCCCCTCGGCGCGGTATTGCCCTGCCGGCGTGTATGAATTCGTCGAGGAAGACGGCAAGGACCCGCGCTTTGTCATCAACTTCCAGAACTGCGTGCACTGCAAGACCTGCGACATCAAGGATCCGACGCAGAATATCGTCTGGACCACGCCGCAGGGTGGGGATGGCCCGAACTATCCTAATATGTAAGCGTCGCTTACGGGCCTAATATGTAAGCCTCGCTTGCGGGCCTAACGTGTAAGCGTCACTTACTGGATGAAATCGATCAAAGGCGTGCTGCGGCGCGCCTTTTTTCATGCAAGGTTCCGCCGATAGAGGATAAGCGGGATGTCCCTTTGGATAGGCGGCATTGCGCTTGGTCGTGAACCTGTTAGCCTTGCGCGCAAATACAAATGAGGCGTGCCAGTATGATCCGTAACCTTCTGTTGACCGCAAGCGTTTTGGCGCTGACCGGAGCCGTTGCAATGCCCGTACAGGCGCAATCGGCGGCGGGGGCCTATCTTGCCGGTCGGCATGCTGCGGTGCGCAGTGATTTTGCGGAATCTGCCAAGTATTATGGCGAGGCGCTGGCGCTTGATCCCAAGAACCCCGAATTCCTTGAAAGCACGGTTCTGGCGCTGCTCTCTCTGGGGGATATCGACCGCGCCCTGCCTTTGGCGCGCATCATGGCCGCGTCGGACCAGCCCGGGCAGATCGCCTATCTGGTGACAACCGCTGGCATGGCGCAGGAAGAAAACTATGCGGGTCTGATCGAACAATCCGCCGACGAGGGCGGGATCGGCCCTTGGGTGGACGGTTTGGTCAAGGCCTGGGCGCATGTGGGCGTGGGCGACATGACCGCCGCCATCACCCAGTTTGACGATCTGAGCAAAGAAGCCGGCATGCAGGGGTTCGTGCTGTATCACAAGGCTTTGGCACTGGCGTCGGTCGGCGACTACGAAGGGGCGGAGGCGATCTTTGCTTCGAACCAAGCGGGATCGGCAGGGCAGACACGGCGCGGTGTGATCGCGCGGGCGGAAATCCTTGGCCAGCTCGGGCGAAATGAACAGGCGCTTGCGCTGCTGACCGATAGTTTCGGGGCCAGCAGCGACCCCGAACTTGACGGGTTGGTCGCCGCCTTACAGGGGGAAGGGCAGGTCGCCTTTACCCAGATCCCCGATGCCAAGGCAGGCATTGCCGAAGTCTTCTTTACCTTCGCGGCCGTGCTGCGCAATGAAAGTGCCGGTGACTACTATGTGCTGCTTTATTCGCGCATCGCGCGTTACCTGCGACCCGATCATATCGACGATCTGCTACTGACCGCGGATCTGCTGGAAAACATCGGCCAGTACGAGCTTGCGATCGAGGAGCTGCAGGACGTACCCGCCGACAACCCCGCCTATCACGCAGCCGAACTCGGGCGTGCGGCGGCGCTGCGACGGTCGAACAAACCGGAACAGGCGATCGAGGTTCTGCAACAGCTGACCCGCAGCCACGGCACATTGCCGTCGGTCCATTCCGCCTTGGGCGATGCGTTGCGGGCGCAGGACAACTTCAAGGCCGCAATCAAATCCTATGACCGCGCGATAGAGCTGACACCCGACAGCAATCCGCAACGCTGGGTGCTGTATTACGCCCGCGGCATTGCCGAAGAACGCTCTGGCAATGGCGAGGCATCCGAACGCGATTTTCGCGCCGCTCTCAAGATCAACCCCGATCAGCCTCAGGTGTTGAACTACCTCGGCTATTCGCTGGTGGAACAGGGGCGCAATCTGGACGAAGCGTTGAACATGATCGAACGCGCCGTCGCAGCGAGCCCTGAATCAGGCTATATCGTCGATTCACTGGGCTGGGTCTTGTATCGTTTGGGCCGCTACGAAGAGGCCGTCGACCAGATGGAAAGGGCCGTTGAACTGGTCGCCGTTGATCCGGTGGTCAACGACCACTTGGGCGACGTTTACTGGTCCGTTGGCCGTCAACGCGAGGCTGAATTCCAATGGCGTCGGGCGCTATCGTTTGTGGATCCCGAAGATAAAGACAGCGAGGCCGATCCCGACCGCATGCGCCGCAAGCTCGAGGTGGGGCTTGACGCGGTATTGGCCGAAGAAGGGGCCGAGCCGCTCAGCAAAGCCTCAGCCGAGAGATGACGACCCAAGCCGCTGCCCTCGGTGTTGCTAACGCGGGTTTCGCCTGGTCCAAGGTGAACCTGACCCTGCATGTCACTGGGCAGCGCAGCGATGGCTACCATCTGCTGGATAGTCTTGTGGTGCGCGCCGGCGTGGGCGACCGGATCGCGGTATCTCCCTCTGACCAGCTTGAGCTGTTTATCGATGGTCCCTATGGCGGTGCCGCCCCCCATGATGACCGCAACCTCGTGGTGCGTGCGGCACGGCTGCTGGACGCGGGCGCGGGCAGGGGGGCGCGGTTGCATCTGACGAAAAACCTCCCCGCCGCGGCAGGGATCGGCGGAGGATCAGCGGATGCGGCCACGGCGCTGCGCTTGCTCTCGGCGCATTGGGGGCTGCCGGTGCCCGAGGACGTGGCGCGACTGGGTGCCGATGTTCCGGTTTGCCTGCATGACACCCCCCAGCGGATGGAGGGGATCGGCGAGCGATTGACGCCCGCGCCCAAGCTGCCGCCCTGCTGGCTGGTGCTGATCAACCCGAATAAATCCGCCGCCACGCCCGAGGTCTTCTCGCGGCTCGAGTCCCGCGCCAACGCGCCCATGCCCAAAGAGCTGCCCGCATTCACCAGCGCGCCTGCGTTCGCCGCCTGGCTGGCCACACAGCGCAACGATCTGGAGGCACCGGCGATCCAGGTGGTGCCAGAGGTGGCAGAGTGTCTGGGCAGCCTACAGGACGCGCTGCTGGCGCGTATGTCGGGCTCTGGTGCGACCTGCTTTGGCCTTTACGAGACCGAGGCACTGGCGCAGCGCGCCGTCACGCGTATTGCGGCGGCACAGCCCGGCTGGTGGGCCACCGCCGCACCGATGCTGGGGTAGCTTCGACGCGCCCCAATTGGGGGGCGATTAGCTGATACGCGCGACGACGTAATCGGCCAGATCGCGCAGCATCTGCGTCAGATCATGATCAGGCAGGGTGTTCAGCGCAGTCTTGGCCTGTTCCGCCCATGCCAGCGCCTCTGCCTTGGTTTCATCCAGAGTGCCATGTGCATTCAGCAGTGACAGAGCGTGTTCAAGATCGCCGTCCTCCTGCTTGCCCTTCTCGATGGTGCGGGTCCAGAAGGCACGTTCGGCCGCGTCGCCTTTGGCGATCGCCTTGATCACGGGCAGGGTCAGCTTACGCTCGCGGAAGTCATCACCGATGTTCTTGCCGGTGGCATTCGGATCGCCTTGATAGTCCAGCAGATCGTCGACAATCTGGAACGCGATCCCCAAGGCATCACCATAGTCATACAGTGCCTGAACCTGTGCGTCAGGGGCCGTGGCAATCACCCCGCCCACCTGCGTCGCCGCCGAAAACAACGCCGCCGTCTTCCCGCGCACGACCTGTAGGTAGATGCCTTCATCCGTGGCCAGATTCTGCGCGGCGGTCAGTTGCAGCACCTCGCCCTCTGCAATCGTGGCGGAGGCATTGGCAAGGATCGCCAGCACGCGCATGTTATTCGTCTCGGTCATCAGCTGGAAGCTGCGCGCGAAAAGGTAATCGCCCACCAGCACCGAAGACTTGTTGTCCCACAGCAAGTTAGCCGTCGGCCGCCCGCGACGCTGCGCGCTTTCATCGACCACATCGTCGTGCAGCAGGGTCGCGGTGTGAATGAATTCCACTGTGGCGGCAAGGTGCACGTGGTAGGGGCCGTCATAGCCGCACAGACGCGCCGCAGCGAGGGTCAGCATCGGGCGCAGCCGCTTGCCGCCTGCCTCTACCAGATGGGCCGTGACCTCGGGGATGCGCGGCGCATGTTCTGACGCCATGCGGTCGCGGATCAGGTCGTTCACCGCGGTCATATCCGCGTTAAGATAGGCCGCCATCCGGTCATGTGGTTTCTGGGTGTTTTCGCTCGTCATTTACACGACCTTAATTGGAAGGCTCGACAATCAACGTCGATTGCCCTTACATCTCTGTTATGAAGGAACTTTTGCGCACAACCGATCCGACAATAATCGCCTTTGCCAGCGCCCTTCTTCAGGGCGAGGATATAGACTGCTTTCCGCTGGACGTAAACATGAGCGTGCTTGAAGGCGGGATCGGCATTTTCCCCCGCCGCTTGATGGTGCACGACGACGATCACACCGCCGCAACGCGGGTGTTGCTTGACAACGACATCCCCACCGGGTTGCCCAAGTAACCGCTGTGGACGTTTTTGACCCCGACGCGCTCACGCGGGATGCGTTTCTGGGCGGCAAACTGCATTTGTGGCAGCCGCGTAAAGGCTACCGTGCGGGCGTCGACCCTGTTTTATTGGCTGCAACGGTTCCGGCGCAGGCCGGTCAGCACGTGCTAGAGCTGGGCTGCGGGGTAGGGGCGGCGTCGCTTTGTCTGGGCGCGCGGGTGCCGGGCTTGCAGCTGACGGGGGTCGAGATCCAGCCTGCCTATGCCGCGCTTGCACGGCGCAATAATCCAGCATTTGAAGTGGTCGAGGCCGACATTGATGCCATGCCGCTGGCCCTGCGGCAGCGACAATTTGACCACGTTCTTGCCAACCCGCCGTATTTTGATCGGCATGCCTCTGTCGCTGCGACAAATAGCGGTCGTGAAACCGCCTTGGGTGAAGCGACTCCGTTGGAAACCTGGGTCAAGATCGCGGCCAAGCGCCTTGCCCCGAAAGGACAGACGCATTTTATCCATCGGGCGGAACGCCTGCCCGATCTGATCCGCGCGCTACCCCATGATATGGGCAGCATAGAGGTGCTGCCGATCGCACCGCGCATCGGTCGCATGGCTGAACTGGTCATCCTGCGTGCGCGCAAAAGCGGGCGGGGGGCATTTCGCTTGAACGCGCCCCTTATCGTGCACGAAGGCGCACAACATTTAAGCGACGGCGACAGTTATGTGCCCGAAATAAGAGCGGTCCTGCGCGAGGGCGCAGCGCTGCCATTCTAAGCAGCCTCTCGCCGATATCTCAACTTGTCGATAGTTTTGCTGCGCTGCCGCGTGACAGGTGGAATATTTCGTGCTTCAATCATTCTACGCAACATAACCTAAGGAGAGTTACATGGCTTTTGACGCACATCTGGATGCTCTGAAACGGAAGCATTTGGCAATGAGTGACGCTGTAGAACAGGCCCAACGATCGCCGAGTATGGACGGGCTAAAGGTTGCGAATATGAAAAAGGAAAAGCTGCGCTTGAAAGAGGAAATTACCCGGCTTTCCGCCTGATAGATTTCAATTCCGTTGGCGTGCCCATTGGTGGGCCGCCGACAAAAAGGCCAGCGCGAAATGCGCTGGCCTTTTGCGTTCAAGTAGGCCGTTCAGACCAGATGCTGCGCACCATTCGCGGTGATCGTGGACCCGTTGATAAAGCCCGCGTCATCACTGACTAGGAATACAACCGCGCGGGCGATTTCTTCGGGTTCGCCCAAGCGGCCGGTCGGGATTTGCGCCACGATAGAGTCGCGCACCTTCTCGGGCACCGCCATCACCATATCCGTCGCGATATAACCGGGGCAGATCGCATTCGCGGTAATATTGGCACGCGCGCCTTCCTGAGCGAGTGACTTCACAATGCCCAGATCGCCTGCTTTGGTCGCGGCATAGTTCACCTGGGCGAACTGACCTTTCTGCCCATTGATCGAGCTGATGACGACGATGCGACCGAATTTGCGCTCGCGCATGCCAGGCCAAACCGGGTGGATCGTATTGAAAACACCCGTCAAATTGGTGCCAACCACTTCGTTCCACTGGTCGGGCGTCATCTTGTGGAAAGGTGCGTCGCGGGTGATACCTGCGTTCGCTACGACCACGTCAATCGGGCCTAAGTCTTCTTCGACTTTGGCAATCCCGGCTTTGGAGTCGTCATAGTCGGCGACGTTCCACTTGTAGGTTTTGATGCCCGTGGTTTCTGTAAACTGCGCGGCTGCCTCGTCGTTCCCGGCATATGTTGCCGCGACGGTGTATCCTGCGTCTTTCAAAGCTGTGGAAATAGCCGCCCCGATCCCGCGGCTTCCCCCTGTTACAAGTGCAACACGTGACATAAATCTCTCCCCTTAAGGCAATGTTGTTTCGTTTGCCTTATTAATTTCGTAATTTAATTACGTGGAGAATTTGTAGTCAGGCTTGAAATTCATTGCAACAGTTTACGCAGGGAAAAAGCAGATGTTTTTCGCGTGGCGCGCGTTCTTGCCGAACACGCGCCACGCTTGATCGATTATACAGCGTTATGGGCGCTCAAGACACATGGCCACGCCCATGCCACCGCCGATGCACAGGGTCGCGAGGCCTTTTTTCGCGCCGCGCCGCTGCATCTCAAACAAAAGGGTGTTCAGGATGCGGGCGCCGGAGGCACCGATGGGGTGGCCGATTGCGATGGCACCGCCGTTCACGTTCACGATCGATGGATCCCACCCCATGTCCTTGTTGACCGCGCAGGCCTGCGCCGCGAAGGCTTCGTTGGCTTCGACAAGGTCTAGATCCTCGGCCTTCCAACCCGCTTTCTCAAGCGCTTTACGCGATGCATAGATCGGGCCGGCACCCATGATCGTCGGGTCCAGGCCAACGGTCGCATATGACGCGATGCGCGCCAAAGGTGTGATGCCGCGCTTTTCGGCGTTGTCTGCGGACATCAGCAATGCGCCAGCGGCACCGTCGTTCAGGCCGGACGCATTGGCTGCGGTGACGGAACCGTCTTTGGTGAAGGCGGGGCGCAGTTTCTGCATCGCTTCCATCGTGGCACCGTGGCGGATGTATTCATCTTGATCGACAACCACCTCGCCCTTGCGGGTTTTGACGGTGAAAGGCACGATTTCGTCTTGGAATTTACCGGCCTTCTGGGCGGCTTCGGCTTTGTTCTGCGAGGCCACCGCGAATGCGTCTTGGGCGTCACGACTGATATCCCATTTAGCGGCAACGTTTTCAGCTGTCTGACCCATATGGTACCCGTGGAAGGCATCCCACAGACCGTCGCGGATCATCGTATCGATAAGTTGCATGTCGCCCATTTTCTGGCCCGGACGCAGATTTTGGGCGTGGGGGCTCATCGACATGTTTTCCTGACCGCCGGCTGCCACAATATCGGCGTCGCCCAATTGGATGTGCTGTGCTGCCAAAGCGACCGCGCGCAGACCAGAGCCGCAGACCTGATTAATCGACCATGCAGCACTTTCGATAGGCAGACCCGCATTCACATGTGCCTGACGGGCAGGGTTTTGCCCCTGAGCGGCGGTCAGAACCTGACCCAGAATTGTTTCATTGACCTCGGAAGGGTCGATGCCTGCGCGGGCGACGATCTCTTTCAGCACCGCGGCACCCAGATCGTGCGCGGGTGTATTTGCAAAGGATCCGCTGAAGCTGCCGACAGGCGTGCGCGCTGCGGATGCGATGACAACGTTGGTCATATGTGTTCTTCCCCTGAACTACTGACGTGGGGTAATATAATACGGCGTTTTCCCGTTCCCCCGTCTTCTATGGTTTGGACATATCCCATTGCTGCACATGCGGCAATCGCGCCATGTTCGCTTACGCATTTTTGCGCTCTTCCGGCGTGCTCTGCCAGTAGGGTTGGGTGGTTGGTGCGCCATACAGAAAGCCCTGTTGGCAATCGACCCCAAGCGCGAGAAGCAGGGATGCATCGTCTTGATTTTCCACCTGTTCGGCGACGGTTATCATGTCGAAGTTGCGCGCGATCGACACCATGATCGACACGATTGCACGATTGTCGGGGTGGTCGCTTACGCCGCGGGCGAACTGCCCGTCGATCTTCAGAATGTCAAAGAACATCTCTTTCAAATAACGGATGGCGATGTAGTCAGAGCCAAAGTTATCCAATGCAAAGCAAACGCCCCGTGTCTGGAACTGGTCCATAAAGCTGGCGACGAGTTCGGGCATTTGCATCGCCGATTTTTCGCTAATTTCCAGGATGAGACGTTCGCCAATGGTGCCGTCGCGCGACAGCCACCGGTTCAAAAGGGTCGTCCATCCCGCATACCCGATAGAGCGCGCGGACATGTTGATCGAAAGGCGCAACCCTTTGTTTTCGCTCAGCGCGGCAAGCCCCGCATTGAGCGACAGCACATCAATCTCGCGGCCAAGCTGGGTCTTCTCGACCACGGGCATGAATTCGCGGGCGGGAATGACGCGACCGGTGGGATCCAGAATGCGAATGAAACCTTCGTAAAAGGCGATTTTTGGGTCGTCCGCGTCCCGCATGACAGGCTGGTAAGCCATCAACGTCTGATTATGCGCGACAGCAGCCCGGACCATGGCCAATGTGCTGCCGTCGCGTTGGGTCAGCGCGTAGTCGAGCGGGTTTTTCGTCCCCTCGGGCAGGTCGGCGAGCGGGTGTGGTGATATATCTTCCAAAGTGGCGCTTCCATTTATCGCTGTACTCATGTCACCTTGGCGCGGAAACTTGTAACGCCGGGTTAACGCGGCAATGCAGTACAAATTTTAGCCATCCGGCCAGATCCGTCGGAGAAGGGGATGTGGATGCAGCGGTGTGACTGGGCTGGGCCAGAGAAAATTTACCTGGATTATCATGACACTGACTGGGGTGTGCCGGAGTATGACAGTCGCGCGCTTTGGGAAAAACTGATCCTCGATGGCTTTCAGGCAGGGCTGAGTTGGATCACGATACTTAAAAAGCGAGAGAATTTTCGCGAGGCTTTTGCCGGTTTTGACCCTAATGTCATCGCCACATGGGGTGAAGCCGAGGTTGAACGCTTGCTCGCCAACCCCGGCATTATCCGCCACCGCGGAAAGATAGAGGCGGCAATTACAAATGCACGCGTTTGGCAAGAGATTGAAAAGAAGGAGGGATTTGATCGGTACTTATGGAAATACGTGGGGTTCGAGCCACTGCAAAACCGGTTTGAGCGTCAGTCGGATGTTCCCGCATGGACGCCGCTTTCAAAGCAGATATCGGCTGACTTGAAAAAACGGGGGTTTAAGTTCTGCGGCCCGACAATCGTCTATGCGTTCATGGAGGCTGTGGGCATGGTGAATGACCATTTGACGTGCTGTCCCCGTCATCAGGCTGTGGCGCAAAGGCCCAAACACGACTGGGACGCCGGCTAGGCCGCTGTTACCGTGTTAGGCGGTAATGGTACTTAGGCGCTTTGCGAGTTGGTCAAGCATCACAATCGTGTCGCCGCTGGTCGAGAATGCCTTGGTGCGGCAGTAGTCGACGTTGACCACGATATCGCGATGACATGCTGCCTCTGGCGAGGTCTGGACCGCGCTCTTCACCACGTCAGCAATATTGAGCGTGGATTGCGTTTTAAGCGCGGGCGAGAGCGCGGCGAAGGTGCCGTTTGATCGATATGTCACGATAAGGTTCAGGCTGCTGAGCGCATCGGTCAACCTGCGTGCCAATCCGACGGAAAACTCGACGCGCTGGTCTTGCGGAACCTGCGCAAGCACATCCGCAAAGTTCTGCAACACGATCACAGCGATCTGCATGCCGCCACCAAACTCGGATTGCATGCGCATAATGCAGTTTTCAAAGGCGTCCTGCGGGACAAGGCCGCTCTCGGAAAGCTCGGACGGCGACATCGGACGGTCGAGCGCGAGCTCTTTCAGAACGTCGAAATTCTCTTGGTTGGGGGATTCATGCGGGCGTTTCAGGTGCCGGACAAATTCGGCGTTGCGCATTTCTGCACCATGAATGCGTGCCTCAAGGTCGAAGAACTCGAACGGTTTGATGATATAGTCCCACGCGCCCGCCACAAAGGATTTCGCGATGCTTTCGCTGTTCTTTACCCCGGTGAGCATGATGATGGGCACGAATTCGTACCCGTCGATTTGTCGGATGTGGGGGATAAGTTCTACGCCGGACATTTCCGGCATCTGGATGTCGAGCAGGAGGCAGTCGAAAATAACCGGCGCGCTATGGATGACTTCAAGCGCCTCCTTGCCGGAGGCGGCCGTGCGGACATATTCGTGATCTTGCGTTCGAAGATATTCTTCTAGCAAATTGCGCAGATCTTGGTTGTCCTCGACGGCCAAGATTCTCATGCGTGTGGCCTTTGAAGGCTACGCACCACAACTGCATTACAAGTTCCGATGAAGTGCATTGGATGCCAACGGTATCCGCCGCGATAGCCCATGTTATGCGTCACACTAGCCCCCTCAAACCGTTCAACACATTGATGCTGCGTGACAATCGTTAACTTTTCAACTTAAAAGTGCTCGCTTTAACCTTTTGTTAACGATTTTGGCGATTTTAAGGCAGCGTTCGGCGGGTCACATGACGTAGGGCGGCGGAGCGTTCATCGAAATGCGCATTTTCACGGACTTCCCGGCCGCTACTGCCTAATAAGCTATGATTTGAGGCTAATTGGGCCAAGTTCGTGCATTGACTCCAACCCGCAGCACCGTATAAGCGCCGCTTGATTGGTGTTGGTGGACCCCGCAAGGGGAACCCTGTCAGGCTTCGGCCAGAGGACAACGCCCTTTACCGCCCGTCGCAATCCTGCGGGGGCCTCAAAAAGGAGAACAGCCGTGACTAAGCGTACAGCTGCCAAGCACAAAATTGACCGCCGTATGGGCGAAAACATCTGGGGCCGTCCTAAGTCCCCAGTGAATCGTCGTGAATACGGCCCCGGCCAGCACGGTCAGCGCCGCAAGGGCAAAATGTCCGACTTCGGCATTCAGCTGCGCGCCAAGCAGAAGCTGAAAGGCTACTACGGCGATCTGACCGAAAAGCAATTCCGCCGCATCTACGGTGAAGCCGAGCGTGTAAAAGGCGACACCGGTGAAAACCTGATCGGTCTGCTGGAGCGTCGCCTGGACGCCGTTGTATACCGCGCCAAATTCGTCGCGACCGTTTTCGCTGCGCGCCAGTTCGTGAACCACGGCCACGTCAAAGTGAACGGCAAGAAGGTTAACATTCCTTCCTACCGCGTCAAAGAAGGCGACGTGATCGAAGTGCGTGACCGTTCCAAGCAAATGGTTGCCCTGCTCGAAGCGACGCAACTGGCAGAGCGTGACGTGCCTGACTACATCGAGGCGGATCACTCCAAGATGACAGCGACATTCGTGCGCACCCCCGCTTTGGGCGACGTGCCATACCCTGTCATGATGGAACCGAACCTCGTGGTCGAATTCTACGCGAAGAACTAAGGTTCCTCGCATATCAATGCCGAAGGGGCCACGCTGGAAAGACCGGCGTGGCCCTTTTTGCGTTTGGTGACGCGCCTTTAGCGCGGGGCCATATGACGCTGGGACAAGATCGTAGTGGCGCTGGCGACGGCGCGCGTTTATGGTCCGCCCGACAGGAGACATGACAGATGACAACCGCTATTCGCCCGCAACCCGGCATTATGGACATCGCGCTGTATCAAGGCGGGGCGTCCCATGTGGCGGGGCTTGATAATGTGATCAAGCTCAGCTCGAACGAGAACCCGCTTGGCCCGTCCGACGCGGCCGTCAAAGCGTTCCGCGATGCGTCCTATGATCTGCATCGCTATCCGTCCTCTGATCATACCGCGCTGCGTCAGGCGATCGCGCAGGTGCACGGGCTGGACGCTGACCGCATCATTTGCGGGGCCGGCTCGGACGAGATCATCGCCTTTTTGTGCCAAGCGTTCTCGGGCGAGGGGACAGAGGTGCTGCACACGGTGCACGGCTTTGGCATGTACCGGATCTCCGCGCTGGCCAATGGCGCGACCCCGGTCGAGGTGCCCGAAAACGAACGGGTCACGGATGTGGATGCGCTGCTCGCGGGGTGCACCGACAAAACGCGGCTGGTGTTCATTGCGAACCCGAACAACCCCACCGGCACCATGATCGGGCTGAGCGAGATTGAACGCCTTGCCGCCGGTATCCCCAAACAGGCAATTCTGGTGCTCGACGGGGCCTATGCCGAATATGTCGAAGGCTATGACGGCGGCGCGGCTTTGGTCGATAGCCACGATAATATCGTGATGACGCGGACGTTCTCGAAGCTTTACGGTCTGGGCGGGCTGCGGATCGGTTGGGGCTATGCACCGGCGCATATTATCGACGTGCTGAATCGTGTGCGCGGCCCGTTCAACCTGTCGCAAGCCGCGCTGAATGCGGCAACGGCGGCGATCAAGGATACCGGCTACGCCGCCCATTGCCGGAGCGAGAACGCCAAATGGCGCAGTTGGATGGCTGATGCGCTGGCAGAGATCGGCGTGCCGTCTGATGTGTCTTGCGCGAACTTCATCCTCGCACGGTTCAAGTCGCAGGACGAGGCCGAGGCCTGTGATGAATACCTCAAGACCCAAGGGTTGATCGTGCGGCGCGTGGCGGGCTACCAGCTGCCGACCTGCTTGCGGATCACCGTGGGCGATGAAAGCGCATGCCGTCGCGTGGTGCATGCGATCCGACAGTTTAAAGGCGACTGATATGCCCGTAATTTATGAGAAAGTCGCGCTGATCGGCTTGGGGCTGATCGCCTCTTCGATGTTCTGGGCGATGAAGCGCGGCGGGCTTGCGGGCCATGTGTCGGGCTTTGCACGCAGCGCCGAAACCCGCGACACCGCCCGCGAGATTGGACTGTGCGACGAGGTCTGCGATTCCATCGCCAAGACGGTGAAAGACGCGGATCTTGTGGTGCTTTGTGTACCCGTCGGCGTCATGGGGTCGGTCGCGGCCGAGATGGCCGGGCATCTCAAACCCGGCTGCACGGTGACGGATGTGGGGTCGGTCAAGGCGGATGTGATCGCGCAAGTGGGCCCACTGCTGCCCGACGGGGTGCATTTCATCCCCGCACATCCTTTGGCGGGGACCGAACACTCCGGCCCACGCAGCGGCTTTGCAGAGCTTTTTGACAACCGCTGGTGCCTGCTGGTGCCTGTGCCCGACACCAACGCCAATGCGATCTCGCGGTTGCGGAACCTCTGGGATGGTATGGGTGCCAATGTCGAGGAAATGGATGCGGAGCATCACGATCTGGTGCTTGCAGTGACCAGCCATGCGCCGCATTTGATCGCGTATACGATGGTGGGCGTGGCCGATGATTTGCGCCGCGTGACCGATAGCGAAGTGATCAAATATTCCGCCGCGGGTTTTCGCGACTTTACCCGCATCGCGGCAAGCGATCCGACCATGTGGCGCGATGTGTTCCTGACCAACAAGGAGGCCACGCTCGAGATTCTGGGCCGCTTTACGGAAGAGCTTTTCGCATTGCAGCGCGCGATCCGTATGGGGGATGGCGATCATCTACATGATTACTTCACCCGTACCCGCGCGATCCGTCGCGGGATTATCGAAGCGGGGCAGGACACGGACGCGCCGAACTTTGGTCGCCAACCCGGCAATAAATGATCCGGGCGGCGCTGATATACGCGCTGCTTTCCGGTGCCGCACTGGCCGGGCCCGATACTTCTTTGCGCCCGCCGGCTTTGGCCGGGGGTGCTGCGCTGACACCCCAAGGGTCGATTGCCACGCCGCCGCGCAATGCGGGGGCCAAACGCGCGATAGCGGCCACGGGCGGGATCGCCTCCTCGCTACGGCCCAGCCTGCGCAGCCGTAAGCTAGAACAAGCGGCCAAGGCCAAACGCCGCTTGCTGGCCAAGGGCGCTGTGTGCGGGGATATTTCCATTCAGGGCAAGGCGATCGGACGGGTGCAACCTAAGCTCAAGGGATGTGGTGTCAGCGATGCGGTTCAGATCCAATCGGTGTCGGGCGTACGGTTGAGCCAAGCGGCGGTGATGGACTGCAAGACTGCCAAAGCATTGAAAACATGGATTGATCAATCGGCAAAGCCCGCTTTTGCCGGTCAGGGTGGCCTGCGCGGGCTGCGTGTCGCCGCCCATTACGCCTGCCGGACGCGCAACAACCAGCCGGGTGGCAAGATATCAGAGCACGGGCGCGGGCGGGCGATCGATATCTCGGGTTTCCAGATGCACAGCGGTGCTGAGGTCAGTGTGTTGAAGGGCTGGAATGCCCCCGCGAGCCGTAAGGCCATGCGTCGGGTGCACAAGGGGGCCTGCGGGCCGTTTGGCACCGTGCTTGGCCCGAAAGCAAACCGTTTCCATCTGGATCACTTTCATTTCGACACGGCGCGGTATCGCAAGGGGACCTATTGCCGTTGATTTAACGCAATTCAGCGCAAAATAATCTTGGGTGCTCGGCCCAAGGGGATGAAACCCATAGACATCTTTCCGTCCTTCACGGTGATGTCCAGATCCAGCGCATCGGTGTTCCCCGACATTTGCGCCAACCCCTTCAGCATTTGTTCCGCTTGGGGGCGGAAGTTGGGGGGAATGTATCCCGCGCTCTCAACCATGGTCAGCATCGTCGGCCAGTCTTGTGCCGCGACCGACAGCGTCCCTGTTGCCAGACCGTCTTCGGCGACCGCAATTGTACCGCGCAGGGACAGGGCGATGTCGCCCCAGGCAAGCTCGGCATGACGCAGGTCGATCACGCGGGGCTGGGGGCGGGTCCGGCCAAGGGCCTTACGGTCCCACAGCCGGTCAAAGGTGATGGTCGCTTTGGCGGTGACGGTGTCAAAGGCCTCTGTCCAATCGTCGGGCAGGCCGAACAGGCCGCGCAGTGCGGCACTGGGGGTGACGTTCTGCGCGTCCAGCGCCAGATCATAGATCGGCTGGCCGACGGTCTGTTGCACAGCGCTGACGTTCAACCCGCGCCCCTCGACAGGGCCGGTGACGGGCAGGTCAAGCACCCAGGCACCGCCGTCCAGCGTCAACCGGTCCAGCTGGCCGGAAACGCTGGGGCGTAGGCGCAGATCGGTTGTCACGTCCTCGGCCGACAACATGGCGCGCAGGTTGGGGCCGGACAGGCCAAGTTCGATATAGGGCGAGGCAACGGTGACATATCCGGGCCAGTATGCGGGGGTAGAGATGTCGACGCGCTTTGCCGCGACGGCGCTGGCGATCCCGCGCCCGGCATTTTGGGCCGGCGGGGTCAGGGTCACATCGGTCAGACGGGTTTGCAACCGCGTGGGGAAGCCCTGCTTTTTCATTTCGCCCACGTCTGCCTGCCATCCGGCTGCGCGGCGCGTTTCGATCAGTTTCGCGATGCCCCGCTGCAATCCGGACGAGGCCGCGACCCACCATCCGCACCAAACCGCCGCCAGAACGACAATAACCAACACGACCTTGCCCATTTTACCCAACACCTTATTAACGCCTGCGATAGCGCAGCTTTAAACAAGCCAATGATAAAGGACCAGAGACATGGCAATGTGGGTGTTCGGTTACGGCAGCTTATTGTGGAAACCGGGGTTTGACGTCGCGGAAAGCGTGATCGGGCGGTTGCCCGGGTATGCCCGGTCTTTCTGCATGCGCTCCATCCACCACCGTGGCTCGGTCGAACGTCCGGGACTTGTGCTGGCGCTGGATGCGGATACCGGCACGGCCTGCGATGGCATGGCGCTGCGCGTGGCACCGGGCACCGAAGAGGCGACGCTGGCCTATTTGCGCGAACGCGAGCTTGTCTCGTCGGCTTATGTAGAGAAAACCCTGGATGTGCAGCTAGAGGACGGGCGCACGGTTGCGGCCTTGGTCTATGTGATTGACGCGGAACATGACCAATACTGCGGCGGCTTGCCGCTGGAAGAGCAGGCGCAGATCATCTCGGGCGCGGTTGGCGGCATGGGGCCGAATACCGAATATCTATTCAACACCGCAGCGCATCTGACGCAGATCGGGCTGCATGATCCGTCGCTGGCGTGGCTGCACGACCGCGTAAAGACTTTATGCGCATAAACCCGTGGCATAACCGTCGGGATTAAGTGTAGGCTGCGGCAACAGAAGCACAAAAGTGTCAGGAGCCACGAGGCATGGCGCAGTCAGATCGCGAATCCAAACCACAGTTTTCCCAGCCGGTGCGGCAGATCACGCTGATGCTGATCGCCCTCGGGCTGACTTGCATCGGGGCTTTTCTGGCGCTGCCAAGCGTTTTGCCTATTTTTGCGGCGAACCCCTATTTGAACGGGGTCATTATTGTCGTCTTCTTCATCGGTGTGATCGCCTGCTTTTATCAGGTGGTGCAGCTGATCGGCTCTGTCCGCTGGATCGAGAATTTTGCCTCTGACGCGCCCAATGCCGATGCCGTCGCCCCGCAGCTGCTGGCACCGCTGGCATCGCTGCTGCGCACACGCGGCGCGCGGATGCAGGTGAACGCGACCTCTACCCGATCTATCCTGGATTCCGTCGCCACCCGCATCGACGAAGCGCGCGAGATCACGCGATATATCGTCAACATGCTGATCTTCCTCGGGCTTCTGGGCACGTTCTACGGCTTGGCGACGACCGTACCGGCGGTTGTTGAAACCATCCGCAGCCTTGCCCCGCAAGAAGGGGACGGCAGCACCGATATGTTCGCGCGCCTGATGACAGGGCTGGAATCGCAGCTTGGCGGTATGGGGGTGGCGTTCGGGTCGTCCCTTTTGGGGCTGGCGGGATCGCTGGTGGTTGGCTTGCTTGAACTCTTTGCCGGTCACGGGCAGAACCGCTTTTATCAGGAGCTTGAAGATTGGCTCAGCTCGATCACTCGCGTTGGTTTTTCCTCGGGCGAGGACGGGGCGTCGGATCAAAACGCGGTGGCTGGTGTGCTGGATCACATGGCCGAACAGATGGACAGCCTGCGTCAGCTGATCGGACAATCGGCGGAAAGCCAGACCGCGCTGAACAGCAAGATCGGTGCGCTGGCCGCCACGATGGAGGAACTGTCGGCGCGGGCCGCACAGACCGATACGCCGGCCGAAAGCCTTGACCGGATCGCCAAAGGGCAGGAGCGCATGGTGGCCGTGCTTGAAGGGCAGGGTGAACACGAACGCGCGGATGCGGAAAGCCGGATGCGCCTGCGGTCGATCGACGTGCAGATGCTGCGTATTCTCGAAGAGATTTCAGCCGGACGGCAGGAGACGATGGCCGAGTTGCGCAAGGATATATCCTTGCTGGCCAAGGCGCTGTCGGCTCCGCGTGGCGCTGAGCCGCGCCGCTTGCGCACCCCTGACCGCACCGACACCGAGGGCAGCTGATCATGGCGCTTTCCCGACGCACTGGGGCACGGTTTCAGGGCTCGATCTGGCCGGGATTCGTGGATGCGATGACGGGTCTTTTGCTGGTGCTGATGTTCGTGCTGACCATCTTTATGGTGCTGCAAGCCGTACAGACCCAGCGGATCAACGGGCAAGAGAACGAACTGAATTCACTGTCGGGTGAAGTCGCGGCGCTGGCGCAAGCGCTTGGGATGGAACGGCAAACCACGGCCGAGCTTGAGGCAGAACTGGGGACGCTGAACACATCCCTCACCGCTGCCCGCGATCAGGCGGCAGAGCAGGCGGCGATGATCGCCTCCTTGACCGCGACGCGCGATGCGCAGGCCGCACAGCTTGACGCGGCAGAGGCCAAGATCACCGGCTTCGAAGCTCAGGTGGCAAGTCTGTTGTCCCAGCGGGATGCGGCGGTCGCCCGTGGAGAAGCGCTTGAGACACGACAAGAAGAACTACTGAGCGCGCAAGAGGCGTTGAACCTTGCCTTGGCGCAGGCGCGGTCAGAGACGGACGCCCAGGCCGAAGCCGCCCGCCTTGCCGCCGCCCGCCGTGATGCGCTGACAGCGCTGGTGGATGATCTGCGGGCGCAAAATCAGGATGCGCAGGCCGCTTTGGAAACCGCCGCCGCGCAGAATGCCGCCACGCTGTCAGAGGCCGAAGCCGCTCGTTTGGCCGAAGCTGCCGCCGCCGAACGCTTGCGCGAAAAGCTGGAAAATGCCGATGCAGAGCTGACCGCAATGACGCTGGCGCTAGAGACGCAGCGCAAAGAGGCCGAGGATACGCTGACCCTGCTCGCCGCCGCCCGCGCTGCCAAGGAAACGCTGGATGCAGAACTTGCCGCTGCGCTGGCGGAAACCGAAACTCTTGAAGCAACACAGGCCGATCGGGCAGAGCTGCGCGCCAAACTGGCGGATGCGCTTGCGGCAAAGCTTGCCGCTGAGAACCGCGCCGAGGCAGAGCTGTCGGATGCAGAGAAACAGGCCGCTTTGCTGGATGCCGCCCGGTCCGAGCTGGCGCAGGAAGAAGCGGCGACTGCCGCGGCACAACGCCAGACAGAACTATTGAACCAGCAGGTCGCCGCCCTGCGCGGCCAGTTGGGAGAGCTGCAATCCCTGCTGGATGATGCCGTCGCACGCGATGCCGCGAAAGAGGTGCAGTTGCAATCGCTGGGGTCAGACCTGAACACCGCCCTCGCACGGGTCGCCGCCGAAGAACGCCGCCGCGCCAAGCTTGAAGCGGCTGAACGTGCGCGGCTTGAGGCCGAGACAAAGAACCTCGAACAATACCGGTCCGAGTTCTTTGGCCGTCTGCGCGCGCTTTTGGGCAATCAGGAGGGTGTGCGCATCGAGGGGGACCGCTTCGTCTTCTCTTCCGAGGTGTTGTTCCCCCCGGGGGCCGCCACGCTGTCCGCCGATGGTCGTGGAGAGATCGCCAAGGTCGCCGGTATCCTACGCAACATCGCGGCCGATATCCCGCCTGAAATCGACTGGGTCATTCGCGTAGACGGGCATACCGACAACCAGCCGCTGTCGGGGTTGGGCGAATTTGCGGATAACTGGGAGCTTAGTCAGGCGCGCGCCCTGTCAGTGGTCAAATATATGATCAACTTCCTCGGGATTGCACCGGAACGGCTGGCCGCGAACGGCTTTGGCCAATATCAGCCCGTGGCCCGTGGCAACACCGAAGCCGCCCGCGCGCAAAACCGCCGTATCGAGCTGAAGCTGACCGAGAGGTAGCGTTATTTGACCTCGATTTCCGTGCTGCGTTGGCTGATGATCTGCAGGCCGCGGATCATCGTCACCGTGCCGGTATAGATGCCCGCCGGCCAGTCCACGCGGCCACGTTTGCCGATGGCGCGAAAGGCTTGTGCCTGGGTTTTGGTCAGCGTCACATCATCCGCGATCACCATGCCGTCAGGGCCGGTGATGGACAGGTTCACGATGTCATCTGCCCGCGTGCCAAACATATAGCCCCAGACAACCAGCGCATCCGCGTCCACGGGCAGGGACGCCGCCGCTGCCTCGCCTTGTTTGATGGCGTCATAGGCGGGGACCGCATCGGCAAAACCAATGCTGATCAGCCCACCGGCGCGGTAGTCGGGCCGTTCAGCCCAAAGGTTGCTGTCACCGGGCGCGTCGCAGTTGGTGGTCCCATCGGGATCGAAGGGATCAACGACCGCTCCGTCTTTGCGCACCGACAGATGCACATGGGGGAAGGCGGCCTTTCCCGACTGCCCGACAAAGCCGATGGTATCGCCCAAGGCGACCTCCTGCCCCGTGGTAACGCTGACGGAGCCTTGTTTGAGGTGGCAGTACTGGGTTTCCCAGCCGTTCCCGTGGTCAAGCACGACGCCGTTGCCACATTCCTTACCGTCGATATCGGCGGCGTTTTCGCTGGTATAGCCGCTGTCAGTCATACCGTCGCGCATACCGGTGACACGGCCTGCGGCGCTGGCAAGGACGGGTATGTTGTCGGCGATACGGGCCCGGCTGGGCAGTGCGAAATCCGTGCCTTTGTGCCCGTCATAGCTTAACGTGGCACAGGTGAAATCCATCGCATCAGACGACGGGTCGCTATCTACATACTGCTGGATGAAGCAGTCTGTGCCAAGGTCGCAATCAAGGGGCGGGGAGATAAGAAAACCCTCTGCCAGCACGGGGCTGGCAAAGGGCAGTGCAAGCGCAAATACGGCGCTGCGTGGTATCATTCAGCTGTCAGCAACGGTGGCTTGTTGCCTGTCAGCTTGGGGTTTTCCGACCCGAGGATCGTCAGGTCCAGCTCGCCCTTCTTGACGTTGACCTTGACCACACCACCTTTCGCCAGCTTGCCGAACAGCAACTCTTCGGCGAGGGGCTTTTTGATGTGCTCTTGGATGACGCGTCCAAGGGGGCGCGCACCCATTCGTGCATCATAGCCTTTGTCGCCCAGCCATTCGGCGGCTTTGGTGGACAGTTCAATCGTCACGTTGCGGTCCATCAGCTGAGCTTCAAGCTGCAGCACGAACTTCTCGACCACCCGCAAGATCACGTCTTTCGGCAGCGGCGCAAAGCTGATCACCGCGTCCAGACGGTTGCGGAATTCGGGCGTGAAGGTCCGTTCGATCGCGGCGGTATCCTCGCCGGTGCGACGGTCACGGCCAAAGCCGATCGCTTCTTTCGCCTGCTCGGACGCGCCTGCGTTCGACGTCATGATCAGCACGACATTGCGGAAATCCACTGTCCGGCCGTTATGGTCCGTCAGCTTGCCGTGATCCATCACCTGCAACAGGATGTTGTAGACGTCCGGGTGGGCTTTCTCCATCTCGTCGAGCAGCAAAACGCAGTGCGGGTGCTGGTCAACGCCATCGGTCAACATGCCGCCCTGATCAAACCCGACATAGCCGGGAGGGGCACCGATCAGGCGGGAAACGGCGTGTTTCTCCATGTATTCAGACATGTCGAAACGCAGCAGTTCCACACCAAGCGTGTCGGCCAGCTGTTTCGCCACCTCGGTCTTACCCACACCTGTCGGCCCTGCGAACAGGTAGTTGCCGATGGGTTTTTCGGGCTCGCGCAGGCCAGCGCGGGCCAGTTTGATCGCGGACGACAGCGCTTCGATCGCCTTGTCCTGACCGAAGACAACGCGTTTCAGCGATGCCTCAAGATCCTTGAGCACAATCACATCATCCTTGGACACGTTCTTGGGCGGGATGCGCGCGATCTTGGCGACCACGGCTTCGACTTCTTTGGTGCCGATGGTCTTGCGCCGTTTCGAGGCCGCCAGCAGATGCTGTGCCGCGCCCGCTTCGTCGATCACATCGATGGCGGAGTCAGGCAGTTTGCGGTCGTTGATATAGCGGTGCGCCAGTTCAACCGAGGTCCGGATCGCGTCAGAGGTATATTTGACCGAGTGGTGATCCTCGAAATAGGGTTTGATGCCCCGCAGGATTTTCACCGCATCCTCGACCGAAGGCTCGTTCACATCGATCTTTTGGAAACGACGCGCAAGGGCACGGTCTTTTTCGAAATGCTGGCGGAATTCCTTGTAGGTGGTCGACCCCATAGTGCGCAGCTTGCCGCCCGCAAGCGCGGGTTTCAGCAGGTTGGAGGCATCCATCGCGCCGCCGGATGTGGCACCGGCACCGATAACGGTGTGGATCTCGTCGATGAACAGGACGGCGTTGTCATGTTCTTCCAGCTCGGTCACGACGGCTTTCAGACGTTCTTCGAAATCACCGCGGTAGCGGGTGCCCGCCAGCAACGCGCCCATGTCGAGCGAATAGATCGTGGTTTCGGCCAAGACCTCGGGCGTTTCACCGGCAACGATCTTGCGCGCCAGCCCTTCGGCGATGGCGGTTTTCCCGACGCCGGGGTCGCCCACCAGCAGCGGGTTGTTCTTGCGGCGGCGGCACAGCACCTGAATGCAGCGTTCCACCTCGTCCGACCGGCCGATCAGCGGATCAACGTCGCCTTCGCGGGATTTCGCGTTCAGATCAACGGTGTATTTCGCCAGCGCGGATTCTTTCTTGTCGCCATCGGTGACACCTTGGGCTTCTTCCTCGTGATCCGGCGCACCGGACACGGGGCGTGGTTCACCGAAAGCCGGATCTTTGGCGACGCCATGCGCGATATAATTGACCGCATCATAGCGCGTCATGTCCTGTTCTTGCAGGAAGTAGGCGGCGTTGCTTTCGCGTTCTGCAAAGATCGCGACCAGCACGTTCGCGCCGGTCACTTCGGTCCGGCCAGAGGATTGCACATGGATCGCCGCACGCTGGATCACCCGCTGGAACGCTGCCGTTGGCACCGCTTCGGAGCCGTCAACATCGGTGACCAGATTGTTCAGGTCTTCATCGACAAATTCGACCAGCGTTTCGCGCAGTTCGGTCATATCGACAGAACAGGCTTTCATTACCTGCACGGCGTCGGGTTCGTCGATCAGGGCCAAAAGAAGATGTTCAAGCGTAGCGAATTCATGTTTGCGCGCATTGGCAAGGGCCAGCGCCGCGTGAATGGCTTGTTCTAGGGTAGACGAGAATGAAGGCACAGGCGTGCTCCTTTTCGATCTGTGTCGGAGGGGGCGTCAGAAACAGGACGCGCCGCAACCGAGCATGGCCTCATAGTATTAGAGTTTGGTTGATCACGGCGCAGCTTCAAGGTTTTTCTGCAATATCGCTGTCACATTTATCGTGAACGTCGATTTTAGACCATGATTGCGGCGGTCAGAAACGGTCTTTGCGCGCGCGAATTTCGGCAAACACATCGGTGTCGGTGGCGTTGACCATCCCCAGTTGCGCACGGATGCCCGGATCGGACGGGCGCAGGAAGGGGTTGGTTTCAAGTTCCGTTGAAAGCGTCGAGGGAACTGTCGGCTCGCCATCAGCACGGGCCTGATCGATCTCTCTTGCACGAGATATAAGTGCCGCGTTTTCCGGATCAACCGTCAGGGCAAATTTTGCGTTCGACTGCGTGTATTCGTGACCCGAACATACGGTGGTATCGGCTGGCAGGCGCATCAGCTTTTGCAGGCTGTCCCACATCTGTGCGGGCGTGCCTTCGAACAGGCGACCGCAACCAAGCGCCATCAGGCTGTCGGCGGTAAAGACGCATTTGGCCACGGGGACGTGAAAGGCGATATGCCCGACGGTATGGCCCGACACATCGATCACATCGACCGTATGCGCGCCGAAGGTGAAGGATTGCCCGTCGTCATAGGCCGCGTCCAGCGGGGGCAGGCGTTCGGCATCAGCCTTGGCACCGATCACGCGGGCAGGGTAGTCGGCAATCAGCGCGGGCACGCCCTGAATGTGGTCGGGGTGGTGATGGGTCAGCCAGATCTCCGTGAGGGTCCAGCCCAACTCGTCCAGCTTGGCAGCGATCGGCGCGGCCTCAGGCACGTCGATCAAGGCGACCTTGCCGCTGGTCTGATCGCGTAGCAGGAAGGCGTAGTTGTCGGACAGGCAGGGGATGGTCACAAGATCAAAGGACATGGCAGCGGCTCCGGTCGGGGTTTCGGGGTGCGGATCACCACGCTAGCGCGGGCGGGGCGGTGCTGCAAACGGGTTTCGCGCAGTCCGCTCTTTTGCGGCGCGTGGCTTTGGTCTAGGGTCGGGGCGATCCACCCAACAAGGCCCTTTGCCATGCACCTTGATGTCCAAGACCTGCGCAACTTTTACTATCGCAGTGCCCTTGGCCGCGCGGCGCAGCATTCCTTGCGTACCCGCATGCTTGAGCTTTGGCCCGAGGCCAAGGGCCAGACCGTTGTGGGCTTTGGTTTCGCGGCCCCCTTGCTGCGCCCCTATCTGGCGGATGCGCGGCGGGTGATGACGCTGATGCCGGGGCCGCAGGGGGTCATGCCTTGGCCCGCGGGCATGCCCAATACCTCTGTGCTGACCGAAGAAACGCTCTGGCCGATCGAAACCGGACATGTCGACCGGCTGGTTCTGATGCACGGGCTTGAAACGTCTGACCGGCAGGGCGACCTGCTAGAGGAATGCTGGCGCGTGTTGGGGCCGGGGGGCAGGGCGCTGTTCATCGTGCCCAACCGTGCAGGGTTCTGGGCGCGTAGCGATATCACGCCCTTCGGATACGGGCGGCCCTATTCGCTGGGGCAGCTCGAAACGCAACTGCGCAAACACCAGTTCCTGCCAGAGCGCCAGTTGGGTGCGCTGTATCTGATGCCCTCGACCAGACGGACGTTCCGGCGCGCGGGGCCGCTGTTTGAAAAGGTCGGGCGGCACATGCCGACGATCATGGCGGGCGGGGCGTTTATGGTCGAGGTGACCAAGCTGGTGTACCCGCCCAAGGGCAAGGTTGCACGCACGCCAGCGCGCCGGTCGATCCGCGTTTTGGAAGGGGTCGGGGCGGTGACGCCCTCGGCAGTTCAGGCGGTCCTGCCACAGCCTATGTGACCCCCGCGCCACGGCGGCAAGAATCGCTGCCACACCCGAAATTGCCGGATGTCTATTGATTTTTAGGCAGGTTGATCAGGTCAAAGCGTCGCAGGGGTGCATTGCGCTAAGAATAAGGGGCGCTTTCCTGTGGCAACCTCACTATACTGTGTTGCGGGATGCGGGTCCGTCTGCTACATCCGCCCTGATTTAGACGTCTTGGGTAATTTCAAGTCGCGCCAACACCCCGGTGACGCGATGTATTCGCTTATCCGGCCCTGACGTATGAGAGGATGGACGTGTCCGAAACAGCATCAATCTCTACAGGTATCGCACAACGCTATGCGACCGCCGTGTACGAGTTGGCCCAAGAGGCCAAAGCCCTTCCCCAGATCGAGAAAGATCTTGATGCGCTGCAAGCCGCATTGGCCGAAAGCGAAGATTTCCGCGATCTGATCAATTCGCCGATCTACACGCGCGAACAGCAAGCCGCGTCGATCAGTGCCATCGCCAAAAAGATGGACCTGTCCCAGACGCTCGCCAGCACGCTGGAACTGATGGCCAACAAGCGCCGTCTGTTCGTCCTGCCGCAGCTGGTCCAGAACCTGCGTGACATCATCGCCGTCGAAAAAGGCGAAGTGACTGCTGATGTGATTTCGGCCAAGGCGCTGACCAAAGCGCAGTCCGAAAAGCTGTCCAAGTCGCTCGCCGCGACCACAGGCAAAAAAGTAACGTTGAATGCGACCGTTGATGACTCCCTCATTGGCGGTCTTATCGTAAAAGTGGGCTCTAAGATGATCGACACGTCGATCCGCGCAAAGCTCAATTCCCTCCAGAATGTAATGAAAGAGGTCGGATAAATGGGTATCCAAGCTGCAGAGATTTCTGCGATCCTGAAGGACCAGATCAAGAACTTTGGTCAAGAAGCAGAAGTTGCCGAAGTTGGCCGCGTTCTGTCCGTTGGTGATGGTATCGCTCGCGTGTATGGTCTGGACAACGTCCAGGCTGGCGAGATGGTCGAATTCCCCGGCGGCATCATGGGCATGGCCCTGAACCTCGAGACAGACAACGTCGGTGTTGTTATCTTCGGTTCCGACCGCGACATCAAAGAAGGCGACACCGTCAAGCGCACCAACTCCATCGTGGACGTGCCAATCGGCAACGGTCTGCTGGGTCGTGTTGTTGACGGTCTGGGTAACCCCATCGACGGCAAAGGCCCCATCGAATCCACCGAGCGTGGCCTCGCGGACGTTAAAGCCCCCGGCATTATCCCACGGAAATCGGTACACGAGCCAATGGCGACTGGCCTGAAATCCGTTGACGCGATGATCCCCGTTGGCCGTGGCCAGCGCGAGCTGATCATTGGTGACCGTCAGACCGGTAAAACTGCCGTTGCTCTGGACGCGATCCTGAACCAACAGCAGATCAACGACGCCGCAGGCGACGACGAGAGCAAGAAAATGTACTGCGTGTACGTTGCGATCGGCCAAAAACGTTCGACTGTTGCCCAGCTGGTTAAAAAGCTCGAGGAAACAGGCGCGATTGATTATTCCATCGTTGTTGCGGCCACCGCGTCCGAGCCTGCACCAATGCAGTACCTCGCACCATACTCCGCAACAGCTATGGCGGAATTCTTCCGCGACAACGGCCGTCACGCGCTGATCATCTATGATGACCTTTCCAAGCAAGCCGTGTCCTACCGCCAGATGTCCCTGCTGCTGCGTCGTCCGCCCGGGCGTGAAGCTTACCCAGGTGACGTTTTCTATCTCCACTCCCGTCTGCTCGAGCGTTCGGCGAAGCTGGGCGATGACGCAGGCAACGGCTCTTTGACAGCTCTGCCGATCATCGAAACCCAAGGTGGTGACGTTTCCGCGTTTATTCCAACCAACGTGATCTCGATCACCGACGGTCAGATCTTCCTGGAAACCGAATTGTTCTACCAAGGTATCCGTCCTGCTGTGAACACCGGTCTGTCGGTTTCGCGCGTTGGGTCCTCGGCTCAGACCAAAGCGATGTCCTCTGTTGCTGGTCCGGTTAAGCTGTCCTTGGCTCAGTACCGCGAAATGGCGGCCTTTGCTCAGTTCGGTTCCGACCTTGATGCCTCCACTCAGCAGCTGCTGAACCGTGGTGCGCGCCTGACAGAGCTGATGAAGCAGCCTCAGTACTCCCCCCTGACCAACGCGGAAATCGTCTGCGTGATCTATGCGGGTACAAACGGCTACCTCGACAAGATCGACGTCAAAGAAGTCGGCCGCTTTGAAGCGGGCCTGCTGGCGCACCTGCGCAGCAAGCACGCCGACCTGATGGCTGACATCACCAACAACGACCGCAAGGTGAAGGGTGAGCTGGAAGACAAGATCAAAGCTGCCATCGATTCTTTCGCCGCTGACTTCGCTTAAGGGAGGGAGGGCACATGCCAAACCTCAAGGACCTAAAAAACCGGATCGCGTCGGTCAAATCGACCCGCAAGATCACGAAAGCCATGCAAATGGTTGCCGCGGCGAAGCTTCGCCGCGCGCAGGAAGCTGCCGAGCAGTCCCGCCCCTACACAGAGCGTTTTAACGCTGTGATGTCGCGGTTGGCTGCATCGGTAGGTGGGTCTGACACCGCCCCCAAGCTGCTGAGCGGCACGGGGTCGGATCAGGTGCACCTGTTGGTTGTCATGACCGCTGAACGTGGCTTGTGCGGTGGCTTTAACGCCAACATCGCCAAGCTTGCCAAAGCCCATGCCCGTGGCCTTATCGCCAAGGGTAAGGAGGTCAAGATTTTGACCGTTGGCAAGAAAGGCCGCGACAGCATCCGTCGTGACTTTGGCGACCTTTTGGTCGGTCACGTTGACCTCAGCGACGTCAAGCGCCTTGGCTATGCCGATGCGCAGGGGATCGCCAAGGACGTACTTGGCCGTTTTGACGCGGGTGAATATGACATCGCCACGATCTTCTATGCGAAGTTCGTGAACGTCGTCAGCCAGATCCCGACGGCACAGCAGATCATCCCGGCGACCTTCGAAGAGACCGAAGGCGCGGACGAGGCGACGACACTGTTCGACTACGAGCCCAGCGAAGAGGCCATCCTGGCCGACCTGCTGCCGCGCGGCGTTGCAACGGCGATCTTCTCGGCTCTGCTGGAAAACGCGGCCTCTGAACAGGGTGCCCGGATGTCGGCAATGGACAACGCGACACGGAACGCCGGTGACATGATCGAAGATCTGACCATCGAGTATAACCGTTCGCGTCAGGCCGTCATCACCAACGAGCTGATCGAAATCATTTCCGGCGCGGAAGCGCTGTAGGACAAATCGGAGAAACGACATGGCAAATGCAGTCGGCAAAATCACACAAGTCATCGGCGCCGTCGTCGATGTGCAGTTCGAGGATCACCTGCCAGAGATCCTCAACGCTGTTGTAACTGAAAACCACGGCAAGAAACTGATCCTCGAAGTGGCTCAGCACCTTGGCGAAAACACCGTGCGTACCATCGCGATGGACGCGACCGAAGGTCTGGTTCGCGGCCAGCGCGTCGAAGACACAGGCGCGCCCATCTCGATCCCAGTGGGTAACGCCACATTGGGCCGCATCATGAACGTTGTTGGCGAAGCCATCGACGAAAAAGGCGACATCCAATCGGCCGAGCGTCGCTCGATCCACGCTGACGCGCCCGAATTCGCGGAACAGTCGACCACATCCGAAGTGCTGGAAACGGGCATCAAGGTTATCGACCTTCTGGCACCTTACGCCAAGGGTGGTAAAATTGGTCTGTTCGGTGGTGCCGGTGTTGGCAAAACCGTTCTGATCATGGAACTGATCAACAACATCGCCAAAGTGCACTCCGGTTATTCGGTTTTCGCGGGCGTTGGTGAACGTACCCGTGAAGGGAACGACCTGTACCACGAGATGATCGAATCCAACGTTATCAACCCTGATGATCTGGAAAAATCGCAGGTTGCGCTGGTGTACGGCCAGATGAACGAGCCTCCCGGAGCGCGTATGCGCGTTGCTCTGACCGGTCTGACACTGGCCGAACAGTTCCGCGACCAATCCGGTACCGACGTTCTGTTCTTCGTCGACAACATCTTCCGCTTTACCCAAGCCGGTTCCGAGGTTTCGGCTCTGCTGGGTCGTATCCCTTCGGCCGTGGGCTACCAGCCAACACTGGCGACCGACATGGGTGCGATGCAAGAACGTATTACATCGACCAAATCCGGTTCGATTACATCGGTTCAGGCCGTTTACGTTCCTGCGGATGACCTTACCGACCCTGCGCCCGCGACATCCTTTGCGCACCTTGACGCGACAACCGTTCTGGACCGTTCGATCTCGGAAAAGGGTATCTACCCTGCTGTTGATCCGCTTGGCTCCACATCGCGTCTGATGGACCCATCCATCGTTGGCGAAGAGCACTACAACGTGGCACGTGACGTTCAGGGTATCCTGCAACGCTACAAGTCGCTGCAGGACATCATCGCGATTCTCGGCATGGACGAACTGTCGGAAGACGACAAACTGACCGTTGCCCGTGCGCGTAAGATCGAACGCTTCCTGAGCCAGCCTTTCGACGTTGCGAAAGTGTTCACCGGCTCCGACGGTAAGCAGGTTCCACTGGAAGAGACAATCACCTCCTTCAAGGCGGTTGTTGCCGGTGAATACGATCACCTGCCCGAAGGTGCCTTCTACATGGTTGGCGGCATCGAAGAAGTGAAAGCGAAAGCTGAAAAAATGGCGGCAGACGCCGCTTAAGGAGCGCTGAAAATGGCAGACACAATGCAATTCGACCTCGTTTCGCCCGAGCGGCGGCTGGCCTCGATGCAGGTGACGGCCGTTCAGATTCCGGGTGCGGACGGGGACATGACAGCAATGCCTGATCATGCCCCCACCATCACCACGCTGCGCCCCGGTGTGCTGCGTGTTGAAGGCCCGGAAGGCACTGCTGAGTATGTGGTAACCGGCGGCTTTGCCGAGATTTCTTCCGAAGGCGTATCGGTTCTGGCCGAACGCGCGGTGTCCAAGGGTGATATGACCCAAGAGCATCTGGACGAAATGATCGCCGAAGCCAAAGCCATGTACACAACGGCAAAAGAGGGTTTCGTGAATGAACCTGGCCCCGTAGACGACGCAGCCAAGCTGCTGTCCGACATGGTCGCCATGGGGGACGAAATCGGCTTGTCGAGCAAGCAACCCAGCCTCTGACGTTTCCTTGCCCGTTTTGATGAAAAGGCCCTGCATCCGCGGGGCCTTTTCTATTTGTTAACCTTAACTTATGGTTGTCGGATTGTAGCGGTAGGACGAGTTGGGGCAGGCCATCACGATGAAAAGAATGAACGCAAACAGCGTTGGTATCGATAGCGGAGAAACGGTGTTGTTCTCCGATTTTCAGGATGGTGGCGAGATGTGGACGGGGCAGGGCCAGCGCGAGCGGCGCAACCATATTACCTTCTCCACGCCGTACCGCGATATCCCCACGGTACACGCCTCGCTTGCCCTGTGGGACGTGGATAACGCCACGGTCATGCGCGCGGATCTGCGTTCAGAGAATGTTACGAAAGAGGGATTTGAACTGGTGTTCCGCACCTGGGGCGATACGCGTATCGCGCGCGTCAGGGCGTCTTGGATGGCCATCGGGCCGTTGCCGCAGCAAGACGACTGGGAGCTTTAAGCAGCGCCCCCAGCCGTTGTTTCAGGGGCGCTTAGCCGGGTTTGTACATGCCGTCGTAGATCGGCTCTAGCGTGTCGGCGTCAAACAGGGACGAGACCGAGGTACCGTTCCAGATGTTCAGGATCGCCTGCGCAAAGATCGGCGCCGTGGGCACGATCCGGATGTTTGTTGCTTGCTTGACGGCGGGCGTCGGCGCGATGCTGTCCGTGATGACCAGAGATTTCATCACCGAATTGCTAACGCGTTCGACCGCAGGGCCGGACATAACGCCGTGGCTGATGTAGGAGTGGACTTCCTTCGCGCCGTTTTCCATCAGCACCTCGGCCGCTTTGCACAGGGTGCCGGCGGTGTCACAGATGTCGTCCACGATCAGGCAGACCTTGTCGGTCACATCGCCGATCACGGTCATCTCTGCAATCTCGCCGGGCTTTTCGCGGCGCTTATCCACGATGGCGAGGGGGGAGTTGATGCGCTTCGCCAGTTCGCGTGCGCGGGCCACGCCGCCCACATCCGGAGAGATGACCATCAGCTCGTCCATGCGGCCCTTGAATTCGTTCTGGATATCCAGCGCGAAAACGGGGGAGGCATAGAGGTTGTCGACAGGGATATCGAAGAAACCCTGGATCTGTGCGGCGTGCAGGTCCATCGTCAGGATACGTTCAATGCCGCTGCCGACCATCATATTCGCGACCATCTTGGCGGTGATCGGCGTCCTTGCCTTGGTGCGGCGGTCCTGACGGGCATACCCGAAATAAGGCAGAACAGCCGTGACACGCGCCGCAGAGGACCGGCGCAGCGCGTCGGCCATGACCAGCAGTTCCATCAGGTTGTCATTGGCGGGGTTCGACGTTGGCTGGATGATGAACATATCCTCGCCGCGGACGTTCTCGTAAACCTCCACAAAGATTTCGCCGTCATTGAACCGTTCGACCCGTGCGTCGACCAGCCCTACGTTGACCCCCCGATGCAGCGACATCCGCCGTGCGATGGCTTTGGCCAACGGCATGTTCGCGTTACCTGAGATCAGTTTGGGTTCGGTGGTTTGAGCCATGTGCAAAGGGTCCCTGGATGCAGAACATGTGACAGAATCGTGACGTTGACACCGCTTAGCATGGCCTTACGGTCTGGCAAAGCTGCACAGCCCTGATCGGAGACCCAAATGCCCCATATCGACTATTTTTTTGCGACACTTTCACCATATGCCTATCTGGCGGGAAACCGGCTTGAGGAAATCGCCGCCAAACACGGGGCGACGATTACCTATAAACCTTTTGATCTGATTACCGCTTTCGGGCGCACGGGCGGGCAGCCCCCGAAAGATCGGCATCCGTCGCGGCAAGAGTATCGCGCGATTGAACTGCCGCGTCAGGCCAAGAAGCTGGGGATGCCGTTCAACCTCAAACCCGCGCATTGGCCCACCAACGGCGCGCCTTCATCCTATGCGATCATCGCAGCGCAGAACGAAGGCGGCGACGTAGGCAAGCTGTGCCAGCTGATCATGACCGCCGTCTGGGCCGAGGAACGCGATATTGCCGAAGATGCGGTCGTGCGCGACTGTCTTGAAAAAGCGGGCTTTGACCCCGCGCTGGCCGACAAAGGCTTGCTGCAGGGGGCTGATACCTACGCGCGCAATCTGGAAGAGGCGGTCGAAAAGGGCGTCTTTGGCGCGCCATTCTATATTCTGGACGACGTCCACAAGTTCTGGGGCCAGGACCGGCTTGAAGATCTTGACCTCGTGATGGCAGGTAAACTGTGAGTTCAGGTTTATATACACGGCAATTCGGGCATGGTCCGCGGCACGCGCTGGCTGTTCACTGCACGCTTGCCCATTCCGGCGCGTGGCGCGGCGTGGGCGAGGCGTTGGCAGATGAACTGACGTTGCTGTGTCCCGATCTGCCCTCCCACGGGAAATCCGCCGATTGGGACGGGCAGGGGGATATCCATGCCCGGGCGACCGATCTGGTGCGGGAACTGGTGACCGAACCGATTGATATTATCGGCCATTCTTTTGGCGCGACGATCGGCTTGCGGATTGCCATCGAGAACCCCGAACTGGTGCGTAGCCTGACGATGATCGAACCGGTCTATTTCGCGGCGGCTCTGGCTGACGATCCGGCACGGGTGGCAGCCGCGGATCGCAACTCCGGCGGGTTCGATGCGGCTTTTGATGCGGGCGACCGGATGGAGGCTGCGCGCATCTTCAACACCGGCTGGGGCGACGGCAGCGGATGGGAACAGACACCGGAAAAGCTGCGCCAGTATATGGCTGACCGTATCCATTATGTGCCCGCTAGCCAGCCGTTCTTGCGGGACGACAATGCCGGGCTGCTAGAACCTGGCAAGTTCGCCCGCGCCGAGATGCCGGTGCTGTTGATGGACGGGGCCACATCGGCGGATATGGTAGATGCGATCAGCACGTCCATCGCCCGCCGTTTGCCGAATGTGACACGCAAGGCGATCGAAGGGGCGGGGCACATGGCTCCGATCACGCACCCGCAGGCCGTCGCCGCTGAAATCCGCAGCTTTCTCGAAACGGTATAGCCGTCAGAAATACGATAGGAACTGGTCGATCGCCTCTGTGCCGATCGACCAATCACAGACCAGCCGCGCCGATAAGGGCGTATCTGGATCGCCGCTGTCCAGCGAGCCGTCCATGACATAGTATTTCGCCCCCGCATCATGCAGCTTCTGATGGATGCGGCGGGGCCACTTGGCAAAGATCATATTGGCGTCGGGTTTATGTAGCAGCGTTGCCCCTGCGGCGCGCAAACCGTCGGCCAGATGGCGTGCGTTGTCATTGGCCAAGGCGGCGGTCGTCTTCCACAAATCATCCTGCATATAGCCCGCCATCTGCGCAGACAGGAACCGGTGCTTGGAAAACAGATGCGCCCCGCGTTTGCGCCGCAACTCGAACTCCCAAGCCTTGGCGGGGTCGAAGAAAACCACCGCCTCGACACCCATGCAACCGTTCTTGGTGCCGCCAAAGCTGACGACATCGACGCCCGCTTTCCACGTCATCTCTGCCGGGGTGCAGCCCAGGGCAACCAGCGCATTGGCAAAGCGCGCCCCGTCCAGATGCACCGGCAGGTCATAGCTTTTGGCAACAGCGGTAAGGGCGTTCAGCTCTTCCAGCGTGTGGACCGAGCCCCGTTCGGTCACCTGCGTGATCGACACCGGCCCGCGCTGCGCGCCATGTACATTGCCCTCGGGGTGTTTCTCGATCGCCTTTGTCAGAGCCTCGGGTGTCATCTTGTCGTCGGTTTCCACCACGGTCAGCTTCGCGGCACCGGCATAGAACTCGGGTGCGTTACATTCGTCTTCGTGGATATGCGAGGTGACGGAGCAGAAGATCGTCTGCCACGGCTGGGTGTAGCACGCCAGCGCGAGCGCATTGGCCGCGGTGCCGGTTGCGACCAGATAGACTGCGGCCTCGGGTGCCTCGAACGCGGTGCGGATCGCGTCGCGGACTTCGTCCATGATGGGATCGTTGCCATAGGGCATCGCGTGTCCGGTGTTTGCCTGTGCCAGACGGTTCATGATCTGGGGGTGAACAGGGCCCGCGTTGTCAGAGGCAAAAAACATCAGGTTGGCTCCTCAATGATGTGGTCTTCCCATTCCTCGAACGGGGTGTCGAATTCCGAGACGGTGTTATGCTGCACCGAGATTCCCGCGCGATGCACGCTATCAGGGTCACCGCTGATCAGCGGGTGCCAATCATACAGCGGCTTGCCCTGCCACAGCAGCCGATAGGCGCAGGTGAGCGGCATCCAATAGGCGTGGGTATCCAGATTTTCGGGCTTCAGAACGATGCAGTCGGGCACAAACTGGTGCCGGTTCTCGTAGTGGCTGCACCGGCAGGTCGCATCATCCAGCAGGCGGCAGGCCACGCGGGTCAGGGCGACTTCTTCGGTGTCTTCGTCTTCAAGCTTGTTCAGGCAGCATTTTCCGCAACCGTCACACAGCGCTTCCCATTCGTCTTGCGACATCTTGGTCAGCGGCTTCTTTTCCCAGAACCGTTTGGCAAGACCTTTGGCGGCAATCGGATCGGTCATAGCGCGGCCAGAATGCTGCGGGCCTGTGCGCTGTCCGCATCCATCTGGGTGATCAACGCCTCAAGACTGTCGAATTTTTCCTCGCCACGCAGGTGGTCGACCAGCGCGACCGAGACATGCTTGCCGTAGAGATCGCCTTTGAAGTCGAAGATGAATGTCTCGAGGTTGGCCCTGTTCTCGCCGAACATGGGGCGCACGCCAAGGCTGGCAACGCCGTGGTAGCGCCCTGCCTGCGGCCCTTCAAGCACATCGACAAGCACGGCATAGACACCAAAGGCCGGCGGATGCAGCCCGTCGATCGACATATTCGCCGTCGGGTAGCCCAGTTCGCGGCCGCGCTTTTCACCGTGCAGGATCGGGCCTTCAACGCGGTGCCAATGGCCCAGCATCGCGGCGGCGTCGCGGGGGCGTGCCTCTGTCAGCGCGTTGCGGATCGCGGTCGAAGACACGGTATCAGGGCCCTTCGCCATCAGCGGCGCGATGGTCACGCCGAACCCCATCTCGGCACCGAAGGCCTGCAGCTGTTCAGCGGTGCCCGCGCGCGCCTTGCCAAAGCGGAAGTCCGCACCCACGACCACATGGCGCAGGCCCAGCCCATCAACGATCACCTCTTGCGCAAAGGCGCGGGGGCTGAGGCCGGATAGGGCTGCATCGAACCCCAGCTCATACAGCTTGTCGACGCCGATCTTTTGCAACTGGTGCGCGCGCGCCTCTGCGCCCATCAGGCGGAAGGGCGGGGCGTCGGGGGCGAAATATTCGCGGGGGTGTGGCTCGAATGTGACCACGCCCAAGGGCGCGTCGGGCAGGGCGGCGCGGGCCATGTCGATGACCGACCGATGCCCCAGATGCACCCCGTCGAAATTGCCAATAGCGGCGGTCGCCCCCTGATCGGAAGCGGATACAAATTGATAGTCGCGAATGATTTCCATGCGCTTGGTGGTAGCCCCCTCTGCCGGTGCTGACAAGCAGCGGGGCGGGTCACGGTACCGAAAAACCGCAGCGTCGTGGTACGGGCGTTGGCGGGAGGGCTATCGTCAGTCGAACTTGCGCGACGGGGCCAGAACGGTTGCTTCGCCAATCAGGACCTTTTTGCCGTCAATCGCACAGTGGCAATCCAGTTTCACACGGCGCTTGTCGAATTCGATATTGGTGACCTTCACCTCGGCATAGACCAGATCGCCGGGGCGCACGGGGGCCAGAAACTTGAGCGACTGCGCCATGTAGACGGTGCCATGCCCCGGCAGCTGCTCTCCGATCACGGCAGAGATCAGGCCAGCAGTCAGCATGCCGTGGGCGATCCGCCCCTCAAAGATCGTGTCCTGCGCATAGGCGTCGTCCAGATGTACCGGATTGCGATCAGTGGACACTTGCGCGAACATCTCGATGTCTTCGTCGGTGATGACCTTGCGCAGATAGCGCGTCATGCCGATTTCGATATCTTCAATACAGATCGTTCCACGGGGCAGATTATCCAACATGCCAGCCCTTTCAGTAATAAAGTGACGCCAGTTTTATCCAGTGTGAAACTTAATTACTTTGCAAGCGCAGAAACGCAAGGAAAAAGTAGGTCAGCGTAGGTGCCCAATTGTGTAGGTCGGAGCCGATGTTTCCTTTTCCAGATAACGGGTTAGCGCCTCGGGATCGGGCTGGGTCTGCGTTTTGGTTTCCCGCGCGGCCAGACCGCCAGAGATGAAAAGCGAATCGATGTCCTCGCCCATGGCCCCTTTGACATCGGTATGGATGCCGTCGCCGATGGCGAGAATGCCATTGTCGGTGATGTCCTTGTCCAATGCGTAGAGCTTGCGGCGGGCCAGATCATAAATCGGCGGGTGCGGCTTGCCGAAATACAGGCTTTCCCCGCCCATCTCGGTATAAAGCGCCGCGACAGCACCGGCGCACCATTCGCGCACATCGCCACGGTCCACCACGATATCGGGGTTCGCGCAAAGCAGCTTGAGCCCCTTTTGCTTGGCATAAAGCAGTTGCGGGCGCAGCACGGAGGGGTCTTCGGACGGATCGAACGGGCCGGTGCAAACGATGCCTTCGGCGTCTTCCAGATCAACGCGCTGGATATCGACAGGATCATCAAGCACGTCGCTGGGATCAAAGAAGTGTTTGTCCGTGGGCGGGCCGAGGTGCCAGACCTGTTTGCCCACCATGCCGCGATACATCGCCGTGCGCGCAGAATCGCCCGAGGTGGCAATATCGTCCCACGCATCATCCGGTACGCCGAAATGCGCCAGCTGTTTGATCACGCCGTCGCGGGGGCGGGGGGAGTTTGTGACCAGCACCACCTTGCCGCCGCCGTTGCGATAGGCTTGCAGCGCGGTGACCGCATCCGGCAGTGCTTTGACCCCGTCGTGGACGCAGCCCCAAAGGTCGACGAACAAGGCGTCATAGCGGTCAGAGATTTCGAAAAGGTTATTGATAATCTGGGTCATGGGCCGCTTTCCAATCTGCAAGAGCTTTGCACCGCAGAAAGCACACATCCCCCCGCGGGGCAACTGGGCAGCGCAACAGGCCCGCGCCCTGATGCGTGTCAGAGCCGCGCCAACCCGTCCGCGATTTCGCCCGCGATGGCGGCGGCATCCACCCCCTCACGTTCCGCCGAGACGCGCAGCCCCAGCACATCGGACTGGTAGCGCCGCGCCAGACTGCTCGGATCGTGTTCGGTGCTGATGTCACCGGCGGCTTGGGCTTGGGAAAACAGCTCTGCGAACATCTGCTCCATCTTCAGCAGATGGGCGTTTGCCTTTTGGGCCAGCGGATGACGGTGGGCTTGCAGTTCAAGCAGGGTTTTCGAGAGCATGCAGGCTTTGGCCGGTGCGGTGTCATTCGAAATCACCATGCGAGGGAATTTTTGTAGCGCGGGCAGGGGGCCTTCGTTACGGGCAAGCGCCTTCATCCGCTCTGACCCGTCAGCGGCGTAGCGATCAAGCGCCAGTTCGAACAGCGCATCCTTTGACCCGAACGCTGCATAGAAGCTGCCCGGCTTCATCTTGAGGCTCGCCTCCAGGTCCTTCAGCGACGTACCCGCCCAACCGCGTTGCCAGAACAGATCGCGGGCGCGTTCGATCAGATCTTCACGGTCATAGCTGGGTTTGCGGGGCATGGGATCACCTTTTCTTGAATGATTGCTCAATTATATACTTGAGTGATCGCTCAATAAACCCTAAATGTACTTTAGCGAAACATTTACAGGAGCTTTTCCATGTCCTTCCCCTCTCACGATCTTGATACCGCACCCGAAGCCTCCAAGCCGCTGCTTGAGCAGTCGCAAAAAGCCTTTGGCCGTTTGCCCGGTTTGCACAAGGTTCTGGCCGAAAGCCCACAGGCTTACGAAGGCTATCAGGTGCTGCACAAGCTGTTCACCGAAACCGATTTTGATGCGGAAGAGCTGACAGTTGTCTGGCAGGCGATCAACGTCGAGAACGAATGCCACTACTGTGTCCCCGCGCACACAGGTATCGCCAAGATGATGAAGGTATCGGACGAAATCTCGGACGCGCTGCGCAACGAAACCGCGCTGCCGACACCCAAGCTGGAAGCGCTGCGCACCTTTACCGTCCAGATGTTCCGCCAGCGCGGCAATGTGTCCGACGATCAGATGAAAGCGTTCTTTGACGCGGGCTATGGCCACCGCGCGGTGCTGGATGTGATCCTTGGGATGGCGCAGAAAACCATCTCCAACTACGTGAACCACGTCGCGCAGACACCCGTCGACGACGTGTTCAAGCCGCTGGCATGGGAACGCGGCGATACCCCTTTGAAGGTATAAGCCCCTCGCGCTTCGGCGCGGCGCTGAAATGACAAAAGCCCCCCTGATCTCAGGGGGGCTTTTGCGTTTGTGCCCCCGCCAAGGAGGGAGCCAGATAGGTCCGTTTAGACTTTGATGTTCGGGATGATCTGCTTTTTACGGCTCATCACACCGGGCAGGACAACGCTGTCACCGGTGACGGTCGCGCCAAAGCTTTTCTCTGCCACAGACTTGGTAAAGTCGTTGGGGATCAGCATGGTGGCTTCTTCGTTCAGGATGTCGACAACGAAGAGCAATACCTGATCGGCCCCGTCTTCCGTGGCAACGCCGGGCATTGCGGCCATCAGCGCGTCTTTACGGTTCAGCACGGCTGCGGGCGATGTGGTTTCCAGAACGGAGACGCGGAATTTCTTGCCGTCGACTTCGTATTCTTTCGAATCCATGCGCAGCAGCTCTGCCTCGGAGAAGGACGATACGTCGGATTTCGCCGCAAACATCTGCGCCGCGTATTCAGCGATGTCGATACCCAGATCCTTGGCCAGCGCATGGGCGATGGCGGTGTCTTCTTGCGTTGTGGTCGGGCTGCGGAATTCCAGCGTGTCGGACAGGATGCAGGTCAGCATCGCGCCTTTGATATTGGTGGGCATCTGCGCCATGTCATCACCGATCATTTTGTACATGATCGTCGCGGTGCAGGCGAGCGTCTCCATCACGATGTTGACGGGGCCTTTGGTTTCAAGCCCGCCCACCAGACGGTGGTGGTCGATGATGGCGGTGATGTCCGCGTCATTGATGCTGGCGGGCAGCTCGGCAGGGTTGTTGGTGTCAACGATCACAACGGGCTGGTCGGCCTGCACGTCGTCGATGATCTGCGGCTTGTCCAGCTTCCAGTGGTCCAGCATGAACAGCGCTTCGGTGTTGGGCTCGCCCAGCAGGGCGGGGGCGGCGTCGACGCCTTTGATTTCATTCAGGTACCATGCCCAGATGATCGGGCTGCCGGTGCTGTCTGTGTCGGGGGATTTATGGCCAAAAACAAGCGTTGTCATAGGAATGTCCTGCAGTGGGAGAGTGTTGATTTGCGCGCCTTATATGGTTGGTTGGCGCAGTTGTCACCACCTGCCTGATAGCCGCGGCTTTGGGGTTCTCAGCAACGGGGCAAAGCTGGTAGCACTGCACCCATGACAAACCCGCGCGAAACCGACCTTTACCCGCCGATCAAATCCTTTCTCGAGGATCAGGGCTATGTCGTGAAGTCAGAGGTGGGGGCTGCCGATGTCGTGGCTGTTCGCGGGGCAGAGCCGCCGGTGGTGGTCGAGCTGAAGCTGGGCTTTAGCCTCGCGCTGTTTCATCAATGTATCGCGCGTCTGTCGGTCAGCGATGATGTCTACCTGGCGGTCGCCCGTCAGCCGGGTAAACGTTTTGCCAAGGCGGTCAAGGACAACACGGCACTGGCGCGGCGTTTGGGGTTGGGGGTGATCACCGTGCGGCTGCAGGATGGTCTGGTCGAGGTGCATTGCGATCCGGGCCCCTATGCGCCGCGCAAAAGCGCCAAGCGGCAGGCACGGCTGCTGCGTGAATTCGCACGGCGTCAGGGCGACCCGAATGACGGCGGGCAGACGCGGGCAGGGCTGGTCACCGCCTATCGGCAGGATGCGCTGAAGCTCGCGATGTATCTATTCGAGGCAGGGGCGAGCAAAGGTGCCCATGTCGCGCGCGAAACCCAGGTTCAGCGGGCAACCGCCATGATGCGCGACAATCACTACGGATGGTTTGAAAAGATCGAGACAGGCATATACGGCCTGACCCCGACAGGTGCCGAAGCCGTTTCCGCCGCGGGGCGGGTGCTCGGGTCGGACTAGCCTGCTCGGGCCACGGGGCAAGTTGGCTAAAATTTTTCAAATTACCGTGGTTGACTAGGGCCGTGCACATCCTTAGCTATCCCTCGTTAGCACTCGGCAGGGCTGAGTGCTAATGGCTGCACCCCTCGACCGGAGGGGCGGCTTGGGAGAATAACTTTGAGCCTTAAGGAGCTGAAAGATGGCATTTAAACCGCTGCATGACCGTGTGCTGGTGCGCCGCACCGAAAGCGAAGAAAAAACCAAGGGTGGCTTGATCATCCCTGATTCCGCAAAAGAAAAACCCTCCGAGGGTGAAGTTGTTTCTTGTGGCGAAGGCGCGCGCAAGGACAGCGGTGAGCTGATCGCAATGGCTGTAAAAGCCGGCGACAAGGTTCTGTTCGGCAAATGGTCCGGCACAGAAGTCACCCTGGACGGCGAAGAACTGCTGATGATGAAAGAAAGCGACATCATGGGGATCCTGTCCTGAGCTCAGGCAGACCGGGGCCTAGCGCCTCACCCAAGATACGCTGACATCAACCCAAGATATTAGGAGAGACACTATGTCTGCTAAGGACGTAAAATTCGGGACCGACGCCCGTAACAAGATGCTTAAGGGTGTGAACATCCTTGCCGATGCCGTCAAAGTCACACTGGGCCCCAAAGGCCGTAACGTTGTGCTGGACAAATCCTTTGGCGCGCCTCGCATCACCAAAGACGGTGTATCCGTAGCGAAAGAAATCGAACTGGAAGACAAGTTCGAAAACATGGGCGCACAGATGGTCAAGGAAGTTGCTTCCCGGACCAACGACGAAGCGGGTGACGGTACAACAACCGCAACCGTTCTGGCCCAAGCCATCGTTAAAGAAGGCATGAAATCGGTTGCCGCTGGCATGAACCCGATGGACCTGAAGCGCGGCATCGACATGGCGACCACCACTGTCGTCGAAGCGATCAAAGCAGCAGCGCGCCCTGTCAACGACAGCGACGAAGTTGCCCAAGTCGGCACCATCTCTGCAAACGGCGAGAAAGAAATCGGCCGTCAGATCGCGGACGCGATGCAGAAAGTCGGCAACGAAGGTGTGATCACCGTCGAAGAGAACAAAGGTCTGGAAACAGAGACCGATGTTGTTGAAGGCATGCAGTTCGACCGCGGTTACCTGTCCCCTTACTTCGTGACCAATTCCGACAAGATGACTGTCGAGCTGGAAGACGCGATCATCCTGCTGCACGAGAAAAAACTGTCCTCGCTGCAGCCAATGGTTCCCCTGCTTGAGCAAGTGATCCAGTCGCAAAAACCACTGCTGATCATCTCCGAAGATGTTGAAGGCGAAGCGCTGGCAACTCTGGTTGTCAACAAACTGCGCGGCGGCCTGAAAATCGCAGCGGTCAAAGCACCTGGTTTCGGCGATCGCCGCAAAGCCATGCTGCAAGACCTTGCGATCCTGACAGGTGGTCAAGTGATCTCCGAAGATCTGGGCATGAAGCTCGAGTCCGTTACAATGGACATGCTGGGTTCGGCCAAGAAAGTCACCATCACCAAAGACGAAACAACAATCGTTGACGGCGCTGGCGAGAAGGCAGAGATCGAAGCACGTGTTGCTCAGATCCGTAACCAGATCGAAGAAACCACATCCGACTACGACAAAGAAAAGCTGCAAGAACGCGTTGCCAAACTGGCAGGCGGTGTTGCCGTGATCCGCGTTGGCGGCATGTCCGAAGTTGAAGTCAAAGAGCGCAAAGACCGCGTTGATGATGCCCTGAACGCGACACGTGCCGCTGTTCAAGAAGGTATCGTTGTTGGTGGTGGTGTTGCACTGGTCCAAGCGGGCAAAAAGCTCGAAGGGCTGACAGGCGACAACGCAGACCAGAACGTTGGTATCGGCATCGTCCGCAAAGCGCTCGAAGCGCCTCTGCGTCAGATCGCTGAAAACGCTGGTGTTGACGGTTCCGTAGTGGCCGGCAAAATCCGCGAAAGCGACGACCTGAAGTTCGGCTTCAACGCTCAGACCGAAGAATATGGCGACATGTTCAAATTCGGTGTTATCGACCCTGCCAAAGTTGTGCGTACAGCACTGCAAGACGCGGCATCCGTTGCTGGTCTGCTGATCACAACCGAAGCCATGGTTGCCGACAAACCGTCGAAAGACGGCGGCGCAGCCGGCGGCATGCCCGACATGGGGGGCATGGGCGGCATGGGCGGCATGATGTAAATCACGCCGCGGGGGCGATCACGCCCTTGTGCTGACAGAATGAAGGGGCGCATCACCAGATGCGCCCCTTTTTCGTGGTACGTCGCGCGTCGGTAGCCTAAGCAGTCGCCATGCGTATCTTCTTGCTCACCGCCCTTGTGATGGTCGCCTTCGCGGCCAACTCTGTCCTGACCCGCTTTGCCATCGCGGGCGGGCATATTGACCCCACCGGATTTGCCGTTGTGCGGGTGTTGTCAGGGGCGGTGCTCTTGGCGCTGCTGGTCGTGCTGCGCGGCGGGCGGGTGCCCTTGCTGCGACGTCAACAGGGGCTGGGGGCGGTCACGCTGGCCATCTATATCATCGGTTTCTCGCTCGCCTATCTCACGCTGGACGCAGGCTTGGGCGCGTTGATCCTGTTCGGTGTGGTTCAGATCGCCATGTTCGCCCATGGTGCGCTGTTCGGCGTGACACCGACACCGCGCAAGCTGTTAGGGGCGGGGGTGGCCTTTGCCGGATTGGTGCTGGTGCTCTGGCCGTCGCAAGGCGTGGCGGTTGACCCATTGGGCGCCGTGTTGATGATCGCCGCAGGGCTCGGCTGGGCCGCCTATACGATCATTGGCCGAGGTGCGTCTGACCCGCTGGCAGGCAGCGCGGGGAACTTTGTGATCTGCACGCCCTTGGTCGCTATCCTGCTGCTGGTGCAGCCGACATTCTACAGCCCCACGGGCATTGCTCTTGGCGTGGTCTGCGGGGCCGTCACCTCGGGCCTCGGATACGCGCTGTGGTATGCGGTGCTGCCAAGGCTGGCGCAGGCGACGGCGGCGGTGGTGCAGCTATCGGTGCCGGTCATCGCGATTCTTGCCGGTGCGCTTTTGCTGGCAGAGCCTTTGGGCGCAAAGGTGATCATTGCCACTGCGCTGGTGCTTGGCGGGATCGGGCTGGCGGTCAGCGCACGATCGGCTCCAGCGGGTCGTAGCTGATCGGGTCGTTGCCAAAGGCGACCTGCGCCAGACTATCCGGCTTGACCCGCAGGCCGCGCATCTCGTCGGGGGTGACCCAGCGGCGGTCGGTCACGATCCTTTCGGCGTCCTGCCACGCGGGGTCCACATCGGCAGACCCGGTCACCGTGCAGCGAAAGTAGATATCCACCTGATGGAAATCCCCCTCGGGGTCGTGGAATTCATTCACCAAGCAGGGCACCCCCACGGCGATCTGCAGGCCGGTTTCCTCAAACACCTCACGGATCAGA
This sequence comes from Sulfitobacter sp. EE-36, assembly GCF_000152605.1. NCBI lineage: Bacteria > Pseudomonadati > Pseudomonadota > Alphaproteobacteria > Rhodobacterales > Roseobacteraceae > Sulfitobacter > Sulfitobacter sp. EE-36. The sequence goes on along the minus strand of NZ_CH959310.1, from coordinate 205,693 downwards.
TTGTCGGGCAGGGCGCTGCCGCGTTCTACCCCGCCACCGGGCGCGCACATCAGGTCGCTTTTGCCATCGGGATAGGCGTTGACCAGCAGCAAGCGGCCTTCATGGACCAACACGGCACGAACTGCCAAACGCGGGCTATTTTCCGCCATCTTACCCTCAATCTCGCGGCGCATGCGTCAAAGCATTTCACATGCGGCATTTTCAGTCTATTTGATCCTAGCTATGAAAACACTGGTCACAATCACTTTCTCGCTTGGCGTGCTGTCGGGCATGGCACAGGCGCAAGCGTCGCTTTCCACAGCCGGAAACGGGCGCTGCGTGGTGCTGTTGCACGGGCTCGCCCGGACCGAGACCTCCTTTGCCGTGATGGAGGCCGCGCTCGAGACCGAGGGCTACACCGTGGTGCGCCCCGGCTACCCGTCAACCACCGCCCCCGTCGAAGAGCTGACCCGCCGCACCTTGCCCGACGCAGTCGCGGCATGCGGGACGCAAAAGGTTGATTTTGTGACCCATTCCATGGGCGGTATCCTTCTGCGGCAATGGGTTGCCGAAACGGGCGATGCGCGTATCGGCCGCGTCGTCATGCTGGCCCCGCCCAATCACGGCAGCGAGGTCGTGGACACGCTGGGTGATCTTGCCGCCTTTGACTGGATGAACGGTCCCGCAGGGGCGCAGATGGGGACGGGTGAAAACTCTCTTCCCCTGCGGTTGCCTCCGGTTACCTTTGATCTGGGCGTGATCGCGGGGACGCAATCGCTGAACCCCTATTTCTCGTCGCTGCTGCCGGGGCGCGATGATGGCAAAGTGTCCGTCCAATCCGCGCGGGTCGACGGGATGCGCGATTTTCTGATGCTGCCGGTGACGCATACGTTCATGATGATGAACCCGACGGTGATTGCGCAGACGATGACCTATCTGGACACAGGGAAATTCGACCGGTCGCTGGGGTTCGTGGACGCAGTGCTTGATTCAATCGGCTGCCCCGATGGGGCCTGCTTGCCGGGACAAAAGGCTAACGATGCTGAACGTTGAATTTACGGGGGCGCACGTCTTGGGCGCGGATGCGCTTGAGCCCCGCCCGCTGGCGGTTGCGCAGGGGCTGATTACCGATGCGGCGCAAACCACGCGCGTTGATCTTGACGGTTACATGATCGTGCCGGGGATCGTCGATGTGCATGGGGACGGGTTCGAACGGCACCTCGCCCCCCGTCGCGGTGCGATGAAAACCATGCAAGAGGGTCTGGTCGCCGCCGAGGCAGAGCTGGCCGCCAATGGCATCACCACCGCCGTGCTGGCGCAGTTCATCAGCTGGGAAGGCGGCTTGCGCGGCTATGAATTTGCCGAACAGGTCTTTGGCGCGATCCAGCAGGTGTCGGATACGTTGGTTACAGACCTGCGCGGACAGCTCCGGCTCGAGACGCATCTGCTGGACCTCTACGCCGATCTGCCGCAGCGCATGCAGGACTGGGGGCTGTCCTATGTCGTGTTCAACGACCATCTGCCGCACGACCGGCTGGCGAAAGGGCAGGTGCCCAAACGCATGGTAGGGCAAGCGCTGAAGGCAGGACGCAATCCGGACGACCATCTGCGGATGATGCAAGACCTGCACGCCCAAAGCGCGGATGTCCCCGGGGCACTGGACTGGCTGTGCAAGGTGCTGGCGGCGCGGGGCATCCAGATGGGCAGCCATGATGACACCACCGCCGAAGGGCGCGCCCTATGGCGCAAGCGTGGCGTGCGCGTCGCCGAGTTCCCCGAGACGTTGGAGGCAGCCGAAGCCGCAGCGGCGGCGGGGGATCATGTGGTGCTGGGATCGCCCAATGTGGTGCGCGGCGGGTCGCACAACGGCAATGTTTCCGCACTTGACCTGATTTCGATGGGGATCGGCGGGGCGCTTGCCTCTGACTACCATTACCCGTCGCCACGACGCGCGGCCTTCATGCTGGCGGATCGTGGCGTATTGCCCTTGGCGCAGGCGTGGCACTTGGTATCGGCAGGGCCCGCGGCGGTGCTGGGGTTGTCGGATCGGGGCGTGATCGCCACCGGAAAGCGGGCTGATCTACTGGTGCTCGACGCGCAGACGCGCCGTGTGGCCCTGACGATGTCGGGCGGGCGCGTCAGCTATATGTCCGGTGATATTGCCGCGCGGTTCCTTCGCTAGGCCCGCGCGGATATCGCCCTAGCTGGGCCGTTTGACGATATTCACATGGCCCATCTTACGACCCGGTTTGATGTCGGCCTTGCCGTAGAGATGCAGCGCTGTGTCGCGCTGTTTCGCCAGCTCGGGCACGCGGTCCATATCGTCGCCGATCAAGTTCTCCATCACCACATCTGCATAGCGGCTGCCGTCGCCCAAGGGCCATCCCGCCACGGCACGGATGTGCTGTTCGAACTGGTCCACCGCACAGCCGTTCTGCGTCCAATGGCCCGAGTTATGCACCCGTGGCGCGATCTCGTTCACGATGAAACCTTGCGGCGTGACGAAAAGCTCGACCCCCAGCACGCCGACATAATCCAGCGCATTCAGGATCTTGGCGGCCAGCAGTACCGCATCCATGCGCTGTGCGGCGCTGAGCCGGGCAGGGACGGTGGTGGTGTGCAGGATGCCGTCGCGGTGCACATTCTCACCGGGATCGAAACAGGCAACCTCGCCCGAGGGGCTGCGCGCGGCGATCACGGACACTTCGGCGGTGAAGTTCACAAAGCCTTCCAGCACCGCAGGATTGCCAGCCATATCTGCCAAGGCCCCCGCCGCATCATCCGCGCTGCGCAGGCGCGACTGCCCCTTTCCGTCATAGCCGAAGCGACGGGTTTTCAGGATCGACGGCGCGCCGATCGTCGTCATCGCAGCCTCCAGATCGGCGGCATTGGCGATATCGGCAAAGGGGGCGACAGTCAGGCCCAAACCTTCGAGGAACTGTTTCTCCACCAGACGGTCCTGACTGGTGCGCAGCGCCTCGCGGTTGGGACGGATGGGGGTGATGTTTTCGATCACATCCAGCGCATCTGTCGGGATGTTTTCAAACTCGAAGGTGACAATATCAACCGATTTGGCAAAGGCGGTCAGCGCGTCGACGTCATCATAGCCAGCGGTGGTCAGCGCATGGGCGACATCACCTGCAGGCGGGTTGGCACCGGGTTCAAAGATATGCGTGCGAAACCCCAGACGTGCGGCAGCAACGGCCAGCATGCGCCCCAGTTGCCCGCCGCCCAAAATCCCGATGGTGGCCCCTGTCTTCAATGCTTCAGTCATCCGAAGGCTCCTCTGGGATAGACGCGCTAAGCGCATCGCGCCAAGCGTCAAGGCGGGTGGCAAGGGCAGGATCCTGGAGGGCTAGAATGCCTGCCGCCATCAACGCGGCATTCGCAGCACCTGCCGCACCGATCGCCATCGTCGCGACCGGAAAGCCCCGGGGCATCTGCACGATAGAATAGAGCGAATCCACACCCGATAGCGCCTTGGTCTGCACTGGCACGCCGATCACCGGCACGCGGGTCTTGGACGCCATCATGCCGGGCAAATGCGCAGCACCGCCCGCACCGGCGATGATCACCTGCAGGCCACGGTCGGCGGCGGTTTTCCCATAGCTCCACAACCGGTCGGGGGTGCGGTGTGCCGATACGATCTTGGCTTCGTACGCGATACCAAGTTCATCCAGCAGCGTCGCTGCCTCACGCATCGTAGCCCAATCGGACTGCGAGCCCATGATGATGCCGACAGGTGGATTTTCCATGAAAAAGGGCCTTTGCTAGAGCGTATAAGAAGCGCGCACTATAGCCATGATCGCCCGCGTGGCAATCCGCTGGCGGGCGCTGTCAGGCGGTAATATCGGGGGTCAGCCGGTCTTCGATCTGGGCAATCAGGTCTTTCAGGCGCAGCTTGCGTTTTTTCAGCCGCTGCAGCGTCAGCTGATCGCCCGTCCCCTTGTCGACCAGCGCCTGAATGGCATCGTCCAGATCGCGATGCTCGCGGCGAAACACCTCAAGCTCGACACGCAGGACATCGTCATTCTTCATCGACAGGTCGGAGGGAGGATTCATAGGTTTGGCTGATTCTTGCTATATCTAGGCCTGTGAATATAGGCGGTTGCAATTCAAAGGCATAGCCCTTGCGTCCTGCCCCCATGGCCCCCATATTTGATGCAGGTCGCCGAATACGGGGCCGGATGACTGACTGTCGCTTATCTTAAAGGACGTGTCTTATGACGAAATTAACGCTGGCTTCCTACCCGCATATGCTGGGTTTCGAGCAGTTGGAACGGGTGATGGAACGTACGGCGAAGGCCGGAAACGAAGGATATCCACCGTTCAACATTGAACAAACATCGGACTATAGCTACCGCATTACGCTTGCGGTTGCAGGTTTTGCGGAACAAGATCTCTCTATAACCGTTGAGGATAGACAGCTTGTGATCCGTGGCCGTCAGGTCGACACGCAAGAAGACCGAATCTTTTTGCACCGCGGGATTGCCGCACGCCAGTTCCAACGATCCTTCGTACTGGCCGACGGTGTAGACGTTGGCGAAGCGCTGATTGAAAACGGCCTGCTACACGTCGATCTCACCCGCGCCAAGCCCGAAAAAGTCGTTCAGACCATCAAGATCAGAAAAGGGGAATAAAATGCATAACGAAGAAACGCATGTTCAGGACCGTACCGTCTACGTCAAGATGATTGCCGTGTCCGACCTTCCCCTCGAAGTGCGCGAGCAGGCGGAAGGGCTAAAACAGCTATACGCCGTGCATGACGCCGAAGGGCAGCAGCTTGCGCTGGTCGGTGACCGCAAGCTCGCCTTTAGCCTCGCGCGCGATCATGACTATGCGCCCGTGATGTTGCATTAAGTCTTAACATCGAAAATTAAATGAAAAGGGTCGCGATTTTGCGGCCCTTTTTTGTGCACGAGGTCCAACAACACGCACGAAAAAGGCCAGCCTATGAAGGCTGGCCTTTCTGTATTCGACTTGGCGAAAGAGTTACCCCTTAATCAGCCCCATGCTTTCCAGCTTGAGCAGCACCTGATCGGCGCAATTGTCGACGTCGACATTTTCTGTCTCAACGCGCAGTTCGGGGGTTTCGGGAACGTCATAGGGGTCTGAGATCCCTGTGAATTCCTTGATCTTACCCTCACGCGCCAGCTTGTACAGCCCCTTGCGGTCGCGGCGTTCGCATTCCTCGATGGAGGTGGCGACGTGGACCTCGACGAAGGCACCAAAGCTCTCCACGTCTTCGCGCACCGCGCGGCGGGTGGTGGCGTAAGGCGCAATCGGCGCACAGATGGCGATGCCGCCGTTCTTGGTGATCTCGGACGCGACATAGCCGATGCGGCGGATGTTCAGATCGCGGTGCTCTTTGCTAAAGCCCAGTTCCGACGACAGGTTCTTGCGGACGATATCGCCATCCAGCAGCGTGACGGGACGGCCGCCCATCTCCATCAGTTTGACCATCAAAGCATTGGCGATTGTCGATTTCCCCGAGCCGGAGAAACCGGTGAAGAAGACGGTAAAGCCCTGCTTGTTGCGCGGCGGCTTGGTGCGGCGCAGCTCTTCAACCACCTCGGGGAAGGAGAACCATTCGGGGATTTCCAGCCCTTCCTGCAGACGGCGGCGCAACTCGGTGCCCGAGATGTTGAGGATGGTGATGTCATCCTTGTCTTCGATCTCGTCAATCGCCTCGTATTGCGCGCGCTCGGCCACCCAAACCATATGTTTGAAGTCTACCATTTCGATGCCCATTTCTTCCTCATGAGCGCGGAACAGATCCTGCGCGTCATAGGGACCATAGAAATCCTCACCGGCAGAGTTCTTGCCGGGGCCCGCATGGTCGCGGCCCACGATGAAATGGGTGCAGCCGTGGTTCTTGCGGATCAGACCGTGCCACACGGCCTCGCGGGGGCCAGCCATGCGCATGGCAAGGTTCAGCAGGCTCATCGCGGTGGTGGCGGCGGGATATTTGTTGAGCACGGCCTCGTAGCAGCGCACGCGGGTAAAGTGGTCCACATCGCCGGGCTTGGTCAGGCCGACAACGGGGTGGATCAACAGGTTCGCCTGCGCTTCACGCGCGGCGCGGAAGGTCAGTTCCTGGTGCGCGCGGTGCAGCGGGTTGCGGGTCTGGAAGGCCACAACCTTGCGCCAGCCCATCTTGCGGAAATAGGCACGCAGCTCGTTCGGCGTGTCGCGACGCGCCTTGAAATCATAGTGGACGGGCTGCTGGATGCCAGTCACAGGACCGCCCAGATAGACGTTGCCCGCGGTGTTGTGCAGATAGTTCACCGCCGGATGCGCGCTGTCATCCGCGCCAAAGACTTTCTCTGCCTCGCGGGCCTTGTTTGGAACCCAACGGTCGGTAACCGTCATCACCGCCAAAATCACGCCTTCCTGATCGCGCAGCGCAATGTCCTGCCCGATCTCGAGCCCTTCGGCAAACTTTTCCGACACATCAAGGTTGATCGGCATCGGCCACAGCGACCCATCCGCCAGACGCATGTTTTCGACAACACCGTCATAGTCTTCTTCGGTCAAGAAACCCTTGAGAGGGTTGAAGCCACCGTTCATCAGCAGCTCTAGATCGCAGATCTGGCGCGGCGTCAGGTCATGGCTGACCAGGTCGCCAGCTTCCACCTTCAGCTTCTGCGCCGAGTCGTAAGAGACATAGAGTTCAGGGATCGGAGCAAGGTTGGGCGTTTGCATGGGCGTCTCGCAATATTTTGGGTTCAAATTCGAATATTCGGGCTGATAGACCGCACCGATTGGGCTAGGCAACCTTTGTAGCCGCTTTGCGGCGAATTACGGACAGCGACGTGTTTTTTGCTGGGAAAAGGCAATCTTATCCCAGCAAATGCCATCCTAGGCGAACGTTATGCGTCGTCTTTTACCTCGGCTCCATAGCCAAGCGGCAGCGATGTGTCTTTGCCTTCGTCATCGCCAACTTCCGCAAGGAATCGTTCAGCCTCTAGCGCGGCCATGCAGCCCATGCCGGCGCTGGTCACGGCCTGACGGTATTTGTGGTCGGTCAGGTCGCCCGCCGCGAATACACCGGGGACAGAGGTTTCGGTGCTGTCCGGCTTGGTGACGACATAGCCGCCCATATGCGTTTCCAGCGTATCCTTGACCAATTCATTCGCGGGCGCGTGGCCGATGGCGACGAAAACACCTTTGCACGGAATATCGGTGATCTCGCCGGTTTCGACATGCTTGACCTTGACCCCTTCGACACCAAGCGGCGCATCGGTCCCATAGACTTCATCCAGTTGGTGGAACCACAGCGGTTCGATCTTTGGATTTTTCATCAGCCGGTCGATCAGGATCTTCTCGGCGCGCAGCTCGTCCCGGCGGTGGATCAAGGTGACCTTGGAGGCGAAGTTGGTCAGGAACAGCGCTTCTTCCACGGCAGTGTTGCCACCCCCTATGACCACGATTTCCTGATTGCGATAGAAGAAGCCGTCGCAGGTGGCACAGGCCGAAACACCGAAGCCTTTGAACTTCTCTTCGGTCTCAAGCCCCAGCCATTTTGCCCGTGCGCCTGTTGCGAGGATCACGGCGTCGGCCACATAGGTCGTGCCGCTGTCGCCCTTGGCGTGGAAGGGGCGGCTGGACAGGTCCAGATCGGTGATGATGTCGCCGATGATCTCGGTCCCCATCGCCTTGGCGTGGTCCTGCATGCGGATCATCAGATCGGGGCCCTGGACCTCGCTGTCGCCGGGCCAGTTTTCAACCTCGGTCGTGGTGGTCAACTGCCCGCCCGGTTCGATGCCTTGTACAAGGATCGGGTTCAGCATCGCGCGGCTGGCATAGACACCGGCAGTATATCCGGCAGGGCCGGAGCCGATGATCAAAAGCTTGGTTTCGCGAGTTTCGGCCATGATAAAGAACCCCAGAATGTATCATTTGTTGCGTTCCAACCGATATAGACGCCCCTCGGGTTGCCTTAAACCCCAAGTTTGCATATCCGCCCTGCAAAGATCGCCGTCATCGAAAATGCGGTTGATTTTTGCTTGAATTCAGAACATTGCGCACCGGCGAAAGATTATTGCGTCCAACGATGTTGGTGCTATAACAATTGAAAATCCTATGGGGGTATTATGGCAGGGACGCGGCTTGATCCGATTGATCGGAAAATTTTAGCCGAATTGCAGGCGGACGGGCGCATGACCAACGTTGAGTTGGCCAAACGTGTAGGCATCTCTGCACCGCCGTGCCTGCGCCGGGTCCGGACCCTTGAGGAAAGCGGATATATCCGCGGCTACCACGCGAATGTTAACGCGCGTGAGCTGGGGTTCGAGGTACAGGTCTTCGCAATGGTCGGTCTGGCCAGCCAGGCTGAATCCGACCTCACCGCCTTTGAAGAGAAGTGCCGCAACTGGCCGCTGGTCCGCGAATGTCACATGCTCAACGGCGAGGTGGATTTCCTGCTGAAATGCGTCGCCCCCGATCTGTCCAGCTTCCAGAGCTTTCTGACCGGACAATTGCTGACGACGCCCAATGTGGAAAGCGTCAAAACCAGCCTTGTGATCCGCCCGGCCAAAGATGAACCGGGCGTGCCTTTTGATGTGCTGGAAAGCCGTCTGAAAAGCGAACCCTAAGGCCTATTGCGCAGCGTAGATCGGGTCTAACCGTTCTGACGCGCGGGGGTGACACAGCGGGCCAAAATCCTTGGCAGTATTGATATGCGGAAACATTGATAAAAACGCGTCACGTTGATGAAGCGGCAGGGCTGCGATTGTCGACGGGCCGGGGTGAAATGTTTCCATCTCTAGACCGCTGACGCTGATCGCGGCATGACGGGCAAGACCCAAGTGATACAGCCGCACCGGCGTCGGAGGCTGAATTTCGATTATATTCACCCCGTCCACCAGATCTCGCATAAGGGTAAAGACCTTGCGCGTCTGCTCTGCGCCGCGAAGACTTTGAGGCGTATGCAGGATGCGCGCAGCGGGGCCGAAGGTCAGGAAACCAGAGGGGCGCGCCAGCCCCAGACTGTCCGCCATGACCCGTACAAGCGGCGTGCGATGGCCGATATCCGCAGGGACGAACTTGCTTGATCCAACCCAAAGAAGTGGAGTGTGCAGCCCGTCGGCCTGTACGATCCGGTCACCGGGGCAAAGGTCTTCGACCGGGATTTCCCCTTGGGTCGTGCGGATCAACGTGCCATGGGCGAAAGCGGAAAACGGTTCTTCGAACAACGGTGTGGCAGGGGCGTAGCCTTCGGTCACAAAGACGGAGCCGTCCTGACGCAGCACCGCAATCTCATACGCGCGGGTGCGTCCGGTCGATCGGGCCCGCGCCTCCCGCAGAACCGAACGGGAGGCTGCTGATTGCGCCGTATGTGTAGGGGAGGGGATGAAATCAGGGGCAGTATGCAATGTCATAATGTGACCTTTATATGGTCGATCCCACGTGCCTAGCCCCCGCTGAAACACCTGCGATCCGGATTAATCCGCGCGAGAGAGGCCCGCGCGCAGAGAATGTTTGTGAACGGTCTCAAACCATCTGTTCGGACAGGCACCCGCCCGTCGCGCGCAGGGTCACCGGCGGCTCGTGACCCCCCGGGCCATAAGCCGACTCTCTTCAGGCGGCTTTTTGCTGGGACGTCAGGGCAGCGCGTTTCGCGATAAACGCGGCGCGGCGTGTGCCACGGGACCAAGGCAGGTTCACGCCTTCCTTGTTGGAAGCGTCGATAACCGATTTGATGAAGCGTGCGTTGGTTTTCATGCTCTGTATCCTATTGTCTATGGGCAATGCCCTTTCGTCGAGGATCACTATGCAAATGCTTTCGGGCACCGATTGGGCATTTCGCGAAAAAATACAGATAATTTAAGCAGACCTGGGCGCGGTTTGTGGCACGCGCTCAAAAGCGCGAAACACCCTTGAATTTATGACCTGTGGTAGAAAATGGGCCGGCATTTAAACAGCCTGCTGGCCGGCTATGGGGCGAAATCTGGGCAGGTGCCTGTCGCATTGCTGCCTAAATTCACGATTCTATAGCACAATCGCAGCGATCAGCCGGCCATAGTCAGCCTCTTTCGCGTGGGTGCTGCGACGGTAGCTATAGAAACGATCCGCATCGCTATAGGTGCAGTGGCGCGTCCATTCCGCATGGCCCACACCTGCCGCGCGCAGGCGGTTCAGGCCAAAGCCCGCAAGGTCGAACTGCATCCGGTCATCGGTGCCATTTGCGAAATAGCGGGCGAATGTCGGATCTTCTGCTAGGAAGGCATCGATGAACTCTGGCCCGACCTCATAGGCGCGCTGGCTGATGCAGGGGCCGATCACCGCTGTGATATTATCGCGTGTGGCCCCAAGGTCTTCCATCGCCTCGACTGTGGCGGTCAGCACTCCGTCAAGCGCGCCGCGCCAACCGGCATGCGCCGCCCCGATCACGCCGGCTTCGGCGTCGTGGAACAGCACAGGCTGGCAATCGGCGGTCAGGATCGACAAGGCCAGCCCCGGTGTCGCGGTGACCAGCGCATCGGCGCGGGGCTTCTCGTTCAGGGGGCCATCGACGCTAATGACGGTGGCGGAATGGATCTGATGCACGCCAACCAGATGGTCCGGTGCCACGTCCATTGCATCGGCGACACGGGCACGATTGATCTCTACGACCTCGCGCTGGTCGGAACTGCCAACCCCGCAATTCAGCCCGGCAAACACGCCAGAGGAGGCTCCGCCGCGGCGCGTAAAGAACCCGTGGCGCACGTCGCCAAGACTATCGGAGGTGAGTATTTCCAGCGTCATGGTTCCAATCCTGGGGGCGGGCTATGGTGCGGAGGATAAATCCCCATCACTTTAAACAAATTTCCCATTTCTGACGGATGCGTCAAGCGTCTATGTGCGGCGACATGGGCGTTCAGCGCGTCCTCGGTCATGCCCTTGGCAAGGGTCTGTGCGCGTTGAGTGATCCCGAGGCGTTCTAGAAAGACGCCCTGCGGGGTGATGCGGGTGTGGCTGGCCGGTGCGGCTGCGAGGGCAAGCTTTTCAAAATCGACGTGTGCTGTCAAATCGGCTTGGCCGGGGGCGGCCAGAGGATCGGCTTTTTCATGCCCCTGCAGCGCTTGCAAGGTATCGCCCAGACTGTGCCAGTCGCCATAATCCACGATCAGCGCGGCACCGCCGTGGGTCGCGATCCGTTCCGACACAGGGTGGAGGATCGGCGCAAGCTGAGTGCAATCCTCGACCAGATCGCCGGGCTTGGTATCAGCCAGCCGGTCGGCCAGCGCGGGTTGCGGCAGTTCGGGCCCCAGCCCAAAGCTCAACGCGCCGTCCGCCAGCCCAATCTGCCGTTCGCGCCACGATGTTTCGCCACGGACGAACTGGCGGATCGGCAGCGCGTCGAAAAATTCATTCGCCACCAGAAAAAGCGGCTGGTCGGGCAGCGCGTCGGTCCCGTCGGCCCAGATCACCTGATGCCCCGCAAGGGTCTTGGCCTGCACATCGCGCAGCGTCGGGGACGCCTCTACCAGCGTAATCCGCGCCGCCTCGATAAAGCCGGGCACGTTGCGGGTCGCGCGCAGGATATCGGCCATCAGGGTGCCGCGGCCGGGGCCGAGCTCGGCCAAGGTGAAGGCCGAGGGCGCGTCTTGGGCGAGCCAGCTCTGCGCGAGACACAGGCCCAACAGCTCTCCGAACATCTGGCTGATCTCGGGGGCAGTGGTAAAATCGCCTTGGGTGCCAAAGGGGTCACGGGTGGTATAATAGCCCTGCGTCGGATGCAGCAGGCAGGTGGCCATATATTCGTCGATCCGCATCGGCCCGTTGGACGCGATGCGGCTGTGTAGAATGTCGCGCAGTGTGGTCATGCCTTGCGCGTCGCCCGCAAGATCAGGAACACCCCGATGGCAATCATCGGCAGGCTCAGCAGTTGGCCCATGGTCAGCCCCCAGCCGTTTACATGCCACGCCAGCCCCAGCGGGTTGTTGGCGCTGACAAATTGCGCATCAGGTTGGCGTACGAATTCGACGATGAAACGCGCGGCCCCGTAGCCGGCCAGAAAGACGCCGCCGATCAGCCCCTCTGATTTCAGCCCGCCGCGCCGCCATGCCAGATAGATCAGCAGGGCCCCAAGGATCAGCCCCTCAAGCAGCGCCTCATATAGCTGCGAGGGATGCCGTGCACAGATCGTCGCAATGTCCGGGCAGTCCTGTGCGGCCACCGTGGGAAAGGCCACGCCCCAGGGCAGATCGGTGGGGCGGCCCCAAAGCTCTGCATTGATGAAATTCGCCAGACGCCCCAGAAACAGGCCGGGTGCCAGCCCCAGACAGACGACATCGCCGGTAGAGATCGTGCTAATGCCATGACGCTTGGTATAGGCGATGCCCGCAAAGATCACCCCAAGCGCCCCGCCGTGGAACGACATGCCCCCCTCCCAGATCCGCAGGATCTGCGCGGGATTGCTGAGGTAGTAGCCCGGTTGATAGAATAGTACATATCCCAGACGCCCGCCCAGAATGACGCCGAGAATGACCCAGAAAAGCAGATCCTCGACCTGCTGTTTGGTCATGACGGGGGTATTGCCTGCCCAAAGCTTGGGCCGCTCAACCGCGCGCACAACGATGCGCCAGCCAACGAGGATGCCGACGATATAGGCCAGCGCATACCAGCGCAGGGCGACGGTCATGCCAAATAACGTGAACGAGAAAATCTCGGGCGACAGGTCGGGGAAGGGGAGCATTGCATTCATGCGCTGATTGAGCCTGACCGTAAACGGAAGTCAACCTTGCGAGAACCCGCTTTGCACACCATATAGTGAGCAACAGCCGATCAGGAGAGAATGACCATGCAAACGCGCAACAAGATTTTCGACGACATCTCGCAGATGATGACCAATGCCATGGGCGTGGCCCAAGGGGCCAAGACCGAAGCAGAGACCGCGATGAAGGGCATGCTGGACCGTTGGCTGGCAGACCGTGATTTTGTGACACGCGAAGAATTCGACGCGGTGCGCGCCATGGCGCAAAAAGCCCGCGAAGAGAATGAAGCGCTGAAAGCGCGGCTTGATGCGATGGACAGCAAGGGCTGATCGCCGCGCTTACCTTCGGCCTACGTTGAACGATGTGATCCGCACCCGCCTTTTGGCGGGTGTGTTCGTTTTCCCGGTGGCATCTTCGCCTCTAATGCTGTCTGTCGGGGTCAGTGCTCTATAGATTGGGGGTTATGCTGCTTTTATCCACAAGATACTGAGGTTATCCCCTATCTTTCGTGGTTACCCCCAGAAAAAGACTTGCCTCAGGGCCGCGTTGCGCGCACCATATTTGGTATAGGTCGCTAAGAGCTTCGGCGATTTATGGTAGATGCACCCATGTATTGATGTGCCTGCGCATATGAATACCCGGATCCAAAGAGGTGACCACATGGCCCTGACAGAGCAGTATCTTGAAGAAGACATTCACCCCATCGACATCGTAGAAAATCTCGCGGCGTATCACGACTGGGACTTCGACCGTATATCGGACGAACAGATCGCGATGGCCGTCGAAGGGCAGTGGCGGACCTATTCCATCACCCTCGCGTGGTCGCCCTTTGACGAAACCCTGCGCCTTGTCTGCACCTTCGAAATGGATCCGCCCGCGGAAAAACTGCCGGTGCTCTATCACTTGCTCAACGATGTGAACGATCAATGCTGGACCGGTGCCTTCACATATTGGCCGGAACAAAAGCTGATGGTTTATCGCTATGGGCTGGTTCTTGCCGGGGGGCAGGATGCCTCTGCGCAGCAGATTGATACCATGATCAACGCCGCCGTGAGCAACGCAGAGCGGTATTATCCCGCGGTCCAACTGGCGGTTTGGGGCGACCAGACGCCCCGACAAGCCCTTCAGGTTGCCATTGCAGAGGCGTACGGCCACGCATAGGTGTATCCCCGAATGTTAATTTAGGGGTACAGATATGAAAGATACGCGCATCGCCAAAGACGGTTTGGTTCTACTGGGCTGTGGCAAGATGGGATCCGCGATGCTGGCGGGCTGGCTGGCACGCGGGCTTCCGACATCTTCGGTATATGTCATCGATCCGAAACCCTCTGATTGGTTGAAAGAGCAGGGCGTGCAGTTGAACGTCGATCTGCCCAAAGAGCCCGCTGTGGTTCTTGTAGCGGTGAAGCCGCAGATGATGGGTGACGCGCTGCCCACGTTGCAGGCCATGGGCAACGGCAAGACGGTTTTTGTCAGCGTCGCCGCCGGCACTACCATCGCGACGTTTGAGAAAACGCTGGGGGAACAGACGCCAATCGTGCGCGCCATGCCCAACACACCCGCCGCCATCAGCCAAGGCATCACCGCCATCGTCGGCAACAACCACGTCGACGCCAAAGGCATGGATGAAGCCGAAGAGCTGCTGTCGGCCGTGGGCGACGTTGTCCGGCTGGAGGAGGAATCCCAGATCGACGCGGTCACAGGGGTCAGCGGCTCGGGTCCGGCCTATGTTTTCCACATGATCGAAACCATGGCCGCGGGCGGGATCGCGCAGGGGCTCAGCCCCGAGCTCGCGCTAAAGCTCGCCACGGCGACGGTCGCAGGGGCAGGGGCCCTGGCCAAATCCGCCGACGAAGGCCCGGACCAGTTGCGCGTCAACGTGACCAGCCCCAACGGCACCACACAGGCCGCGCTGGATGTGCTGATGAACGAGCAAGACGGCTTTCCGGTCCTGCTCAAACGCGCTGTGGCGGCAGCCGCCGATCGTTCGCGCGAGCTTTCGAATGGCTGAGATCAGCTTTGACGACTTCATGAAAGTCGACATCAGGGTCGGGACGGTCACCCGTGCCGAACCCTTCCCCGAGGCGCGCAAGCCCGCGATCAAGATGTGGATCGACTTTGGTCCCGATATCGGTGAGCGTAAAACCTCGGCCCAGGTGACGGTGCATTACACGCCCGAGACGCTGATCGGGACGCAGGTGATGGGGGTGGTCAACTTCCCGCCGCGTCAGATCGGGCCGTTCATGTCCGAAGTTCTGGTGCTTGGGGTGCCGGACGAGGACGGGGCGATTGTGCTGATGCGCCCCACGCAACCCACCCCGAACGGAGGACGTCTGCATTGACGAAACTACTGATCGCCCGCCCTGCGCCCCCCGAAGTGCACGAGGCCCTGGAAGGCTTTGACGTGACCTATCGCGAGGACAGCGCGCCCTTGTCCGAGGACGAGATGCAGGACGCCCTGCGCGACTATGACGGGGTGCTGGCCACCTTGGGCGACCGCTTTACCGCGGATGTCTTTGGCAAGGTCGGCATGCCACGGTGCAAGATGCTCGCCAATTTCGGGGTGGGCTATAACCACATCGATGTCGATGCGGCAAAGGCGGCGGGGCTTCAGGTCTCTAACACGCCCGGTGCCGTGACCGATGCCACCGCCGATATCGCCATGACGCTGATGCTGATGGCCGCACGGCGTGCGGGAGAAGGCGAACGGTTGGTCCGGTCAGGTCAATGGTCCGGATGGGAGCCTTCGCAGCTTTTGGGCATGCATCTGACGGGCAAGACTGTCGGGATCGTCGGGATGGGTCGGATCGGCCAAGCCGTCGCGCGGCGCTGTCACTACGGCTTTTCGATGGATGTGAAATACTTTAGCCGCAGCGCGAAAAGCGTCGCCTATCCGGCGGAACATATCAGTGATCTCAAACAGTTGGTCGCCGCTGTTGATGTGGTCGTTATCGCTGTGCCGGGCGGGGACGACACGCAGCATCTGATCAATGCGGATGTGCTGGCGGCGATGCAGCCCCATGCCTTCCTGATCAACATCGCTCGTGGCAATATCGTCGAGGAAGCCGCCCTGATCGAGGCCCTGCAAGCGGGCACCATCGGCGGCGCAGGGCTGGATGTTTATGAGTTCGAACCAGAGGTGCCGCAAGCCCTGCGGGATCTGGATAACGTGGTGCTATTACCGCATCTAGGCACGTCTTCCCGGGAGGTGCGTGTGGATATGTGGATGATGGCGGTTGAGAATTTGAAAGCGGGCGTCGCGGGCGAAACGCCCCCGAACCTCGTTTAACGGCCCACGGCTTCGCGCCAATGTCGGCGGCACAATGAGATATAGGTCTCGTTGCCGCCGATCTGCACCTGCGCCCCTTCGCGGATCGCTTTGCCTTCGGCATCCTGTCGCACCACCATCGTCGCTTTCTTGCCGCAGTGGCAGATCGTTCGAACCTCGCGCATCTCATCGGCAAGGGCGAGCAGCGTGGCCGACCCGGGGAAGAGCAGACCACGGAAGTCCACGCGCAGCCCATAGCACATGATGGGCACCCGCAGGTCATCCACCGCACGGGCCAATTGCCAGACCTGATCAGGGCTGAGAAACTGCGCCTCGTCGATGAAGATGCAGGCGCAAGGGCCTTCAGCCAAACGCTTTTCGATCTTCGCCAAAAGGTCTTCGTCCGTCTCGAAGGTGTCCGCCTCGTGCCCGATCCCGATACGCGATGCGATCCGCCCGTGTCCGGCGCGGTGATCGAATTTCGCGGTCATCAGATAGGGGACCATGCCGCGTTCGACATAGTTATGAGCCGCCTGCAGAAGCACGGTCGATTTGCCCGCGTTCATGGTCGAATAATGAAAGTAAAGCTTTGCCATGGCCCTCTTTAGCGTCAGGCGACCTTGGCGTTCAAGGTGGGGGTAGGGCAGCGGGGGCGCGTCTGTCGCAGACCGCGCCCCACATGTCACAGGTGTTGAAGTGGCTCTGTGCCAGTGGGCTTAGCCGTGGCGCTGCACCAGCACAGAACCCACGGAATATCCGGCCCCGAAGGAACAGATCAGCCCGGTGTCCCCATCGGTCAGATCGTCGGAGTATTTTGAAAACGCGATGATCGACCCGGCAGAGGAGGTGTTGGCGTAGTCTTGCAGGATGTTGGGCTGCTCGCCCGCTTCGGGCGCGCGACCCAGCACTTTGCGACCGATGAAGTCATTCATCGATTTATTCGCCTGATGCAGCCACAGACGCTTCAGATCAGCGGCCTCAACGCCTTCGTCAGCCATGTGGCCCGCGATGTGTTCGGCAACCATCGGCAGCACTTCCTTGAACACCTTGCGCCCGTTTTGCATGAACTGCATGTCGCGGCGGTCCGCGACGCCATCGGGGCGAGACCGGCGCAAAAAGCCATTGTTGTTGCGGATGTTGTTCGAGAACTCGGTCGCGCAACGGGTCGATTTGATCTCGAAATAAGCACCGGCTGCGTCTTCGGCGCGTTCGATCAGCACGGCGGTGGCCACGTCCCCAAAGATAAAGTGGCAGTCACGGTCGCGCCATTCCAGATGGGCCGAGCATATCTCGGGGCAGACCACCAGCGCAGAGCGGATCGAGCCGGAGCGGATCATATCCGCCGCCGCTTGGATGCCGAAGGTCGCGGACGAACAGGCGACGTTCATGTCAAAGGCAAAGCCGTTGATATCCAGCAACTGCTGGATTTCGATCGCTACCGCCGGATAGGCGCGTTCAAGGTTCGACGCCGCGCAGATGACGGCATCAACATCAGCCGCGGTTTTCCCGGCCGCCAGCAACGCCTTTTGTGCCGCATCCAGCGCCATCTCGGCCATCAGGCCGGGTTCGTCGTCGGACCGTTGGCGCAGCAGGGGGTGCATCACCTTGGGGTCCAGAATACCCGTCTTATCCATGACATAGCGCTGTTCGATCCCCGACGCCTTGACGATGAACTCCTCTGACGAGTGTTCCTTGGCGGGCAACTCTCCGGCCTCGATCTCAGCGGCATGTTCGGCATTGTACAGATCGGCATAGGCGTTGAACGCCTTGACCAGCTCGGCGTTGGTGATGACCTGTTCCGGCGTAAAGATGCCGCTACCAGTAATGGCGGGTGTGTACATGGGTAAACCTTTTTCAGCGTTGTCCGAGTAGGCCAAGAAACGGCTGCGGGGTCAAGTCCAGCGGGGGCTGGCATGCAAGGGCGACGGACAATGAGAGGGGGGGGAGGAAAGGAGAAAGACCTGCGCCAGGCATCAAAGACGCGGCGCAGGTCAGAAAGGGCAGTTAGCCCTGAAGCGATTTAACGCCGATCTCGTCTTCGGCTTGTGCCTTGATGGCCAGCGCTGCGGCATAGGCACCGGCGGCCGTGGTGAAATACGGGATCTTGTCATACAGCGCGATAGAGCGGATGGATTTGCTGTCCTCGACCGCCTGCGCGCCTTCGGTGGTGTTCATCACCAGTTGGATCGCTTCGTCCTTCATCATGTCGGTGATGTTCGGGCGACCCTCGTAGACCTTGTTCACGATCTCGCAGGCGATGTCATGCTCTGTCAGCCAGGCGGCGGTGCCACGGGTGGCGCGCAGGGTGAACCCTTGCTCAAGCAGGATACGCGCGGCGGTCAGCATGTCATCCGACTTGTCCATATCCTTGATCGAGAAGAATACACAGCCGTTGCGCGGCAGCGGGTTGCCCGCGCCCATCTGCGCCTTGAGGAAGGCACGGGGGAAGTCGCGGTCCCAGCCCATAACCTCGCCCGTTGACCGCATTTCCGGCCCAAGCAGCGTGTCGACACCGGGGAAGCGGGCGAAGGGCAGCACGGCTTCCTTGACCGAGAACCAAGGCATGTTCGGGTCCGCCAGTGTCATTGGATCACCCAAAGGCAGCACGTCGTCATAGGCGGCATCGTCACGGTAGGGCGCGCGTTGCGGGAAGGCCGACAGCTTTTCGCCCGCCATGATCCGCGCAGCGATTGACGCAATCGCGCTGTCCGTCGCTTTGGCGACAAAGGGCACGGTGCGCGAGGCGCGGGGGTTGACTTCGATCAGGTAGATCTCGCCGTCCTTGACTGCGAACTGGATGTTCATCAGGCCCACTACATTCAACGCCAGCGCCAGCGCCTTGGTCTGTTTTTCGACCTCGGCAATGATCTCGCGGCTCAGCGAATAGGGGGGCAGCGAACAGGCGCTGTCGCCCGAATGAACGCCGGCCTCTTCGATGTGCTGCATGATCCCCGCAACGTGGACATCCGCGCCGTCTGACAGCGCGTCGACGTCCAGCTCTACCGCGCCCGAGAGGTAGTGATCCAGCAGCACGGGGCTTTTGCCCGATACGACCACCGCGTCGCGGATATAGCGTTCGAGGCTGGCCTGATCGCGCACGATCTCCATCGCGCGGCCGCCCAGAACGTAAGACGGGCGGATCACCAGCGGAAAGCCGATGTCTGCTGCGATCTCAAGCGCTTCGGCGTCGGAGTGGGCGATACCGTTATGCGGCTGTTTCAGGCCCAGCGATTGCACCAGCTGCTGGAACCGTTCGCGGTCTTCGGCAAGGTCGATCATGTCGGGCGTGGTGCCAAGGATCGGGATGCCCGCCTCTTGCAGCGCCTGAGCGATCTTCAGCGGTGTCTGGCCGCCGAACTGCACGATGACGCCGTGTAGCGTGCCGTTTTCCTGTTCGACCCGCAGGATTTCCATCACGTGTTCAAAGGTGACGGGTTCGAAATACAGCCGGTCCGAGGTGTCATAGTCGGTCGAGACGGTTTCGGGGTTACAGTTGACCATGATCGTCTCGTAGCCCGCGTCGGTTAGCGCATAACAGGCGTGACAGCAGCAATAGTCGAACTCGATCCCTTGGCCGATCCGGTTCGGGCCGCCGCCCAGAATGACGACTTTCTTACGGTCGCTGGGGCGGGCTTCGCATTCGACCTCGTCAAAGGCGGGTGCCTCGTAGGTAGAATACATGTAGGGCGTTTGCGCTTCGAATTCGGCGGCGCAGGTGTCGATCCGTTTGAACACGGCCTTGACGCCAAGGTTCAGACGCGCGCGGCGCACGTTGTCTTCGTCGCGCCCGGTCAGCGTGCCAAGGCGCGCATCGGTAAAGCCCATCATCTTGAGCTTGCGCATCCCGTCTTCGGTCAGCGGTAGCCCGTCTTTGCGGACCTGCGCCTCGGCGTCGACGATCTCGCGGATGCGGGCAAGGAACCACGGGTCGAACATGGTCACACCGTGGATATCCACGTCGGACATACCGTGACGCATCGCCTGGGCAATGGTGCGCATCCGGTCGGGGGTCTGCTTGCTGATCGCGGCAATCAGCGCGGCTTCGTTCTGAGGTGCGTCGGCGGGCAGGTCACTGTCCAGACCGGGGATGTCGATTTCGTCAAAGCCGGTCAGCCCGGATTCCATCGACGCCAGCGCCTTTTGCAGCGACTCGTGGATCGTGCGGCCAATCGCCATCGCTTCTCCGACAGACTTCATCGCGGTCGTCAGATAGGGTTCGGAGCCGGGAAATTTCTCGAACGCGAATTTCGGGATCTTGGTGACGA
Organism: Sulfitobacter sp. EE-36; assembly: GCF_000152605.1. Lineage (NCBI taxonomy): Bacteria > Pseudomonadati > Pseudomonadota > Alphaproteobacteria > Rhodobacterales > Roseobacteraceae > Sulfitobacter > Sulfitobacter sp. EE-36. The sequence continues at coordinate 185,480 of NZ_CH959310.1, read as the reverse complement.
CATAATCGATTGTCGGCTCGAAGGACGCAGGGGTCACGCCGGTGATGTCGTTGTCCAGCTCGTCTAGGGTAAAGCCCACCGCCAGCTTGGCCGCGATCTTGGCGATGGGGAAACCCGTCGCCTTGGACGCCAGCGCGGAAGAGCGCGATACACGCGGGTTCATCTCGATCACGACCATGCGGCCATCTTCGGGGTTCACGGCCCACTGCACGTTCGATCCGCCTGTTTCCACGCCGATTTCGCGCAGCACGGCGATCGAGTGGTTGCGCATGATCTGGTATTCTTTGTCGGTCAGCGTCAGGGCAGGGGCCACGGTGATCGAATCGCCTGTGTGCACGCCCATCGGGTCGACGTTCTCGATCGAGCATACGATGATCGCGTTGTCAGCGGTGTCGCGCACCACTTCCATCTCGTATTCTTTCCAGCCAAGCAGGCTTTCGTCGATCAGGATCTGCCCCATCGGCGACGCGTCCATCCCCGAGCGGCAGTAGAATTCGTAATCGTCGCGGTTATAGGCCACGCCGCCGCCGGTGCCACCCATTGTGAAGGCAGGGCGGATGATCGCGGGCAGGCCGACATATTCCAGCGCGTCGAGCGCAAGCTGAACGCCCGCCGCAAGGTCTTTTTTACCGCTGGCGGCAACGGGCGCGGTGACGATGGTCGCCTTGGGATTTTCGATGCCCAAACGGTCCATCGCTTCGCGGAAGAGCTTGCGATCTTCTGCCATTTCAATGGCTTCGCGTTTCGCGCCGATCATCTCGACGTTGAATTTCTCGAGCACGCCCATCTCTTCGAGCGCGAGCGAGGTGTTCAGCCCGGTCTGACCGCCCATCGTTGGCAGCAGCGCGTCGGGGCGCTCTTTCTCGATGATTTTGGCGACGATTTCAGGGGTGATGGGTTCGATGTAGGTGGCATCTGCCAGCCCCGGATCGGTCATGATTGTCGCAGGGTTGGAGTTCACGAGGATGACGCGGTAGCCTTCCTCTTTCAGGGCCTTACAGGCCTGCGCGCCGGAGTAGTCGAACTCGCACGCCTGACCGATGACAATGGGCCCCGCTCCAATGATCATGATCGACTGGATATCGGTTCTTTTTGGCATGGCTCAGGCCCCCGGATGTTTGCAAATTCTCCGCGTTATAGGCTTTGGGGGGAGAGGTGCAAGGGGGCATGTCGGGATATGGGGCGTGTTTTCAGGCAACACCCATGTGGCAGGGGCGCAGCACCGCTCGATGCGCTGCCCCTTTGCCTCACCCCAGCGTCAGGAAGGCCCGCAAAGACGCCTCGAAGTCGCGCGGCTTTTCTGCATGTAGCCAATGGCCTGTGTCCGGCAGCTTGGCAAAGCGCGCCTGCGGGAACAGCGCCTTGATCACGGGGCGGTCTTCGGGTTTGACATAGGTGGAGTTGCCGCCGGACAGGAACAGCACCTCCCCCTCGTATTGTCCATCGACCCCATCGGGCCAGCCGACGATCTTGGACATCTCTGCCTCAAGCACATCAAGGTTCAGCTTCCACGTTTTGTTGGGCACATCCAGAGACTGGGTGAAAAAGCTTTGCAATGCGGGCTCGACCCCCGCCGCCGCCAATTGGTCAGAGGCGTCGGCGCGGCGGGTGAGCGTACCCAGATCGACCGTGCGCATCGCATCGATAAACTCTTGCTGGCTGTGGCCATAAGCGACGGGCGCGATATCGGCGACCACCAGACGGTTCACGAGTTCGGGATGGTTCAGCGCCAGCATCATGGCCGCCTTACCGCCCATCGAATGCCCGCAGACGTCCATTGGCGCGCCAAGATGGGTGATGACCTCTGCCAGATCGGCGGCCATCTCGGGGTAGCTTTGCGTCTGCGCGCGCGGGCTGTCCCCGTGGTTGCGCATGTCGACGGTCACCACGCGGCGCTGGTCGGACATCCGTTTGGCGATCACGCCCCAATTGCGGCCTGACCCGAAAAGACCATGCACGATCAGCAGGGCAGGGGCGTCGCCTGTGGTGCCATATTCAGTGTAATTCAACATGCCCAAGATGTAGGGCCATTGCAGCGGATGTGCCAGACCGTTTAGGGTTGAAACATGCTGGATCAAAAAGACCTAGAGACCAAGGCACGTGACATGCAGCGCGGCTTGCAGGCAAAGCTGGGTGTGCAGGGGCGCGATGTCTCTCATGCGTTGGCGCGCGCAGGGCGGCGTCTGCCCGCGCGGGTGCGGCGTGAGGGCAAGGTCTTTGCACAGGCGGCTTTTATGGCGCGCAACCCCAAGATGGCACGCAGGCTCGAGGGCGCGACGGTGCAGTCCGCCTATGATCGCGTGATGGAGCATCTTGCCGGGATCGACGTGGCCGAACGGCGCAAGGACCGCTGGCTTGGTCTTGCGGCCAGTGTGGCGTTCAACCTGATGTGCGTTGCGGTGGCGTTCATCATGTTTCTGTGGTGGCGCGGCTACGTCTGACGGGCGCTGCTGTTACGATCGAATACGCAAAAGCCCCGCTGCAGAGATGCGAGCGGGGCCTTGTTTTGAGGCGTGGTTTGGGGCGCTGCCCCGCCCTTGCGGGCCCCCCGGGATTTAATCCATTTGGAAGGGCCCGGGGCACATCGCTTTAGAGCTTGGGGCTTTAGAGGTTGGGGTAGATCGGGAAGCGGGCGCAGAGCGCTTCGACTTCGGCTTTGACCTTGGCTTCGACCTCGGCGTTGCCATCGGCCCCATTGGCGGCCAGCCCGTCGACAACCTCGATGATCCAGTCGGCGATCTGACGGAATTCATCCTCACCAAACCCGCGTGTTGTTGCCGCAGGCGAGCCCAAACGGATGCCGGAGGTGACCATGGGCTTTTCAGGGTCAAACGGCACACCGTTCTTGTTACAGGTAATATGCGCGCGGCCCAGGGCTTTTTCGGTGTCGTTTCCTTTGACGCCTTTGGGGCGCAGGTCGACCAGCAGCAGGTGGGTGTCGGTGCCGTGTGTGATTGTGTCGAGCCCGCCTTTGATCAGCTGGTCGCTGAGTGCTTGGGCGTTCTTGATGACCTGTTGGATGTAGGTCTTGAACTCGGGCTTGAGCGCTTCACCAAAGGCCACGGCCTTGGCCGCGATCACATGCATCAGCGGGCCCCCCTGAATACCGGGGAAGATGGCCGAGTTGAACTTTTTCGCCAGTGCTTCGTCGTTGGTCAGGATCATGCCGCCGCGCGGACCGCGCAGGGTTTTATGTGTGGTGGTTGTCGCCACATGCGCATGGGGGAAGGGGGACGGGTGTTCGCCCGCAGCGACCAGACCGGCAAAATGGGCCATGTCCACCTGCAGGTAGGCACCGACCATATCGGCAATCTCGCGCATCCGCTTGAAGTCGATCTGGCGCGGGATGGCGGAACCACCGGCGATGATCAGCTTGGGCTGGTGCTCCTTCGCAAGCGCTTCGACCTGGTCATAGTCAAGCTGGTTGTCTTGTTTGCGCACGCCGTACTGGATGGCATTGAACCATTTGCCGGATTGGTTCGGCTTGGCCCCGTGGGTCAGGTGGCCGCCCGCGTCGAGGCTCATGCCCAGAATGGTGTCACCGGGTTGCAGCAGCGCGGTGAACACGCCTTGGTTGGCTTGGCTGCCCGAATTCGGCTGCACGTTGGCGAAATCGCAGTTGAACAATTTGCACGCGCGTTCAATCGCCAGGTTTTCCGCCACATCGACAAAATCACACCCGCCATAATAGCGGCGGCCCGGGTAGCCTTCGGCGTATTTGTTGGTCATCACCGACCCCTGCGCCGCCATGACAGCCGCAGACACGATGTTTTCGGAGGCGATCAGTTCGATCTCGTTGCGCTGGCGACCCAGCTCGTCTGTAATGGACCCAAAGATTTCGGGATCGGCTTCGGACAGGGGGGTGGTGAAAAAACCGGACATGGGCGTGGTTCCTTTGACTACGTGTGCGGGTTGCGGGCTATCTAGCTTAATCCGGCACGGGGGTGAAGGTCGTAATGCGCCGGTCGCACCGTCATATGCGGCAAAGCTGGTAGGTCGGCGCGATATGTGGTTCTTTTGACTGTGAATATCCCTCATTGGAAACATCCGCCCATGAAGATCGCTTTTATCGCCAGCCGCTCTGATGTTGCACAGGATGCGTTGACGGCGCTGAGCGCACGATACGGCAATGTCACGCGCGAGGAGGCAGAGGTTATCGTCGCCCTCGGGGGGGACGGGTTCATGCTGCAGGCGCTGCACGACTCGCAAGAGCTGTCGACGCCGGTCTATGGCATGAACCGCGGCACCATCGGGTTCTTGATGAACGCCTATGCCGAAGAGGATCTGGTGGATCGTCTGCGCGCAGCAGAAGAGGCGGTGATCAACCCGCTGGTGATGGTCGCCACACATGCGAATGGCGAGACCTCCAAGGCGCTGGCCTTGAACGAGGTCGCCTTGCTGCGCGAGGGGCCGCAGGCCGCCAAGCTGCGGATCAGCGTCGACGGGCGCGTGCGGATGGAGGAGCTGGTCTGCGATGGCGCACTGGTGGCGACGCCTGCCGGGTCCACCGCCTATAATTACTCCGCGCACGGCCCGATCCTGCCGATTGGCGCGGATGTGCTGGCCCTGACGGCGATGGCGGCGTTTCGGCCACGGCGCTGGCGCGGGGCTTTGCTGCCGAAAACGGTGACCGTGCGCTTTGATGTGCTGGAGCCCGCCAAACGCCCTGTGATGGCCGACGCCGACGGGAATTCCTACCGTGATGTCGTCGCGGTCGAGATCACCTCGGACCCGTTGATCAAGCACCGTATCCTGTTCGATCCGGGCCACGGTCTGGAAGAACGGCTGATCAGCGAGCAGTTCAACTAATCCGCGTTTCAGACGGAACCGCGGTGCCTTTGGCGCGTTGATATTCCGAGACGCATGAGAGGCCGCTCAGGTGCTTTCATCGTTTGGAATTTTAGCAAAAGGAGACCTGACATGAATTGGGATACAATTAAAGGTAACTGGAGCCAGATGACCGGTAAGGTCAAAGAAGAATGGGGTGATCTGACCGACGATGACCTGACAGAAGCCGCCGGCGAACGCGACCAGCTGGTCGGCAAGATTCAGGCGCGCTACGGCGTTGCCAAAGACGAGGCGGAGCGTCAGGTAGACAGCTTCGTGGCCAAACACTAACTGGCCTAGATATTGAATAGAAAAGGCGGCTGTTACAGCCGCCTTTTTCGCGTTCTGGGAAGCCGAATCTATCAGGTGTCCTTGGCGTAGCCGATGGTTTGCAGCGCCGACTTGATCTCGTCCAGAATGGCCGGATCGTCGATCGTGGCGGGCAGCTTGAACGGCTCTGCATCGGCCAGTTTGACCATCGTCGCCCGCAGGATCTTGCCTGAACGCGTCTTGGGCAAGCGATCCACCACCAGCGTCATCTTATAGGCTGCCACTGGCCCGATCTGGTCACGCACCCGTTGCTGGCATTCGGCTGCAATCTCGGCATGGGGGCGGTCGACCCCTTTGGACAGGCACACAAACCCCATCGGGGCTTGGCCCTTCAGCGGATCGCTGACGCCGATCACGGCACATTCAGCCACATCGGGGTGGCCGGCCAGAACCTCCTCCATCGCGCCGGTGGACAAGCGGTGACCGGCGACGTTGATCACGTCATCGGTGCGCGCCATGATATAAAGATATCCATCCTCGTCGATCCTGCCCGCATCGCCCGTTTCGTAGTATCCGGGATAGGTCGTGAGGTAACTTTTGCGGAAGCGATCTTCGGCATTCCACAGGGTGGGCAACGTGCCGGGAGGCAGGGGCAGCTTGATCGCGATAGACCCCAAAGTGCCAGCGGGTTGCGGCTCGCCCGCCTCGTTCAGGATTTGCACGTCATAGCCCGGCATCGGCACCGTGGGGGAGCCGACCTTGACCGGCAGCGCCTCTAGTCCGGCGGGGTTTCCGACGATGGTATAGCCGGTTTCGGTCTGCCACCAATGGTCATAGACGGGTATGCCCAGCTTTTCCTGCGCCCAGATCACGGTGTCTGGGTCGGCGCGCTCGCCCGCCAGATACAGCGCGCGCAGGCAGGAAATGTCATATTTGCCAATCTCCTCGCCCTTTGGGTCTTCGCGTTTAACGGCGCGGATCGCGGTGGGGGCGGTAAAGAAGCTGCGGACATTGTGTTCGGAAATGACGCGCCAGAAGGTGCCCGCATCGGGTGTGCCCACGGGCTTGCCTTCGAACACAACGGTGGTGTTGCCATGCACCAGCGGGCCATAGCAGATATAGCTGTGCCCCACGACCCAGCCCACATCGGAGGCGGCCCAGAAGACATCGCCCGGATCGACATTGTAGATGTTCTTCATCGTCCAGTTCAGCGCCACCAGATGCCCCGCAGTTTGGCGCACCACGCCCTTGGGCGCGCCGGTCGTGCCCGAGGTGTAAAGAATGTAGGCGGGGTGGTTGCCCTCCACCGCGACGCAGGGCGCGGGGGTGGTGCCTTTTTGCGCCGCGTGCCAATCCAGATCGCGCCCCGGTGTCAGGTCGCAGGGGGCTTGTTCGCGCTGCAGGATCAGGCAGAAGTCGGGTTTATGGTCGGCCTGTTCGATGGCCCCATCAAGCAGCGGCTTATAGGCCACGACGCGCGCCGGTTCCAACCCACAGGATGCGGCGATGATCGCTTTGGGGGTGCAGTCGTTGATCCGCACGGCCAGTTCGTTCGAGGCAAAGCCGCCGAACACGACCGAGTGCACCGCCCCGATCCGCGCACAGGCGAGCATCGCCTCAAGCGCTTCGGGGACCATCGGCATATAGATGATCACGCGGTCGCCTTTGCCCACGCCATTGGCCTGTAGCGCACCGGCGACAGCGGCGACGCGGGTTTGCAGCTCGGCAAAGGTGATCTTGGTCTGGGTGCCGGTGATCGGGCTGTCATGGATGATCGCCACCTGATCGGCACGGCCGTTTTCCACATGGCGGTCAACGGCGTTATAGCACGCATTTACTTTGGCGTCGGCGAACCATTCGTACAGATCATTGCCCTTGTCGAACAACGCCTGACGGGGCGCTTCCTCCCAATCGATGGCTTTGGACTGCTCTAGCCAGTAGGCTTCAGGGTTGTCCTGACAGCTTTTGTAAATGTCGTGATATCCCATATGCGGCTCCCTCCCGTGAACGCGAATACCATTTGGTAGGCCACGGCCGCGGGAAAGAGCAAGAGCTTGCGCCTATATCGCGACCATCCGGCAACAAAGTTTACAGCCGCTCCCCCGCGTGCGGTGTCAAAATTTACAAGCGCGTTTCGGCCGGTTTCCGGTAGCGCACAAAATTTCGCACAGCGCGTGTCGAATATGACCCACCGCGTCGAATTTGGATCAGATCAATCGCGCGAAGGGGCGCAGCATCGCGGATAGGGACGGCATGTCGCCGCCCTTCGTCTTTGAACAAAGGTTCAGAACAATGGGTGATAAGCTCGCCAACAAGAAGAAAAAGGCCAAAGCAGATGCACGGCCTGCCAAGCCGATGCCAAGCAGCGTGTCCGACATCAAGGCACCCTTTGCGGCCAAGGGCACCAAACCGGCCAAGTAATTCCGGCCGGTTCCGGTCCATGCGCCGCCCCGCATAAGGGCGGCGTTTTCACGCGGGGCGTCAGCCGTATTCGGCGACCGGCGTACCGGCGATCGCACCGACGTTCAGCAGCCCGCGCGCGGTGATCGACGGAGAGACGATATGAGCACGGTTGCCCATCCCCATCAGGATCGGCCCAACCTCAAGCCCGCCTCCCTTCATCTTCAGAATATTGCGCACGCCCGATGCCGCATCCGCATGAGCAAAGACAAGAACATTCGCGGCACCTTCCATCCGGTTCGAGGGCAGCAGACGGCTGCGCAGCTCGGGGTCGAGTGCGGCATCGATGTTCATCTCGCCCTCATAGCAGAAATCATGGTTGCCCGCATCCAGCAGCCGCAGCGCCGCGCGCAGACGTTTGCCCGACCCTTCGCCCTGATTGCCGAACTGGCTTTGCGAACACAGGGCGATCTTGGGTTCGATGCCGAAACGTTGCACATGGCGCGCAGCACCGATGGCGATCTCGGCGATCTGTTCGGGGGTGGGGTGCAGATGCACCTGCGTATCTGCGATAAACAGCGGCCCATCTTCCAGGATCATCAGCGACAGTGCCCCGTGGGGGCGCCGCCCGTCGCGACCGAGAACCTGTTCGATATAATTCATATGCCAGCGGAATTCCCCGAAGGTGCCGCAGATCAGGCTGTCGGCCTCTTCGCGGTGCACCATCACCGCGCCGATGGCGGTGGTATTGGTGCGCATGATGGCGCGCGCGATATCAGGTGACACGCCGCGGCGGGCCATCAGGTTGTGATAGGTCTCCCAATAGTCGCGGTAGCGCGGGTCGTTTTCGGGGTTCACCAGATCCACTGTCTCGCCCAGCTTGATTGTCAGACCAGCCTTTTCGATGCGCCGTTCGATCACCTCGGGGCGGCCGATCAGGATCGGGCGTTCCTTGGTTTCCTCCACCATGGCTTGGGCGGCGCGCAGCACGCGTTCGTCTTCGCCTTCGGCAAAGACGATCCGGCGCGGGGCCACGCGCGCGGCCTCGAACACGGGGCGCATCAGCATGGACGATTTGAAGACCGAGCTGTCCAGCTTGTGGCGATAGGCGGCCAGATCCTCGATCGGGCGGGTGGCGACGCCGGTGTCCATCGCGGCTTTCGCGACGGCGGTAGACACGACACCGATCAGACGCGGGTCAAAGGGTTTGGGGATCAGGTAGTCGGGGCCAAAGGTCAACTGTTCGCCCTGATAGGCGGCGGCAGCCTCGGCGGAGGTGGTGGCACGGGCAAGCGCTGCAATCCCGTCGATACAGGCGATCTTCATCTCGTCATTGATCGTGGTTGCCCCCACATCCAGCGCACCGCGGAAGATAAAGGGGAAGCACAATACGTTGTTGACCTGATTGGGAAAATCCGACCGTCCCGTTGCGATAATCGCATCAGGAGCCACCGCGCGGGCGAGATCGGGCATGATTTCCGGCGTGGGGTTGGCCAGCGCAAAGATGATCGGCTGCGGTGCCATTTTCTGCACCATTTCGGGGCTCAGGACACCGGGGCCAGAGAGGCCGAGGAACAGATCGGCATCATGGATCACATCGGCCAGATCACGCAGGTCGGATTTCTGCGCGTATTCCGATTTGATCGGGTTCATGTCGATCTCGCGTCCCTCGTAGACCAGACCGTGAATATCACAAAGCCAGACGTTCTCGCGCTTCACGCCGAGCTTCAGCAGCATGTTCAGACAAGCAATGCCCGCCGCGCCGCCGCCTGTGGAGACGATCTTGATGTCCTCGAACTTCTTGCCCGCCACGAAAAGCGCGTTCTTCACGGCGGCCCCAACGACAATCGCAGTGCCGTGCTGGTCGTCGTGGAAAACCGGAATGTTCATCCGCTCGCGGCAGATGCGTTCGACGGTAAAGCAATCGGGGGCCTTGATGTCTTCGAGGTTGATCGCGCCGAAGGTCGGCTCTAGCGCGCAGACCAGTTCGGCGAGCTTTTCGGGGTCGTTCTGGTCCAGCTCGATGTCGAAGCAATCGATATTGGCGAATTTCTTGAAAAGGACGGCCTTGCCCTCCATCACCGGTTTGGAGGCCAGCGCGCCGATGTTGCCAAGCCCCAGAACCGCCGTGCCATTGGTCACCACACCCACAAGGTTCGCGCGGGTGGTGTAATGCGCGGCTGTGGTCGGGTCGGCCTTGATCTCAAGGCAGGCTTCAGCCACGCCGGGGGAATAGGCGCGCGCCAGATCGCGGCCGTTCGCCAGTGGTTTGGTCGCGCGCACTTCGAGTTTTCCGGGCTTGGGGAAAGCGTGATAGTCAAGTGCGGCTTGGCGCAGATTGGGCGCATCGGTCATGTTTTGGCGGTCCTTTAAGAGAGTAGTTTAGCGTTAAACTATTTTGCCAGCCGCGCCAACACGACTTTTGGAGCGGGGCGTGTCACCGCCTATGCGGCGCAGATTGTAGGGCGGGAAGGGGGCCAGCCCCCATCGTGACAGGCCACGATTCCCCCGGAGTTTGTCTGGCAAAATGAAGCATGGCATTTTTCCGCTTTTGGCATCGCAACTTTGGCGAAAGGTTTTTATAGTTTTGTGAAACTTGGGGGAATTATGACCAGTGATTTGCGACAGCACGCCAGCGCCGTGCAGGAAAATGCCTATGCGCCCTATTCCAACTTCAAGGTGGGAGCCGCGTTGCGCACGGCCTCGGGTGCGGTGTTTGTCGGCTGCAACGTGGAAAACGTCGCCTACCCGGAAGGCACCTGCGCCGAGGCCGGTGCCATCGCCGCCATGATCGCGGCGGGCGAGACGGCTTTTGTAGAGGCCTATGTGATTGCGGGCAGCCCCACGCCCGTCACCCCCTGTGGCGGCTGCCGTCAGAAACTGGCGGAATTCGGTCAGGGGGACGCGCGGGTGACCATGGCGACCCTGTCGGGCGTTGAAGAGGTGATGACCATGGCCGAGCTGTTGCCCGGTGCCTTTGGCCGCGCGCATATGGAGGGCTAAGCCATGGATGCCCGCGCGATCCTGTCCAAACTGCGACACCGGCGGTCGCTGAACCGAGAAGAGCTTGTCTGGTTCGCGATGGCCCTTGCCGATGGGCGGGTCAGTGATGCGCAGGCGGGGGCCTTTGCGATGGGGGTCTGTCAGGTCGGGCTGAGCGATGTGGGCCGCGTGGCCCTGACGCTCGCCATGCGCGACAGCGGGCGGGTGTTCGACTGGGATCTGAACGGGCCGGTGCTGGATAAACATTCGACGGGCGGTGTGGGCGATTGCGTCAGCCTTGTGCTGGCCCCTGCCTTGGCCGCCTGCGGGGCTTATGTGCCGATGATCTCGGGGCGTGGGCTGGGGCATACTGGCGGGACGCTGGACAAGCTTGAGGCCATTCCGGGTGTGAATACCACATTGGACGAGGCGCAGTTTCGCGCCGTGGTGGCCAAGGCAGGCTGTGCGATTGTCAGTGCGACCGACGGTATCGCCCCCGCGGACAAGCGGCTTTATGCGGTGCGCGATGTGTCCTCGACCGTGGACAGCCTCGATCTGATCACCGCGTCGATCCTGTCGAAGAAGCTGGCGGCGGGGCTGGATGGTCTGGTCTTGGACGTCAAGGTCGGCAGCGGTGCCTTCATGAAAGATCTGGCGCAGGCGCAGGCGCTGGCGACGGCGCTGACCAAGACTGCGAATGCGAGTGGGTGCCGGACGACGGCGGTGATCAGCGATATGAGCCAGCCCCTGGTGCCCAGCCTTGGGAACGCGCTGGAAGTGGCCGAGGTGATGCGCGTGCTGACGGGTCATAGCAAGGGGCCGATTGTCTCGGTCTGTGCGGCTCTTGGGGGGGTGTTGCTGGCCAATGCAGGGCTGGCGGGCGATGTGCAGGTCGGGGCGGATATGATCGTGCAGGCGATCCGGTCGGGCCGCGCGGCGGAACGCTTTGGCGTGATGATCGCGGCCATGGGCGGGCCTGCGAAGTTTGTCGAAAACTGGACGCGGTTCCTGCCCGAGGCGACGATCATCGGAGAGGTCCCCGCACCGAAAACCGGATATGTGACCGCGATTGATGGGGAGGCCTTGGGCCTTGCCGTTGTCGCTTTGGGCGGCGGGCGCGCGGTCGAGACGGACCAGATCAACCCGGCCGTGGGGATTTCGGATGTCGTCCGCCTGGGCGCGAAAGTATCGTCCAAGGGGCCACTGGCGGTGGTCCATGCGGCCCGCGCCGGTGACGCAGAGCGGGCCGCACAGGCGGTGCGCGGTGCGATCACCATCGGCCCGAAGCCGGTCGCCGTGCCGGATTTGATTGTAGAGAGGGTCGGCTGATGGCGCGTGCTTTTCTGGTTGTGATGGATTCAGTCGGTATCGGCGGTGCCCCCGATGCGGACACCTTCTTTAACGGGCGTGTGCCGGACACCGGCGCGAATACCCTTGGTCATATCGCGCAGGCCTGTGCCGAAGGCCGTGCAGAAGACGGGCGCAGCGGCCCTTTGAACGTGCCGCATATGGCGTCGCTGGGGCTTGGCCCCGCGATTGAACTGGCCAGCGGGCTGCATATCGCAAGCCTTGATGACACCGTCAGCGGCACATGGGGCGCGGCGACAGAAATCTCGCGCGGCAAGGATACGCCCTCGGGCCATTGGGAATTGGCCGGTTTGCCGGTCCCGTGGGAGTGGCATTACTTTCCCGATGTGTCGAAGTCCTTTCCGCCCGCGCTTGTTGCGCAGCTTGCGGCCTTTGCCGGCACGGACGAGATTTTGGGGAATTGCCACGCCCCCGGCACCGCCATTATCGAGGAGTTCGGCGCGCAGCATATCAAGACCGGTTTCCCGATCTGCTATACCTCGGCTGACAGCGTGTTGCAGATCGCCGCGCATGAAGAGAGTTTCGGCCTGCAACGGCTGTTGGACCTATGCGAAAACATGGCCCCGATCGCGCATGAGATGAAAGTCGGACGGGTGATCGCGCGTCCCTTCATCGGGGATGCGCAAAGCGGTTTTACCCGCACCACCAACCGTCGTGATTTCGCGATCAAGCCACCCGCGCCGGTGCTGAGCAACTGGGTGCAGGACAGTGGTGCCCGTGTTTATGCCGTTGGAAAGATCGGCGACATCTTTTCGATGACCGGTTTTGACGAGGTGCGCAAAGGGTCTGACGAGACGTTGATGGGGCATCTTGGTGATCTGGTTGAAAGCGCCGAAGACGGCAGCCTGACGTTTGCGAATTTTGTGGAGTTTGACAGTCTTTATGGGCATCGGCGCGATGTGTCGGGCTATGCCCGCGCGCTTGAGTGGTTTGATGCCGAGATCGGTAAGCTGATGGGGCAACTGCGGGACGGGGATCTGCTGGTGCTGACCGCAGACCACGGGAACGACCCGACATGGGTGGGCACCGACCACACCCGCGAACGGGCCCCGGTTCTGGTGGCAGGGCAGGGTGCTGGCCGCTTGGGGCAGATCGGTTTTCGCGATGTCGCTGGGCTGGTGGCGCGGCATCTTGGGGTTGCGGTGCCCGACTAAACTCTGTTCGGCGGCGTATCGGTCGGATGGGGGCCAGCCCCCATCGCGGCAGGGCCGCGATCCCCCCGGAGTTTGACTGGCAAAATGAAGCTGGCGAAGATGCGATGGTTGCGGGGCACGGCTTTTCGGGGCATGAGTTCAGCCAAGTAATATGGAGAGCGCCCCGATGTCCGATATCGTTGAACACCTGACCGTCGTTAATCATCCGCTGGTGCAGCACAAGCTGACAATCATGCGGGATAAATCCACATCGACCGCGGCGTTCCGTCAGTTGCTGCGCGAGATCAGCCAGCTTCTGGCCTATGAGGTGACCCGCGGCCTGCCGATGACGACCAAGCGGATCGACACGCCGATGCAGCCGATGGACGCACCTACGCTGGATGGCAAGAAGCTGGCGCTGATCTCTATCCTGAGGGCGGGCAACGGGTTGATGGATGGCGTGCTTGAGCTGATCCCGTCGGCGCGGGTAGGCTTTGTTGGCCTATATCGTGACGAGGAAACGTTGCAGCCGGTGGAATACTATTTCAAGGTGCCAGAGGGTATGGACGACCGTCTGGTGATCGCCGTGGACCCGATGCTCGCCACTGGTAATTCATCCGTGGCAGCGATCGACATGCTGAAGAAAGCCGGTGCGACCAATATCCGCTTCCTGTGTCTGCTGGCGGCCCCCGAAGGCGTGGCCCGTATGAAAGAGGCGCATCCCGATGTGCCGATCGTCACCGCGGCGGTCGACGAGAAGCTGAACGAGCAGGGATATATCATTCCCGGGCTTGGTGACGCCGGTGACCGGATGTTCGGGACCAAGTAAGGCGCAAAATGGGCGATCCGGTGATCAGGGTGCTTTACTCTGAAACCGGGATCGCGCATGGTTTATGTACTACATTGTGTGGGGGCGCAGATGAAATTTACTAGTATTGTGGCAGTTGCGGCATTGATGACGACGTTTGGGGCAGGAATTGCCCAAGCGCAAAGCTTTCGCGATCAGCCGGCGGAATTCCCGTCGGCCTCGTATAAGGGCAAGCAATATGTCGACAGCAAAGGCTGTGTGTTTATTCGGGCCGGTATCGACGGCAATGTGACCTGGGTGCCGCGCGTGTCGCGCAAGCGTCAGGGTGTCTGCGGCTTCAAGCCGACCAATGTGCAGACAGCGGCCAGCGCGCCTGCCGGTGGTGCTGATGCGCCGGTGCAGATCACCGTGAACAACGCGCCCGCCGCGGCCAAACAGCCCACGGTTGCGGCACGCCCTCTGCCACAGCGCAAGGCCAAGCCGGTTGTTGTACGCCAGAAAGCACCCAAGCCGGTGCGCCAGCCGGTGCCACGCTCGGTCGACGTGCCAGCCGCACCGCGCGCGCAAGCGCCGGTGGCCGTGGCGCAGGTGCCGACCACCTGTGCCGGACGCTCTGCCATCAGCCAGCAATACTCCGGGTCGCGGACCAAGGGCCTCGCCGTGCGTTGCGGCCCGCAAACCGCGCCGATCCTACCCTCCACCGCGCAGGCCGGGGCCGTGGCATCTGCGCCGTCCTATGGGGCAGCCGCAGGCAGCGTCACAACCACGGCGAGACCCGCAGCGGCGCATGCGCATACGCGGATCGTGCCGAAACATGTCGCGATCAACCGCCAGAACACCTATGCCAACGTCTCGGTTCCCAAAGGATATCGCCCCGTGTGGGAAGACGACCGTCTGAACCCCAAGCGGGCCGAACAGAACCTTGAGGGGCGGTCCAAGATGTTGTTGATCTGGACCAACACCGTGCCGCGCCGTCTGGTCAACCAAAGCACAGGGCAGGACGTGACCGCGCGTTTGCCGCTGGTCTACCCCTATACCTCGGTCGAGCAGCAGCGCCGCGAGTTGGGCGAGGTGAGCTTTGCCAAGCGCAACGGCCAACTGGTCAAACGTATCGTCCGCAACAAGAACGCAGCGCCTGCCGCGCGCAAGCCGGTCTACTCCAGCCGTTCGACCCCCAAGCCAGTCGCCACAGCCCCAGCGACCCCGCGTGCCGCGGGCAAGACCTATGTGCAGATCGGCGTCTATGGAGACAGCGCGAACGCGCAGCGTGCGGCACAACGTATCGCGCGGATGGGTATGGGCGCGCGCATCGGTAAGTCCATCCGCGGCGGCAAGACCTATCTGTCGGTGCAGGCAGGGCCCTTTGGCGCGTCCGCGGCACCGGCGGCTTTGGGTAAGTTGCGCGGTGCCGGTTACGGCGATGCCTACATCCGCTGACGCATCCGCACGACAGTGCAGACAAAAGGCCAGTCGGGGCGATCCGGCTGGCCTTTTGCGCTGAAGGTCGGTTTGTGTATCTCTGCCTTAGCCGCCGCAGATATTTTGCAGCCGTAGCCAGTCGGCATCATTCAGCAGTGGGTCGGTTTCCTTGCCGTTCATCGGATCGCCTTCGATCAGGGGCAGCACCGTCTCTCCAGTGATGTCACGGGCTTGCGCGTAAGGCGTGCTGTGCAGGCGCTGTTTTTCGAAGCGGGAAAGCAGGGCGTCAACGGGCGGTTCCGGCGCGGGTTCGGCCATCAGATGTTCGGCGTAGCGTGTGAGGGCCGCATCCGACACATCGCCGGTGGTCAGCAGGCGGAAGTTTTCGCGGATGCCGATGGTGGCGAGCATATGTTCAAGCGGGTCTGTGACGGCGCGTTTCGCTTGCTCCGCCAGAATATAGCCGCCCGCGATATCGGGGGACTCGTAATCCTCGAACAGGGTCTTGTTCAGCACGATCAGCCCGCCGGGCAGGTGCAGGCTGGGGCGGGTCATGGCGGGCAGCACCACCATCGGATCAGACGACAGCCGCGCGCCGAGCTTTGCCAGCGCCGTGCGCCCGCGGGCGTTGGTACAGGCGGGGCCGGACACCCGTTCGATCTTTTTCAGGAGCGCCGCCCCGATGGAGGCGCGTTTGACCTTGGGCACCACCCGCAGCGTGTGATCTTGCAGCGCGCCTGGCAGCCAGAACAGCGCCACCGCCGCCACCACCAGCGCCGAGGTCAGCACCCCGGCAAAGCGCAGCCGCCCCGGGCGGGGGCGACGGCGTTCGACCACGCGGCGCAGGGTTTCGATGGCGTCGATCATCTCTCCCTCGCTGTCGGGGATTTCCAGCGTTTCACTGGGGTCGCCGTCGGGGTGGAAAATCGCAGGGCGGGTGCCAGGGTTTGACCGCGCCAAAGCCGCCAGTGACCAATGGGTCAGCGCCTGATCCTTGAGGTCGGAAATCACCAGTGTCGCATCGCCGATCGACACGATGACCTCGCGACGTTGGGCATCGGGGGCCGAACGCCATAGTCCGGTTGCTTCCAACCGGGCGTATTTGGAAAGGGCTGTCATATCCTGAAGTATAGTGCCTAACTGTTTTGGATAGTTTACCACCTGACACGGGTTGAGCAATGGGTGGACTTAAGACAGCATAGGAGAATTCGAAAGGAGCGTCCCATGCAGATCAAGCCCGCACATCCCGATGATGCCGCCAGACTTGTCGAGATCTGGTATCGTGGTTGGCATCAGGCCCATGCCGATGTCGTGCCGCCCGCCTTGACCGCCCTGCGCAGTTTCGAAGAGTTCACGATGCGGATGCGTGTGCACCTTAAGCATACGCAGGTGGTCTGGGTCGAAGGGCAGATCGCGGGGTTCTTCATGGTGGACCATGACGAGATCTACCAGTTCTATGTCAGTGATGCCTTTCAGGGCAGCGGTCTGGCGCAGCAGATGATGGCAGCGACGGAAGCAGAGCTGGGGCATGGGCTGAAATGGCTGGCCTGTTCGGTTGGCAACACCCGCGCCGCGCGGTTCTATGAGGCCTGCGGTTGGGTACAGGCGGGCACGATCCCCTACGAGGTCGAAACCGGCGAGGGGCCGTTGCAGATCGACGTCTGGCGGTACGAAAAACGGCTCGGCCCGCAAGAGCAGGCAGAGGCGGTGATCGTCGCCGATCCGGTCGTCACACAGCGCGCGATGTAGACCGCACTAAAGCCTGGCGGCCTGTGCGCGCAGTTCGAATTTCTGGATCTTCCCGGTCGAGGTTTTCGGCAGCTCTTGAAACACCACGCGTTTGGGTGCTTTGAAACCCGCAAGCGTGTCGCGCGCAAAGGCGATCAGGGCAGCTTCGTCTCCACTCCGGCCCGGTTTCAGCTCGACAAAAGCACAGGGCACTTCGCCCCATTTCTCGTCCGGTTGCGCGACAACGGCGGCGAGGTTCACATCCGGATGCCCCATCAATACGCCTTCGACCTCGACGGACGAGATGTTCTCGCCGCCCGAGATGATGATGTCCTTGGCGCGATCTGCGATCTGCATATGTCCGTTCGGATGCTGCACCGCCAGATCGCCCGAATGGAAATACCCGCCCGCAAAGGCCGCGCGCGTGGCGGCGGGGTTCTTGAAGTATCCCTTCATCACCGAATTGCCGCGGATCATGATCTCTCCCTGTGTGGCAGCGTCCAGCGGGACTTGGGCCATTTCGCTGTCCATGACGGTGATCTCTTCCATCATCGGCATGGCGACGCCCTGACGGGCCTTGATCGCGGCGCGCTCGGCCCCTTGGGCGCTGTCCCATGCGGGGTCCCACAGACATTCGGTGACGTGGCCGTAGGTCTCGGTCAGCCCGTAGACCTGCGTGACGTTGAACCCCAAGGCTTCGATCTTGGACAGGGTGGCAGGGGCAGGGGGCGCACCGGCGGTGAAGACCTCCACCTGATGATCAAAGGCGCGGCGTTCGGCTTCTGTTGCGTTCACCATCATGTTCAGCACGATGGGGGCACCGCCAAAATGGGTCACGCCTTCGTCGGCGATGGCGTCATAGATCGCAGCGGCAGTGATGTCGCGGCAGCAGACCAGTGTGCCCCCCAAGAGGGGCATCATCCACGTGTGGTTCCAGCCGTTGCAGTGAAACAGCGGTACGATCTGCATGAACACGGGCCGCATCACCATACGCCAGCTGACCACCGTGCCCATGGTCATCAGATAGGCCCCGCGATGGTGATAGACCACGCCCTTGGGCCGCCCCGTCGTGCCAGAGGTATAGTTGAGCGCAAGGCTTTCCCATTCGTCCTGCGGCATGATCCAGTTGAACGCAGGGTCACCGGTGGCGATGAAATCATCGTATGTGGTGTGGCGACCCGTTGCCGGAAACCCCGCCGCGGGATCAGGCACTTCGATCAGCAGCGGGGGCGGGCCGTCGAGGGTTGCACAGGCCGCCTCTGCCAGATCGACGAACTGCGTATCGACCAGCAGCACCCGCGCTTCGCCGTGGTCGAGGATGTAGCCCACCGTGCCCACATCCAGCCGCGTGTTGATGGTGTTAAGCACGGCACCGCAGGCGGGCACGCCGAAATGCGCCTCTGCCTGCGCGGGGATATTGGGCAGGATCGTCGCCACAACCTGACCCGGTTCAACCCCCGCCGCCACCAAGGCCGAAGCAAGCTGTGAGCAGCGCGCGTGATACTGCGCATAGCTCACCCGATGCGCGCCGTAGATCACCGCCGTCACATCGGCAAAGACATGGGCTGCGCGTTTCAGGTGCGACAGAGGCGTGAGCGGCACGTAATTCGCCGCGCATTTGTCCAACCCGTCTTCGTTCGTCATCCAGCCCATGGCGCACCCTGTCTTTTTTCGCTTTGTCCCGGTTACTATTGCGCAGCATCCCCCGTTTTGGGAAGGATGATAAAAGCAGGGCAAAGGCAGGATATGGGCACGAGCGTAAAGCGGCCAATCACAGATGCGGCGGGGCGGTCATGATCATCAGCCGCGGACGCAACTATATTTTTGTGCATATTCCCAAGACCGGAGGCACGTCCCTTGCGCTCGCGCTGGAAGCACGGGCGATGAAGGACGATCTAATGCTGGGCGACACGCCCAAGGCAGTCAAGCGGCGCAAGCGTCTGGCAGGGGCTGCGTCGGCAGGACGGCTTTGGAAGCACGCAACCCTCGCCGATATCGAGGGCGTGGTCACCCGCCAAGAGATTGCCCGGATGTTCGCCTTTGCGCTGGTGCGTAACCCGTGGGACCGGATGGTCAGCTATTACCATTGGCTGCGCGCGCAGGGGTTCGATCATCCCGCTGTGGGGCTTGCCAAGTCGCTGGCGTTTGATGCCTTCGTGCAGACGCCTACCGTGCAGGGCAGCCTTCTGGCCTCTCCCTATGGGTCTTATCTGCGTGACGGGGCGGGCGAGGATCAAAGCAACCTGTTCATCCGGATCGAGCATTTCGCGCAGGACGCGCAGCCGGTGTTCGACCATCTGGGCTTTGATCTGACGTTGCCGCATGCGAATGCGTCGGACCGCGCGGCGGGCTATCGGGACCACTACACCCCCCAAACCCGCGACCTGATCGCCACGACCTGCGCCGAGGATATCGCGCGTTTCGGCTACAGCTTCGACAGCTGAGAGCGCGGGCGGTACATCATCCAGCAAAGCAAAACGGCCAGCAAGAACTGCTGGCCGCTTCCGTTTTCTCTATCGGGCGTTGCCGTCTCAGGCGGCTTTGGCGTCCGGCCCGAAGCGACCATAGAAGGTCTGGTTCTTCTCGGCCATTTCGCGCAGCAGGTCAGGGCATTTGAACCGCTCGCCGAACTGCGCTTCCAGCTGGTCACAACGTTCCGCGGCATAGGGCGTGCCGATGATGTCGAGCCAGCTGAACGGGCCGCCGGACCAAGGCGCAAAGCCCCAGCCAAGGATCGCACCCACGTCGCCTTCGCGGATGTCTTCCAGCACGCCTTCTTCCAGCGCACGTACAGCTTCGAGCACCTGAACAAACATCAGACGGTCCTGCACATCGCGCAGGTCTGGCTGTTCCTCGGCCAGCGGGAACTTGTCGTGCATCCCCTTCCAATAGCCCTGACGCTTGCCCTTTTCGTCATAGTCAAAGAAGCCCGCGTTCGCCTTGCGGCCCAGGCGGCCCAGATCTTCCATCCAGAAGATCAGATCATCCGCTTGGCTGGCAGGATAGGCATTGCCCATGGCCGCCTTGGTCGCGCGGGCAATCTTGGCCCCCAGATCGATCGAGGTCTCATCGGTCAGCTGCACCGGCCCCACAGGGAAGCCCAGAAGCTGTGCCGCGTGATCGACCAGTTGCGGTGCCGCCCCTTCGGTGATCATCCGCGCGCCTTCGTTGGCATAGGGGATGATGCAGCGGTTGGCATAGAAGAACCGCGCGTCATTGACCACGATCGGCGTCTTGCGGATCTGACGCACATAGTCGAGCGATTTGGCCACCGCACGGTCGCCCGTCTCGGCCCCCTTGATGATTTCCACCAGCGCCATTTTCTCGACGGGCGAGAAGAAGTGGATGCCGATGAACTGATCCGCCCGGCTGGACGCTTTGGCCAGCTCGGTGATCGGCAGGGTCGAGGTGTTGGAGGCAAAGATGCAATCCTCGGGGATCACGGCTTCGACCTTTTTGGTCATCTCGGCCTTGACGGCAGGGTCTTCGAAGACGGCTTCGATGATCAGGTCACAGCCTTTCAGCGCGTCCAGATCGGTGGTCGCGGTGATCAGATCAAGGGCTGCGGCTTTCTTTTCTTCGGTGGATTTCTTGCGCGCGATGCCCTTGTCAAAGAAGCTGGCGGAATAGGCTTTGCCCTTGTCGGCGGCTTCTTGGGTCTGGTCGATCAGCACGACTTCGATCCCGGCTTGCACGGAAACAAGCGTGATGCCCGCACCCATCATGCCAGCCCCCAGAACGCCCAGCTTCTTGACGCGCTGATCGGCAACGCCTTCGGGACGTACCGCGCCTTTTTCCAGCGCTTCCTTGTTCAGGAACAGCGACCGGATCATGGCAGAGGAGGACGGGTTCAGCAGGATGTTGGTGAACCAGCGCGCCTCGATCTTCAGCGCGGTATCGAAGGGCACAAGCGAACCTTCGTAAACGGCGCTCAGCAGGGCCTTGGCCGCAGGGAAGGCACCTTGGGTCTTACCGTTGACCATCGCATTGGCCCCGACAAAGGTCATGAAGCCCGCAGGGTGATAGGGGGCACCACCGGGCATCTTGTAGCCCTTGGCGTCCCAGGGTTTCAGAATGTCCGCATCCTTGGCATTCAGCACCCATTCTTTCGCGGCGGCTACCGGATCAGCGACGACTTCGTCGATCAGACCGGCAGATTTCGCAGCAGCAGGCGCAACCATCTTGCCTTCCAGCAAGAAGGGCGATGCGGCCATCGCGCCGAGTTTGCGCGCCAGACGGGTGGTACCGCCCGCGCCGGGGAAGATGCCGACCATGATCTCGGGCAGGCCGATACGCGCCTTGGGGTTGTCTGCGACAAAGATGCGGTGCGTGGCCAGCGGCAGTTCAAGCCCGATGCCCGCGGCAGTGCCGGGAAGGGCAGAGGCAATCGGCTTGCCGCCCTTGTTGGTCTTGGCGTCCATGCCCGCGCGTTCGATCTTGCGCAGCAGGGCATGCATTTTCATCGTGCCGTCAAACAGCCCCTGTGCGGGGTCGTCCCCTGCGTCTTCGCGCATCTTGGCAAGCAGGTTCAGGTCCATACCACCGGCAAAGGACCCGTCCTTGCCAGAGGTGATCACGGCCCCCTTGATGGCGTCGTCGGACAGGACCGTGTCGATGATGCTGTCCAGCTCGGACAGGCCCTCGATCGACATGACGTTCATGGATTTTCCGGGCACGTCCCAGGTGATGATGGCGACGCCGTCGGCGTCTGTCTTCATGGTGAAATCGGTCATTTAAATCTCTCCCTGATTTGGAGTGTGTTACGAGCGCTGAGGCGTATAGTCAGCGAATTTTTCAAGCAGTGAGCGGATCAAGGCGATGGTGGCTTCGGGGCCTTTGTCGCAGTCTTCCTCGCTTAGCAGTATCCGTTTGAAGTCCTTGAACCGCTCGCGGTCATAGCTGTCGCTTGGATCGTTACGATGCTTGAAGAACAGCGGCGGCGTGGCCTGATACAGGCGCACATATTGCCCCCCGCGTTCTTCTGCGAGCTTAAGGTCCCTCAGCCCACGCCGCGCTGCCAGATCGGCCACGGCGTGGAAAGGATGCGGCTGGTCGCCCATCAAACGCGCTCGATGATGGTGGCGGCACCCATGCCGGAGGCGATACAAAGCGTGGCCATCCCGACCTCCTTGTCCGAACGCTCAAGCTCGTCCAGCAGCGTGCCGATGATCATCGCGCCGGTGGCCCCCAAGGGGTGACCCATGGCGATCGACCCGCCGTTCACGTTGACCTTGCTTTCATCAACGTCGAACGCCTGCATGAAGCGCATAACCACAGCGGCAAAGGCCTCGTTGACCTCGAACAGATCGATGTCGTTGATGTTCATGCCATTGTCGGCAAGGATCTTTTCGGTCACGGGAACTGGGCCGGTCAGCATGATGGTCGGGTCGGTCCCGATCTTGGCGGTTGCTCGGATGCGCGCGCGTGGCTTGAGACCGTATTTCTCGCCGAATTCCTTGTTCCCGATAAGGACAGCCGCCGCACCGTCCACGATGCCCGAGGAGTTCCCCGCGTGGTGGATGTGGTTGATCTTCTCGAGGTGCGGATATTTCATCAGCGCGACCTTATCAAAGCCGGGCATGACCTCGCCCATCTGCTGGAACGCAGGGTTCAGCGACCCGAGCGACTGCATGTCGGTCTGGGGGCGCATGTATTCGTCATGGCTGAGGATCGACAGGCCGTTCTGGTCCTTGATCTCGATCACGGATTTATCAAAGCGTCCTTCGTCCCAGGCTTTCTTGGCACGCTGCTGCGACTGCATCGCCAGCTTGTCGGCCTCGTCACGGGTAAAGCCGTATTCGGTCGCGATGATGTCAGCCGAGATGCCCTGCGGCACGAAATACCGCTCCATCGCGAGCGAAGGATCAACGGCAATCGCCGCGCCGTCGCTGCCCATGGCCACGCGGCCCATCATTTCAACGCCACCGGCGATATAGCCCATGCCCGCGCCGCCGCGCACTTGGTTGGCGGCAAGGTTCACAGCTTCCATGCCAGAGGCGCAGAAACGGTTGATGGCAAGGCCGGGGATGCGTTCATCCAGATCGGATGCCAGCACGGCAGAGCGCGCCAGACAGCCGCCCTGTTCCATCACTTGTGTCACGTTGCCCCAGATCACGTCCTCGACGGCATGGCCTTCAAGGTTGTTGCGCTCTTTCATCGCATTGAGCGTCAGCGCGGACAGGCGCAACGAAGTCAGCTCGTGCAGGGCGCCGTCTTTGCGGCCCTTGCCACGCGGGGTGCGCAGGGCGTCGTAGATATATGCTTCGGTCATGTGGTGTCTCCCTTTGGGTCAGGCGCGGTCAGCAGGGCTGCCGGGCATCAGGTCGTAGGGGGCTTTCCAGCCCGGTGTTTCGCTCAGACGCGTGAGCCACGCGTCGATATGGGGCCAGTCCTTGCGGACAAAGCCGAAAGGCTCGGGGTAATACAGATAGCCGCAGCAGCTGAGGTCGGCGTTGGTGATCCCGTCGCCGACAATCCAGTCGCGGCCGTTCAGGTGGTCGTTCAGCACGGCATAGGCCGCAGACAAACGCCCCTGCATAAAGCCGATGACTTCTTTGGGTTGCTTGTCTTCGGGCAGGAAGTTCATCAAAAAACGCGTCATACCGGCGTTCGAGCTGAGCTTGTGGTTGTCCCACAGCACCCACCGCAGGATCTCGCGGCGCTCTTCGGGATTGCCCCCGCCAAATCTGCCGGATTGCTCCGAGACATAATCCTGGATCACGCCGGATTGGGTCAGACGGATGTCACCATCAATCATCACCGGCGCTTCGCCCATGTTATTGATCGTCGTGCGGTAATCCTGCGTGCGGGTTTCGCCGCCGAAGAAATCAACTTTCACCGGCTCCCAGTCGAGCCCCGACAGCTGCAGCGCAAGCGCCGCCTTATAGGCGTTTCCGCTTTCGCCGAAGCAATGCAGTTTGATGGTCATCTGAACCCTCCCTCAAGTCCTGTGTGTCGATCGTCGTCCCGTGGGGGTTTCACACCCCCACACCCCCGTGGAGTTTATCCGGCAAAATGAAGATGCGCGGGTTTGCGTTAATCAGTTACTAATCATCCTGTCGTATTCAACCCCCGCGCGGCAGGCTGGAGAGCTGAGCCGCGTGCAAAGTGAAGCCCTGCTTTGGTCGTGCGGGTCGCAGGATCAGGGCAGGGTGTTTGCGCTTCATTTTGCCCCTTAAACTCTCCCCGAAGGGTCGGGTTCGGCAGGGCATTCGGGGTGTGGTGGTGTGCTACCTCTTTCGTCCGTCCAGTTCCGCGTTGAACAGCCGCAGTCGCGCGGTCAGGTTCTCTTCGTCGATCACGCTGTTGAAGTTCTCGAAGAGAAACGACAGCGCTTCGCCTTCATCCAATCCGGCCTCAGCCGCGAATTTCTTCAGGCGGCGGTAGCCGTCTTCGGTCATGGCGACAGGGAAGCGGCGGGTCAGGCGGAAACGTTTGGGCATCGGGCGTCCTTTCAGTCAGCATCGGGGTGGGGGGATGTCCCCACCCCGGTGCAACCTAGAAGTTTGCCGCGTCCAGCGCCATCACAGTATCCGCGCCGGTTTCGATCCGCTTGAGGTGCAGCGAAGTCGCGGGCAGTTGACGGGCCATGTAGAAACGGCCGGTTGCCAGCTTGGTCTCGTAGAAGGACGCGTCGCCGGTGCCATCTTTCAGCGCTTTCTTCGCGGCCAGACCCATTTTCGCCCACATCAGGCCCAGACAGACATGCCCGAACATATGCATGAAGTCATTCGACCCCGAGAGCGCGTTGTTGGGGTTCTTCATGCCGTTCTGCATGAAGTACATGCCTGCCGATTGCAGGTCTTTGCTGGCAGCCTTCAGCGGCTCCATAAAGCTGGCGTCGAACTCGGCGTCCTGGCCTGCGTTTTCCTTGATGAAGGTCTTGATCATATCAAAGAAGGCCATGACGTGTTTGCCACCGTCCTGCGCCAGCTTGCGGCCCACGAGGTCCAGCGCCTGAACGCCATTGGCCCCTTCATAGATCATGGCGATACGGGCGTCGCGGGTGAACTGGGACATGCCCCATTCCTCGATATAGCCGTGGCCGCCATAAACCTGCTGCGCCTTGACCGTCATGTCATAGCCGATGTCGGTCAGGAAGCCTTTGATGACGGGGGTCATCAGCGAGACAAGCCCGTCGGCATCCTTGTCATCCGCGCGGTGTGCCGCGTCGATCAGGCTGGCCCCCCAAAGGATGAACGCCCGCGCCCCTTCGACAAAGGATTTCTGCTCCATCAGGCTGCGACGGATATCGGGGTGGACGATCAACGGATCGGCAGGCTTGTCGGGGTGCTCTGTCCCTGTGACCGCACGGCCTTGCAGGCGGTCCTTGGCGTAGGCCAGTGCGTTCTGATAGGCCACATCGGCCTGCGCCAGACCCTGCATGCCGACGCCCACGCGGGCTTCGTTCATCATGGTGAACATCGCGCGCATGCCTTTGTGTTCGTCACCCAGCAGGTAGCCGACCGCGCCGTCATAGTTCATCACACAGGTAGAGTTGCCGTGGATGCCCATCTTCTCTTCGATGGAGCCGACGGACACCGCGTTGCGTGCGCCAAGCGAGCCGTCTTCCTTGACCATGAACTTGGGCACGATGAACAGCGATACGCCCTTGATGCCTTCGGGGCCGCCTTCGATCTTGGCCAGCACCAGATGGATGATGTTATCGGCCATGTCGTGTTCACCGGACGAGATAAAGATCTTCTGGCCGGTGATCTTATAGCTGCCGTCTTCCTGTGGCGCTGCCTTGGTGCGCATCAGGCCCAGATCGGTGCCGCAGTGGGGCTCTGTCAGGTTCATGGTGCCGGTCCATTCGCAGGACACCATGTTGGGCAGATATGTATCTTTTTGTGCGTCAGATCCGTGGGCGAGGATCGCCGAGGCCGCACCGTGGGTCAGGCCCTGATACATGGTGAACGCCTGGTTGGACGCCGAGAACATCTCGCCCACGGCGGTGCCGAGGATATAGGGCATGTTCTGGCCGCCGTATTGCTCTGGCATGTCCAGACCGGTCCAGCCGCCTTCCTTGACCTTTTCAAAGGCGTCCTTGAACCCTTTGGGGGTGTAGACGACGCCGTTCTCCAGACGGCAGCCTTCCTGATCACCCACCGCGTTCAGCGGGGCGAGGACTTCTGAGGTCAGCTTGCCTGCTTCTTCCAGAATGGCAGAGGTGAAATCCGCCTCAAGCTCGTCGTAACCGGGGGTGGACGACGCGGTGACGTTCAGCACGTCGTGCAGGACGAATTGCATATCCTTGATCGGGGCGGTGTAGCTCGGCATGTGGTGTTCTCCCTTGGCCATCTGGCCGTCGTTTGGTCAGTATATCTAGGTCGGTGTATCAGGTGTTCGGGTGCGCCGGACTGCGGGCCTATTCTGCCGCGTTGCGGGCGCTGTTGATGGAGGCGATCATTTTCTCACCCCATTTTAACTGGTTTTGCAGGTCGTCGATGGCGTTGTTCAGATCCTCGCGCTGTGCTTCGAGGTCGGCCAGACGTTCGCGCGCGATGTCATAGGTGCGCGCCAATTGGGTCTGTTGCTGGTCGCCCATGTGGTACAGGTCCAGCAACTGGCGGATTTCTTCGAGGCTGAAGCCAAAGCGCTTGCCACGCAGGATCAGTTTCAGCCGCGCACGGTCCCGTTTGGTAAACAGGCGCTTTTGTCCCTGACGTTCGGGAAAAAGCAGTTCTTTTGCTTCGTAGAACCGCAGGGTGCGCGGGGTCACATCGAAGGCGGTGCACATCTCGCGGATGGTCATTGTAGTGTTGGACATATCAGTTACTCGCTATTCTATCACTGCTGTAGAACGGTCAACTTCACCTATACTGGGAGCGGTATAACCCAGAAACAAGCTTACGTAACTTGGACGCTACGTCAAACATTTGCTTTACGTTGAGTAAATCTGCGTAACTCCGCGGGGGTTTTCACGAGGCGGTCATTGATAGGTATCTCGCGCCGACTAAGTGGTGTGGGGGAGCAAGTTTTATCGGCCGGGGGGTGATATGCCCGAGGATATGGATCCGCGATTATTCACAGAGTGTCTGCGCGAGGTCAGCAGCGTTTCGGCGCTATGGCTGCTGGTGCAACGCTTTGCCAAAGCGCAGGATTTTCGCACGGTCACCTATCACAGTATTGATGTGCAATCGCTTGGGGACTCTAGCTTTGGCGCTGTCGCGATCGGTATCCCGGCAGAGTTTCACCGGATGTATACCGAAGAGCACCTGTATCTGGACGATCCGTTTCCTCCCTTCGCGGCCTCACAGATCACCCCGTTTTTCTGGCGTGACCTGCCGCAGCTGACCACCTTGACCGAAAAGCAGAAAGCCTATCTGAACAGAGCGAGAGAATTCGGCTTTGCCGATGGTCTGGTCTGTCAGGTCTTTGGGCCACAGGCGCGCAATGCTTTGGTCAGTATCGGCTTCCACCACGACAGGCCGCGCCCGAGCGATGCAGAGGTTCTGGACCTGCACGTCGCCAGCCAGTTTGCCCATATGCGGTTCTGCGCGCTTGTGGCAGGCCCTGCTGCACCCAATCGGCGCTTGTCCCCGCGCGAGCTGGAATTGCTCCGTTGGATCGCGCGCGGCAAGAGCAACACCTCGATCGCGCAGATCATGGGGGTGTCGCGGCACACGGTCGATACGATCATGCGGCGTCTGTTTGGCAAACTGGATGTGACCGACCGGACTCGCGCGGCGGTGCGGGGCGTGGCCTTTGGCCTGATCGACCCGTCGCTGGATAACCTATCGTAATGCAGGGAGCGTGACCGGATGTCGCGCACTTACGGGACGTGCGCATCACCTGTCGGACGCATAGTCGTGGCGAATTCTCAACTGTAAGTGGACAGGCCGTGGCGCAGAACAAACCCCCGAAACCCTCAACAACACCGAATACCTATGATCTTGCACAAGGGCCGGTGATTTCCGCGTCTTCTGCATCGCGGGGGCTCAAGGATGCGGCCAAGCTTGTTGAAGACGTGGCGTATGAATTTGCTGCCTGCCTCGACGCTGATTCACTGTCAGAACTGATTGTGACAGCCGCAGACCTGACCCGTCTTTCCGATGTGATGGGTCGGATGGCCGCGCGGCAGGCGTAAGCCAGCCCGCATCCAATCAGTTTCTCATACCATCGCTCGATGCTGCCAACGACGGCACCCTCCAGCCAGCGGCTGTCAGTTGTGGTAGCGCCCCGTAAACCCAAGGCGCTACGCAAATATCAGTCGCGCTTGGCCAATGCGGCCTCTGTATCGTCGCGAGATTTCTGCAGCTCTTCGATGGCTTCGTCCAACTGCTTGCGCTGTTCTGCCAGCTCTCCCAACTGGCGGTCCGCGCTCACGACCCACGCCCGCATTTGCGCTTCGGTGCCTTCGTTTTCATAGATCAGCAGCCATTGGCGGATGCCTTCCAGCGAATACCCGAACTTGCGTCCCCGCATGATCAGCTTCATACGGGCGATTTCCCGCGCGCCATAGCTGCGCGACCGGCCTTCGCGTTCGGGGTGGAGCAGTTCAATGTACTCGTAATAGCGCAACGTGCGCGGCGTGACGTCAAACTCCGCACACATTTCTTTAAAGTTCAGGCGTTTGTCTGTCATCTTGGTCTCCTCAAGTTCGGAAACTATGCGGTTCACTTTCCAAGCGCAACACTGGGGTTGCTCTTGCTTGGCCGCTCGGTTGATATGGGGAGAATAACGCCAAGGAAGTAAAAAATGTCAGACAAACTTCGCATCGCCAAGCAGTTCATAGCGGCGCTGCCTTACAGCGGTGCCCTGGGGATGGAGCTGCAAGAGCTGGACGGCGGCGTCGCCGTGATCGACATGCCGTATGATGAACGGCTGATCGGCGATCCGCGCACAGGTGTCTTGCATGGCGGGGCCGTGTCGGCGTTGATGGATACCTGCTGCGGGGCCGCGGTGATGAGCCACCCCAGCAATCCCGGCGGGACGGCGACGATTGATTTGCGCATCGAATATCTGCGCGCGGCTGTCCCCGGTCAACGGATCACGGCGCGGGCGGAATGTTATCACGTGACGCGGAATGTCGCCTTTGTGCGCGCCACGGCACAGGACGAAGAAGACGGCAGCCCGGTCGCCACCGCCACCGGCAGTTTCACGGTGGAGGGCAAACGATGAGCACACGGAGCAAACCCGAGGCGGTACAGGTCGTCAAAAAGCGTCGCGATGCGGCGCTGCGTGCGCTGGTGGACGGGGTGCCCTACGTCAGCTTTCTGGGGATCGAGTTCGACCGCCGCGGCGACGAGCTGACCGGCGTTCTGCCGTTTTCCGACAAGCTGATCGGCAACCCGCTGTTGCAGGCGCTGCACGGTGGGGTCACGGCCTCGTTCCTTGAGGTGACCTCGATCATCACGCTCAGCTGGGAATACCTGTGGGAGGATCTTGAATCCGGTGCGCTGGCCGTCGACAAGATGGATGCAACGCATCTGCCACGACTGCCCAAGACCATCGACTTTACCGTCGATTACCTGCGCTCGGGCCTGCCGCGCGATGCCTATGCGCGCGCGCGGATCAACCGGTCGGGCCGGCGCTATGCCTCGGTGCATGTCGAGGCATGGCAGGACAACCGCAGCAAGCTTTTCGCGCAGGCAACGGGCCATTTCCTGATGCCCCAACGCCGTGACTGACGCGATCCCCAAGGGCGAAGTCAGCGCCGTCGCCCAAGGCAAACTATCCGCGAAAGAGGTGGTGACCCACCGCCGCGTGCTGAACATCGCCATCCCGATTGTTATCTCCAACGCCACCGTGCCCATCTTAGGCGCGGTGGATACCGGCGTCGTCGGGCAGATCGGGTTGGCGGCCCCCATCGGAGCCGTGGGCATCGGCGCGATCATCCTGTCATCGCTCTACTGGGTATTCGGATTTCTGCGGATGGGCACCGTCGGGTTGACCGCGCAGGCGGCAGGCAACAACGACGCGGCAGAGGTTGCGGCACTGCTGACACGCGGGCTGCTGATCGGCGGGCTGGCGGGCCTTGCGCTGGTGATGCTGCAGATACCGCTGTTCTGGGCGGCGTTTCAGGTTTCTCCGGCCAGCGCAGAGGTCGAAAGCCTCGCCCGGTCCTATATGGGGATCCGCGTCTGGTCCGCCCCGGCGGCGATTGCGATATACGCGATCACCGGCTGGCTGATCGCGCAGGAACGCACCCGTGCCGTGCTGGTGGTGCAACTGTGGATGAACGGGCTGAATATCGCGCTGGACCTGTGGTTCGTACTGGGGCTCGGCTGGGGTATCCAGGGCGTCGCCATCGCGACCTTTCTGGCGGAATGGTCGGGTGCGGCACTTGGGCTGTGGTTCTGCCGTGCGGCTTTTGGAGTGCCCGCATGGCGGGACTGGGCGCAGGTGTTCGACGGGCCGCGCTGGATTAACATGATGAAGGTCAACGGCGATATCCTTGTGCGGTCGCTTCTGTTGCAGGCGGTGTTCGTCTCGTTCCTGTTTCTGGGATCGGGGTTGGGGGATGTAAAGCTCGCCGCCAACCAGGTGCTATTGCAATTCCTGATGATCACGGCCTTTGCGCTTGACGGTTTCGCCTTTGCGGCCGAGGCGCTGGTCGGGCGGGCCATGGGCGGCAAGCAGCGTGATGTCCTGCGGCGCGGTGCGGTGCTGACCAGCGGTTGGGGTCTGCTGGCCTGTGCCTTGATGACCGTGGGCTTCGCATGGGGCGGGGGCATGATCATCGACCTCATGACCACGGCCCCGCTTGTGCGCGCAGAGGCGCGGGTGTTCTTGCCCTATATGGTCGCGGCCCCGCTGCTGGGGTGGGCGTCATGGATGCTGGACGGAATCTTTATCGGGGCCACGCGGTCGCGGGACATGCGCAACATGATGGCGGTGTCGTTTGTGATCTACTGTGCAAGTGCGGCGCTGCTGGTGCCGTGGCTGGGCAACCACGGGCTGTGGATTTCGCTATTGGTGTCCTTTGTCGCGCGTGGGGTCACGCTGGCGCTGCGCTACCCCGCGTTGGAGCGTGCGGCGGGATAGGCCCCGCGCGCGCAGGGTCGGGGCGAAGTCACGCGGATCGCGCCCCGATCTTCGCCGGGGCGTCCTGTCAAAGCCAAGCGCTGCGGTTGCTGCCCACGGCATCGGCCACGGTATCGAACCCGTCCTGCTTCAGCAGTTTGTCGAGCCCCTTGGCGATATCCGTCACCAGTGACAGCCCGCCATAGACGAGCGCCGTATAAAGCTGCACCGCCGAAGCGCCTGCGCAGATTTTGGCATAGGCATCCTCGGCCGAGCTGATGCCCCCGACGCCCACCAGCGGAATATCGGTAAGCGTCGACAGGCGCGCCAGCACGCGCGTGGATTTTTCGAACAGGGGCGCGCCCGACAGCCCGCCCATCTGGTGACGCTGCGCGTTCTTCAGGCCGGTGCGGTCCAGCGTTGTATTCGTCGCAATGATCGCGGCCACATCTGCGTCATTGGCGACCTCGGCCACATCGGCGATCTCCGCCTCGGTAAGATCGGGGGCGATTTTCAGGAACACGGGCGTATCGCCGCGCACCTCCATCACGCCGGCCAGAAGTGCGGCGAGGGCGGCCTTGCCCTGCAGATCACGCAGCTTTTCGGTATTGGGCGAGGATACATTGACCGTGGCGAAATCCACGTGATCGCGGGCAAGCTCCATCACGCGGGCGAAATCGGCGGCGCGGTCGGTGCTGGTCTTGTTGGCCCCAAGGTTGAGCCCCACGGGCACGCCCGCACCGCGGCGCGCCAAGCGCGTGCAGATCGCCTGCATGCCTTCGTTGTTGAAGCCAAAGCGGTTGATCGCCGCGCGGTCCTCGGTCAGGCGGAACAGACGGGGTTTGTCATTGCCGGGTTGGGGCAGGGGCGTGGCGGCCCCGACCTCGATAAAGCCGAACCCCGCGTTGGACAGCGGCGCGACGGCGGTGGCGTTCTTGTCAAACCCCGCAGCAAGGCCGACAGGGTTGGGCAGGCTCATCCCGGCAAGCGAGGTTTTCAGCCGTTTCGATGTGACCGGACCGGGTGTCGGGGCCAAGCCAAGCCGCAGCGCAGTGATCGCCAGACCATGGGCCGTTTCGGGGTCAACCTGATGCAGGGCGCGCAGCCCCAGCTGCTCGGCCATGCGCTTCATGCAAATTCATCCGTCAGGGGCAGCGGTGCGCTGCGGATCAGGCGCGATGTCACAACCGCGGCCTGACGGTGCACCACAGCCTGTTTGTACCGCGGGTCCGAGATCATCTGCAAAAATGCGTGGGCGTTGGGGTATTGCGCGATGAACATCACATCCCAATCCTCGTCCGAGGGGCCGATCAGCGTCACCTCGAACTGGCCGCGCCACAGGATCGATCCGCCGACATCCGCCAGCACCGGACCGCTTTCGGCACCGTAGTTCTTATAGGCTTGCGCCCCTGTCAGCGCCTTGGCGGCCAGCGCGTGATCGTCTGGGTAGGCGGCCTTGTCGCGCAGTTTGACAAGGTTCACCATATTCAGCGGCGTGTCGCGGTCCAGCCCCTTGAAGGCGTCGAACTGTGCGCGATCCGGGTCGATATATCCTGTCATCATTGAGCTTCCTTAAAGCCAGCGGGAAAATCATGCGCCCCGTTCAGCAAGGGCAGGGGCTGGGCCCAAACCACATCCTCTAGCATGAGCATGCGGTACAGATGCGGGAACTCGGCGCCGCCGCGCGACACCTCCCATTTCAGCGCATCGCCAAGACGGTCGGTCTCTACGGCCAGAAGAAACAGGTCTGTCTCACTGGCAAAGTGTTTCGCAGCCGTTTCAGCCGCTTGTTCAGAGGTCGAGAAATGCACATAGCCATCGGCGACATCAACCGGTGCGCCCGTTGTAGAGCCGTCGCGGCGCAGGGCCTGCCATTCATCGGAGCGGAAAATCTTGTAAATCAACATAGCCGCTGTGATGCCTTGGTCGGTGCAAACGGTCAAGGGCTGTGCGCTTTGCGGCAGCGTAGGGCGGTGACCTTGGGGAAGGGCGGGTTTGCGCTCAGATGGTCTTTGACAAGGGGGCAAACTGGGGGTCACCATAGGTGCATAATTCAACCCAAAGGGGGGACCCATCATGAAACGATTCCTGACAGCCACGGCAGCGCTTGCGCTGACCTCGGGCATGGCAGCGGCGGATTATAGTCTGACCATCCTGCACACCAATGATTTCCACGCGCGGTTTGAACCGATCAGCAAATACGATGGCCCTTGTTCCGCCGAGGACAATACCGCCGGTGAATGTTTTGGCGGGACGGCACGGCTGGTCAACGCGATCAAGGACGCCAAGGCGCGCACCAACAACTATGTGCTGGTCGACGGCGGGGACCAGTTTCAGGGCTCGCTGTTCTACACCCACTACAAGGGCAAGATGGCAGCCGAGATGATGAACATGCTGGGCTATGACGGCATGACCGTGGGCAACCACGAATTCGACGATGGCCCCGAAGTGCTTGCCGGTTTCATGGAGGCGATCGACTTTCCCATCCTGATGTCGAATGCCGATGTCTCTGCCGAACCGCTGCTGGCGGACAAGCTGGCGAAATCTGCCGTGATCGAGCGTGGCGGTGAAAAGATAGGCCTGATCGGGTTGACCACCGAATACACCCACGAACTGTCGAGCCCCGGAGACAACGTCGTCTTTACCGATTCCGTGGCTGCCGTGCAGGGCGAGGTCGATCTGCTGACCGCGCAGGGTATCAACAAGATCATCGTGCTCAGCCACTCGGGCTATGGGGTCGACCAGATGGTCGCCGAGAATACCACAGGCGTTGATGTGATCGTCGGCGGGCACACCAATACGCTGCTGTCCAATACCGATGAAAAAGCCGAAGGGGCCTATCCGACGATGGTCAAGGATACGGCGATTGTGCAGGCCTATGCCTACGGTAAATATCTGGGCGAGCTGAACGTGACCTTCGATGACGAAGGTAAGATCAAGGAAGCCTCGGGCGATCCGATCCTGATCGACGCAGGCGTCGCAGAGGACGAGACCACCGTCGCCCGTATCGGCGAGCTGGCCCAACCGTTGGAAGAACTGCGCAGCAAAGTCGTCGCCGAAACCACCGAGCCGATCGAGGGCGACCGGTCGGTCTGCCGCGTGCAGGAATGTCAGATGGGCAACCTCGTCGCCGATGCGATGCTGGCCCGTGTGGCGGATCAAGGGATCGAGGTCGCGATCCAGAACAGCGGCGGCTTGCGCTCTTCCATCGACGCCGGAGAGGTGACCATGGGCGAAGTGCTGGCAGTGCTGCCGTTCCAGAACACCCTGTCGACCTTTCAGGTCACCGGTGCGGCATTGGTAGAGGCGCTGGAAAATGGCGTGAGCCAGATCGAAGAGGTCGCAGGTCGTTTCCCGCAAGTGGCGGGCATGACCTTCACCGTGGACACCAGCGCCGAGCCGGGCAGCCGCATCAGCGATGTCACCGTATCCGGCATGCCGCTTGATCCCGAAAAGACCTATGGCGTCGTGTCCAACAACTATGTGCGCAATGGCGGCGACGGCTATGCGCCGTTTACCTCTGCGCAGAACGCCTATGACTACGGTCCCGATCTGGCAGATGTGACGGCTGAATTCATCGCCGCCAACGGGGCCTACACGCCCTATACCGATGGCCGCATCACGGTGAAGTAAGCCATATCGCCATATCAACGCGAAACGGCGCGCCGCTGGAAACAGGGGCGCGCCGTTTTTATTTCAAACACCTGCGACAAGCGCAGGGATGGACCCGATCACTCGCTCAGCGGTGCGGGGTCAAAGCTGATCTCGCCGGAGTAGCTTTTGGGGTTTTCCCCAAGCGACGTGCCGATAAAGGTCACTTGGCTGTTTGCCTCTACCGTTTGGCTAAAGCTGCTGCCGGTTTCCAGCGTGCCGGATGACCACGACCCGTCACCCGCGCTGACGTTGCGCGCGGCGCTGGCGTTGTTGACAAAACGCAGTTCGTCCCCGGCGTCGACATAGATCACGGCAGGAAAGAAGGCGTCGTCAAAGATCACGACGTCATGGGTTTGCGCGGTCGCTGCGGTGGCAGCCGCAAGTGTGACCGCTGTCGCGCCAGCAGAAATGAGTTTGGTAAGTGAAATTGGCATATCCATGCTCCCTTTCAAAGGGGCCCCCCTTAAAACTGATGAAGGGTGTGCTAATGCAGAATTGCGGCGGAAATAGGGCGGATATGCTTCAGAACCTTGGCCTACGCTAAAGAACCTGACCCGTTTGCCCGTCGAGCCACGTCTTGAACGACTGCAAGGCCGCGGTTTCGGCACGGTCCTCGGGCCAGACGAGGTAGTAATTCCCGATGCTCTGTGTCGTCTGCGTTGATGCCAGCACAAGCTGCCCGTCGCGCAGATAGGGCTCGGCGGAAAAGGTCGGAAGCAGCGCCACGCCCAACCCGTGCACCGCCGCCTGCGCCATGGTTGAAAACTGGTCGAACATCATGCCGGCAGGGGGCTCTTGCGTGACACCAAGCGCGCTCAGCCACCGCGACCAGCCGCGCGGGCGGGTATCCAGATGCAGCAGCGCATAGCGCAGGATCTGGCTGGGATCTTCCAGCGGTTCGGTCAGCAGCTCGGGCGCGCAGACGGGGACCACCGTCTCGGGCATCAGCGGCAAATAGCGCACACCGGGCCAGTCTTCCTTGCCAAAATGTATTGCAGCGTCGAAGGGGCTGTTCTGGAAGGAAAACGGATGCAGCCGCGTGCTGAGGTTCACCGTCACCTCCGGGTGGGACTGGGCAAAGTCGCGCAGCCGCGGGGCCAGCCAATGCATCCCGAACCCCGGCAGAATGGCAAGGTTCAGCGCCCCCGCAATCGGGTTCGTGCGCGCGGTGATGGATGCCTGAGCCAGCCTGTTCAAAACGTCACGCACCTGAATTACATAGATTTTTCCCGCCTCGGTCAGCACCAGCTGACGCCCTTGGCGGTCCAGCAGCGCCACATTCAACTGCGCCTCTAGCGTCTTGAGCTGCCGGCTGATCGCACTTTGCGTCAGGGACAGTTCCTGCGCCGCCAATGTGGCACTGCCCAAGCGTGCCACTGCCTCGAATGCGAGCAGGGCGTTGACCGACGGAAGGAAGCGGCGCGGGGCGATCATATGACTTTGACTCATAGGTTCAGGAGTAACCAGCGATAGTCATTGCCGCCGGGCTTTGCAATACTGCGCCCAAATCCGAACCCCGAGGAGGACATACCATGAGCACCGAATTGCCCGTATTGAAAGCCAAAGACGCCCCCGACATGGGCAGCTTTGATTGGGCGGATGCGTTCCGCCTGAACGAACAGCTGACCGAAGACGAACGCATGATCCAGGAGAGCGCGCGCGCCTATGCGCAGGAAAAGCTGCAGCCGCGCGTGATCGACGCTTTCGCCAATGAAACCACCGACCCCGCGATCTTCCGCGAGATGGGCGACATGGGCCTTCTGGGTGTCACCGTGCCCGAACAATACGGCGGCTTGGGCGGCAATTATGTGTCTTACGGTCTGGTTGCGCGCGAAGTGGAACGTGTGGACAGCGGCTATCGGTCGATGATGTCCGTGCAATCCAGCCTCGTCATGTACCCGATCTACGCCTATGGCTCGGAAGAGCAGCGGATGAAGTATCTGCCCAAACTGTCCAGCGGCGAATTCATCGGCTGCTTTGGCCTGACAGAACCTGATGCGGGCTCCGACCCTGCGGGCATGAAAACCCGTGCGGTGAAAACCGCCAACGGCTACAAGCTGACCGGCTCTAAAATGTGGATCTCGAACGCGCCGATCGCGGATGTCTTCGTGGTCTGGGCCAAGTCCGAAGAGCACGGCGGCAAGATCCGCGGCTTCATCCTTGAAAAAGGCATGAAGGGTCTGTCCGCACCCAAGATCGGCAACAAACTGTCGCTGCGTGCCTCGATCACAGGCGAGATCGTGATGGACAACGTCGAAGTCGGCGAAGATGCCCTGCTGCCTCATGTCGAAGGTCTGAAAGGCCCGTTCGGCTGTCTTAACCGCGCCCGCTATGGCATCAGCTGGGGCGCACTGGGGGCGGCTGAATTCTGCTGGCACGCCTCGCGTCAATACGGTCTGGACCGCAAACAGTTCAACAAACCGCTGGCGCAGACACAGCTGTTCCAAAAGAAACTTGCCGACATGCAGACCGAAATCGCGCTTGGCCTGCAGGCCTCGTTGCAAGTGGGCCGTCTGATGGACAATGCCAACGCCGCGCCCGAGATGATCTCTATCGTCAAGCGCAACAACTGCGGCAAGGCGCTGGACATCGCCCGCATGTCCCGCGACATGCACGGCGGCAACGGCATCAGCGGCGAATTCCAGGTGATCCGCCACATGATGAACCTCGAGACGGTGAACACCTATGAAGGCACGCACGACGTGCACGCGCTGATCCTGGGCCGCGCCCAGACCGGCCTGCAGGCGTTCTTCTAAATCTCTGGCAGAGGGGGCTGCGGCCCCCTCATACCACCGGACCCGTCAGGATTTGACCGACGGTGCCCCCCCTTCAAACGCATTCCCGTTGACGTAATCACAAGGCGCTGACTGCATTTCCAGGTGCAGCCCGTTGCCGGTATATGGATGCGCGCGGGCCAAGGCCTCGTCCACCTCTAGCCCCAAACCGGCTGCGGTGGGGGCTGTGATAAACCCGTCCTCCACCTTGATCGTGCTCTTGATCAACTGGTCGTGGAAGGGCGTCTCGATACATTCGCACATCAGGATATTGGGGATCGACGTGGCCAGATGGATATTGGCCGCCCATTCCACCGGGCCCGCATAAAGATGCGGCGCGATTTGCGCGTTATAGACCTCTGCCATGGCGGCGATCTTCTTGGCCTCCCAGATGCCACCGACACGGCCCAAGGCAGGCTGCAGGATCGCGGCTGCCCCGGACCGCAGCACCGGCGCGAATTCGGCTTTGGTGGTCAGCCGTTCTCCGGTCGCGACAGGGATCGGCACGGCCCGCGCCACGGCGGCCATCTGCTCCACCGCATCTGGCGGGATCGGCTCTTCGTACCAGAGCGGGCTATAGGGCGCGATGGCGTTCCCCAAACGGATTGCGCCTGCGGTGGTGAATTGCCCGTGGGTGCCGAACAGCAGATCGGCCTTGTCGCCAACCGCCGCGCGGATCGCTTTGCAAAAGGCGACAGATTGCGAGATGTCGGTCATCGCCGGCATATGCCCGCCGCGCATGGTATAGGGCCCCGCCGGATCGAACTTGATCGCGGTATAGCCTCGCGCCACACAGTCCAGCGCCGATTCCGCCGCCATCTCGGGCGAAGTCCAGAAGGCGGTCATATCGTGATGCGGCAGCGGGTAAAGATAGGTATAGCCCCGCACGCGTTCGTTCATCCTGCCGCCGATCAAGGCATAGACCGGACTGTCCCGATCCTTGCCCAAAATATCCCAGCAGGCGATCTCCAGCCCCGAAAATGCGCCCATGACGGTCAGGTCGGGTCGCTGGGTAAAGCCTGACGAATAGGCGCGGCGGTACATCAGCTCGATATTTTCGGGATTCTCGCCCTGCATGTGACGTGCAAAAACATCCTCGATCACCGCGCGCATGGCCTGCGGCCCGACCGAAGCGGCATAACATTCGCCCCAGCCGACTATCCCTGTATCCGTGGTCAGCTTGACCAAAATCCAATAGCGCCCGCCCCAGCCGGGGGCAGGGGGCGCTGTGACGATAACCTCAAGATCTTGCAATTTCATCGCGTGATCCTCTTTTCCAAATGGTTCAAAATCCCGGGGGTACGGGGGCTGGCCCCCGTGGCGCTAGCGGTCAAACAGGATCACATTGCGCCGTGCGGCACCGGTCTTGGTATCCTCGATCGCGTCGTTGATCTGCTCCAGCGACCACCGCCCCGAGATCAGCTCGTCCAGTTTCAGCCGTCCTTGGGCATATAGATCGACCATCCACGGAATATCGCGCTGGATCACCACGTCGCCCATTTTGGAGCCGACCGTGCCCTGACCCATTGCGGCGAATGTGCCGGGGTCATAGGTCGCGCCGTCGCCGATATGAGGCATGCCGACCATGACCACGCGCCCCCCCGCGGCAAGGTATTTCGGTGCGTCGTTATAGGCAGGGATCGCCCCAACGGTCACGATCACCGCATCCACGCCCTTGCGGCCAATCGCCTGTTCCAACTGCCCCCAGGGTTTGTCTTCGGTGGCAAGGATACCATCCGTGGCCCCGAACTCCTTGGCGATCTCCAGCTTCTCGGCGCTCATATCCACGGCGACGATGCGGCGGGCCCCGGCGATGCGCGCGCCCTGAATGGCGTTCAGCCCGACGCCACCGGCACCGATGACCACAACGTCCTGACCGGCCCGCAATTGCGCAGCATTGACCACCGCACCGACGCCGGTGATCACCCCGCAGGCGATCAGGCTGGCGGCATCCTTGGGAATATCGGCGCTGATCCTGACGACCTGTGCCTGATCCACAACGACTTTTTCGGCAAAGGCACCGGATGCCATGGCCTGATGCAGCTTGCCGCCGTCTTTGGTTTTCAGCGGGCCGGTGTCGCCGTCATAGGGGGTTTCGCAGATCACAGGTCGACCGCTAGCGCAGTTGGGGCAACTGCCGCAGGCGCGGATCAGCGTGACCACAACGCTATCCCCGACCGCGACGCCGCTTACCCTGTCGCCCACAGCGCTCACCCGTCCCGCGGCCTCGTGACCATAGACCGCGGGCAGCGATCCGCCCCAGCCGCCGCTGGCAAAGGAAATGTCCGAATGGCAGATCGCGACGGCATCCAGCGTCACCTCGACCTCTGCCCCCTCGGGGGCGCGGAGTTCTACGTCTTCGATTTTCAGGGAAGCACCAAATTCATGGCAAACGGCGGCTTTGATCAACGGCATAACGGGTCCTTCCGGGCGCGTGAATTTAGGGAAGGGTGGCAAGCTCTGCCCCCTCCCGCAAGCCTATATGCGCCGCGCTGGCTCAGGCTTACGTTATGTCAGTCCACATGCGCGGGATTTATACGCACGCGCCGGAAGACCACCAAGGCGACCACCGACAGGATCATCGACAGCACAAAAGGCGCGCCCGCAAAATAGACAGGGGTCGAAGTGCTGGTGAAGGCGGCAAAGACGGATGTCATAACCAAGGGGGCGACCACCATCGCCAGCGCCGATGCCGAGGTGAGCAGCCCTTGCAGCGCGCCTTGCCGCTCGGGGGTGACGCGGGCTGACATCGGTGCCTGTAGCGCAGGCGGGATCACGCCCGCGAGTGCGGCAAGCGGGGTCAGGATCAGGATCGCGCTGCCCCATGTGACTGTTGCGATCAGCCCGAAAGTGGTGATGGAGCAGGCAAAGCCGATCAGCACGGTGCCGCGTTCGGCAAAGCGGTGCAGCACGGGCCGGATCAGCCCCCCCTGAACCACGGCCATCGCCGCGCCAAACAATGCCAGCGACCCGCCAATCATCGCAGGGGACCAGCCGAATTGCGCCTTGCCGAAATAGCTCCAGACCGACGGGTAGACGGCAAACGCAAGGTGATAGAGGAAATAGACAAGCAGCAGGCGCGACACCCCGGGCAGATCGCCCAAGGCCCGCAGCGCCCCCAAGGGGTTCGCGCGCCGCCATGACAGGGGCGCAGCGCTGCGGGTATTTACGGTTTCGCGCAGGACGATCCAGCCAAAGATCACATTCCCCGCCGCCAGCACCGCCGCCGCCCAAAAGGGGGCACGTGTGCCAAACTCGGCCAAAAAACCGCCTGCTACAGGGCCCAGCACGAACCCGGCCCCGAAACCCGCGCCGATCATGCCGAAGGCGGCGGCGCGTTTCTCGGGTCTGGTGATGTCGGCCATATAGGCGCTGGCTGTGGCCCCCGTGGCTGCCGAGATACCACCGATCACCCGCCCCAAAAGCAGCAGCCAGATCGACCCCGCCAGCGCCATCAGAACATAGTCCAGCGCCATCACACTCAGCGAGGTCAGCAGCACCGGCCTGCGCCCGAAGCGGTCGGACAGGCTGCCCACCAGCGGGCTGAACAGGAATTGCATCACCGCGAATGTCGTCGCCAACACACCGCCCCACAGCGCGGCGCGTGACAGATCGGCGGATTGGACCTGCGCGATCAGGTCCGGCATCACAGGGATGATCAGACCAATGCCCATGGCATCGATCATGACGGTCAGGATGATAAATATGACCGCCGGACGCATGGGCTATCGCGCGCCGGTTGCGCGGTTACAGCGCACGCGCGCGGGCCACGAAGGCGGCTGCATCTGCGGGGGCCTGTCCCATCTGGGTTGACGGGTCGAAAAGGGTCTCGGCCACGTCGGGGTAATCCGCGTGGACCAGATCGGCCAGCGGCACCTGTTTGGCCAGCGCATCCTGACAAAGCTGTTTGGTGATCTTCTGGGCCTCGGGGCGGGGCATCGTTTCGGCTAGGGCAAAGCTCAGCGCTTCGGCGTGGATCAGGCCCAGCCCATCCGTCAGCGCGCTGTGCATTTTCACAGGGTGCGGCGTCAGCCCCGCGACAAGGCTTTTTGTGTGGTTCAGCGCGGCGGCAAGGCTCAGTGCCAGCTGAGGCACGGCCATCCATTCCGCGAACCACGCGCCGCCATCACGCTGATGCTGATGCGCCGCGGCGGCTTGTAGCGTGGCGCGCTGGCCGGTGAACTGGTGCCCGAGGGCGACAATCGCCGAGGGCCCCACGGGGTTCTGTTTTTGCGGCATGGTCGACGACGCGCCTGCCGCCCCAAGGGCAAGCTCGGCGGTTTCGGTCATGGTCAGCGCCAGCGTGCTTTGCGCGATATGCGCCAGCGCTGCCATCACGCGGCCCTGCCAATCCGCGATGCGCAGCACGGGGCCGCGGTCCACATGCCAGCTGCGCCCGGGGTCGTGCAGCCCAAGCGCTTGGGCGAGCTGCGCGCGGGTCTCGGCAGCCTTCGGACCAAGGGCAGATCCCGTCCCCGCTGCCCCCGACAGGGACACGAACAGCGACCCTTCGCGCAGCGCCTCAAGCTGGTCGAGCGCATCGCACAGTGGCATGCCCCATTCCGCCAGCACCGCGCCCCAGCTGGTGGGGGTGGCGTGCTGGCCATAGGTGCGGGCAGGCATCGGCAGGGATTGGTGCTGTTCGGCCCCTGCCGCAAGGGCCGCGATGATCTCGCGCAGATCGGTTTCCGCCAGCTTGAGCGCCTGACGCAGGCGCAGCATCAGCGCGGTATCGATGATGTCCTGACTGGTCGCGCCCCAATGGACGTGCTGGGCAAATTCCGGCGCCTGCATCTCGGCGCGGAACTGCGCCAGAAGCCCCGGCACGGACACGCCGTTTTCTCCGGTAGAGGCGGCAATCGCCCCGGGGTCGACCTGAATCTCGAGAGAGGCGCGGTGGATCGCGGCGGCGCTCATCTCGGGGATGATACCAAGGCTGCCCTGCACCTTGGCCAGCGCCCCTTCGACCAGCAGCATCGCGCGGATCGCAGCGCTGTCCGAGAACAGGCGGCCTGCGTCACCGGTGTTGAAAAGCTGTGCGAACAGGGGGCTGTCAAAGACGCTGGCGGCCATGGGTTACCTCGGGATAATGTCGTCAATGATCCGCGCCAGACCGGCGGGATCGGTAAAGAAGGGTGAATGCCCGCAGGCCATCTCATGAACATCCGCGCTTGGCCAGTCTTTCGTCATCGTGACCTGATAGGCGGGCGGGATGGTGCGGTCGTCCATACAGCGGATATAGCTGCGCGGCATGGCGTCCGCACGGGCAGTATCTGGCAGAGGCTTGATCGTCGGGGCCACGGCCTGCGCGCAGAGGCGCGGTGCGGCAAAACCTGCAACATCCGGCGGGCAGTCGTGATAGAACAGCGCCTCTGTCATTGCGGGATCAAGGGTAAAGCTTTTGCCGTCGGGGGCGAGGCGCACAGCGGGCATCAGCGGTTGCGACGGGGCCTGTTTGCGCATCTCGGCCAGCGACAGCCCCGCCGCAGGGACGTAGGCACATAGATAGATCAGCCGCGCCATGGCGCTTGGATCTTTCTGTGCCGCCGCCCCGATGGCAAAACCGCCCATCGAATGCCCCACCACCACCGTATCGGGGGTAGAGGCCGCAAGCACCGCATCGGCATAGCTGTCAAGAGTGACCGCGTTGACCGGCGTCGCGTCGTCGCCGTGGCTGGGCAGATCAATCGCACGGGGGCTGTGGCCCAATTCTTGCAACGCAGGGATCAGATCGCGCCAGCACCACGCGCCGTGGCACGAGCCGTGAACCAAAAGGATGTCAGACATGGCCAACGCTTTGCAAAAACTCGGTCAGCAGCGCTGCATATTCCTGCGGGTGTTCGACGCAGGGCAGATGGCCGGCCTTGCGGATGATCTTGAACTTCGATCCCGGGATCAGCTCGATGGTCTCGCGCACCAGATCAGGGGGGGTGGACCCGTCTTCGGAGCCCGCGATCCCCAGCACTGGCAGGCGCAGCGCCGCCGTGGGGGTATAGAAATCCGTCCCCGAAATCGCGGCAGAGCAACCGGCATAGCCTTCGGCCGGTTGGCGTACGACCATATTGCGCCAAAGCTCAAGCTCGGGCGTGGCGCGGAAGGGGGCGGCGAACCAGCGTTCCATGATGGTATCTGCCATCGGTTCGATACCGCTTTCTTGCACGGCGCGCACGCGGTCTGCCCACATATCCTTGGTACCGATCTTGGCGGCGGTATTGGACAGCACCATGGCGCGGATCAGGTCCAGCCGCTTGGTCGCAAGCCCTTGGGCGATCATCCCGCCGATGGACAGCCCGACAAAGACGCAGCCCTTTACGCCCAGATGATCCAGCAGCTTTTCCGTATCGCCAATCAGCGCCCCCATCGCATAGGGCGCAGGCGGGCACGACGACAGCCCATGCCCGCGTTTGTCAAAACGAATGATGCGCAGACCCTTGGGCAGCAGCGGCAGGATCGGATCCCACAGGCGCAGATCAGTCCCCAGTGAATTGGCAAAGACCACAGGCGCACCATCCTCGGGGCCATCCACACGGTAGTGCAGACGCACGTCGCCAGTATCGAAAATCTTCATGTCAGAACCTCCTGTGGGGCGTCAGTCAAGCGTGGCAAGCGCCCGCGAGAAAATATCACGGTCTACATTCCCGCCCGAGATGGTGACGATCACATCGTCGCCGTCGATCTCGTCTTGCCGGAACAATGCGGCGGCGAGGGCCACAGCCCCGCCGGGTTCGGCCACAAGTTTGAG
The DNA here is from genome assembly GCF_000152605.1 of Sulfitobacter sp. EE-36. Taxonomy (NCBI): domain Bacteria; kingdom Pseudomonadati; phylum Pseudomonadota; class Alphaproteobacteria; order Rhodobacterales; family Roseobacteraceae; genus Sulfitobacter; species Sulfitobacter sp. EE-36. The sequence goes on along the minus strand of NZ_CH959310.1, from coordinate 141,407 downwards.
ACGGTTGAACGCATGGCCAATCGCCTGCAGCGCTTCGTTGTCGCTGACCACAAGGCCGGGGCCGCAAAGCCGCTTGAGGATCGGAAAGGTCAGATCGCCCGGTTGCGGCGTGACGATGGCATCGCAGATCGACCCGCCAAGGGCGGCGTTGCGCGTGATCTCTCCTGCGGCGAGCGACCGCGCGGTATCGTCAAAGCCTTCGGGCTCGGCGGTACGCGCGCGCAGCCCCGGTGCCTCGGCTTCAAGCGCCAGCGCGATGCCAGAGGTCAGCCCCCCGCCACCACAGCAGGCAATCACATCGGCACGGGCAATCCCCGCTTCGGCGGCCTGCTGCGCGATCTCGAGCCCCGTTGTCCCCTGACCGGCAATCACCAGCGGGTCGTCGAACGGTTTGATCAGCGTCAATTCGCGTTCCTCCGCCATAGCTGCGCCTATGGCGTCGCGGTCCTCGGTCATGCGGTCATAAAGTACGACCTCGGCCCCAAGCGCGCGGGTGTTGGCGATCTTCAGACGGGGGGCGTCGGCGGGCATGATGATCACCGCAGGCACCCCGTGCAGCTTGGCCGCATAGGCAACACCTTGGGCGTGGTTGCCACTGGAAAAGGCGATGACCCCCTTGGCGCGTACGGAGGGCTCCAGAGCCGACACCGCCGACCAGCCGCCGCGAAACTTGAAGCTGCCGGTGTGTTGCAGGCACTCGGGCTTGACCCAAACGCGCCGCCCCGCGATGTCATCCAGAAACGGAGAGTTCAGCAAAGGCGTGCGCCGCACGTGCCCCTCCAGCCGCCGCGCTGCCGCGCGGATCATGTCGATATTCATTGCATCTTCCCGATCCATTCGTTCAAGGCCGCAACCGCCTCTGGTTCGTCCAGAAACGGAATATGCCCACGTCCCGGCACCCGCGCGACCACCATATCGGGGCGGCGGCGTTCCATCTCTTGCAAGGTTTCCTCGCTCAGCAGATTGGACGCCATGCCACGGATGCAGGCAATCGGCAGCCCGTCAAGCGCGTCAAAGAACGGCCACAGGTCGGGGGAGGGGGCAGAGAACGCCTTGGCCACCGCATCACGCAGGTGCTTGTCATACGTGATCTGCAAGCCGCTTTCGGTCTGGGTGTAATGCTTTTGCGCCTCTTCCATCCACCGGCTGTCGGGCACGTCGTCAAATTCGGGAAACACACGCGGCATGGCGGCGGCGGCCTCGGCATGGGTCTTGGCAGCAGGGTTGCGGCCGATATAGCCCATGATGAAATCCAGCCCCTGCGGGTCAATATGCGGGCCAACGTCGTTAAAGGCGACGCCCAGCAACCGATCCTTGGCTCCCTTGGCCAGCCCCAATGCATTCAGCCCCCCGCGCGAGGTGCCAAGCACGGCGGCCTTGTCGATGCCAAGATGATCCAGCAGCTCCAGCGCATCACGGCATTCAACCGGGGGGGAATAGTGTGACCAGTCAGGGTCGAAGTCAGATTGCCCGCGCCCGCGATAGTCCATCTTGATCAGCCGCACGCCCTTCAGATGGGGGGTGACATAGTCGAAATCCGCTGTGGTCCGCGTTAATCCTGCAAGGCAGAGAATCGGCAGACTCGCCCCTTCGTCGGTGAAATAGAGCGTTAGCCCGTCGGATGTGGTGAAATGAGCCATTATACGCCTGCCAGTTCTGGGATGCCGTTGAGGTCCTGCAGCACATGGGCCGGTTGCCACGGCAGCCGGTCCATCGGCTCTCCCGCGCGGTTGACCCAGGCGGTGGTAAAGCCAAAGCCTGTCGCCGCCGCCGCATCCCATCCGTTGGACGAGACAAACAACACCTCTGAGGTCGCGCAATCAAAGCGCTGTCCGACCAGTTCATAGACTTTGGCATGTGGTTTGAAGACGCCGACGCTTTCCACCGACAGCACCGCATCCAGCGTGTCACCCAGACCGGCGGAGGAAACCGCACCGTCCAGCATGGCTGGTGATCCGTTCGACAAGATCGCGGTATTCAGCCCAGCTTCCTTCAGCGTTTTCAGCATCTTGGGTACTTCGGGGAAGGCCTGAAGCTCCCAGTAAAGCGCCAGCAGGCGCTCGCGCAGGGCGGGGTCGTTGTCGTTTCCGGTCTTTTCCAGTGCCCAGTCCAGACCCTCTTGGGTGACCTGCCAGAAATCGTCGTGGGCCCCGGTGACAGCGCGCAGCCAGGAATAGCCAAGCTGCTTTTGCCGCCAATGTTCGGCGACCTGCGGCCAGCTGTCTTTTATTGCTGCAAAATCCGGCTCTGACGCGGCTTGTCGTGCGGCTGCGGCCACATCGAACAAGGTGCCATATGCGTCGAACACGCATGTTGTAATCGCCATGATTTCCCCCCTGAATATTTCTTCCGCAAGACTGTCACGACCCGTCACGACAGAAAAGGCCGAAAAACTGGCCTCATGGGGGTTTACGACAGGACGCAGGCTTGAAACACTGCGCGCCGAACCCGGAGCACCCGCGCAGATACGCGGCCTCCTGTATTTTCCCTTTATGGATCGGAGCTTTCTATGACGCAGGTTAAATCCGGCGATACTGTTGCTATTCACTACACTGGTACCCTGCTTGACGGCAGCACCTTCGACAGCTCGGAAGGGCGCGAGCCTTTGGAGTTCACGGTCGGGTCCGGCCAGATCATCCCCGGCCTCGACAGCGCGATGCCCGGCATGGAAGTCGGCGACAAGAAAGTCGTCAAGATCGGCAGCGCAGAGGCCTACGGCGATGTGAACCCCGAGATGCGTCAGGCCGTGCCACGCGAAGGCATCCCTGCGGATATCCCGCTGGAAATTGGCACGCAGCTGCAGATGCAAACCCCGGACGGGCAGGCGATGCCGGTGATGGTTGTCGAGGTTGACGACGCCACTGTGACCCTTGACGCCAACCACCCGCTGGCGGGCAAAGACCTGCAGTTCGACATCGAACTGGTAAAAATCGCCTAAACCAGGCCCATACAGTCCGGCGCTTTCAATCGCGCCGGACTGTCTTGCTCCAAGAAACCGCTCGAAACCTCGCGCGCCGCGCAGTAAGCAGCGGTTATGGACAGTCAAAACACCTTCGACATTTTTATTGTGGCCACCCCCGGTCTGGAAGACATGCTTCTCGCCGAGGTGACAGAAAAAGGCTTTGCCAATCCTGTGGCCTCGCCCGGCGGGATCACGGTGCAGGGCGGCTGGCCCGAGGTCTGGCGCGCGAACCTGCAACTGCGCGGAGCCTCGCGCGTGCTGGCGCGGATCGGGTCCTTCATGGCGTTCCATCTGGCGCAGCTGGACAAACGCGCGCGCAAGTTCCCCTGGGGCGATGTGCTGCGCGCCGATGTGCCGCTGCGGGTGCAGGTGACCACGAAAGCCTCTAAAATCTATCACGCCGGTGCCGCGACCCAGCGGATTGAAACCGCCTTGCGCGAAAGCCTCGGGGTCACGATCTCGCCCGAGGCGGCTCTCGTGCTCAAGGTCCGGATCGACGACAATGTGGTGACCATCAGCCTTGATACCTCGGGCGACGCGCTGCACAAACGCGGCCACAAGGAAGCCGTGGGCAAAGCGCCGATGCGCGAAAACCTGGCCTATCTGATGTTGCGTCAGGCGGGGTACACGGGCACCGAGACGGTGGTCGATCCGATGTGCGGCTCTGGGACCTTCGTGATCGAGGCGGCCGAGATCGCCATGGGCCTCAATCCCGGCCGCTCGCGCCATTTCGCTTTCGAAGACCTCGCGAGCTTTGACGCTGCCCAATGGGCCGCCATGCGCGACACTCCCACCACATCCACGCCGCTGCGTTTCTATGGTTCTGACCGTGACGCGGGTGCCGTCCGGATGAGCCGTATGAATGCCGAACGGGCAGGGGTGGCCGATACCGTGACCTTTGAAAACCACGCCGCGGGCGAGCTGACCCCGCCCGATGCCCCCCCCGGCCTTGTCATGGTGAACCCGCCCTACGGCGGGCGCATCGGCAACAAGAAACTGCTTTATCCGCTGTATGGCACGCTCGGCCAAACGCTGCTGACCCGCTTTAAAGGCTGGCGCGTTGGCCTTGTCACGTCCGAGCCGCCCTTGGCCAAAGCCACCGGCCTGCCGTGGAAACCCCAAGGCCCTGCTATCGCCCACGGCGGTATGAAGGTCTGGCTCTACCAAACCCCGCCCCTGCGCTAAACGCGACGCCCTATTTCCAAATGGTCTGAAATCCCGGGGTCCGGGGCAGAGCCCCGGAAATAGAACTTTGTGGCAGCGCCCCGGTCCGCCAGTACCTTTAAAGGTTCTCCGCCTGCGGCATCCCCAGCACATGGAACCCGCCATCCACGCGGATAATCTCGCCCGTTGTGCAAGCACCGGCATCCGAGGCCAGATAGACCGCCGTGCCGCCAACCGCTTCCAACGTCGCATTGGCGCGCATGGGGGCGTTTGTGTCGGTGTGTTTATAGGTCTTGCGCGCCCCGCCAATCGCGGCACCGGCAAGCGTTTTCATCGGGCCGGGGCTGATCGCGTTGACGCGGATGCCTTCGGGGCCCAGATCATTCGCCAGATAGCGCGTGGCGCTTTCCAGTGCGGCCTTTGCCACGCCCATGACATTGTAGTTGGGCGTCACGCGGTTCGATCCCATATAGGTCAGCGTCAGCAGGGTGCCGCCATTCTCGACCATCAGCGGGTGCGCACGGCGGGCGATCTCGATGAAGGAGTAGGCTGAGATATCCATCGAGTTCTTGAAGTTCGCGCGGCTGGTGTTCAGGAAGCGGCCAGTCAGCTCGGACTTGTCGGAAAAGGCGATGGCGTGGACGACGAAATCGATCGTGGGCCAACGCGCGCCCAACTGCTCGAACGCGGCATCAAGCGAGGCGTCGTCGGTGACATCGACATCGACCATGAAGTCCGACCCTACACTCTGCGCCAGAGGTTCGAGACGCTTCCCAAAGGCCTCGCCCTGATAGGTGAACGCCAGTTCCGCACCGGCTTCGGCCATCGCCTTGGCAATGCCCCAAGCGATGGAGCGTTCGTTCGCGACACCCATGATCAGGCCGCGTTTTCCTTTAAGCATGTCTGACATCTGCTGCCCTTACTCTTGGAATTTGGAAAGGATCATCGATCCGTTGGTGCCGCCGAACCCGAAGGAGTTGGTCATCACCGAATCCAGACCGGCATTGTCCACACGCTCCAGCGCGATTTCTGACGGGTCCAGTTTCGGGTCTAGATCAACGACGTTGATGGATTTGGCGATAAAGTCATTCTTGAGCATCAGCAGGCAGAAGATCGCCTCGAGTGCGCCGGCGGCGCCTTGAGCGTGGCCGGTCATCGACTTGGTCGAGCTGACGGGGGGCGTGCTGCCCTGGCCAAAAACGCGACGGACCGCTTCGATCTCGCCCACGTCGCCGACGGGTGTGGAGGTACCGTGCGCGTTGATATAGCCGACCTTGCGGCCCTCGGGCAGGGTTTCCAGCGCCAGACGCATGGCGCGTTCGCCGCCCTCGCCGGACGGGGCCACCATGTCATGACCATCGGATGTCGCCGCATAGCCAGTGACTTCTGCATAGATCGTGGCACCGCGCGCCTTGGCGTGCTCAAGCTCTTCGAGCACCAGCATGCCGCCGCCGCCCGAGATGACGAACCCGTCGCGGTTGGCGTCAAAGGCGCGGCTCGCGGTTTCGGGGGCGTCGTTATATTTACTGCTCATCGCGCCCATGGCGTCGAACAGGCAGGACAGCGTCCAGTCAAGCTCTTCGCCGCCGCCCGCGAACATCACGTCCTGCTTGCCCAGCATGATCTGTTCCGCCGCGTTGCCGATGCAATGCAGCGAGGTAGAGCAGGCCGAGGTGATGGAGTAGTTGATGCCCTTGATCTTGAAGGCGGTCGAGAGGTTCGCGCTGACCGTGGAGGACATGCATTTCGGCACGGCAAACGGCCCGATACGCTTGGTCGCGCCGGTGTCGCGCACCACGTTATGCGCGGTGAACAGCGCCGATGTCGACGGCCCGCCAGAGCCCGCCACAAGGCCGGTGCGCGGGTTGCTGATCTGGTCTTCGCTCAGGCCCGCATCCGCGATGGCTTGCTGCATGGCGATATAGGCATAAGCCGCACCGCCGCCCATGAAACGCAGCGCGCGTTTGTCGATGTGGTCGGCCACATCAATCTTGAGCGTCCCTGCAACGCGGCTGCGAAAGCCGTGCTCTGTCATTTCGGGGCTGGCGACGATGCCGCTGGTCCCGTCTTTCAGCGATGCCAGAACTTCTTCTGCATTGTTTCCGATGGACGAGACAATTCCCAATCCTGTGACGACGACGCGGCGCATGGGCTGCACTCCCTTGATCTGTGTGGGGCGGGTGCCCTCTTGATGCTGCGCGGCCCGCACGCTTGTCGCGGGGCCGCACGTTCGTTTCCCGTTTGCCGCCTATGGGGCGACAAATCAAGTCATCAGTCTGTCTGGATGATCAGCAAGGTGATCCGAGCGATGATCTGACGGGTGGGCTTAGCTCTCGCTCAGCGCGACCTTCATGTCCTTGACCTGATAGATCACTTCGCCGTCGGCTTCGACGATGCCATCGGCAACGCCCATGGTCAGGCGACGGGTCTGGATCGCTTTGGTAAAGTCGATCTTGTAGGTCAGCATCTTGCGGTCAGGGCGTACCATGCCGGTCAGCTTCACTTCGCCCACGCCAAGCGCATAGCCGCGCCCCTGCCAGCCGCGCCAGCCAAGGTTAAAGCCGGTCAGCTGCCACAGACCATCCAGGCCAAGGCAGCCGGGCATGATCGGGTTGCCGGGGAAGTGGCAGTCAAAGAACCACAGGTCGGGCGTGATGTCGAATTCCGCCGTGATGTGGCCTTTGCCATGGGCACCGCCGTCAGCCGAGACGTCTGTGATCCGGTCCATCATCAGCATCGGCGGGGCGGGCAGCTGCGCGTTGCCTTCGCCGAAAAGCTCGCCACGGGCGCATTTGAGCAGGGCTTCTTTGTCAAAGCTGGTGGGGTAGTCGGCCATAATATCGCGGCTCCTGAGGGCTGAATTTCAAATCCCGGCAGGTTTAGCATTGCGCGCCGCAGGCCCGCAAGGGCGCAGGCACACCGCATTTACGCGACGGCGAAAGGCGGCGCTGGCAAGAGTTTCCGGATTTCCGTTTGAAAACCGCCCCCATTGCCCCTTATATATAGCGCATGAGAGGGACTTATAGCCAATGACCCAAACAACACAGCAGATCAGTTCTGAGTGGCTTGCCAAGGCGGGCCTGCGCCCCACGCGGCAGCGCATGACGCTGGCGCATCTGTTGGTGGGCGACGGTCAGCACCGCCACGTCACCGCCGAAAGTCTGTTTGACGCGGCCAAGGGGCAGGGCGATGCCGTGTCGCTGGCAACGGTCTACAACACCCTTCGCGCCTTTTGCGACGCGGGGCTGATGCAGGAAGTCACGGTTGACGGGTCCAAAAGCTATTTCGATACCAACACCCATGATCACCCCCACTTTTTCTGGGAGGACGAGGCACGCCTGTCCGATGCGCCCTCTGACCAGTTGGTGATCGCGCAGTTGCCCGACGCTCCCGAAGGGGCCGAGATCGCCTCGGTCGATGTGGTGATCCGTCTGCGCCGCAAGGGCTAGGGCTGTTCGGTCTAGGGCACGGTTTTTACCGGTCCCCTGCGTTCAGAACCACTGCCCCGGTTCCATCAACCCCAGATCCAGCAGTTGGCGAGAATGCCATTCAAACGGCGCGGAGTTGTGCCATTTGAAGCTGACGATACTATCCCTGCTGCCCGGGTTGGACTTGAGCGCCTTGGCCGTGCGGAAAGAACAGATCGACGCCGTGATATTGTGGTGCCACGGGCAGGCGTAGGTGTTGTATTCTTCATCCGTGAAGGTGTGATCGTCCCGCATCCGCAAGCCGGGCTTGGCGCGGAACAGCGAGATACGGTCGATCTTGCGCCGCGCGGCGGGCACATGTTCCTCGAACCGCCAACGCAATCCGCCAAAGAAATCAAGCTGCCGTTCTTTGGGGTGGTTGTCCGGCGTGCCGTCAGGCCGCGCCAGCGCGTAATAGCCAGACCGGTCCAGAAAGGCGTTGTCCAGCGATACCGCGTTCGGGGCGGCACCTAGATCATCTGCATAAAGATCAACGACATAGGTGAGCATTGCATCGCGGCGCTCTTCCGTGTGAAAGGCCAGCAACTCCCCCACGGTGCGCGTCTCGCAGAAAGGGTAGAACAGATATTCGGCGTTGTAGCAGGTATAAAGCCATTGCCCCGGTGCGGCCTCAATCACGGCGTTTACGGCATTTTCCAGCGCGCCCTCGCGGTCCATGTCGTAATCCACGCGCAGCACGCCTTTGCTTTCGGCGACATCACGGGCCAGCGCGAAGCTGGCGGGCATAAAGGCGACAACGGTGGCAAAGCCAAGCTGCTGGTGATGGCGCAGCGTCGTCTCGATCTCTATCGCGTCCTCGACCATGATGAGGGCAATGGGCCCCTTGCTCAGCACCGCTTTGCTGTCACTGATAAAATGGTCAAGACTGCGGTACTGCATGACACCCCGGCTCTATTTGTACTGTGCCTTAAATCTGTCAAATCGGGACGCATTGCAAGAGAACGCTGGCGCTGTTAGACCGCGCTTTTGCACCTTTGATCAACGGATCCTGCCATGACCGCGCCAAAAAAGCTGTTCATCAAGACCTACGGCTGCCAGATGAATGTCTACGACAGTGAACGTATGGCCGAGTCTCTGGGCGATAACTACGTCGAGACAAAGACCGCAGCTGACGCCGATATGATCCTGCTGAACACCTGTCACATCCGTGAAAAGGCAGCAGAAAAAGTCTATTCCGAACTGGGCCGCCTGAAGCCGCTTAAAGAACTGAACCCCGATCTGAAGATTGGCGTCGCAGGCTGTGTGGCGCAGGCCGAAGGGGCAGAGATCATGCGCCGTCAGCCGGCGGTCGATCTGGTCGTGGGGCCGCAATCCTATCACCGCCTTCCCGCGATGGAGGCGCGCGTGCGCTCTGGCAAAACCGCGCTTGATACGGATTTCCCCGAAGAAGATAAATTTGAAAAGCTGAAAGGCCGCGGCAAAGCGACGCGTGCGCCTTCTGCGTTTCTGACCGTGCAGGAAGGCTGCGACAAATTCTGCGCCTTCTGCGTGGTGCCCTATACCCGCGGGGCCGAAGTCTCGCGCCCCGCGACCCGCGTGCTGACCGAAGCCCGTGAACTGGTAGAACGCGGCGTGCGCGAAGTCACCCTGCTGGGTCAGAACGTCAACGCCTATCACGGCGTGGGGGAAGAGGGGGCGGATTACACGCTCGCCCGCTTGATCAAGGAGTTGGCCAAGATCGACGGGCTGGAGCGTATCCGCTACACCACCAGCCACCCCAACGATATGGACGATGCGCTGATCGCCGCCCATGGCGAGATCGACAAGCTGATGCCCTATCTGCACCTGCCCGTGCAATCCGGCTCGGACCGTATCCTCAAGCGGATGAACCGCAGCCACACCGCCGAAAGCTATCTGCGGCTGATCGAACGCATCCGCGCCGCTCGCCCCGATATCGTGATGTCGGGCGATTTCATCGTCGGCTTCCCCGAAGAAACCGACGCGGATTTCGAAGCCACGATGGAGCTCGTCCGCGAGGTGAAATACGGCTACGCCTATTCGTTCAAATACTCGACCCGTCCCGGCACCCCCGCCGCCGAACGCCCGCAGGTAGAACCCGCCATAGCCGACGAACGCCTCCAGCGCTTGCAAGGGCTGATCACCGGTCAACAGCGCGAGATCCAGAACAGCATGGTGGGGCGCGATGTTTCTGTTCTTGTCGAAAAAGCGGGCCGCGAGGCGGGGCAGATGGTGGGGAAATCCGAATACCTCCACTCTGTGCATATCGACGAGGCGCAGGCCGAAATTGGCGACGTTGTCCGCGTCAGAATCGTTGATGCCAAAACCAATTCGCTAACGGCGCGTCAGATTTAGGTGTCACCGGCCGCGATTTGCCCGCAATGATTGTAGACCAAAACGACTGCAATGGCCGGAAAATGGCGTAAGTGTGGCAGTAATATAGTAAATATGGCCGCATTCGCGCTTCACAGAAGCGCGTTTACCTCTTAATCTCACAACATATAGCGGACGACCGTGGTGCCTGGGGTATCTGTGGGTCTTCCGACTGGGGGACAGTAAGAAAAGGACGAGGGCTGTGTTTAATACAATTTCCAAGGGGCTACGGCTGTTTGCGGGCACGATGATTGCCGCAACATTCGTGCTTCAGGCATCTGCTGCCGATGCACAAACAAGATCTCAACAGGGCCGCGACAAGGGCCAGTATATTCCAACGATCTGGGTTGACCCCGATGGGTGTGAACATTGGGTCATGGATGACGGTGCCGAAGGCTATATGACACCGCATGTCACCCGTCAGGGTATTCCGGTCTGCCGCCGGGGTAACGTCTGCGGCGTGATGAATACGGACCAGTTTTTCAACACCGACAGCTACCGTGTGCACCCGCAGGGCCGCGCCCGTCTGGCTGAATTCTTCAAGACCACGGGTGCCGTGTCCTATATCATCAGCGGGCACACAGACAGCCGCGCGTCGGATGCCTATAACATGAAGCTGTCGCTGAACCGTGCCAATGCGGTTGCCAGCATCGCCCAGCAATCGGGGGCCCGCATCGCGGATGTCCGCGGCTATGGCGAACGGATGCCAGCGGCGTCCAATGGCACAGCGGGCGGTATGGCCAAGAACCGCCGCGTCGAAATCATCTGCATTCGCTAAGGGGACAGTAACGTGATGAAAGCTAAGATTATGATGGTCACCGCCTGCGCCCTGACACTGGGTGCCTGCGCTGACTACGAAGGCCGGGGCTATCCCGCCGATAAAACCGTCGACCGTGGCTTTGACAAAAAGCACCTGAGCCAGCTTCAGGCCGGCATCTGGGTCGATCCCAATGGCTGCGACCACTGGATCATCGACGACGGCGTCGAAGGCTACCTGAGCCAGCGACTGGACAAATACGGCAAGCCGGTCTGCTCTGGCGTGGCCCAGCCCACATATACGGCGGGCGACTTCAAAGGCGGCTCGCGCGTCCGAGATCCCAACTGATCTTGCGACCACTCCTGCACATAGGATCGGGCCGGCGCGTTTTACGCTCCGGCCCTTTTTTGTCGGCTCAAAGGGGTACATAGTTTGAATATGGGACCCATATTAATCCAAAGACACCTCCAATTAGGAAAACGCTTTGCCATCTAGTGACACAATGACGCCTCCCGCTTCTCACGCGCAGCAGCTTGAATTTCCGGACAACCGGCTTCTGATCGATCTCTGCGGCCCCTATGACGCCAACCTGACCGCCGTAGAGACGGCGCTTGAGGTCCAGATCGTGCGTCGGGGCAACCACCTGTCGGTGATGGGAGAGGAAGACGCGACCAGCCGCGCGGCCTCAGTGCTCGAAGGGCTTTACGCCCGACTGGAAGGCGGACGCAGTGTGGAGCCCGCCGATGTTACCAGTTTGCTACGCATGGGCGATTCAGCGGCCGGGACGGGGGTGCGCCCGGGCGACCAGATCGAGATGCCGAATTTGGGCGGCGTCGAAATCCAGACCCGCAAGAAACGCGTCGAACCCCGCACGGCTGCGCAGAAAGCCTATGTGCAATCACTGTTCGATAACGAACTGGCCTTCGGCATCGGCCCTGCCGGTACGGGTAAAACCTATCTTGCGGTGGCCGTCGGCGTGTCGATGTTCATTGGTGGCCACGTGGACCGCATCATCCTGTCGCGCCCTGCCGTTGAGGCGGGGGAGAAGCTGGGCTACCTGCCCGGTGACATGAAGGACAAAGTCGATCCCTACATGCAGCCCCTTTATGACGCGCTGAATGATTTCTTGCCCGGCAAGCAACTGGCCAAGCTGATCGAAGAGAAAAAGATCGAGATCGCCCCGCTCGCCTTCATGCGCGGGCGGACCCTGTCCAACGCCTTTGTTGTGCTGGACGAGGCGCAGAACGCGACCTCGATGCAGATGAAGATGTTCCTGACCCGTCTGGGCGAAGGCTCGCGGATGGTGATCACCGGTGACCGGACCCAGATCGACTTGCCACGCGGCGTGCCATCGGGCTTGCAAGACGCGGAACGGCTGCTCAAGACGATCCCCAAGATCAGCTTTAACTACTTCACCTCGAAAGACGTGGTGCGGCACCCGCTCGTGGCCGCGATCATCGAAGCCTATGAAGCAGATGCAGGCCACGCGTGATGCCCGGCTGCTTCATTTTGCCAAATAAACTCCGGGGGGCCGGGGGCTGGCCCCCGGTGGGGCGCTGATGCAGGCGCTTGACGTGATAGAGGAAGACCCCCGTTGGGCCGGTCTGGACCTTGATACCCTATGCCCCCGCGCGATGCGCGCCACATTGGCGCATCTGTCGCTGGATGCCGACACCGCCGAGGTGACGGTGCTGGCCTGCGACGATGCCCATATCGCCACGTTGAACGCAGATTTCCGCGACAAGCCCACGCCGACCAATGTGCTCAGCTGGCCGGCCGAGGAGCGCGGTGCCGCGCGCGACGGCGAACTTCCGCTGCCGGTCACGCCGGGGTTCGACAATATGCTGGAACTGGGCGACATCGCAATTTCATATGACACCTGCCACGCCGAGGCAGAGGCCGCAGGCCGCCCGATGGCCGATCACGTGACCCATTTGATCGTGCACGGGCTGCTTCACCTGTTGGGGTATGACCACGAACGGGACGGGGATGCGACCCTGATGGAACGGTTAGAGGTAGAAATACTTGGCAAATTGGGGTTGGATGACCCATATAGAGACGACGCAGTGCAACCGCCTGCCTAAACACATAAAGACAGGACCCGATGGGCGACACAGACGGATCATCTGAGGCGGCGCAGAGCGCGCAGTTGGAAGACATCATACCGGCCTCCGAGGCCGAAGAAACCGAAGACACCCCGAAATCCGGTGGCTTCTTTTCCCGGGTCATGGGCGCACTTAGCGCGTCGGACAACGAGGAAGAGGAGGAGATCACCGCGGCACAGGCTGACAGGCTGTCGACCCGCGGCATGATGAACCTGCGCCGGATGCGGGTGGATGATGTGGCGGTGCCCAAGGCGGATATCACCGCCGTGCCGGTGACCTCGACGCTGGATGAACTGGTCGGCGTGTTCAAGGACAGCGGTCTGACGCGCCTGCCGGTGTATGACGGCACGCTCGATACCCCCGTTGGCATGGCTCACCTCAAGGATCTGGCGCTGACCCACGGCTTTAACGGCCGAAACACCGAATTTGACCTGCAGGCGATGCTGCGTCCCTTGCTGTTCGTGCCGCCGTCCATGACCATTGGCGTCTTGCTGACCAAGATGCAGGCCGAACGGCGCCATATGGCGCTGGTGATTGACGAATACGGCGGCGTCGACGGGCTGGTCACGATCGAGGATCTGATCGAACAGGTCATCGGCGAGATCGAAGACGAACACGACGTGGACGAAGGCAAATATTGGACGGTCGAAAAACCCGGCTGCTACCTCGCGCTGGCCAAGACACCCTTGGATGATTTCGAGGCCGAGATTGGCCATTCGCTGACCGATCACGATGATGTCGACGAAGAAGAGATCGACACCCTCGGCGGGTTGGTCTTCATGCTGTCGGGACGGGTGCCGGCACGTGGCGAAGTGGTCGTGCATCCCGATGGCCCCGAGTTCGAGGTGATCGACGCCGATCCGCGCCGGATCAAGCGTTTGCGCGTGCGTATGGCCGGATCTCACTGATGACTTTGCGCAGTGCCGCTTGGATGCGGTTCGGTGCCGCGGTGCTTGCGGGCGGTGTCGCGGCCTTTGGGCAGGCACCCTATGATTTGCCGCTGGTCTTGCTCGCGGCACTAGCGGCTGTTCTGTTGATCTACCGCGCTGCTGCGACGCCCCGGCAGGCCGCAGCGCTCGGGTGGGGCTTTGGCTTTGGCTATTTCTTGCATGGGTGGTCGTGGCTGATATCGCCCTTCATGGTCGACCCTGAACGCTATGCCTGGATGGCACCTTTTGCTGTGGCGGGGCTGACGGGCGGTTTGGCGTTGTATTGGGCTTTGGCGTTCTACATGTCCCGCCGGTTGTCGGCACAGGTCTGGCCGCTGATCTTCGTCCTGCCCGCCGCCGAAATGCTGCGCGGTTATCTGTTCACCGGCTTCCCGTGGGGGATGTTCTCTCAGTCTTTGGTCAACCATTGGCCGGGGCAGGGGCTTGCGCTGGTGGGGCCCTACGGCATGACCCTTGCCTTCGTCGCGCTGGCTGTCGCGGTGGTACAGCGCGCGCGGGGCACATTGCTGCGGCAGGGCGCTGTCTGGGGCGCGCGGGTCTTGGGTGTGGCGGCGTTGACGGTGCCCTTTTGGGGGGGAGACGCCCCGATCACCGACCATATGATCCGTATGGTACAGCCGAATGCGGCGCAGAAAGACAAATGGGACCCCGTCAAAATTCCCGAATTCTTTGATCGTCAGCTGGCGCTGACCGCTGCACCGCCTGCGCAGGGGGATGCGGCACCTGATCTGATCCTCTGGTCCGAAACCGCCATCGCGTGGCCGCTTGATTTGGCCCATGGCGCGCTGACCTATATCAGCGAAGCCGCCGCCGGTACGCCTGTGGTGCTGGGGGTGCAGCGGCGCGACGACATGGCCTATTACAACTCGGCCGTGGTGCTGGGGCCAGACGCCGAGGTTGTGCAGACCTATGACAAGCACCACCTCGTGCCCTTTGGCGAATACATCCCCTTTGGCGATCTGTTGGGCCGTATCGGTCTGCGCGGCATGGCGGCGCAGTTTGGCAGCGGGTTTTCCTCGGGTCCGGGGGCAGATCTGATGGATCTGGGGCCCTTGGGCCAGGCGCTTCCCCTGATCTGCTACGAGGCCGTCTTTGCGCGTGACGTCAACGCCGCACCGGCGCGGCCCGCGTTCTTGATGCAGCTCACGAATGATGCGTGGTTCGGCAAGGGCCAGGGGCCGTTGCAGCATCTGGCTCAGGCCCGGATGCGCGCGATAGAGCAAGGCCTGCCCATGGCACGCGTCGCCAACACGGGCGTTTCGGCGATGATCGACCCCTGGGGCCGGATCACAAAGAGTTTGGCCCTGAACGAGGCAGGCTTTCTGGATGCCCCTCTGCCCGCCCCACGCCCTGCGACACCCTATAGCAGGTGGGGCGAATGGCCGTTTCTTTTCATCACTTTGGCGGGGTTTGCCCTTGTTATCCTGCGCCGACGACGCAACTTAAAGTTTGACCAAAGGGGCAGGCAAAGCTAAGCCCCGTTAATCGGCCACAACGGCTTCCTGACGTGGCTAAGAAATCTATTGGAGCACTAAATGTCCCGCAAAAACTACACGTTCACTTCGGAATCCGTTTCCGAGGGCCACCCGGATAAGGTCTGCGACCGGATTTCCGACGCCGTACTTGATGCCTTTCTGACCGAAGAACCCGAAGCGCGTGTCGCAGCGGAGACCTTTGCCACCACCAATCGCGTGGTCATCGGCGGCGAGGTTGGCCTGTCGAACAAGGACAAGCTGGATGAATACCTTGGCAAGATCGACGGCATCGCCCGCGCCTGCATCAAGGACATCGGCTATGAGCAGGATGAATTCCACCACGCCACCTGCGAGATCACCAACCTGCTGCACCCGCAGTCGGCGCATATCGCGCAAGGCGTGGATGCCTCAGGCGACAAAGAAGAAGGCGCGGGCGATCAGGGCATCATGTTCGGTTTCGCCACCAACGAGACGCCAGAGCTGATGCCGGCGCCGATCCACTATGCCCATGCGATCCTGCGCCGTCTGGCCGAAGTGCGCAAAGACGGGACAGAGCCGACATTGCGCCCGGACGCCAAAAGCCAGCTTTCCGTGCGCTATGAAGACGGCAAGCCTGTTGGCGTGTCCTCTATCGTCTTGTCGACGCAGCACGCCGATGCAGGCCAGACCAGTGCCGACATCCGCGACATCGTCGAACCCTATATCACCCAGGTTCTGCCCGAAGGCTGGATCACCCCCGACACCGAATGGTGGGTGAACCCGACGGGGACCTTTGTCATCGGCGGCCCTGACGGCGACGCGGGCCTGACCGGGCGTAAGATCATTGTGGATACTTATGGCGGTGCGGCACCGCATGGGGGCGGCGCGTTCTCGGGGAAAGACCCGACGAAGGTTGACCGCTCTGCCGCCTATGTGGCGCGCTATCTGGCGAAAAACGTCGTGGCAGCCGGTCTGGCCGAAAAGTGTACGATCCAGCTGAGCTATGCCATCGGCGTGTCCAAGCCACTGTCGATCTACTGCGATACCTATGGTGGCGACGCGGATGTCACGGATGCGGCGATTGAAAAGGCGATCCGTCAGATCATCGACCTGACACCGCGCGGCATCCGCGAGCATCTGCAGTTGAACCGCCCCATCTTTGAACGCACCGCGGCCTACGGCCACTTTGGACGCGCGCCCGAAGCGGATGGCGGCTTTAGCTGGGAAAAGACCGATCTGGTCGATGCGCTGAAGGCCGCGCTGTAAACACTGCTTCTTGGCACAACAAAGGGCAGCCCCGATGGGCTGCCCTTTTGCGTTGGTGGGGGCTGCTATAGATCCCCTAGGCCGGGGCGTTTGCCGATAGAGACGTGGTCGATATCTTCGGTCCGGAACCCCTTGATCAGCGAAGGGATCATCGCAAAGACCAGCAGGAAGATCGGCAAGCCGACGACCGTGATCACCTGTTGCAAGGCGGTCAGCCCCAAATCACCTGCAAGAATCAGCAGCATCGCCGCGACCAGCCCTTCGGACACGCCCCAGAACACCCGCTGGCGGGTGGGGCCGGGTTCGGGCGAACCGGTGCACAGCATGTCGACAACCAGCGACGCGGAATCCGAGGATGTTGCAAAGAAGATTGCCACCACCAGCACGGCGATACCCTGCACAATATCGGCGAAAGGGAAGCTTTCGAAAAACGCGAACATGGCAAGCGGGACAGAGTCAGCCACTGCGGCGCTCAGCGAACCGGCCTGCGCGCCAAGAGCCGCGCGCGCGGCGGTGCCGATGCCGTCAATCTCCATCGCTTGCCAGCCGAAGATCGAGAACCAGATCAGCGTGAACAGGGACGGGGCCAGCAGCACGCCAAAGACGAACTCCCGTATCGTGCGCCCCCGCGAAATCCGCGCGACGAAAAGCCCGATGAAGGGCGACCATGTGACCGTCCAGGCCCAGTAGAACACCGTCCAGCTGCCCTGCCAGCCCCAATCCCCATTCGAGGGATTGGTATCGGCAAGCATATCATTCCAGAAGGCGAGCCGTGGCAGGTTGCTTAGGTACAGGCCAAAGGTCTCGACCATGCCGCGCAGCAGGAACAGGGTCGAACCGGTCACCAGCACAAAGACCATCAACGCCACGGCCATGCCGATATTGAGGTTGGACAGCAGCTTCACCCCCTTATCCAGCCCCGCTACGATAGACACCACGGCAACGGCGGTCAGCGCGGTCAGGATGCCGACCTGCAGCGGCACGCCGTCGTTCCACCCAAACAGCGCCGACAGACCCGCTGCGATCTGCGATGACCCCAGCCCAAGCGAGACCGCGACGCCGAACAGCGTGCCGAGGATCGACGCAATGTCGATCGCCTTGCCCCAAGGGCCGTGGATGCGCTCTTTCAACAGCGGGTAAAAGACTGAACTGACCCGCACGGGCAGATCATAGCGGTTGATGAAATAGGCAAAGGCCAGACCGGGCAGCGCGAAGATCGTCCAGGTGTGCAGCGCAAGGTGGTATGTGGCGATAGAGATGGCGTCTTGTGCGGCCTGTTCCGTGAAAGGTTCAACGCCGGGCAGGGGCGGGTCCGAAAAATGGCTGATCGGTTCGGCCACGCCCCAGAACATCAGCACGGTGCCGATGCCGCCCGCGAAAAGCATGGTGAACCACGACAGGTTTGTATACTCGGGACGGCTGTCGCGCGGGCCAAGGCGGATATGGCCGTGACGGCTCATCGCGGCCCAGATCAGAAAGCCCAGCCAGACGTTGACGCCAAGAATAAAGAACCACCCCAGATGCGATACGATCCAGGCGCGGCCTGCGGCGAAAGCATCCCCGATCGGTTCAGGGGCAAGTACAAGAGCCAGTACAAATAGGGCGGTACACAGGGCGGAAACAAAGAATATCGTAGGGTCCGTTCGTAGTCCTAGTCGGCTTGCCAGTTCCCGCATTCGCATGTCCTCCGCTGCATTATTATCGGTTCTTGGTCAGGTAGAACCCTGTAGCTCAACGTAAAGTCCCTGTGATCGTTCCGGTTTTGCTGCGCCTCACAGGGGCGGCACCGCCGTTGCGCATGGGGCGCGTGGGCTTTTGCGGCGCGGCGTCACGCGAAATGTTGCGCCCGTCCCCCGCGCAGGCTAAAGCCAGCGCCATGACACATCCTGAACGCCCCCGCCGCAATTTCTACGGTCGCCTAAAAGGCAAATCGCTTAAGCAAAGCCAGAAAGGCTATATCGAAGAGGATCTAGAGGCGCTGTCGCCCGGTCCTGTCGATTGGGACGCGAACCCCGACCGTACACCGCTAGACCTGCCGACGCTGTTTGGCGGCAAACCCGTCTGGCTGGAAGTCGGTTTTGGCGGCGGCGAACATATGGTGCATCAGGCGGCGAAAAACCCTGACGTAGGCATCATCGGCTGCGAACCTTACATCAACGGGGTCGCGATGCTGTTGGGCAAGATCCGCCGCGCGGGTGTCGATAACGTGGCGATCCACCCCGGCGATGCACGCGATATCTTTGACGTGTTGCCAGAGGCATCGATTGACCGCGCTTTCCTGCTGTACCCTGATCCGTGGCCGAAAACGCGCCACCACCGTCGTCGCTTTGTGACGCCTGAACATCTTGAGCCGTTGGCAAAGGTGCTCAAGCCCGGCGCGATCTTTCGCGTTGCCACAGACATCGAAGACTATGTGCGCCAGACGCTTGAGCAGGTGCCGCGCCGCGGGTTCGAATGGCTGGCGGAACGTCCCGGCGACTGGAAAGAGCCGTGGGGCGATTGGATTTCTACCCGCTACGAACAAAAAGCGCTGCGCGAAGGGCGCGTGCCGCACTACCTGACTTTCCGCAAGACCTAAGCGGGCGGGCGCGGGCCAAGAACGCTGGCAATGGACGGGGCGGGATCGCTGGTTTAAGACGGGCTTTCAGGAAGTTTTTTTGAGGGTTATCCATGTCCAGCCACGCCACGCCCGTCCCGATGACCTCTACCGCTTGCGGCCCGCTGTCCGGCGTGGCCGAGGTGCCGGGGGACAAGTCGATCTCGCACCGGTCCTTGATTCTGGGCGCGATGTGCATCGGCGAAACCACCATCAGCGGATTGCTTGAAGGCGACGATGTGCTGGACACGGCCAAGGCGATGCAGGCCTTTGGCGCGGAAGTCACCAATATGGGCGGCGGCAACTGGTCTGTGCGCGGTGTGGGCGTGGGCGGTTTCGCAGAACCGGACGGGGTGATCGACTGCGGAAACTCGGGCACGGGGGTGCGCTTGATCATGGGGTCGATGGCGACCTCCCCCATCACCGCGACATTCACCGGCGACGCCAGCCTGAACGGCCGCCCCATGGCGCGGGTCACCGATCCGCTGGCCTTGTTCGGCACGCAGTCTGTCGGGCGCAAGGGCGGACGCCTGCCCATGACCATCGTGGGGGCGGCTGACCCTGTGCCCGTGCGCTACACCGTGCCAGTGCCGTCCGCACAGGTGAAATCCGCCGTCTTGCTGGCAGGGCTGAACGCCCCCGGCAAGACCGTCGTGATCGAGGCCGAGGCCACGCGCGACCATACGGAGCGGATGTTGGCGGGCTTCGGTGCCGAGATATCGGTGGAAGACACGGATGAGGGCCGTGTGATCACTCTGACCGGCCAGCCAGAGCTACAGGCCCAGCATGTGGATGTGCCGCGCGATCCGTCCTCGGCTGCGTTTCCGGTCTGTGCTGCCTTGATCGTTCCGGGATCCGACGTGCTGGTGCCGGGGATCGGGCTGAATCCGACACGGGCAGGGCTGTTCACCACGCTGCGCGAGATGGGGGCCGATCTGACCTATGAGAATGAGAGGACCGAGGGCGGCGAGCCGGTCGCCGACCTGCGCGCCAAATTCTCGCCCGACCTCAAAGGGATCGAGGTGCCGCCAGCGCGCGCGGCGTCGATGATCGACGAATATCCGGTGCTTTCTGTCGTGGCCGCCTTTGCGCAGGGCCAGACCATGATGCGCGGCGTGAAAGAGCTGCGGGTCAAAGAAAGCGATCGGATCGACGCGATGGCCAAGGGACTGCGCGCCAACGGGATCGAAGTGGACGAGGGCCCCGATTGGTGGGCGGTCACCGGACGGGGGCACGGGAACGTGCCGGGCGGGGCCACCTGCGCCAGCCAGCTGGACCACCGCATCGCGATGTCCTTTATGATCCTCGGCATGGCCGCAACCTCGCCTGTCAGTGTGGACGACGGGTCGCCGATCACCACGTCCTTCCCGATCTTCGAGCCGCTGATGAAACGCCTTGGCGCGGATGTGACGCGGGGGGATACGTGATGCTGGGCTTTACCGTTGCGATTGACGGGCCGGCTGCGGCGGGCAAGGGCACTGTCGGGCGCGCTGTTGCGGCGCATTTCGGCTTTGCGCATCTGGACACCGGCCTGCTGTATCGCGCCGTAGGGGCGAAAGTGCTGGAGGGCATGACCGCCGAAGAGGCCGCCCTGACCCTGCAAGCCGATGATCTTGAGAATGACCAGCTGCGCACCAATGCCGTGGCAGAGGCCGCGAGCCGCGCCGCTGCGATCCCCGCTGTGCGGGCCGCCTTGGTCGATTTCCAGCGCAGCTTTGCCATGCGGGCAGGGGGCGCGGTGCTGGACGGGCGCGACATTGGCACGGTGATCTGCCCCGATGCGCCGGTCAAGCTGTTCATTACCGCCACGCCCGAGGTCCGTGCACAGCGCCGCTTTGCCGAGCTTAGCGCCAAGGGTGCCGAGGTCACGCTGGAAGGGGTGTTGGCCGATGTGCAGGCCCGCGATGCCCGCGACAGCACCCGCGCCGAAGCACCGCTGAAGCCCGCCGAGGATGCAGAGCTGATGGATACCTCGACCATGGATATCGAAACAGCCGTGGCCCGCGCCATCGAACTGGTGGCCGCACGTCGACGTGACTAAACGCGGCGGAACGAATGTCGGTGCCCGACGTTGGTTTGGGATGTGTCTGGCGGTAGGCTGGGCACGATAGGAATAAACAAGAGGTGCCGACTATGAAGACCGCTCAAGACTATCTCGACGATGCGAATGCCGTTGTCCCCAAGATGGACGCCAAGGACGCGATTGCGAAACATGCCGAAGGCAAGGGCGTCTTTATCGACGTGCGCGATTCCGGCGACATCGCCAAAAGCGGGACCATCAAGGGCGCGCATCGTGTGCCGCGCGGCATGATCGAATTCCGCGCCGACCCCAACAAGGAAGAGATGTATAACCCGATCTTCGGAAAAGACGCGGAGATTTACCTGGTCTGCGGCGCGGGCGGTCAGGCCGCGCTGTCGGGTAAGACGCTGCACGACATGGGCTACACCAATGTCACCAACATCGGCGGTTTCCCCGGCTGGAAAGAGGCGGGCGGCCCGACCGAAAGCTGATACCGGACGACGCGGATCACCAAATGGACAAGGGCAGGCTACGGTCTGCCCTTTTTGCTGACATCGCCCTGTATGAACAGGGGATCACCCGCGCCAGCCCTTGCCTTTGCCCCGAAACAGGGCTATACGCGCGACTGTCTAAGGGGCGGATACACGTTTCGGGCGCGAGATATCAGGCAGGGTCGGTTTCATCCGGCCCTCTTTGTTTTGCGGATCGAATCCCATCGCGGATGACAATTTTAACCACAGACCGGCGGAGACAACCGCGCGGCCAGAAACCAAATGCTAAAGGAAAATCAAGCTACATGGCTATGAACTCAATGGAAGACTTCGAAGCACTTTTGGAAGAAAGCTTTGAAATGGACACGCCCGAAGAGGGCTCTGTTGTCAAAGGCAAGGTTATCGCGATCGAAGCGGGCCAAGCTATTATCGACGTAGGCTACAAGATGGAAGGCCGCGTTGAACTGAAAGAATTTGCCGAGCCTGGCGAAGCACCCAAAGTGGAAGTCGGCGACGAAGTCGAAGTATTCCTGCGTCAGGTAGAAAACTCCCGTGGCGAAGCTGTCATCTCGCGCGAGATGGCCCGTCGCGAAGAAGCCTGGGACCGTCTGGAAAAAGCCTATGCCGCAGAAGAGCGCGTTGAAGGCGCGATCTTTGGCCGCGTTAAAGGTGGCTTTACCGTTGATCTGGGCGGCGCAGTTGCCTTCCTTCCCGGTTCCCAAGTTGACGTGCGCCCCGTGCGCGATGCCGGCCCTCTGATGGGTCTGAAGCAGCCGTTCCAAGTTCTGAAAATGGACCGTCGTCGTGGCAACATCGTTGTTTCGCGTCGTGCAATCCTTGAAGAATCCCGTGCCGAACAGCGTGCCGAAGTGATCGGCAACCTGACCGAAGGTCAGGAAGTTGACGGTGTGGTCAAGAACATCACCGAATACGGTGCCTTCGTTGATCTGGGCGGTGTTGACGGCCTGCTGCACGTCACAGACATGGCATGGCGCCGTGTGAACCACCCATCCGAGATCCTGTCGATCGGCGAAACCATCAAGGTTCAGGTCATCAAGATCAACAAAGAGACGCACCGCATCTCCTTGGGTATGAAACAGCTGCAAGAAGATCCATGGGATCTGGTTCAAGCCAAGTACCCGCTGGAATCCACGCACACTGGCCGTGTCACCAACATCACCGATTACGGTGCATTTGTTGAGCTGGAGCCAGGCGTTGAAGGTCTGGTTCACGTTTCCGAAATGTCCTGGACAAAGAAGAACGTACACCCCGGCAAGATCGTTTCCACCAGCCAAGAAGTCGAAGTCATGGTTCTGGAAATCGATGGCGCCAAGCGTCGCGTTTCCCTTGGTCTGAAACAGACCATGCGCAACCCATGGGAAGTGTTTGCTGAAACACACCCAGAAGGCACCGAAGTTGAAGGCGAAGTCAAAAACATCACCGAATTCGGTCTGTTTGTTGGCCTGCCAGGCGACATCGACGGCATGGTTCACCTGTCGGACCTGAGCTGGGACCAGCGCGGCGAAGAAGCGATCCAGGACTACCGCAAAGGTGACACGGTTCAGGCCGTTGTTTCCGAAGTTGACGTGGAAAAAGAACGCATCAGCCTGTCGATCAAAGGTGTGGGCGGCGACAAGTTCGCAGAAGCAGTGGGCGGCGTGAAGCGCGGTTCCGTTGTGACTGTGACCGTGACCTCCATCGAAGACGGTGGCATCGAAGTCGAATACGAAGGCATGAAAGCCTTCATCCGTCGCTCCGATCTGTCGCGTGACCGTGCCGAACAACGCCCCGAGCGTTTCTCGGTTGGTGACAAGGTTGACGTACGCATCACCAACGTTGACGCGAAAGCGCACCGTCTGGGCGTGTCGATCAAAGCACGTGAAATCGCAGAAGAGAAAGAAGCAGTCGAGCAGTATGGCTCCTCTGACTCCGGCGCATCCTTGGGTGATATCCTGGGTGCCGCTCTGAAAGGCGACGAATAAGCCTTAGCGCTTGTTGCACAGATCAGGGGCCTCGCAGTGCAGACTGCGGGGCCCTTTTTCGTTGCGAATCGCAATCTGTGGCGAGGGGCAAGGAAGGGCGGCTGGCAGCGCTATTCCGGGTGGTTGTGTGAAATGTGGCTAAAAAATGACTGGAAAACAGCGACTTCCCGCTGCTTAATCGCAATAATAGAAATATGCATGACTTCACGAACGCGTTTGGTTTGCTATAGTCCCATCTAGTTAAGACATTAATTGCGCACCTCGGAGGACGTTAAATGATCCGGTCAGAACTGATCCAGAAGATTGCCGACGACAATCCCCATCTCTATCAGCGCGACGTGGAACGGATCGTAAATACCATCTTCGAAGAGATCACCGGTGCGATGTCCGACGGTGATCGGGTAGAGCTGCGCGGCTTTGGTGCCTTTTCAGTGAAAAAACGTGACGCCCGTGTGGGCCGGAACCCTCGCACTGGGGAAACGGTTCATGTAGAAGAAAAGCACGTGCCGTTCTTCAAGACCGGTAAACTGCTTAGAGATCGTTTAAACGGGAATTCCTAATGCGTTATGTTCGCTACCTCTGCATCGCAATCTTCGCCATTGCACTGATCGCGGTTGCCTTGGCCAACCGGTCTATGGTGTCGCTGAAGTTGCTACCGACCGAGGTATCGGGCTGGTTCGCGTTGAACCCTGAAATTCAGGTGCCGCTGTTCCTTGTTATTCTGGGCAGCATCATCGCCGGTTTGCTGGTGGGTTTCGTCTGGGAATGGATCCGCGAATACGGCCAGCGTGCCGAAGCCGCACGTCAGGCCCGCGAAATGCGCCGGCTGGAACGTGAAGTCGCACGCCTGAAGGGCGAGAAGTATCAGGACCAGGACGAGGTTCTGGCGCTGCTGGATCAAGCAAGCTAAGCGGGCCTATGCCCCTTAGCGCAGGAAATATCCGATGACCCAAAATTTGCACGTGAAATTCTGCGGCTTGCGCAGCACGCAGGATATTGCGGCGGCCGCTGCGGCCGGTGCGCGCTATGTCGGCTTTGTTTTCTTTGAAAAATCCCCCCGGCACGTCACGATTGATCAAGCCGCTGAACTGGCCATAGAGGTGCCAATGGGGCTGTGTAAGGTCGCGCTGACGGTCAACGCGGATGACGCCTTTCTGGATGCGCTGACGGCCGCTGTGCCTATTGATATGCTGCAGCTACACGGCAAGGAAACGCCCAAGCGTGTCGCCGAGGTCAAGGCGCGCTATGGGCTGCCGGTGATGAAGGCGGTCGGTGTGGCCGATGCAGATGACCTGCCACAGATTGATGCCTATATGGCCGTGGCAGACCAGATCCTGATCGACGCGAAACCGCCCCAAGGGGCAGCGCTGCCCGGTGGCAATGGATTGTCCTTTGACTGGCGTCTGATCGCAGATCGCACATGGGACAAGCCGTGGATGCTGGCAGGGGGGCTGACCCCCGACAATGTGGCTCAGGCCGCCCGTATGACCGGCGCACGGCAGGTAGATGTCTCTTCCGGTGTGGAAAGCGCGCCGGGTGTAAAGGACGCGGGGCTGATCGCGGCATTCGGAAACGCCGCGAAGGTCTAGTATTGGCAGGATGGCCCCTTAGAAGGTGAGGGGGTATTCCTTGGCCAGCGCGTCGAATTTCATCAACGACGCAACCAGCGCAGGCATCTGATCCAGATAGATCATGTTCGGCCCGTCCGACGGTGCGTTGTCCGGGTCTTCGTGGGTTTCAATGAATACCGCGCCTACGCCAATCGCGACCGCTGCGCGCGCCATGACGGGGGCGAACTCGCGCTGTCCGCCGCTGGAACCACCTTGCCCGCCGGGCTGCTGGACTGAATGGGTCGCGTCCATCACTACAGGGTATCCGGTTTGCGCCATCTGCGGCAGGCTGCGCATGTCAGCGACCAGCGTGTTGTAGCCAAAGGAGGTGCCGCGTTCGGTCAGCAGGATACGCTTGTTGCCGGTGGATTCGATCTTGGCGACGACATTGGGCATATCCCACGGGGCCAGAAACTGACCCTTTTTGACGTTCACAACCTTGCCCGTATTGCCCGCGGCCAGCAGCATATCGGTCTGGCGGCACAGGAAGGCGGGGATTTGCAGGATGTCGACAGCCTCGGCCGCGATGGCGCATTGCGCTTCGGTATGCACGTCGGTCAGGACGGGCACGCCGATGGATTTGCCCACCGATTGCAGCACAGCCAGACCTTCGTCGATGCCAAGCCCGCGTTTACCGCCAAGGGAGGTGCGGTTGGCCTTGTCATAGCTCGCCTTGAACACGAACTGGGCGCCCACGGCATCGCATGCCTCTTTCATCTGGCCGGCGATCATCTGTGCGTGGGTTTCGCTTTCCAGCTGGCAGGGGCCTGCGATCACCGTCAGCGGGCGATCATTCCCGATGACGACATTTCCAACGGTGACTTGGGTCATTTTGTTACCTGTTCTTTCAGAATGGAGGAGGTCAGCGATAGCATGAGGTAGATGCCCGCAAAGATCAGGAATGTCAAAATCGTGTTCTCGAACTTGCGTGGGTATGAGGCGCTTTGCGACGCCACCGGACGCACCGCGACGGTCAGATATCGGACCTGACGGCTGGCCTCTGTTCGGGCTTGTTCCATCTGGGTCTGGGACGCCTGCAAGGCGGCATCCGCCGCTGCCAGATCGGCCTGCGCCAGTTGCAAGCTGACCGCTTGTTGTGCAAGCGAGTTGGTGCCCTCGGTCGCGCTGTTCATGCGTTCGTTCAGCTTGTCTAGCTGCGCGCTAAGCCGGCGCACGTCGCCTTGGGCACCGTCCACCTTGGCGCGGTTCGGGCGCGGGTTGTCGAGCAGGGCGGCAAGTTCAAGCTCTTTTTCCAGCAGCAAGGTTTCATAATTGGTGATCTGACCGCGGATCGATGCGATCACCGCCTGCGGGTCCACCCCGTTGTCGACCTGCAATTTAATCAGCGCTTCCTGCGCCTCGCGGCGCTTGGCGACCGTCTGCTCATAGGCTTCGCGGGCGTCGCGCATGCCGTCTTCGCGCTTTTGCTGCGACAGGGCGTTCACGCGTTCTTCGGCATATTCCAGCAGGTGTTCGGAAAAGTCTTTCGCGACCTCGGGATCGGCGGCAATCACCTCCATCCGGATCATGCCTTCGGTCGGATCGTATCCGATTTTAACGTTGTCCTTATAGTGTTTATACGCTTCCTCGTTCGACGCGTCAGGGTTCATCCGCTGGATCGGGTCGATGGCCGGGTCCGAGAAATGCTTCATAAAGCCGACATCACGGTCCAGCCGCAGCATCGCGTCTTTTGACTGGAGGTAGCTTTGTGTCGCGATACTATCGGCAGAGTTGGCAAATTGCGTCGGCAGCAGCCCGCCAAGGGGGCCAAGCCCGCCTGTGCCTTCGTTCTGGATAATCAGGAACTGGCTGTCTGTCGCATACATCGGCGTGGCGATGTTGTAGAAATAATACCCGCCCATGATTGTGGGTAGCCCGACAAAGAACGCCAGACGCACCATAAGCAGCCCCATCTTGCGACGGCGGCGCTTGGTGATGTCACGCTGGATGTCCGAGATCTCGCGCATGCGGCGTTCCATCGGATTAACGTCGGTCGAGGGCAGGTTGCGCCCCCCGGCAGGGACGGTCTGGGGAAGCTGGATGCGCCCTTTCTGCAATGCCGTGCCGGTGGATTGCTTGTCCTGAGGAACGACCAGTTCCAGCATGTTGGAGCGTTGGAACGGATCGATCCCTTCGGCGCGCAGCAACCGCACCGCATCGAAGTCAGAGGTCGGGGCAAGCCCGTGTTTTTGCGCCACGCGACGGGCCATGCGCAATTGGCGGCCGGTCAGCCCTTCGCGGCGGATCGCGTCGATGTCCTGCTCTCCGCTGACTTCGGTCGCTGATGACACCTCGCCGCTGCGGGCGTCGGAGGGCGGGGTCGGGCGCGCAGCGGAGGCTGCGGCAGCGTGGCTGGGCGCTGCAGCTCTCGGTGCTTCGCCGCGTGATGCAGCCGCAGCGCGTGGCGCGTCGGGGGCCTGCGGCTTTGGCGGGGCTGCCGCGGGGGCATCACGTTCGACCGCGTCGGTTCCTTTTGGGGCCGCAGCAGGGGTCGCACGTTTGATGCGGAATTTTCTAGCCTTGGGTTTCGTAGTCATAAAGCTGTTTGGCCTCTTCCAAGGTGTCGAAGATATGTAGCTTTCCGCCAAGCAAGACAGCAGCGGACCGCGCGAATTGTTCCAACGTCTCGGCTTGGTGCGAAACGATGATGATCGTCGTCGTGCGCAGCCGTTCTTGCAGAATTTCGCCCGCCTTGCGGTTGAACTCCACATCTGTGGTGCTCGGCATGCCTTCGTCGATCAAATAGATGTCGAAATCAAGCGCAAGCAGCAGTGAAAACGAAAACCGTGATTTCATCCCGGCCGAATATGTCCCGACGGGCTGGTCAAAATATTCCCCCAACCCACACAGCCAGCGACAAAAGCTTTCGACGTAGTCAGGGTCCAGCCCATAGAGACGGGCAATATAGCGGGCATTCTCTACCGCGGAAACCTTGTTGACGACACCGCCCATGAACCCCAGCGGGAAGCTGATGTTGCAGCCGCGTCTGATTTCACCTTCGTCCGGCTTTTCCAGCCCCGCCATCATATTAATAAGGGTCGTCTTGCCGGTGCCGTTCGGGGCGAGGATGCCAAGGGAATGCCCCAAATCCACACGAAATGACACATGGTCGAGAATGACCTTGTGTTGCGTGCCAGTCCAAAAGGACTTGGAGACGTTGTCGAATTCCAGCATGCCTGCTCCGATTGGTGCTGTTGCGGGTATGTCGCGCCCTGTTTCCCGAGCCTTGGGCGGTGTCTAGCCCTCTATTTTGACTATATTATGTCGTAGTTGAGGCCGAATTTACAAGGAGCCAAAACGACCCACGCGCCCGAAGGCAGTGCCATCGGCGATGGTTTGCAGGGCGCGCTATACGAAAGGTCGAGGGGTGCGGGTGTTAGTGACCGATCACCTTGGCGTCGTGGCAATGGGCATCCTGGGTCTCAAGCTCCAGCGTGACGTGGTTCAGATCGAACTCGGACTTCAGATAGGATTTCAAGGCTTGGCGCAGGGCGCTTGGGTCGGTGCCTTGTGCGGCGACGATATGGGCGTCAAAGGCCGCGCCGTGTTCCTCCATCAGCCACAGGTGCACGTGATGAACGTCTGCAACACCGGGCTGGTCGCGCAGCGCCGCGATCACGTCTTCGGTGCGCAGCGCATCGGGCGAGGCAAGCATCAGGATTCGCGCCACCTGCGGCAGTTCGGTCGCGGATTGCCAAAGGATGTATCCGGCAATCAGCAGCGTGGCTAATGGGTCCACCCAAGCCCAGCCGAACAGGATCATCAGCGTCCCCGCCACGATCACGGCAACCGACCCCAAGGCATCGGCCACATTGTGCAGAAAGGCCGCGCGGATGTTCACGCTGGATTTCGATGCGCGAAAGGTCAACGCGGCGGTGCCCAGATCCACCAGCAAGGCGAAGCCGGCGACGATCACCACGATCCAGCCCGCCACGGGTTCGGGATTGGCAAAGCGCATCGCGGCCTCATAGACCAGATACAGGCCGATCACGATCAACGTGGTATAGTTGATCAGCGCCGCGACCGCCTCGATCCGGCCGTAGCCAAAGGTCATATCTGCATTGGCTGGACGGCGGGCGATCTTGCGTGCGGCAAAGGCGATGATCAGCGCGATGGCGTCGCTGAAGTTATGCAGCGCATCGGCGATCAGCGACAGGCTGCCCGCGACGATCCCGCCGATGACCTGCGCGACCGTGAGGCCGAGGTTGATCGCCACCGCGAGGGCAATCTTGCCGTCGCCACTGTCGGGATCGACGTGATGGTGATGACCGTGTGACATGGGGGGACTTTCGCTATCTGTGGTGTTAACCGTGGGGATGATCAGGGCAAGGTACCGCGGCGTCGGCGCAACACTCTGTCATCAGGAACTCGGACAGATCCTGTACCGCGTCATGGGATACCGCCGCGCAGATGGTGCTGCGCCCCTGCCGCTGCTGGCGCACCAGCCCCGCGGCTACAAGCAGTTTCAGATGATGGGTCAGCGTCGACCCGGTGATGCCCGCGCGATCACCCAGCGTGCCGATGGTCAGCCCGTCAGGGCCTGCGCGCACCAGCAAACGGAGAACTTGCAAACGTTGCTCTGACCCGAGCGCGGCAAAGCGCGCAGCGGCCAAGGCAAGGTCATGGGGGGAGGCGGGGTTCATTTTCATGTTTTTAGAAATATAGAAATGATTGGCCGCGTCAAGCTCATTTCGAAATTTCTCGAAATGATTGCTGAGCGCCACCGCGTCACCGCCCCCTTTGAAACCGGCGCGCCACCGCTTAGGTCTACCCCCATGACCGACATCCGCCCCGAGCTCAGCCAATGCACCCTCTGCGCCGACCGCTTTGCGGCTACGGCGACGGGGCACCGGCCCAATCCGGTGGTCTGGTTCCAACCGGGCGCGCGGCTGCTGATCGCCTCGCAGGCACCGGGGTTGAAAGTGCATGAGGCAAACACCCCCTTCTGGGATGCCTCGGGCAAACGGCTGCGCGACTGGCTGGGCGTGGACGAGACGACCTTTTATGACCGCAACCGCGTGGCGATCATCCCCATGGCCTTTTGCTTTCCGGGCTATGACGCCAAGGGCAGCGATCTGCCGCCGCCGCCGATCTGTGCGAAAACATGGCGGGCCCGGGCGCTGGATACCGTGCCTGATGTCCGGCTGACCGTGTTGATCGGGGCCTATGCCATGCGCTATCACCTGCCCGGGTTCACCACAGTCACCCGCGCCGTCGCCGATTGGCAAAACCACCCGAAGGGCGTCTTTGCCTTGCCTCATCCCTCGTGGCGCAATACCGGTTGGCTCAAGAAAAATCCGTGGTTCGAGGAGGACGTGCTTCCCCGGCTCCGCGCTGCTGTAAGGAATGTACTGGATGACTGAAGCGACGCCCCTGGACATCGCCCATGCCGCCATGATGGCCGATGAAAGCGATGACGCTGCTCGCCTGCGGTTCTATGAACGCATGGCCGATGTGGAGCTTTTCCTGCTGCTCGAAGCCGAACCGGACGCCGATCAGGTC
Organism: Sulfitobacter sp. EE-36; assembly: GCF_000152605.1. Taxonomy (NCBI): domain Bacteria; kingdom Pseudomonadati; phylum Pseudomonadota; class Alphaproteobacteria; order Rhodobacterales; family Roseobacteraceae; genus Sulfitobacter; species Sulfitobacter sp. EE-36. Next base: position 110,729 of record NZ_CH959310.1, on the reverse strand, counting down.
AGCCCTGTCCTGCTTGAAGACGCCTATGTGCTGGTCTTTGACCGGATCGAACGGCTTGCGGCCTATGTCGGGCAGCCCGCGCCCTATGTGGCGCTGTCGGGGCGCGCGATTGCGGGGATGCTGGATGGCCAACCGCTTGGCATGGCGGTGAACCTGGATGTCGCCCCTTCGGCGATCCTGCTGCCCGACAGCGCCGTGGCTTGGCTGCGCGATACACTCGCCCATGAAGCCGGAGAGGTCGAGGCGCGCATCGACCGTGTTCTGCCGCCCAAGGGCCTGCCCGAAACGCTGATTGCCGCAATTGATGCCAAGCTGGCGACCGCCACAGGCATGGCGGCAGGGGCGTGGCTGGTCGGGGTTGAATATACCGGCGGCGGGCGCGGGCATCTGCTGGGCTTTGTCGGGGCCATCCCGCGCGCGCAAGACGCGCTGGTTCGTGCCGCTTCCGAGGCGCTGACATTCTCGGGTATCGATGCGGGGGCGATGGATGTGGGCTTCTTCGCGCCCTCTGATCCGACGGTTGAAAAACTGTCGAAAGTCGGGCTGCGTTTTGATCTGCCCCAGATGGACCCGCTGGAAAAAACCCCGCGGATGGAGGCCCCCGGCTCTGACCCGTCAAAGCCGCCGATCCTGCACTAGCGAAGACCAAAGCCGCTTGCATCCCGCCCCGCTTGGCGCGATCAATAGGCCATGACATTGAACCCCGCCGATCCCGCATTCGAGGCCGCGCTGCGTGCCGATCTGTCGCCCGACGTCTTCCGCGCGGTCGAACCCCGCTATCTGGAAGAACCCCGCGGGCTGTATGCCGGAAAATCGGCCGTGCTGGCCCTGCCACGCACGGTCGAAGAGGTCGCGATACTGATCCGCCATGCCAATGCAGCACGGGTCGGCGTGATCCCCTATGGCGGAGGTACCGGACTTGTGGGCGGCCAAGTGGCAGACTCTGGCCCCGCCCCGCTGATCCTGTCGCTGGAACGCATGAACAAACTTCGCGCAGTCTACCCTGATGAAAACGTGCTGGTGGCCGAAGCAGGGATGATCCTGTCTGACGTGCAAGACGCCGCCGAGGCGGCGGATCGCTTGTTTCCCCTGACCCTCGCGGCTCAGGGCTCTGCCCGCATTGGGGGTAATCTGGCGACAAATGCGGGTGGCACCGGCGTGCTGCGCTACGGCAACGCCCGCGATCTCTGTCTGGGGCTAGAGGCCGTGCTGCCCGATGGCCAGATCTGGAACGGCCTGACACGGCTGCGCAAAAACAACACCGGCTATGATCTGCGTCACCTGCTGGTTGGCGCCGAGGGCACGCTTGGCGTCATCACCGCCGCTGCGCTCAAACTCTTCCCGCGGCCCGCCAAGACGGGGACCGCGCTGCTGGTCGTGAACTCTCCGGCGGCGGCGCTGAAGCTGCTGTCGCTCGCGCGCAGTCAGTTGGGCGAGATGATCAGCGCGTTCGAGATCATGAACGGCGTCGGGCTGGATTTTCTCACCGAAAAGATGCCCGAACTCCGCCAGCCCTTCGACACCCCGCCAGAATGGAGCGTGCTCATCGAATTGGGCCTCAGCGGTGATCTGGAACCGATGGCGGCGCTCGAGACACTGTTTGCCGCCGCCTTCGAGGCGGAGCTGGTGACAGACGGGCTTATCGCGCAAAGTCAGCAGCAGTCCGAAGATTTCTGGGCCGTCCGCGAGATGATGCCCCACGCCAACCGCCAGATCGGGTCGATCTCCAGCCACGATATCTCGGTCCCCTTGGGCGCGCTGCCCGAATTTATCATCCGCGCGGGGGAAAAGATCGGCGCGCTGGGCGATTTCAGGATCAATTGTTTCGGCCATGTGGGCGACGGCAACCTGCACTACAATGTTTTCCCGGTGCAGGGCCGAAGCCGCGAGGATCATCTGGAGGATCGCTTGCCCATCAAGACGGCGATCCATGATCTGGTGCACGAACTCGGCGGCTCTGTCAGTGCGGAGCACGGGATCGGGCGGCTCAAGGTCAAAGACCTCGAACGTTATAGCGATCCTGCGAAGCTCTCTGCGTTGCGCGCGATCAAGGCGGCGCTGGACCCGAACGGGATCATGAACCCCGGCGCGATGTTCCCCGCGCCGGAATAAAGTCTCGGCAATGCGGTTTACGCGCCTTCAAAGGCACAGAGCGCGTTGACCTCCATCCCCATCGCTTCCAGCCGCTTGCGCCCGCCAAGTTCCGGCAGGTCGATGATAAAGGCGCAGGACACGATCTCGCCGCCCAAACGCTGGATCAGCTTGATCCCCGCCTCGGCGGTGCCACCGGTGGCCAGTAGATCGTCGACAACCAACACCTTCTCACCGGGTTTGATCGCGTCGTCGTGCAGCTCCACAATCGCCTCGCCGTATTCCAGCTTGTAATCCTGAGAGATGGTGCGTCCGGGCAGCTTGCCCTTCTTGCGAATAGGTACAAAGCCGACGGACAGCTGATGCGCGATCGCGCCACCCAGAATAAAGCCGCGCGCCTCAAGCCCGACGACCTTGTCGATGTCGATGCCGGCATAGGGGTGCAGCATCTGGTCGATGGCCATACGGAACCCGCGCGGGTCGGCGAAAAGCGTGGTCACATCGCGAAACATGATCCCTTCGTGGGGGAAATCGACAATGGTACGGATGTAATCTTGAACCTGTTTCATGCAGTGCTCCGGTCGTTGGGCTTTGGTCGGTCGCCACACCAGCGCAACAACCGCGCCACAGCGTTAAGCGACCCGCCCCCCGTCAGCAAGCATCTTCAACAGCGCGGCCCCGCGGGACATCACGTCAAAACCGCAAGGCCCCGCTTCATTTTGCCAAATAAACTCACCTGCCACAGCCCCTGCAAAGGGCGCTGCGTCAGCGTTTGCAGCGCGCCCTAAAGCACCCGACCTGCGACGGCATCCAGCTTGGCCACCAGTGCCGCGTCGCGCATTTCTGGCTGGGTCATGATCGCATATTCCAACGCGCGGTCGCAGCCATGCGGGCAGGGGACGCGGTCGGCTCCTAGCAGTTTGGGCAGGCGCGCGACCAGTTGACGGCCCTTGTCGGCATTGCCCATCAAGGTCTCGATGATCTTGGTCACATCGACCTCGCCGTGGTCCGGATGCCAGCTGTCGTAATCCGTGATCATCGCGACCGAGGCATAGCAAAGCTCTGCCTCGCGGGCCAATTTCGCTTCGGGCATATTGGTCATGCCGATCACATCCGCGCCCCAGCTTTCGCGGTACATCTTGGATTCCGCCAATGTGCTGAACTGCGGCCCCTCCATCGCAAGGTAGGTGCCGCCGCGGTGCACGTTGATGCCCGCGTCGCGCGCAGCGGTTTCGCAGGCGTCGCCCAAACGCGGGCAGGTAGGGTGCGCCACGCTGACATGGGCCACGCAGCCGGTGCCGAAGAAAGATTTCTCCCGCGCGATGGTGCGGTCGATGAACTGGTCCACGATCACGAAATCCCCCGGTGCCATTTCATCGCGGAACGACCCGCAGGCCGAGACGCTGATCACATCCGTGCAGCCGAGCCGTTTCAGCGCATCAATATTGGCGCGGTAGGGAACGGTAGAGGGCGCATGCACATGTCCGCGCCCGTGGCGCGGCAGAAAGGCCATCTCTACCCCGTCCAGCGTGCCGGTCAGGATCGCATCGGATGGCGGGCCCCAAGGGCTTTCCACGGTAAGCCATTCGGCCCCCTCCAGCCCGTTGATGTCATAGATGCCGGAGCCGCCGATCACGGCAATTTTCGTCTGAGTCATGAAGTCGCCCTTGGATTGAGTTGCGGGCAGAGTATCAAGCTTGGCCCGTAGGGAAAGCCTCAAATCCGGCCCGCGCCGTCGCGTGCCTTCCATTTTGTTCACGTTTCAGCTAGGAGGCCGCAAAGACCTTTCCGACTTATTGATGCGATTTGACCCGAAGGATGCCCGATGGCGCGTACCACGTTCCGTAGTTTTACCAAAAATCTTGATGTGACCGACCTAAGATGGATGCCCGGAGAGGGGTTCTCTCCGTCGCGGCTGCGCATCGAATTGCTGTCGGGGCTGACCGTCGCCCTGGCCCTTGTGCCCGAAGCGGTTGCCTTTGCCTTTGTCGCGGGGGTCCACCCGTTGGTGGGTCTCTATGCGGCCTTCCTCGTGGGGTTGATCACCGCGTTGATCGGCGGGCGTCCGGGGATGATCTCGGGGGCGACAGGGGCTTTGGCGGTTGTGATGGTCGCATTGGTTGCGCAGCACGGGGTTGAATATCTGTTCGCCACGGTCGTGCTCATGGGGCTGATCCAGATTTTCGCGGGTGTCATGCAATGGGGCAAGTTCATGCGGCTGGTGCCGCACCCTGTTATGCTAGGGTTTGTGAACGGTCTGGCCATCGTGATCTTCCTTGCCCAGATGGGCCAGTTCAAAGTGCCGGGCACGATGGTTGATACAGGTCACGGCATGTCGGGTGGCGAATGGCTTTCGGGTGGGCCGCTTTACCTGATGCTGGCGCTGGTAGCCGCGACGATGGCGATCATCTGGGTCATGCCGCGCATCACCAAGCTGATCCCCGCACCGCTGGCAGGCATCGGCATCATCGCCATTCTGGTGATCGCGACGGGCATGGATGTGCCACGGGTCGGCGATCTGGCCTCGATCGAGGGCGGCTTTCCGACCTTCCACATGCCGTTTGGCGAAGGTGTCGGCCTGTACGGCACCGCCTTGGCACCCTTCACGCTCGAGACGCTGTATATCATCCTGCCCTACGCGGTGATCCTTGCGGCCATCGGCCTGATTGAATCGCTGCTGACGTTGAACCTTGTCAGCGACCTGACCAACACCCGCGGCGGGGCCAGCCAGGAATGTATCGCGCAGGGCGTGGCCAATACGGTGACCGGCTTCTTCGGCGGTATGGGCGGCTGCGCCATGATCGGTCAGTCCATGATCAACGTGAAATCCGGCGGGCGCACGCGGGTTGCGGGGATTGCGGCTGCGGTCTTTTTGCTGCTGTTCATTCTGGTCGGCGCACCGCTGATCGAACAGATCCCGCTGGCAGCGCTGGTCGGGGTGATGTTCATGGTCGTGATCGGCACCTTCGCGTGGAACTCCTTTGGGATCCTGCGCAAAGTGCCCCTGACCGATGCCTTCGTGATCCTGCTGGTCACCGTCGTCACCGTCTACGAAGACCTTGCGGTCGCGGTGGTCGTCGGTGTGATCGTGTCGGCGCTGGCCTATGCGTGGAACAATGCGCGTCGCATCCACGCCAAGACATACACCACACCCGAAGGGGCCAAGGTCTATCAGATTCAGGGGCCGCTGTTCTTTGGATCGTCCGAAGGTTTCGCCGAGCTCTTTAACGTCAAGGCCGACCCCAGCGAGGTGATCGTCGATTTCGAGGACAGCCGCGTTGTGGACCAATCCGCCCTGCAAGCGATCGAGACGATTGCCGCGAAATACGAAGGCGCGGGCAAGCGCATCCAGCTGCGCCACCTCAGCCGCGATTGTCACCGTTTGCTGAAGAAGGCCGGGCATCTGATGATCGATAGCGACGATGATCCCGATTACGAGATCGCGGCGAACTATCAGGTCCGTACCGGCATTCTTGGCGGTCACTAAACCGCCCGACCGACTGACACGAAAAAGCCCCCGATGCAGTCCGCATCGGGGGCTTTTTGCTTTTCGGGATGGGGCGGGATCAATCGTCGGGGCGGATGATCTCGAACACGTCGGTCACGCGGGCGTAATCACGGTAGCCCAAGCGGGACAGCGGTTGGTAGGTCGTCACGTCGAACCGCCCGTCCTTGATGCAATCGTCGCGCATATGGACGCCGACGACCTCGCCGAAGACGACAAAGTTGTTCTCTCCCTCGATCTTGACCATCTGGGTCATGCGGCATTCCAGGCTGGCAGGGGCGGTCGCCACACGGGCGCAGTTGATCTGGTCGCAGCTCGCCTTTTCGATGCCAGCGTGGCCGAATTCATCCGCGCCATGGGGCAGCGTCGCAGAGGAGGCGTTCATCGCGTCGCGCATCGCGTATTCGACAATGTTCACGCAGAAGACGCCGGTCTCGCGGATGTTGGCCATGCTGTCCTTGGTCCCGTCCACATCGGCCTTGGTCCCGGTAGAGGCAAACATCACCTGCGGCGGCGTATAGGCGACCCCGTTGAAAAACGAATAGGGGGCCAGATTGTCGTTCCCGTCTGCATCGCGGGTGGAGATCCATCCGATCGGGCGTGGGGTGACAATCGCGTTGAACGGGTTATGGGGCAGGGGGTGGCCGTCTTGCGGGCGGTAGAACATCAAACTCTCCTCATGGTTTGCACCTATGGCTAGCGCCATGATAAAGGCAGCGCCACAGGAAAACCGTCCAGAGGGCCACGCCTTGTATCATATTACCCCCGAGACGGCTGCCGATCACTGGGAAGTCGAAGCGTTGTACGACACCTGCTTTGCGCCGGGACGCGAGGCGTTGTCGTCCTATCGCCTGCGCGACGGGGTGCCGCCGGTGGCGGGGCTGAACCATGTGGCACGTGACGCGGGTGGTATCCTTGCCGGGGCCATACGCTATTGGCCGATCTGTATCGGTGCCCATTCCGCGCTGTTGTTGGGGCCCGTTGCCGTGCACCCGACGCGGCAGGGCGAAGGATTGGGTGCCTTGCTGATCGAGGGCAGTCTGGCGCAAGCGGCCCCGCTGGGGTGGTCGCGCGTGATGCTGGTGGGGGATGCGCCTTACTATAACCGCTTCGGCTTTACCTTGCTGACCGATGTGGTGATGCCGCCGCCAACGAACCCTGAACGGGTGTTGGGCCGCGCGCTGGTCGATGGCGCATGGGACGGCATCGCGGGCGATGTCACCGCTTGGCCACATTGAAAGCGGCGGCGGGATGGCCCACATTCTAGCCAAACAGGCGGAGGCCCCAACCCATGCAGATTGAAAGCAACCTACCCAGCACCATTGACGTAGAGGCACGTCTGGACCAGATCGCCAAGCGCTACAAAAGCGCGGGCGGCGTGGGTATCAATGTGTTGAACGTCATCGGCGGCAGCGCCGAGGGGTTGATCGACAAGCTTCCCTCGCCCGTGCGCCGCAATCTTGAAAGCGCCACGGTCAAGGCATTGGGCCAGGCGATGAAGGCGGCGACGTCGACGCGGTCGATGGTGCCGGACCAGAAAAGCTGGCTGAACCAGGCGGTCAGCGCGGCGATGGGGGCGGCGGGCGGCGCAGGTGGCCTGCCTACGGCACTGGCAGAACTGCCGGTGACGACGACCTTGCTGCTCCGCGTTATTCAGGGGGTGGCGGTGGAACACGGCTTTGATGCCCATGCCGAGAATGTGCAGTTCGATTGCGTGCAGGTGTTCAGCGCCGCGGGGCCCTTGTCCGAGGATGACGGCGCCGATCTGGCGTTCCTATCGGCGCGGGTCGCGTTAAGCGGGCGCGCCATGCAGGCGGTGATTGCCAAAGTGGCCCCGCGTCTGGCGCTGGTCTTGGGGCAGAAACTGGCCGCGCAGGCGGTGCCGGTGCTGGGGGCTGTGGCCGGTGCGGCGACCAACTATGCCTATACCAGCTATTACGAAGATATGGCCCATGTGCATTTCGGCCTGCGCAAGCTGGCGATTGATGCGGATGTCCCCCACGAAGAACTGGTCGAACGGCTGCGCGCCAAGGTCGGGCTGCGCAAGATCGCCTAGCGCCCGATACTGCCCGGCGCGACCGTGGTGGCCTTGAGGATCGCATAGCAGGTCATGCCCGGTGTCAGGCCAAGCTCGGCGACAGCGCGGGCCGTCACACGGCTGAGCAACCGGTCACGCCCCGCACGCAGGGCAATGGCCGCGCCCGGACCGTCGCCGGGGTGAACCGCCTCGACCGTGACGGGCAGCACGTTGACCGAGCTCAGCCCCTCGGGGCGGGTCAGGGACAGGATCACGTCTTGGGCCAGCACCCGCAGACGCACGCGGGCGCCGGCATCGGCGTGCACGCCGGGCAGCTCAAGCTCTCCGGCGCTGATCCGCAGGGTCGTGATCCCGTCATTCCCATGCTCAAGGACATCCGCCTCGATCACGGCACCCGCCTCGCGGACACCAAGCAGGGGCACGGCGGCGGGATCGGCCATGACATCGAACAGCGGGCCCTGCGCCTGAACCTTTCCGTTCTGGATCAGTACCAGCGTATCGGCCAGCCGCGCGATCTCGTCCACCGCGTGGCTGACATACAGGATCGGCAGCCCCAGCGGCCCGTCGCGCAGCCGTTCGAGAAAGGGCAAAATCTCTTGCTTGCGGGGCCCGTCCAGACTGGCGAGCGGTTCATCCATCAGCAACATGCGCGGGTGGCTCAGCAAGGCACGCCCCAAGGCGACGCGCTGCTTTTGGCCGCCTGATAGCGTGGCAGGCGCGCGGTCGAGCAATGTCTCTAGCCCAAGCAGTGCCACCACGTCGCGTTGTGACGGGCCGCTGCTGCCCCGCGGCGCATAGCGGGCACCGAACATCAGGTTTTGCGCCACGCTGAGATGCGGGAACAGTCGCGCATCCTGAAACACGGTGCCAAGGCGGCGCTTGTGCGGGGGGACATAGATGCCGCCTTCGGTGTCCAGCAGCACCTCGTCCTCGATCACGACGCGCCCGCGGTCGGGGTGGAGCAAGCCACCAACAGCGTTGATTACGGTAGATTTTCCGGCCCCCGACCGGCCAAACAGCGCGGTGATTCCGGGCCCGGCCTCAAGCGCGAGGTCCAGCGCGAAGCCGTCAAAGCGGTGCGACAGGGACAGGGAAAGCGTCATGCGCCTGCGATCCTTTTGGCAACGCGGCGGGCGAGCAGCTCGGACAGAAGCACGGCGCTGACCGCGATGGCCGAAGACATAAGCACCATCGCCACCGCCTGACCCTCGCCACCGGGTATCTGCAAGGCGGCCCAGATGGCGCTTGGCAGGGTTTGCGTCTGGCCGGGGATATTGGCGACAAAGGTGATCGTGGCACCAAATTCGCCCATAGCTTTGGCAAAGCCCATCACGGTCCCCGCCAGCACACCGGGCAAAATGAGGGGTAGGGTGACACGGGCGAAAACCGCCGCGCGGGGGGCACCGAGCGTGGCAGCGGCGTCTTCAAGCTTGGGGTCCACCGCCTCTATCGCGAGGCGCATGGCGCGGACCATCAAGGGGAACCCCATGATAATCGCCGCCAGCACCGCGCCGGACCAGTGGAACGCCAGTTGCAATCCGATGGCGTCCAGTGCGCGGCCCAAGGGCGCGTTCCGCCCGAATGCCATCAGTAGCAGATACCCCGTGACCACAGGCGGCAAAACCAGCGGCAGATGCACGGCGGCATTCAGCAGCGCCTTGCCCCAGAAATCCCGCCGCGCCAGCAGCCACGCCACCCAAAGCGCCAGCGGAATTGCCAGCAGCGTCGCCCAAACTGCAACCCAAAGCGACAGACGCAGCGCGTCCCAGGCGGCGGCGTCTGCGGTCATTCGGGCAGCGGCTTGAAACCGTGGCGGGCAAAGACCGCGCGGGCGTCGTCGGACTGCAGATGCGCCATGAAGGCCGCGCCGCTGTCAGTAAGCGCGGCGGCGGGGTAGGTGATCGGGCTGTGTGTCTCCTGCGGGATATCGTAAAGGATGCGGACCTGTGGTTCGGTCAAAGCATCGGTGCGGTAAACCACGCCCAAAGGCGTCTCCGCCCGCGCGACCAAAGCCAGTGCGCTGCGCACGTTATCCGTCTCTGCCAGATGCGGGGCGATCGCCTCCCATTGTCCGGTCGTCTCAAGCCATTCGCGTGCATAGATACCGGCGGGCACGGCGTCCCGTTGACCCATCGCTAACCGCGCATCGCCAAGAGCACCCGCCAGATCGGCGGGGTCCGGGGCGACATCGCTGTCTGCGGGGGCGATCACCACAAGCGAATTGCCCAGCAGATCAACCACCGCGTCAGCCTTGACCGCGCCGCGATCCCGCAGCCATGTCATCCAGACCGGTGCCGCCAGCAAGACCACATCGGCAGGGGCACCCGCATCGATCTGCCGTGCCATCGTGCCGGACCCGCCAAAAGACAGCGCCACATCGCCGTCATAGCCGCGCGCGACCTCGTCCAGGGCACCGCGCAGGCTGGCGGCCGCAAAGACCGTCACTGAAGGCTGCTCTGCCTGCGTGAGGGTGGGCAGCAGCGCTGCAAAAATGAGCGGCAAAAAACGTTTCATTCCCGCAGTATCCGCCATGCCGTAAGGGCGTGCAAGGGCGACTGGTCTTGTCATCACGGCACGGGTAGGCTTTTGTTGCCGTACCACCCCGGAGACAGAATGCCCCGCATGAAACAGTTGCCCATATCACTGCAAGGTGCCCGCAAGGGAGAGGTGCGAACACAGTTCGCCGCGCTGTGTTACCGTGTGCGCCAAGGCAAGGTGCAGGTGCTGTTGATCACGTCTCGGGGGGCGAAACGCTGGATTGTGCCGAAAGGCTGGCCGATGGATGCCAAAACCCCCGGTGCCGCCGCCGCGCGCGAGGCATGGGAAGAAGCGGGCGTGCGCGGGCGGGTCACGGGTGGCTGCCTTGGCGTCTATTCCTACACAAAGGAAATGGACGACGGAGAGATGCTGCCGGTGGTGGCCATGCTCTATCCCGTAGAGGTCAAGATCACCGCCGATAAATACCCCGAAGCCGGCCAGCGCCGGCGCAAGTGGATGTCGCGCAAGAAGGCCGCCAAAATGGTGTCAGAGCCCGAGCTGGCGCGCATGATCCGGGACTTCGATCCGCGCGGGCGGAGTTGAGCCGCTTGACGGGACCGGCTTGCGCCCCCATTTTTAACATATCTTAACGACGAGAGGATGCCTGCGGGCGCGATGATCAAGTTTTCGCTGAAATGTGATCAGGACCACCAGTTTGAAAGCTGGTTCAAATCTGCCGCCGCCTTTGATGCGCTGGCGCAGGCGGGGCATCTGACCTGCGCGCTGTGTGGGTCGACCAAGGTGACCAAGGGCATGATGGCCCCCCGTGTCACAACCGGCGAGCGCCGCGAGAACCGCGGTGAGGGTGGTCAAAAGCTGGACGCCGCAGTACCGGTGCTATCGAAACCTCAAAGCGCGTTGGAAGAGGCCCTGAAGGCGCTGCGCAAAGAGGTCGAAACCTCCTCGGAATATGTGGGCGATGATTTCGTGCGTGAAGCCCGTGCCATCCACATCGGGGATGCGCCCGACCGCTCGATCTATGGCGAGGCGCGTCTGGACGAAGCCGTCGCCCTGATCGAAGAGGGTATCCCGCTGACCCCGCTGCCGTTTCGGGCCAAACGCACCACGTCATAGACGGCGGATCGCAGGCGACCCTGGGCGGGCGGATACCCCGCCGCGTCACCTTGCAACTTGCGGTTCACACATAATTTCCCTGCGTTACGACAGCGGCCTGCGGGCTTGCTAAGGGCGACGCTTGCGCGTACACCGCGCCGGAGTTTTGCAACGGGGGACATATGCCTGTTCTGGTGATGAAGTTTGGTGGCACGTCGGTGGCCACCTTGGACCGTATCCGCCGCGCGGCCAAACGCGTGGGCGTTGAAGTGGCCAAGGGCTATGACGTGATCGTCATCGTTTCCGCCATGTCGGGAAAGACGAACGAGCTGGTCGGCTGGGTGAACGAAACCTCTCCGCTATATGACGCGCGCGAATATGACGCTGTCGTCTCCTCGGGCGAGAATGTCACCGCGGGTCTGATGGCGCTGACCTTGCAGGAAATGGACGTCCCGGCGCGCAGTTGGCAAGGCTGGCAAGTGCCGGTCAAGACGACCTCCGCGCATTCCTCGGCCCGGATCGAGGAAATTCCGCCTGCAAACATCATGGCGAAATTCGGCGAAGGCATGCGCGTCGCGGTTGTCGCGGGCTTTCAGGGCGTTTCCCCCGAGGGCCGGATCACCACGCTGGGGCGTGGCGGGTCGGATACCACCGCCGTCGCCTTTGCCGCTGCCTTTGATGCAGAGCGTTGCGATATCTACACTGATGTGGACGGGGTCTACACCACCGACCCGCGGGTCAGCGCCAAGGCGCGCAAGCTCGACAAGATCGCCTTTGAAGAGATGCTGGAACTGGCGTCGCTGGGGGCCAAGGTCCTGCAAACCCGGTCGGTCGAACTGGCCATGCGGTACAAGGTCAAGCTGCGCGTGCTGAGCAGTTTTGAGGAACAATCAGACGAGGCTGGAACGCTGGTCTGCGCCGAGGAGGAAATTATGGAAAGCAATGTAGTATCCGGTATCGCGTTCTCGCGTGACGAAGCAAAGATGACGCTGGTATCGGTCGCGGATCGCCCCGGCATTGCCGCCGCGATCTTCACCGCGCTCAGCGATGGTGGCGTGAACGTCGATATGATCGTTCAGAACATCTCGGAAGAGGGGCGCACCGATATGACGTGGTCTTGCCCCGTCGATCAGATTAAACGCGCGGAAGTCGCGATTGATGCCGCGAAAAAATCGGGCGAGCTGAATTTCGACGATCTGATCGCGGACACAGATGTGGCGAAAGTGTCGGTCGTGGGGATCGGCATGCGCAGCCACACCGGCGTTGCGGCGAAGATGTTTCAGGTGTTGTCGAACGAGGGCGTGAACATCAAGGTTATCACCACCTCCGAGATCAAAATCTCTGTTTTGATCGACCGCAAATACATGGAGCTGGCCGTTCAGGCGCTGCATGACGCGTTCGAGCTGGACAAACGCGCCTAATTCCCGGGCACCCCATCTGCGAAGATCACAGCGTTTTCCCGCAACAGGGGAAAACGCATCTTCCGGCCTCGGGGAGCAGATGATAGATGTCAATGATATCAGGCGTTTCAATTTTGGGACGCCTGTGATCTAAGCTGGCATCGCCGGGGGGAAATGATCACATGGCTGATGGGATAGAGACAGAAAGCCGCAAGCTGTTGGGTCGCTTACGCGATGCCATGGCCAGTGATGATGCAGGGCAGGCGCGGTTGGACAAGATCACGCATCTGATCGCGTCCTCTATGGGCTGCGAGGTCTGCTCTATCTACCTGTTCCGCGATGAAGACACGCTAGAGCTTTGCGCGACCGAAGGGCTGAAGGCCGATGCGGTCCACGAGACGCGCATGAAGATGGGCGAGGGGCTGGTCGGCCGCGTCGCCAAACGCAAACGCATTATCAACACGCCAAATGCCCCGCAGGCCCCCGGTTTCCGCTTTATGCCGGAAACGGGCGAAGAACTGTATTCAAGCTTTCTGGGTATACCGGTCCAGCGCTTGGGCGAGATGCTGGGCGTTCTGGTGGTGCAATCCAAAGCCGCGCGGGAATTCTCGGCTGACGAGGTCTACGCGCTGGAAGTGGTCGCCATGGTACTGGCCGAAATGACCGAGCTGGGGGCTTTTGTCGGTGAGGGTGCCGCGATGTCGGCGCGACACAGTCAGGCGGTTCTGATCCGCGGCACCGTGGCGCAAGAGGGCGTGGCCGAAGGCCACGTCTGGCTGCACGAGCCGCGTGTTGTCGTGTCAAAGCTTGTGGCCGATGACCCTGCAAGTGAAACCGCACGCCTGAACGAGGCGGTCGATGATTTGCGCGTCAGCGTGGATCAGATGATGGCGATGGCGGGGGGGGACAAGGACCAGCAACAGGTGCTTGAAGCCTATCGGATGTTCGCCAACTCCAAAGGCTGGTTGCGCCGGATGGAGGAAGACATCGGCCGTGGCCTGTCTGCCGAAGCGGCTGTCGAGAAAGAGCAATCTCTGGCGCGCGCCCGTATGGGGCAGGCCGCCGACGCCTATCTGCGCGAACGTCTGTCCGATCTCGATGACCTCAGCAATCGCTTGCTGCGCATCCTGACAGGGCAGGGGTCGAACACGGGGGCCGAGATGCCCACCGACCCTATTCTGGTGGCGCGCAACATCGGACCGGCTGAGCTGTTGGAGTACGGCCGTTCCCTGCGCGGTATCGTGCTGGAGGGCGGGTCAGTTGGCAGCCATGCCGCTATTGTCGCACGGGCGCTGGCGATCCCGCTGATCGTCCATGCCAGCCGCGTGACCAATGATGCGCTGAACGGCGACCGGATCATGGTGGACGGCGAACAGGGCGTGGTGCATCTGCGTCCCGAGGAAACCGTTGCCTCTGCCTTCCGCGACAAAATCGCGATGCAGGCCGAGGCGCAGGAACGCTATGCGTCGATCCGCGACAAACCGGCGATCACCAAATGCGGCACGCGGGTCGGGCTGCATATGAATGCGGGTCTCATGGCGGATCTCCCCTCGCTTGACGGGTCAGGTGCCGAAGGGGTGGGGCTGTTCCGCACGGAGCTTCAGTTCCTTGTGCGCAGCCAGATGCCGAAACGGTCGGAGCTGTCCGCGCTTTATAGCCGTGTGTTGGATGCCGCGTCGGGTAAACGTGTGGTGTTCCGGACGTTGGATATCGGGTCGGACAAGGTGCTGCCCTATATGAAGCCCAACGACGAACCGAACCCCGCTTTGGGCTGGCGTGCGATCCGTGTCGGGCTGGACAAACCGGGCATGATGCGGATGCAGTTGCAGGCGTTGATCCGTGCGGCGAACGGGCGCCCCCTGTCTGTGATGTTCCCCTTTGTCGCGCAGTTCGAAGAATACCGCGCTGCCCGTGCCGAGATGGACAAGACGCTCGCCCGCGAGGCGCGCTTGGGCCATGTGCTGCCGTCACAAATCGAAGTGGGCGCGATGCTGGAGACCCCGTCGCTGGCCTTTGCCCCGACGAAGTTTTTCGAAGAGGTCGAATTCCTGTCGATCGGGGGCAACGACCTGAAACAGTTCTTCTTTGCCGCCGACCGCGAGAACGAGCTGGTGCGCCGCCGCTATGACACGTTGAACGTCAGTTTCCTGACCTTCCTAGAGAATATCGTGGACCGTTGCCGCGAAACCGGTACGCCACTGTCATTCTGTGGCGAGGATGCGGGCCGCCCCATAGAGGCGCTGTGCTTTGCAGCCATCGGGATCACAACGCTGTCCATGCGTCCCGCGTCCATCGGGCCGGTCAAAAGCATGTTGCACCGCTCTGATCTGGGGGAAATCCGCGAGGTGATCCACGCCGCACGTGATCGTGGGGATCAATCGGTACGTCCCGCGGTGATGGAGTATCTGCGCAGCCAGACCAACGAAGTCCGCCGCTTGCCCTGAAGGGCCTGACGGCTTGTCTGATGTGTCAAACGCGCCCGATTTATCCACGCGGGCGCTGGATGCCGCGTTGAAAAAGCCAATCGCGCAGGGCGGTTATGCACAATTGTTGCGTGGCGGGCCAAGCTCTTACCTCAGTTTCGCAGAGCGAAAAAAGAAACCGAAATAACGGCTATGCGCGTGCAGGATAATTCCCTTTAATGCCCCAAAGTCGCAGCGCGGAGGAACGCTGCAGCCAGCTATGGGAGAGGCGCGCGCATATGAACCCTTTTGTATTCAACACCACAAAATCCGTCGTATTCGAAAACGGGGCCGCCGCGCGTATCGCCGCGCTGGCAGGCGGGTTGCTGGGCAAGACGTGCCTGTTGATCACCGACCCCGGTTTGCGCAAACTGGGCCTGTGCGACCCTTGCATCGATGCGCTTGAGAAAGCCGGTCATCAGGTCACCGTCTTCGATGATGTAGAGGCCGACCCCTCGCGCGAGACATTGATGCGCGCGGTAGAGGCAGGGCGCAGCGCAGGGGCGACCGGCGTCATCGGCTTTGGCGGCGGGTCATCGCAGGACGTGGCCAAGCTTGTGGCGCTTTTGCTTGGCTCTGACGAGGATCTGGACGCCGCTTGGGGGGTAGGGCAGGCCAAGGGGCCGCGCCTGCCGCTGGTGTTGGTTCCCACCACCGCTGGCACCGGGTCAGAAGTCACGCCTGTGTCGATCATCACCGTCGGGGCAGAGGAAAAGCGCGGCGTATCCTCGCCCGTGATCCTGCCTGACATGGCCATTCTGGACGCCTCCCTGACCGTCGGTCTGCCCGCGTCGATCACCGCGGCCACAGGCGTTGACGCGATGGTGCACGCGATCGAATCCTATGCCTCGGTCAATGCCAACAACAACCCTGTGTCCAAGCTACTTGCCCGCGAGGCGCTGCGCCTGCTGGGGGCCAATATCGAAACCGTCGTCGCGGATGGCAGCAACCTGGAGGCCCGCGGCGCGATGTTGCTGGGGTCGATGCTGGCGGGGCAAGCCTTTGCCAATGCCCCCGTCGCGGCGGTACACGCGCTGGCCTACCCCATCGGTGGCACCTTCCATATCCCGCACGGGCTGTCCAACGCGCTGGTGCTGCCCCACGTGCTGCGCTTCAACGCGCCCCAAGCCAGCAGTGTCTATGCCGAGATCGCTGCCGATGCCTTCCCCGAACTGGCAGAGGTCGAAGGCGGTCAGGCCCGCACCGCCGCCTTCGTTGATGCGCTGACGGATCTGTCCAAGCGGATTGGGCTGCCGCCGCGCCTGCGTGATGTCGATATCCCCCGGTCCGCGATCCCCAAGATGGCCGAAGACGCGATGGTGCAGGCCCGTCTGCTTGTGAACAACCCGCGCGAGGTGACACAGGCCGATGCTCAGGCGATCTACGAGGCGGCTTGGTAATGGCCGCCCGCGCACCCGCTGCCACCCGTGCCGATTTCGCGGATTTCTATCCATTGCAGACGCGATGGAACGACAATGACACCTATGGGCATATGAACAACGTCGTGCACTATGCGCTGTTTGACACGGCCGTAAACGGCTGGCTGATCGAACGGGGGCTGCTGGACCCGCAGACCAGCCCCGCCTTCGGGCTCGTCGTGGAAACCGGTTGCCGCTATTTCGGAGAGATGGCCTTCCCCGACCGCGTGACAGCGGGGCTGCGGGTGGCGCAGCTTGGCAAAAGCTCCGTCCGGATGGAGCTCGGCCTGTTCCGGAACGACGAGGAAAACGCCTCTGCCGAAGGGTTCTTTGTGCATGTCTATGTAAACCGCGACGACCACCGCCCGACAGAGATTCCCACCGCGACCCGTACCGCGCTAGAAGGGCTGAAAACCACGGCCTGAGCGTGGCGTAATCCCGCGCGCCCTAGCTTGGCGGTTGCAAATGCTTGGTGTCCACATGTTATACATCCCCGAATCACAGCGTTTTTCTGCGTTGCGGCATTCTGTGTCGCGCGGGATGACGCGTTGAAATTTAACAATAAACCGGAGAAATCTCCCCGTGTCCAAGAAGAAACGTATCGTCGTTAAAATCGGATCCAGCCTGTTGGCCAATGAAGAAAAGCTGACATTGCGCTATGCTTTCATGAACGGTCTCATGGCGGATTTGGGGGACCTTCAGGACCAGGGATACGAGATCATCCTGACCTCGTCAGGCTCGGTCGCGCTTGGCCTGAACATGATCGGGAAACGCCCCGAAGAGGCCGGTATTCTGGACAAGCAAGCGGCGGCCGCCTGTGGTCAGCCCCTGCTGATGAACGCCTACCGTCAGGTTGCGAATGAATACAATTTTGACGTGGCGCAAATGCTGGTGACCGTCGAAGACATGGAAGAGCGTCGCCGCTTTCTGAACATCAAGAACACCATGCTGCGGCTATTTGAAAACCAGATCCTGCCCATCATCAATGAAAACGACTCCATCGCCACTCGCGACCTGAAAGTGGGCGACAATGACCGTCTTTCCGCTAAGGTGGCCCAGATGGTCGAGGCCGATCACCTGATCATCCTGACCAGCGTCGAAGGCCTGTATGACCGTGACCCTTCCGAACCCGGTGCCCAGTTCATCGAGGAAATCGAAGATGTGTCCGAACACCTCGAATCCACCAAAAGCATCAGCGAATTGGGCAGCGGCGGCATGCTGACCAAGATGCTGGCGGCCAATATGGCACAGAACGCCGGGGTCGAGACGATCATCGCCGACGGTATCATCGAACGCCCGATTTCCTCGGTACTGAACAACGAACGCCGCCACACCCGTTGTCTGGCGTCGGCCAAGGCCGCGTCGCCGCTGATGATCTGGCTAAGCAACCGTTTGCAGGTTGCCGGAACGCTGGTCGTCACGGACGAGGCTGTCCGCGCGATCACCGCCAAGGAGCGCGGCTTGCAGCGTGATGATCTGGTATCGATTCAGGGCGAATTCTCTAAAGGTGATGTGCTGCACGTCTATGACGAGCAGGGGAACGAGTTCGCCCGCGGGCTGACCAACTTCTCGTCCGAAGAGACGATCCTGATGGCGCGTAACCCCGAGATGGAGATCGAAGACGTCATCGGCTACAAAACCAAAAGCGCGGTTGTGGGGGCGGAAAACATCCTGATCCTCGAAGATCACCACCTGCAGCTCGACGCGCCCGAGGAAGACGACAAGCCCGTCATTTCCCTGTAATTGTCCATTTCACGGCGGGAGATATTTTTCCCGCCGTTTTGCTTTAAACTGGGCTAGACATTTCCCGAGAAAATCGGGATAAGCGCCAAACGCATAGGGGCCAGCGGCCCATGTGCCAGCCGCGTCATCGCGGCCGAGGCGAGTTGGCGGAGTGGTTACGCAGCGGATTGCAAATCCGTGTACAGGAGTTCGATTCTCCTACTCGCCTCCATTTGTTTTCAATGGCTTGCGTGTCTTTGGTCATTGCGCGGGGTGCTCCGTTTACAGGTGCGTTTACAGTTTTGTTCATGAATTGCCCCCTTTTGCCTTTGCTAGCTTGATCAAAACGGCGTCGGTTTCGTCAGGCGAAACTCGGGCGTAGTTCTCGATTACATTTGCCGCGTAGCGCACGGACCAGCCCATGTGGTTAGCGATTTCCGCAAGAGATAGATCCGAGTTCAAAAGCCGCGTTGCAGCTGTCCCGCGCGCATCGTAAAGGCGCAGGTCATCAGAAAGCTTGGCTTTGTCGCGCCACTGGCGGACGCCCTCAGACGCGCGGTGCGGTGTCAGGGCGTTGCCATTGGCATTCGTGAGGATCAACAACTGGCCAGACGGCGTCGTGTCGATCACCTTGGCCATTGTGGGTGTAATTGGAATGTGGGCCAGCCGCTTACGCTTGTTGGTCCTGACGCGCAGGCGACGGCCAAGCGGGGTGAGTTCAACATGGGCTGACGTCAGCTTGATCAGATCCGCAGGGCGTAGGCCAGTTTCACATGCTGCACAGAGAATGCGGCGAACCCATTCAGGTGCAATAGCATCAAAGGCCTCACGATCACCTTGCGTCCAGACAATTTCAGAGCGATCGACTTCATAAAGGCGGTGCAGCTTATGGCAATGATGTTCGGTCAGCTTGCCTTCGGCCACGCCCCAATTGAGAATACGCACGGCATGAACGCCTGCCATATCATGCTGTTTTGGCGAGTGCTTCCAAAGAGCGCGCCAAGCATTCATTTCACCACGCGACCCGCGTTCTTCGAAGATGACCGCAGGCGCATCCTTGAAATGGTCGGCAAACCGCAGTGCCCATTTGCGAATGTCAGCCTGGGATCGATCGCCCTTCGGCATCGCCGTGCTGGATAGAAATCCATCAACCATTTGGTGGGTCATATAGTCGGCAGGTTGCGGACGCGCAGTCGCTTCTGCGTAGGCATGGAAGAATGCGCGTTCGGTTGGATACTGCACAGTATCCGTCCAGAATTTCGGGCCACCACGCCAAGCGTAGAAGTGGAAGCGCACCGAACCGTCAGCAAGCTTGCGGCGAACGGGATGCACCTTGTCAGGGAAACCCCTAGGGCGCACGGTTAGACCTCCACTTTTCAAGAGGGGTCTGGTCAGATTGCGCGGCGTCCTGGCCGGACCCGGCGGTGATTACAAAGCGTTTGCCATCAGTTGTTTCGACGACAATGGACACCTGATCATATCCCGCAGCCTTTGCAGCCTCGAAAGCGGGTCTCAGATCGGATTTTCTTACCGCAGCCGGGCGACGTTCGGACGGGTTTTGCAGGTTCAAATTGGGCTTCATGGTCAATCCACATCCCAGCCGATAATCTCGAAACCAATTTGATGGAGTTCTTCAAGAGGAAACTCTGCAGAGCGATTTACCTTGGTATTGGATATGCGCTGCATAGCTTCCCAATTATCAAGGACCGCCTTGTCCTTGGGATTGTCATTCGACCCCGAAAACTCTTTCTTCACGGCCTGCCACTGTTCGCGCTGATAATAGTCCTGCCAACCATCCGCCAGAACAAGGAATGCATCGCCATTTTCAGACAGACGAATCAAACCTCCAATAATCTGATCATATCGAAAGCGATTCGACAGACAGTCCAGAAGTGTTTCTTCAAGCGTTTTGTCTCGGTCAAGACCTGTATGGGACGCATCATCGTGCGTTCCGTCCCGACAGTCTGGCTTGAGAGATCCGAAGTACTTTACATCGCGCACCGCCTTTCCAGGCGATGGGGAGGCCACAACAGCGATAACGACGCGCACCGCATCAATTGGCTGGATATCCGGTGCGTTGACGCCTCGGGCACCCGTTGTGAAAAGTCCGGCCTCGCGCAAGTTGCGAACGATCATCTTGATCGTCTTTTCCTCGACACCAAGGCTTTCTGACATGAGTGTGATGAATTGAGCTTGTTTCATGCTTAGTGGGTACCGCTCTTTTAGAAGGGCCGTCAAGCCTAAAAGTTTTTAAATCAGTTAGGCAGTGGCCTGCCGATACCGCGAAGCCCTGATATAACCGTCATAAGTCGCAGCCTGATAGTTTATGTGACGCCAAGCATCTTCGAGAAAAGGCGTTTCTAAATCTAAGGCCTCGCGGATTCGGTTGGCCGCATAAAGCTTGGCAGCAACCACGCTTGAGATTTCCCATGGCTTCCAATCTTCCAACTCCCGAATCACTTCAAGGATTGCTTTGCTGTCCGCTTCTTGAGCGGACGACGGCAACGCTAAAGAAGCGCCCGCGACCGGCAATGCGGTCAAAAGGATGCGACGTGACATGGTGGGGTTGTTCGCGCAAACGCGTTCTTTGGTCATTGTCAGGGTCTCCTGATTGATGTATTGTTCTAATAAGAACATACCGTACTGTTCCATTTAGAACAAGAGCCAATGATAACTTCAAACCAAATTCGAGCTGCCCGCGCACTAATCGGCTTGTCGCAAACCGCAGTAGCGGAGGCCGCAGAAGTATCCACAATGACGCTAAAGAGAGCAGAAGGCTCCGGAAGGCCTGCCGCATCGGCCGACGCAATCAAAGCGATCCGTTCTGCACTTGAGCATTTCGGAGTCGAATTTATCGCGGAGAATGGTGGTGGGGCGGGGGTTCGGCTGAAAAAAGGTGACCAGACATGAAGTTGCCAGGAAGCTCGGCTTGGAACGAACGCAAGCTGCGAATAGCATTAGAGAAGACCCAAAGAGTCGACAGCGGAGATTATTTAGAGGAAGAGATCGCTTTTGATAAATGGGCAGTCGCGCGATCAAATAGGGTTCTTAGTGACTGTCGAAAGCTAGATATTCCGGTACCGTTGGCAACTCGCGATGGTCAGGAACCGGAAAACTCTCTCTGGGCAGATCGTACATATCACGCCAGCTGTCGCTTCCTAAATGACCAAGGAATCTTCGAGTTATCCAAAACGATAGATCAAGTGCGTAAGCGGCGTTTTGAGAGTTTTTCACGCTGGGTCACACTACTGGCAACCGTAGTGGGGACGCTAACTGGATTAGTCGGAGCCACAATTGGTCTCGTTTCAGTGTGGCACTGAAAGGGTGCACGCCGCGCCCGCTGAACAACAGGCCGCGCGCTGTCAGGGTTTTTCGGCACTCGCTGACTGATCCGGGGTGCTTTAGGGCAAGGAAATGATGAAAAACCCCAAGGCGCACCCTGCCTATCTCTCCCAATCGACCATGCGCATCGCACCTGACACGTCAGCCGGGGCAATGTCCGCTGCCTTGGCCTCTGCCAGTGTCTTGATGATCGCTGACAATGCCCGCGCACGTCCGCCTGCGTCGAAGGCTTGCAAGGGGCGGATGGTGTCGATTGTGACCTCTGCCCCCAGCTTGATTGATGCCTCGTCTGCCAGCAGCGCCGCGATCGGCTGTAGCGTCCAGATTGCGAGCTGACGTTGTGCCTCCCTGATCACGGGGCCGGTTGCCGCACGATTGAAGAATGACGGAAGGACGCCGTAAGCCATGCCGATTCCCTCACGGGCCGCTGACAGGGTTTCGTCCGTCATGCTCTTCGATAGATCCGGCGAAAGCTGATCCGGTTTCTGCCCGATCGTCGGGTTCATGCCCGCTGCCGTCGCCTGGGCCACACCCTCGATCACAAGGGTCGATCCCCGCCGCCCTTTGAACGCGGCGCGCATGGTGGCCATGTCGTCGGCACCCGTGTCTGGCAAGGGTACGATCAGAGAGCCGAGGGGCGCATTCTCGAATGTCTCTGCCAGGGCGGATTCGACCGCATGTAGCATCGCGCCGGTCAGGCTGGATCTGCGCAAGGGTGCCGTCCCGATCCATGGGGTCAGATGGTCGGACCCGATGCGCAAATGCAGCACCTCGGCGGCAAGGGCAGTCACGGTCCGACCGCCGCCCGCCTCGGGGATGGAAAGCCGGTAAGCACGGGGTCGGCCGTCGCGGGTGGTCACGTCCCAATCGGTCGCAGGCACAAGGCCCAGATCCGTGATCAGAAACACCGCTTCGCCGGTCAGGGCCGTGGCGCGGGCGATTATTGCCATGTTCTGACGGGTCAGCAGATCCGTGCCTGACACGTCTGCCATCGCAAAGCCGCCTTCCCATAGGCTGACGCAGCTTTGCACAGTGGCGGTCAGCTCGGCCACACCGCGCCGCCCGCTGATGTAGCTGTCACGCGCGGCCATCACCTGGGCGGTGTATCCGCTGCCGCTCGATCGCGTCTCGATCGGGCGCAGTTTGTTCTTGATCCATCCGAGCATAGTTATCTCCACCGGATTGCGGCAGGTCTGTGCGTCATGCGCTTTGCGACCTCGCCAATGGGTTGCCAGTTGCGGGCCTCGATCTGGGCTTGCGGATAAGCCGGTTTTGTCACGGCGCTGATCTCGATCAGGTCAGCCGCCCGGATCGTGCGAAGGATTGCGCCGCCGCGCTCTTCGACCGTTTCGCCACCTGGGCGCACCCGAAAGCCGGGGGACAGGCCACGCACAAGGCCAGCGGCATGAGAGGTCAAAAAGTCGCGCACATAGCTGACTTGCCCCATCTCTGCGCTGATCGTCGCGTCGATCGTCAAGGCGTCGTCGTTTTCGGTCAGGGTCAGACTGCCGGCGGAACGTGATGCCAGTGGCTTGTTGAAGTCATGGCCGGCCAGAAAATGCACGTCCTCGCCCCGCTCGATCCGATCGGCAAAGGCGCGGGCCGCGATCATCTCTCGACGCTCACGACCGGACCCAATGCGCTCGGCCAGCACGGTTTCCCGACCATATGGGAAGGTTGCCCGAAGGCGGATTTCTCCGCCCTCGGTGCGCAGCTCAAGGCTGCCGGTATGAGCGCCCCAGAGCATTATGCAGCGGCCAGCTCAAGGCCGGTCAGCAACTCGAGCTGAACCGGGCGCGCGACGGTCACGTCCATGGTTGCCAGCGCCGTGATCCGCAAACCGCCAGACTGCGCATCGCTGTAGGGGTCACGGATCATATCGACCGCGCCCCATGCACCGATGAAGATCGGGGCCACGCCGCCCGCCGCCGTGGTCAGCAACGCCGAGGTTGCAGCAGGGGTGCCGGATGGTGCGGCCAGTGCGTTGTTCGTCATCGCGATGTTGGCCGATGGCAGGTTCTTGACCAAGCGGTCCCATTCCGAAACCGCCGTGCCGTCGATCAGGACGCCGTCCAGGTAGTCCCACAACTCGGGCCGGATCAGGCTGCGCACCGCGTCAGGCGACCCCGCGGCGTTGGAGGTCATGAACCGGGTAACCGCGGCACGGAATGCGCCCCAGCTTGCCAGCGCGTCGATCGCTGTCGCTGTGATGCCGTAGGTTGCAGCACCCGTGATGACGCCGAGTGGTTGGCCGTCTGCGCCAGTGCCAAGGAACGCCGCCTGATCCATTGCCGCGCCCATTGCCCCGTTCATATCCCGGCGCACCGCTTGTTCCAGCGCTGCGCCCGACTGTTTCAGAGCCTTGCGCGTGATACGCATCTGAATGCCCAGATTGTGATCTGGCGACATGGCGCGGTCTGTGGTGGCATAGACGGTCGGACCCGCGACATTGCCGGTCTCGGATGCAGCCCACCCCGCCGTTACTGCCGATGTGGTCACCGGCCACTCGATCGCGCCCGCCTCGATGCTGATCATCTGCGCACCCATGCGGGCCGCTACGCTGTCAGGGAACAAGCGGTCGATGATAGGCCGGGTCTGGATCGGGTTCGGTGTGCCACCCGCAATAGTTTCACCGGCCCGTGTTTCGAGTGCTTGCCATGGTACGGGAATGCCTCGGAAACCGCCTGCATTGCGCAGCTCTGTCACGATCTCGGCGGTCTGGCCGTCAAGCTGGCGACCTTCGTCCAGGGCAAGCGCGACCTGGCGCATCTCGAAACCGGCCATGAGATCCGCCCATTCCTGGCTCGAACGGGTTTCCAGTTCGCTGCCAGCATCCCGGCGTTCGGTATCCTCGGCGATCAATGCCGCGCGGTACTTGGTTTCGTTGGCCCGATATTCGATATCGAGTTCACCCATTTTGCGGATTTCGTCCTCTGACGGGGTTTCCTTGTTCGCCAGCTCCGCAAGGTTTTGGCGGATCTCCGACTGACGGCGGGCGATTTCTACTGATCTAAGCATCTTTGGTATCCTTTGTGATGATGCTGCGTTCACCGGGACGCGATAGCGCCTCGATAGCTTGCCGCCATTCCTGACGGTCTTTTCGGGGCGGGGGATGCCCGCACTCGATCCTTGTCTTTCGGGTGTGGCAACTCGGGCAAAGCGCCTGAAGGTTGCGCGGCTCATAGGACAGCTCGGGGTGCGTCCTGACGGGCTTGACGTGATCCACTTCGAGCCGCCCGCCGCAGCCGCATGAGCAACAGCGGTACCGGTCACGCTCAAGGATCTCGGCGCGCAGCACCTGCCAGCGTTTCGTTCTGGTGACACGCTTGGAAAAGCGGTGATGATCACGCCGGACGGTCATCCGTCAGCCCTCGCCGAACAGGTCAGCTCCAGCATTCGGCGGCGCTGATCCGGCGTTTCTTTGATTCCGGTGATGTCATATTCGCGGCCTTCGCAGGAAAGGCGGTCAGACGGCTTGATGCCGATGATGAAACTGCTCCACCGGACAATGAACCGCGTGGTGATGGTGGCTTGCACCTGTCCGGCGCTGAAACGCTCGGCATCACTAATGTCGCGCTTCGATGCAGAGACAGGCGACCCCAAAGGCTTAAACGGACCCTGCACATTTCCAAAGCCGTCATCTATCAACTCGGCGCGCAGAAACTGCACCCGTCTGTCCAGCTTTCCAGCGTTTAAAACCATTGCATCCTCGCTTTCGTTTTGGGCTGGGCCGCAATACGCGCGCCCTGTGCGACGGCCAGCACCGATGCAGCCGCTGCGTCGATCCGGCCCGTCGATCGGGCCTTTGCAATCTTGATGTTGTTCGCCGGGTCGCGCAGGCAGACCGTGTCCATAAAGGCCGACCGCAACAGCAGCGACGGTTGGGCTTTCACCAGCCCGTCGAAGGCTGCACGCCGGAATCGCTCTGCATCTTCGCCGCCGTCCCGAAAGCCCTGGCCACGCCAGACCAACGGGGCGCGGATCCCGGCGCGGTTGATTGCTTCGCCTAGTTCGGCCTGTTTGTACCGGTCCATCGTGATCGAGATGACGGGCTGATCCTCGACGTGGCGCATCACCTCGACCAGCCAAGGCGCGACTGGCACTGTCTTGTCTCCGAGAACAGACAGCTCGCCCCGGTCCTGCATCTCGACATAGCGACCCGCCACGCCGTCAGATTGCCCCCGATCCAGCAAGCTCGGCATAGACGGAAACGTGCCTTTGCATTCGAGCCTGCCGGTTTCGGGCCAATAGAACGCCGCCGCGGTCATCGAGGCCGAGCCGCCCAGGTCGATGCCGATCACGACGCCGCCTTGACGTGGAGGCAGATCGTCGGTTTCGCAGCCCAGCCATTCGTCCAGCGTAATCAGCAGATCCCGGCTGTCGCCTGCCACGCGTTCATTCCGGTTGTAGAGCCGGAAACTTGTGAGGCTTGAACCACCTCGGGCAATGGCGCGCTTTGCCTGTCCTTCGAGCCATTCGATATTGCCACCGATGCCATGCGGTGCGCCGGGGTTTGCGATCAGCAGGCTTTCTACATCATCCGCAGGCAGTCCAGGCGCGGGCCGATGTTCCTGGATGTATGAGCCGGTCGAAGGGTCATCTATCCATCGTGAAAAAGGATGCGTGTCATCGCTGGCGCTTGTGCTGATCAGGAAGGCGCGGCCTTCACGCTTGCCCAAGCCTGACAGAAGGGCATGTTCCAGTTCATCGCCCCGATCAAGCGCCCAATGCCCGCGTTCGTCAAGAATGGCCATCGTCGGTGCGCCGCCGAGTGCTGACTTCCCGTCCGCCGCGATGACGCGCAGAATATGCCCGCCACCGTCGCCCTGGTATTCGATCTCAAGCCGTGGGGCCCGCCGAAAAATAAAGTGTCGCTGGATCTCCAAAGGCAGGCTGGCTATGAAGCCCGCGACAAAATCCCAGATGATCCGACCCTGATCCCGCGTCCGTGCGGCTGCGATGATCTCGCGGCGGGGCTGACGGTCCCAAACTCCGATCAGACCGCCGAGGGCAAGGCCCGCCGTTATAGCGGATTTTCCGTTGCCGCGCCCGATGCTTAGAATGGCGTTGGCAGTTTCGGGGGCCATTGCGCCTTCAATGAATTGCCGCTGAAACGGGGCCAGCGTAACGGGCTTTCCGGCGTTCGGACCCTCTGGAATTTGAAGGCCATGCATGAAATGCATAGCTTTGTCCGCCGGGGTCCAGTTTTCGGCTTCCGCTTCGGGCGCGAAAATTGCTAACTCTGATCGTCGGTCCCCCGTGTCTGTCAAAGTCGCGGCATTGGTACCTAATTCAAAGAGGTCAGGCGTGTGATGCTGCGAACGACGCGGCGCAGGCGGAAGGATCGAGCCATCTGCCTTGCGCCATGTTCTTTCTTTCTTCGCTGCCTCTGTCATCGTGTCGCCTCTCGCGTGTGTCTCTCTGTCCCTCTGCCAATGGAGAGGGTTCGCTGTGATGGTCGGAAAGCGGGTTACTGAGCGGGGTTGAAAACCCGCATCCCGCCCCGACCATCGCGATCTTGCCTGCCAACCGAGCCGGGCCGCCGCTTAGGTCAGACCTGCCTTTCCCTCGGCACAGTCCGCTCTCCCATGTTCACCGCCGTAGAGGGTGGCAGTGGGGCCTTGGGGCTTGGAGAGACCGCATGACGCGGAATAGCTGCCCTTGTGCCGTGGCCCGTTACCCGGTAGCACTTAGATGCGGCAGACCCGGCTAACCCGTGAACGCCATCTGCCGCATAAGCCTGCCGGTGAGACGGCGGGCTTTCTTCTTTTCATCTCTCGATCAGCTCAACGTCACGCTCTGGCGTGGTGCCAAGCTCTGACACCAGCCGCCGCATGATCTGTTCCTGTCTGGCCGTGGGCCGCCACCTTGGGCGCTTCCCGTGCTTGGCGATCGAGCGCACAAAGCCCTTGAGCCATTCGTCCGTCCCCGCCATCGTCCTGCGCATGACTAGCGGCCAGCGGAACGTCAGCACCTCCTCAAGCTCTCTGTCGGTCATAGCTGTACCCCGCGATACCGCGCCCCGATCCGGGCCATGTGTGGTGATGTGGTCAGCGACCTGGCATCCATCGGCGACCTGCCGTCATAGTGCAGCGCAGCCTGATCCATGAGGGCTTGCGCAAGGTCAGGCGGGATGCTCGACGCATCATCACCAAACCCCGCCTGATACTCGATCGTGACCTGGCTGGGTGTTGTGTGGCGATATTCTGGCCTGAACCACATGCACGGGCGGATCCCGCCAAAGAACGTGAATGCTGTGAACGGCTCACCTTCGACGGTCACTGTCGTGATTGCATCATCGGCAGCAGGTCCAATGGGCAGCGTCAGGATGCGGTCAAGCGTTGGATCAAACAGCGTCACGCTGATGGTTTGCGTCAACAATGCGATCTGCGCGAATTGCTCGATCTCCCTTGCTGCCGTCTTTGCGATATAAGAGATGGCGCTGTCGTCATCGTCGTCAGCAACCCGGAGATGAAGTTTCACCAGATCCAAATCGAAGGGCAGTTGAGCAGAAACGTAAGATCTATGGAGGTGCATCTTCATGCCGCGATCTCCACTTCTGAAATATAGTTGCGGAAAGCCATCTGATCTCGGACCGTCATCGCGTCATGCGCTGCAAGCGCGTAGGCCTTGAGTTCCTCAGCACTGGCGCAGGAAGCCCAAAGGCGCGCGTCTGGCATCGGGTTCATGAACGTGGGCAGCGGGTATTCTGCAAAGCTCAAGACAGTCTTGGCGATCTGTTCAGCTTGCTCTGACGTATCGAGCGACCGAAGTGCAGCCCATGCCAAGGCGGCGCGCTCTTCAACCGTCAGCCGGGCCTTTGTCACGGTCGTGAAGCCCGCCCAAGCGTCAGCGCCGCCGACAGTCAGGATGTAGCCGATCACGCGGGCCATGCGCTTGTGATCCGGCTTCATGAAAGCGCCGAGGTTCGACGGCTTTTTTCGGTTTACAGTCGCGCCGTAACCCGTTGATTTTCGGACGCCCTCAAGGGGGGGTAGTTTACAGTTTTCTTCTTTGATTTCAGAGGCGTCAGAAGGATTGCAAATCCGTGTACAGGAGTTCGATTCTCCTACTCGCCTCCACTATATTTCCCTCTCTAAATCACGTTTCTCACAGGCTGGTCGCGCGTGGCATGCGTCGTGGCTATGGCATCCTCTATGTTTTAACCGTATTATCCGCCAAACACGGAAAATTGCGCCTATTGACCCGACTGGCCGTTGCCCGGCGGGCGGTGATGTGGCATCTCACGAGACAAATAACTGAACGAAAGAGTTTAGCTGATGACAGATTTCACAGCCCGCCGCACCATGATGGTTGATACTCAGGTGCGCCCTTCGGATGTTACCAAGTTCCCGATCATTGATGCGATGCTCAAGGTGGCGCGCGAGGATTTTGTGCCGGTGGCCCGCCGCGAGGCAGCTTATCTGGGCGAAAACATCAGCTTGGGCGAAGGACGCGTGCTGCTTGAGCCGCGGACGCTGGCCAAGATGCTGGACGATCTTGGGGTCGAGAATGACGAGCTGGTGCTCGATATTGGCTGTGGCTACGGCTATTCCTCTGCCGTGATCGCACATATGGCCGAAGCGGTCGTCGCCGTCGAGGATGACGAGCAGATGGCGAAAGAAGCGCAGGAAACCCTGATCAACGCGGATATCGACAATGTCATCGTACACCACGGCCCGCTGGCCGAAGGGGCGCAGCAACATGGGCCCTATGACGTGGTGATCGTGCAAGGCGGCGTCGCCGACGTGCCCGAAGCGCTGTTGGCGCAGCTCAAGGATGGCGGGCGGATCGCTTGCCTGTTCATGGACGGCCCGCTGGGCGAGGTGCGTTTGGGCTACAAAAGCGAACGTGGCATCAGCTGGCGCAAAAGTTTCAACGCCGCCGCACCTGTCCTGGACGGGTTTACCCGCGCGAAAGAATTCCAGCTTTAAGCTATCAGAACTGCTGCAGATGACGGCAGATGCAGTGACACCGATGGAGTGTGAAATATGATGAATACGGGCAAGATGCGGTCCGTCCGCAGCATGATCGCGGCGTCCTGCGTCGGTTTGGGGCTGCTGGCACCGATGGCCACACAGGCAGAGACGTTGGCCGATGCGCTGGTCGGGGCCTATAACAACTCGGGCCTGCTGGACCAGAACCGCGCCGTGTTGCGCGCCGCAGACGAAGATGTGGCGATCGCGAAATCCGCGCTCAAGCCGGTGCTGCAGTGGACGGGAAACCTGACGCAATCCTATAACCGGTCGGTCAGCGGGGGCACCAGCACCATCCCGGCGGGTTTCAAAAGCTCTACCGATTCACTGACGACATCGGTGAACCTTGTGGCGTCGCTGCTGGTCTATGACTTCGGGTCGTCGCGCTATTCGATCGAGGCGGCGAAAGAAACCGTGCTTGCCACGCGCGAAACGCTGGTCAGCGCCGAACAGCAGATTCTGCTGCGCGCTGTTGATGCTTATATGACCGTGATCCAGACGCAGCAGCTTGTCTCTCTGGCCGAGAATAACGTACGGGTTCTGACGCAGGAATTGCGCGCCGCCCGTGACCGTTTCGAAGTGGGGGAGGTGACCCGCACCGACGTATCGCTTGCCGAAGCACAGCTGGCCGCCGCGCGGAGCAATCTTGCCGGTGCGCAGGGCGATTTCATCAGCGCGAAAGCTTATTACAAGGTGGCCGTGGGGCGTGAGCCCGGTCGTCTAAGCCCGCCACCAAGCCTGCCGAAACTGTCCAACAGCATCGCCACGGCCAAGGCACTGGCGGTGCGTCAGCACCCCGATATCCTGACCGTCCAGCACCAGGTCGCGGCTGCCGATCTGCTGGTACGCAGCAACGAAACCGCGCTGAAGCCCAATGTCTCGGTGCAGGGGTCTTATGGTCTGACTGAGACGTTTGATTCCCAAGCTTCGACACGCAGCGGGTCGATCGGCTTTCAGGTCGGGCAAACGATCTATCAAGGCGGTGCCTTGTCGGCCGGTGTTCGCAAAAGCCATGCGCAGCGCGACGCACAGCGCGGCAATCTGCACGTGGTGGTTAAAGACGTGGAGCGCGCGGTCAGCGATGCCTATGCGGGGCTTGCCTCTGCCCGGGCGCAGATCGAAGCCTCCCAGCGTCAGGTCCGCGCGGCACAGATCGCCTTTGACGGTATCCGCGAGGAAGCCAGCTTGGGCGCGCGCACCACACTTGATGTGTTGGACGCAGAGCAATCCTTGCTCGACGCCCGTTCTGCCCGTGTGTCAGCGCAATCGCAGCTTTATGTTGCGGCCTATTCCGTGCTCTCCGCGACGGGTCAGCTGACCGCGCAGGACCTGAAACTGCCGGTGCAAATCTATGATCCATCCGCCTATTATAATATGGTTAAGGACGGCCCGACAAAATACTCCAAAGAGGGGAAGCAGTTGGATCGTGTGCTGAAGGCGCTGCAAAAAGACTGACATTTTCACCACCCCCATTGTGAGAAGCCAACCTTCGGGTTAGACTATTCGCGAAGAACGAGTGGTGATTAAATATGTCCGAAACCGTCACAAATGCAGAGGTCGAAGACGTTCTGTCTTCGATCCGCCGTCTGGTCTCAGAAGATCGCAAACCGGCGCAGAAGCCGTCGGAAGCGCCTGCGATTGAAGAGAAACTTGTGCTGACGCCGTCTTTGCGCGTGTCCAATGACGCGCCTGTGGCTGCCCCTCGGAAAGAAGCGAAGCCAGAGGCGGTTCAGCCCCGGTCGGCGTCCTATCAGGATGCGATGCAGGACATGGATACGGACGTTGAGACGGACGAGGAGGCGGATTTGTCCGCCTCGGATCGCAATCAAGTTGCCGAAGATTTTAAGTTTATTTCTGGACGCGAACCGCGTTTTCGCGCTCAGTTCGCCACGCCCGCAGGGGATGGCAAGCCGCAGGATACGGCCGAGCCGCCGCGCAAGCTGGCCTTTAGCGCGCCACGTGCTGCGGCATACTCCACCGATATGCTCAACCTTGGCTCATCCGAGCTGGTCGATGACGTTCCACCGACGCCGGACCGGTTGAGCGCGAAAATCGCTGCCCTCGAAACAGCGATCAGCCGCATTCCCGAAAACTGGGAACCTGACGAGCCCGGCAAAAGCGATTATTCCGGCAGCGAAGACCCCGCGATGGCCTGGGAAGACGACGTTGAATTCGACGCCACCGGCGCGCCTGTGTCCGATGCCACCCAAAACGATGCGGAAGAGGCCCTGCTGGACGAGGATATGGGCTGGCACGATCCTGTCGAGTCCCATGCACCTCAAGAGCGTGCCGAACCCCAAGATCGTGTTGTGGACGGCCCCTTTGCCACCCGTGTGACCGCAGCAGATGCGACTGTGACCGATACCACCGACGCCCCTGCCGAAACGGCGCAGGATGATGATGCGACGCTCGGGTTCGGGCCGGATGAATATCTGGACGAAGAGATGTTGCGTGATCTGGTGTCTGAAATCGTGCGAACAGAGCTGCAGGGGGCCTTGGGTGAACGGATCACCCGCAACGTCCGCAAACTAGTGCGCCGTGAAATTCACCGCGCCCTGACGTCGCAAGATCTGGAATAAAGAGCCTTTAGCGCGAAGGCTCATCTTTGCGGATAAAGGGGCAGGGTGTCACGCAAGCCCCCTTTACCAGATGTGTTGCAGCTCAGGCCAAGACGCCGCCGCCGCAACGTCCGCTTCGAGCCCGTAGTATCCGTTACCTCAACACTGAGCTATTGGTCAGCATGATCCGAAATCTTCAGAGACTCATCGAGCGCCAGATACAGAAGGCGAAGCTGCAAGGTCAGCTTGAAGGTCTTGAGGGCGAAGGCAAACCACTGCCTGATCGCTCAGCAGATGCTTTTGTGGATGCGGGAGAAGCTGCGGGGTTCCGCATTATGGCTCAAGCCGGTGTCGTGCCGGAAGAAATCGAACTCAAGAAGAAGATGGCTGCGCATCAGAGCCACCTCGCCACGCTTGCGAACGGGCCTGAACGGAAGGAAGCGATGGCTGAACTCGCTCGCCTTGAACTGCGATACAATATTGCTCGTGAAGCTCGCCAGAAGTTCATGCGCAGATAAATTCTACTCCCCATCTTTTTTGGAAAGCAGCGCGAGCACTTTTCCTGATCGCGCAGCCTCAGCGAACGCTAGCTTTGTCGCTACGACCTAGATTCAAGACCCCAGCGCTCTCGCAGAAATCCGCCACTGTCGGGGCTTTACCGTTTCGGCGCAACGCATCAGGTAAGCGGCAGGGTGTCACACCTTGCCCTTTTGCGCATCAGGCGGGCGCGACGCTTTCCGGCATAGCACAATCGCATTTAGCCAAAAAAAACGCGGCCCGTGAGCCGCGTCTTTTTGTTCAAACTTTTGGCAGTCTTCAGGCAGCTTCAGCCTGTTGTGCAGCGTGGCGACGCTCGGACTCTTCGCGGGACAGGGCGACAGAGGTACGGACACCTTTGCCAACAAAGTCCATCAGACCTTCGACAACACGCTCGTTGGGGTCGATGCCCGCGCAGCTCAATACTTCGCGGCCATCGCGGGAGCGGGCCCAACGGGCAATCTGTTCAGGACCGTTGCCGTATTTCTTGTCATCGGCAATCGCATCGTCCAATGCAGCCAGTACCACAGCTGCGAAAAGTTTGCGGGCACGGTTACCTTGTTCATTGTTAAAGGCAGTGCCATCAACGAAATCTTTCATCTCGTCGTCCTTTCTATTATTCTTGCTCTTGTCATTTAGGCGTGGGGTTCCTTATGACCGAAAGAGCTCGATTCGGATACACCTTTATTGCATAACACTCATGCATTTACTGCATGGCTTTCGCGGTTGCAGCATCGGGTGCGCTGTCTTGCGGGGGTCGACGTTGATATATATAGGTCGGTCCAATCTCTCTTCAACTTCATTGCTATGGTGCTGATACATGCCAAAGATTAACGGGAACGAAATTCGGCCAGGAAATGTGCTCGAGCATAACGGTGGTCTCTGGGCAGCGGTCAAGGTCGATCATGTCAAACCGGGCAAGGGCGGTGCCTTTGCTCAGGTCGAAATGCGCAACCTGCGCAACGGGTCGAAACTGAACGAACGCTTCCGCAGCGCCGACAAGGTTGAAAAGGTCCGGCTAGAGCAAAAAGACCAACAATTCCTGTATGAAGACGCAGGTATGCTGGTTCTGATGGACACCGAAACATACGAGCAAGTGCAGCTTTCAGCCGAGCTTCTGGGAGAGCGTCGCCCCTTCTTGCAGGACGGTATGATGGTTGTGGTCGAGTATCACGAAGAAGAGGCGCTGAACGCGTCCTTGCCACAAAAAGTAACCTGTAAAATTGTCGAAACTGAACCGGTCGTCAAAGGCCAGACAGCGGCGAATTCCTTCAAGCCAGCGGTGCTTGATAACGGCGTCAAAGTGATGGTGCCGCCCTTCGTCGGACAGGACGAAGAGATCATCGTGAACACCGAAACGATGGAATATTCCGAACGCGCGTAAGCTCTGGTGTGACGCTACGTCATAGCTTCGCTGCAGTGCAGAGCCCCGGTGAATGCCGGGGCTCTTTTGCGTTGCGGGGCAGGCGGGGTATTGGATTTGGGAGCCTCGGATCTCCCTAATCACGGGTATTTGTTGCCGATATGCAACTTTTCCGACAGACTGCGCACGCTGTCATTTCGGGCTGCCTAATATTTGCGCAGGGCAGCCGCGGGGCCTTAGCCGTCGGTCACCATGGTCACCGTGGCATCCCCCGCCTGCATCGCCGCCTTGGCGCGGTCATACCGCAGATAGGCCAGCGCATGGGTGCCGGTTCGGGTAAAGATCGTACCAGCAGGTTTGCCATCGGCGGTGATGTCCGTGCCGGGTTCTACTGGCGCGCTGATCTCGACCTGGGCCAAGCCTTTGCGCAGCTCGGTCTTGTGTTTCATGCGGGCCGTTACCTCTTGTCCGACATAGCAGCCCTTGCGAAAATCCACGCCGTTCAGCCGCTCGAACCCCATTTCGAGGATAAAGCTGTCCGAGGTAAGCTCTGCCCCGGTTTCAGGGATCATATAGGTCACCCGCAGCGCGTCCCAATCCGTGGTGTCATCGGTTTGCGGTGTGTCGCGATAGGCGCGCCAGCCCATGCGGGCATCGCGGGGGTCG
This sequence comes from Sulfitobacter sp. EE-36, assembly GCF_000152605.1. Taxonomy (NCBI): domain Bacteria; kingdom Pseudomonadati; phylum Pseudomonadota; class Alphaproteobacteria; order Rhodobacterales; family Roseobacteraceae; genus Sulfitobacter; species Sulfitobacter sp. EE-36. The sequence continues at coordinate 76,060 of NZ_CH959310.1, read as the reverse complement.
CTATAGGCATCGTCCGGTGCGCTCTCTAGCCCGCGGTGCAGATGCAATCCGGTCGCGTCTATGGTGACATCAGCCCGCAGCTTGTACATGGTCAGGCGCTGCACCAACGCGTCGGCATCCGCCTCGGCCACGTCCAGCAAAACGCTGTCCCCGTCGGCGGACAGGAAGAAATCGGTGATGAATTTGCCTTGGGGCGTCAGGATCGCGGCATAGATCGGGGCCTGATCCAGCTTGCGGATATCGTTGGTCACAAGGCCCTGCAGAAACTCGCGGGTGTCGGGGCCTGACAGTCTCAGGATGCGGCGGCTGGTCATATCGCTTGTCCTTTCAATGGTTAACATGACATATAGCAGCGCAGTTCGAAGCTGAAAGGGGCAACCATGCGCGCGCCTATATCTGTTGTCATTCCGACCTTGAATGCCGAAGCGCCCCTGACCGGTTGCCTAACCGCCCTGATGGAGGGGCTGGAGGCAGGGCTCATTCGCGAGCTGATCATCAGCGACGGGGGATCAACCGACATGACCCTGACATTGGCCGAAGCGTGGGGCGCAGAGATCGTCAGCGGTCCGGCATCGCGGGGCGGACAGTTGCGGCGCGGCTGTGCGAAAGCGCAATCCGACTGGCTGCTGGTGTTACACGCCGATACGCGGCTGGCACCGGGGTGGACGGGGCCCGTCACCGCGCATCTGCAGGGGCATAAAGCGGGCTGGTGCCAGCTTCAATTTGACCAAGGCGGCATGGCCGGCAAAGCGGTGGCCGCTTGGGCGAACCTGCGTAGCCGTTTGGGGCTTCCCTATGGGGATCAGGGGCTGCTGCTGCCACGTGCGCTTTATCAATCGGTTGGTGGGTATCCTGATCAGCCGCTGATGGAGGATGTGGCGCTGGCGCGTGCCTTGCGCGGCCATCTGCTGGGGCTGGAGGTCACCGCGGTAACGTCGGCCGACAAATACGCGCGGCAGGGCTGGTTGCGTCGCGGGGCGCGTAACCTATGGACATTGATCCGCTATTTCGCAGGGGTGGCCCCGGCCAAGCTGGCCGAGGGCTATGCCAAGTGACCCGCGTGCCGGGGGGTGGCCTAGTTGCCGAACAGCCGGAGCCCGATACGTTGCAGCAGGTTCGGCTCGACAGGTTTGAGGCCGCGTTCCATGCGCCGCATCGCCGCTAGATTGCGCCCGTCGCTGACGGTTTTTCCATCCTCGAACTGAAGCCGATAGAGATCGGCATAGATGCCGCCACGGGCCAGAAGGTCTTCGTGTTTGCCTTCGTCCATGACGCGGCCGCGGTCCATCACAACGATCTTATCCGCGCCGCGGATGGTAGACAGACGGTGGGCGATGACCAAGGTGGTGCGCCCCTGCGAGAGACGGTCCAGCGCTTGCTGCACGACTTTTTCTGACTGCGCGTCCAGCGCGCTGGTGGCTTCGTCCAACAGCAGGATCGGTGTGTTGCGCAGCAGGGCGCGGGCAATCACGACACGTTGGCGCTGCCCCCCCGACAGGGCAGAGCCGCGCGGGCCGACGCGGGTTTCAAGCCCGTGTTCAAGTTTGGGCAAAAAGTCCGACACATGCGCCGCATCCAGCGCCTGCTGCAGCTCTTCGTCAGATACATTCTCGCGGCCCAATACGATATTCTCGCGCAGGGTTTCATCAAACAAAAGCGCCTCTTGCGTCACGACAGAGAACAAGCCGCGCAGCGCGGGGATGTCCATCTCTGTTAGGGGGACGCCCGCGATGCTGACGTTGCCCTCTTGTGGGTCGATCAGACGGGTCAACAGGTTGAATATCGTGGATTTCCCCGCGCCAGATGCACCGACAAGCGCCGTCGTCTCGCCCGCCGCCGCGTGCAGCGTGAGATTGTCCAGCACCTTGGCATCCCCGTAAGACAGGCTCACCCCTTCCAGCGCGATATGCGGTGGGGTGGTGGGCACAGGCGTGGGTTTGGCGGGCGAGGTGAGGTGTACCGGCTCGTCCATCAGCTCTTTCAGACGTTCCAGCGCGGCAGCGGCCGTCTGCCACAACCCGCTGATCGCGCCCAGACGGCGCAGCGGGTTAAAAGTGAACCCCATCGCGGTAAAGAAGGTCATGAACTGACCGATGGTTTTTTCGCCCTCGATGATTTCGTTGCCGCCATAAAGGATCACGGCCATGAACCCGAGGCCCGAGATGATGTCGATCATCCCCGGAATGGCCGAGTTCCCGAAAGAGGCACGTACCTCGGTGCGGATATAAGTTCTGGTCAGGTCGCGGTATTGCTTGGCCTGATACTTCTCGAGCGCGTTGAGCTTGATTTGCACGATGCCGTGGAAAACCTCGTCTAGCCGTGTCGACAGGGTCGCGCCCAGATCCCGTGCCTCGCGCGACCGCGCGCGCACAAAGCGCTGCGCCAATGCTGCGGGCATGACCATCAGCGGCAAGCCGATGCAGGCCAGCAGTGCCCAGACCGGGTCGATAGAGATCGCGACGCCGAGCAGCACGATCAGCCCGATCAAGTCGCGACCGGCACCGGTGATCACCGCCTGCCAGACCGACCCGATGGCATTCACATCCGATTGCACGCGCTGGATCAGAAACCCCGGGGGGTTCTGTTGGTGAAAGGCCCCGTCCTGCACCATCATCCGGTCCAGCAGATCGATCCGCATATCAGCCGCCGACTTCTGCTTGATGCGTGTCAGCAGCACCTTTTGCACCACACCCGACACGGCGCGCAGGACGAAAATGCCCACCAGCACCAAACCAACCCACAGCAATGCGCCTTTCTCTCCAGCAACGAACACCTGATCGAACATCGGCTGCATCAGCTTTGCCAACCCGCCCATGGTCGAGGCCTCGATCGACATGAAGATGATCGCGACAAGCAGCACCCACATATGCTTTTTCAGATAGTCGCGCCAAAGCCAGGTCAGCAGTTCGCGCGAGGTATAGGTCACATCACTCATATAAAGGCCGGTTCCTTTGGGCATATACAGTTACGGGTTTACGCAGCCCTTAGAGGCAGGGCAAGCTGCCTGCGCGCTTTGTGTGATTGACGCGGCGCTGGCTGCGGATAAGTTGCAAGAGATTTTTCCTGCTGAAGGGCCCCCGTGTCATGCCGAAACTTCCCAACTTGTCCCAAGGGCGCGGCTACCTCGCGATCCCCGGTCCGTCGGTCATGCCCGAGGCTGTGTTGAACGCGATGCACCGTCCGGCCCCCAATATCTATGCCGGTGAGATCGTCGATATGATGCCGCCGTTGATGGAAGATCTGCGCCGTATCGCGGGCACGCAGCATCATGTGGCGATGTATATTGGCAACGGCCACGCCGCCTGGGAGGCATCGCTGAGCAATGTCGTAGCCCCCGGTGACAAGGTGCTGGTGCCCGCGACAGGGCGGTTCGGCCACGGCTGGGGCGATGCCGCCACGGGGATCGGGGCAGACGTCGAGGTGATGGATTTCGGCCTGCAATCCACAATGGACATCGACCGGATCGCCGATCGCCTTGAGGCGGACACCAACCACGAGATCAAAGCCGTGCTGGCTGTGCATGTGGATACCTCGACCTCGGTGGTCAACGACATCGCCGGTCTGCGCGCGGCGCTGGATGCGGCGGATCACCCCGCGCTGCTGATGGTGGACTGTATCGCGTCCTTTGCGTGCGACCGCTTCGAGATGGACAATTGGGGGGCCGATGTCATGGTCACCGCCTGCCAGAAGGGGCTAATGGTCCCGCCCGGCGTGAGCTTTGTCTTTTTTAACGACCGTGCGGCTGCGGTGCGCGATGCGATGCCACGGGTCAGCCGTTTCTGGGATTGGACCCCGCGCGCCAATCCCGAGGAGTTCTACCAGTACCACTGCGGCACAGCCCCCACGCACCATATCTACGGCCTGCGCGCGGCGCTGGATATGATCCACGACGAGGGGCTGGAGGCCGTCTGGCAGCGTCACGAGACCTTGGCGCGCGCGGTGTGGGCGGCCTGTGACGCGTGGGGGGCAGAGGGCGATCTTTCCCTGAACATCGCCGATCCCGCTTTGCGCAGCCATGCGGTGACAGCGCTGCGGCTCAAGGCCCCCCATGCGACGGAGCTGCGCGACTGGGTCGAAGGCAACATCGGCCTGACCCTCGGCATCGGTCTGGGCATGGCCCCCAAGGGCAGCCCCGAAAGCCACGGTTTCTTCCGTCTGGGCCACATGGGGCACGTGAACGGTCAGATGATCATGGGGATGCTCGGCGGGATAGAGGCCGGGATGTCCGCGCTCGGGATCAAACGCGGCTCCGGCGCGCTAGAGGCGGCGGCGAAGGTGATCGGCGGGGCCTAGCCCCGTCGCGCGGCTATGCGATCGATCATGGCATTGACGGCCCAGCCCGACAGCGCCACCGCCAGCAAGCCCCACAGCGCCCAGATCACAACGAAAACCCACAGGATATTGACGCCGAACATCACGACGCAGGCGCTGGTATAGTTAGGGGCCGATTGGCCGCGGTCGGAAGAGCGCATGATGCCACCTCGCAACTGGATCATGGCCCAGCATAGGCGGGATATGCGCTACGTCAGCCTTTTTTCGCATCCTCAAGGGCACCCGGCAACGCCGCGGCAAAGGCATCAAGGTTTTCTGGCGTGCCACAGCTGACCCGAATACAGCGGTTCTGCGGTGCCGCGAAGGGCATGCGCACAAAGACGCCGCGCGCCACCAAACCGTCCAGCACCGCCTTGGCAAAGCGGCCGTCCGCCCCGCAATCAATCGCCACGAAATTCGCGGCAGAGGGAAGGGCAACCAACCCGTTATCCTCAGCGATCTGCGCAATCCGGTCCCGCGCCTCAGCGATTCGAGCCTGCACATGGGCCAGCCAGTCGCTGTCCTGCAAGGCTGCAAGCGCCCCGGCCTGGGCCGCGCGGTTCATCCCGAAATGGTTGCGCACCTTCCCAAAGGCTGTGATCAAATCCGGTGCGCCGATGGCATAGCCAACCCGCGCCCCCGCCAGACCATGGGCCTTGGAGAAGGTCCGCATCCGGATCAGACGCGGGTCATCGGCGACAAGATCGGGGGCGGTGCCCTCGGGGGCGCAATCGATATAGGCCTCGTCCAGCACCAGCAGACAGCCCTTCGGCAATGCCTCCAGCGCGCTGGAAATGACGGGCCCTTCATGCCAGCTGCCCATGGGGTTGTCGGGGTTCGCCAGATAGACCAGCTTGGCATCTACCTCGGCAGCTTTGGCAAATAGGGCCGCAGGATCCTCGTGATCACCGGCATAGGGCACCCTATGCAGCACACCGCCAAAGCCTGCCACGTGATAGTTGAATGTCGGATAGGCCCCGTCCGAGGTCACGACCGCGTCACCCTCCGTCACCATGAGCCGCACCAGATAGCCCAGCAACCCGTCGATCCCTTCGCCCACGATGATGTTGGCGGGCGAGATACCATGATGCGCCGCAAGGGCTGCGCGCAGGTCGTGGCTTTCCGGATCGCCGTACATCCACTGCTGGGCCTGCGCCATCGCTTCTATCGCGCGGGGAGAGGGGCCAAAGACGTTCTCGTTCGCCCCCAACCGCGCATCAAAGGCGCGCCCCATGGCGCGCTCCTGCGTTTCGGGGCCGACAAAGGGCACGGTAGAGGGCAGGGCGTCGGCAAGCGGGGTGAGGCGATACTGTGTCATGGGGATCAGCTACTGCATCTGCCATGCTTCGGGCAAGTGACATCAGCATGCCCGCACGCGGTTTTGGGTGCCGTAGCGTTTCGCTTTGCAACACGCAGGCTTCATGCCCAAACTGACGAAAATTCGAGGAGAACCCAATGAGCCGCGTTTCCGTCACCTATGACAATCACATCGCCCATGTGCGCCTGACCCGCGCCGATAAAATGAATGCCGTTGATCAGGATATGATCGACGCCGTCATCGCCGCCGGAAACGAGGTCGCTGCATCGAACGCGCGTGTCGTCGTGATCTCGGGCGAGGGCCGGGCGTTCTGCGCAGGCATCGACATCGGCAATATGGGGGCGCTGGCGGGCGGCGACCCGACGGAACGGATGATGACGCGCACCCATGGCGACGGCACCACCAACCAGTGGCAAGAGGTCGCGATGGTCTGGACCCGCGTCGGCGTGCCAGTGATCGCGGCGCTGCATGGCAAGACCTACGGCGCAGGCCTGCAGCTCGCGCTCGGGGCCGATATCCGCATCGCGGCCCCTGATACCGAAATGGCGGTGATGGAGATGAAATGGGGCATCGTCCCGGACATGGGCGGCATGGTCCTGCTGCCCAAACTGGTGCGCGGCGACGTGCTGCGCCTGATGACGTATACCGCGCAACCCATCGGGGCAGAGCAAGCCGAACGCTGGGGGCTCATCACCCAGATCGCCGAAGACCCGCTGGCCGCCGCGATGGCGCTTGCCACCACCATCGCAGGCAAAAGTCCAAGCGCCATCAAGGCCGCCAAACGTCTGACCGCCTTGGCAGAGACGGGAACCGAAACAGAGGTTTTGCGCGCGGAATCCCGTGAACAGGCGGCGCTGCTGGGACGCCCGCACCAGATGGAAGTCATCGCCGCCGAATTCGGCAAACGCCCCGCGGTCTTCAAAGACTAGCGCCGCAAAAAAGTCAGCCCCGACTGATCGCTCAGACGGGGCCTTCCAAATGGACGATCTTTGCTTCCCAGCGAGGACCGCAGGCGTATCTTGGACCGGTATTCGTTTCCAAATGGTAAAAAAATCCTCGCCGAAGGCATCTTTTGGAGCGTCAAAAGAGATTTTTGCCTTCGGCGAGGATTTAATGCCATTTGGAAGCGGTGCTGATTATCCCAGCTCGGCCAAACGGTTCAGAGCGGCCTGAAGCTGGTCTGCTTCTTCCTGACGCGCATCAAGGTTGCTTTGGGCTTCTGCGACGACCTCCGCCGGGGCGGAGGCGGCGAATTTGGGGTTGTTCAGACGTCCTTTCAGGCCGCCGATTTCTTTACCCAGTTTGTCGAGCGACTTTTGCAGACGCGCTTTTTCCGCGTCGATGTCGATCAGCCCCGCAAGCGGGAGGCCAAAGCTCGCGCCCGGTGCGGCGATGGAGACGGTGCCTTTGGGGAAGCTCTCTGCCTTCTCAAGGGTTTCGACCCGCGCCAGACGTTTGATCATCGCCTCGTTGCGGTCCCATGCGGTCTGGCCGGCGTCGTCCATATCGGTATAAACCATGGGCACTTTGAGCCCCGCAGGCACATGCATCTGTGCGCGCGCCGAACGGATGGATTCGATCAGGCCGATCACCCAGTTGAGTTCGCGGTCGGCGTCGGCGTCCAGCATCTCGGCGGTGCTGTAGGTCGGCCAGTCGCCATGCACCAGCATCTTGGAACGGGTCGCCGTGGTCTGCCACAGTTCCTCGGTGATGTAGGGCATGATCGGGTGGAGCAGCACAAGGCATTGATCCAGCACCCATTTCAGCGTCTGGCGAGTCTCGGCGGCCTCTGGCGCGTCGTCTTGCAGCAGGGGTTTGGAGAGTTCAACGTACCAGTCGCAGACCTTGCCCCAGACAAAGGCATAAAGCGCATTGGCCGCGTCGTTGAAACGGTAGTTGTCCAGTGCGGCGTCGACCTCTTCGCGGACGCGGGCGGTTTCGCCAATGATCCATTTGTTCAGCGTGTGATCGACCTGGGTGTGGCTGGTGTAGGTCACTGCCGCGACGCTGTCCTCGAACACGCTGTTCATCTCGGCGAAACGGTGGGCGTTCCACAGTTTGGTGCCGAAGTTGCGGTAACCGGCGATGCGCGCGGTCGACAGTTTCAGGTCGCGCCCCATGGCGGCCATCGCCGTCAGGGTAAAGCGCACCGCATCCGCGCCGTATTCATCGATCAGGTCCAGCGGGTCCAGCACGTTGCCAAGCGATTTGGACATCTTCTTGCCCTTCTCGTCGCGCACCAGCGCGTGGACATAGACGGTGTCGAACGGCTTTTGATCGACCACGGCGTATTGCATCATCATCATCCGGGCGACCCAGAAAAAGATAATGTCAAAGCCGGTGATCAGCACCGAGGTGGGGAAGTATTTCGCCAGCTCATCCGTCTGTTCTGGCCAGCCGAGCGTGCCGATGGGCCAGAGGCCCGAGGAGAACCACGTGTCGAGCACATCAGGGTCGCGGCGAATTTCGACTACCGTCGAATTGGGATCGTAGGGCTCTCTGGCCCCCTCAGGTTCCACGCCAATCTTTACGTGATCGCCGTAGAAACTTTGCGCGATCTTCATAGCCTCAGCTTCTGAGGATGCACAGAACGCTTCACTTTCTCGGTAATCGTACGAACCGTCTTTCTTCTTTGGCCCATACCACACAGGGATCTGGTGCCCCCACCACAATTGGCGCGAGATGCACCAGGGTTCGATGTTTTCCAGCCAGTTGAAGTATACTTTGCGGTCCTGTTCGGGCAGGATCTGTACCTCGCCGTTGCGCACCGCGTCGATGGCGGGTTGCACGATCTTCGAGGTCTCGACAAACCATTGATCGGTCAGCATCGGTTCGATCACCACTTTCGACCGGTCGCCGAAAGGCTGCATGATCTTTTTGGGCTCGACCAGTGGTACCAGCGTCTCGTCCCGCTCTTCGCCGCCTTCTTCGGGGGCGAGGGGGGCTTTGACGGGTTTGCCAAGGCGTGGATCGGTTGGCGGCACCATGACGGCCAATCCTTCGGCGGTGATGTCGGCAATGACCTTGGTGCGCGCCTCGAACCGGTCGAGGCCGCGGTATTCTTCGGGGACGAGGTTGATTTCTGTCGCGTCCGCGGGCGCGTCTTCGCGGCCTTCAGCGATGGCGGCCGCGCGTGCGGCGGCGGCGTCATAGGGCAGGCCGTCGGCGCGCATGGCACCGCGGGTGTCCATCAGCGCGTAGAGCGGGATATTATTACGTTTGGCGACGCCGTAGTCGTTGAAGTCATGCGCGCCGGTGATCTTGACCGCGCCCGAGCCGAAATTCTTGTCGGGGTATTCGTCTGTGATGATCGGGATACGGCGGCGCTGCGCCTTAGGGCCGACGGGGATTTCACACAGCTTGCCAACGATCGGCGCATAGCGCTCGTCAGAGGTGTGAACCGCGACCGCGCCATCGCCCAGCATCGTTTCAGGGCGGGTCGTCGCGATAGAGATATAGTCGCGTTCCTCGGAAAGCGTCACGTTACCGTCTTCGTCTTTCTCGACGTAGGTATAGGTCGCGCCATCGGCCAGCGGGTATTTAAAGTGCCACATGTGGCCGTCGACTTCGGTGGATTCGACTTCGAGGTCGGAAATCGCGGTCTCAAAATGCGGGTCCCAGTTGACCAAACGCTTGCCGCGATAGATCAGGCCCTTGTTATACATATCCACGAAGACCTTGATCACGGCGTCGTGGAAGTTGCCTTCCTCGCCCGCGGGGGCACCGGGGGCACCGGACATGGTGAAGGCGTTGCGTGACCAATCAAGCGAGGTGCCCAGACGTTTAAGCTGGCCGATGATTGTGCCGCCAGACTTCTGCTTTTGCTCCCAGACTTTGGCGGTGAAATCCTCGCGGGTGAAATCGGTGCGGCGTTTGCCGTCTTTGGCAAGTTCGCGTTCCACCACCATCTGCGTTGCGATACCGGCGTGGTCCTGACCGGGCTGCCAGAGCGTGTCAAAGCCGCGCATCCGGTGCCAACGCACCAGAATATCCTGCAATGTATTGTTGAACGCGTGGCCCATGTGCAGCGATCCTGTCACGTTGGGCGGCGGGATCATGACCGAAAAGGTTTCCTTGCGCGAGGCATTGGCACCGGCCTTGAAGGCACCGGACTCTTCCCATGCGGCATAGAGGCGGGCTTCGGCCTGGGCGGCGTCAAAATTCTTGTCGAGGGCCATGATCAGCGTCCTTCTATTCACGTAGCGCTTTGAGCTTTGGGATGATCTAGCCGAGCGGGGCGTAAAGGGGAAGGCTGGGGGGCCGAAAACTTGGCGTAGCAGCCCCAGCTTTCGCCCCGCATCGTATGGACATCGCCGGTTTGGCGCTTAAGGTCGGGCGCAACACCAAGATGATGATCAAAGGATGCCGCCAGATGGAAAAATTCGGGAAAAGCCAACCGGTCAAGCGGGTCGAGGATGTGCGGTTTTTGACCGGCGAGGGACGCTATGTGGATGACATCGCGCCAACCGACGCGCTGCATGCCTATTTCTTCCGCTCGCCCGTCGCACATGGGGTGATTACGACCCTGGATGTCACAGATGCGGCCGAGGCAGAGGGCGTGCATGCGGTGCTCACGATCGAGGATCTGGAAGCGGCGGGGATGGATATCTCTATGGCGGCGACCGTGTTGCAGAACCGCGATGGCACGGAAGGGGCCAAGCCCTTGCGTCCGGTGCTCGCCAAGGGGCGCGTGCGCTTCGTGGGGGAGCCCGTCGCGGTGGTGATTGCCGAGACATTGAACCAGGCGCGCGACGCGGCGGAGCTGATCGCATTCGACGTTGACGATTTGCCCACCCATATGACGTTGGAGCGAGGCGGAGAGATGCTGCACCCCGAAGCGCCGGACAACATGGCGTTCGACTGGGGCATGGGCGATGAGGCGGCGACGCAAAAGGCATTTGATGCCGCAGCGAAATCGGTCAGTCTGAACGTGGGCGACAACCGTATCATCGTCAATGCGATGGAGCCGCGCGGCTGCTATGCGGAATGGAACGACGGCAAGGTGCATCTTGCGAACAACGGGCAGGGCGTCTGGGTGCACAAGGGCAACCTCAAGCGCGTTTTCGGGCTGGATGATGACCACGTACAAGTCACAAACCCCGATACAGGCGGCGGTTTCGGCATGAAGGCAGCGGCCTATCCCGAATATTTCTCGGTCGCGCAGGCGGCGCGGGCCTTGGGGCGTCCGGTGCGCTGGATGTCGGACCGGACCGAAGCCATGCTCAGCGATAATGGCGGGCGCGATCTGACCTCGCTTGCGGAATTCGCCTTTGACGAAAACAACAAGATCACGGCCTACCGCGTCCGCACCAAATGCAACCTCGGGGCCTATAACAGCCAGTTCGGCCAGCCCATTCAGGCGCTGCTGTTCAGCAAGGTCTTGATGGGTGTCTATGATGTGCAGACCACATGGCTGCAGGTCGAAGGCTATTACACCAACACGGTGCAAACCGATGCCTATCGTGGTGCCGGCCGACCCGAAGCGATCTATGTGCTGGAGCGCTTGATGGACCGCGCCGCGCGCGAGTTGGGCGTCGACCCGTGGGAGCTGCGCCGGATCAACTTTATCAAGCCTGAACAGTTTCCCTATACCTCTGCCACGGGCGAGCTTTACGATGTGGGTGAATTCAACCGCTTGCTGACCCGCGTCGCCGTCGAGGCGGATCATGATGGCTTTGCAGCCCGCAAGGCGGCGGATGCGGCCAAGGGGTTGCTGCGCGGGCAGGGGCTTTGCTATTACATCGAAAGCATCCTTGGCGATCCGGCAGAGGGGGCCAAGGTCGCGTTCAACGAAGACGGCACCGTGTTCATCTATGTTGGCACTCAATCGAACGGACAGGGGCATGAAACCGTCTATGCGCAATTCCTGTCGGATCAGACCGGGATCCCGGCTGAACTGATCCACGTCATTCAAGGCGATAGCGATCTGATCAAACAGGGCGGCGGGACCGGCGGCTCGCGCTCTGTCACCACGCAAAGCACGGCAACGCTGGCGACGGTGGCCAAGATGACCGAAGCTTTCACCGCCTTTCTGTCTGACGAAATGGGCGTGCCGGCGGCGCAGATCAGCTTTGACGACGAACGCTTCCGCGCGGACGGGTCAAACATGACCCCCACCATGCTGGAGGTCGCCGAGATGGCGCGCCAGAAAGGCCGCGACGATCTGCTGGTACACCACGAACGGGCGACCCTACCGGGGCGCAGCTATCCCAACGGGGCGCATGTGTCCGAGGTGGTGATCGACCCCGAAACAGGCGTTGTGACCGTCGACCGCTATACGGTGGTGGATGATTTCGGGAATCTGATCAACCCGATGCTGGCCGAAGGTCAGGTGCATGGTGGGGTGGTGCAAGGCATCGGTCAAGCTATTCAGGAGCATGTGGTCTATGATGAAGACGGCCAGCTGCTGACGGCCTCTTTCATGGATTACGCGATCCCGCGCGCGGCGGATGTGCCGTTCGTGTCGTTCAACTCCGAACCCGTGCCATCTACGGCGAACCTGATGGGGATGAAGGGCTGTGGCGAGGCGGGGACCGTGGGCGCATTGGCGGCCGTGTCGAACGCGGTACAGGATGCCCTGTGGGAGCGTGGCGTGCGTCAGGCCGACATGCCGTTCACACCGCATAAAGTCTGGGCCTTGCTGAACGACAGCGCCATCGCGGCAGAATGAGCTTGGCTTGCCTCGGGGCGCATCACGCGCCCCGAGGCAGTGGTTTAGCCCGTGATCTTCATCACGATGCAGGTGGTTGAACCGGTGGCATACAGCTTGCCATCCTCGACCCCGCGAATCTCGCCATGTGCGACACCGGTAGAACGACCCACGTGATCGGTCGTGCCGATGCAGTCGATCTGCATGCCCAAGGGGATCGAACGCAGGATGTTAATCTTGTATTCCAGGGTCGTATAAACCGACCCGCGCGGGACTTTGGTCATCACGGCGCAGGCCATCGCGGAATCGAGCAAGGTGCCGTACCAGCCCCCATGCACGGTCCCCATCGGGTTGGTCACGTTGAACTCGGGCGTGCCGCGAAATACCGCGCGGCCCTCGGACACGTCATGCAGCGCATAGCCCAAGGTGCCGCCAATGGGCGGGCCGGGGTTGGTGCCGTCCAGAATCTTTTGCATGAATTCCAACCCGCTGAGAGAGAGCGCTTCGGATTGGCTCAGCAAATCTTCGGGTGTTTCGGCGAGGCGTGGCATAAAAAATCTCCGGCAGTTGAATGCCGGAGAAGACTGTTCTGTTCTTGACCCAAGGGCAAGTTGTGCGGTGGTTTTACGCCACGTCGGACAGCGATGTTTGCGCCGTCACCCCAAGGGCACGACAGACAGCGCGGGTCAGCTCGGGCCGGTTGAGCGTGTAGAAGTGCAGGTTCTCGACACCTTCCGACACCAGCTCGCTGCACATTTCGGTGCAGAGCGCGGTGGACAGCAGATCGTGGCGGTCATCGCGGATCGCGGCGGCATAGGCTTCGTCCAGTGCTGCTGGCACGCTGGCCCCACAGCGGGTGGCAAAGTTGCGCGCCGATTTCCAGTTTGTCACCGGCATGATGCCCGGGGTGATCGTCTTGGTGATCCCCGCCGCGGCACAGGCGTCACGGAAGCGCAGGAATGTTTCGGTCTCGAAGAAGAACTGGGTGATCGCCTCGTCCGCGCCAGCGTCGAATTTGCGTTTCAGCCATTCGACGTTCTGCGCCTGATCGTGGGATTCAGGGTGCGGTTCGGGGTAGGCCCCGACGCGCAGGGTGAACTTGCCGGTCTTTGCCAGCGCCTCGATCAGCTCGACACTGTCGGCAAAGCCGTCCGCGTGGGGCGTGAAGGTCGGTGCACCGTTTTCGGGATCCCCGCGCAGGGCGACAATATCGGTCACGCCGATCTCGGCAAAGCTGTCGGCGACCTCAAGCGTTTCGGCCTTGCTGGCCCCCACGCAGGTCAGATGCGCGGCAACCGGCAGGCCAGAGGTCCGGCGCAGCACATGCGCGGAATCATGGGTCAGGTCGCGGGTAGACCCGCCCGCGCCGTAGGTCACGGAAAAGAAACGTGGGGCCAGCGGTGCCAGGGCCTGCGCCGTGTCCCAAAGACGGAACGACGCGTCCACGGATTTGGGCGGGAAGACTTCGAATGAAACGGCGGGACTGGTCATTTTTACGATCCTGTTTTTAGCTTTCGTCTCTTGTCGCACAGATGCGGTTGTGAAACAAACTCATAACTTTCATTTTCAACATGAGGAACGCCTCATATGCATATCGAGTTCCGTCACCTGCGCACCATTCAGGCGATTCACGAAGCAGGCGGGCTGGCCCGCGCGGCAGAGACGATGAACATCACCCAATCAGCCCTGTCCCATCAGGTAAAGGGGTTGGAGGATCAGGCCGGCGTGGAACTGTTCGTGCGCCGGTCCAAACCGCTGAAATTGTCGCCCGCAGGCTTGCGGCTGCTCAAGCTGGCGCAGCAGGTCTTGCCGCAGCTTGAAGCAGCGCAGGCCGAATTCATGGGGCTGCGCGCGGGCAGCACAGGGCGCATGCATATCGCGATCGAATGTCACGCCTGTTTCGAATGGCTGTTCCCCGTGCTCGAACAATTCCGCAAAAGCTGGCCCGATGTGGATGTGGATATCCGCCCCGGTCTGGCCTTTGACGCGTTACCTGCCTTGCTGCGCGAAGAGGTCGATTTGGTGGTATCTTCCGACCCCGAAGAACTGCCGGGCGTGAAATTCGTCGAGCTGTTTGATTACAAGGCGGTCTTTGTCGCCTCCAGCACGCATCCCTTGGCTCAGAAGCCCTATGTTGAAGCGGCGGATTTCAGGGGCGAGACGCTGATCACCTATCCGGTGGAACGGACCCGTCTGGATGTGTTCAGCCAGCTCTTGATCCCCGCCAAGGTCGAACCGCTGGCGATCCGGCAGGTGGAGCTGACGGCGGTGATCCTTCTGCTGGTCGCGTCGAACAGGGGCGTGTCGGTCCTGCCCGATTGGGTCGTGCGCGAGGTGAAATACAGCAATGATTACGTCACCCGTCCGCTGACCGAGAACGGCATCACCCGCAGGCTTTATGCGGCGGTGCGCGAGGATGATCTGGAGAAACCTTTTATGACCAAGCTTTTGGGGTTGGCAGGGGAAGAGGCGCGCAAACTGCAACGGGCTTGATCGCTGCTGCCCTTAGCGGTGCAGCCGCGGGTCGAGCGCGAAGTCTTCCTGCACCACATCGTCGTAGTGATCGGCTGCCTTTTGGGCGTCAAAGATCAGGTTCCAGCTGTGCCGCGATACCGTTGACGGGATCAGCACAAACAGGTGATCGCGCAGCAGCGCGTCGCCAAATCCCTTTTGCCCCGCACCATGGGCACCGGGCACCAGCCAGTTCGGGTTGGGGACATCCGCGGCTTGCACCATATGCACCGTCGTCGGGTCGATCACACGGCCTGATGTCAGCACGTGATGCGCGGTGTCCAGCGCCTTGAACCCCTTGTGCACCGCAACCTCGAGGATCGCGGTGGCAGGGTCGAGCGCGGTATAGACCGCCCGCACACCGCTGCTGTTCCAGCGTCCCCCGACGCGGTAAGCCCCTTCGCCGCTGTGCCATGTGGGCGCATGCTGCCGTTGATCCAGCCGCCAAAAACGCAGCTCGCCCGTCCCAAGCGGCGGGGGCAAAGGGGTCAAGCGTAGACCCCGTACTCCATCCGGGTGAGCGCGTTTTCAACGGCTTCCGCCCCCGCTGCCGACGACAGCAGGTCAATCGGGCGACGGTTATCAAGGCCGATGGCAGGGGCCAGCATCCATGCCTCTGCGGCGTCCTGATCGCCCAAGACATCCGTCGCCTGCGCCAGCAGCTCGGCAAAGCGCCACGCGCGGCTGCTTTGTTCGGGGGACAGACGGTCCTTGCCCTTGTCGGCTTTCTTGCGCTGAAGTGTGCGCAGGCTCATCCCGATCGCCTTGTTCAGCGCATCGCCCGAGGACAACACCGACACGGTATCGACCAGATGCAGCAGCGCTTTCGAGGAAATGCCTTTTACGATCACATCATGCGCATCAAGCGAGTTGCGCACCGTCTGGTTGATCACCTTGCGCCCGCCCAGCAGATGGAACGCACGCACAGCGTCATCTGCATCCACGTCGATCAGGGGGATTGCACTGCTGTCGGATTGAAAGGCCGTCGCACCCATGGCTGAACTCCTTTTCGTCATGTGTCGTAAAATATATGACACGTGACGCGGTCTTTTTCAAGGGGGCGGGGGGAGGCTCGCATTCATGCGATGAAGGGCGGGGGTGCGCACGCCCCCGCCGATAGGGTGTTAGCCAACCTTGACGATGGCCTTGCCTTGGTTGCCACCGGTCAACAGGTCCATGAACGCTTGTGGCGCGTTTTCCAGACCCTCGGTAATGTCCTCTTTCACCGCAATGGTGCCGTCGGCGACCTTGGGGGCGACTTCCTTGAGGAATTTGGGGAAGTTGTTCCAGTGGTTCGAGATGATGAAGCCGTTCACGCTGAGGAAGTTCACAAGGATTGTGCGCCAGAGTTTCGGCGCGGTCAGCGCCTCTTCGGCGGCACCGGCACCCAGACCACCGGCGTTATACCATGCGATCATACCGCAAATCGGGATGCGCCCATGCGGGTTCATCATCGGGATAACGGCCTCAAGCACTTTGCCACCGACGTTTTCAAAATAGATGTCGATCCCCTTGGGGCAGGCGTCTTTCAACGCGGCGCGCAGGGATTTCGCGTCGTCATAGGCGCGGTGGTCGATGCATTCGTCAAAGCCAAAGTGTTCCTTGGCCATGGCGCATTTGTCCGCGCCGCCTGCAATGCCCACAACGCGCAGCCCGTGCGACTTGGCGATCTGGCCGACCATCGAGCCGACCGGACCCGTTGCCGCCGCGACGACGAGTGTTTCACCCTCCTTCGGGCGACCATATTCCATCAAACCTTGCCAGCCGGTAAATCCGGGCATGCCCAGAACCCCAAGCGACGTGGTGATCGACACCTGATCCGGATCGACCTTGCGCAGTTGGTTCGCAGGCAGCACGCCGTGGGTGGCCCAGCCCAGCATCCCGAACGCATGATCGCCGGGTTTGAAGTCGGGGCTGTTGGAGGCGATGACCTCCCCGACCGAACCGCCCTCCATCGTGCCGCCGACAGGCACCGGGGCCGCATAGGATTTCGCGTCGTCCATGCGGCCACGCATATAGGGGTCAAGCGACATGTATTTCACGCGGACCAGCACTTCGCCGTCACCGGGGGTGGGTACGGGCCCTTCTTCAAGGCGGAAGTTATCGGCGGTCGGGGCCCCGTCAGGGCGCGATGCAAGCACAATTCGTTTCATCTGGTCGGACATTTTGCTTTCCTCCTTAGCAATGTTTCTGGCACGTTATATGGAAATCGAAGGCAAGCAAGGCAACCGCGCGCGCCACGTTGCGTCAGATGCCGCTGCCCCCTTGGCAAATGCGGCATGGGGGCTTATACGCACGGCCTGATCCATCAAAGGACACGGAAATATGGTTGGCAGTGCAAATCTAAACATCATGATCAAGGCGGCCCGCCGGGCGGGGCGCGGGTTGGTCAAGGATTTCCGTGAGGTCGAGAACCTTCAGGTGTCCATGAAGGGGGCCGGCGACTTTGTCAGCCGCGCCGATATTCAGGCGGAAAAGACGCTCAAGGCCGAGCTGATGGGCGCACGCCCGACCTATGGCTGGCTGGCCGAAGAGGGTGGCGAGGAAGAGGGGCAAGACCCCACACGCCGCTGGATCGTCGATCCGCTGGACGGGACAACAAACTTTTTGCACGGTCTGCCCCATTGGGCGGTCTCCATCGCGCTGGAGCATAAAGGTCAGATCGTTGCGGGCGTCGTCTTTGATCCCGCCAAGGACGAGATGTTCTTTGCCGAAAAAGGCACCGGTGCCTGGATGAACGAAGGCCGTTTGCGTGTCTCGGGCCGTTCGCGGATGATTGAATCGGTTTTTGCCACCGGTCTGCCCTTTGGCGGTCGCGGAGATTTGCCGGACACCCTGCGTGATTTGGGCCGCATCCTGCCGGTCTGCGCCGGTGTGCGTCGCTGGGGCTCTGCCGCGCTGGACCTGGCCTATGTGGCCGCCGGTCGCTATGATGGCTATTGGGAGCGCCGGTTGAACAAATGGGATCTGGCGGCGGGCATGTTGATCGTGCGCGAAGCAGGCGGCATGGTCGAGCCACTGAACCCCGAAGGCAACATCCTGGACGATGGCGAGATCGTCTGCGCCAATGAGGCGTTGTTCAGCGGATTTTCAAAAATCGCACGCGGGTGATCCTGTGGCCGAGGGCGGGATGCCTTCGGCGAGGATTTAAACCATTTGGAAGCGCCCGTCGGCTATTTGTCTGACGGGTGGTTGATACCGTCGGTGTAGGGGATCGGTTCCTGCGTCCAGGGCGCGGCCCCGTCGATACACCCCAGATTGACGCCGCATTGCGCGGGGTCGGATCGACGCTGGTGGTACATGTAGATGCCACAGATCTTGCAGAAATAATGTTTCGCCGTATGGGTGCCCCAGGTGTAGAGCGTCAGATGCTCGGCCCCTTTGGTCACCTTGAGCGTGCTGGTGAGCGCCGTCACCGCCGGTGCCGCGCGGCGGCGGCAAAAGGAACAGGTGCAGCGTGTGGCAGAGGAGAGCCCCTCTGGCAGGGTGGCGGTCAGGGTGACGCTGCCGCAGTGACAGGTCGCGCTATGGGTGCTGGCGGTCATTTTCGTTTCACTTTCGGGATACGGCTGGCGGAGGTGGGGTAGGTCGCTTGCGGGTGCGGCGGGTGACCGTCTGTGGCCGACCAGAAGCGCGGCCCGCCCAAGCGCAGCCACAGCGGAATGGTCAGCACCATCCCCACGATAAACCCGCCCGCGTGCGCCCAATAGGCGACACCGCCCACGGTCGGGTCCGCCCCGACGCCACCGATAAACTGCATCCCCAGCCACAAGCCCAGCATGATCCATGCGGGGATCGGGAAGATGCGGAAGAACACGATAAAGATGATCAGGATGTCGACCTTGGCTTTGGGGTAAAGCAACAGATAGCCGCCCATCACCCCCGCGATTGCGCCCGATGCCCCGACTGTCGGGACCGGCGAATAGGGGGCAGAGATCACATGAGCCAGCGCCGACAGCAGCCCGCAGGCGAGATAGAACAGCAGATAGGCGCCGTGGCCCATCTCGTCTTCTATATTGTCGCCAAAGATGTAGAGAAATAGCATGTTACCCGCGAGATGCATCCAGCCGCCATGCAGGAACATCGAGGTGAGGATGCCGGTATAGCCATCCCCGGTGGTGACGCGGCCGGGGATGAGCGCCCAGTCGAAGAAGAAGATATTGAGCGCGCGGTCGTCGCTGAAAAGCCCGACATAGCTGAGGAAAACGCCGATGTTCACCGCCATAAGCAGATAGGTGACATAGGGCGTGCGGCCGGACGGGTTGTGATCGCGAATGGGGAACATGGGCTGACCCTTAGCCATTGCGCGGGTGTGGTCAAGGGCGGGCGTCGGAACGCCCGCCCATGTGGCAGATCAGCCGGCAGCCCCCAACAGCTGCGCGTTCCCGCCAGAGGCGGTGGTGTCGACGCAGACATGGCGTTCGGCGCGGACGCGGGCGGTATCTGGAAGCCCGCGCAGCAGCGGGATGATCGGCCCGTCGCGTTCAGACAGGGCTTGTTCCAGTTTGCGCGCGGTCGCCTCGTCACCCCACCAGAGCACACCACCATAGGCTGGCCCATCGGTTAGCGCGGTCGCGTCGATGCTGCCCGACAGCTCCACCGCATTCCCGCCAAGGGCCGTGACCGCGCGGGCTTGCTCGGCTGCGGTGTCCTTGCCCGGCCCCATGCACAAGAGCGCCGGACGCGGCAGGGTGCTGAGCCGGTTGGATTCGCCCGTAGGCCCCGGCAGCGTGATGGTTTCAAGGAACGCCCCACTGTGGCCGGGCAGCTTGGGCAGGTCTTTCTGCGTGCTGTCCCATGTGTCCTCCACCACCTTGAGGTCAGGCGCGCTGAAACGGGGGAGGTAGTTCGGACCGCCCGCTTTCGGACCTGTACCCGACAGGCCTTCGCCGCCGAAGGGCTGGCTGCCGACGATCGCGCCGATCTGGTTGCGGTTGACGTAGATGTTGCCCGCCTCGATCCGTTCCGAGACATGCTGCACCCGGTCATCGATGCGGGTGTGCAGCCCGAAGGTCAGCCCGTAGCCGGTGGCATTGATCGCGTCGATGACCTTGTCGAGTTCGGTCGCCTTGAACGTGGCGATGTGCAGCACGGGCCCGAAAATCTCGCGCTCCAGATCAGCGATCCCGTTCACGCGGATCATGGTCGGCGCGATGAACGTGCCGATGGTGGGGGCGGTCAGCTCGGCGATGATCCGGCCCTCGGCGCGGGCGGTCTCGATATGCTCGGCGATGCCTTTTTGCGCGGTCTCGTCGATCACGGGGCCCACGTCGGTCGAGATGTCCCAAGGGTTACCCATGACCAGCGCGTCCATGGCGCCTTCCAGCATCTCGATCACATCTTCGGCGATGTCTTCCTGGATATAGAGGCAGCGCAGGGCAGAGCAGCGTTGCCCGGCAGATTGGAACGCGCTTTCGACAACCGATTGCACGGCCTGTTCGGGCAGGGCGGTGCTGTCAACGATCATGGCGTTCAGCCCCCCCGTTTCCGCGATCAGGATCGCACCGGGGTCACAATGTTCAGCCATCGCGGACCGGATGCGCAGCGCTGTGGCGGTAGATCCGGTGAAGGCCACGCCGTTGATCCGTTTGTCCGAGGTCAGCGCCGCGCCGACCTCGCCACCGCCGGGCAGCAGTTGCAAGGCGTGACGGGGCACCCCCGCATCATGCAGCAAGGTCACGGCAAGGAAGGCGATCAGCGGGGTCTGTTCCGCCGGCTTGGCCAGCACCGCATTGCCCGCAGCCAGTGCCGCGCTGACCTGCCCGCAGAAAATCGCCAGCGGGAAGTTCCACGGCGAGATGCAGGTGAAAATGCCAGCGGGGGGCGTGTTGGTCGCCTGCTGTGCGTAGTAGCGCAGGAAATCCACCGCCTCGCGCAGTTCTGCCACGCAGTCGGGCAGGCCTTTGCCGGCCTCGCGCGACAGCAGGGCGAAAATCTCGCCGTAGTGCGATTCCAGCATATCGGCTGCGCGCAACAGGACCTCGCGGCGTTCCTCTAGCGGGGCGTCCCAGACGGCGGCATTGTCCAACGCTTTGGCGACATCAGCCTCGGACGCATTGCGCACGGTGCCGGGGCTGCGGCCAGAGGCAGCAGGGTTCATCAGGCGTGCCGATTTCTTGGGCTTTGCCTCGCCGTTCAACAGGGGCACGGCGGCCCAACGGTGGGCTTTCCACGGCGCGCGGGCGGATTCGATCACATCCAGCGTCGGCGTATGCATCAGATCGAACCCCATCGAGTTCACGCGCGCAGGGGCATAAAGCTCGGGCCCGGTGGGGATGTGCAAACCGCTTTCCGCGAGGCTATCGAAGGGGTCGGCAGCGACGACCTCGGGCGCGACGTCTTCGTCGACGATCTGGTTCACAAAGCTTGAGTTCGCGCCATTTTCCAGCAGGCGTCGCACAAGATAGGCCAGCAGATCGGCATGTGCGCCCACGGGGGCGTAGACGCGACAATGGGTGCCGTGCTTGTCCATCACGATGTTATGAAGGGTTTCGCCCATGCCGTGCAGACGTTGGAATTCGAACTTCTCTTTATCCTCGGCCATATGCAGTACGGCGGCGACCGTATGCGCGTTATGGGTGGCGAACTGCGGATAGATCCGGTCGGTCATGTTCAGCAGTTTGCGCGCGTTGGCGATATAGGACACATCGGTCGCAGCTTTTTGGGTGAAGACGGGGAAACCTTCGACACCTTTGACCTGTGCGCGTTTGATCTCGGTGTCCCAGTAGGCACCTTTCACCAAGCGGACCATCAGTTTGCGATCATGGCGGATCGCCATGTCATACAGCGCATCGATCACCACACCAGCACGGGGGCCATAGGCCTGCACCACGATGCCGAAACCGTCCCAACCCGACAGTGCAGGTTCAGAGAGCACCTTTTCGATCACATCCAGCGACAGGCCCAGACGGTCGGCTTCCTCGGCGTCGACGTTCAGCCCCATGCCGGCGGATTTCGCTAGCAAGGCAAGCGCCCGCAGACGCGGCACCAGATCACGCATGACGGATGCTTCTTGCGCGACCTCATAGCGCGGATGCAGGGCCGACAGCTTGACCGAGATGCCGGGGTTCTTGCGGCTGTCCTTGTGCACGCAGGCCGTCGCGATGGCAGAGATCGCGCGGCTGTAGCTTAGGTGATAGCGTTTGGCATCGCTTTCGGTGCGCGCGGCTTCGCCCAGCATGTCATAGCTGTAGGTATAGCCTTTCTTCTCCATGCCCTTGGCGCGTTCCATCGCGGCGTTGATATTCTCGCCCAGAACAAACTGGCGGCCCATTTCCTTCATCGCGCGGCTGACGGCGGTGCGGATCACCGGTTCGCCCAGACGTTTGATGGCTGCGCGCAGGTGGCGCACGGGGCCGGGTTGGTCATCGTCCAGCACGCGGCCGGTCAGCATCAGGGCCCATGTGGACGCATTCACCAGCGGCGAGGTGGAGTGCCCCATATGGCGGCCCCAGTCAGAGGGCGCGATCTTGTCCTCGATCAGCGCGTCGATGGTCTCGGCGTCGGGCACACGCAGCAGCGCTTCGGCAAGGCACATCAGCGCGACACCTTCGTCGGTGGACAGACCGTATTCGGCCAGAAACACTTCCATGATACCGGGGGAGGTATGGCCGCGGATATCGCGCACGATCTGTGCCGCGTCTTGCGTGATCTTGACCCGTTCCTCTGGCGACAGATGCGCATTGCGCACCAGTTCACGCAAGACGTTGTCCTGGTCGGTGTAGGTGCCTGCGTCAATCTGGTGGCGCAAAATAGGGGAAGAATCGCGTGCCATGAGGTACTCCAACTGATAATTGCGCTAGAATAGCTCGGGAATAGTAGTATTAGTTCCTGATTCCGGCCAGTTTGGTGGGTAAACCGCTTTATTATTGGGCCTCTTGCGTGACAAACGACGACTTTAAAATGGACCGCTTCGATGCGGCGATTCTGACGGTACTGGCCGAAGACGGGCGCATCAGCATCACTGACCTCGCCAAGCGGATCGGGCTGTCCAAATCCCCCACCCAAGCGCGGCTGCGACGGCTTGAGGATAGCGGCGTCATTCTGGGCTATCGCGCCCTGCTGGACCCGATCCGTCTGGGGCTGGATCACGTGGCTTTCGTAGAGGTCCGTTTGGAAGACACCCGCGAGGTCGCCCTGCGCGCCTTTAACGAGGCCGTGTCCCGTGTGCCTGAAATTGAACAGGCCCATATGATCGCAGGGAACTTTGATTACCTGCTTAAGGTGCGCACCCGTGACATGGCCGCCTACCGTCGTTTTCTGGGCGAAACGGTGACCACGCTGCCCTATGTCGCCAACACCTCTACCTATGTGGCGATGGAAGCGGTCAAGGAAATCATGCTCGCGGACATGGCGTAAGCCGCGAAGGCGCAAGGGGGCCAATCGCGATTTTGATGCCGGCTGCCCTGCATCTGACCATTTACACCGCCCGCAACCTAGCTATTGTGCGCGGCACTGCGGGCGTGATGGAATGGTAGACATACCAGACTTAAAATCTGTTGGGCCTTGTGCCCGTGTGGGTTCGAGTCCCACCGCCCGCACCACTCATCCCACCACTTAAATCCAGTCTCCGAAAAGCGTGACAGGCCGGTTATCATGGCATTGTCGTTGCTCTTGGCTGTGCATATGGTAGCGGATGCGAAACAAATGGGGGATATCGGGTGGACGACGAAACAAATATGCGCGCGATCATTCAGGATCATGAGGCCTATCTGGCCGGTGCGCATGATTTCCAGTCAGATATCGAAATGCTCGCGGCGAGCGAAACTGTGGGGACGTTGCTGGAAACGGTAATGCTGGCGACGGATATGCGCTTTGCCGCTGTGGCGCGGGTGACGACCGATCGCTGGGTTGCCTGTCGCACGGTGGACGAGGTGAACTTTGGCTTGTCCGAAGGCGACGAGATCGGGATCGACCAGACCTTCTGCCAGTCGGTGCGCGAGACCTCTGAAAAAGTGATGTTCAACGATGTCGCCACGGATGATGTCTATCGCAACCATCCGATTGCCGCGCAATTCGGCATCGTCAGCTATGCCTCCATCCCGATCTTCCGCAGCAACGGGTCGTTCTTTGGCACCCTCTGCGCGATTGATACTGAACCGCGCGACGTCAAACATCCCCGCGTTGTTGCCATGCTCGAGATGTTTGCCGATATCATCGGGCGCAGTCTGGAGACCGAAGAGCGGCTTGAGGCGCAGGAGCGACTGGTAGAGCACGAACGCCAGATGGCCGCGGTGCAAGAGGAGTTCGTCGCCGTCTTGGGCCATGACCTGCGCAATTCGGTCGCCGCGCTGAACGCAGGTGTGCGCCAGCTCGACAAGGAGCCGCTGTCAGACAAGGCGCGGAAAATTCTGCCGCTGATGGGGACCTCTATCCACCGAATGAGCGAGCTCATCGACAATATCATGCTACACGCTAAATCGCGATTGGGCGGCGGTATCCGCATCTCGGCCACGCCGGACGCGGGGTTGGAAGACGCGTTGAACCACGTGGTCGAAGAGGTGCGCGCCGCAGCACCCGATCACAAGATCACCGTCGATCTGGACTTTGACCGCCCCGTCAGCTGCGATGCCGCGCGCGTGGCGCAGGCGGTGTCGAATCTGCTATCGAACGCCGTGCGCTATGCCGATGACGGCAGCGAGGTCACGGTGCGCGGGCGCGTCAGCGGGGCGGAGGCCGTGATTTCCGTTGCCAACCGCGGCGCGCCGATCCCCGAAAGCCTGAAGCAAAAGCTGTTCCAACCCTACCAACGTGGCGACCAGACCAAGGGCGAGGGGCTGGGGCTTGGCCTGCATATCGCATCTTCCATCGCGGTGGCGCATAGCGGTCAGATCGACGTGACCTGCGATGACGGTCTTACCACATTTGCGTTCCGATTGCCGTTGCTGGCTGCCTGAACGCCGTTCAGGGTTCTCTGGTGGGACTAGATCAAAGGCCAGCGCGATGCGCTGGCCTTTGATCGTTTTCGGTGTGGTCAGACGGCGGAGCATTGGCAGGTCAGCTGCGCCCGCCTGCGAATTTTTCGGCCCATTCGTCGCGCTGGTCGTCGGTGATTTTCGCGAACAGCACTTCTGGCACCTCGAAGGCATGACCGGGGGCCAGTTGGGCCAAGGCGGCAGGCACATCATCCGGCCATGCGGCGTTTTCAACCTTCATACTGTCAAGCATGCTGGCGGCGGCCGTCGGGATGAATGGCGCAGACAAGACCGCGTAAAGCGGGATCAGGTTCAGCGCCAAACGCACCTGCGCCGCGGCTTTGTCGGGGTCTGTCTTGAAGGTCGTCCAAGGGGCCTGTGCTTGCAGGTATTCGTTACCCGCAGCCCAGATCGCCCGCAGTTCGGCGGCGGATTTGCGGACTTCCATCGCCTCCATCGCGGTTTGATAGCGGGCTACCCGTTCAGTCAGATCCGCGATCAGCGCGTGTTCTTCAGGCCCGTATTCGCCCGCCGCTGGCACGTCTTCGCTGAATTTCGAGCGGCAGAATTTGGTGATGCGGCTGATAAAGTTGCCCAAGACATCCGCCAGATCCTTGTTCACGGAGGACTGAAAATTCTCCCACGTGAACTCCGCATCCGAGGTTTCGGGCGCATGGGACAGTAGCCACCAGCGCCAGTAGTCCGCGGACAGGATTTCAAGCGCCTGATCCATGAACACCCCACGCCCGCGCGAGGTCGAGAACTGGCCGCCGTCATAGTTCAGATAGTTGAACGATTTGATGTAATCGACCAACTTCCACGGCTCTTGCGAGCCCATGATCGTTGCAGGGAAGCTGAGCGTGTGGAATGGGACGTTGTCCTTGCCCATGAACTGGGTATAGCGCACGTCGTCGGCACCTTTGTCGGTGCGCCACCAGCTTTCCCAATCCGACCCTTTGCCCGCATCCACCCATTCCTGCGCGCAGGCGATGTATTCGATGGGGGCATCGAACCAGACATAAAAGACCTTGCCCTCCATCCCCGGCCAATCGGCGTCGCCGCGTTTGACAGGCACACCCCAGTCCAGATCGCGCGTGATACCACGGTCCTGCAGCCCGTCACCGTCATGCAGCCATTTCTTTGCAATAGAGGTGGTCAGCACGGGCCAGTCGGCCTTGCTGTTGATCCATTCGTTCAGCTTGTCCTTCATCTGCGATTGACGCAGGAACAGATGCTTGGTGGCGCGCATCTCGAGGTCGGTGGCACCGGAAACGGTTGATCGCGGGTTGATCAGGTCTTCGGGGTCTAGCTGTTTGGTACAGTTGTCACATTGGTCGCCGCGGGCATCCTCGAACCCGCAGTTGGGGCAGGTGCCTTCGACATAGCGGTCGGGCAGGAACCGCCCGTCGGTCTCGGAATAGATCTGGCGCTGTTCGACTTCCTCGATCAGGCCCTGATCATAAAGTGCTGCGGCAAAGTGTTGGGTCAGCGCCTTGTTCTGCGCACTTGAGGACCGGCCAAAGTGATCGAAGGACAGGCCGAAGCCTTCCGCGATGCGGGCCTGAACCTCGTGCATCTCGGCGCAGTATTCTGCCACCGGTTTACCTGCTTTGGCAGCAGCCAGTTCAGCGGGCGTGCCATGTTCATCCGTCGCGCAGAGAAACAACACCTCCTGACCGCGCCCGCGCTGATAGCGGGCGTATAGATCGGCGGGCAGCTGGCTGCCCACAAGGTTGCCCAGATGTTTGATCCCGTTGATGTACGGAATGGCGGAGGTGATAAGGTGGCGCGTCATGACTTGGACCCCGAAACTGCTTTTGCACGTCTCTAGCGCAGCGGCGGGGCAAGGGCTAGGGGGCGTCGCGTTCGCGGCTGCGGCGCATCAGGCGGCCGATGGTAAAGGATGTGCGCGGCGCATAGACATAGGGGGTGCGTTTTGTAGCCGTAGGGCGGGCGCGCATCCGCGTCAGGCCAAAAAGTACCAGCACCCCGTGCCCGACCGAGATCATGGTAAACAGCGCCGCGGGGCCAAAGCCTTCGATCAGCACCGAGGCGATGTAGGGCGCAAAGATCGCCCCGACCGCGAACCAGAACATCAGCGCCGCCGAAAGCTCTACCCGTTCCGAGCTGCTGGCAAAGTCATGGGCGTGGGACGCCGCGACGGAATAGATCGGAAAGGTCGTGAGGCCAAAAAAGGTCGCGGCAAGGAAGATCGCCTGCGTGCCCATGCCCGCCGACATCACAGTGACCGCACAGCTAAGCATTGATGCAGCCGACAGCCAGATCAGCACCCAGCGGCGGTCGAATTTATCGGCCAGCCAGCCGACGGGGAACTGCGCCAGCGCGCCTCCCAGCACGAAAGCCGACAGGAACCACGCGATCTGACCGGCGGTCAGCCCGACCTCTTGCCCATAGATCGGCCCGACCATCCGGAAAGACGCGCTGGACAGCGCCGCGACCACCACGGCGGCGACGGCCAGCGGGGATCTATCAATCGCGAGCTTGGGGCGCAGCCGCCCTTTTTCGGGGGTTTCGGGTTGGGGTAGGCGGGTCAGTACCAGCGGGATCAGCGCGGCACAGCACAGGATCGCCAACAAGTTGTAGGACACGTAGGACGCAGGCGCGAGCACGCCAATGATCATCTGCGCTGCCAATGACCCGCTGGTATCCACCACACGGTAGGCCCCCATGGTGCGGCCCCGCGTCTCGTTCGTGACCTTGGCCTGCAACCATGCTTCGACCACAGTATAGCATCCGGCGACGCAGAACCCGGACGCGACCCGCATGAGCGCCCAGGCATAGGGGTCCAGCACCATCATATGCGACAGCAGCCCAATCGCGCCCGCGGCGGTAAAGGCGGCGAAGGCGCGGCTGTGCCCGACGGTGCCCAAAAGGCGCGGCGCGCCCCAGCAGCCCAGAAAAAAGCCGACGAAATGCGCCGAACCCAAAAGGCCGATCTGCTGGTTGGTGAACCCCAGTTGCGTGCCCGACAGCACGTCCAACGGCCCCACACCGCCTGACGACAGTTGCAGCAGAATGACGGAAAGAAACAGGGCGGCGAAGGAAATGAGAAGGCGCATATCGTGGTACTCTGTGCCCATTTTCGGGCAAGACCAATGGCCAAAGCGACAGTCACGCGAAAATTTTCACCCTTCGGCTTTTGCACGGCACGGCTGCCCGGAAAATGCGCTTGCGGTGACGTGGCGGAACAGAAAGGGTAGGCGCAAATCTAAACGAGGAATTCCAATGCAAAAGAACACGCTGGGTCACACAGGTATCGAAGTGACTGATTTCTGTCTGGGCTCAATGACTTGGGGCACGCAAAACACCCCCGAGGAAGGCCATGCGCAGATTGAACGCGCCCTTGATGCGGGGATCAATTTTATCGACACCGCCGAGATGTATCCGGTTAACCCGATCAAGGCGGAAACCATTGGCCGCACTGAAGAGATCATCGGCCAGTGGATCGCCAAGACCGGACGGCGCGACGACTTTGTGCTGGCGACGAAGCACTCAGGCGCGGGGGCTCCGGTGCGTGACGGCGCGGGTATTTCGCCCGATACGATCCGCAGCACGCTTGAAGGATCGCTGAAGCGGCTCAACACCGATTATGTGGACCTCTACCAGTTCCACTGGCCCAATCGCGGCAGCTACATGTTCCGCAAGAACTGGGAGTATGACCCCTCGTCGCAGAACCGTGCCGAGACGATGGCGCATATGGAAGACTGCCTTGGCGCACTGCAAGACGAGGTGACCCGCGGCACCATCCGCGCCTTCGGGTTGAGCAACGAAAGCGCTTGGGGGCTGACCCAATGGGTGAATGCCGCCGAACGCACGGGCGGCCCTCGTGCCGTTTCGGTCCAGAACGAATATTCGCTGCTGGCGCGCATCGCCGATACCGACGTGGCCGAGACTTGCCACAACGAAGATATCGGGATGCTGTCGTATTCTCCGCTGGCGGCGGGGTTACTGACCGGCAAATACCAGAACGGCGTGTTACCCGAAGGATCGCGCATGGCGATCAATGGGGATCTGGGCGGGCGCAAGACGGACCGCGTGTTCGATGCGGTGGACGCCTATTTGCAGATCGCGCAGAAACACGGGCTGGATCCGGTGCAGATGTCCTTGGCCTTCACGCGTCAACGGCCCTTCATGACCTCGGTGATCTTTGGCGCGACCTCGCTTGACCAGCTCGAGGTGATCCTCGGCGGGATCGACCTGCATCTGGATGACGAGGTGATGGCCGATCTGGATGCCGCGCATAAAGCGCATCCGATGCCGTTCTGACCCTTCAAACGCCACGCCGGCCCTGAACCCAAGGAGATTCTGATGCCTCTCACCTTGAACAAGGACGTATTCATCACCTGTGCGGTCACGGGGTCGGGGGGCAGTCAGGACCGCAGCCCCCATGTGCCACGGTCGCCCGCACAGATCGCCGACAGCGCGATTGCGGCGGCCAAGGCGGGGGCTGCGGTGGTCCATTGCCACGTACGCGACCCCGAAACAGGCGCGCCGAGCCGTCGGCTTGATCTGTACCGCGAGGTGACGCGGCGCATTCGCGAGGCTGAGGTGGACGTGATCCTGAACCTCACAGCGGGGATGGGCGGCGACATCGTCTTTGGCTCGACCGAGCAGCCGCTGCCCCCTGTGGCCGGGACCGATATGATCGGCGCGGCGGAACGGGTGCAGCATATCAAGGAATGCCTGCCCGAGATTTGCACCCTTGATTGCGGCACGATGAACTTTGCCGAAACCGATTACGTGATGACCAACACGCCTGGTATGCTGACCGCCATGGGCCGGATGATGACCGAGCTTGGCGTGAAGCCCGAGATCGAGGCCTTTGATACGGGCCATCTGTGGTACGCCAAACAGCTGGTCAAGGACGGTGTGCTCGACGGCCCTGCGTTGGTGCAGCTATGCATGGGCGTGCCCTGGGGCGCGCCCGATGATCTGAACACCTTTATGGCGATGGTGAACAACGTGCCGGACGATTGGACCTTCAGCGCCTTCGGGCTGGGGCGTCACCAGATGGCCTATGTCGCCGCCAGCGTTTTGGCGGGGGGCAATGTGCGTGTCGGGCTCGAGGATAACCTCTGGCTCGACAAGGGCGTTCTGGCGGAAAACTGGCAGCTGGTCGAACGCGCCGGAACGATCATCGAGAATATGGGCGCACGGGTCATCGGCCCGGCGCAGGTGCGCGAACAGCTTGGCCTGACCAAACGGGCCGCCACATGAAGCGCGCGCTGCTAGCGCTGGTGCTTCTGGCCGGATGCGGGGCTCAGGCCCTCGATACCGCGCAGGGCCTGCGGGATAGCAAAGCGCTGATTGGCGCGACCAGCCGCTATGACGCGGCGCGCTTCAAAGGGCCGTGGCTGGTCCGCGACAGCTTTGGCGACGGCGTGGCGCAGGTGGCCTTGGTCGAGACGACGAAGGGCCCCGCGTTCCAGCTGTGCACACAGGTCGGCTGCGGCGACGGCGGCACGCTGTGGCTGGCGCAGCAGCAGGGGCAGGGGCGCTATGCGCTGTCGCGCCCCGATGGCAGCACGCGCACGCTTTGGGTGCTTTGGGTCGACGAAGGGTTCCGCACCGCGGTGGTCGGCAATCCCGCTGGCGACTTTGGCTGGATCCTTGACCGCAGCGCCAGCGGCGGCGCGGACCGGATCGCGGCAGCGCGCGAGATATTGGACTTTAACGGCTATGACACGGACCAGCTGAGGATACGACAATGACCAAAATCGCAGCAATCATCGGCGGTGGTGTAATCGGCGGCGGATGGGCCGCGCGCTTTGCGCTAAATGGCTGGCAGGTGCAGGTGTTCGACCCCGACCCGCAGGCCGAACGCAAGATCGCCGAAGTTCTGGCAAACGCCCGCCGCTCCATGCCCGGTCTGACCGATGTCGCCCTGCCCGCCGAAGGGGGGCTTCGTTTCTGCACCAGCATCGCCGAGGCGGTGGAGGGGGCCGTGTGGATACAGGAAAGCGTGCCCGAACGGCTTGAGGTCAAACACAGCACGCTCGCCGAAATTCAGGCCGCCTGTGATGCGGAGGCGGTGATCGGATCGTCGACATCGGGGTTCAAACCGTCAGAACTGCGCGCGGGCAGCACGCGCCCCGATCAGATCATGGTCGCCCATCCGTTCAATCCCGTCTACCTTTTGCCGCTGGTCGAGCTGGTCCCGGCCGAGGGGCAGGACGGCCCGCTGGTAGACCGCGCCAAGGCACTGCTGACGGGGCTTGGGATGTACCCGCTGCATCTGCGCAAAGAGATCGACGCCCATGTGGCCGACCGTCTGCTCGAAGCTGTCTGGCGCGAGTCGCTCTGGCTGGTCAAGGACGGCATCGCCACCACGGAAGAGATCGACGACGCCATCCGCTATGGCTTTGGCATCCGGTGGGCGCAGATGGGCCTGTTCGAGACGTATCGCGTTGCCGGTGGCGAAGCGGGGATGAAGCATTTCATGTCGCAGTTCGGTCCGGCATTGAAATGGCCCTGGACCAAGCTGATGGATGTGCCCGATTTTGACGAGACCCTTGTTGATCTGATCGCGGGGCAATCGGACGCGCAGTCGGGGGCCTATGGCATCCGCGACCTTGAACGCATCCGCGACAATAATCTGGTCGCGATGATGCGGGCGCTGAAGCAGCAGGATTGGGGCGCAGGACGGTTGATGAAACAGCACGAGGCGGCCTTGCGTGCAGGCACCGTGCTTGAGGCGAGAGCGGCGGATATCGACGATCCGTCCCAGCCGGTGCCCACCGTCCATCGTGCCGTGCCGCTGGACTGGACCGATTACAACGGCCACATGACCGAAGCGAAATACCTTCAGGCCTTTGCCGATGCGACCGACCGTTTTATGGAACTGATCGGCTGCGACGCGGCGTATATTGCCTCGGGCGGGAGCTTTTTCACTGCTGAGACCCATATCCGCCACGTGGACGAAGTGCATGCAGGCGCGGTGATCGACATACGCACCCGCGTGCTGCTGGGAGCGGGTAAGAAAATGCATCTGTGGCACGAGATGTACGAAGGCGAACGGCTGCTCGCCACGGGGGAACACTTTTTGCTGCATGTCAGCCTTGAAACCCGCAAACCCTCTGATCCGTCTCCGAAGATCGCGGCGGCGTTGACGCGATTTGCCCAAGCCCATGCGGCCTTGCCGATGCCCGAGGGCGTGGGCCGCTATGTGGGCGCGCCACGGTGATCGGGGTCCGCGCCCATGGCTGACACGCTGCCGGATCTGTGGATCCTCGTGACGCTGGCCGCGGCGGTCTTTCAGACCGGACGGTTCATGCTGCAAAAATACCTCGCGACCGCGACCCTGTCGGCGGCGGGGGCGACGTTCTCGCGGTTTATGTATTCCGCGCCCTTTATTCTACTGGGGCTCGCGGCCTATCTGGCGCTCAGCGCGACACCCCTGCCGGCACTTGGGCCGGGGTTCTGGGCGCATGGGTTGGTCGGAGGCACGGCGCAGATCTTTGCGACGGTCTGTGTGGTGCTACTGTTCAAACAGCGCAACTTTGCCGTGGGCATCACCTTCAAGAAGACCGAAGTCATCCTGACGGTGCTGGTGGGCTGGATCATTCTGGGGGAGGGCGTCAGCGCCACCGGTTTCGCCGCGATTGCCCTTGGCGTGGTCGGATTGTTGCTGCTGTCCGGCGGGGCAGAGGCCAAGGGGTTTCACCTGCGCGACCTGCGCAATCGCGCGGCGGGGCTGGGGATCGCGTCAGGCGCGCTTTTCGCGGTGTCAGCCGTGTCCTACCGCGGGGCGTCGCTGGCGGTGCAGACCGATCTGCCGGTGCTGCGCGCAGGCGTGACCCTCGCGGCGGTGGTGACGATGCAATCGCTGATCATGACGGTGTACCTGCGGCTCCGCGAACCGGGGCAGATCCGCGATGTCTGGCGCGCGCGCCGGGTCGCGGTCTGGATCGGGCTGACCTCGATGGGCGGATCGCTGTGCTGGTTCATCGCCTTCACCTTGCAGAACGCAGCCTATGTCAAAGCCCTTGGTCAGGTAGAGCTGATCCTGAGCGTCGCCGCCTCCACCCTGTTCTTCCGCGAGAAAATCAGCCCCCGTGAGGCGGCAGGCATGGCGGTGCTGATCGCGTCGATCCTGATGCTGGTGATGGTCGCCTAGCTTGGCATCGGGCGCCCGCGCAAACGCAGGAACAGGCTTTCTTCGTCGTTATTCTTGAAAAACGGAACCGAGGCGGGCGGGTCAAGCTGCCGCGCGCGGGCCTCGACTTCGGCCAGCACCACCTCGGTGATGAAGGGCATGTCGAATTTGCGCGCGTCCGACAGGGCCACCCATTGCAGATGCGAAAGCTCGTCACAGGCGTCTTCGAAATTGTCCAGATCGGTGGCGATATCCTCGGCATCGACCAGAAAGAAACGCGCGTCAAAGCGGCGCGGACGGCCAGGAGGCGTCAGCGCGCGGAAAACGAATTGCAGCGGGGCCGCGTGGGGCAGATAGCCGCGCTGTGCAAAGGTCAGCCAATCGGCAGGGGGCGTGCCCTCCCATGCGCCTTTCTGGCCAAGGATCAGGCCGGTCTCTTCCCAAAGCTCGCGGATCGCGGCCACCACCAAGGCATGTGCAAGGCTGCCATCGGCGTCTTCGGCCAGACGGTTCTGGCAGGTTTCATCGACCATGCTGGCCAGCGGCACCTGCGCATCGCCCAGATCGACCGCGCCGCCCGGAAAAACGAATTTATTGGGCATAAAGGCTGCCGTCGCACCACGCTGCCCCATCAGGATCCGCGGCGCGGTATGCCGGTCGCGGATCACGATCACCGTGGCTGCGTTGCGGATTTTACTTTTATCGATGGTCATCGCCTTGCCCCATATCCTGTTTTTCTAGCGGGGCTTTTGGGGTGCCGGTCAGCTGGTGCTGCCGAACCCGCCCATGCGCTTTGCCCATTGGAAGCCGATCATGGCTCCTTTCAGTCTGGGCAGAAGGTAGAGGGACAATCCGACGCAGCCAACCGAAAAGATTGTAAACAACGTCAGCGGCTCGGGTCGCCAGACCACAAAGGCGATGTGCAGCCCCGGGGCCAGCAGATGCCCGACAAGCAGGATCGTCAGATAGGCCGGCCCATCATCGGCGCGGTGGTGGAACAGTTCTTGGCCGCAGACGGTGCAGGTATCATTGACCTTCAGATAGCTTTTCAGCATCGGACCGGCCCCGCAGTTGGGGCATTTACGCCGCCAGCCGCGCAGCAGGGATTTCTTCATGCTGCGTTCATCTGTGTCTACGTGAGGCATATTTACGGTCTGGTCAGTCATCTGGGTTTCCTTGTTCCCATCCTACATGCGGCCAAAACACCGCGAAATAAAGGGATCTCGGGGCAGTTGCGTCGCCATGTCGCAAAGCCCGCGCAGGGGTGCCCAAAACTTTTTCACATTTTTTGCGACGGAATGACGGGTGGCTGTCGTTTGAACCGGTATCGCCACGCTGAAAACGGCGGGCGTTAGATAGATCACCAAAGGAAGAAACAGATGACAAAACGAGCAAATCTTCAGATCGCACTCTTGAGCGGGTTGATCGCATTGGGCGGCACGACACTGGTCGCGCAGAATGCGGATAAGGCAGAGGGCGGCAAGCAAAGCCACTTTGTCCAGTTGGACACCGATATGAACGGTGAAGTCACTGCCGAGGAAATGAAAGCCCACGCCGCGGCACGTTTCGCTGCTGCTGACGCGGATGGCGACGGCTTCCTGACACAGGATGAACTGGCCGCCGCAGCCAAGGCACGCCACGCCGAGCGCAGCCAGCGCCTGCTGCAGAAGCTGGACACCGACGACAACGGGTCGCTTTCCGCGACCGAGCTTGAAGCCATGGGCAAAGGCAAAGGCGACCGGATGGCCAAGCGCCACGACAAGATGATGAAACGCATGGATGCCAATGAAGACGGCAAGCTGTCGATGGAAGAAATGGCCGGGCGTCACAGCCCCGAGCAGATGATCGAGAAGCTGGACACCGACAAGAACGGATCGCTGAGCGCGGAAGAGTTCGCCAAAGCCCGTATGGGTGGCAAGCATCACGGCAAACGCGGTGGTCATGACGGCAAGGACGGGCACGGCAAACCCGGCAAACACATGAAGCACGACAAGTCCGATGACGGCGACGCGGCTGCAACGGAATAAGGCAAGCATGCGGGCGCACTTGAACGGCGCGCCCGCAAAGGCTACCTCCGGTTTGATGGATATGCACGATACGACGGATGCCGACGGGGTGGATGACCCCGAACGCGCCTTGCTACACCGATATGTGCAGGGGGATGCGGCGGCGGCACGGCTGTTGACGCTCCAGTTGACACCGCGCATCTTTGGTCACGCCTTCCGCATTCTGGGCAACGCGGCCGAGGCTGAAGACGTGACGCAAGACGCGCTGATGCGCCTGTGGAAGATCGCTCCGGACTGGCGCGATGGCGAAGCGAAGGTGACCACCTGGCTGTACCGTGTGACCGCCAACCTGTGCACCGACCGGCTGCGCAAACGCGGCCGTGGTGTCCCGCTTGAGGACATCGCGGAACCCACCGATCCGGCGGAGAGCGCCGAGGCTCGGCTGCAGCGCACGGCGCGCGAGGATGCCTTGCAAGCGGCGCTGGACAGATTGCCCGAAAGGCAGCGGCAGGCGGTGGTGCTGCGCCACATAGACGGGTTGGCGAACCCCGAGATCGCGACCATTCTGGATGTCGGGGTCGAAGCGGTTGAAAGCCTGACCGCACGGGGCAAAAGGGCTTTGGCGAAACTTTTGGGCGCAAGACGTGACGCCTTGGGATACGATGATGACAAAACGTGAAACAGATACGCTAGAGGCGCATTTCGAACAGGCGCGGGCGACCCCGCCGCAGATGCCTGCGGGCATGATGGACCGGTTGATCGCCGATGCGCTCGCGGCACAGCCTGCCCCTGCGATAGGGGGCTGGCGGGGTTTCTGGCGCGCCATCGGCGGCGCACCTGCCTTGGGCGGGCTGATCACGGCAACGGCTGTCGGGTTCTGGATCGGGGTCGCCCCGCCAAGCGGCTTGCCGGATGTCGCGACGCAGATCATCACCGGCGGCGACGATTACATCGTCGCCGATGCGACATCGCTGGACACCTATACGTCAGATCTGACGGCGTTCGGCTGGGACTTGGACGAGGGATAGAAAATGGCAGGCTTTGCATTCAAAAGCACGAAGACACTGCGGTGGGCCTTGGGGCTGTCGCTGGGGGTGAACCTTCTGGTGCTGGGGCTGGTTGCGGGGGCGGTCTATCGCTTTGACGGGCCGCATGGTGGCGCGATGCGGCACATGCGCGACTATGGCACGCCCTACGTCATGGCGTTGCCCGAAGAACGCCGCCGCGCCGTCTTTGCCGATGCGCGCAAGGGGCGCGAGGATAAATCCGTCAGCCGTGCCGCACGCCGCGCATTGTATCAAGAGGCGCTGACCGCCATCCGCGCAGAGCCCTTTGACCCCGCAGAGGCACGCCGCGTGCTGGACCTGCAACGCGACGCCACGCTGACCGTTCAGCAGACCGTTCAAAACGCGTGGCTGGCCGAGTTGGCCCAGATGTCGGCACCCGAGCGTGCAGCTTATGCCGACCGAGTCGAGGAAATGCTCAAGCGCGGCAAAAAGGGCAAACGCGACGGCGCAAAGCCTCCGAAGGCCGGTCAATAGGCTGGCAACTGGCCCAAGCGGTCAGGGCCCGCCGTGCGGGATTGCGCGGCGCGGGCTTGCCAAATGCGCGCCCGGCGCGGTAGGCAAAGCGACCTTAACGAAAGTCGCGCCCCATGCTCCCTGAATTCAACGATCCAAACGAAGTCCTTGCCACCACGCGTGCCTCCTCTGGGCGGCGGGCCATTGGGCTGACGGCGCTTGGGATATTGGGGCTGTTCCTGATCTACGTCGCGTTCACCTCGTCGCCCGGTCTGGGCTGGCAGGTGTTCTTGCTGGCAATGGGGGGGCTGGCGCTTTGGATGGCTGACAAGATGCGCCGCGCAACCGCGGGCGCGATCGAGCTGACCGCCACCGAATTACGTGACAGCGACGGTACGGTGATTGCACGGGTCGAAGACATCATCGGGCTGGATCGCGGCGTTTTTGCGTTCAAGCCGTCTAACGGTTTTCTACTGCGCACCAAGCCGGGTACAGGCGGTGACCGCATCTGGCGCCCGGGTCTGTGGTGGCGGATTGGCCGGCGCATCGGTGTCGGCGGCATGACCCCCGGCAGTCAGACCAAGTTCATGTCCGAGATCATCTCTGCCATGATGGCAGAACGATCCTAAGCAAAAGGCCCGCAGGCAGATCGCCGCGGGCCTTTTCTTTCTGTCGTGATCGTCAGCTTTTACGCCCCGTCCGAGTACAGCACCCAAGGGGCGTAGCGCGGGCGGGTAAAGACGAAGTTCTTCACCTCTTGCACCGGCAGCCCGATGTTGAAGGGCGGGGCAAATGACGTCCATGTCTCGGTGACAGTGATATATTCACCATCCTCCAGTTCCGGGATTTTATCAGTCCAGCCGGTCACATCCGCTTGGGTCGCGTCGCTTAGGCTGCCGCGAGCGCGGGACCAGTGCAGCAGGAACCGTTTGTTCTTCTGATCGTATTTCGCCGAGGTGATGCGCACTGTCGTTTCACCCGAGGAACGGGTCATATAATCCAGCAGATCCTGAATGCCGTCCATATAGGCAGTGTCCATCGGCAGCGTCTCGCGCGAGATCATATCGCCGATGGTATAGGCCGCTTTCTGGTTGGTGTAATATTCCTGATAGGTCTGGAAGAAGGTAAACATCGCCAGATAGACCCAGAAGACCATGGGCATCATGATCACCGCTTCGATCGAGGCGCTGCCGTCCTGATCGCGCAGAAAGCGCGCCAGTACACGGCGTTTGAGATAAGTGATAACCATTAGCTTGGCTCCTGCACAAAGGAGGATACGGCGTACATGCTGCCCTGACCTGCGCCATCAGTTTCGAACTTGAAGCCCATAGCGCTGCCCGGCAGCATCGGATCGAACTTGACGCAGGCCCGCAGCAGCATCAGCTGGTGCTGCGCCCCAAGGGTAAAGCCGCGTTCCTGTTTGACGGGCAGGGATTTGTCCACGCAGTCGGGCGAGGCGTTCATCGCGGCGAAGTTGCGCGGGTTCACCAGCACCATCTCAAGGCGCAGGGTATCCTTACAATCGCCGATATAGCCCACGTTGTCACAGATCATCGTTTTGATCATGTCGTGGGTGATCGTCGTGCGTGTGTTCAGCCGGATATACCGTACTGCCGTTTCCAGCCCGCGGTTCAGGTGGAACTGTCGCAGGGAATAAAGGCTGACCTCGACCGACGCGAGGAACATGCCGAAGATGACCGGAAAGAGGATCACGAACTCGATCAGGACAACTGCGCCATCCTCACCCCGGCGGAACCGGCGCAGCGCTTGTGAAATGCGGGCGATCATTGGGTCAATCTCAACTGGTTGATCTGGCGGGCGATGGCACGGAAGGCTTCGGAAAGCTCGACACCTTCGACGCGGAAGAAGTGGCTGGGCGAGGAGGCGCAATCCTGCATCGCGGGCACGTCCTCGTCATCGACCTCGAACCCGATGGACCAGATCACGATCCGCTTGGCTTTGGCGGCGTCGCAGATATTCGACAGCAAGGTGTTGCCCAGCGATTTGTTGTACTTCTGATAATAGAAGTAGCCCCAGTAGCGCGAGTTTACCTCGCGGCGTAGATACCACCAAAGGTTGTATCTATTCCAGTGAACATACTCGCTATCTTCGTTGTAGTATGTATTGCTGATGCGGAACGAGTTATCATTCGCGCCATCTGTCATAAGGATAACAGTCTTAAGCGTTTCTGAATCGGTATAGCTCGCGGGGCGGTTATAGAATTCACGGTCGACATGACCGGCATTCACCAGCGAGTTGTTGATGTCTCGGAACGCCGGATCAAGCATCGCCGCGGCCCATTTCATGCCAAGGAAGATCGACGTACCAGCGCGCGGTACAAGATCATCGATCTGGTTCTTCAACGTGCGTTTGTTTTGTGAAAACGGGGTAATACGCTCGTAATCGTAGCGCGGGCAAACCGTATCGTCACGGTAGTTGTTGCGGCCATCGTAGTTCCACTGGAAGTGCTGCATCTGGTTATACCGTGTGCTGCTATTCATCGCGATCGAATCAAAGTCACCATTGTCGAAATCGATGCAGTGGGAATAGTCGTGCTTTCTGTTCACGTTCATACGGTCCATGATCAACGGGCCCGCGTTCACTTGTTCCGAGTAGGGGACCAGGGAGACTGAAATCAGGTCTTCGTTCTCGTCCTTCAGCACGGTGTCCAAAAAGATATCGGCGGCGTCCTGTACCTCGCCCAGACGGTTATTGGTGGCCATCGAACCCGAGATATCGAGCACGAGCGAGATCTCGACTTTCGCAACGCGTTCTTCCGCCTGACTATGGGCGGGCACTTCGAGCGTGGGGAAACCAAAGCGGCCAATAAACTGGGTGTCCATGTCCTTGCTTGCGTCGACCGTCACGGTGCGAAAGTTCAGACCGTCATCCACCACGACATTCGACAAAAACTCGGTCATGCCCGATTTGGCAAAGTAGTCTTCCACCACCGTTTTTGGGTCACGCATCTGATCCAGATCGGCCGCGGCCAGAACGGCACGGTCCGACACAGCTTGCAGACGCGAGCGTTCCATCTCGTGGCGCATGAAATCTAGCTGGATGCCACCCACGGCGATCATCATCATGATCATGAAAAGCGCGAGGATCGTCACCAACCCGTCGTCTTCACGGGCGAACCGCGTCAGCCGCTTGCGCAGGGGGAGGGTTACCCATTTACTCACTGTATCGTTCACCGGCATTTCCATGTCCTTATTCGTGCGACCCATGCGACAGACGCATTTCGGGCGGATCGGCGTTGCCAGCAGATATGCGGGGTGAAGTTGGCCGAAATAGGGCGAAATACGTTTAAAAAAGTGTATACTCAGACCGTTTTTGGGGCAGATCCCGCCCGGGCAGCCGGACTGTCCCCTGTCAGGAAACTTCGCGCAGGACTTGTCTTGTGTGCCGTGACTACTCGCTTTGGGTGATAAGTTTTCAAACTGATTAAAATTTGTGCGAAAACTTCGAAATATGGTGATTTACAGCTTTGCTTGACGCAGGTGCCATGTTCAAAAGGCGAGGCGATGAACCGGCCCGCATCAGGGTCGCAGAGCCAATTTAGGAGCGTAGAATGAACCCCGGAACCGAACCGAGCTTTCGCGATAGCGTCGACATCATGTTTAACCGGGCGGTGGCCCTGATGGACCTGTCGCCGGGTCTGGAAGAGAAGATTCGCGTGTGCAACGCGACCTACACGGTGCGTTTCGGCGTGCGCCTGCGCGGCGGTATCCAGACCTTCACCGGCTATCGCTCGGTCCATTCCGAACACATGGAGCCGGTCAAGGGCGGCATCCGTTACAGCCCCGGCGTGAACCAGAACGAGGTAGAGGCGCTGGCGGCGTTGATGACCTATAAATGCGCGCTGGTCGAAGCGCCGTTCGGGGGCTCCAAAGGCGGGCTGTGCATTGATCCGCGCGACTATGACGAACACGAGCTGGAACTGATCACCCGCCGTTTCGCATACGAGCTGATCAAGCGCGATATGATCAACCCCGCGCAAAACGTTCCCGCCCCCGACATGGGCACGGGCGAGCGCGAGATGGCCTGGATCGCGGATCAGTACAAGCGCATGAACACCACGGATATCAACGGGGTTGCCTGTGTGACGGGCAAGCCGATCAACGCGGGCGGCATCCATGGCCGCACCGAAGCGACAGGCCGCGGCGTGCAATATGCGCTGCACGCTTTCTTCCGCGACACCAAGGGGATGGAAAAGGCTGGTCTGGGCGGTGAGCTGGACGGTAAACGCGTCGTGGTGCAGGGCTTGGGCAATGTGGGCTACCACGCCGCCAAGTTCCTGAGCGAAGAGGATGGCTGCAAGATCACCGCGATCATTGAACGCGACGGCGCTTTGTTCGATGACCGTGGTCTTGACGTGGAAGAGGTGCACCGCTGGATTTCCATGCATGGTACGATCAAGGGCTATCCCGATGCGCCCCTTGAAGAAGACGGTGCCAAGCTGCTGGAAGCGGACTGTGACATCCTGATCCCTGCGGCGCTGGAAGGGGTGATTAACCTGACCAACGCGCATAACATCAAGGCCCCGCTGATCGTCGAAGCCGCCAACGGCCCCGTAACCGCCGGTGCCGATGATATCCTGCGTGCAAAAGGCGTCGTGATCATCCCTGACATGTATGCCAACGCCGGCGGTGTGACGGTGTCCTATTTCGAATGGGTCAAGAACCTGAGCCACATTCGTTTTGGCCGTATGCAGCGCCGCAACGAGGAAAGCCGCCACCAGCTGTTGGTGGACGAGCTGGAACGTCTGAGCGCCGATAGCGGCGTCGGCTGGCAGCTAAGCCCGAACTTCAAGGATAAGTACCTGCGGGGCGCCGGGGAGCTTGAGTTGGTCCGCTCCGG
Organism: Sulfitobacter sp. EE-36; assembly: GCF_000152605.1. NCBI lineage: Bacteria > Pseudomonadati > Pseudomonadota > Alphaproteobacteria > Rhodobacterales > Roseobacteraceae > Sulfitobacter > Sulfitobacter sp. EE-36. The sequence continues at coordinate 34,855 of NZ_CH959310.1, read as the reverse complement.
TCTTTACGACACAATGAGCGACGCCTACCGGTCGATGGCGGAAGTCTGGCACAGCCGCGACGATGTCGAAGACCTGCGCACCGCCGCCTATCTGGTCAGCATCGGCAAGGTCGCCGCCAGCTACCGCGCAAAGGGGCTGTAACCTCGCGCGGGCCCTATGCTGCGCCCCTGAAAAGTTCCCCGAAAGCCGCTGTGATAGCGGCTTTCGGCAAAGACGCGCCAAACCGCCAAGCGCGTACTGCGGAAAACCGCTCTGTCACTTGTATTCCAACGGGGGCTGGCTAGGTTCCTGCGCCATGAGCACCCGCTCTCATGTCCGCTGCAGCCTTTAACTTTAAACGGCGTAGGCCGTGGAAGGGCGGCGGGCTTGCAAAGAAACATTTAGGAGATGTGACGATGAAATTTGGTAAACTCATGATTGCCGCAGCACTGGCGACGTCCAGCGCGCCTGTCTTCGCCGCCACCAGCGCCGAAACCGATTGCCAGTATCAGGCAGATGTCGTGCAGGCCGTCCGGCAAGCGCGGATCGACCGCGTGAAAGAGCGTGACGTGCCGGATCACATCGCCTCCAAGAACCCCGAATGGCCCGATCGCTATGACGCGGTTGTCCCGCTGGTCGCCCCTTGGGTCTATGAAATGAAAATGCGCGACGTGAAGGGCAACGACCTTTCTGCCGCCTGGAACGAAATGTGTTTGGGCCAGTGACGTCCGCGCGCGTCGTTTGATCATGCCGGAGTACCTGTCGGGGCGGTAAGACGGGGGCCAGCCCCCATCGCCCTGACGGACGATCCCCCCGGAGTTTATCCGGCAAAATGAAGCACGTTGGGCAGGCTTTGGGTGCTGGACTTTGGCCCTGCCGACCCAATATAAAACAGTATGAGCCTGCCCCCTGGATTTTTGGATGAACTGCGCAGCCGTGCCAGCCTGTCACAGGTGGTGGGGCGCAAAGTGATGTGGGATCCGCGCAAGTCCAATCAGGGCAAGGGCGATATGTGGGCTCCGTGCCCGTTCCACCAGGAAAAATCCGCCAGCTTCCACGTCGATGACCGCAAGGGATTCTACTATTGTTTCGGGTGCCACGCCAAGGGGGACGCGATCTCTTTCGTGCGCGAGACCGAGAATGTCAGCTTTATGGAAGCGGTAGAGATTCTGGCGCGTGAGGCTGGGATGCCCATGCCGAAACAAGACCCGCGCGCGCAGGAGAAGGCGGATAAGCGCACGCAACTGGCCGAGGTGATGGAACTGGCGGTGCAGTATTTCCGGCTGCAGCTGCGCACCGCTGCGGCAGGGGCCGCGCGCGACTATCTTGCCGGGCGCGGGCTGACGCCGCAGGCCTTGGAGCAATGGGAAATCGGGTTCGCGCCGGACCAGTGGCAAGGGCTTTGGGATCACCTCAAGGCCAAGAACGTCGAGGATGCGTTGATCCTTGGGGCGGGGCTGGCCAAGCCTTCGTCCAAGGGCGGGCGGCCTTATGATACTTTCCGGGGCCGGATCATGTATCCGATCCGGGATGCGCGGGGGCGGGCGATTGCCTTTGGCGGGCGGGCAATGGACCCGAATGACAACGCCAAATATCTGAACTCCCCCGAGACGGAGCTTTTTGACAAAGGCCGCAGCCTCTACAATGTGCGCGATGCGCGGACCGCGGCAGGGCAGGGCAAGCCGTTGATCGTGGCCGAAGGCTATATGGATGTGATTGCATTGGTGCAGGCCGGTTTCGGTGCGGCGGTGGCCCCCTTGGGCACGGCGATCACCGAGAGCCAGTTGCAGATGTTGTGGCGTATCTCGCCCGAGCCGATCATCACGCTGGACGGGGATGCGGCGGGTCAACGTGCGGCCATGCGCTTGATCGATCTGGCGCTGCCGCTGCTTGAGGCGGGGCAATCCTTGCGTTTTGCGGTGATGCCTGACGGGCAGGATCCGGATGATCTGCTCCGCGCCCACGGGGCACCAGCGTTGCAAAAGTTACTGGATAACGCGATGCCGATGGTGCGTCTGCTGTGGCAGCGCGAGACCGACGGTCGCGTTTTCGACAGCCCCGAGCGTAAGGCAGGGTTGGACAAGGCGCTGCGCGAAAAGATCATGATGATCAAAGACCCGTCGATCCGCAGCCATTATGGCCAGGAAATCAAGGATCTGCGCTGGCAGCTCTTCCGTCCGCAAAAGGCCAAGAGAGATTTTAGCCCCGTCGCGCGCGCCTCCGGTGGGGGCAAGTGGGCCCCCGCGCCGCCGGGGCCATCCCCGAGTGCGAAGTCCTCTATTCTGGTGACCGCAGCCGGGCTGGGAGCGACGGAGCATCTGCGCGAGGCGGTGATCCTGATGGCCCTGCTGGGCTGTCCGCAGTTGGTGGAAGAGTTCGAGACCGGGCTGGCCGCGATGCGCTGCCAGGATCCTGATCACGGGCGTATCCGCGATTTGATGTTGCGCCATGTACATCACGATCCGGCGGTGTTGCGCGAAAAGATTTATGACGCAGTGGGGGAGTACACCCTTGAAAACATGCTGTCGCAGCGCCACGTAGCCATCACGCCCTGCATCCGAAGCCCTGGCAACCTGGAAAAGACGCGCATGACTGTCGCCGAAGAACTGGGCAAGCTGGAAGCCGTGCGCGGGCTGGACGAAGAGATTGCCGATGCGGTCGAAGATCTGACCGGCACCGCGGATGAAGGGCTGACATGGCGGCTGGGCGAAGCGGCACGCAACGCTGATCGCGCACAGCGCAGCGGGCAGGAAGATACCGCAGAATACGACATTGCCGAGAACGGTGCCCACATCAGCCGGGACGAACGCAGCGCTTTTGATGCATTGCTGGGGTCGATCCTGAAGGGTGATGCGAAAGACAAAAAATGAACCCGGCGTGGCTTTTTCGCCGGGATGTTTAACAAAATACAGGGTAACGGGTTTAAGAATCACCCAGAACCCCGCATGATTCGAACAACCGAATCACGTCACGTGATTCGCACCCATTCGCTGGAGGAAATTTCATGGCCGCCAAAGACACGAACGAAGACGCGAAGTCTGACGACCAGGATGCCGGCCATTCGCTTGATATGAGCCAAGCCGCCGTCAAAAAGATGATCGGCGAAGCCCGTGAAAAGGGCTATATCACCTACGATCAGCTGAACACCGTTCTGCCCCCTGACCAAGTCAGCTCGGAGCAGATCGAGGATGTGATGTCGATGCTGTCCGAAATGGGCATCAACGTGATCGAGGACGAAGAAGCCGAAGAAGAAGACGCCAAGGGCGGGACCGAAATTGCGACCACGGAAAGCAACCGTGATGTGGCGCTGTCCTCTGGCACGTCGGAAAAGCTGGACCGCACCGATGACCCCGTTCGCATGTATCTGCGCGAGATGGGATCGGTTGAACTGCTGAGCCGCGAGGGCGAGATCGCCATTGCCAAGCGGATCGAGGCAGGGCGCAACACGATGATCGCGGGGCTGTGTGAAAGCCCGCTGACCTTCCAGGCGATCACGATCTGGCGCGACGAACTTTTGTCCGAAGACATTTTGCTGCGCGATGTCATCGACCTCGAGGCGACATTCGGCACCCAGATGGGCGACGAAGAGGAAACGACTCCGGTCGTGCCAACCGCGGGCACCGAGACAAAGCCCGCCGAAAGCACCAGCGAAGTGGACGCCGACGGCAATCCGATCTCGAACGATGACGACGACGAGGATGATGACGAACAGGCCAACATGTCGCTGGCCGCGATGGAAGCCGCGCTGAAGCCGCAAGTGCTGGAAGCGCTCGACATCATTGCCGATGACTACGTCAAGCTGAGCCAAATTCAGGACAGCCGGATTTCGGCCACCCTGAACGAGGACGGCACCTTTTCGAAGACCGATGAGGAGGAATACCAGCGCGTCCGCTCCGAGATCGTGGCTTTGGTCAACGACCTGCACCTGCACAACAACCGTATCGAAGCGCTGATCGACCAGCTTTACGGCATCAACCGCCGCATCATGCAGATCGACTCTGCTATGGTGAAGCTTGCCGACCAGGCGCGCATCAACCGCAAGGAATTCGTCGACGCCTATCGCGGCTACGAGCTGGACCCCAACTGGATGGAGCGGATGGCCGAGAAGTCCGGTCGCGGCTGGCAGATGTTCATCGAACGGTCCTCTGACAAGGTGGACGAGCTGCGGGCTGATATGGCGCAGGTGGGTCAATACGTCGGTCTTGATATCTCTGAATTCCGCCGCATCGTGCAGCAGGTTCAGAAGGGCGAGAAAGAGGCCCGTCAGGCCAAGAAAGAAATGGTCGAGGCGAACTTGCGTCTCGTGATTTCGATCGCCAAGAAATACACCAACCGTGGCCTGCAGTTCCTTGATCTTATTCAAGAAGGGAACATCGGCCTGATGAAGGCCGTCGACAAGTTCGAATACCGTCGCGGCTATAAATTCTCGACCTACGCGACATGGTGGATCCGTCAGGCGATCACCCGTTCCATCGCGGATCAGGCGCGCACCATCCGTATTCCGGTCCACATGATCGAAACGATCAACAAGCTGGTTCGGACCGGCCGCCAGATGCTGCACGAGATTGGCCGCGAGCCGACGCCGGAGGAACTGGCCGAGAAACTGCAGATGCCGCTTGAGAAAGTGCGCAAGGTCATGAAGATCGCCAAGGAGCCGATCTCTCTCGAAACGCCTATTGGCGACGAAGAAGACAGCCAGCTTGGTGATTTCATCGAGGATAAGAATGCCGTGCTGCCGCTCGACAGCGCCATTCAGGAAAACCTCAAGGAGACCACGACACGGGTTCTGGCCAGCCTCACCCCGCGCGAGGAACGTGTGCTGCGGATGCGCTTCGGCATCGGCATGAACACCGACCACACGCTGGAAGAAGTCGGCCAGCAGTTCAGCGTGACCCGCGAACGTATCCGTCAAATCGAGGCGAAGGCGCTGCGCAAGCTCAAGCACCCAAGCCGGTCGCGCAAGCTGCGGTCGTTCCTCGATCAGTAAGCACTTGATCGCGAGAGTTTTGAAAGGCGGGTGTTCAGGCACCCGCCTTTTTTCATGGGCTGAGACGACGATCTCGAAGCTGTGAATTTAAAATCCCGCCGCGCAGCCTATCTGTGAACCACGCACCAAACAGGATCCGCCATGAAACGTCTTGCCCTTGCCGCCATTCTCACTGCCGCCCCGCTCGCCGCGTTTGCGCAATCCTTTACAGCGGTGAACGAGTTACAGGTCATCCCGCTGTCGGGCGCATCCTTCGAGGTGATCGAGGATCATGGCGAAGGGGCCAGGGGCATGTGGTGTGCCGCCGCCGAATATGCCGAGGAAAGGTTGGGCACGCCAAGCGCCGCTGAGATCTACGTTAAGTCCTCACGCGGGCCATCTGTCAGCGGGGTAGGGCGCACGGGCGTCGTCTTTACCCTGAATGGTGCAGAGCTGTCGGAGCCTGCGTTCAAATCCTATTCGGTATCGGTGCGCAACGCGGGTCAGGCCCTGCCCGTGGGCCACGCCATCCAGTTCTGCAAGGACTACATCCTTGAACTTAAAGACTTTTGAAAATTAGGAATACCACGATGAAAACCCTGACCATCGCTTTCGTACTGGCCGCATTGGCAACGACCCCAGCCTTCGCACAGGCCTATGTGCCGAATGACCGTCTGACTTTCACACCCACCGAGGGCGGCGTGCATATCAGCGGCAGCACCGGCTTTGGTGCGCGCGGGCATTGGTGTGCCGCGGCGGATTATGCGCTGCGGGAAATGGGCGCGCAGGACAGCCAAAAGCTTTATGTAAGCGAGCCGCGCGCGCGTGGTTTTGGCGGCGATGGTGGTGTCACCTTCACGCTGGATCCCGCGGGGCTGACCCCGTCGCCCGTCGTGATCCTGGGCGGATCCTTGACCAAGGCCGGGTCGGCCATGACCATCAGCCACGGGATCACGCTCTGCGGTGGTTTGCAATCGCCCGGGCGTTGAGGCTAGCCTGACCCATCAGCACAAGGCGGGCGGAATGGATAGCGAGTTTACGGTCAAGACCGGCGGGCAGGGGCTCTACGAGGTGACGGATCAGGTGCATCAGGCGCTGTCAGGGCAACGCTCTGACGGGTTGGTGACACTGTTTCTGCGCCATACCTCCGCCTCGCTGCTTATTCAGGAAAACGCGGACCCGGATGTGCAACGCGATCTGCTGGCCTATTTCTCGCGTCTGGTGCCGCCTGCGGATGACCCCTCAATGTCCTACCTCCGGCATACGCTGGAAGGACCAGATGACATGCCCGCGCATATCAGGGCGTCAGTGCTGCCCGTTACGCTCAGCATCCCTGTGGTTGCAGGCCGCATGGTGTTGGGCACATGGCAAGGCATCTATTTGTTCGAACACCGCGACGCGCCCCATAGCAGACGCATCGCGGTGCATTTCGCCTGAACTCAATCCACCGGCATCAAGTGGATCTCGCGCACGGCTGCGTGGGCCGGTGCCTCTAGCGCGTGCATCACGGCCGATGCCACGTCTTCTGGTTTCAGCTTGTCGGGCTTGGCTTCGTCAAAGAACGCCGTGTCCACCATCCCGGGAGAGACAACCATACAGCGCCCGCCCCATTCCGCCATTTCGTCGGCGAGGTTGCCCGCAAAGCCGTGGATAAAGAACTTGGTCGCGCCGTAGATCGACCCTTTGATGTGGCGGCGTCCTGCGGCGGAACCGGTCACAACATACTGCCCCGTGGTCTTGCGCAGATATGGCATCGCGGCATGGGCCGTATACAGCGCGCCCATCACGTTCAGATCGATCATCGATTTCCAGTCGTCCGGGTCACCCTTTTCGGTGCCGCCCGGCGATGTCCCCCGTCCTGCATTGGCAAAGACAGCATCGATTTGCCCGAACTTCTGCGCAAGGCGGCTCATGGCCTGTTCCTGATCGTCGTATTGCGTGGCATCTCCGGTCAGCACCAGCGCCTGATCCCCGATCTCGCGCGCGAGATCTTTCAGCTTGTCTTCGCTGCGGGCGAACAGCCCGACGTTCCAGCCGGCCTTGGCAGCAGCGCGGGCGGTGGCAGCACCGATCCCGCTTGAGGCTCCGGTGATGAAAAGCGTCTTGGTCATAGTGAATTCCTTTCAGATCAGTCGTCTTGCAGGGACAACGCATGGTATCAGGCAAAGTTCAGGGCAGTTTTCCTCGCTACAACATATAGATGGGCATTTCGCCCCTACCCAAAACCTCGCGTTGGTCCTATAGTTTTGGGGAATGGGGGTGTTTCACCCCCTATTGAGCAGGTTTAAGATAAGGGGACCGGCTATGCGCTGCCCGTTTTGCGGAAATATCGACACCCAAGTTAAAGACAGCCGCCCGGCCGAGGATCACGTTTCGATCCGCCGCCGCCGTTTCTGTCCCGCCTGCGGGGGTCGGTTTACCACCTACGAACGGGTGCAACTGCGCGATCTGGTTGTCGTCAAAACCTCGGGCAAGCGCGAGGATTTCGACCGTGACAAGCTGGAACGCTCCATCCGGATCTCGATGCAGAAACGCCCGATTGATCCCGAACGGATCGATCAGATGATCAGCGGCATCGTGCGCCGTTTGGAAAGCATGGGCGAAACCGATGTCGGATCGAAACAGATCGGCGAGATCGTGATGGAGGCACTGGCCCGCATCGACACCGTCGCCTACGTCCGCTTTGCCAGCGTCTACAAGAACTTTCAGGCGGCAGATGATTTCGATAAATTCGTGCAGGAACTGCGGCCCGATACCCCTGCGGACGAATAAGTATGTCTGACGACGCGCGCTTTATGGCGCTGGCCTTGTCGCTGGGCCGGCGCGGGCAGGGGGCTGTCTGGCCCAATCCCGCCGTGGGCTGCGTCATCGTGCAACAAGGCCGCATTGTCGGGCGTGGCTGGACCCAGCCGGGCGGCAGGCCCCATGCGGAACCCCAAGCTTTGCGTCAGGCAGGGCCGGCGGCACAAGGGGCGACGGTCTATGTCACCCTCGAACCCTGCGCCCATACCGGCAAGACGCCGCCCTGCGCCGATGCGCTTGTCGCCGCCAAGCCTGCGCGCGTGGTGATCGCCTGCACCGACAGCGATACACGCGTCAGCGGCAAGGGCATTGCGATCCTCCGTGCTGCGGGCATTATCGTTGACGTAGGCGTGCTCGAAGATGAAGCCCGCGCGGATCATTTGGGCTTTTTCCTGCGTGTCGACGAAGGCCGCCCGATGGTGACGCTCAAGCTCGCCAGCAGCTTTGACGGTCGCATTGCCACCGCGTCGGGCGAAAGCCAATGGATCACTGCTCCGCCCGCTCGCCGCGTGGTCCATGCCATGCGCAGTCGCCATGACGCGGTCATGGTGGGCGGTGGCACGGCGCGGCAGGATGACCCCAGCCTGACCGTGCGCGACCTTGGCACCACGCGCCAGCCGACACGGATTGTTGTGTCGAACGGGCTGGACATCCCCCTGAATGGCACGCTCGCCAGAACCGCCAATGACATCCCCCTGATCCTTTGCCACGGCCCCAAGGCCCCGGCAGAGCTGATCGGGACGTGGGAAAGTCTTGGCGCGACGCTGATCTCTTGCGCACCAAAGATGGGCCAGATCGACGCCGATGACATGCTCCAGCAGCTTGGCCGCCACGGTCTGACACGCATCTTCTGCGAGGGCGGCGGCGGACTGGCTGCGACGCTGCTAAAGGAGAATCTAGTGGATCAACTCGTCGGGTTTACGGCGGGTCTGGCCCTTGGCGCGGACGGCTTGCCCGCCATCGCGCCGCTGCAGCTTCCACGTCTGGCACAGGCCCCGCGCTTCACCCTGACCGAAACCTCGCGCATCGGCCCCGACCTCCTCCACATCTGGCACCGCAGCAACACGCCCGCCTAACCCCTTCCAAATGGCTTAAAATCCCGGGGGCGCGGGGGCTGGCCCCCGCTTCTGACCGGCACATGGGCTGGCCCCGCGCTACTATCGCCGCCGCCACAAATGCGCCTGTGTCGCAAACACGCCCTGCAGCTTCGCCAGCACCCGGTTCGCCACCCCGCGCCGCGGCAGATCACCCGAGGCCAACCGCTCCACCACCACCTCGACCGGGCAGGCGGTGCCGCTGCGCGGATCAAAGTAGCGCGGATAATCGATCAGGGCGGCATGCGCCAAACCTTCGATGCTCACCTCTGCCCTTCGCCGCGCCGGGATATCGCCGCGGTCCTCGGTCAGGCCCCAGCCCGCGTAGAAGGGGGCACCTAAGGTCACTACCTTGACGCCGCGCAGCAGGGCCTCGAACCCCAGCAGCGATGTCATGGTCCAAACCTCATCCACATGCGCCAGCAGGGCGATGGGGTCGGCATCGGTCAGCACGCGGTCCGCCAGCCCGCCTGCGTCAATCGCGCCACGGCGCAGCCCGGCCTCTACATCTGGATGGGGCTTGTACAGGATCACGGCGTCGGGATGTGCGGTGCGCGCGGCGTGTAGCAGCGCCAGATTGGTGGATACCGCATCGGTGCCCGCACGGATAGACGCGTCGTCCTCCACCTGACCCGGTACCAGAATGCGCCGTCCGGCGGGCAGGGCGTCCATATCGCCACCGCCGCCAAGGTTATACTTGCTCAGCCCCGCGTCACGCAGAGCCGCAATCAACCGTGCTGCGCGGCGCGACTGGTCGGGGCGCATTTTGGCGCGCGACGTGATCAACTGTTCCAACCGGCTGGGGCTGCGCGGGTCATAGTAGATACCCAGATCATCGCAGACCAGCGACAGGGGCGGCACCAGATCGGCCCCCAATCCGCGCGAGCGCAGGAAACCGTCCTCGACCCGCAGGGCACCGGCATGGGCCTGCGTCGCTTTCGAGGCCCAGACCATCCAGGGCTTGCCTGTGGCGCGGGCGGCCATTGGATCATTCTGGTAGGTCACCGGCGACCAGCGGCCAAAGAAACGCTGCAAGGGCTGACGTTTCCACAGGCGCATGTCAGAGGCGACCCAGCCCCGGTGGTCTTCGCGCCAGGCCCGGGTCTGCGCGGCCATCGCCTCTATCACCGTTTCCAGTTCACACAGGCAGTCACGGTGCGGATCGTACCATTTTGGATAAAGGATCATCGCCCCCGCAAAAAGCTGCGCACGGGTCAGCACACGTTGCCGCCGCTGCACGGGGAATTCGTCTTCGGTCAGGCCCCAGCCTGCATAGAAGGGCTGCCCGAACACCCGGGGCTTGTGGCCTGCAAAGATCGCTTCGAACCCCATTTGTGACGACACGGTATAGACACGTACGGCCCCTTCAAACAGGGTCCAGGGGCTGATGGGGGCGGTCAGCAGGGTGATGCGGTCGTTGGCGTCCTCAGGCCCGAAATGACCGCTGCGATAGCCCTTTGCGGTTTCCGGATGGGTCTTGATGATGATCCGCGCGCCGGGGTTCTCTTGCTGGGCAAAGACCAGCATCTCAAGGAACCGCGACCGGTCCGCGCCCGAGGCCGCGACCGACGCATCACCCAAGGTCTGGTCGATCACCAACACATAGCCGGGATCCGGCGCGGGGTGCGCGGTGTCAAACCCGCTGTATTTGGTCAGATGCGCCTCGGTGATGCGGTGGATGGCACCGCGCGCGCGGTCCAGCAAAGCCGTGTCATCCAGCGGGTGGCTGGTCAGGATGTCCTCAAGCTCGGAGGGCTGTGCCGGGTCGAAATGCAGCCCCTTGTGATCGACCAGCAGCCCCAGCGGCGGCTCGCCTGCGCGACCGGGAAACAGCGACCGCAGCATCGCGTCTTCGACGCGGACAACGGGTAGCCCTTTTTTGGATGCGACGGCCAGCCCACGATGCGCGGTGCCAGCATTGCCCCAGACAGCGATCGCATCCCCGTCGCGCGGCATGCCCAGATGCAGGCTATAGCCCGACAGCTGCAAGATGCGCCGCACCCGTCGGTTGGTGATGAAGCCGCCGTTAAACACAAAAAGCCGCCGGTCCCGTGGGGAACCGGCGGCGGGTGTGTCGTATATTTCAGGCCCTAAAGCCATCGGTCCAGATCAGTTGCTCGACGCGAGCGACGACAGGTTGTTGACCGAGCTGGCCGACCCCGTGATCGAGGAGATGACCTTGCTCCACTGGGTGAAGGGGGCTTCGGTGACGTAGAGCGTATCGCCATCACGGATCACGAAATCGCGGGCCATGAACATGCCGTTGGGTTTGGTCAGGTCAAGCACATAGACCATGCGCTGTGCGCCTTGCAGGTCATTGCGGCCCAGAACCTGTGCCACGACCGCTTCGGGTTCGTTGCGGAAGACGAAAACACCTGTCGGGTCAGCGGTGCCCGCGTTGAGGCCGCCGACCTGTGCAATGCCTTCAAGCGCCGACAGGTTCTTGGTCTCGAACGGGACTTTCTGCTGCGCGCCGGTGGCACCAAGGGCCACAAAGGACCGTGTGTCTTCCTCGATCAGGATGCGATCCCCGCCGCGCAGGGCGATGTCGAGCTCTGGGTGGCTGTAAAGATCTTCAAGCCAGATTTTGCCCCGCTGATTGCCACGCAGCACGGTGACCTGCGCGATCTGGGGGGTGATGGTCACACCACCGGCCCGCGCCAGCATGGTGGCAAGCGTGCGCGTGGGGCGTTCAATCGCATAGACACCCTGCGCACCGACAGAGCCGACAAGCGACACGGTCGCCCCGTCACCGGCCAGACGGCGCACCTGAACCTGCGGGTCCGGCGTTTGTTCGGACAGTTTGTTGGTGATGATGCGGCGGATCGCTTCGGGGGAATTGCCAGCGGCCTTGATCCGGCCCGCGTAGGGCACAAAGATGAACCCCGATCCGTCGACTTGCACTTCTTCCAGCACGGTGGCGTTGGCCCCTTGGGCGGCCAGCAAGCCATCATCGACGTTTTCCCAGATCGTCAGCCCCAGCGTATCACCGGGGTTGATCGTATCCGACCCAAGCTGACCGGCGTTGATGAACCCCGGGCTAAAGCCAAGCGCGGGGGCGACGGCGGTGGCGCGGGTCACACGGTCGTTGACGGCGACAACAAATGCGTCGCCTTCCTTCTGGACCGATCCGGCAAAGATCTGACGTTTGTTCGGGCCAACCTGCGGAAGGCCACATGAAGATACCACGGCCATAGCCGCAAGTAATGCGATGGGACGCGCCCACCGGAAGGGTACGGATTTCACTGCCCGGTCTCCTCGACCTGTTCTTGTTCTGCCTCGAATTCGCCGATTTTTTCGGCGTAATTATCATCGGCTTAGCGCAGATTGGATCGAAAAGCTACTGTCTGGGCGAAAAACGCTCAGGTGACGGCCCGCAACTGTTGCCTTGGTGCCGCGGTTCCCAGCTCTAGCGCGTCGTACGGGTCTTCGGGGGCAAGCATCATATCGACCACTTGCCGCATCAACTGCGTGCGCGCGCGTGCCGCATAAAATCCGCCCGGTACCTGCGAGGTTTCCAGCAAATACCGGCGATAATCCTTGTAGGCCTTGTTATCGGGGCGCGAGGCGGCGGCAAAGAATTGCGCCAGCGGCTGGTCCGAGACGAATTCGGGTTTCGCATAGACGGCGCTGCCAAACACCTTGAGCGGAATTCCGCGCCACAGCACCTGCTGACCGGCGGTGGAGTTCACCGTAACGGCCGTGCGGGCATCGTTGAGCAGCTGCGCCAGCTTGCCGCCGCGCACGAAATGCACCCGGTCCGCGACACCCAGATCTCGCGCCACCTGTTTGACCACGCGGCGCAGAGGTGCGCGGCCGTCTTCCAACGGATGGGCCTTCACAACAAGATGATGGTGACGCGGCGCGCCCTTGGCGAAGCCTTCCAGCACCACGGTCAGGAAATCGGTCATCGTCTCGAATGGGGAGTGTTCCTGGAACGAGCTGTCGTGCTCTAGTTGCAGCAGTGCCAGATGGTAGGGGAAGCCGCCCAGCCGGATACGCAGCGTTGCAAGCAGCCGGTCCAGCGCCAGCGCGGGCATCAGCAGCAGCCGCTTTAGGTACAGCTTGAACTCCTTGGTCACCGGCAAGCTCCGATGCGGGCGGAAGTTGCGGTAGTCGCCGTTCCGGAAGAGCACAAACCAGTGATAGAGCGCGCCATAGAACACATGCTGGCGCATATCACCCCAATGACCGGGGGGGAGGGGGGCCTCCATATCCGAATTGGCCAGTGCTGCCTGCATCTGTTCGATGGACATATCCATCAGCCGTGAATTGCCGTTGGACCCGCCGCGTTCATAGGTGACCCAATAGGGGCGCATGTAGCCTTCTTCAAAGACATGCACGGTCAGCCCGCGGGCCTTGGCCTCGGCCACGGCTTGGGCGTGGATCGGGCGGGTGTCGCCATAAAGCACGATATCTGTGACACCCTTGTCGGCGAGCAGCGCAACAAAGGTGTCTTTCCACGTGTCAGCTGTTCCGCGAAACGGGATATAGCTGCGCGGGTGGAACCAGAAGGCCCGATCGCCTGCGTTGAACCCCACACGCCAAACCTGCGCCCCCGCCAGACGAAGCATCTTGCCCAGACGGTTGAAGAAGGGGCCATGCGGCCCTTGCAGGAAAAGGAAGACCCGTTCACGGGGTGCTGCGGCGTTCATCGGTTGCTTTCGGTTTATCTTGGTCATCGGGCAGACAAACACCGGATACCGGCGAAAATGTGGCGTGTCTGTGGACTTGTCATGCTGCGGGCAGAAGTCTACTTCGGTAGCGACCAGTATAGAAGAGGCAGGCGCATGTTTACAGGCATTATCACGGACATCGGAAAGATCACCAAGCTTGAACAGCAAGGCGACCTGCGCGCGCGGATCGAAACCGGCTATGATACCAGCGGCATCGACATGGGGGCCTCTATCGCCAGTGATGGCGTGTGCCTGACCGTGGTGGATCTGGGGGCCGATTGGTACGAGGTGCAGATCAGCGCCGAGACCGTGGACAAGACCAACCTTGGCGCATGGGAGGTCGGACGCCGTCTGAACCTTGAACGCGCGCTGAAGGTCGGGGACGAATTGGGCGGGCACATCGTGTCGGGCCATGTCGATGGCGTGGCCGAAGTGGTGGCGCTGCGCGACGAGGGTGACAGCACCCGCGTGACCCTGCGCGCGCCCGAGGTTCTGGCGCGTTTCATTGCCCCCAAAGGCTCTGTCGCGCTGAACGGCACCTCGCTGACCGTGAACGAGGTCGACGGCTGCGATTTCGGCATCAACTTTATCCCCCACACCAAAGAGGTGACCACATGGGGTGATGTCGCTGTCGGGGATCGCATCAACCTGGAGATCGACACATTGGCCCGCTATGTTGCGCGGCTGGCGGAAATGTCATGATCGCGGGGATCGGACATAATCAGGGCCCCAGCCTTGAGCGCGGCCAGAAGTGGCGCGCTTTCCAGTGGCAAAAGGCACGCGAGGCGGCGATGCCTTCAGCGATCCCGCTGATGGTGGTCAAGATGCGCGTGGCGCGCGCCCGCGAGCTGGGGTTGGACTACAAGGCCTATGCCGCGATCCGTCAGGCCACCGGGCGCGATATTCTGGCGCTGCTGTTCTCGTCCAATGCGCTGCGGGTGGTCCGTGCGGGGGCACCGCATATCCCCCTGCGCGAGGCCGAGGTGCTGGACAAGGTGCAGCGCGCCCAAAAGCTGGCGCTGGTACATCGCCCGCTGCGGCCAGACAGGGTGGCACAGGCGAATCCCGTGCTGGATCACGTGGCCGAGGCCCCCAAGTTCACCGACAGCTGGAGCGCGATGCGCGATCATCTGGGGCAGGTGGTTCAAGGGCGCAAACTGGTCGGCGATCAGGTGTTGATCATCGGCGACACCGGATTGGAACGGGACTGGGCCACTGCAAGCAAGGCAGCGGGCTATGTGGAGGCCGCGCGCTATTTCGGCGCTTAACGCGGACCGTCGCGCGGGATGACGGTGCGGAATTGAGTTTATTTGGCAAAATGAAGCAGGGAGGGGGGCGGCCCTGCTCTGGCAAAGGCGCGTGGGGTGGGGTATGTGCCAATGCAGCAAAGAGTGAGGTGACCCCATGCAATTTGAAACGCCCGGACCGGTCGAGGCTGAATTGGCGGATGCCATCGCGCCCATCGAAGAGATCATCGAAGAGGCCCGTCAGGGTCGCATGTTCGTGCTGGTCGACCACGAAGACCGCGAGAACGAAGGCGATCTGGTAATCCCCGCGCAGTTCGCGGATGCGGATGCGATCAATTTTATGGCCACCCACGGGCGCGGGCTGATCTGCCTGCCGATGACCGAAGAACGGGTCAATACGCTGGGTCTGCCGATGATGGCGGTAAATAACTCTGCCCGCCATGAAACAGCGTTTACCGTATCGATCGAGGCGCGCGAGGGGGTGACCACTGGTATTTCCGCCGCGGACCGTGCGCTGACCGTCAAGGTCGCCATCGACGAGGATAAAGGCGCGGTGGATATCGCCACGCCGGGGCATGTGTTTCCGCTGCGAGCACGCGATGGCGGTGTTCTGGTCCGTGCGGGCCACACCGAGGCTGCCGTCGATATCTCGCGTCTCGCGGGGCTGCATCCGTCCGGTGTGATTTGCGAGATCATGAAGGAAGACGGCACCATGGCCCGCCTGCCGGATCTGGTTGCCTTCTGTCAGCAGCACGACATGAAGATCGGCACGATCAGCGATCTGATCGCCTATCGCCACAAGCATGACAATCTGCTGGTGGAGCGCGACAGCCGCACCGTGACCTCTGCCTATGGGGGCGACTGGAAGATGCAGATTTTCACCGACGAGATCAGCGGCACCGATCATGTGGTCCTGTCCAAGGGCGATATCACGACGGATGCGCCGGTTCTGGTTCGCACCCATGCGATCAACGCGCTTGAGGATATCCTCGGCCTCGGGCCGAGCCCCGCCGACGAATTGCCACGCGCGATGCAGATCATCGCGGACGAAGGCCGTGGCGCGGTGCTGTTGTTCCGCGATCCCGACCCGCGGTTGCGTTTCGAGGACGAAGAGGATGATCGCCCCCGTACCGTCAAACGTACCGGCCTTGGCTCGCAGATCATGGCGAGCCTTGGGCTGCACAAGCTGATCTTGCTGACGGATAACCCCGATACGCGCTATCTGGGGCTGGACGCCTATGACCTTAGCATCGTGGGCACGCGCCCCATCACGCAGGAGTAAATGCAATGGCTGCTGGAAATCATACGACACTGACCACGCCGCGCTTTGATACGCCGGTTAAGGTTCTGATCGTCATTTCGCCCTATTACTCGGACATCGCCGAGGGCTTGCTGAAAGGCGCCAAGGCAGAGCTCGAGGCCGCCGGGGCTGAATGGGACGTGGTGGAAATGCCCGGCGCGCTGGAAATCCCGACCGCCATCGGCATCTCTGACCGCAAGAGCAATTTTGACGGCTACGTGGCGCTTGGCTGTGTCATCCGCGGTGAAACCACTCATTACGAGACCGTGTGCAACGACAGCAGCCGCGCCTTGCAGCTGATGGGGTTGCAGGGCATCTGTATCGGCAACGGCATCCTGACCGTCGAGAACCACGAACAGGCCGCCGTGCGCGCCGATCCGGAGGGGCAAAACAAGGGCGGCGGTGCGGCAGCTGCGGCCTTGCATCTGATCGCGCTGAGCCGTAAGTGGGGCGACATTCGCAAAGACATCGGTTTCAAGCCGCGCTCGGATGAATATCTGATGGCGGGCGACAATGACGGACCCAAGACAGCATGACATCCTCCGCCGGCCTTTCGGGCAATCAAAAACGCAAGATGAAATCAGCTTCGCGGCTTTATGCCGTGCAGGCCCTGTTCCAGATGGAGCATTCCTCGCAAAGCTTTGACACCGTGCGCAAGGAGTTCCTTGAGCACCGCTTTGGTGCCAGTTACGACGGTCAGGAAATGATCGATGGTGACATCCGGCATTTTGCAGACCTGCTTGAGACGGCGGTGAACTATCAGGCGGCGATTGACCAGATGACCGACCGTGCGCTGGTGGCTAAATGGGCCATCGCGCGGATCGACCCTACTTTGCGTGCCTTGTTCCGCGCTGCCGGTGCCGAGCTGCGCGCGCAGGAAACGCCACCGCGGGTCGTGATCAACGAATATGTCGACGTGGCCCGTGCCTTCTTTGAAGGGGGCGACGAGCCGAAGTTCGTGAATGCCGTTCTGGATCATATGGCCCGCGAAGCCCGTCCGGAAGAGTTCTGAGCCGGACAGGCTCAGCTCATCGCCTCTGGTCGACAGCGACGGACCAGCGAAAAATATGATATTTTCGGGAAAGTGTGACGGGACCACCGCTGCCGTTCTGTTCTATATTCCCGAGGACCTGTATGTACAGGTGGGCGCCAGATAAACGAACCAGGGCTCGAACAGAGCCAGCTCCCTCGGATTTGCTTAAGGCCACTGGAATGTAACTTTTACAAACAGGGCAGAACCCGTCACCCCCGTTAAGTAGGCGCGACCATAGCCTGCGACAAGGGGTATTCTAGCTTGGCTCGGTGTTTTCGACAAAGCGGTAGCGGGTCAGCTCTTCGGGCAGCAGCAGATAGATTTCATCGGGCGGCGTGACCAGCGCGTGCTGCATGACCAGCGGGTCGATGCCCATCTGATCCAGATAGGTCATGACCTCGCCTTGGCCGCGCTGGATGTCCTCTACCGCGACAAAGGCGGGGAGCAGGGTGCTTTCACCGAAAAAATGCTGGTGCACCCCGACAGAGGCATCCTCTGGCACGTCGCGGCTGGTGCCTGCGGCCAGTAGATAGGGGCAGGCGGAATAGCAGATGTCGCCACTGCGCAAGGCGGTCGTGAGCTCAGCATCCCGCAGATACCGCCCCAGACGCAGCGCGTCGCTGACCGACCCACCGGGGGAATTCAGGATCACGCCCTCGGGTTGGGGATCAAGTGCGGAGATCTGTTTCTCGATGCGTTCGGCATCACCCGCCATGATGCCCCCTTCCAGCAGCACGCGCGTGCCACCCTCGACCACGGTCAGGGTCAGCCGTTCGGGCAGGGGCGTGTCCGGCATGGGGCGGCCGCCGGGGCGGGCGCGGTCGGGTTGAAACCGGCGGGTCTGGTCGCCGGGGCGCGTGGGTTCGGTCAGCCCCGGGGCACGCGGGCCAAAGCCGGGCAGGCGCAGCCCCTCGTCCAGATCACCCCAAAAGAGCAGCCCCGCCAATCCCAGCTGAAAGATCAGAACGCCGCCCAGAACCCGTGCCACGGGTGGGCGTTTGGAGGGATCACGTCGCAGTTTCATGTGGTTTTCGAAGGCGTGCTAAGGGCGGGATTCTCGGTCACGATATCATGGGGCGCGCTTTCATCGCGGTCATTATGCGCGTCCTCATCAACAGATGTGCCCTTCATCGCCGCATCCATGTCACGCATTGCCAGCACCGCGGCCCGCAGTTCGGCAAGGGTGAGTGTTTCCTCGATCGCGCTGCCCTCGCGACCTTCGCGGATCGCCCCTTGGGTGATGGCGAGAATGAAGACCAACACGGCGGGCAACAGATCAATGGCAATCGCGCCGGCCCAGGAGGGCACGAAGTTGCGCGCGTATTTGATTACCGCATCGGCGCTGGAAATCGGGGTGTAGGTCGTCTCTGTTGGCGGGGCCATGGCCAGCACGTCTTGGGCCGCGCGCTCCAGTGTGGCGGCACGTTGGGCCAGAACCTCAAGCACGGCACTGATGGTCGAGGCCTGATTGCCCCGCACCTCGACACTGCTGCCATCCAGTTCGGGCAGCACGACAGAGGCCGACAGATCCTGCGCGGCGCGTTCGACCAGCGGGGCGACTGACAGTTGCCGCAAGCGCGTGATCAACCCGGCAAGCCGTACCGCCTGTTCGGAAAATTCGACCGATCGCGCTTCCACCGGGCCGGGCTCGACCGTCAGCGCACGCATCCGGCTGAGGATCTGGTTGCCCTCGACAAAGGCGTCATTGACCAGCGGGGTCTGGGTGGCGATCTGCGCCTCCAGCCCCGACAGCTCTGCCGATTTCTGACGCAGCACGCGGAACACGGCACCACGCCCCGCCAAGCCCGACAGCCCGCCCGTGGCCTCCTGTTCGCTCAGATCCTCGAAGCTTTGACGGACACGGGCAACGTCGCGCTCCAACCCTTGGGCGGAAAGGGTGATCTCATGCGCGCGCTCTAGCGAGCCTTGGTAATCCTGCACGGTCTCGGCCAGATGCTGTTCCACCGCTGCAGATCCGGCAAGGGCGGCGGCGTTCAGCCAGCTCGACATGGCGATGATCGCGACGCTTCCCAGCGACATGGCCCCCAACAGCCCGACCCGCGCACGGGCGCTGCGCACCGCTGGAAACAGGCGCAGCATATAGGACCAGAACACAAAGATGCCCACGGACACAGCAGCGGAATAGGCGATCGCGGCAAAGGCCGACATCGCGCCGTTGTCATCCAGCAAGGACGACACCCCAAGATAGGTGTAGATGCCCGACGCCACCGCCAGCACCCCAAGCGCTGTGCCCGAAAACGTATCGAGCCAGCCCAGATGCCCTTCGAGTTCGCGGGCATAGCGGATGCCGCGCTGTTGATATGTCGAGTTTTCGCCGTCGCGCGCCATATGCCCACCCTGTTTTCTTTTGAACTAGATAGGTTGCGCGCTGCGGATTACCAAGCGCTTGCCTGATGTTCATGAATTGTTCATATTGCACCCATGACCCAGACCGACCTGATGACCGCCCCGACCTTGCAACCCGGACAGTTGATTGCCCGTGGTGTGACCCGCCAGCTTGCCGCACTCGGTTTCGCGAGCGTTGAGGAACTGGTGCCGACACGGGGGCTGCGGGTAGATGTGATGGCGCTTGGTCCCAAGGGGGAGATCTGGATCGTTGAATGCAAATCCAGCCGCGCCGATTTCATGTCCGACAGCAAGTGGGACGGGTACCTCGAGTGGGCCGACAGGTTCTTTTGGGCGGTGGATGCGGATTTCGACGTCGACCTGCTGCCCGAGGGCACCGGCCTGTTTATCGGCGACAGCTACGGGGCAGAGCTCGTGCGCATGGGGCCGGAAACCCGACTGGCTGCCGCGCGCCGCAAAAAGATGACCCATCTCTTTGCCACCCATGCCGCACGCAGGCTGCATATGCTGCGCGACCCGCATGCCATGCCGCAGTGGGGCTGAAACTTTCCCAAATGGATAATAATCCCGGGGGTGCCGCGCAAAGGCGCGGCGGGGGCTGGCCCCCCATCCCGACCGGGCAACGTGCCTTAGCGCTTGTTTTTGCCAGCTTTGCCCGCACGATGGGCAGCGGCCATAATCTCTTCCGCGATTTCAACGGCTTCATCCGTGGTGAAATCCATCGGGATCTCGATCCCGCCTTCCGCTTCGATGAACAGCCGGACCATGCCCTTATCGGTTGGCCCGATTTGCAGGTTGGCTTCAATGTCGCGTTCTGTGTCGATGCCCATGAGGTTTCTCCGAAACTGTGTCAGGTCCCGTACCCTGCGGCGCTGGAAATGGCAAGTTTTGCCATTCTCACCTGCGACAGGACAAATCGAAGTTTGCGACGGATATGTGCTTGCATTCCTTTTTCATGAACGCTAGATCGACCGCAGTGCCGCCTTAGCTCAGTTGGTTAGAGCGCCTGATTGTGGATCAGGAGGTCCCTGGTTCGAGACCAGGAGGTGGTACCACTCCCCCCCCGAAAAAATTAGAGCATATTTCTGTTCGGCGTGATGCATTTGTGCGCCTTGCCTCGGCACTGTGGTGCATATGCTGCGCGCGTTACTCGATCGTAACGCTTTGACGCAGCTCGCCTGTCATCCGGTCAAAGATCAGAATCACATCGTCCTGTGTCACCACAGCATACCAGTCGGGGCCTTGGGTGAAGGTCACCGCTTTTTCGCCGTCGGGCAGGGTGATAGAGGCCGGTAAATCGGGGCTCTTGTTCGAGAAGCGGATGACAAGTAGCCCGATCACGACTAGAAGGCCGAAAATCATTGTGGCGGTCAGCACCGTCACCAGCCGCCGCAGGAATTTGATGTTCGGGGGCTCGGAAGGATCAGTCATGTCGCACCGTCAAATTACGTTTACCATCGCGGACAGCCCGCCACCTCGCCTTGATAAGGCGCTTGCGCGCGATGTGCCAGAGGATGCGAACCTGTCGCGCACACGGCTGGGGCGTTTGCTGGAACAAGGGGCCGTGCAGGTTGACGGAACAGTGGTAACCGACCCGCGCAGCCGTGCCGAAGCGGGGCAGCAGATCACCGTCGATGTGGAAGAGGCCGAAGACAGTCATATCCTCGCCGAGGAAATCCCGTTGGAGGTCGTCTTTGAAGACGCAGATCTGATCGTGATCAACAAGCCCGCAGGCATGGTGGTTCACCCTGCACCGGGCAGCCCGTCGGGGACGTTGGTCAATGCGCTGCTGGCCCATTGCGGCGATGACCTGTCGGGGGTGGGCGGCATGAAACGCCCAGGGATCGTGCACCGCATCGACAAGGATACCTCGGGTCTGCTGGTTGTCGCCAAGTCTGACGCAGCCCACCACGGGCTGGCCAAACAGTTCGAGAAACACACCGTTGAACGCTATTATCAGGCCTTGGTCTACGGCGTGCCGGATGCCAACGATCCGCGCCTACGGGGGGTGAAGGGGGCCAGCTTCGAGCCGGGCAATATCCTCAAGCTCACCACGCAGCTGGCGCGTCACCGCACAGACCGCCAGCGTCAGGCCGTGTTCTTTCAGGGCGGCCGCCACGCCGTGACCCGTGCGCGCACCGTTGCGCGGCTTGGCAATCCAGAGGTTCTGGCGCTGATGGAATGCTGGCTTGAAACCGGCCGTACCCATCAGATCAGGGTGCATATGGCCCATGCCGGTCACGCATTGGTGGGCGACCCGACCTACGGTGGCAAACGTAAACTAGCAAAAGGCGCGGTCTCGGACGCCGCCGCCGAAGCGGTGCGCAGCTTTCCGCGCCAGGCCCTCCATGCGGCGGTACTGGGGTTCGATCATCCGGTCACGGGCGACTACGTACGCTTTGAAGCGCCGCTGCCCGGCGATATGACCGACCTGCTCGGGGCCGTAGGCTACGACCTGCCCTAGTGCACAGTTGTGTGATCGACCTGTAGTAAAACGGTTTTTTAAGGATTATTGGGCCCAATTCACCGTCCCATGCGTTAGGCTGGGCACTTGAAACGGAGCGGGGCCCTCTCCATATCTATGTTAACCCAAATAACATGGGCCCCGGAAATTGGGGAAAGGGACAAAGATGGCTAATTACGCAAATCTGCCAGCGCCAACACCGGAAGGCGGATTGAACCGCTATATGCAGGAAATCCGCAAGTTTCCCCTGTTGGAGCCGGAAGAAGAATACATGCTCGCCAAACGGTGGGTCGAAGAACAAGACACCGAAGCCGCGCATCGCATGGTCACCTCGCACCTGCGTTTGGCGGCCAAGATCGCCATGGGCTACCGCGGTTATGGTCTGCCGCAGGCAGAGGTGATTTCAGAAGCCAACGTCGGCCTGATGCAGGCGGTCAAACGCTTCGACCCCGAAAAAGGCTTCCGTCTGGCGACCTACGCCATGTGGTGGATCCGCGCCTCGATTCAGGAATACATCCTGCGGTCCTGGTCGCTGGTGAAACTGGGCACGACCTCGGGTCAGAAGAAGTTGTTCTTCAATCTGCGCAAGGCCAAGAACCGTATCGGCGCGCTGGAAGAAGGCGATCTGCACCCCGACAACGTCAAACGTATCGCGACGGACTTGGGCGTGACCGAAACCGAAGTCATCTCTATGAACCGCCGTATGTCGGGCGGGGATGCGTCCTTGAACGCCACGGTCGGCTCCGAAGGCGAGGGGACGATGCAGTGGCAGGACTGGCTGGAAGACGAAGACGCCGACCAGGCCACCGACTACGAGGAACGGGACGAATTGGAAACCCGCCGCGAGATGCTGGCAGAGGCGCTGGATGTGCTCAATGACCGCGAGAAGGACATCCTGACCCAACGTCGCCTGTCGGATCAAACGGTCACGCTCGAAGATCTGAGCAGCCAGTATGACGTCAGCCGCGAGCGTATCCGCCAGATCGAGGTACGCGCCTTTGAAAAACTGCAAAAACGCATGCGTGATCTGGCCCGTGAAAAAGGTCTGATGGGCACCGCCTGATCGCCAGCCACGGTTTTGAACATTGATCCCCGCAAGGCGCGTCGCTTTGCGGGGATTTTTTATGCGCCCCTTGATGATCTGCCGCGGCTCCCCCTACAGTCGCGCGACACCAAACATCAGGGGATCACGATGAAAACGCTACGCTGGGGCATCCTCGGGGCTGCCCAATTCGCACAAGAACAGATGGCCCCGGCCATCCACGCGGCGAAAGGGGCCGAACTGGTTGCCCTCGCCACATCTCACCCTGACAAAGCCGCGCCCTTTCAGGCCTTTGTCCCGCAGCTTGCCGTGCATAGCAGCTACGAGGCGCTGCTCGCCGATCCGGATATCGACGCGGTCTACATCCCGCTGCCCAACCATTTGCATGTGGAATGGACGCTCAAGGCGCTGAAGGCGGGCAAACATGTCTTATGTGAAAAGCCGATGGCGATGCAGGCGCAAGACTATGAGCAGCTGATCTCCGCACGCGATACCACGGGCCTGCTCGCGGCCGAAGCCTTCATGATCGTCCATCACCCCCAATGGATACGCGCCCGAGAGATCGTGCAATCGGGCAGCTTGGGGCGGCTGCGCCACGTGGCGGTCAACTTCTCGTTCTTCAACGACGATACCGGCAACATCCGCAACGACCCCAAGGCCGGTGGGGGCGTGCTGCCGGACATTGGCACCTATGCCTTCGGCTGCACCCGTTTCGTCACGAGGCAAGAGCCGACCGCGATCTCCCATGCCAAGATCGACTATGAAAACGATGTCGATGTCTTCGCGCAGGTCGCGGCCCGCTTCGACGGGTTTGACCTATCCGCAACCGTGTCCATGCGTATGTTCCCGTTTCAGCAGGTCATCCTCCACGGCGAAAAAGGCATCCTGCGTCTGAGCTGCCCGTTCAACCCGACGGTCTATTCCCAAGCCGAGCTGTATCTCGAGACCACACAGAACAGCACCACCGTCGAACGCTTTCCCGGCGTGAACCACTATGTGCAGCAGGTCGAAAACTTTGGCGCGTCAGTGACCGAGGGCAAGGCCTATCCCTGTCCGCTTGAATTCAGCCGCGGCACGCAACGCATGACGGATATGGCCTTTGCCGCCGGGGGTTGAGCCTTGGGACGTGCGACCTACCTATAAGGTGTAGCAATCAAGGGGGATGATCATGGCCGGAGGATGGGCGAAAGACGGCGCTGTCAGTGAACAGATCGAAGCGTCGATCAACGATGAACTGGCCCGCCTCAAGGCGCGCAAGGCCCCTCAGGGCGAAAGCCGCACCCATTGCGCCGAATGCGAAGAACCGATCCCCGAGGCGCGCCGCCAAGCTTTGCCGGGCGTAAAGCTCTGCATTGATTGCGTGCGCGAACGGGACGGTCTGGCGCAGGCCCGCGGTGGCATCAACCGGCGCGGCAGCAAAGATAGCCAGCTGAAATAGCCAAAAACAGAACGGGGCGCTGCATCTGCACCGCCCCGCTCGATTTCCAAATGGTCTTAAATCCTCGCCGAAGGCGTTAAACTCTTATGCCTTCCCGCCGGATCAATCCTCCATCGCTTCCAGTTCATCAATGAAGCCCGAAATCATCGACAGGCCCTTATCCCAGAACGCGGGGTCAGAGGCATCAAGCCCGAAGGGAGCCAGAAGCTCCTTGTGGTGCTTCGATCCGCCCGCTTTCAGCATATCGAAATACTTGTCCTCAAAACCCGGCTCGCCTTCCTCGTAGACCGCATAGAGCGCGTTTACCAAGCCGTCGCCGAAGGCGTAGGCATAGACATAAAAGGGCGAATGGACGAAGTGGGGGATATAGGCCCAGAAGGTCTCGTAGCCGTCCATGAATTCAAACGCTGGCCCAAGGCTCTCGCCCTGCACCGACATCCACAGCGCGTTGATATCGTCTGGTGTCAGCTCTCCACCACGGCGGGCGTCGTGCAGTTTGCATTCGAAATCATAAAAGGCGATCTGGCGCACGACCGTGTTGATCATATCCTCGACCTTGCCGGCCAACAGCACTTTGCGCTCGGCATTGGTCTTGGCCCCGTCCAGCATCTTGCGGAAGGTCAGCATCTCGCCAAAGACCGAGGCGGTTTCGGCCAAGGTCAGCGGTGTGGAGGATAACATCTCGCCCTGACCCGCGGCCAGCACCTGATGCACGCCGTGGCCCAGCTCATGCGCCAGCGTCATCACATCGCGCGGTTTGCCCAAGTAGTTCAGCATCACATAAGGGTGCACGTCGGTCACGGTGGGGTGGGCAAAGGCACCGGGGGCTTTACCCGGTTTGACGCCTGCATCGATCCAACCTTCGGTGAAGAAGGGGGCCGCGATTTCGCCCATACGGGGATCGAAGGCATTATAGGCGTCCATGACGGTCTTTTCGGCCTGTTCCCAGCTGACGGTTTTGGGGTCTTCCATCGGTAGGGGGGCGTTGCGGTCCCAGACCTGCATGGTGTCGAGGCCCAGCCATTTGCGTTTCAGCTCGTAGTAGCGGTGACTGAGTTTAGGATAGGCGTTGACCACCGCATCGCGCAATGCTTCGACCACCTCGGGCTCCACGTGGTTTGACAGGTGGCGGCCGGTTTGCGGTGTGGGCATCCCGCGCCAGCGGTCGATGACCTCTTTTTCCTTGGCTTGCGTGTTGTGCACGCGGGCAAAGGTCCGGATATTGGCCTGAAACACATCCGCCAATTCGCGCGCCGCGGCTTCGCGCAGATCACGCGACGGGTCGGTCAGCAGGTTCAGCACGCCCTCGATGTTCAGCGGCTCGTCGTTTACCTCGAATTCCAGCCCGGCGATGGTCTCGTCGAACAGACGTTCCCATGCGTCGCCGACGACGCCCAGATCATGCAGGAACTTCTCCATCTCGTCGGAAAGCTGGTAATCTTTCATCGCGCGGATACGGTCGAACACCGGCTTATACCGCGCCAGATCCGCTTTTTGACTTAGCAGGTTGGCAAGGTGATCATCCTCCAGCCGGTTCAGCTCAAGCGTGAAGAACACCAGCGGCGTGGTAAAGTTGGTGATCTTCTCCTGCGCGTCCGACATGAATTTTGCACGGCCGGAATCGGTGGTCAGCTGGTAATAGCGCAGCCCCGCGTAAGACATGATGCGCCCGGCGATCTGGTTGATCTTCTCATTGCGCAACACACAGTCCAGCAATTCGTTCGCATCCAGTTCGGCCAGTTTGCCTTCGTAATCTTCGGCAAAGCTGCGGCAGGCCTCTTCAAGCCAGTCCAGATCGCGCTTGAGCTCGGGGGCGTCTTCACCGGTGTACAGATCGTCAAGATTCCACTCAGGCAGCTTGCCGAAGGCAGAGGCCCCGGAACCGGCGTTGGCATCAAGGACGGGGACGGGCAGTTGAAACATGAAAAACCTCTTTTTGACGTTAAATCTACCTAAGCACGGGTCCGCGGCAAAGCAAGGCGATGGCAGCGCGGATTAGCCGTAAATCCGCAGCATTTCTTCAAGATCGGCCAATGTGTTGGCTTCTTGCAGGGGCTTGTCCTGCCGCCAGCGCAGCATCCGCGGAAAGCGCAAGGCGACGCCCGATTTATGCCGCGTGCTGCGCTGGATGCCTTCGAATGCGATCTCGAACACATGATGCGGGGTGACCTTGCGCACGGGACCAAACCGTTCGAGCGTATTCTTGCGCACCCAAGCCGTGATCTTGCGAAACTCGGCATCCGTCAGGCCGCTATAGGCTTTGGTAAAGGGCACCAGATCATTGCCTTTCCAAACCGCAAAGGTGAAGTCTGTGAACAGGTTGGCGCGTCGTCCTGACCCGGATTGGGCATAGATCATCACCGCATCGATGGTCAGCGGGTCCAGCTTCCATTTCCACCAATCGCCCTTCTTACGCCCCGCCAGATAGGGGCTGTCGGCACGTTTCAGCATGACCCCTTCGGCCTGCGCTTCGCGTGCGGTGGCGCGTTGGTCGGCCAGCGCATCCCATGTGGGGAAGGTCAGTTGCGGCGACAGGCGGATCGGCGCATCGTCGGGCAGGGCGGCGCAGGCCTGTTCCAGCAGTGCACGGCGCTCGGCGAAGGGGCGGGAGCGAATATCTTGGCCCT
Organism: Sulfitobacter sp. EE-36; assembly: GCF_000152605.1. NCBI lineage: Bacteria > Pseudomonadati > Pseudomonadota > Alphaproteobacteria > Rhodobacterales > Roseobacteraceae > Sulfitobacter > Sulfitobacter sp. EE-36. The sequence goes on along the minus strand of NZ_CH959310.1, from coordinate 7,819 downwards.
GCCATTCCAGCAGGTCGTAGGCGTGCAGCACCACCGGGGCTTCGGCCAGCAGTTTCTTCGGCACGGTTTTGCGGCCAATCCGGGCTTGCAGCGCATTGAAGGAGGAGGGCGCAGGCTGACCGCCGGGCCAGACCAGCAGCTCGCCGTCCAGAACCGTGCCGTCGGGCATGAAGTCCACCGTACGGGCGAGCTCGGGGAAGCGGTCGGTCATCAGCTCTTCACCACGCGACCAGACGAAATAGGCACCGTCCCGCAGGATCAATTGCCCGCGGATGCCGTCCCATTTCCATTCGGCGCGCCAGTCTTGCGGATCCCCCAGTTCTTGCGGCTCGGCTTCCAGCCCATAGGCCAGATAGAAGGGATAGGGGCGCGATGCGTCGGCAGAGGCATCCTCTGCCTCTACCAGCCCATGCCATGTCGTGTCGTCGGGGTGCCAGTTGCCCATGAGGCGATGCGCAAGCTCGGGCTCGGGTTTGCCTGTGGCGCGAGACAGGGCGCGGGTCATCAGCTTTTGGCTGACGCCCACCCGAAACCCGCCGGTGATCAGCTTGTTGAAGATAAATCGTTCGGTCCCGCCAAGCGTCGCCCATGCGTCAAGAACAAAGGCTTTGCGGGCCTCTTCATCCTGGGTGTAAATCTCGCGCAGTGCCGCGATCCACGCGGCAAGCGGTTGATCATCCTGCGTCGGGTTGGGGGGCAGAACCAGCGTGATCGTCTCGGCCAGATCGCCAACGATGCTGTAGCTTTCCTCGAACAGCCACAGGGGGATGCCCGCGCGCTCGGCTGCCCATTCGCGCAGCTTGGTGGTGGTGACGGCGCGTTTGGGGCGGCGGCCGGAAAATAGGGCGATGGTCCATAGCCGGTCGTCATCCGGTGCCGCGCTGAAATAATCGGCCAGTGCGGCGACTTTCACTGTCGTCTTGGTGCTTTGGTCGATGGCGTTGAACAGCGCGGCAAACCGTTTCATTCGCTTGCGTCCTTATCCAGGGATTCGCCTTCGAACTGGGTGGGAACGACCTGCGCTTGCCAACCGCTATCGGCCAGAAACCGGCTGAAGACATCGGTGTAACCATGCGTCACATATATATTTTCTGCCTCGGTCGCTCTGATCGCTGACAGCAGCCCATCCCAGTCCGCATGGTCCGAGATGATAAAGCCGCGATCGCCCGCACGGCGTCGACGTACACCCCGCACGGCCATCCATCCGCTGGCAAAAGCGGTTTCCTGCGGGCCGAATTTTTTCGACCACGCACTGCCCAAGGCTCCGGGTGGGGCCAGCACAATCGCGCCGCGGTGATCCTTGGGGTTCAGATCCGCATCGGCGAGGATCGTGTCGGGCAGGGTGATCCCCTGATCGCGCATGACGCGGTTGGTGTTCTCGGTCGCCGTGTGGGTCAGGATCGGGCCGATGTCGGGGTCGAGCATCGATAGCAAGCGTTGTGCCTTACCCAAGGCATAAGCCCCTAGAAACGCCGTTTTGCCCTGTGCCGCGCAGCCCGCCCACCATGCGTTGATCTCTGCCGCCACGGCGGCTTGCTCGGCCCAGCGAAACACCGGCAGGCCAAAGGTGCTTTCGGTGATGAAGTGATGACATCTCACCGGCTCGAACGGATCGGACAGCCCGTCATCGACCACCTTGTAATCGCCCGAGGCAACCCAGACTTCGCCGTCAACGTCAACGCGTATCTGGGCGGAGCCGGGGACGTGGCCGGCGGGGTGAAACGATACCAGCGCCCCGCCGATCTGCCGCACCTCGCCATATGCGATGCCGTCAGCGGTGATGTCGCCCAAACGGTGGCGCATGACGGGCAGGGCGATGTCGGTGGCAAGGTAACGGTTCATGCCCCAGCGGGCGTGATCGGAATGCCCGTGGGTGATCAGGGCACGGTCCACAGGCCGCCACGGGTCGATATAGAAATCACCCGCGGGGCAATATATGCCGTTTTCGTTGAATGTCAGAACAGGTTGCTTGGCCATGCGCATAAGCTAGCGGGGCGCGCGCGTTTGAACAGGGTGGGCAGGAAAATCCTCGCCGATGCCGAGCTTTCCGTCGGAATAACAGTTGGTTGCAGGCGGAAGTTCATCCTGCGATCCGCGCTACTTTTTGGCGTTTCCAAAGAACAGGGCCGCCATCTCATCCACCGCTTTGTCGCGGGTGGCGGGGATTTCCATCAGCACTTCGTGCTCTGCGCCGTCAATGATATTCAGCTTGCCGCCTTTCCAAGTCTCTATACGGGCGTGGATGCGGCCCTTGTGCACGATACGTTCGTTGGACCCGAGGAATGTGGCGCAGGGCAGGCTGGGGGCGGCGCGCAGGGACAGATGCTTGGTCTCGGATAAAGCCTCGCGCAGCCAGATAAAGCTGGGCCCGCCCAAAGACAGTTCGGGATGGGCCGCCAGTTGCGTGCGCATCATCTCGTACATCTCGGGGTCGGTGGTGAGCATGTTGTTCTCGAACGGCGCGGTCGAGATATAGGATGCCGCCTGCGTGCCCATGGGCAGCTTGTAGCCCTGACCGATGCGCGGCATCAGCTGTGTCAGCCCCGCCGCCACCAGACGCATATGCGGCGCGATATGGATCCCCCACATCGGCGCGGTAAAGGCGGCGGCCTGCACGGACAGACCCTCCATACAGGCGCGTAGGCCGATGGCCCCGCCCATAGAGTGTGCCAGCAGGAAATACGGGCGCGGCAGCTGCAAGGCGCGGGCTGTCCGCATCATGGCCGCCACGTCTTTTTGATAGTCAGAGAAGACATCGACATGGCCGATGTTGCGGTCGGAGATCAACCGGTCCGACAGACCTTGCCCCCGCCAGTCAATCGCCATGACCGCCAGCCCCTTTTTCGCAAAGGCGCTTGCGGTCATCGCATATTTTTCCACGTATTCGGTGCGGCCGGGGAAAAGCAGCACGGTGCCCTTTGCCCCGTTCAGCGGCCAATGCGCGACGCGCAGCTTTTTACCATCCGATGTCTCGGCCCAATGCGCCTGACCCGTTTCGGGCAGCGGCGCAATGTCGGTGAAAAAGGGCGCGGTTTCCAGCATATTAGGAGAGGACGGACGCCAGCTTCATCGCCATGCCCATGTCGCCGTCAATCTTGAGCTTGCCGCTCATGAAGGCGCCGGTCGGGTTGGTGTCGCCGGACAGGATCGCCTGGAAAGTTTCTGCGTCAGCAGAAAGGGTTACATCCGCATCTTCATCCGCGGCGCGTGCGCCGGTCGAATCCATCATGACAGTGCCTTCGTCTTCGATGTCGAACTTGGCTGTGCCGTCAAAGTCGGCCCCCGCCAGTTTTTCGTTCAGCACTGTTACAGCTTGGTTCACAATATCGCTCATCATAGGCCCTTTTCTTGGCAAATGGTGCCGACACGTCTGGAATTGTGGCGGCAGCCTGTTACATTCACTCTTGTTATGGGCAACCGCATCGTCAACCTCAAACATACCGTCGCGGCACTTGGTCTCTGGGTGTTGCTTGGGGGTATAAGTTTCGCGCAAATGTCGCCCCCCGCGGCGGCGGAATTGCTGCAGGATTTACGCGATGCCCCCGCGGCAGAGGCGGCGCGAATCGAACGAGATGTGCAGCGCGCTTGGGCGCGGTCCGGCTCGGCCGCGATGGATTTGCTATATTCCCGTGGTCGCGATGCCATGTCAGAGGGGGACACCACCTTGGCGATCGCCCATCTGACAGCTCTGACGGATCACGCCCCTGATTTTGCCGAAGGCTATCACGCCCGTGCACAGGCATATTTCGCCGCAGGTCTCTATGGCCCTGCAATCGATGATCTGGAAACGACGCTTGCCTTGAACCCGCAGCAGTATAACGCCATCTTCGGTCTGGGGGCGATCCTGCAGGAGTTTGGCGATCTGCGGGCGGCTGCCGATCTCTATCGCCGAGTGTTAAGCATTAACCCTCACCATGATAACGCGCAAAGGGCGCTCGACGGGCTGCGGCGCGACGGAATCGGGCGCACGCTTTAACGATCTAAGGAATTTCTGGTGGCAGGTGACAGCAGGGTCGTGGCCGTTTTGGGCCCGACCAATACAGGCAAGACGACCTATGCAATTGAACGGATGTTGGCGCATCGCACGGGGGTGATCGGGCTGCCACTGCGTTTGCTGGCGCGCGAGGTCTATGACCGCATCGTTGCCCTGCGTGGCCCGTCCATCGTGGCACTGGTCACAGGCGAAGAACGGATCGTGCCGCCGCGCACCCAATATTGGGTCTGCACCGTCGAGGCGATGCCCGAAGGCATGGGTGCTGATCTGGTTGCGGTAGACGAAATCCAGCTTTGTGCTGATCCCGAGAGGGGGCATGTCTTTACCGACCGTCTTTTGCGTGCGCGCGGTCAACACGAGACGCTTTTCATGGGGTCCGACACCATGCGCGGCTCAATCGCGGCGCTGGTGCCAGAGGCGCAGTTCATCCGGCGCGAGAGAATGTCGGAATTGATCTACTCTGGTCAGAAAAAGATAAGTAGAATGCGTCCGCGCAGTGCGATCGTTGGTTTTTCGGTTGAGAATGTATATGCGATTGCAGAGCTGATCCGGCGTCAGAAGGGCGGTGCGGCGGTGGTTATGGGCGCGCTCAGCCCGCGCACGCGCAACGCGCAGGTCGCCATGTATCAAAACGGCGAGGTCGACTATCTGGTGGCCACGGATGCCATCGGGATGGGGCTGAACCTTGATGTGGACCACGTCGCTTTCTCGGCGCTCAGCAAGTTTGACGGGCGTCGGATGCGACCCTTGGCCCCGAACGAACTGGCGCAGATTGCCGGACGGGCAGGGCGCGGGTTCAAGAGCGGTACATTCGGTGTCACGGGCGATGCGTCTCCGCTTGATGATGGTGTCGCGCGGGCCATTATGGATCATCAGTTCACACCGCAGAACAAGCTCAACTGGCGCAACCCCGCGCTACAGTTCGGATCTATTGACCGGCTGATCCAGACGCTTGAAATGTCGCCGGACAATGGACGCTTGTTCAAAGCGCGCGAGGCCGATGATCTGCGGGCGCTCAAGAATCTCGCCGTGGATGCAGAGATCGCGGCGCGCTGTACCGATGGACCGTCAGTACGTCTGTTGTGGGATGTCTGCCGGATTCCCGACTTTCGTGGTATAAGCCATGCAGAGCACGCCAGCCTGCTGGAGCAGATTTTCAACTTTCTGCATCAGCGCGGTTCGATCCCCGACGACTGGCTGGCGCGGCAAATTAAACGCATAGATCGAACCGATGGCGACATCGATGCGTTATCCAAACGATTGGCGTTTATTCGCACCTGGACCTACGTGACACAGCGCAAAGGCTGGACAGGTGACGAAAGCCATTGGCGACACGAGGCGCGTGTCGTAGAAGACAGACTGTCGGATGCGCTGCACGAGCGTCTGACCCAAAGATTTGTAGATCGGCGCACATCCGTGCTTTTGCGCCGGCTAGGACAGAAGGAAGCCATGGTGGCCGAAGTAAACGAGACCGGTGAAGTAACCGTTGAAGGCGAATTTGTTGGCAAGCTGGACGGGTTCCGCTTTCGCCAAGACAAAGGCGCAGGCGTTGCCGAAGATAAAACGATCAAAGCTGCATCGTTGCAGGCGCTGGCTCCTCAGTTCCATTTGCGGGCGGATCGTTTCTACAACGCGCCTGATACAGAGATTGATTTCACAGAGCAGGGCGGCCTCATGTGGGGCAGCTCTGCCGTGGGTAAACTGGTTGCGGGCTCCGATCCGTTAAAACCCGGTGTCGAGGTCTTCGTCGATGACGTTGCGGGCCCCGAGGTCGCGCAAAAAGTGCAGCGCCGTTTGCAGCATTTCATCGACCGCAAGGTCGCAGCCCTGTTCGAGCCACTGATCGCCCTGTCAAAGGATGAGGCGCTGACCGGTCTGGCCCGTGGCTTTGCCTTCCGCATGGTTGAAAACCTTGGTATTCTGCCACGCGCTGATGTGGCGGACGAGGTGAAAGCCCTGGATCAGGACGCCCGTGGCGCGCTGCGCAAGCATGGTTTGCGCTTTGGTCAATTCACCATCTTTATGCCGTTGTTGCTCAAGCCCGCGCCGACCCGTTTGCGTCTGGTGCTGTGGTCGATTTCCAAGGGGCTGAACGAATTCCCTGAATCGCCGCCCCCTGGGCTGGTCACCATCCCCGTAGACACCAGCGCGCCCGAAGGCGCTGCGACGATGGCTGGGTACCGTAATGCTGGTGAACGCGCGATCCGTATCGATATGCTGGAACGTCTGGCTGATATGCTGCGCTCCGAAGATTCGCGCGGCGGGTTCGAGGCGAAGGCCGATATGCTGTCGATCACGGGCATGACGCTCGAACAATTCGCCACGTTGATGGAAGGTCTGGGCTATAAGGCCGAAAAGGCCGAGCGCACCAAGGTGAAAGCCGTTGATACTGTCGTGCCTCATGACGGTGCACCGATGGCTGCCGACAAAGGCGCAGATGCCGAGACGCCCGTGATGGATGTCGCGGACAAGCAACCAGCCGGTGGTATCGTCGAAGATCCGACGGCTGCTCAGGCGGATGACATCGTGCCCGCAACCGCGGATATGCCCGACGACGGGATCGCCCCGATGGTCGAGGAGCTGGCCGAGACACCGGAGGTCGACGATCACATCCCGGACACCCCTGCCGAGGAAAACCCGCAAGGCACAGCGCCTGACGCCGATATCGCAGGTGCCGAGCTTGAGACATATTATGTCTTCACCTGGGGGCGCACGCCCCGTGGCAATGCCCAAGGCCAGCGTCGCGGCGGCGGGGATCGTCCACAAGGGAAGGGGAAACCCGGACCGCGTGGCAAGAAGGGTGCACCGCGTGGGGACAAGGGCGGCAAAGCTCAGAAGTTCAGCAGCAAGCCCGCCCGTGCGGAAAAGCCGATCGACCCCGACAACCCATTCGCCGCTGCGCTAATGGGGCTGAAAGACACCAAGTAATTGTCCGAAGCGCCGACAAAGCTGCGGCTTGATAAATGGCTGTGGCATGCGCGGTTTTATAAAACGCGTTCTCTGGCGGCTGCCCGCGTGCAAGCGGGGGCCGTCAGGGTCAACGGCAGCGTCGCGCAAAAGCGTGCGACGCTGGTTGTGGTTGGCGACGTGCTGACCTTTGCTATGGGCGACGATGTGCGGGTGATCCAGATAGAGGGCATCGGCACCCGCCGTGGTCCGGCCCCCGAGGCGCAAACGCTTTACACCGATCTGTCCCCGCCGGTCCCCCGATCCGAGAAAAAACAACCTGAAAATCCGGCATTTGAGGGAAAAGGGCGCCCCAGTAAGCGTGATCGCCGCGTGCTTGATCTTTCTCGGGCGCGCCACCTTGAATGATACGCTGTGCTGACGTATCTCCTGCGTTAAACCTGCCATAAAAGATGATGTTATGACCTATATCGTTAACGATGCCTGTATCGCCTGCAAATACACTGACTGCGTTGAAGTATGTCCGGTGGATTGCTTCTATGAGGGCGAAAACATGTTGGTCATTCATCCCGATGAATGCATCGACTGCGGCGTTTGCGAACCTGAATGCCCCGCCGACGCGATCCGCCCCGATACAGAGCCGGACATGGAGAAGTGGGTTGAGTTCAACCGCAAGTACTCCGAACTGTGGCCCGTGATCATCACCAAGAAAGACCCGCTGCCCGAGGCAGAGGAACGCGATGGTGAAGAAGGCAAGCTTGAGAAGTATTTCTCTGAAGCACCCGGCGAAGGCGGCTAAGCGATTCGCACTTGGGTGCATGGGGTGATCGCTGCGTGTGACGCCACCTGATCCCCTTTATTTATTCGATTAACACGTATTTGATCGAATCTATGCGCGCCCCCCGCTTTCGGGGGGGC
>NZ_CH959311.1:28486-56842 GCF_000152605.1 Sulfitobacter sp. EE-36 | reverse complement strand
CGGGAAAGTTCATCAGCAGCACTCCGACTGGCGGGGATCATAGATCGGCCCCGCCCCGGGATGCGCCGAGGGTTCGAAAATATGGACGGTAAAGCGGTGCCGCGGACTGCGCCGCGCCGCCTCGCACAGGCTATCGAGCGCGTAGAGCCCCTTGGGGCCGCAGCCGATAATGGCAATCTCTGTCTCGCTCATGAATCCGCGGGGGCCAATCCTGCTAATGCGGTCACATCCGCCTCGCAAATCCCCAGCTCGCGCTCGACCCACTCGGGATCAAAGACGGTGCCCAGATAGCGCGAGCCGGAATCGTGGATAATCGCGGCGACGGTCAGACCGGCGAGCTCGTCCTGCATACCGCGCACGGCTTCAAGCACGCCACCGCCGGAGCCGCCGACCAGCAGCCCTTCGCGCGCAACGGCGCGGCGACACCCGGCGACGCAGGTCACATCGGAAACGCGGACGAGATCGTCGAACTCCTGCCCATTGGCCAGTTCTGGGATACGACCCGCGCCCATGCCCGAGATTTTGCGCGGGCCTGCGGTGCCGTTGAAGAGCGTGCTACCCATGGCATCCACCGCGACGACCTTGGTTTTGCGCCCCATCCGGCGCAGATAGTCGCGACATCCTCGCGCCGTGCCAGTGCTCGAACAAGCGACGAAAAGCACATCAATCTGCCCGCCAAGCGCCGCGTCAATCTCGGCGATGGTGCCGAGCTCGTGGGACTCCGGATTGTCGAGGTTGGCATATTGGTTGGGCCAGAAACGGCGGGAATTTTCCTCCAGAAGCTTGGCGACCCGATCCAGACGCGCGGCGAGGAAATCACCGTCAGGCGCGTGATCGACCAGTTCAATCTGGCCCCCCAAGGCGCGGATGATCGCCACGTTCTGGGACTGCGCATTGGGGTCAACGACGCAGATGAATTGCAGCCCATGCACTGCACAAGCTTGTGCCAACCCGATGCCCATGTTGCCGGAGGAGGATTCAACCACCGTATCGCCGGGCTTTAGGCGACCGTCCGCCAAAGCGCGTTCGATCATATGCCGCGCGGGCCGGTCCTTGGCGCTGCCCCCGGGGTTCAGCGCCTCGACTTTGGCGACCAGATTAACATCCTCGCGGTCGAGATAGCGGGGCAGGCGCACCATCGGCGTCTGGCCGATGAGGTCGAGCACATTGTCCGCGATCCGCGTGGCCGCAAAGGGCGTCGCCGTATGGGAGTGGGTCTTTACCTGAGTACGAATATTCATCTGCGCAGCCTTTCGGGAAGCCAAGTCTCACGGGCGGCGCAGGACCGCGCCGTCGCGGATCGTGTTGCGTCTCTTTCACTTCGCGCGCTGTTGAGCCCTCAGGTGGAGGGAAACGGGGTTGCGAGGAAGAGAACGATGGTCGAAATTGCTATTTTAAATTGAACCTCGTGAGCGGGATAAAGTTCCATCTTGTGTGCAACTGAGGTGAGATTGGGAGGTGGGAGGGGGTGTGTAATGGGGGCGTGGGTCGACAGTATGTTTCTCTAACCTGCGGTTTAGCGTCTTATTTGTATCAAGCCGCAGTTAGGTCGACGGTGTGCCAGCCGCCGCCGCGTCGACATTCGCGGCAATGCGCCGCAAGGTGTGGCGGGTCACGCCGGCCCAAGGCTGAACCTGCAAGCCCGCACCATATCCCCACGCCGAAGCACGCTCCACTTGAGCGGGGGAGAGCGTGGTCGTCCCCACATAATCCTGATTGCCATCGCGGATATCAGAGGGCGCGGGCACCCCATCCACATCCAGAAACGCCGCCAACCGCGCCAAGGTTGCATTGGGGTCGGCGACGAGATCTTCGTATCGGATGGTGATCACGGCATGCAGGTAATAGATGTCGCGCCGTACGATGTCATAGGCATCCAGCCAGTGATCCATCATCGCCGCGGGGTTCATGTCGACCCATTTGGAGGTGGCCGCGGCAACTGCCTCCGGATGGCGAGTGACAACCACAAACTGCGACAGGGGGAAAAGCTGCTGATACAGACGCATCCGTGTCAGGTTTACGGGCGACTTTTCGACCCGCCATGGGGCATCGTCGAAATAGGGTGCCCAGTCCCGCTCTAACCGAATTTGCGTCTCTAACCTGTCGAAATGCGATCCTTCGATATGGTGCTGCGCGGGGTCGGTGGCAAAATGCATAGGCACGCCATGCCGCGCGGTGTGGGGGATGGCGCCTTGCAGATAGACGCCCTCATTCTCCGGCACGGGGGCGGCGTTGATCGCGCTGACACCGGGCAAATCGCCGATCAGCCGCGCCACAAGGCTGGTGCCGGAGCGGTGCAATCCGCCGACGAAGATATAGCGATGTGCTGTCATGGAGGCCCCTTTGTCTTGCGAAAGTCAGGTAGGCTGTGGGGGAGGGGTGGCAAGGGACGCTATAGCAGCAGGGGTAACGGTGAAGTCGAAGCGAGGCCCGAGAACGATAGTCAAATTTGGTGGAAATTTGAAGGAGTGTGAAGGAGTGTAACGTATAAGTATCATTACGTCGCATTATGTAATATACATATTACAAATTACTCTGGATACCGATGCCTAAGCCAACACGCCCCTATTCGCCAACCGCCCGAAAGGCTGCAGAGCTTTTGGGGCTGATGATCCGCGCAGCGCGGCTAGAGCGGAACATGACCGCGCAGGAACTGGCGGAACGGGCAGGGGTGTCTCGCCCGCTGCTGTCACGGGTGGAGAGGGGCGATATGACCGTATCCCTCGGTGCCGTTTTTGAAATCGCTACCATCCTTGGCGTTCCGCTATTCGAGGAAGATGACGAACGGCTGACCACGCGGCTCGGCACCGAGCGGCGGACAAATGCGCTGTTGCGTCAGCGTGCCTTCCAGGCCAGCCGCGGGAAGATAGACAATGACTTCTGAGCTGTTGAAACCGACCAAGACCCTCTATGTATGGATATGTCTACCCATCGTAGAATATGGCTTCGCTTAGCTATCCAAAACAAATCTTAATTCCGATGGGAACCATAAGGTAACTTTACTGTTATCTTTGCGAGGCTCGCGTTTTTGCAGCTCTGAATACATCATAATTTTTGGAGGCTGATATGCGCATCATGCATATTTCGCTGGGCGGGTGTCTATCCGCTCCGCCCGTTAAGTACGGCATGACGGAAGATACCGGTGGACATATCGCCTATATCCTTGGCGCTGCGATGGCGCAGGCAAAACTCCCTGAGGTTGAAGAGGTCACGATTGTGACGCGGCTGTTTGATGCGCCGGAGTTGGGGGCTGTTTTTGCACAGGCCGAGGAAGAGATTGCGCCTAGGTGTCGAGTGGTGCGTCTGGCGTCAGATCGGGCTGAGTATTTGGAAAAGGGTGATTTGGTGGGGGAGCTTCCCTCGCTGCAAAACGCTTTGTTAGAGACGCTTGAAGCCATGGGCGCGGCGCGGCCGGATGTGATTCATGCGCATTTTGCGGATGCGGCAGAGCTGGCGCTGGCGGCGCGTGAGGAGTTCGGTATTCCGGTGCTGTATACCGCGCATTCGCTGGGGGCGGAGAAGTTGGGGCCGGGAGAAGTGGCCTCGGCCGAGTTGCAGGCGCGGATTGGGCGCGAGACGCGTGCGCTGGCAGAGGCGGATGCGATTATCGCCTCGTCGCGTGATGAAGTGGAGCGGCAGATCCCGAAGCTGGTGCCGGCTGCGGAAGGGCGCGCGCATCGGATCGGGCCAGGGGTTTGCGTAGAGAAAAAGGGCGATGCGGCGCGGGCACGGGAGATGCTGGGCGGGTTTCTGCGGGATGTGAGCAAACCCATCATCCTTGCCATAGCGCGGCCCATTCGGAAGAAGAACTTGCGGCGGTTGGTCGATGCCTATGCGTCTGATCGCACGCTGCAAGACCGCGCGAACCTTGTGATTATCGCGGGGTTGCGGGACGGCTTGGGACAGGGATGCAGCGAGCGCGATGCGGTCATCGCGGATCTGTTTGACGGGGTCGACCGCTATGATCTTTGGGGCAAGGTGGCGCTGCCGCGACAACACTCCGCCCAAGATATCAGCGACCTTTATGCGCTGGCGGCCGAGGGCGGCGTGTTCTGCAATCCGGCGTTTCACGAACCCTTTGGGCTGACCCTGATAGAGGCCGCGCAGGCGGGTGTGCCTTTGGTCGCGACGCAATCGGGCGGGCCTTCGGATATTTTGCCAGAGCTTGGCTTTGGGGCCTTGATTGACCCGTATGATACGGCGAGCTTGGCGCGCGGGCTGCGAGACGTGCTGATGGCGCCGGAGCGGGAACTGGCCGCGCGGCGGGCGCAGCGTATTGCGCGGCGGACCTATGATTGGAGGGCTTGGGCGAAGCGTACGCAAGCCGTGATGGCAGGGGTGGTGCGCAGGCCGCAGGGTCAAACCGTCGCTGTTCAACAACATGAATACCTGCTCGCCTGCGACATCGACAATACGCTGACCGGCTGCCGCAATGGTGCGCGGGCTTTTGCCCAGTGGCTCGAGCGCGAGGGGGAGCGTTATGCTTTTACCGTTGCCACCGGACGTTCCATCGCAGAGGCGCAGCGGGTGCTGGCCGAATGGGATTTGCCAACGCCTGATACGATCATCAGCTCGACGGGCACAGAGATTTGGCGCCGTACGGACAGTGGTTTTACCCTATGTGAGGATTACGCAGCGCTGATCTCGCAGGAGTGGGATGCGGCGGCAGTGCGCACGGCGTTGGAAGACACTAATGTGCATTTCCAGCCGGTCTATGACCAGCGTCGTTGGAAGGTCAGCCTGTTCGGCACCATCAGCGATGTGCCTGCGATCGAGGCGCGGTTGCATCAGACGGGGGTATTGGCGCGCATCATTCCGTCGCACGAGAAATTTATCGACATCATTCCCGTGCAGGCCGGCAAGGCCGCCGCGATCCGGTTCGAGGCGGCGCGCCGTGGCATGTCGGACGACCGCGTGATCGTGGCAGGGGATAGCGGCAATGATCTGGATATGCTGTCGCGCTTCGAGAACGCTGTGCTGCCTGCAAATGCGCTGGCGGAGCTGGATGGTCTGGCCTCGGTCTATCGTTCTTCGCTGAAACATGCGGCGGGGGTTTTGGATGGGGTGCAATATTACCGCACACCGCAGCCGATGCTGATGGCGGGCGAATAATCATGCGTGATTTTCCTGACGCTCCCCTCCGGCCCTTCGGCTATTTCGTGCATCATCAAGGGCGGGGTCACGCGGAACGCTGCGCTGCCGTCGTCAACGCGCTGCCCGCGGTGCGACCTGTGCGGATTTTCTGCGCGCGCGACGATATTTTCCCGCCGTTGCGTGAGAATGTGACGGTGCAACAGCTGCCCTCTCTGTTTGAAGCGCGGGGGGATGAGCCGCATGGTGCAGCCTTGCTCGACACACCCGACACAACCCATTGTGCGCCTGTCGGCTGGTCCGGCATTCGCGAGGCGATGGCCGCGATGGCGCAGTTCTTTACCGCTGAGGCACCGGAGCTGATGATCGTCGATGTCTCGGCCGAGGTGGCGCAGCTGGCGCGGCTCTGCTCGGTGCCGCATGTCAAAATCCTCCAGCATGGCGACCGCAGCGATGTGGGGCATCGTGCCGCCTATGACGGCGCCGCGGGGTTGCTCGCCCCGTTCCATGCGGATTTGGCGCAGCCGCAGTGGGCCGCTTGGGCGGAGAAAACCCACTATGCTCCCGGTCTGGGGGTGAATGTATCGCTGCCCAAACCCGAAGATGCCCGCGGGACGCTGAAGCTGGGTAATCGCCCCATGGCGCTGGTGGTGTGTGGTGGTGGAGGCAATGGCATTTCCGAGGCCGCCTTGGGCGTCGCCGCGCGCAGCTATCCGCAGATGGACTGGATCACCATCGGCGAGGTGCAGCGCGATTGGCATGCGACTTTGCCGCCGAACCTGATGCATAAAGGCTGGGTCGACAACGCGCCCGACTATATCGCAGCGGCGGATCTGGTGATCTCGTCCACGGGCAATACGACCTGTGCCCAAGTGCTCACCGCTGCGAAGCCGTGGATTGTGGTGCCAGAGTGGCGCTATTTCGATGAACAAGTCGAGAAAGCCCGCGCCTTGGGCCAAGCGGGTGCCGCGTTGCATTTGCCACATATGCCAAGCTCTGCCCATGCCTGGCGAGCCGCGATTGAGCAAGCACAGAGCCAGCATGATCCCGTGCGGCAACGTGCTTTGGCAGGGGGCAGTGACGCGGCGACCCGCGCCGCGCAGTGGCTCAATAGTCTGGCGGACCAACTCTGGGACCGCCCGGAAATTTCAACATCTTTAAAGGAGATTCACCATGCGTGACGTATCCGTTCTGACCATCGCCCGTGGCCGCGAGGCACACTTGCACAATGTTATCCGCGGCTTGGTTGCGCAAACAGTGCCCCCATGCGAGCTGGTGATCGCCGCAATGCAGGATGAGCTATACGACGGGCTGCCTGACGCGCCCTTTCCCATCCGTCAAATCCAGGTCACCCGCCCCGATGGGGAGCTTCCCCTCGCCGCCGCGCGCAATGCGGTGGCAGCCAAGGCACGCGGTGCCGTTCTGGCCTTTGTCGATGTCGATTGCATCCCGCATCCCGCGCTTGTCGCCGATGTGGCAGAAGCATGCCACGATGGCCGCGGGCTGGTGATGGGCGAGGTCGCCTATCTTCCCAAAGGGGCGACGGAGGGGGACCTCAATTTCGACCATTTCGACAAGATCGGCGTCAAACACTCCGACCGGCAGGGGCCCCCGGCGGAGGGTCTGCGCTATTGTGAGGATTACCGCTGTTTCTGGTCGCTCAACTTCGCCATGCACCGCGCCGATTGGGCGCGCAGCGGCGGGTTTGACGAAGGCTATTTCGGCTATGGCGGCGAGGATACAGACTTTGGCCGTGTGCTCGACGCGCGTGGGATCGACATCTGGTGGATGAAGGGGGCCAAGGTCTATCACCAATATCACGACCACTGCATGCCGCCGATCCACCATGTAGAAGCCGTGGTGCGCAACGCCGAGTATTTCGCCACCCGCTGGGGGCATCGCACCATGGGCCATTGGCTGCACGCCTTCCATCTGATGGGGCTGATCGACAATAGCGACGATGCGCTGACCATCCTGCGCGCACCGAATGATGCGGATTTCCAGATGTGCCGCCAGACCGGCGATATGCCCTACGCCAACAGCCGCCGGGTAATGGACAAGCTGCTGCGCGATCTGGATACCGAGGAAGAGCGCCGCGCGGCCGCCCAAGCGGGCGAAGACCGCATCTCTGCCATTGCGGCGGAGTAACCTCATGAAGATCGCCGTCATCGGACATGTGCGTTTCTCCATCGCGCGCCCCTTCATGGGCGGGATGGAGGCCCATTGCTGGCACCTCTGCCGTGGCCTGCGAGCGCGGGGTCATGACGTGACCCTTTTCGCCGCCGGTGACAGCGATTGGGGCGGTAAGGTCGAGCCGGTCGTGGACGTTCATTATGACCGGGAGTTTCCTTGGCACCAATGGCATGGCACGCCGGAGCTCACGGGGCATCTGGATGCGGCGTTCGAAAGTATCTTACCGCGCCTTGCCGAGGGTGGTTTCGACGTGGTGCATAACAATTCCTTGCACCGCTTCCCCCCGCGTTTCGCCGCGCGGCACCGAATCCCGATGGTGACCTCCCTACATGTGCCGCCGTTCGATGTATTGAAGCGTGCCGTCGCCGATGGTGGGGCACCGTGGTCGCTGTTCACCACCTGTTCGCAGCGGCAATTGGGAGCGTGGTTTGATGACGCAGAAGCTCCCTTCGCCAGAGTTGTACCGAATGGTATTGATCTTGCGGACTGGCCGTTCCGCCCGGAAGGCGATGGCACCGCGGTATGGATGGGCCGTATCACGCCGACCAAAGGGACGCATTTGGCCGCTCAGGCAGCTAAGATTGCTGGCATCCCGCTTAGGATTTACGGCACGATTGAGGATCAGGGGTACTTTGATACCGAAATTGCGCCGCTGTTAGCTGAGCGCGTCCAATACGGTGGACACCTGCAAGGCGCTGACCTGACCAATGCCATCGCTCGCGCCTCTGTCCTGCTGTTCACCCCGCTATGGGATGAACCCTTCGGACTGGCGGCGATTGAGGCGATGGCTTGTGGTCTGCCGATTGCAGCGGTTGAGAATGGGGCGATCCGGGAGGTTGCGGGGGATGTTGCGCGTTATGCGGGGGCGGATGCTGGGGAGCTGGCCGAGGCGTTGAGGGAGGCGATCGGCATCCCGCGCTGGGCGGCGCGGGAGAGGGTTGAGAGGTTATTTACGATAGAGCGGATGTTGGCGGCGTATGAGGGGTTCTATGGCCGGGCGGTTGAGGCTGTACGGGTAGACTTTGGCGTGCCTACCTTTGAACGGTTTCGACTACCCTCCATTTTATGCTGCTGACGAGTCTTTTGCAGTGACTTTCAAAAAAATCGTCATGCCGGTTTACGAATACTATAGGAGACTTTTCCTTGTCACAGGCCGCGTTAGATATTATCGCTGTCAACTATGATATCTCTGCGGGTGCCAAAGGCCAAGCATGCGCTCCCGTGTATTCGCCGTATGTAACCAAAATGTAGCATCTTTAAGCAAACTACTTATTTTATCTGCAATGTTAGAGAAGACTTTTACCTGTACACTATATTTAGCTTAGAAGATTTTACATAATCCTAATTATAAGGCGTATATTTTGCCCCTTACAATCGATAAGACCCCACTCCCTGGCGTCATCGTGATCACCCCCGCCCGCTTCGGCGATTACCGTGGTTTTTTCTCAGAAAGCTACAGTGCCGAAGCACTCGCCGAGCATGGGATCACCACGCCATTCGTGCAAGACAATCACTCCCTGTCCATGACCCAAGGCACCATCCGCGGGCTCCATTTTCAGGCACCACCCCATGCACAGGACAAGCTGGTGCGCTGCGGTCGAGGCGCTCTTTTTGACGTGGCGGTCGATATCCGTAAGGGGTCGCCGACCTATGGGCAGTGGTTCGGGGTCGAGCTGAGCTTCGAGAACGGCAAGCAGTTACTGGTACCGGCGGGCTTCGCGCATGGGTTTGTGACACGCGCGCCGGAGACCGAAATTGTCTACAAATGTTCGGATTATTATGCGCGGGAGACCGAAGGTGCCGTCGCTTGGGACGATCCTGCGGTTGGAATTGACTGGGGTCTGGGGGATATGACGCCCGTTTTGTCGGAGAAGGACGCAAATGCGCCCGCCTTGGCCGATCTTAACAGTCCGTTCACGTTTGAGGGTGTATAGATGAAGCTATTGGTGACAGGCGGCGCGGGGTTTATCGGATCGGCAGTGGTGCGGTTGGCGATTGCGCGGGGGTATAGCGTATTGAACCTTGATGCGCTGACCTATGCGGCCTGTCTTGATAACGTGGCGAGCGTGGCGGACAGCCCTCTGTATGCGTTCGAGCAGGCGAATATTTGCGATCGGGAGGCATTGGACAGGATTTTCGAAGCACATAAGCCCGACGCGGTAATGCATCTCGCGGCCGAGAGCCATGTCGATCGCTCCATCGACGGGCCGGGGGCGTTTATTCAAACCAATGTCACCGGCACCTATACGTTGCTGGAGGCCGCGCGCGCCTACTGGCAAGATGCGGGTAAGCTCGGTAGTTTCCGCTTTCACCATATCTCTACCGACGAAGTCTATGGCTCCCTCGGTTCCACAGGGCAGTTTACCGAAGAGACGCCTTATGACCCGCGCAGCCCTTACTCTGCTTCAAAAGCGGCGAGCGATCATCTGGTGCGCGCCTGGGGCGAAACCTATGGCCTGCCCATAGTGCTAACAAATTGCAGCAATAATTACGGACCGTACCATTTCCCCGAAAAGCTGGTGCCGGTGGTCATCCTCAAAGCGCTCGCCGGCGAGCGCATTCCGGTCTACGGCGACGGCGCGAATGTACGTGACTGGCTGTTTGTCGAAGACCACGCCGATGCGCTGCTGACCGTGCTGACCAAAGGCGAATTGGGTCGCAGCTATAACATCGGGGGCGAGAACGAGGTCAGCAATCTCGAGCTGGTCAAGATGATCTGCGCCCTGCTGGACGACCGCCACCCCGAAGGCGCGCCGCATGCCGATCTGATCACATTTGTCGCCGACCGTCCCGGCCATGACCAGCGCTATGCCATTGATCCGACACGTATCCGGACAGAGCTTGGCTGGCGCCCCTCGGTCACGGTGGAAGAAGGGCTGGCCCGCACCGTGGATTGGTACCTTGAGAATGAGGACTGGTGGCGCGCGCTGCAAACGCGCCAAGGCGTCGGCGAGCGATTGGGCAAGGCATGAAGATTCTCGTCTTCGGTCACAGCGGTCAGGTCGCTACGGAACTACGCGCGCTAGACGGCGATGACGTCCAGATCACCGCCCTCGCCCGCGCCGATGCAGACTTAACCGACCCCGCCGCCTGCGCCGCTGCGATCGATGCGCGTGCGCCTGATGCGGTGATTAACGCCGCCGCCTATACCGCCGTGGATAAAGCCGAAAGCGATACAGACACGGCGCAGATCATTAACGCCGATGCCCCCGCCGCCATGGCGCAAGCCTGCGCCGCGCACGACATTCCTTTCGTCTCTATCTCGACCGATTATGTGTTTTCAGGCGCGGAGGACACGCCTTGGGCACCCGCCGACGCGACCGATCCGCAAAGCGTCTATGGCCGCACCAAACGTGACGGAGAGGTCGCAATTGTAAAGGCCGGCGGGCGCTACGCCGTGTTGCGCACCTCTTGGGTCGTGTCGGCCCATGGCAATAACTTCGTTAAGACCATGCTGCGTCTGGGAGCCGAACGCGAGGCATTAACCATCGTCGCCGACCAGATCGGTGGCCCTACCGGCGCTGCTGAGATTGCGCAGGCTTGCGTTATAATCGTCAAAACCCTCATCTCACAGCCCAGAAAATCTGGCATTTACCATTTCTCAGGCGCGCCCGATACCAGCTGGGCGGATTTCGCTCGCGCGATTTTCGACGCCGCCAAGATCCCCTGCGCTGTCACTGATATCCCGTCGACTGACTACCCTACCCCCGCCAAACGCCCGCAGAACTCCCGGCTGGATTGCACAACGACCGACGCCGCCTTTGGCATTTCCCGCCCCGATTGGCGCGAGAGCCTCACCCATATTTTGCTCAAACTTGATTTTCCCAAGGACTAATTCCCATGACCCAAACGCCCAAACGCAAAGGTATTATCCTCGCCGGCGGCTCCGGCACGCGGCTTTATCCGATCACAATCGCCGTGTCGAAACAGCTGCTGCCGATTTATGACAAGCCGATGATTTACTATCCGCTAAGCGTGCTGATGCTAGGCGGTATCCGCGACATCCTGATCATCACGACGCCCCAAGACGCCGACCAATTCAAGCGGGCTTTGGGCGACGGCAGCCAGTGGGGCATTTCACTGAGCTACGTCACGCAGCCAAGCCCCGACGGACTGGCTCAGGCCTACATTCTGGCCGAAGACTTCCTCGATGGCGCGCCGTCTGCGATGGTCCTTGGGGACAACATATTCTTCGGTCATGGCCTACCCGAGATCCTCGCCTCAGCCGACGCTCAAACCACCGGAGGCACCGTCTTCGGCTACCGCGTCTCCGATCCAGAACGCTATGGCGTGGTGGATTTCGACGAGAACGGCCAAGCGCGACAGATCATTGAAAAGCCGGAAGTGCCGCCGTCGAATTATGCGGTAACGGGGCTGTATTTTTTGGACAACACGGCGAGCGAGCGCGCAAAGTCGGTCAATCCATCAGCACGGGGAGAGTTGGAGATCACGACGCTACTTGAGACATATTTGCATAACGGATCGCTAAATGTGCAGCGTATGGGGCGTGGGTATGCTTGGCTGGACACCGGGACGCATGGGAGTCTACTAGAAGCGGGCAATTTCGTGCGCACACTGGAAACGCGACAGGGGTTGCAAACGGGAAGCCCCGACGAAATAGCATTTAACCAAGGCTGGATCAATGCGGCAGAACTTATCCAACGCGCTGGACAGTTCGCAAAGAATGAATACGGTACTTACCTTGAAGACCTGCTGGGATAAAGAGTTGGAGGAAGCCTGCCGAGATAACTTCATACTCAAAGTTGTTCACTATACTAAGCGCTATTTATCCAGTATTTCTGCCTTTCAATAGAAAACGAAATTTTCAAGTATTGCTTCCATGGCTCCTTAGATGGTCGGTTAAATCTCAACACGTTAAATTGAACGGAGCGACGATGCAATATTTTTTAAATTCAGTCTGGAAGAAACTCCTCTACGCAACCCATATTGGCTACCTTTGTCTGCACAATCACGTTCTCGCAGTGATGATGTTTCAGACATCGCCTCTTACTTAAATTTGGAAAGATTATTATGCTCGTATTCGCTGAAAATGCGTGGCATGTTATTATTGCATTCTTGGTGTTTCTGGCAGGATACCCAATCGCATTAATACAAAAGAAAATCTTTTGCCTATCTATGAAACGGGCGCTGGCGCTCTACATATGGCATAGTATTTTTTGCATGTTCTACTTCTGGTATTCCTTAAACGATGCGGCTGACGCAACCCTGTACTATATTCATTCCCTTACATACGAATTTGGGTTTGGCTTTGGAACAGCAGGAATAAAATTCATTGTCTCCTATCTATCGCAGGGTCTAAATTTTTCCTATGGAAACGTTTTCCTTGTATTCAATATCTTCGGTTATATCGGCCTGCTGGCCTTCGCGTCGGCGCTGCAAACTGTGACATCTCAAAGTAGAGGCAATATTCGAACTTTTAGCGTAATGTTTCTATATTTACCCGGCATCAGTTTCTGGAGTTCAGCAATCGGTAAAGATGCGTTGACATTTATGGCAGCAGGGCTTGTGACATGGGCCGCTTTGGATGTCGGCCGGCGGATGCCTGCAATTGTACTCGGTGGATGCCTTTTTCTCTTGCCACGTCCGCATATTGCCGGAATTCTACTGTTATCTATCTGTTTTGCGTTACTTGTCTCTTCCAATCTAGGGACCCTGAAGAAATTAGTGCTCCTGACAATTGCGATACCATTGAGCGTCGCCGGCATACAATTTGGTCTAAGCTATGCCGGACTGGGAGATGCTAGCGACTTATCCGATATCAGCGACTACTTCGAAACCCGGCAGGGCCATAATCTTGGCGGCGGAAGCTCGGTTGATATTGCTGGGATGTCGGTTCCAATGCGCCTGTTCACCTATATGTTCCGACCTCTTCTGTTTGATGCAAACGGAATAATGGGAATTGCTGTATCATTCGAAAACTTTGCGGTCCTAATACTTTTAGTTATGACTTTGCTTAAAAAGAAACGCCCGCTCTCGCAGCTAAGCCCGTTTGCTGTAACGTTCTACCTTACTTTCGCGATAATTTCGTGGTTTGTACTTGCTAACACTACAGCCAACCTTGGGATCGCGGTCAGGCAAAAATTAATGTTCTTACCGATGCTCGTTGTCCTTCTGTTCTCAATGTGGAAAAGGTACCCGAGGCAAGCCACTATTGGAGAATTGAGAACATGAATCGGATTCTCATACTTGCTTCTTACGGTCCCTCTCTATGCAATTTTCGCGGGGCCCTAATTGAAGAGTTGTGTCGACGTGGGCACGAGGTTCACGCAGCTGCTCCCGAGCTTATTACAGACAAGACTACACGGAGTTGGCTTGAGCAACGTGGTGTCGTTTGTCACAATGTGTCGCTATCGCGCTCTGGCTTAAATCCAGTCGCCGACCTAAACACCGTGAGACAGACCGCGAGCCTTATGCGGGAAATCAGCCCCGACATATTCGTCGGTTATACCGTTAAACCGGTTGTTTGGGGGCTCTTAGCAGCTCGAATCGCGAGAGTTCCCAAACGTGTTGCGCTGATCACAGGGCTCGGATATGCGTTTACCGGCACTGCTAACGGCCTGCGCCGAGTTGTGAGAAATATCGCACGCGGCCTTTATCGCATAGCGCTCCGGCACGCTACATTAATATTTTTTCAAAATTCAGATGACAGAAGCGAATTCGACTTTCTTGGCCTCTTGCCGGACGGCGTGCCTGTAAAGATAGTAGCAGGATCTGGTGTCGACACTGAATATTTTACACCATCCCCGTTTCCGCCGCCCCCTCTACGCTTTCTTCTCATTGCGCGCCTGCTCGGAGACAAGGGTATTCGTGAATACGTCGCTGCCGCACGCGAGTTGCGCGAGAGTTGGCCGGATACAGAATTTCATCTTGTAGGCGGTGCCGACCCTAGCCCAGATGGTATTTCGGAGAGCGAGGTCGCGGGTTGGTGCAATGATAATGACGTCATTTGGCACGGGCCTCTTGAAGATGTGCGTACTTCTATTTCCGCGACACATGTTTATGTTTTACCAAGCTACCGCGAGGGTACGCCTCGGACAGTGCTCGAAGCGATGGCAATGGGTCGACCTGTCGTCACCACGGATGCACCCGGTTGCCGGGAGACAGTAATCGACGGCGTAAATGGTTTCATTGTGCCGGTTCGGAATGCCAAGCAACTCACGATTGCTTTAACGCGGTTTATTCAAGAGCCCGATCTGGTCTCTACCATGGGTTCAGAAAGTTTGAAGGTAGCTCGCGGAAAATATGATGTACATAAAGTTAATGCAATGATGTTGAAGGAGATGGAACTTTGAAGCTGAAGCGTGGGACGCATATCTTTGGAACGCGAATAGGCCTTGTACTGTGTATTTCCATTCAGACGTGCCTAGGGTAGCGGCATGATTTCCAACGAGCCTTGCCCCATATGACTCTTCTTTCAGGCATGCGTAATCGGGGACATTGGAGTTGACCTACTCCCCTTTAACTCCGCTAATTGAAATTAACTTAGTTCATGGCATGGCCCTGCTCGGCGGGGATTTCCAACGCGCGAGGTTCTTTGCCTTAAGAAACGATCAAGCTAAGCCAAATTAAGGCGCAGGGATGACGAACAACCCTAGGAACTCAGAAGGAGAGTATTCTCAAAGTTCGTTTGTACCAACTAATCGATTTTAAGAAAGGTAATATTTTCATGAATAGAGACGATGCTTCTGCATCCTCAGAACCGCTAGGATATCACAACCCATGGCTAGACTGGATTAGGTTTGGAGCGGCGCTTATTGTATTACTTACTCATACTCGGGATGTAATATTCGTCGAGTATAGCCTTCTGGATCCAGCTAGTCATAATTTTTTTGTGATCATCTTCTATGCCTTATCGCGATTAGGTACGGAGGCCGTTATTGTGTTCTTTGTATTAAGTGGCTTCTTGGTTGGCGGTCCGGCATATGAAAGGGTAAAGAGAAATACTTTCAACGTTTATCAATACTCAATTGATAGGGCTGTTAGAATTTTAGTACCATTATTCCCAATTATAGGCATTACAGTATTGGTGGGCTTACTTATTGGAAATGAGCCTGAAATATTAAGAAAGACAGTTGGTCATATATTTTCGGTTCAGGGGGCGTATACTCCTGTTTTCAACAATAATATTCCCCTTTGGTCTTTAGCCTACGAGATTTGGTTTTATATTATTGCTGGAGCGCTTGCATACATTTTTTTTCGATCTGGAGCGACTGGCGGTAAAGTGATTGCAGCTATTCTTTTAGGACTGAGTGTTGCGGTGTTTCTACAACTAAAGGTTCTATATCTAACCATCTGGTTCATGGGTGCTGCGGCTTACGTGTACCGGCCTTGTTCAGGCAAACGAATGTGGGTGGCATTTGGTGTGCTCGTTATTATTTTGGGGGTTGGTGCGCGTCAGTTTTCAAAGTCTAGCTCATTCTTTTCCATCGGCGTGGATGGCCTTCCATATGGATCTTATATGGGAGAGTTCTTAATCTCTCTTGGAATGTGCCTTGTAATTCCGAACCTGTTCTTGATAAAGTCTAAGTTTACCCATTTCGGAAATATAGGGAAATTCCTAGCATCTTTCTCATTTTCTCTCTATCTGATTCACCAGCCTATTCTTCGCCTATGGCCAGTCCAAGATCAGAATATTATCTCTGGCAGAAGTTTTTCAATATTTCTTCTGGCGGTGACTGTTATTATTTTTCTATCTTGGGGTTACGCTCAGATTTTTGAGGCAAATAGCATAAAGGTAAAACGCTTTGTTTACAGAATTTTGAGTTTAAAGAAAATGCATTGATGTGAATAGCCCCTAGATTTGTAGACGCTTTCTTCCCTAACTTTGAGGCAAGGAGGCCGTTATGGGGAAGCCAAATTTCAGTGAGGATTTCAAGCGCGATGCCGTCCATCAGATAACAGTGCGGGGGTATGCCGTTCGCGAGGTTTCGGAACGGTTGGGCGTCAGTACATATTCGCTCTACAAATGGATGAAGCTCTACGCAAAAGCTGCGTCACAGACATCATCTGTTGACCATGAAGCTGAGAACCGCAGGCTCAAGCGTGAGTTGGCGCGCATGTCGGAGGAGCGCGACATCCTAAAAAACCGTTCCGGGTTGTGGCCCGCCTGTGCGCGGTAGAAACAGCCTGTGCTATGCTGCGCTATGAAGGGCAGCGGCCGTTCGCTTATTGGTGGTCCGCCTAAGGGCGGAACCCCGTTAAAAAAAGTGGTCCATGGGTTGATGCGAACTTGAGAGTGGTGACGCTGTTTTGCAGTGATCCCGGTTAGGAAGATGACAGATCTGCATAGCCCACGCCCTTCTGTAGCCAACAGGAGGACAGACAATGGCAAAGCAAAAGACCTGCAAGGCCCCAGCAATTGAGACTGTGAACGTCGGAGCTGCGGCAGTTGATATCGGTTCGCGTGAACACATGGCGGCCGTCAATCCGGATGTGACAGATACGCCAGTGCGTGCCTTCGGCACCTTCACCCATGATCTGCATGATTTAGCCTATTGGTTTAAGTCGCACGGGGTGACCAGCGTCGCGATGGAATCTACGGGTGTCTACTGGATCCCAGCATATGAGATACTCGAGCAGCATGGCTTCGAGGTTGGACCTGTCGCGCTTTCGTGCCGCCCCAGGTGCTCGTTTAGGCCACCTCGCGTTCGAAAGCGACAGGGCTTTTCCAACCCAATGCTGAGTGTCGGCGTCGCGGATTGTAGAAGCCGTTGATGTACTCAAAGATCGCTATCTCAGCTTGCCTGCGCGTTTCCCATGGTAATCCCCCCATTTTTAATGGGGTCCAGCCGTAGAATTCAGGCGGCTGTTTTCAGTTTCATGGCGGGTGTCATGCCGCCGATACCCATGTTGGGTCGCTCGTTGTTGTAAGTCCAGAGCCATTCAGTTGCTTGGTCTTGTGCCTCCTCGATGGTTTCGAAGATGTATTGCCCAAGCCATTCGCCGCGAACGGTGCGGTTGTAGCGTTCAATGTAGGCATTTTGTTGTGGCTTGCCTGGCTGGATGTATTCCAGTCGAACATTGCGTTTTTCGGCCCATTCCATCAGCTTACCACTAATATATTCTGGGCCATTATCGACGCGAATTGTCTGCGGTTGACCGCGCCATTCGATGATCTGGTTTAAGCTTCTGACCACTCTCTCTGCGGGCAGCGAGAAGTCCACTTCGATGCATAGGCCCTCACGATTGAAGTCATCCAGCACGTTCAATGTCCTGATCGAGCGCCCATCTGCCAGCTGATCCGCCATGAAATCCATCGACCATGTCTCATTGGGCTTATCAGGCACAGACAGGGGTTCCGGCTTGTCCCGCTTCAAGCGTTTCTTGGGCTTGATACGCAGGTTTAGCTCCAGCTCGCAGTAGATCCGATAGACCCGCTTGTGGTTCCAGCCGTAACCCTGGACGTTGCGCAGATACAGAAAGCACAGGCCGAAGCCCCAGTTGCGCTTGTTTGCTGTCAGACGTTCCAGCCAATCGGCGATCTCTTCATTCTCGTCGCTCATTACAGGGCTGTATCTGTAGCAGGTCTCGCTGATCTCGAACGCCCGGCACGCCGACGCGATGCTTACGCCGTGTCGTGCGACCGCATTCATGGCCATCTCTCGTCGCAGAGACGGCCTTAACGCTTTTTTCCAAGGGCTTCCTTCAGCAGATCATTTTGCATGCTCATCTCGGCATACATGCGCTTCAGACGACGGTTCTCTTCCGCCATATCCTTCATCTCGGACATCAAGGACGCGTCCATGCCGCCAAACTTAGCGCGCCACTTATAGAAACTGGCGCTGCTCATGCCATGCTCACGGCACAGCTCAGAGACCGGCACACCGCCCTCCGCCTGCTTCAACACTGCCATGATTTGCGCGTCGCTGTATCGTCCGTTCTTCATCGTAAATCTCCTCAGATATCTTGCCGAGAAAATTCTACTTTTGAACACCGCTAATTTTGGGGGGGATTACCCCCATGACTGCCGCCATATCAGCTCGGCTTTTATGGTTTTGAAGAAGGTCTCGACGGCGGCATTATCATAGCAATTTCCCTTGCCAGACATCGACACCTTGAACCCGTGCTGGCGCAGGATCTTCTGGTAGTCGTGCGAACAATATTGCGACCCACGATCCGTGTGATGGATGCAGTCCTTGGGCGGCTGACGGAACGCGATGGCCATCTTCAAAGCCCTGATCGCAAGGTCGCGTTTCATCCGGTTCGAGACCGCCCAGCCAACTACACGCCGTGAATGCAAGTCCAATATCACAGCCAAGTACAGCCACCCCTCACGCGTCCAAATATAACTGATATCGCCTGCCCACTTTTGGTTGGGCGCATCAGCGCTAAAGTCACGATCCAGCAGGTTTGGCGCGATATTGAACTTATGATTGCTGTCCGTTGTCGCCTTGTATTTACGAGTTCTTACGACCGATATGCCGTTCTGACGCATCAGCCTGCCTACGCGGCGGTGCCCTACATTCAGACCAATTTCCTTCAGCTCTTCGGTCATACGCGGCCTGCCACTCTCGGGACATTGCTGCGCAATACCCTGCCGTGCAGTGCATAACTGCCCAAACTGAGACGGGATTGTTCTTTCCCTCTCGGGACATCACTGCGTGATGCCCTGCCGGGCAGTGGATATGGGCCAGCGTGACCAAATCAGACCGCTGCCTGCGGCTGGCTGGACGGCTACGAGGCGCCCGCAAACCACGCGGGCTGACTGCCATAACCCGGCACATCAGATTGATGGAAAATGTTGTTCGGTGTTCTTCAATGAACTTAAACCTCACGGCTTTTGGCTCGCAAAGAACACCGTGGCCTTTTTTAACACTTCCCGCTCCTCCTTGAGAATGCGGTTCTCACGACGCAAACGGTCATTCTCTTCGGCAAGGCTAAGATCCTCTTTTGACACCACATCCGTGTCTCGATGTGCAGTGATCCATTTGTTCAGCGTCGACATGCCGACGCCCAGATCGTCAGCCACCTGTTTGCGCGTCAGTCCACTGGTTAGCGCGATACGCACCGCATCAGCGCGGAATTCATCTGTGCGTTTCAGTCCCATAGTTAGTCTCCTTTGTTGCAGTAGATGCTATCAAAGGAGCGGCATCAAACCGCGACAGGTCCATTTCCTTCAGAGTCGATACATCCATCATCTGCTCAGCCAGTAGTTTATTTAAATTGGCGTTCTCAACTTCCAGTGTCTTCAGCTTTTTCTCATCGGATACTTCTACTCTCGGGATCATGCTACGCGTAACCCTGCCGCGAAGTGCATGCCGCCATACTTCGAACGCCATTTGTGGGACGTCGCATCGCTGACACCGTGCTTGCGGCACGGTTCCTTCGTACCAAGCCCTGCCTGATGCTCCTTCAATATCCCAATTATTTGCTCTTTACTGAAACGGCTTCTCTTCATCGTCTGTCTCGTTGTTAGAGAACAGGCTAACTCAAAAAAACCGGACATTTCAGGGAACAGGTCACCCCAATATAGGGGTCAATCTTGCGTGCCGGTTCACACCCGATGGTTCTTTCGCTTCTTCCTTTTTGGATCGTCACTTTCATCATGCGATCCACCTTAAACACAGGCCCGAATTTCCGCGCCCACCTGTATATTACGGTTTAGGCCCTTTGCCTGACATCGACAAAAACCCGGCCAATGCGCCGGCATATAGCATATGAATTCTCGCGGACTTCTTATCGTCAAGTATAATAATTCTCAGTGAAGATTGCGCCAACTTCTTAATAATTATTGACAAGGGTAATTTTTCATTACCATATTTCTTTCGTATAAGAATTAGATTTCGGATTCCATAGTAAACTTGCCAAACTGGCTTGTTAGGTGCCTGCAAGGTCCAAAATAAAAACCTTCTTGGAACATAATCGAATATACTTCCCAACGTAGCATTACGGCACATCAATTGCAGCCAGCCACCTTTTTCAAGAGCCATACCGTACGCCAGATCTTCATAGCCCATCCATAACTCGGACATCACGACTATGCCCTGCTTTCTAACTGCTGTAGAATAAAGTGCTCCATTTGAGCTACTCCATACAACCCTAGAATTCGAGTCTCCGACTGGGGCGCGGGCAAACCTATTACCAGCCGTTGGTGTAAAGGTGCGCCGACCATCCTCCCAAGGTCTCTCCATAGATCCATGATGAAGTATTGGGTAGACAGCTCCCACCTTGGACTGTGAACTACCAGTTTTGAGCATTTCTGTTAGACGATTATTGTCCCAATTGGCATCATGATTAAGACAGTAACACCATGCGGCCCCCGTCTCACTGGCTAGCTGCATACGCCGTTCTAAATTTCCAGCTGAACCAAGATTAACCTCAGAATTTTCATATTGAACCGACCAACCGTTAACTTTAATTGCGTCAGCAATTTTGCCAGAAGCTAGGCTATCTACAACTAATACGCTGACAATACTCGGGTGCCGATCGGCGAAAATCGAATTAAGTAACGCGATTACTTCAACATCTGATCTATATGACGAAATAGCAACTGCTACGGTATTATTCATGATGCCGCACGCGCCCAGCCCATGAGTTCTGACAGACCGTCTCTGAGGGACACTTTAGGTTTCCATCCAAGTGTGTCCTCTGCTAGTTTGATATCAGCTAGTGCGTGTCGAATATCCCCTGGCCGGAAATTCCCTGTTATTTGATATCTATTTTCGCCCTCGTTGATATTCTGTAACATCAATTTAACTACGCCCAAAATAGTCTCGCTGCAACCCGAACCAATATCAATGATTGAATTAGGGACTTGATCAATTTCACACATCTTATGAATTGCTTGCACCACATCACTGACATGAATAAAATCTCTAGAGATATGCCCATCTTCATATATGTCCAAGACTCCTCCTTGCAGCAATATTTGAGCAAATATAGACAGCACTCCAGTATATGGATTATGCAACGATTGCCCGGCCCCATAGACATTTTGTAAACGAAGGATTCCGCAGGAGATTTCGGTTTGCTCAAATCCTTGCTGGATAATATATTCCTGCATGAGCTTAGTTGAGGCATAAATCGAGGAGGGAGCAGGCTGTGTATGCCTAGCTGCGCTTGCAACAGGAGTAACTCGGTTCCCGTCAATGTCCCTAGGTTCAAAATCCTTTGCAGACATATGCGAGCTTAGTCGAGGTACAGCTGTTAGTAGGCGGCCATCACCATCAACGCAAGCTCCTTCACCATAAACTGCCCGCGAGCTAGCTAAGATTATTCTTTCAACCGCGCCGTCAGTTTTTCGAATAGCCTCTACAAGACCCGCAGTACCCGACACATTAGTTCGACAGTATTGCAGCGGGAGTTCATACGACTGACCAGTTCCCGTTTCCGCTGCCAAATGGACCACGATCTGAGCGCGCGAATCTTTCAATACAGTTGTTGTGCCGCGAATATCATTGACGTCGCCTATGATAACCTTCACGCCTACGTCGGAAAGCTTCTTCATTGTAGCTTCAGCATCTGAATGCACTTGAGGATGGAAATTATCGAATACAGTGACATTGTGCGATGCTTGGCACAATGACGCCGCTAGACGGCTTCCAATAAACCCTGCGCCCCCAGTTATCAGCACGTTTTTCAAAACTAAGCTCCTTCTAAGTCGATCTCATTAAGATAAATAGACTATTAATGACTAACATTTAACACCACTCAGAATACCGAGAACTTTTCTTGATAAGAGACCTACGAAAATAATTGTAAAAAGGTACGGCAATCATCGCTTTTTCTATAAATAAGCGGCAAGATTCCCACATCACACAACCTATCGCCTCTCGTATTTAAGCGCTTCAGCATAGCTTAGCACTGAACTCTGTAAAGAGAAGTGATCACATCCTAAACTTTTCGCGCGAGCCCTCAATTCATCTCGTCGAGGAATTACAGTATCGCGCACGTACGGCCATACAATCCCTAAGTCATCTTTAACAGATAGAAAAACTTGCTCTTCAACCAGCTTGTCGGCCGCGCCAGATCCAATATATCCAACTACGGGAAGCCCTGCCAGCATGTACTCTCCAAGCTTTATTGGTACCACTCCCTGTGTCGAGAAAGCGCTTTGAATAAACACAATCCCTAAGTCACACTCCATAAGCGCCTTCGGCATTTGATCGGCTTGGAGGCGAGCAACCGCTATCCAGCTACGACACTTTATGCCTGCTCGATCGAGAGCCTTAGTCAAAATATTTTTGTCGCCAGTGTATACTTTGAATACTAATTTCGGAAGATGTTTGCGCAGCGAGATCGCTAAATCAATCATCGTATCAACGCAATATTTATCTCCAAGAGACCCAGCATAACAGAGTGTAAACTCCCTTTCTCGTCTGCTCTGATCAATTTCTAAATATGGTGCTGGGTCACGCCCATTCGTGACTACGAAAAACTTTTCGGCAGAACACCCACTGCGTTCCCGCAGAATTTCGATGGCCTTTGGTGTTCTAACCAGTACCGTATCTGCATTTTGCGTTACCTGAGCTTCGACTTTACGAAGTAATCGATATACCAAACTTTTGCGTGATAAATTACCAAAATCAACTCTCTCGTCTGCAACAAATCCGTCTGCATCGAATATTAGATGAAGTAATTTAGATTGCTTTGAAACTAATACCGACAAACCAGGCATTAAACTACGTGGCATCAAAGCATCAATTTTCCAATCCTTGACAGCTCTATCTATATGCCGCCCCCCCATTAGGGAAGAAAGTAGGGGCCCCAATCCTCCAAACTTCCTGATAATCGGAGCCGAACGGTACTGAATTCCATTCTTTTGACAAATGGATTTCGTTTCCGAAATCCGATCAGAGTTTGCCCAAGTAAACTGAAGAACATGGACGTTATAACCAAAACTAGAGAGGCCAGAAAATATAGGCAAAAACAGACTTTCAAGGTAGTTGGTTTGGGGGCCATCCCAAGTTATAAACAATATATTCATTTGACACCACTTCGCCTAAACATGAGATGAACCACTGATCTCACATAAAATTTCGCAATCGAAAAATCAAACATGGATCCGAAAAGAAACTTGCAAGATATATTAGGAAAAGTTGAGAACGCTTCGTATCTAAACTTCAGTCTGTTATTCAGACGATTTAGCATCTGGTACATTATATCCGCACGCTGTTTATCAATCAAACCAATTTCAATCGCTGTATCAAGGTCTTCCTTTCTTTGCTTGACACCCACCAGCGCGCCGTCGATTCTCGACGCCCCTCGCGCGTACAGTGATACATGATTAGCGGTTTTCAAAAAATTAGTTACGTTGTCGCCATGTCTACGATAGGATACCAGATCTTTATTTATAAAGGAAATGCCCCCAAGCAGATAGCTTCTATACGAGATTGCATTGTCCTCAAATACAACTGATGGCAAGAGCGGACCAAATACATCAAATACTTCTTTTGACCATGCATGTGTAGCCCCAATTACAGGATAGGTATTTTTCATCATGATCTCATCCGTTAAGTTCTGTGCAGGTAACGGAAACTTTTGACTAATCTCCTTGCCGGCGGCATCTATATACATTGCGCTTGACCAAACAGAGTATGGCTTTGGACTTAACCTTGAGAACTCGCGTGCAATTTCCTGAACTCTATTTGGTAACGAAATGTCGTCGCCCCCGGCAACCACAATCACATCTCCTTCGGCCAATTTCATCAATTCGTTAACATGAGTCCCAATTCCAAGATTCTTAGAGTTTCTATTTATTTTCAGGCGATGGGGGCCGCTGTATGATGCCGCCATATTTTTAATGATTTCAAAAGTGTCATCTTTTGAGAAATCGTCTGAAAGGATAATCTCTAGCGGTTGGTATGTTTGCTCAAGAGCACTTTGTACAGCTTCACGGATAAAAGCTTCTTGATTATATGCTAATAGAACAAACGAAATAAGAGGCTGATCTTTAACAGCAGGTGAATTTTTGCTCATTGGATACTCCTGATTGGCCAACCAATGAAGGCATAGATTCGCATTAAACGGGAAGTAATGCGCCCTTCAGGGCCCATCTTGATTAGGACGACCCGCAGGCCAAAAAAGCCCGTTAGGAGTGCCAAACAGATAGAGACGACTGCCGCCAATTCGGGTGCTATTCTCGTCAATGACAAAAGTACCAACGCCAAGATGCTATGAAGAGCGAGAAATACTAGCGAGAGGGGCTGCCAGCGGAAGCTTAGGATGCTATAGGCCAAGACATTAACCAAACAAAATTGTATAATATAGGCAATTAAAAATGCTGGGCCGGTTACAAAAAGACCAAAATGCTCAAGCCCGAACCAAAAAATTGTTAAGTACCACAAATTAAAGTTGAGCTGCACAAGTAGAAAAATCCTTCCGCGTGCCGCTGCAACAAACGCAAACCCAAGTGCCCAACTCGCAAGCTTGAACACATTTCCCACCGTTTGCCACTGCAATAATTCGACGGCGGGTTCGAACTCTGCTGAATAGAGCAATTTTACTACCCAAGGGGCAAGGCCGATCAGCAGCAATAAGACCGGACCGCCGATTGCCAGCCCAAGCTGTGCCTGATCGTTCATCAGGTGAGTCGCCTCAGCTCGTTTGTTAACTATTTCGGTGAGGCGCGGATAGTAGTCAGCTGCCATTGCCCCTAAAAGGAACCCTACGTAGGTCATTGTGATACCCCAAGCGGCAGCGAAATGTCCTGCAGCTGCTAGTCCTAGTTCCTGCGTAATGACGCCGCGCACCGCCAGTAGGGTCGCCGTCGTTGCAAGGCCGCCAAGCATAAATGATACTCCCAGCTTGGCCATCGGCTTCCATATATTCCAGATCTCTTTTGAACTGGGGCGAGCTGTGGATGGCTTCGGCAAGCGGCGTGTATATCGTACGGATACGACAATTGTCGCCAATGGCTGGAATATGACAAACCAAACCAAACCTGCTTTTCCATAAAGCCATACAGCAGCCAAACCCGCGAATGTGCCAACCAGCGCACTAAGAACAGTGACGCGTCCAAGATCACCTATCATACGCATGCCTTGTAGCAGCGCTGTTTGTGCTGAACCGAGGAGGGTTAGTAGTATTCCAATTCCGATCAAACACACTTCGGTTTCGTAAGACCCGTCTCCGAAAATCCATACAGATATTTGGGCACGTAGCAACCACACCCCCAGCATAGCAAGAAGTCCCTGCATGATATGGGCAGCCAAAAGCACACGTCTGATCCGGCTCAGTTCCTGCTCCTCGCCTTTGACACTAGCTATCTGCCTCACGCCACTGGAACCCATACCGAGGCCAGCAGCCGTTCCGACCATACCCAGTAAGCTACTATAAATACTTAGAAGACCAACGCCTGTCGGCCCCATTAGAATTGCGACCACCTTCATCCGCAGGATGGAAATGATAATATTGAAAGCTTGGGAGCTCCCAATAACTATCATAGATTTGATGATACCTCTTGATTCAGACATTTTCTTTGTGAATCTGCTTTCGTATTCTCTGATACCCAGCGTCTAGCCGTTCTGCTACGTCCGATGGTATCCTTAAATCTGTCGTTCGAGCTTTTCGAAGTACTATCCTGTCAATAAACGATACAAAGCGAGGATAACCTGACCACCGACGTATGCCGAGATTGTCGACTATTCTTTGAATAGAATGAGTTCTACCAATGCTTTTTAAGGAAATGCTTGGCAATTTCCGGATCGTTGGAGCGCGTCCAGTGTTTCCACTATTGTGCTTCTCAATACATAAGCTAGTACCTATGTATTCATCTCTACTTGTGAGCTCGCCAAGATCTATACAACCTACAGATAGCAAATCGAAATCAATCAATTTCACGTCGGTAAAACCAGCTTCTCTGATAATCCTCAAGAGTTCTTCGTAGTCATAGCATATCGCACGATGGTCACGACAAAATGCAGAAAAATCTGACTGCAGCCGGAACGGCAACGAATTAAATATCTCTTGGAAATACGATGGTAGTGAAAACTTGGGATCCCTGACTGTTAGAATGATTTGGCAAGGTAGGTCGATAACAACGTCTTTCAACGCGTTAACTTTATCTTCTATAGATGCCCCATCTTGATGTACAAGAAACATCTCCTCTGAGATAAAAACGGTCTTCCCAGAAGCAACATGTACGGTGAGGTCATGTTTAAGATTAACTTGATCAGTCTGAAGACACTCGATCTTTCCTCTGGCGCAAATATCATGCAGCCTTTGACTTAAACTCCCTACGTTAAGCTCACGAGGTTGAAATGCCCCAGCGAATAAAAAATTTGGGTTGCTGAGTGAATTGAGAGCAACTTGCAACGAAGTAGTGGCAGTTTTCGGCGGACCTAAGTGACATATAATCTGTCCGCTCATACCGATGTCCTTGACAAAATCTGATTGTTGATAATTCCGATGTGCTCTGGATCCATTTGGGGTCCAATAGGAAGGCTCAATAATTCATCCGCTATTTGTCGTGCGCAGGGAAAAGTCTCTGCGCTCATCCCTAAATGTACATAGGCTTGTTGCATATGAGGGGGAATTGGGTAGTGGATCAATGTCCCGATTCCAGCCAATTTGAGGCGACGTTGGAGATCATCTCGTTCCTTGGAGCGTATGACATACAGGTGCCACACGGGGTCTGCCCAGTCTGGGGTACAAGGCAGGATCAGCCCGCTGTCTTTCAGGCCTTCGCTATAGGCCCCCGCGATCATCCGGCGGCGGTCAGTCCATTCGTCGAGGTGTTCCAACTTCACCCGCAGCACTGCCGCCTGAATTGGATCAAGGCGCGAGTTTACGCCCTGTACCTCATTCACGTATTTGACCCGGCTGCCGTAGTTGCGCAGCACTTGAACCTTGTCCGCCAGATCGACGCGATTGGTGGTGATGGCACCCCCATCCCCCAACGCACCAAGATTTTTTCCAGGATAGAAACTCCAGCAAACGATGTCCCCATGCCCGCCGATGCGTTTATTCTTATATCGAGCGCCATGCGCCTGCGCCGCATCCTCAACCACTGCGATATTATGTTTCCGTGCAAGTTTTAGGATCGGATCAATATCGGCGGGTTGTCCATACAGGTGGACTGGCAAGAGAACCCTAGTCCGCGACGTGATCGCCGCAGATATAAGATCAGGATTAATATTATGGGTAGCGGGATCCGGTTCAACAGGCACCGGCGTGGCTCCCACAGCGGAAACGGCCAGCCAAGTCGCGATGTAGGTGTTGGACGGAACGATCACCTCGTCGCCTGAACCGACGTCAAGTGCTCGTAAAGCAAGTATGAGTGCATCCAACCCATTGGCCAGTCCCACTGCATGATTGGCTCCGCAGTATTCGGCCCATTCAGTTTCAAACGCTTCGACTTCTGGGCCCAATATATACCAGCCACTGTCCAAAACCCGCGAGATAGCTGAATCGATTTCCGACTTCAATTCACGGTAGGATGCACCAAGGTCGAGGAAAGGTACTTTCATTTTATACCCTTGTTTGCTGCTGCGGTAAAATCGCTATAATTGCGAAAGTAATCGGCCTCATCATAGGCGCGCGAGGCTAGAACCATACAAACGGCTCCTTGGCTAAATCTATCCATTTCACGCCAAATCAAGCGATTGATGTAGAGTCCCTTACGCGGATCGCGCAGCCAATACTCAGACTTTGTTCTCCCATCGTCTATTTTCATACGGAAGCTACCAGAAAGTGCGAAAACCACCTGTTCTAGATCACGGTGGGCGTGCCCCCCTCGTTCGGCATCGACCGGCACATTGTAGAGATAGTAGACGCGCTTAATTGGAAACGGGACATGGCGTTCACCTTCGATGAAGGTTAGATCACCTCTTGGGTCTGTTACAACTGGAAGATCGATCAACCGCACATGTCCGGCTGACGGTGTTTTTTCTTCAATCATCGTTATTTCCTGATTTTAGAACCTTTATGTGCGTCGACTTATCCACTGTGAACTGTTCGCGTGAATAGACAAAAAATATATCCTGCTTTGTCCTGTGTATTTCGGTCATACCAAGACGGCGGTAAAAAGATTCTGCATGGGTGTTTTCTTTCCGCACATCGACGTTTGCCGCTTGAAGCCCAAGCGTTTCAAAACCAAACCCGAATGACAAA
>NZ_CH959311.1:0-28373 GCF_000152605.1 Sulfitobacter sp. EE-36 | reverse complement strand
TGGGGCGTTATCTCTTCTGGAGCTTCGAGCGTGTCGTCGCACAAGCCCCGTCGAATGTGAGACTAATCCGGCGTAAAACGCGCGTCGACGCAGTGAACCGCAACGGGGATCAATGGCAGATCTCTCCCGCAAACATCGCCGTTGATCACGTCCTGATCACGACCGGTCACCAAGACGGGTTTCGCCACAGCGCGACGGAGATGCGCGACCACATCCCCTCCCCCTTCCCCATCGACCAGCGTCTGACCCAGACCGCCATGCCGCCCAACTCTACCATGCGCTGCAAGGGCTTCGCCCTCACCTTTATCGACACGATGCTCGCACTGACCGAAGGGCGCGGCGGTGTCTTCACGCTCTCCGCCACTGGCTATACCTATACCCCCTCAGGAAAGGAGCCGCGCCGCATCGCCCCCTTCAGCCGCAGCGGTCGCCCGATGCGGGCCAAGGTCGAGGCGGCATTGTTCACCCAACCGCAAGACGACGCCTTCTGGGATGATCGACGCGCCGAGCTTTCGCAGATCCTGCGCACCCCTACCGCGACCTTCACCGACCACATCTGGCCCGCGTTTTTGTCATTCGCCGATCAGGTTCTGGGCAACCCATCCGGCACCAGCGCCGCGTTTTTCACCCACCGGACCGAAACCATCTTCACTCCAGACGAAATCCGCCAAGACCTGCGCATCGGCTATGACATCGCCATGGGGCGCCGCGCTCAAGACAGCGCTTGGGCCCTGGCCGAGGTCTGGCGCCGGTGCTACCCGCAGCTGATCAACTGGATCAGCCACCGCGAGTTACCCCCCGACGATGCCCACCCCTTCCGCCAGATCGCGGCAGAGATGGAGCGGCTCGCCTTCGGCCCGCCCGCGCAGAATATCGGCAAGCTGATCACGCTGGAACAGGCGGGCATCGTCAGCTTTGACCATATGTCGGGCGCGGCCGCGGCAGATGTCACGATCAACGCCACGATTCCACCCGCTGGCGGTGCCGCGCTTGCCGCCCCGCTCGACGGTCTTTTGCGCGACGGGCATCTTAGCATCGGTACAATGGGCGGTGTTAGGGTCGATAAAAACGCCCACGCCCTCACACGCGACGGCATCGCCAAGGGCCTCTCCGTCATCGGCCGCGCCACCGAGGGCTGCGTGCTTGGCAATGATACACTGTCGCGCTCCCTCCATGATCTTCCCGAAAACTGGGCCGCCGCCGTTGTAGAAAGCGCCCGCCAATCCAACGCGCTGGAGCATTCCCTATGACAATCCCCCCATCGATCTTCAGCCCCTGCCACGGCGTCGTGCCTTTGCGCCCGCGGCTGGAAAACTGGATGGCGGAGCTGTTTCAGGATCGCCCCCGCCTCGACGCGCTGACCGACCGCTTTGGCGCGCCGCTCAACATCCAGTCGGTCGATCCCTTCCGCCGCAATATCGCGCAGCTGACCGATTGCGTGACCGACTATGGCCTGCCCTTCCTGCCCATGTTTGCGCGCAAGGCGAATAAATGCCTCAGCTACGTGCAGGCCGCGCGGGATATGGGCATTGGCATCGATACGGCCAGCCATGCGGAGGTAGAACAATGCCTTGAACAGGGCCTGCCGGGTGACCGGATCGTCTGCACCGCGGCAGTGAAAGATCGTGCGCTGATGACCCTTTGTGTGGGTGGCGGCGTGACTGTGATCCTTGATAATGAGGATGAGCTGGAGCTGTTGGAGGACGTGGCCGAAGGCGCGACCAAGCCCGTCTCTGTCGGGCTGCGCCTCAACGGGTTTGAGCGTGACGGTACAAAACTCTATTCGCGTTTCGGCTTTCCGCTGACGCAAGTCCCTACCCTCGCCGCCCGCATTGCCGCGTCTGAAACGCTCCGCCTCGACGGGCTGCATTTCCACCTCAACGGCTATAGCGCCGAGGATCGCATCGCCGCAATCCTGCAAACGCTGCCTCTGATCCATAAGATCAAAGGCGACAGCACCGCGCCTTTCTTCCTTGATATCGGCGGCGGCATTCCGATGAACTACCTCGACGACGCGGCGGAGTGGGAGACATGGCTGGCCGAGCTCGACCGCGCCCTCATCGGTGACCGCGACCCCATCACCCAGCATAACGACGGGTTAGGGCGCAAAGTCGGCGGTGAAGGCAAGGTCGATAGCTACCCCGTCGCGCAAACGCTGGTGCAAGAGGACTGGATGCGCCGCATCCTCGACCACATGGCGGACGGTCAAACCGTGGCAGCACATCTGAGAGATGCGCATATCTCCCTGCGTTGCGAGCCGGGGCGCTCGCTGCTGGACGGCTGCGGCATGACCCTCGCCCGCGTCGCCTTTTGCAAGCGCGACAGCGCCGGCACCCCCGTGATCGGCGTCCAGATGAACCGCACCCAATCCCGTTCCGGCTTCGCCGAATTCGCGCTTGATCCGCTCATGGTCCCCGCCCCCGGTCCGCGCAAGGGACCTATCGAAGGCTACCTCGCCGGCACCTATTGCACCGAAAGCGAATGGCTGACGCGGCGCAAGATGTCCTTCCCCCAAGGCGTCAAAGCAGGCGACCTCATGGTCTTTCCCAACACCGCCGGCTACCTGATGCATTTCCTCGAAAGCCGCTCGCACCAGTTCCCACTGGCGCGGAACGTGTTTGTGACGGAAGGGAACGCGGGGGCCGTCGCGCTGGACGATATCGACGCGGGGTAGGCACCCTTAGAAGGCGTGGACAATCTCTGACACCAAAGCGGCGGTATTCTTGACGTTGAACTTCCGCATCAGGCGCGCGCGATGCACCTCTACCGTCCGGTGCGAGATATTGAGCGCCTCGCCGATCTCGCGCGAGGTGCGGCCGTTGACCAGATGATGCGCCACCTCGCGTTCCCGCGGGCTGAGGTCGACAGAACGATAGCTCTTGTCCGCGATCTTCTCGAACGACCAGATCATCAACGAAAACGGATCTTGCGGGGATAGGGTCGCCCCCTTGGCCTGCACCCAGAAGATCGTCTTGTCCGACGCCTGCATAAAGCGTTCGTCTTCATAATGCGTATCCCCCGTCTCGCGCATGCGTGCCTCGCAACGCTCCCCGATCTGGTTGAAATCGGCGGTCGACGGGTACAGCCGCTGCACCGACCGGTTGATCAGATCAGACCTTGTGTAGCCGAACAAACGCTCCACCGCCTTGTTGGCCTCGATGATGCGGCGATAGCGCACAATGATCTGCGCCACAGGTGATTCCTGAAACCCGAGGCTGGAGGCTTTTTGGGTGGTCGAGGTATCGATCATCTGCATTTCTACTTAGTCCACTACGTAGTGATACGTATCATATTACGTGTTTCTACCAATAGATCGCGGGTCTGACATCCGTAAAATGATCCTCATATCAGGGAGGATATTATGACCACCGGAGTTTCCATCGTCGGGAGTGGCCACACGCAATTTGGCCGTCTGCAAGAAAACCTTGAAGAGCTGATCGTCGCCGCAACGCGCGAAGCGGTCGAGGAGTCCGGCATTGATCCCAATGATATCGACGCGGTTTTTCTGGGGCATTTCAACTCTGGCATGGTGACGGATGGTTTTGCCTCCTCGCTGATCCATCAGGCCTATCCGCAGCTGCGGTTCAAACCGGGGACGCGGGCCGAAAACGCCTGTGCCTCAGGCTCGGCCGCGATCCATGCGGGGATGAACATGATCCGCGCAGGGCAAGCACGCACCGTGCTTGTCGTCGGCGCGGAGAAGATGACCAGCCGCAGTACCAAAGAGGTTACGCAGGCACTCGCCGGTGCGGGGTACCAGAACGATCTGGCGGAAGCGTCGCTGAGTTTCCCGCAAGTCTTTGGCGTGGCCGCACGCGACTATGATGCGCGCTATGGCAGCCCGCTGGACGCGATGGCCAAGATCGCGGTGAAGAACCACGCCAATGCGATGTCCAACCCGCTGGCGCATATGCATAAAGAGTTCACCTTCGAACATTGCAGCACCGTGTCCGAAATGAACCCCGAGATCGCGCCGCCGCTGCGGTTGACCGATTGCTCGCTGGTGACCGATGGGGCCGCGGCCCTGATCCTCACGACCGACGAAAACGCGGCGACCTTCCCGAAATCCGTGGCCATGCGTGCGGCGGAGCATGTGAATGATTTCCTGCCCATGTCGCGCCGAGATTTCCTTGCATTCGAAGG
Organism: Sulfitobacter sp. EE-36; assembly: GCF_000152605.1. Lineage (NCBI taxonomy): Bacteria > Pseudomonadati > Pseudomonadota > Alphaproteobacteria > Rhodobacterales > Roseobacteraceae > Sulfitobacter > Sulfitobacter sp. EE-36. Next base: position 24,230 of record NZ_CH959311.1, on the reverse strand, counting down.
CCCCGAACGCACCTTTGCGCAGGCGTTCAAAGCAGCCAATGTCACACTCGAAGATATCGATTTCGCCGAAGTCCACGACTGCTTTACCATCGCGGAACTGCTGACCTACGAAGCGATGGGGCTGGCCCCCAAGGGGCATGGCGCGCGCGCGTTGGAGGATGGCTCCGTCTATCGTGGCGGCGCGCTACCGGTGAACCTGTCGGGCGGGCTGAAGGCCAAGGGCCATCCCGTCGGTGCGACAGGCGTTTCCATGCATGCGCTGGCCTTCCGCCAACTGACCAACCAAGCAGGCGATCTACAAGTCCCCGGTGCCGAACTGGGGTTGTTGTTCAACATGGGCGGCTCTGCTGTGGCCAACTATGTCTCGGTGCTCGAAGCGCGCAAGGTCTGATTACATATGAATATTTCTGAATGGCTGCTTCAGGCCGCACGGGTGACCCCCGATGCGCCCGCGATCCGCTGCGGCTTGGATCTGCACGCGACCTATGGGCAGTTCGCGGCGCGTAGCGCGGGCATGGCGACTTATCTCTCGGACACATTGGGCATCCGAAAAGGCGACCGCGTGGCGCTGTTCATGCAGAACTGCCCCGAATATCTGGAGATCCTGCACGCGGTTTTGTGGATGGGTGCGATTGTCGTGCCAATCAATTACAAGCTGCACCCGCGCGAAGCGGCGTGGATCATCGACGATGCAAAGGCCCGCGTTGTCGTGACCCAAACCGGCACGGTGTTCGCAAGCGGCATCGAGCTTTCCGACAACTGCAATGAACTCGGCACCCACGATCCCGCGCTGACTGCTGCGGCACAATCCAGCGCGGAAATCACGCCCCCCGTCAACACGGGCAAAGACGATGTGGCCTGGCTCTTCTATACCTCGGGGACCACGGGGCGGCCCAAGGGGGTGATGACCACCCATGGCAACCTCATCGCGATGTCACTGGCCTATGCGATGGATGTGGACAGCCCCACGGCCCGCGATAATTCGCTTTATGCGGCACCTATGTCGCATGGGGCGGGGCTCTATCACTTCCCGATCATCCGCGCCGGGGGCTGCCATGTCATCCCGCGCTCCGGCGGGTTCGATCCGGCCGAGATTGCAGAGCTGGCGCAGGCGCTGGACAACCTCGTGTTCTTCGCCGCCCCCACGATGATCAAACGCCAGATCGCCCATGCCCGTGCCACGGGCTATGACGGCACGGGCATCAAGACGATCATCTACGGTGGCGGTCCGATGTATCTCGCCGATATCGAAGAGGGGCTCGCCGTCTTCGGCGCGCGCTTCGTCCAGATTTACGGCCAAGGCGAATGCCCCATGACCATCACCGTGCTGCCCCGCGATCTTGTGGCAGACACCGCCCACCCAAACGCAGATGCGCGGCGCGGGTCTGTCGGGTTTGCGCAGGCGGGCGTGCAGGTGCGGGTCGTCGACAGCGACATGCGCCCCCTGCCCGCGGGTGAGGTTGGCGAAGTCGTCGTCTCCGGCGACGCGCTGATGAAAGGCTACTGGGGCAATGAAAAGGCCACCGCCGATACCGTCGTTAATGGCTGGCTGCGCACGGGCGATCTGGGGTCGATGGATGCCGATGGCTTCCTGGCCCTCACCGACCGGTCGAAAGATGTGATCATCTCGGGCGGGACAAACATCTATCCACGGGAGGTGGAGGAGACCCTTCTGGCCCATGAAAACGTGTCCGAAGTGTCGGTGATCGGCGTGCCCAGTCCGGAATGGGGCGAGGATGTCGTGGCCTTTGTCGTCGCAGCGGGTGATGGCTCCTGCGACGCGCCGCAGCTGGATGCCTGGTGCAAAAGCCGCATGGCCTCGTTCAAGAAGCCGAAGACATACCACTTTGTTCAGGATCTACCCAAGAATAGCTACGGGAAAGTCCTGAAAACCAGCCTGCGCGAACGTATTGCGCAAGCGCTGGAGGGAGAGCATCAGGCGTAAGCCGCGATGCAGAACAACGCGCGTCAGTATCTGACGCGCAGATCGGGAGAGAGAAACATGAAACGCAGAACATTCCTAAAAACCGGCGCCGCCGCCGCATCGGGCGCCTTTACGCTGGCCGCACCGTCGCTTGCGCTGGCGGCGACATCGCTGAAGTTCGACAGCTACGTGTCGGATTCCGCAGGCCCCTCGTGGATCGACCGCTGGTATCTGGACGAGCTGGAAAAACGCACCGAAGGCGAAGTTACCATCCGCCGTTACTGGTCCGGGTCGCTGAACAAGGTGGGCGAACATCTGGGTGCCGTGCGCGATGGCACATCCGAGATGACTTTGATCTCGCCCGGTTACTACCAGTCTGAACTGCCCGTGACACGCGGGTTGGAATGGTATTTCCGCATGAACCGCGCTGACGCGCTGCAAAAGGTCTGCCGCGATGTCTACGATCAATTTGACCCGCTGCGCGCTGAATGGGAAGATCGTCACCGCTCGAAAGTGCTTTACTGGACCAACTGGAACTACGCGCCGCTGATCCTGCGCGACCCGATCACCTCGCTGGAAGACATCAAGGGCAAACGCATCCGTGCCTACGGTGTCTCTGCCGATGTGGTCGAAGCGCTTGGCGGTACGGCCGTCGCCATGGCCGCACCCGAAGTGTATCAAGCGCTGGAGCGTGGCATTCTTGACGGTGTTTACGGGTTCGATTTCGTGACCGCGATCGCCTATAAACTGCATGAAATCGCGCCGCAGTTCTATGATATTGGCGACGGTCCCCACGCCCCAGCCGCGACGATCATGAACAAGCGGGTGTATGACGGGCTTCCCGACGACGTGCGCAAGATCTCGGACGAGATTGTCGATGACATCTATGGCGGGCAGTTCAGCGCGATCTACGAAGATGTGCTTGCCACATACGTAAAAACCGCTGAAGCCGAAGGCGTCACACTGAGCACCGTTTCAGACGAGCAAAAGGCCATGGCCAAGGATCTGGTCCAGCCCGCGCAGGTGAATTCCTGGCTTGAGGATACCGCGAAACCCGCAGGGATCGATGGCGCAGAAATGCAGTCCTTGATCGACGCCGCGATCAAGAAGTACGACGCTGAAGCAACGCTGAAACGCCCTTACGAAATCAGCCAGGCATCGTAATCGGCTGGGGGCGATCGCATTTTAGCGAAGGATTAAGTCATGCAAACGATCAACAGTTTACTGAAAATCGTGTCCGATGTGCTCGGTGCGGTCGCCATGTTGTTTCTCGCGTTCCTTGTGTTCGGCACAACGCTCGACGTTTTGGTGCGTGCCATTACGGGGAGCCCGATCACCGGCGTTTTCGAATTCACCGAACTGGCGCTGGTCATGGTCGTGTTTCTGGGTGCGGGATGGGCGCAACGGGACGATGCGCATATCCGCGTCACCGTCCTGACAGAGAAGCTCTCCCCCGCCACCCGCGCCCGTGTTGTCGCGTTGGCCTGGGCGGTCGGGGCGCTGGCATTGCTGATGCTGGCCATCCCCGCCACGCATGAGGCGATCTATTCCGTCTCTATCCGGGAATTCCGCTGGGGTTACGTCAAGATCCCGATCTGGTGGACAAAGGCCAGCTTGGCCGCGGGCCTGTGGTTCGCCTTCATCCAGATGGCGATCCAATCCCTTCAACTTTTTCTCTTCGGGGAGCCTGCGCAGACACAGCAGGCGTCGCCCGATCTTCACTGACGTCAGGAAGCCCCGATGGATCCGTCCTTTGCCCCCTATATCGCCGTCGCGCTGATCATCCTGCTGATGGCATTCGGCGCGCCGGTCTTTGCCGCGCTGGCGCTCTCCGGCGCCGTCGGTATCGTCTTGGTCGAAGATTTCGCGTTTCTGATGACGCGCCTCAAGTCGATCTCATACTCCACCACTGCTGTGTATACGCTGACGATCATCCCGCTGTTCATCCTGATGGGCAGTTTCGCGCATCACGCGCAGGTGGGTAAAAAGCTGTTCGACGTTGCCAGCCGTTGGGTCGGGCATCTGCCCGGTGGCTTGGCGATGGCAGCGATCCTGACCAGCGCAGGCTTTGCGGCCACATCTGGCTCAAGCGTGGCCACTGCCGCCACCGTAGGTTCCGTCGCGATCCCCGAGATGAAGAAGGCGGGGTATCAGGGCAGTCTTTCGGCCGGCGCAGTCGCGGCAGGCGGCGTGCTGGGTGTGCTTATTCCGCCAAGCGTCTTGCTGATTTTCTATGCCGCGCTGACGGAAACCTCGGCTGGCAAGATGTTGGTCGCCGGGTTCCTGCCGGGGCTGCTGACCGCGATCATGTTCATGGTCGGCATCTATTTCATCGCCCGTCGCGGCGATATGCGCCACGCGGTCACCCCACGCGCCAGCTGGGGCGAGGCCGTGCGCGAAACGGGTAAGGCATGGCAGGTTATGGTGCTGTTCATCGTCGTGATGGGCGGCATCTATCTGGGCCTCGTCACCCCTACAGAGGCGGGTGCCGTCGGTGCCTTTGTCGCCTTGATCATGCTGCTCATGCACCGCCCCAGCTGGCCGGGGATGCTGGGCCGTATCGTGGCGAGCTTCCGGTCCACCATCGACACCACGGTCATGATCCTATTCACCATGATCGGCGCCGCCGTCTTCAGCTATTTCCTGACGCTGATCCAGGTGCCCAACCAATTGGCCGAGGCGGTCGTCGGCTCGGGCCTGCCACCGTATTTCATCGTGGCGATGTTGCTTCTGGTCTTTGTGCCTTTGGGGATGTTCCTCGATGCCTTCTCGATGATGGTCATCACCATCCCGATCATGTTCCCGACGATCCAGTCGCTCGGCTTTGATCCGATCTGGTTTGGCATTCTGGCCGTCAAGATGTGCGAGATCGGCCTGATCACGCCGCCGGTCGGGCTGAACTGCTATGTCATCGCCGGTATTGATCGCGAAACACCCCTGCCCCAGATCTTCCGCGGTGCGCTGTGGTTTGTCCTGCTGGAGGTCATCACGATCATGATCCTCTTTGCCTTCCCGATCATCACCACGATCCTGCCGAACTGGATGGGATCTTAAGGCTTCAGCCGGCGCGCCCTCAACAGACGCGCCGGTTGCCTATCTCATGCCCGCGGTTCGCTGCGCAGGCCCTTGTAGATCGTGTAGCACATCACCAGCATCAGGATGCTGAACGGCACGCCGGTGGCCGTGACCCCTGCCTGCAGCGCCGACAACCCGCCGCCGATCAGCAGGACGATGGCGATCAACCCTTCGACCACACACCAGAAGATCCGCTGCGGCACTGGGGCGTCGATCTTGCCGCCGGCGGTGATCGTATCCACCACCAGCGAGCCGGAATCCGAGGAGGTCACAAAGAACACCAGCGCCAGCACGATCGCGATGGTCGATGCGGTCTTGGTAAACGGCAGCTCGTTCAACATGCCAAAGAGGCTCAGCTCCGGCGAATAGCTGTCGATCACATTGGCTTTGACCAGCGACGTCTCGGGGGAGGTCAGGATCTGGTCGATGGCGATGCCGCCAAAGACGCCCATCCAGACAAAGATGATCAACGACGGGATCAGCAGAACGCAGACGATAAACTCCCGCACCGTGCGCCCTTTGGAGACGCGCGCGATGAACATGCCGACGAAAGGTGCCCAGGATACCCACCATGCCCAATAAAAGGCGGTCCACCCCTCGCGGTAGGCATCATCTGTCCGCCCAAAGGGGTTCGATAGCGGGATCAGCTCTTGCGTATAGGCGATCAGGCCGGTCCAGAAACCGCCAAGGCCGATCAGCGTGGGCCCTGCGAAAAGCACGAAGAGGAAGAACAGGATCGCGACGCCCATATTGACCTCGGACAGCACCTTTACCCCGCCATCCAGCCCGCGCCAGACAGAGACAAGGGCGACGGCCGTGACCAGAATGATGATGATCACCTGCACATTCGTCGAAATCTCGAGCCCGAAGGCAAAGTTGAAGCCCGCATTCGCCTGCTGCGCCCCAAGACCCAGCGATGTGGCCAAGCCGAACAACGTCGCAAAGACCGCCAGAATGTCGATGATATGGCCGGACCAGCCCCAGACCCTCTCGCCTAAAATTGGGTAGAAACAGGATCGGATCGAAAACGGCAGACCCTTGTTATAGGTGAACAGCGCCAAGGCCAGCGCCATGATCGCGTAAACGGCCCAACCGTGTAGCCCCCAGTGATAGAAGGTCGCGGCTAGCCCCATCGCGCGGGCAGCCTCTACATTCTCGGCAATGATCGACCCGTCCGCGGCAATGGGCGACGGCACCCCAAGCGGGCCCGACACGTTCATGTGATAGACAGGTTCCAGCACGCCAAAGAACAGTAGCCCGATCCCCATCCCGGCGGCGAACAGCATCGCGAACCAAGCGGGGTAGGAATATTCCGGCACCGCATCCTCGCCCCCCAAACGCACTTTGGACATGGGCAGAAAAATCAGCACGATGCAGAAGATGACAAAGAAGTTCACGATAATCATGAACATCCAGTCGAGCTTGGTGGTGGCAAAATTACGCACCGCCAGAAAGACCGCGCCCGCTTGATCTGGAAAGATCATCGTCAGCAGCACAAAAACCACCGAAGTGATCCCCGAGATCACGAAAACGGGGTTATGAATGTCAAAGCCGATGGGGCCAAGGCTGCCGTCGATATTGTCCTGACCGACCTCGAAATCAGTCTCTATCTCGCCGTTTTCTGACGTGGGGTCGGTCATGCTCTCTCCATTCCTGTGGCTTATTGTTCGTCTCTCATGCGCGTAAACTTGCGTGTCCCTAAGGTTGAACTAGATCGCCTTACGGGAATGTCCTGCATAATTTGTGGTATAGGTAGAACGCCTGCCCCCACTACAGTTGGAAACGGAGCGCCGAAGATGTGCAACCTCTACGCGAATACCCTCGCCCCGACCCTCATGCGACAGCTGTTCAAAGTGCGCGCCGAAAACGACCAACTGGGCAATGCAGAGCCGCTGACCGCGATCTTCCCCAAAGGCACGGCCCCCATCGTGGCGCTGGATGACGATGGCAACCGCGTGTTGCGCAACACGCATTGGGGGTTCGTGTTGCCGCAAACCTCCAAGAAAACCGGCAAGCCGATCCAGCCCAAGGCGGTGAACAACGCGCGGGACGATAAACTGCGCAGCTCGCCCTTCTGGAAAGCCAGTTTTACCGAACGCCGCTGCCTGATCCCCGCCTCCAGCTTTTGCGAGGCGAAGGGGCGCAACCCGGCGACTTATGTCTGGTTTGGCGTGACAGGCGACACCCCGCGCCCGCCCTTCGCCCTCGCCGGGATCTGGCGCAGCTTTGCGGGCAACTACGGGACGGAATATCGCGAGCTCACCACATCCTCGATGATCACGACCACGCCGAATGAACTGGTCAAGGACACCCACCCCGACCGGATGCCCGCGATCTTGGACCCTGAGGATTACGAGGCGTGGCTAACAGCACCGGCAGAGGACGCTTTCCGCCTTATTAGACCCTACCCTGCGGAAAAAATGGTGATCCACCAGCAGGGCGAAAACCTGAAATCCGACCAAGGCGGGGTGTAGGCCCGCTTACCCCTCTTCGGGGCGCAGGGTGTAGCCTTTGGCCCATTCCTCGAATGTCTCGTCAAACTGATCCTGCGGCACATGCTCCAACCCCGGCAGCTCGCGCAGCAGAATGTCGAGGTTGCGGCGATCCTGCGCCGACATCTTTGGATGTGCCCTCAGCTGCGCCAGCTTCTGCGGCAAGCGCCGTTCTTCGCGCACGGTGCTGAAATAGAGCGCATAGGGAATAGCCTTGATCTGTGCGACCAGCGTGGCGAGCTGCGGCAGCAGGATCTGGCTGAACTGCGTCGTGCCGGGTGGATGCACATCCGACAACGCCAGAATGGCCCGCCCGGTGGAGACTGCTTGAGTCGTCGAGTAAACGAAAGACACCGATAAGGTCAGCACCACCATCCCCGACACGCCGATCAATGTCGCCACCACACCCCAAAGCGCGCCGCTGCTCTCATAAGTGCCGCCGCCCAAGGTCGACAGCAAATGCCCGGCATAGATCGATTTTTCCAGCACACCCGCCGGCGCGCCCGAACTATGCGAAACCACCGACCCCGCCTGCCCCGACAGGATCAGCGTCCAGCTCAAACACATCAAGATGATCCACGCCGCCCCGATGCTGACCACCACAAGCGGGCCGCAGACACGATGCACCCAATTCTGTTTTGGCAAACAACGGATAAGGCAAAACGTCCCCCGTGCCACCCGTGGCGCGAGCGGGCCATTCGCCCCCACCCCCAGCGTCGACATGACGACATCCGCCGTCACGATCAGCAACAAACAGATACCAAGGATCGCTGATATCATCCCTATGCTCCCTCATGTTCAGGCCGGGCGGCCCCATAGGAAATGGCAGCCCGATCCGCATCAGGCTGCCACAAGTTGTTTCAATTTGCGCAGGTTTTGCGCCTGCTCACCAAAATCACGCCGCCGCGCGGTCAGGCGTCAGCCCGCCCAGCTTTCCGCTCAGCGCCTCATACTGCTGCGTCAGGAACTGCAATTCCGCATCCCCCGCGGCATAAGGCTCGATCGCGCGGTCATAGGCATCCAGCACATCCGCCTCGTACTTGCGCACCTGCGCCTCGACCCCATCGGGCCCTTCGATCCCGGCCGAGGTCCAATCCAGCGCTGAATAGACCCGCTCCGGCGCTTCAAGCGCGCTCGTATCGATGCCTACGTCCGAGAGGTATTTCTCTACCTGAGCAATATTCTCCTTACGCATGGCGGTAATCTCGCTCACCAAATCCTTGCCCGCGCCATCGTCGAGGTCATCCAGCGCCGTCTCATAGGCCGCCTGCGTCCCGCTCAGCACCCGCCAAAGCTCACTCATCGCGTCATTCTTGGTCTGCATACTCACACCTTTAGCTATGATTAATGGGAAGCTTCACCAGTGCAGAAGTGACCGGTAAAGCGTTGATATCGTGATCATTATTTCCGGAGAATTAACACGCGCTGCGGGAGTTGGTTCCGGTGAGTTTTAACGGAACTGGGGGATTTTTGTCTGTGAAGCGAACGGCGAAGAAACAGCCCCATGTTTCTAAGGACTTTCGCCTGCAACTATCGGCTCCAACAACCATTTCGCGAGATAGCGCACCACCGGCACCGCAACTCCGTCGCCGGTCAGCTGATACGCCTCCAACGCCTTTTCGGGCAGCACATAGCTGTCACGCAACCCCATAAGCCGCGCCGTTTCGCGCGGCGACATCACGCGCGATCGGATCGCCTCGGGCGACACCACAAGCAGATGCTGAAGAGAGGACCCACCACCCGGCGTGCGAAGACACCCCGCCAGATCGTCAAAGCGCACCTCGGCTCGCTGAAACTTCTGCCCCTGCTCAACCCGCGTGCGCTTGTATATCGTGCCGATCACGGTACCGCCCTGCGCTTTGGCTACGGCCACCTTTTGCAGATGCGTCTCGTTCATCATCAGCAGCAGCCTGTTGGTCTTTAGCGGCGTATCCCAATTGTCAGCTGGCAATTCCGTGTCAATCACATCGGCAAGCTTCAAAACGCGCGGCGCAGGGGTCGGCATCGCCCACCACCGCCAGTGTTTTTGCAGCCGCTCTGGCAACCGTTGGTATGCCGAAACAACCGCCGGAGGATGCCATGGGCTCTGCGGGCCCGAAGCGACCACGTCATCAGGCGGCATTATCCCTTGCCGGACCGCAATGATGAGCAGACGCGGACGCGACTGCGGCAGAAAATCCGCAGCATCCATCACCACAGCCCCCAGATCATAGCCCAGCTCCGCGACCGCCTGGCAAAGAGCTGTAAAGTCCGCCCCGCCGTTTGCGCTCAGCGTGCCCAACACATTCTCCAACACGATCAAGGGCGGCACCCGCCCCTGATCTTTGAGGTCATGCAACAACCCGATCAAAGACCAGAAGCTCCCCGACCGTTGCCCCGCAAGCCCCGCCCCCACACCGGCGACCGACAGATCTTGGCAGGGGAAAGACCCCCATACCAGATCCGGCACATCGGGAAGTTCGGCAGAGGTCAGCGCCGCAATATCCGCCAAAACAAGCGCGTCCCCACCCCAGTTGCGCCGATAGATACGCGCTTTCTTGGGCGAGACATCATTGGCAAAAAGACAGCGCCATCGCACCCCCAGCCCCGCCCGCACCATCCCGCCACCGGCGAAGAATTCATAGAAGGTCATTGATCGCCTCCCTGACCTGCTTATTCAGGCGGCGGTTTTCTTCAAACAGCGTGGTATAGAACGCGCTGCGCAAACCGTGGCTATAGCGCCCGTTTCCAACGCCTTTAGGTGCGCCACCACGCGCACCATGCATGCGGCATACCGAGAAACCCTTCACAGCCGGTGCCCGACACGGTTGCCCGGTGCGCTTACTTGTCGCCGAGCAACGCAGAGCATTATGCGCGCTTTGCATGGGGTTGATGTCATTATTCATTGCGATCCCCCCCGCGGTGTATGTCGCCAACGATCGCCTGCCCACCATCGCTGACGTTCACCCGCTCGATCCGTACCGTTTGGTTTGCAGCGGAGCGGTATTTTTTCAAAGTGCGAACAAGCTCGGCAGCCGTTCGCATCGAGTTGTTGATGGCCTTCAATAAGGCCATCTGCGTCGCCAAATCGATATTACTGTTAAAGCGCATTGAAAGCTTGGAAATGGCCAGATGGATCGTCCCCAGCTGTTGCACCAACATCGCCTCAACCGCCGATTTGGGCTCTTCCTCCGCCCATAGTGCGGTCATAAACTGGCGAAAATCTTTCGCATCCGGGCCGAGAGCTTGCATGGCTGACATCAACAACCCAGTGCCCGCCGCGTTTGTCTTTGTCCCACAAAGATCACGAAGCATTTCCGGAGCTGGCGCGCCGCCTAAAAAGTTATCACCGTTGTTTGAATCGAAGGTCGGAAACGCGCGTACATTGGGCGTCTTTGGATCGCGGTCATGAGGCTTGAGTTTGTTGGTCATGCCATGCCCTCCCCGACGAATTTAGATGCGATATCCACTGGGATACTCGTCTTTTTCACCGCGTCTCGAACAGCCTGTATCGCTTTCGGATACTGAGGTGCATATTTTTCGGAGCGCAATTTCCAAACCTCGACCCCATAGTCGTAGGCGATATCGCGGAGTATCTGTCCCATCAAAATATGGTGTTTATCTGCGGTCGCGGAAGCTTGAACAGATTGCATCCGACTATCGGCATTATCAAACCCCCCTTGTTGAAGCTTATCGAGGTTTTTCAGCAGATATTTGGCGTTGTTGGTAAACTTTTTGCCTGGAAGGCGGCCGCAAAGATAATCAGAATTTGCTGCGCGCTTTAAAGCATTCAACCAGCCCTCTAGTCCGTCAATGGCTACCAGACGCTCCAGCAACATGGCGTTGACCGCTGAGCTTTGCGATGGGTAATTCAACCAGCCGTGTAATTTCGCGACAGAATTGTAGGCAGCAATTGCCCGTTCAAAATCCTTTTGTGCGATATCCCCTGCTGTCTTGATCCGTCGAACAACATCGCTCTTAGTATTATTATTACTTATTCCTTTACTATATTGTACCCGACTGTCGGGGGGCGAAGCACCCTGCAGCTGTGTATCAAGGCTGTGAACCTCGTCCCACAGACACGCATTTGAAGGTCTGTGGGGGCACGATTTAGTGTAACGTGTCTCCTGCAGATCGCTATTCGCTGCCGTATACGCATCAGGTAAGTCATCTAGCTTAGCTATGTCGATTTCATATAAATTTGAAACTCGGCCTGACGACAAAGTCTTGCGACCAACCTTGGAAATCAGGCCTGACTGTTTCAGTTTTCCCATAGCTACATCGACTGTCGATGGGCTGAACCCAGTAGCGCCTGCAATTTTAGAGATTGGCGGCCAAATATTCTTACCGTCGTCGTTCGCAACTTCGGCTAGATACAAGAAAACGTTCTTGATGGTGGATGAATCTAACGTCTTCAATCGCGTCTTGCGCACCAGTTTATAGGACATTTTTTTCCCCCTCTACCATAGTCTCGCCTTGCACTCGAACCCACCAGAGTGTGGCCAAGCTACAGCCGGATTGAAGGAGCCATTGGTTATCACTCGCTAGGTTTCCCGATGGATGGCGCTGGATGTCTAACCGATACATAAAGCCTCTCATTTGAACCTCACAAAAATTAATTAACCATCTGAAATTACTATATTTTATCGGATGCAAAAAGAGGTTTTAGAAATTGGACAAATGGCCAATTCCTCTAGAAATCCTAAACTCAACACTGATTGAGTTACTCGTGTGCAGGTACCCAATTTCACTGGGTTTCTTGCGGCGAGAACTTAGGTAGTTGTGGGACCGAAGCCACCTAGGTGCTGCCACGGAATCGGACAAATGGCCAATTTTTCAACTATTACGAGTGATTCGAAAATTGTCTAAAATGTCCGTTAGAACCCAGCAACTGACATGAGCATCTCGACTACACAGCCTCAACATCGTCACATGACAGTTTAGTCATGCGGGGCTGCTATTGGGATCTCAGTTGACGCGATGGGGTGGATTACTGTGTCGACGGAAGCGGGTGCGCGTATCTCCATAGACCAGCGCGGACAATACTCGAACAACGGCTTCGATGAGCTCTAAACTCGTTAGAAAGACTGCATACCTATTGAATTGGAGCCACCCTAGAAAAAAGCCCAGCGCAAATGTACTCAAGGTAGGTCAGGGGGGGGGTAGAGACCCTGCGATACCAATCCACGATCGATGCCAGGCAAGTGCAAGCGAGTGCTATTAGGATACAGAAGATTCGTTTGCCGACCGCGTCGCTCTTGCAATCCGTTCAGATGTGTAAGAGCGCGGACTACATCACAGCTATGCAGTTGAGCTGACATTAAGGTGCCGTTCGTCGGAATAATTACCGTATTACAAAGCACTAACGCAAATCTGGCGTACCCCCTTCCCGCTCCCACATCATCTAGCCTCGCCCCGAACCGCCGGTTGTTTCAAGAATCTATTGCGCTGGCAGATGTTTCGACGTTAAGTAACGGAAACAAATGCGCTACCGAAGAAAAGCGTTACTGAGAGCGAGGGCGATGTGACAGGCACCGTACACATCAATACACGGATCCGCCAGAATGCGGAGACCTTGGCTGCGGCCTTGGAAGGTCACATGCATAAGATCTTTGCGCCCGATGCGCGCAAGGAGCTGCGCTTATTTTCCGCAGGCGAAGCAGCGGAGCTTTTGGGTATCTCGACGAGCTTTCTGCGTAAGCTTCATTTTGACGATAAGGCGCCCGAAGTCCACACCTCGCCCGGTGGCCGTAGACACTATTCTGCCGATGATCTGCTTGAGCTGCGGCGCATTCTTGAGGGCAACGCCAAGACCCGCGGCGCCTATCAGCGCGGGCGCCGTGAGGGCGACAAGCTTCAGGTTTTGTCGTTCCTAAATTTTAAGGGCGGCTCGGGGAAGACGACGAGCGCGGTCCATTCTGCGCAGCGTTTGGCCCTGAAAGGCTACCGCGTTCTATGCGTTGATATCGACCCGCAAGCGTCTCTAACCACCCTGTTTGGCTATCGTCCAGAGTATGATTTCCTGAATTCTGGCACGATCTACGACGCGATCCGGTATGATGATCCGGTCGCGTTAGAAGACGTTATTCAGAAGACTTATTTCACCGGGATCGACCTCGCCCCCGGTGGGCTGATGTTGCAAGAGTTCGAGCACGAGACACCCCAAGCGTTGATCAACCATGCGCAGCCGCCGTTCTTTGCACGGCTGGCAACGGCGCTTCGCGATGTCGAACAGAACTACGATGTGGTGATCTTCGATTGTCCGCCGCAACTCGGGTATCTGACGATGGCCGCGCTTTGCGCGTCGACAGGGGTTTTGATCACTGTCGTGCCGAACATGCTCGACGTCGCGTCGATGTCGCAGTTTCTGCAGATGAGCGCGGATCTCCTCGACGTTGTCTCGAATGCCGGCGCAAGCATGGAGTTTGATTTCATGCGCTTCCTTATTAACCGCTATGAACCGAATGACGGGCCGCAACAGCAGGTGCTCGCTTTCCTGCGGCAGCTTTTCGACGACGAGGTGATGGTCGCGCCCATGCTGAAATCTACCGCAATTTCGGATGCGGGTCTGACCCATCAGACGATTTACGAGGTCGATCGCGCCCAGTTCCACCGGAACACCTATGACCGTGCGCTCGATTCACTAAATCTGGTTAACGATGAAATTGAATCCATGATTCAGAAAGCATGGGGGCGTTAATGGCACGTAAAGGTATTCTTTCATCCGAGACAAAGGCCCCTGCCCCGCCGCAGGAACGGCCGACACCGAAACCGTCGACGGTGCCTCGCGGTGCGGTTGGCGCGTTGCAATCCTCGCTGACGCGGCTGCAAGAGAACGCGGTTCAGGATTTTGATGCGAGCCTGATCGATATGGCGGGCGTCGAAGATCGCTTGGGCGTTGATGATGAATCGCAGCGCAAGTTGGAAGAAAGCCTGCGGACCTACGGCCAGCAGGTGCCGGTGCTTGTGCGCCCTCACCCGTCCCAAGCCGGACGGTTCGAGATTGTTTATGGCCGGCGCCGGCTGAAGGCGCTGAAAGCAATCGGCGTGCCGGTCAAAGCGATGGTCCGCCATCTGGACGATCATGCGCTGGTCATGGCCCAAGGTCAGGAAAACACCGCGCGGCAGGATCTATCATTTGTCGAAAAGGCGAGCTTTGCAGCGCAGCTGGATGCTAGCGGGCACGACCGGCAAACAATCGCGGATGCGCTGACAATTGACCTGCCCATGGTGAGCCGGATGCTCAAGGTCGGGAATGCCTTTGATCTACCGTTCCTGCGCAAAATCGGATCTGCCCCCAGCATTGGGCGGGATCGCTGGCTAACGCTGGCAAAGCTTGTACAAGAGCCGGAGGCCAAATCCCGCGCAGAAGAGGCCACCACCGTCGATACATTCAGCGACCTGACCTCGGACGAGCGCTTCGAGAGCATCTTTAAGGCCGCCAATAACAAACCAGCCCCCAAGGCCCCTGCCCCGGCAGCCACCGAGGCGCGCACACTGCGCAACCAGGACGGCAAAGCCTTGGCCGAGGTGCGGCGCACACCGCGCGGGGTCACCCTGAACATATCCGCTCGGACGGCCGGAGGGTTCGACAAATGGCTCGACACCCACGCCGAAGAGCTGATGAGAGAAATTCACGACCGCTGGCGACAGTCCAAGGCGTGAGACATTGAGGACGTAACAACAGGAGGCACAACCGGACCATAAAAAAAGCCCCCCAGGATAAATCCCGGAAGGCCATTCTCAAACTTTGCACCTTCGAGATAGCCCTAAAGATTTACCTCTGTCAACTCCGCCCCCTCGGGTAGAGCGGGTATTTTATTGTCTTTCGTGAAAATTTGATGGGAAAAGCGTTCCGAACTCTCGTCGGGCGGCCAGTAGACGACCGCGCAGCGAACCCCTGCGGGCCGGATAAATGGCTGTTACTCGATCAGCTCACACAAGCGGCGGAGACCTACGAGCTGTCGCACCGGACACTTACCGTGTTGCAGGCGTTGCTGACCTTCCTGCCCACGCGCCACATTCCGTCGGGGCCTGCGGGCATTGTTTTTGCCTCGAACCAGCGTCTGTCTGAACGGTTGCACGGCATGCCCGAAAGCACGCTGCGGCGCCATCTGGCACAGCTGCTGCGCGCGGGAATTGTCAGCCGTCATGACAGCCCCAATCGCAAGCGCTTTGCTCACAGCCGAGGGGGGGAGATCACCGCAGCGTTCGGTTTCGATCTGTCACCGATGGTGCATCAGGCGGAGGCTATCAGTCTTGCTGCTGTAGAGGCACAGGCCCGGCAGGAAGAGCTGCTCGCGTTGCGCGACGAAGTTCTGATGTTGCGTGCAAGGCTCATGCAGGAAACTGGTCACGAAGAACAACTTGCCGAGGTCGCAAAGTTGCTCCGCAGAAAGGCGGATAAAACGGAGCTGCGTGAGATGGCAGCGGCGCTCGAGAACCTGTTGAAAACGGGTCTTGAGGAAGCTTCAAACACAGAAGAAGTGAGCACCGCTTACGCCCAAAATGAGCGGCACATACAGGATTCAGATATAATTTATTTTGATTCTGAAGGGCAGGGGACTTGTACTCCCGAAAGGCCACGACCAGTAGAAAGCAACGAAGCTGAGAAAGACCGATGCGTGTCTCTCGGTCTGGTTCTCAGCACATGCAAAGAGCATCAGTCCTTCTTCCCAGAACCCCTGCGCAGCTGGTCTGATGTCGAGCGTATCTCTGACGAGATCGCGCCTATGCTAGGGATCGACCATCCCGTGATAATTGACGCAAAGCGCATCATGGGCAGGGAGGCTGCTGCGATCACCGTCCTATGTATGCTCGAGAAAGCAAACGCCATTCGCAGCCCAGGTGCGTACCTTCGCCGGCTTACACAGATGGCGAGGGATGGGGCGTTTTCGCTGAAACCGATGGTGATGGCACTGGCAAATCGGGAAATTGTCAGCTGACAATTCGTAATATCTTTGGATTACAGTGCCTTATGATTACATCAAGTCGCAAATTGCCAGCTTAAAGCGGATTGGCAGGAGTGCGCGCGTCAACGAATCTATATTGCTGAGATCGGGTGAAACATGGGTGCATTCAGGCAGATCACCATATCTGTGCCAGCAGTTTCTTGCGTATTCCCTTTTGACGTGTCTCTTAATATAGGGTGGCACGAGGAGGAATATCCAACATCTTGCGGCCATAACAAGGCAAGGACCCAGAGCCTGACCTGCCGTCCGCTGATCCGCAAAAATACCTTCGTGAAACGATAGTAGTTTGGTAACCTCCGCACATTACAAAGACTTTTTATATTCGAAGAAAATTATCGCCATGCACATGAACAGTATTCACGACCTTTCGAGAGCAAAAAAGCGGGCCATTTTTCTGGCCGTCGACAGCATGCTTGTCCCTCTTGCTCTCTATTGCGCCTTTGCCTTCCGCTACGGGACGGGCACGCCCCTGATGCCGATCGCAGACAGTTGGGTGTTATTTCCCGTCATCTCGATGTGGGGTGTCGGTATCATCTGGGCACTGCGGCTCCACCGCATCAAGCTTAACGCTTTTGATACCCATTCCATGTCAAATATCGGAGTAGCGTCGCTATTGATCGCCTTCAGTGCTGTGATGCTGAGCTATTGGTTAAAGCTGTCGGCGCCGCGGTCCGTACCGCTTCTTTTGGGGCTGTTCTTCTGCATCTTCGCCGTCGCGGCGCGTGTGGTGGGGCTGAACCTGCTGCGTTGGCTGTCAGAGCGCGGGGGTAACCGCAAACCGGTCGCGATCTACGGGGCAGGGGCTGCGGGTATCCAATTGGCAGCCGCCCTGAGGCAGGCAAGCGAAGCGCGGCCTGTGTTCTTCATCGACGACAACCCGAACTTGCACGGTCTCATGGTCGCAGGGTTGCCTGTTCATGATCCCGCTAAACTCGGGAAGCTGGTCAAAGCGCGCGATATCGAGCAAATCCTGTTGGCAGTGCCATCTATGGCCAAGAAGCGTCGAGATGAGCTGATCTCAAAGCTCAGCGTTTATGAGGTCGAGGTGCAGGTGCTGCCGTCCTATGTGGACCTGATGTCTGGCAAAGGGCTGGCTGATAGCCTGCGCACCGTCGCGCCGGATCAGCTTTTGGGCCGTGATAAGGTCGATCTTGATACCCCAGAGATTGCGAAAACATACGCTGGCCGCGTCGTGATGGTGACCGGGGCAGGGGGCTCGATCGGGTCCGAGCTTTGCCGGCAGCTACTGAACTGTAATCCGGCGCGGATTATCCTGTTTGAGCAGGGTGAGTTCCAGCTGTACTCAATTGATCAGGAGTTGCAGCCTGAGGCGAAGGCCACGGGGATCCCTATTGTCAGCCGTCTTGGGTCGGTCACAAACAAGGCGCGCGTCGCCGGTGTGATCGCGGAGGAGGGGGTCGAGATTGTCCTCCACGCTGCGGCCTATAAACACGTGCCACTGGTCGAGGAAAACGAGCTAGAAGGCGCACGCAATAACGTGCTCGGCACCCAAGTCGTCGCCGAAGCCGCTGCTGAAGCTAAACTTGAGCGCTTCATTCTCGTCTCCACCGACAAAGCCGTACGGCCGACAAATATCATGGGCGCCACCAAACGGATGGCCGAGCTGGTGGTACAAGATGTCCAAACGCGTAATTCTAGTACGAAGTTTGCCATGGTGCGCTTCGGTAACGTACTGGGGTCCTCTGGTTCGGTTCTACCACTGTTCCAAAAACAGATCGCTCGCGGGGGGCCGGTGACGGTGACCCACAAAGATGTCACACGCTTTTTCATGACTATACCCGAGGCCGCGCGTCTGGTTTTGCTGGCTGGTGCCTATGCGAAGGGTAGCGACGTGTTTGTCCTTGATATGGGAGAGCCCCAGAAGATCATCGACATCGCCCGCCGGATGATCACACTCTCTGGCCGAAAGGTTAAGGATCCGACGACAGGAGAGGGTGACATTGAGATTAAAGTGACAGGTCTGCGGCCCGGAGAGAAGCTCTACGAAGAGCTATTGATCGATGACGACAGCTTGTTGCCGACACCACATGCGAAGATCCTCCGAGCGCAGGAGGGGATGCTGAGCCAAATTGAAGTGGCTGCAATGGTAAGAGAATTGAACGGCTCAATTTCATCGGCAGACTCGGTTAGGCTGCGCAAGTTGATTGCTGCGCGGGTCGAAGGATATCACGTACAGGATAGTGACAGTCAGGCAGGGTGAGGCTGGCGAAGTGTACGTTAATCCGGTATGACGCGAGCAACAATCAGGGCGTTATGCCCCCTGCACATAGGGGAGCTATCCGTCCCCTCCTCATTAAAAAATGTTTGAGAACTGAGCAATATGGCTAAAAGAATAATGGATGTGGTGGGCGCGCTACTAGGCTTGGTTATCTTTTCGCCAGTTTTGCTGTTGCTGTATTTTTGGATCCGGAAGGACATGGGATCACCCGTACTTTTTCAGCAGGCGCGTCCTGGCCGAGACGGCCAGCCGTTCAAAATGTTAAAGTTCCGGTCCATGAGAGATTCTACAGGCCCTAACGGTCAACAGCTGCCCGACGCGGAACGCATAACGCCATTGGGGGGCAAGCTACGTTCTTCCTCGCTCGATGAACTGCCAGGGCTATGGAACGTGTTGAAAGGGGATATGAGCTTGGTTGGGCCGCGTCCGCTGTTGGTTGAGTACCTGCCACTCTATTCTCCTACTCAAGCGCGCCGGCATGAGCTGCGCCCGGGTATAACCGGATGGGCGCAGGTGAATGGGCGGAACGCGTTGTCATGGGAGAAAAAGTTCGAATTTGATGTTTGGTATGTGGATAATAGAACCATTTGGCTGGACCTCAAGATCATATGGCTGACGATCCGAAAGGTGATCAAAAGTGATGATATCTCCGCTGAAGGAGAGGTAACAATGCCACGTTTTACTGGATCGCAACCACGGACCAAAATCTAAATGACATCGATCAGGATCATCGGTGCCGGGGGGCATGGAAAAGTGGTTGCCGATGTAGCTGCCGCTGTAGGATATACAGATATTGCATTTCTCGACAGATGTTTTCCTGAACGTACACTCAATGGGAGTTGGAAAATTTGTGGTACACCATCTTGGGACGGCCCAGCGCACAGGTTTTGCGCTGTCGGCTCAAATGCTGTGCGAGCCCGGCTTTTTGACCAAAGTAGTTTAGGAGACGCTCCAGTTCTAATACATCCATTCTCGTCGGTTTCGCCCTCTGCGTATCTTCAACCCGGCACTTTGCTCGTAGCTGGCGCGATCGTGAATGCTGATGTGAATGTTGGTCGGGGGACTATTCTAAACACTGGGTGCAGCATCGATCATGATTGTATCATCGGGGATTTCGCACACATATCACCTGGCGCTCGGCTCGCGGGCAATGTGCAAATCGGGGCACGCACTTGGATTGGGATTGGGGCTGTCGTGCGAGAAGGGGTGAAAATTGGATCAGATGTGACTGTCGCAGCAGGGGCAGCTGTTATACACGATATTGCAGATAACATGATTGTCGGTGGGGTACCTGCGGTTCCTCTCAAACGAAGGAATTAAACGATGCTAAACGGACCTTTGCCGCCCTGGCCGAACTATACACAGGAAGAAGCCGATGCCGTATCGCGGGTTTTGCTGTCGAATAAGGTAAACTACTGGACCGGCCAAGAAGGCCGTATGTTCGAGGAAGAGTTTGCCACCTTCGCCGGCACAAAATATGCGATTGCTCTTGCGAATGGAACAGTCGCACTGGATTTGGCTCTTCATGGGTTAGGTATCGGGTCGCAAAACGGCGGTTCCTCTGAGGATGAAGTAATTGTTACGCCGCGTAGCTTCATTGCCTCCGTCTCAACAATTGTGAATGCGGGTGCCCGCCCGGTATTTGCTGATGTTGATATCGTGAGTGGCAACATTACAGGTGAAACAGTTGCGCCTGTGATTACGGACAAGACGCGCGGCATAATCGCAGTTCACCTCGCGGGTTGGCCTTGCGATATGGACGGCCTGCGCGAAGCCATAGGTGGGCGGGAAATCAGATTAATTGAAGACTGTGCTCAAGCCCATGGCGCAATATATAAAGGGAACCCAGTCGGTGGGCTTGGAGATGTAGCCGCGTGGTCGTTCTGCCAAGACAAGATCATGACGACCGGTGGCGAAGGCGGCATGGTCACCTGCGATGACGAGGCACTTTGGCGCCGTATGTGGGCATTTAAAGACCATGGAAAAAGCTATGAAGCAGTATATGAGCGCGAACATGCACCGGGTTTTCGCTGGTTGCACGAGAGCTTCGGCACAAACTGGCGCTTGACGGAAATGCAATCAGCTATAGGCAGAATTCAGCTACGGCGTATGCCGGAGTGGCATGCGGCCCGTGCGGCGAATGCAGCGGCGCTAACCGAGGCCTTGGAGCCGTTCGCTGGAGAAAGCGGCCCAATGCGACTGGCGACCTTAGGTTCTAAGAATTCAACGAAGCTCGATAATGGTACGCGCCACGCTTGGTATAAATACTACGCCTATGTACGGTCGGAGAACCTGAAAAACCGTTGGGATAGGGATCGTATTGCTGAAGTCATAACCGCGGCTGGCGTTCCTTGCATGCAGGGGTCTTGTTCGGAAATGTATTTGGAGAGGGCTTTTGCTAAAACACTTTCACGGCCCGCCAGCCCCCTACGGGTTGCAAAGAAGTTGGGGCAAACGAGCTTGATGTTCTTGGTCCATCCTGGCTCTAATGATGCACATCATGTTGATACTGTTGGATTACTTCAAAATGTTTTGGGGCGGGTCATAATCTGACCTCGATAAGCCCAAGATCGCGGATAGATTGGGCACTAAGACTTTCTGAACCGCGTGATAATATTCTTGTTTTTGCAGGGGATGGCTGTTAACGCTCAAACCTGAACAATTATCTTATATATCGTATCTAAGTTATAGAATAAGTTTTTCTCGAAGAACAAAGCAGTTTTCTGATGCCAAATAGACGTAAGCAGCTTCAGCAAGACGCGCATTACCGTGTGCTCCGACTTCTTAAGGACAACCCCGAAATGACGCAGCGCCAGCTAGCAAAGGCTGCTGGGATAAGTGTTGGGGGAATGCACTACTTGCTGAAAGCGCTTATCGACAGGGGTTTCGTTAAACTGGGCAATTTCTCGGCTTCAACCGATAAGCGTCGATACGCCTACGTTCTGACACCAAGCGGTATCGCTCAGAGGGCATTAATGACACGAGTGTTCTTAAAGCGCAAAATGGACGAGTATGAGGCGCTTAGACAAGAGATCGAAATGCTTAGTACAGAATTGGAAATCGAGCCCCCTAATGCTGGGGCTGCAAAATCTTGAACGGAATGATTTTATCATGAAGCCACGTAAAGTACTGATCACCGGCACCGCTGGTTTTATCGGCTTCCATCTTGCCAAGCTCCTCCTCGCCGAAGGCTTTATTGTCCACGGCTTTGACGGGATGACGGATTACTACGATGTAGCTCTCAAACAGCGCCGTCACCAAATGCTACTTCAAAGCCCAAATTTTTCCGCGACGGAAGGGATGCTTGAGGATCAAGCTTTGTTCGACCGCGTCGCTGATGAATTCGCTCCGGATGTGATTGTCCATCTGGCCGCGCAGGCCGGCGTTCGTTACAGCTTGGAGAACCCGCGGGCCTATCTCGACAGTAACGTGATCGGCACATTCAATGTGATGGAGGCGGCACGGCGCTTAAAGGTCAAGCATTTGATGATGGCGTCGACCTCTTCGGTTTACGGTGCCAACGAAGAGATGCCTTTCATCGAGACTGAAAAGGCTGACACGCAGCTGACCATCTATGCGGCTACAAAGAAGGCCACCGAGAGTATGGGCCATTCCTATGCTCATATCCACGATCTACCCACCACAATGTTCCGGTTCTTTACCGTCTATGGCCCATGGGGTCGGCCGGATCTGGCGCTTTATAAGTTCGTAGATGCTATGTTGGATGGGCGGCCGATCGACATCTACAACAACGGCGATATGTACCGTGACTTCACCTATGTTGATGATCTTGTTCGCGCGATCCGCTTGTTGATCGACGCAGTGCCAGAGCGGCCGGAGGGTGGCGTTGTGCCAAAAGGCGACAGCCTTTCCCCGGTGGCTCCGTACCGTGTGGTCAATATCGGTAACTCCGACAAAGTACGGTTGCTAGATTTTGTGGACGCGATTGAAGACTGTCTCGGTCAAAAAGCACAGCGAAACTACATGGGCATGCAAACCGGAGATGTGCCCGCTACTTGGGCCAATGCAGAGTTACTGAAAACACTAACGGGCTATCGCCCTCAGACAGATTTCCGGGATGGCATCGCACGGTTTGTCGAGTGGTACAGGGAATATTCGGGGAAATGAGTGCGAACATGCAAAAAATAGCAGTTATCGGGCTTGGCTATGTTGGCCTTCCGCTTGCCATAGAGTTTGGTAAAAATCGCCCAGTAATCGGCTTTGACATCAACCAAAGCCGCATTAACGCATTGCGCGAAGGTCGTGACGATACGCTGGAGGCTTCCGAGGAAGAGCTTCGCGAGGCTTCGCAGCTTTCATTCACGACAAACCCTGCAGATCTGGCGGACGCGCAAATCTATATTGTCACGGTTCCAACTCCGATTGATGCGCACAAGCGCCCGGACCTGACGCCGCTAATCAAAGCATCAGAAACCTTGGGCAAGGTTCTTAAACGCGGCGACATCGTAATCTACGAATCCACAGTATACCCCGGAGCCACAGAAGAAGACTGCGTGCCCGTGCTGGAACGCATCTCAGGCTTAACCTTTAACGAAGACTTTTTTGCGGGATATTCTCCGGAGCGGATCAATCCCGGAGACAAGACGCACCGCTTGCCAGATATCTGTAAGGTAACGTCCGGATCCACACCCGACATCGCCGAGAAAGTGGATCAGCTTTATGCCAGTATTATCACAGCAGGCACGTACAAAGCTGAAAGCATCCGTGTAGCAGAAGCTGCGAAGGTAATTGAAAACACGCAGCGGGATCTGAACATCGCTCTGGTCAACGAGCTGGCCATCATCTTCAATAAAATGGGCATCGACACTGAGGCCGTGCTAAAGGCCGCAGGTACGAAGTGGAACTTTTTGCCTTTCCGTCCGGGGCTGGTCGGCGGCCATTGCATTGGCGTGGACCCCTATTATCTGACCCATAAGGCCGAGGCGGTAGGGTATCACCCTCAAGTGATCCTCGCAGGGCGACGTATCAATGATGGCATGGGTGCATATGTCGCCGGTCAACTAGTTAAGGCCATGCTAAAGCGGCGGATTCAGGTAAACGGTGCAAAGGTGCTTATTTTAGGGCTCACGTTCAAAGAAAATTGCCCCGACTTACGGAATACACGTGTTGTCGACGTTGTGCATGAATTGCAGGATTATGGTATCCATATTGATATCTACGATCCTTGGTCCAATCCCGAAGAAGCACGCCATGAATACGGGGTGGACCTCGTAGAGGCTCCGCAAGATGACTACTACGATGGGATCGTCCTGGCCGTTGCACATGACCAATTCAAAGTTATGGGAGGCAACGGGATGCGCGCTTTCGGCAAAGCTGATCACGTGCTTTATGATTTGAAGAACGTCCTTGGTGCGCAAGAGAGTGATTTAAGGTTGTGAAACCGTCAGCTTTGCCCCGTATCGATGGCGTTCATCTTTCCCTCAGGCTCGTGCAGCCCGAGGACGCTGCGTATATTCATGGATTGCGCATAGATCCGACCTATAATGGCCATCTGTCTACGGTTACAGGAACGGTGGAAGATCAGCGCA